>JBNLBS010000114.1:0-501 GCA_050303415.1 Methylococcaceae bacterium | reverse complement strand
TCCTTTAGGAGTGATGTATCTTTGATCAAGATTAGCTCCTAGGCTGGAGAAGGAAAAATGAGAGTTGAAGTGTCAGATGTGCTTTCTAAAATATAGGGCATCCGGATCAATCTGGCTCAAAAACATTCATCGTAGCTCATCAGGAACATCCGGTATATGCAACTTCACTTTTTCTTACCTGCAACAAAAGGATGGACCATCCAACGAGAATCGTTTAGCATTGCAATATCGACATGGTTTCACTTTGCACAGTACAAAATACTTCTTTGGCAAATTATGGTAAACTATGTCATACAGATCAACTTCATCTCTTTTCTGCTTCTCAACCTTGTATGATTTGTATACTACATCTATGAAAAAAATGAAACAATGGGCACCAATTATATGGGTATCCTTTTGGTTACCTCTACCACTATATAGTATATCATCATCAACCAAATCAGTCATTTGGATCACGGAGGTCTTCGATTGATCAAGCTCTTCATCTGAATTGATGTCATG
>JBNLBS010000113.1:0-501 GCA_050303415.1 Methylococcaceae bacterium | reverse complement strand
CTTCCGGATTCATTTCCATCATGGAATGAGGAATTTCCGCGATGGTTCCGAACAACGAGGAAGCATCCGGTTTTACGCCCAACAACGTATGAAACTGCTTTGCCATGATGATTATGCCGATTGCCGCCAACATGCCGTGCACGACTGATATCGGAAAAAACGAACTCAGTTTACCGGCTTTGAAAACACCCAGCAGCATCTGCAGTACACTGGCGACTACAATGGCGGCAAGGGTATAACGGTAACCGGCCATGGCATCGCCTTGTCCCAGAGATTGCACCGCATCGATGATGACGACGATCAGTCCGGCGGCTGGCCCGTTAATAGTCACGAATGAACCGTTAATGCGGGATACCAGAACGCCGCCGACGATGGCGGTGATTATGCCGCTCATGGGTGGAAAGCCGGAAGCCATAGCGATACCTAGGCAGAGCGGCAAGGCGATTAAAAACACCAGAAATCCGGATAGTAAGTCGCTACGCCAGTTTTCCACCAGTCCCG
>JBNLBS010000112.1:0-503 GCA_050303415.1 Methylococcaceae bacterium | reverse complement strand
AGTCGCCGCACAACTCGCCACCATCGGCCAACGATATCGATAGAGATCCAGGCATATCCATGAACGAAAAACAGCCCGCAATGAGTTTTTTCGAGCGTTATCTGACCATTTGGGTAGGTCTGTGCATCATTGCAGGGATCCTGCTGGGGAGTGTTGCGCCGCAATTTGCGCAGACATTAGACGGCATGAGTATCGAGGTCAACGGCGCCCCGGTCGTGTCGGTCCCCATCGCTTTCTGCCTGTTTTTCATGATGTACCCGATCATGGTGAAGATCGATTTCGGCGAGGTGATCAGAGCCGGCAAGAGCGTAAAACCGGTTTCCCTGACGTTGCTGGTGAACTGGGCCGTCAAACCGTTCACCATGTATGCGATCGCCTATCTGTTTTTGGGACTGTTGTTCCGAGAATTGATCGGCAGCGACGCCATCGATCTGGTGAAACTGCCCTTCGGGCTGGATCTGCCTGTCGGCAGTCATTACGGTGCCGGCACGGTGGTTTTCCAG
>JBNLBS010000111.1:0-506 GCA_050303415.1 Methylococcaceae bacterium | reverse complement strand
CACAAATGGAGGTGGAGGTAGAGCCTTATTTACCGTCCGCTAGTGTGGGCACTGAGATGGGCGGGGAGCCCACTGCTGCTGGTGGTGCTGGTGCTGCTGCAGCTGTCAGGATGGGTAGGTGGAGCCGTGGTGGTACACCGTCTGGTAGTTCGGAGGAGCACTACTAGATGGAGCTGCCACAACCTTCCTCTTCTTAGTTTTCTTGTGGGCGCAGATCGCATCATCCATAATGATAACATTGCTGACAAACTCTGAAAATGTCCCTCCTGTATTGAACGCCATGCGCTCCTGTAGCTTGGTGGAGAGACCGATCATGAAGCGGTCCTTCTTCTTCTCATCGGTGTCCACTTGGTCCGGCTCATACTGCGCCAGATGGTTGAATTGCTTGGTGTGGTCATACACGGATCTTCCTTCTTGCTTGAGGTACATGAACTCCAAGCGCTTCTTCCTCATCACCTCTATGGGGACGTAGTGGGCGCAGAAGGCATCGCGGAACTCAGCCTACA
>JBNLBS010000110.1:0-506 GCA_050303415.1 Methylococcaceae bacterium | reverse complement strand
AGATGCTGCGATGCGATATGAAACTGGAACAAAAAGCGGTGCCTTTGCTCAGGGAGGCGATCGCTTATTGCGAAGAAATCAAGGATTACGTTTCCCGCGAAGTTTTCGAAGGAATTCTGGAAAGCGAGGAAGAGCATATCGACTGGCTGGAAACGCAATTGGAATTAATCGACAAGATCGGTATCCAGAATTATTTGCAATCGCAAATGTAACGGACCGTCCGGTTTTGCCGGCAGGAACAAAGCCAATTCCCCAGTTTAATTTTCCGCCATCGGCAGTTATCGAATGAGCGGGTAAATGTTAAACAGCAAGCCTGTCCCCAACCGGCAGCGCGTATCCGTTTTGTTTTCGAACACAAGATGCGTACCGTTCGCCGGCATCGCCGCTTTGAACTATCCCGAATCCGCGACAGCTCCAAGCGACTGTTCTAGGACGCGTTTTGCTTATCGGCATGTCTCCCCCATGGAAAGCGGGCACTTTTTGAATACCGTTTTCTTTCATTTTTT
>JBNLBS010000109.1:0-507 GCA_050303415.1 Methylococcaceae bacterium | reverse complement strand
TGTCACTCATTCGTTCTGCTCTCTGGAGTACGTCAACCATCGGCCGCTGTATGACTGGTTTTTGGACCAGATCGACATTGCCCACCACCCGCAGCAAATTGAATTCGGCCGTCTAAACGTCAGCCACACGATCACCAGCAAGCGCAAGCTGATCCGGCTGGTGCAGGAAGATCATGTCAACGGCTGGGATGATCCCCGTATGCCCACGCTGGCTGGGATGCGGCGGCGCGGTTATCCGCCAGCAGCCATTCGCAACTTCCAGGATATGGTGGGCATGGCCCGCTACAACCGCACGGTGGACATGGCCATGCTGGAAGCGGCCGTTCGCGACGAGCTCAACTCTCATGCACCCAGAGCAATGGCAGTGTTACGGCCGTTGCGCGTTATCGTCACAAATTACCCGGAAGACAAAGTGGAATGGTTCGACGTGCCCACTTACCCGCAGGACAAAAGCAACACCACTACCCGGCAGGTGCCCTTCAGCCGTGAACTGTTCATTGAGCAGGA
>JBNLBS010000108.1:0-508 GCA_050303415.1 Methylococcaceae bacterium | reverse complement strand
GAATGAAAGCGGATGCTTTCAACTTGCATTAAAAATCTCAAGTAATTCACCAGTACAAAAATAAATGCATAGCGGCATGAATACAACAAACATTTATATAAAGCATAAATTAATTTAATAATTCAGAAAATACTCTTTTGCCTAATAAACTTGAATCTGCTTCAAAAATATAAAAGCAAAATTTTATTCTATTATGAAAAAGTTTTAAAATTTAATGAATTTTAGTCACATTCCAAAATTTAAAATGTTGGAGTGTGACAAAACTACCCGCCTTAACAGGAATCTCGCCCCGAGATTCTCAGAGCAGAAAAGAAAGAAGGTCAGGGAATGGTTAGAATGGAATATGAGTTAACGAGGAATGTACCATTCATTAGGGCATTCTGAGCTTCTTCCGTAGCTAATTGATTTACTCTTCCTTGGGCATAGTTCTGTCTGGATTGAACTGGGCTAGAGTTTCCATTGCGGTTCGGTGGCGGTGCCGAATTAGATGTCAGTGTCAGAGGAGGGC
>JBNLBS010000107.1:0-512 GCA_050303415.1 Methylococcaceae bacterium | reverse complement strand
GGGGCTAAGCAAAACTATTCTACCCAGACACAAATCCTCAATCTTAGATCACATGAAATATTGCGGTAGGTAAACATACTATGTCTCATCATTTTATGCATGAAATATTAAGTAAAAAGATCAAGAAAGAAGTAATAGGTGCTATTGATCAAGGATTCACTTGCCTTGCTGCTCGAACTGCTCAAAATCTTCCTCTTGAAGGTCTTGAAGATTATCCAACATCAACGCGACTGATTAATGATAATCAAAAACAACAAACCACATTACATCAAACATTTCCTATTTGTTAAACAGGTTGTACTGAAATGATCTATTCATCATTACAAACATTTGAGTGTAAGAATCATCTAAGTCGGAGTTATGGTTCAAAAGATATGAAGGTTTTAATATTAGGGTTTAATTTGGAAATGAATAAACTAAGATAGGGACCTAATCGCAATTTTTAGAAACTTAAACAGGGCTTAACAAAAAGATTAAGGGCTAAAACATAAATATAAAAACTTTTACAGGTT
>JBNLBS010000106.1:0-513 GCA_050303415.1 Methylococcaceae bacterium | reverse complement strand
CAAACTGTTGGCGATCCCGACGAATTGGAAGCGGAGCTAGGCCAATTGGCACTGGCCCTGGCGGAAAACTCCGAGCGGGAAGAAATTCAGCTAGCTTACGATGCCACGTTGGATAAATTGAACCGGGCGGATTACGGCCGTATCCAACCCCTCCTCGCCACCTTTCAGTTGGATCAGCTTGACCCGGACCAATCCGTGCACAGCCTGAGCGGCGGGCAAAAAACCCGCCTGGCCCTCGTCCTTATCCTGCTGGATGAGCCACAACTTCTGCTGCTGGACGAACCAACCAACCATCTGGACATCGGCATGTTGGAATGGTTAGAAATATGGCTGAACAACTTCAGTGGCGGCGTGCTCATTGTGTCGCATGACCGCGCCTTTTTGGACCAAACCGTCACGCGCATTCTGGATCTGAATCCGCATACCCACACCATTCGTGAATATCCCGGTAACTACAGCAGCTACCTCCAGCAGTATCTCACCGAGCAGGAAAAACATCTGTCTGCCTGGAAG
>JBNLBS010000105.1:0-516 GCA_050303415.1 Methylococcaceae bacterium | reverse complement strand
AATAGAAAGCTGAGTTTGTTAACAGAAACTTTGGTATTCGAAGTTTCTGGGGAGGTCATGTCAAAATTTTGTCAAATCATGATTTAAACCGAAAGGTCGAGTCTGCCCAGAATTCTGATTCATTAAACCAGTCAAGTTTCTGAGAACCGTAACTCGCAAACCGCTAACCATTTGGAGCTGCCTAATAGACCATCAGAAAGCTGAGAGAGTTGCCTACCAGATTGGTATTCAGAACTTTCGGAGTTTCGATTTAGCTGCTGTTCTGTCCAAAACAGATTCCGGCAGTGTAGTCGGTACTCAAAATTCCGTAACTTCCAAGTTAGTTGGACGGGGCTGTATGAGTAGCAGATAGAAAGCTAGCAGAGTTGCCCAAGTTTTTGGTGTTTAACTCTGGAACAAATTCCTTTGGGAACAGATTGTTGTATTTGCTTTTGAGCTTTGGTTATGCGGTTAGTGACATTTTTATGTCTGTGTTTCAGATGAAGCTGAACGATTACCCCCACTTCGACCTCACCG
>JBNLBS010000104.1:0-514 GCA_050303415.1 Methylococcaceae bacterium | reverse complement strand
GAAATCGAGAGAAGAGCAGGGTTAACAAATTTGGCGCATTTTGCCAAAATTTGTCAAAATTTGACCGGTCCAACCCAAATTCAAAAATCACCGAATAACTGTTCATAAATTCAAAAAATAAAAAAAATCAGGAAAAATATGTAAAAAACTAGATGAAATTCTAAGATCACTGGTGAAGAAATTTTTCAAATCGGCGTCGTTTGTTTGGTTAAAATTTAAATTTTGTCAAATTTGTACAAATGGGCATCAAATTTTAATTTTTTTTAAATTCACAAAATATAAGAAACAAATATGATAAAAAACTAGAGTGAATTTGAAGACCTTTGGTGAAAAGATTATTCCAAATTTCTAATATTTGCATAGTTAAAATTTAATTTTTTACAGAATTCATATTTGACAACTGTTTCAACCAAACAGCTTTCTGCTTTTCTATAGCTGTCAGCTCACAACAGTTTTTTCATAACTGACAGCTAGAATCAGATTTTTAGAAATCCACAGCTGAACCAAACACACC
>JBNLBS010000103.1:0-515 GCA_050303415.1 Methylococcaceae bacterium | reverse complement strand
GGAACTGGTTTTATCGCATCCATGAGAGCGCATTTCGCGAATGTCTGGGAGAAGCCGGAACACTTCCGAAAAACCGTCACGAAATGCAGTCGCCGCGCCGCCCCAAACTTCGCCCGAACGAAAGAAGATTGGCGTCCTCTTGGTTTTTTCTTTATACTTCTGGCCTTCTTTCAGGTGCCCCAGGGATACATTCCCGAGGGTTAAACGGGAAGTCGGTGCGAAATTTCCAAAGCCGACGCTGCCCCCGCAACGGTAAATAAGTCAAAACGAATCCGAAGCCACTGTGCCGTCCGGCATGGGAAGGCGATTTGTCAGGCGTCAGCCGCTTATAAGCCCGGAGACCGGCCCGAGAGTTTACCTTGGCGCAGCGGAGGGCTGACAGCGACCCCGCCGGTTTCAACGACCGGACAACCGAAAATCCCCCTCTGCATTTTATTCGATCACCATTCGCGCGGGCGGCGCGAAGCAGAGGAATACATGAAAAAACACCTGATTCCGATCGGCCTGATCCTGGG
>JBNLBS010000102.1:0-521 GCA_050303415.1 Methylococcaceae bacterium | reverse complement strand
GAATTTCTGGGCAGACTAGACCTTCCTGTTTGAATCAGGTTTTTGGCGAAATTTTTCCTTGACCTCCCCAGAAACTTTGTATACAAAAAATGTCGTTAAAGAACTCAGCTTTCTGCTGGTTACTCATACGACCTGTTTTGACATACGGTTTGGTCGCTACGGCATTTTGATGTAGGCTCCAGTTCTGCTCAGATTCTGGACAGATTGGTTTTCAGGTGTTTGATCAGATTTTTGGGCCACAAAGAAAAGTGAAACACACTGGGGTTTGAATACCAGTTCTGAAGATAACTAACTCAGCTTTCCGACGCCTACACAGATACATATTTTTGATAACCGCAACAACAGTTACGGTCATTTCAGCACAACTCACGTGCGGAGTTCGGCGGGTTGCTGAAAATCAAAATAGCAAATGGTTTGGAGGTCTTGCCACGGGTTCGGACAGCGAAGATTACATCTTTTACTCTTGCTTATTAGATTTATTGATTAAGTGAATTGATGATGCAACTCATCCTAATAGTCCT
>JBNLBS010000101.1:0-523 GCA_050303415.1 Methylococcaceae bacterium | reverse complement strand
ACTTCAATTGCTTACAGAATAACAGTCAAAAAAATGACTTTGCCGGCCTGCTAACCGGTGGGAGGGAGGCGCTTATCGCGGCAAATTATATTTCCTGAGTTTTTCGACCAGCGTCGTGCGCCGCATTTTCAACCGGTTGGCGGCATGTGCGACTACGCCGCCGCATTCGTCCAACGCCTGCTGAATCAGATTGATTTCCATCGCGTTCAGGTATTCCCTAAGATCGATCCCCTGCTCAGGAAACGGCGATGCGTTCAGCGCCCGTATTGAAGAAAACGAAGGCCCGCCGTTTTCATCATCCCGGCTGCCGATGCTACTATCGAATTTTTCGCCTTCGATTTCGTTGCCTCGGTACTTCTCAGGCAAATCCTTGACGTCGACGATGCCGTCGGGATTCATGATCGCCAGTCTCTCGAGCAGATTTTCCAGCTCCCTGACATTGCCAGGCCAGGAATGGCTCATCAACAACTGCATCGCTCCGTTGGTCAGACGGATCGACCCACGTCCTTCGGCTTCGATTCTG
>JBNLBS010000100.1:0-524 GCA_050303415.1 Methylococcaceae bacterium | reverse complement strand
TCAACCGAGGCGCGAAGCGCCCACAGGCGCACGCGATGTGCTTCGGAGTCCATAGAGACCGCCTGGCCTGTTCGTGGGTCAGGTTAGGCGTGACTGTAGTGCATCAGCAGAGAGCTGACTCGGAGGAGAAATCGTTACCTGCTTAAGCGGCGCGAGTCCTCTCAATGACCCCCTGCGAACGCAGGTATTCATCGTAGGTTCCCGAATAGTCGATGATCTTTTCCGGGGTCATCTCGATGATACGTGTCGCAAGCGACGAGACGAAATCCCTGTCATGGCTGACAAAGATCAGCGTGCCAGGGTAATTCTCGAGAGCGAGGTTCAGGGCCTCTATCGATTCCATATCGAGGTGATTCGTCGGCTCGTCCATCACGATCACGTTCGGCTCCTGCAACGCCAGCTTGCCGAACATCAAGCGACGCTGTTCGCCGCCCGATACGACCTTCACCGATTTCTCACTGTCGTCCCTGGAGAACAACATTCGGCCCAGCGTGGCGCGGAGCAGCTGCTCGGGCGAGCCGGGC
>JBNLBS010000099.1:0-524 GCA_050303415.1 Methylococcaceae bacterium | reverse complement strand
TGAACTAGGACCTTCTTCCCATTGAGCGTGACCATGTTCATGTTCGTTGGGAACTGGACATTATCAAGCTTCATTTGGGGACTTTTCACAAATTTCAGTTATCCTTCATTTATGGCCGATTGAACCTGTCGATGAAAAACATTACAATCGTTAGTAGCATGAGAATAAGAATTATGCCATTTACAATATGCATGTTTTTTGAGCTGTTCCGATGATGGTATGACATGACCACTTGACAATTTAATTTTTTTCTTGCAACAAGTAATCAGATATCATATCACACTTAGCGACGTATGTTGGTGGTCCTTAAGCCAAACAGAATAATCCGCAAGCGTACGGATGCCAATTGTAGCAGCTTTCACCTAAGAGTATTCCTAGGGTTATCGAATCCATAGGGATAGAGGCAGACTAGCACTTTATCTATACCGTGTGATAACTTTGGTGAAAGAAAAGCTAAGTTTAACCTAGAGATGAGTAGGACAACTCAAATGTAATTGTATAAATGCATACACGTACCTTAGATT
>JBNLBS010000098.1:0-524 GCA_050303415.1 Methylococcaceae bacterium | reverse complement strand
GAGTCACATGCAACAAAACTACTCGGTTCTCCAAGATCCAATGGAATGACCACTCTGAAGACGAAGCCACGTGGGAACATGAAGAGTTCCTGCGATCCAACTACCCTGAGTTCCTTCTGTTAAGGTAACCACACCACCCCCATCTGCTCTTATGCATTCATTTCAATCTCTGGACGAGATTTTTCTTAAGGGGGAGGACTGTAACACCCCATGTTACGGAAAGCTTAATCAAGTTAATTAAGTTGTAATTAAGTCCTAATGCAAGATTAAATCAAGACACCAAGGTTTGGAATCAAATTCAAAGGCAAAGATTTAAGATTTCAAGTTCTGTTTAGTGTGGACCGATTGACTCTGTCAGCAAATTTTCAGAATTTATTGGAGTTGAATCAGACCTTACACCCAAAAGTGAATTTGTTCCTCATGACTTGTTCTACAAGTTTACAAATCTACAAAAATTATGAAGGTCCAAAAGTATTTATTTCAAGGATCCAAACAGAGCTAGTCGACTCGGTTTTCAGACTTGG
>JBNLBS010000097.1:0-525 GCA_050303415.1 Methylococcaceae bacterium | reverse complement strand
TTCATTAACATTGACCTTAACCATCAAGGATATAAGTCAAAGCCTTTCGTGTTAGCAAAACACGTTGCTCAAGTGTTCTATGTTCCAGACACAATAAACAAAAGACTCAAGGTGGTTATACCTGAAAAACGACAAATTATCAGAGTCGAGAATGTCATCGATGAGGAAGAGTTTGATCAATTTGATGAGATTCCTCCTTTTGTCATCTCGATGATCAAGACAAGAATACCATCAGCCAACGAAGCTCTGTACTTGCACAATAGAAAGTAGCGAAATGATTGTCTAAAATATGCTCAATGTGTGAAAATAAAGGTAGTTTCTGAAGTGTGTGCAGTTTCTGAAGTCTTGTGTTCAGTTTCTGATGGACACTATACTGAATCTGGCAATTATTCAGTTTCTAATTAAGAACAAGGGAGACGCGTCCACATAACGCGCGTCTCGTATCTGAGGAGAAGGGAGACGCGCCCATGCAATACGTGTCTTGTATCATAGGAGCGCACATCTCCCTTTACTTAACATGCACAA
>JBNLBS010000096.1:0-531 GCA_050303415.1 Methylococcaceae bacterium | reverse complement strand
AGTAAACTCTCATGGTGATCACCGCATTGCCATGTCGTTTTCTATAGCCGGTTTACGTGCAAGTGACAGTATTACGATTCTGGACTGTGAAAATGTTAATACGTCTTTTCCGGAATTCCGTGAACTGGCTAGTCATTTGGGACTTGATTTGACTAGCCAAGAACAATGAGTATCCCTGTATTAACGATTGACGGCCCAAGCGGCGCGGGAAAAGGAACGGTCAGTCGGGCTATTGCGAAAAAGTTGGGATGGAATTATCTGGACAGCGGTTCCATTTATCGTTCTTTGGCAATCGCAGTTTTGAAAGCCGGAGTAGAACTCGAGGATATCGCAGGCATTACCGGTTTAGCCCGAACTATGCGTTTGGAATTTGAATGCAATGATGAGCTCACTGTGCTGCTCGATGGCGAAAATATTACCGCTGAATTGGGCACTGAAACAACCGGAAATACCGCTTCGATTATTGCAGCGTATCCTGAGGTTCGAGCGGTATTACTGCAAAAACAAAAGGATTTTCAACAGCTTCCGGGG
>JBNLBS010000095.1:0-533 GCA_050303415.1 Methylococcaceae bacterium | reverse complement strand
CTTGCTTCCACACAAAGTAAGCCGTCAGATCTTGACACGTGCCCCGCGCCAAATCATCATCACATCAGTTTTGTTGCGCAACCGATAAACTGTAGCCTGCTTAATTTTCATGCCCAAACCAAGAAATAATCGAGGTGATTTTGAGACCCAAATCACCAAATCGGAGCCCACGATTTGAAGGCCCAAACCAGGAAACCATCGACCTTAGTTTTGAGGCTCAATCAAGAAACCCACCACCGGTTTTGAGGCCAACCTTGGAGAAACTGTTGCCACTAGTTTTGAGGCCAAACTGGAGAAAACCGTCGCCACTGGTTTTGAGGCCAAACCAAAGAAAAATCATCGCAGCAGGTTTTGAGGCCAAACTGGATGAAACCGTCCCAGTGGTTTTGAGGCCAAACCACTGACAAATCATCGACCTTGATCTTGAGACTCAACCAAAAAACTCGCGCTCCTCGTCTCCAAGTGCACGGTGCAGACCGCACACAGTGTCACCCGATCTCTTTATCGTCCGGCCACCGAGTACCCAACCTGTG
>JBNLBS010000094.1:0-533 GCA_050303415.1 Methylococcaceae bacterium | reverse complement strand
ACGGTTTGGCAACGTTGCTCCCGGGATCAAGTCAATTTGATGTTCAATTCCTCTCAAAGGTGGCAGCCCCGGGGGTATCTTAGCAAGAAAAACATCCTTAAACTCCTGCAAAAGGTTAGTGATAGCATGTGGCAAGGGAGTGGTAATATCCTCAAGTGAAAATAACACTTGCCTACACACTAAAGCATGAAAAGATACATCAACATTGGTAGAAACAGCAAGGTCAGATTTTGTTGCAAGCATAGCACGACTTTTTAATTTTATAGCATTAGAACTCGAAGATGGTGCTCTTTGTTCATGTTTTACAGGGGAAGCATGCTGAATTTTAGATTCTCATCTAGCAGTTTCAGCTATTGCCCTATCACATTGCACAATTTCATTCGGTGTCAATGGAAGCAAAGTAATTTTCTTTTCATTGTGCATGAGAGTGTATTTGTTACTTCTACCATAGTGTATAGCATCAGTATCAAACTCCCAAGGATGACCCAATAAAAGAGAACATGCTTGCATGTGTACTACATCGCAATCGGCAT
>JBNLBS010000093.1:0-535 GCA_050303415.1 Methylococcaceae bacterium | reverse complement strand
AACAATTACGTGTAGACCCATGTGGGTCATATTTCTGTAATTTAGCCGCTGTAACATTGACATAAAACGGCTGGACGCTTATCATAAGCGTCCAGATTTTTTGTAGTAACAAAGAATAGCAACAAGTCTTCTACAAATGACTTTTTGTAATAACTAACCTTTAATCGGAGATTAACCATGGCTTTAACCCAAATGGCATTAGATTCACTAGATTTCGACGCAACAGTTGCATTAGCAGAAACAGTTGCGCCACACGTTGACATTTTAGAAATCGGTACACCATGCATCAAGCACAACGGTATCAAACTTCTAGAAACACTACGTGCTAAATTCCCAAACAACAAAATTTTAGTTGATTTGAAAACAATGGATGCTGGTTTCTACGAAGCTGAGCCTTTCTACAAAGCTGGTGCTGATATTTGTACAGTTTTAGGTTGTGCTGATATGGGTACAATCAAAGGCGTTATCGATGTAGCAAACAAATACGGCAAAAAAGCACAAATCGACTTAATCAATGTTGCTGATAAACCAGCAT
>JBNLBS010000092.1:0-537 GCA_050303415.1 Methylococcaceae bacterium | reverse complement strand
TTCTGAGTTTTTTTGACGAAGCGAGAAACCGCTTTCCGTTTGAGCAGATGATTCCGATTTCGGCGTTGAAGGGGCTGAATCTGGAAAAATTGCAACAGGCCATTCTTGCTCTATTGCCAAACGGCGGATTGATTTATCCCGAGGATCAAATTACCGACCGTCCCGAGCGTTTTTTGGCGGCGGAAATCGTGCGAGAAAAATTGACTCGGCGATTGGGCGATGAATTGCCTTATGCGATTACTGTCGAAATCGAGCGCTACGAGGAACTCCCCAATATCACAAAGATCTATGCGGTGATCTGGGTGGAGCGCAGTACGCAAAAGAATATCGTGATCGGAAAGCAGGGCGAGATGTTGAAGAAAATCGGTACCGACGCCAGGGCGGATATCCAACGGCTGATCGACCAAAAAGTCTATTTGCAGCTTTGGGTTAAAGTGAAGAAAGGGTGGTCAAACAGCGAGAAGTCACTGCAGAGCTTAGGCTTCGTCGGCACCGAATAGCGGTTTTGTGGTAATGGACGAAAGGACGGTTTTATTA
>JBNLBS010000091.1:0-536 GCA_050303415.1 Methylococcaceae bacterium | reverse complement strand
TATTTATTAATATAAATTACAAAATAATATAATAATAAAAAAATATTTGGTGGTGGCCCACTTAAGCAGCCGATACCACAAATAAACTGCAATTATTGGTATCGGCTGGTTAAATAGGCCGCTACAAAAAAAAACTTTATTGTATCAGCCCACTTAATCAGCCGATATCAATAATCGATCCTATTATTCGTATCGGCTGACTTAATACAACCGATACCAATAATGGATTATTGGTAACGGCTGGTAAGCCAACCATTATTGGTGTCGGCTACTGTTACCAGCCGATATCAATAATGAATCCAAGGTGTTATAATAAATCATTTTTCTAGTAGTAGAGATGACGTTGTCGGTGTGGAACGAAGGTCGTGGTGACCTGTGCTCGATGAAGACATGATGTTGTCACCCTCTGCAACCTTTGGATTACTCTCTCTTTTTTCCCCCACTTTATTCGGGCAGTTTGAGCCTTATCTGGAAGGCTAGAGATTGATCCTGATAGAGTGAAAGTTAAAGATCCAATGAGCTGAAAAAAGACCAAT
>JBNLBS010000090.1:0-555 GCA_050303415.1 Methylococcaceae bacterium | reverse complement strand
CACGGCAAATACCCTGGAGCTTCGAGACCACCGTATTAGACATTCCTCAAATGATCTCTAGACTGCGTGGAGGGTCGTACGACTGGGTACGGCAAACACCACAGAGCTTCGAGATTACTGTATTGAAATTCTCATTAAGCACAGAAAACAAACTGAATTTTAGGCAAGTTTTTAAAACATGAGACAAAAGAGTGTGCCTTTGCGGCAGAAGAGGCACACACCTCTCCAAAGTCCCATCATGAGCTAAACATTTGGCAAAGGATTTCACCACTCAAAGTGAAGTTGCCCAAATCAAGACATATCCCATAAGTCACAGGGCAAGTCTCAAAAAAGATAAAAACACTTATACAAGTGGTGAATATGAGCAATTAATTGAGTTATCAAGTTTTAACATGTGTTCAACATTGCAATTATAACAAGTATCTAGCATGGTCTAGCAAAATGGCTCACATCTCATTACTATTCATCTTAGCACAGTGATAAACATAATTAAACAAATACGAGCCAGTATAACATGTGAAGTAAGGTGACTTAGCTGAGTATAAATAAAATAGA
>JBNLBS010000089.1:0-561 GCA_050303415.1 Methylococcaceae bacterium | reverse complement strand
AACTGGTGGCAGCACCTTTAAACTATCTGATTACATTGGTAAAAACTTAATCATTTACTTTTACCCTAAAGACTCGACACCTGGTTGTACGACAGAAGGAACAGACTTCAGAGATGCCTACGCAGCTTTTCAAGCAGCTAACACTGAAATATTTGGCATTTCTCGCGATTCCATTAAATCACATGAAAATTTCAAAGCTAAATTCAACTTCCCATTTGAATTACTCTCCGATACTGAAGAAATAGCTTGTAAACTCTTTGACGTCATCAAAATGAAAAATATGTATGGCAAACAAGTACGAGGCATTGAGCGAAGTACCTTTGTCATTGATAAAAATGGCGTCTTAATTAGAGAATGGAGAAAAGTGAAGGTAAAAGATCATGTGGGAGAAGTACTCGCTTTCATTCAGTCACTTTAACCAACGAAACCTCCTATTTTAAAGAAGACCCATGGTAAAAAATAACATACCCCGCCCCAAACTCTTTGTACTAGACACCAATGTATTAATGCACGACCCTTCTTCACTATTCAGGTTTGAAGAACACGATATTTTTCTGCCCA
>JBNLBS010000088.1:0-562 GCA_050303415.1 Methylococcaceae bacterium | reverse complement strand
TCTTCGGACACTCATGACCTCCGCCAAGACTTGAATATGTTGTTAAATTTCCATGACGTCTTTGTAAGACGCTCATCTGCGTTCATATCGTAACTGCGACCCACGCCGGGAACAACATGAAACAAGTGAAAACGGCCAATTTGGGTTAATTCATGAGCATGCCCGACAGGTTTGTACGTACCGTATCCCCTTCCCAAAAACGGCAGCCATTTTCAACTAACACCCTAACTTGGTATTTATTAATTGCTTTTCATGAACCCGCAGCCTCATGGAAGCCGACAAAAAATTTACGACTTGAAAGGTTTCTGTAAGGTAGTATCGATACAATACTATCTACCGAAACATGCTCGTTACCGCGACGACTTTTTAAACAGGCGTAAGTGAATGATTAACGATTAACCCCGAGGCTGGCATGAACTTTCCGACAAAAATCAAATGGCTTCTTTTACTGACAACCGCCGCCATTTTGTTTATCTCTCCAGATTTTGGCATCTGGCTGCTCCACGTCTTATTTGAGTTTGTAGAGGGGACGCTTGATGAAATTATCGAGCATTTGTTTCTT
>JBNLBS010000087.1:0-565 GCA_050303415.1 Methylococcaceae bacterium | reverse complement strand
AATGTGTATACTTGAGAGAAAGCATATTGGAACAAAATGGTCAAGGGCCACTTGCCTTACTCTCCCGTTGCCTACTGCTCAAAGTCTTGGAAGTCAAGTTCTTGAAGATTCCCAAAGTCGTTGGCGCCTAACGATAGCGACCGGAAATAAGAAATTGCAAACAAATATATAAACAGTACACCAATCATTGTCTAAATTCTAATCAATCAGTACCAAAAAATGCCGCTCATCACTACGAATGCGTGAGCGCAAGAATCACCTAAATCAGAGCTACGGTTAAGAAGTTATGAGGGTTTGAAGTTAATAGATTAAATAGGTATTTAGTGTTAATAGATTAATTAAGAAAAGGACCTAATTGTAATTATAAAAAGTTAAATAGGGACCTATATGTAAAATTATAGGGACTAAAACATAATTTCAAAAAAGTTTAGGGGTGTTTTTGTAAAATTACCAGCGCCAACAAATTTTCAGATTTAATGAATTATTTTTCTATTGAAAAATCGATGGAATAGGCGGCGGTGGTGGCTAGCGATGGTGGCGGCTAGCATTGGGTGCGTTTTCAAGG
>JBNLBS010000086.1:0-568 GCA_050303415.1 Methylococcaceae bacterium | reverse complement strand
CCATCTGAAGTATTATGTTGATGAGATAAAGATTACCCAAGAGAACGAAAGCAGGGGTACAGGAATAGGGATAGATCCATAGAGATAGGGGAATACTATATGGCTTTTATCCAAATTTTATTATTTAGAACATAGTTGATTATAGTGTAGCTGCGAGACATGCCTCACAACACACCGACACTCAATCAAAGATCCAAATCAATCATGAGCACCACTAAAAAAATTAAATGAATTCTCATGAATGAATATTATGAATTACAACTCGGTGAACTAAATGAACCCTAAAAACTTATTCTTATTCCTAAACTTAAAGACTTAGACTGGATGACTCAATCTCGATCATTACTCCCATCTTGGGGAAACCATTCATCCACATTAGAGCAGCCTTCATTTGGATCCTCATCTAGATCACCCAAGTCATCTAAATCTTCCAGCTCCTGTGGCACAGCAAAGAGCGCCAGTGCTCAGGGTGCGATGGCGTTCCCTTCATCATCATTATTCTCATCCTCGTCATCATCGTTCTCTCCCATGCGGTTGAGTCCATACTCCTCAGCCATCTCTAGGACCA
>JBNLBS010000085.1:0-570 GCA_050303415.1 Methylococcaceae bacterium | reverse complement strand
ACCGTTTCGTCTCCTGGTCAACATATCTGCAATAGGATCCGCCATACTCATTGTTTAATTCTCCAAAAACCTATTCATCAGAATTCACAGCTGGCTTTGGTCAAGCCGGGGACATCGCCGCGCATTGTCGATTCTCTCAACTTGTTGCGACTAAGGCCGAATTTTCGGTAATAACCGTGCGGTCTTCCAGTCAACTGGCAACGATTCCGCATTCGAGCAGGACTCGAATCGCGGGGAAGTTTTTGCAGCTGCAATTGAGCATTTTCCTTGTCTTCGTATGAAGAGTTCGGGTTTCTGATAATTTCTTTCAGAGCCTTTCTTTTCGCTTCATATCGGTTGACTAATTTCGCGCGCTTGGTTTCACGCGCAATCATCGATTTTTTAGCCATTTTTAAATCGCCCTTTAGTTCTTAAATGGAAAATTAAAAAGCTTTAACAATGCCAGACCTTCTTCGTCGGTTTTGGCAGTTGTCGTGATGGAAATATCCATACCGCGCAGCGTGTCGATTTTGTCATAATCAATTTCCGGGAAAATGATTTGCTCTTTGACACCCATTGAATAATTTCCAC
>JBNLBS010000084.1:0-571 GCA_050303415.1 Methylococcaceae bacterium | reverse complement strand
ACGGTTAAATGCATTTTCAAGGCGAAGAACAAAATCCTGTAACTTTCATAAGAATGAATATTCGAAGAAACTTTGAATATGAAAAAGGTTCAAGATACCCAATTCTACAAACTTGGTACAAGAACTTTTCTCAAAAACTGATCCAACAAGATTTCGAGGAAATAACAAAATTCAGTCAAGAACAAGAATCTATTTACCTTCTTATGAGCTCAAAAATCCAAAGAACAAGGAGAAACACTTGTAACTCCAAAAGAACCTTGCAAAACATTTAAAGAGGCCATAGAAACTCTTTCGAACTCAAAAAGCAATCTTTGCAATAAGAGAAGTTCAAATTTTGACCTTTTGACCAAGAGAAGCAAATTAAGACTAGTATGGCATCTTTCTTGATTTGTTCACATACATAGGGCTACAAGACACATAAAAGTGTAGTGCTCCCCCTAAATGTGTGGATCCTTCTCAAAAGCAAAGAAAACATAGGAATATGAAAGCGGCAAGATACAATTTAGAGAGATACACGCATGACATAAATAAACAATAAGAACAACATGATTTCAAGCAACATTTGAGAGGT
>JBNLBS010000083.1:0-574 GCA_050303415.1 Methylococcaceae bacterium | reverse complement strand
CCATCTTGTGTTGCTATTTCATATCTATCTTATGTATGCTTGTATGAACTCATATGTATGCTTATTGAAAATTATCTATCTATGACTATGTGTTCATCCATGTATATGTTTTATGTTATCTATGTATTACTCATGAATGATGCATGGAAAAAGGAAAAGAACATCCATATTGTGCCCTCATTGATATTCAAAATTCAATGCACAAATTCAGGGAGAATTTTCTATTTCGATGAATTGTCAAGTTTTTATTTCAAAAGTGAAATCTTATTTGTGTTGTCATCGATCACCAAAAAGGGTGACATTGAAAGTGCATCTAGGCCCCCTAGTGGGTTTTGGATGAGTGATGACAGTCAATTGGAAGTCTAATCATATATTAGGTTTTGTAGCAGATTTTCCTTAACCAAGTGTTCAATGATTAACCAAAAAGAGAAAAGGAAAAGAAGGGGGTCAAAGGCTCAAAAATCAAAGAGTTTATATTTTATTTGAGTCATAGGCAAGTCGTACTGTCAAGAGGGACACATAAAAAAGTTTGGTGAGAGACCGAAGTGCTAATCCTTTCAAAATCCAGTTCTCC
>JBNLBS010000082.1:0-575 GCA_050303415.1 Methylococcaceae bacterium | reverse complement strand
CATGCCTTTTGTTGGTCTTAAGGCTTTTCCTTCTTCTAGATCACCTTCTTGGGCTTTTTGTTTTTCTTTTGGTATTCTATGTGTGCTTCATGGGGTTTTAGATTTGAGATTCAAACTTTATGTTTTTGTTGTCAATGGACTCATCAAGGGGGAGATTGAGAAACCAAGTGGTCAATTCCTTGGTTTGATTGTGATGAGTCATTGACTTGGCGAGGTTTGAATTCAAATCCGGAATAGTTTCATTTTGTTTTTCCTTTACCTTTGTTTTGTTCAGACAATTGCGTTTGCTTGTCTCGTGGTGTGCAGGTGGCAGGTGCGGCATGACGTGCAGTGACGAGGATCGTGACAGGAATAGGAGACCTGATGCAGAGGACCGGGGATGGTCGCATAGGTCGGGTACCCGATGGTCGGACAGTCGAGGAGTCGGGTGACGTTGTTCTCTATGTATTAGGCTCTCGGCGTGTTTTAGTTTTTAATCTTTTATTTTATCCTATAAATAGGATATTTGAGTGATGTGGCTACTTTTCACTTATCTAATTTTATTTTATATTTTATAGATTAGAAGTGAGAGAAGA
>JBNLBS010000081.1:0-578 GCA_050303415.1 Methylococcaceae bacterium | reverse complement strand
AATTAGCCCCAATTTCTACATTACTGTTGGGCAGATGTAGAATCGATGCTCTCAATAATCAATGTAATGAAACATTTATCTTAGTACTTAATTATGATTCAAAATAATCATTGCAATAACAATTGCAATTCTTAGGGGGTCATGACGGTGATGAGCATAATACTCATCAAAACACAATAACAATCATAACAAATATGATGATGATTCTTATTATTATGATATTCACATACTCACGTAGTGATAGCAAAATAAAACTTATTATGTCAGAAAACAATACCAACAATCTTAATAAAAACTCAATTAAATAAAATATCAATTGTCATTCACAATGTGATGACCAAATCCATTATTACAAGATGAGTATTTTAACTAAGAAATCCTTCTCAAGGAAGGCACATGAAACCATAAAACTAATGAATCACTGAAGTCATTGCTTATTACATAATAAGAGTCTCTTAATGACTTGAACATTTAACACTCATACTGTTTACAAAATCTTATTTGTTCATCCTTCTGTGAATGGAATCCCCTTACCGTGCAACCACTTGAGGAACTCCTCACAATCCTTCATTTGGTGT
>JBNLBS010000080.1:0-583 GCA_050303415.1 Methylococcaceae bacterium | reverse complement strand
TGAACCTGACGTCAGGGTAGCCTTTTCAGTTCACGTCAGGGTAGCCTTTTTAGTGATCCGTCAACCGTCATCATAGCCTTGTCAGTGACATGTCAGGGTAGCCTTTTTAGTGACACATGATAGTAGCCTTTTCAGTGATCCGTCAAGCATCTGAGTAGCCTTTTTAGTGATCCATCACTCATCATCACAACCTTTTCAGTGACCCGTCAGGGTAGCCTTTTCAGTGATCCATCACCCGTCGTCATAGCCTTTTCAGTGACACGTCAGGGTATCTTTTTTAGTGACACGTCAGAGTAGCCTTTTCAGTGATCCGTCACCCATCAGAGTAGCATTTTCAGTTATCCATCACTCATCATCATAGCATTTTCAGTGACCCATCAGAGTAGCATTTTCAGTGACCCGGCAGAGTAAACTTTTTAGAGATCTGACACCCTACATTTTAGCCTTTTCAATTATACATCAGAGTAGCCTTTTCACTGATCCGTCAGAGTAACCTTTTCAGTGATCTGGCACCCCACATAGTAGCCTTTTCAGTGACACATCAGAGTAGCCTTTTAGTGACCTGTCAGAGTAGCATTTTCAG
>JBNLBS010000079.1:0-583 GCA_050303415.1 Methylococcaceae bacterium | reverse complement strand
TGCCGTTCCTGAGGCAGACCGTGCAGCAACAGGGCCGTTAACGGCGCGAAGAAACTCCCCAGGCAAACCCCTTCCAGCAATTTGGGCCAAATCAGTTGTTGATAGGTATCGTAGCGATCGAAGCGGCTTATCCAGAAGTAAACGATGGAAAAACCAAGCAGGCTGAGCGAAGCCAGCAATCTGGCGTCGACTCTCTTGACGATATGATGAAACCCGCCTGCCACGGGCTTGGCGAAAATCGCCATCGGCAAAAACACCAAGCCGGCCTGGTAAGCGGAATACCCCAGCGTCAATTGCAGTTGCACGACAAGCAACGACAAAAGCCCTTGAAAAAACATGAAACCGAAAAACAACACCATCGTTCCGATCGCGAAATTTCGTCGTGCAAACAGATTTACATCGAGATACGGATGTCTTTCGTTCGATTCTAAGACGATCCATAAAAAGAGCGCCGCCGCACCGACTCCGAACAACCCGAGCAGAAAAGGCGAGTTCATCCAATCCAGGTCGTTACCTCGATTAAGCAACGTCTGTAACGCCCCCAGTGCAAGCGTCAACAACAAAAAACCGGAATAATCGAAAC
>JBNLBS010000078.1:0-583 GCA_050303415.1 Methylococcaceae bacterium | reverse complement strand
TCGTATCTCATAAACAGGGGTACTAACCATATTTCTAAGGTTGGGTAGCTTAGAACTAATTTTGGTTAAATTTTCATGAATTTTGGAGCTATGGATAATTAATTATGAATTAATAACTAATTATCCAAGATTAAAGAATTAAATCAAAATTAATAATTAAATAAAATTATTTTATAATTTTATTCCATAGATTATGTTTTAATTCAAATTATGGAACTGAAATTATAATTTTATTAAATTTAATTAATTTCTTATGAATTTTGAAAGGTTTATACTATTATGAGTAAATTACAAAGGAATTCAAATGAATTTACTTGAATTTATAAGCTTGTCTCAGAATTTGAACTTGGAAATCATAACTAGATGTAATTTGATTAATTTCTAAGGTTGGAAACAAAATTCACTAAGTTTAATCAAATTCAGAATTGATTTGAGTTAATTCAAAAGAAATCGAAAGATAACTGAGAAAGTGCACTGTGCACTTGGGCCAGTTTCCTCTTTAGTCAGCGCCTTCTACGCTGACTAAAGGGTGTTGCAGTTTCCTCTTTAGTCAGCGCCTTCTACGCTGCTAACAGTTGTGCTG
>JBNLBS010000077.1:0-587 GCA_050303415.1 Methylococcaceae bacterium | reverse complement strand
CACCCAATCAGGCAAATGAGCACGCAAAGCGGTGAGGTTTACCTGCAGGTTTGAAATGCTACGGCCACAGTATCTGGACATGACTCCCCGGGCATGAGTATCACGACCATTGACACTTTCTATTGATTCCCTCACCATAGCGCGGCGTTTCAGGTGTTCCATGGACATTTTGTCCCAGGAATGAAACGGGAAGTCGGTGCGCCACCGGATTACGGTGCAATTCCGACGCTGCCCCCGCAACGGTAGGTGGATATTGGCGAATTAACAAGCCACTGCGTTTCAGACGCGGGAAGGCGATTTGCCCGGATCGAAACGATCCTGTCCCCGAGCCCGGAGACCGGCCTGAATGTAGTATCGTGACAGCGGAGGGCTGTTATCGAACTGACATTCGTCATTCGATCAAATCCTATATTTTCCCTCCTCTGTTCCATTCACCCCAAATGCGCGGGCGGCGCAGAGGTTTAAATGTCAAAATTATTTTTTATCACAGCTCTAGCTGCTACATCGGTAGCAGAAGCGGATGCACAGAAATCGCAAAAATTACCCGATCTGATCGTAACTGCAACCCGTTCAGAAATAGATGATAG
>JBNLBS010000076.1:0-589 GCA_050303415.1 Methylococcaceae bacterium | reverse complement strand
AAGACGGCAAGGTCACCTATCGCTATCTAAACAGTGACACCAAACGCTATGAAAGCAAAACTGTTTCCGGTGCGCGTTTTTTATGGCTGGTTCTGCAACATGTGTTGCCTAAAGGCTTTCGTCGAGCTAGGAACTTTGGTTTCCTGCACCCGAACAGCAAACAACTGATTCAGGTTTTGCAGTGGCTCTTTAAATTAGCGCCTAAAAAATGGCTGGCGAAGATCAAGCCCCGCCCCAAACTGACGTGTCAATGTTGTGGGGCGGCGATGTTTGTGACCCGCAGGCGAATACCGGTGGTTGAGTCCATGCAAAGGATACTGGCGCCACCTATCAATCCGGAGGTCAATGCGGTTATGTAAACTAAAACGAATAGTGCATCATCTTCAAGCAGTCTCATACCCGGCTGAGAATGAGGCTTGGCTTAAAATCGGGAAAATTTGATAAAAAATTGATCATGACAGGCTATCACAATAAAATTCTGTCAGTACGTACACTCTAAATTCAAAAAAGACGGGCTTGACGTTTCAATCAGGCCAAATATCAAAAAGCTATTTTCATAGCAACTCTCATCTATCAGCATAATTAACGA
>JBNLBS010000075.1:0-602 GCA_050303415.1 Methylococcaceae bacterium | reverse complement strand
CACGCGGGTGGAGCGGCAGTTCAGCTTCGACATGAAGATCCGCTCCGCCTATCCCATCGACGCGGTGCGCATGCCGAACCAGCCCCAGGCGCAGATGAACCGGCTGACTGACGGCGACTGGCAGATCCATCTCGGCAATGGCGCCCCTGGCGCTGCCGCCGCGGAAGAGGGCGGCCAGGCCCGGTCAGCACCTGCCGCTTCGGGTCCGGTGTTCACCCTGGATCAGGATCTGGTGGTCTACTGGCGCCACCAGGCCGGCCTGCCCGGCAGTGTCGACCTGGTGACCCACAAGCCTCAGGGCGAGCGGCGCGGCACCTTTATGCTGGTGGTGACGCCGGGTGACGACCTGCAACCGATCACCGAGGGCAAGGACTGGGTCTTCGTGCTCGATATCTCCGGTTCCATGCAGGCGAAATACGCCACTCTGGCCGACGGCGTCGAGCGGGCGCTGAAACAGATGCGCCCGGAGGATCGTTTCCGCATCGTGCTGTTCAACGACGGCAGCCGGGAACTCACCTCCGGCTTTGTCAACGCCACCCCCGAGGCGGTGGCCAACTACAGCGCCAAACTGGCCACCATCTCGCCCGGCGGCAGCACCAATC
>JBNLBS010000074.1:0-606 GCA_050303415.1 Methylococcaceae bacterium | reverse complement strand
GAATGAGAGACGAGATAAAAAATAATAAATATATATATATAGACTAACTGCAGAGAATTTAACCAAAACTAAGGAAATATATAAAAATGTTTCTAATATCTAGAATTTAATATTTAAATGATATTTATTTGAATTCAAACGAATTCTATTCGGAACCTAATTCTAGATCACACATCAATACAAAAAAATGCAGGCGGCATGAAAATGCAACAAACAATTATATACTCTCTAAATTGATTTAATTATTTAGAAAATAATCTTTTTCCTAAATAAATTTGAATCTCTTCTAAATTCTAGAAAATAATTTTAACCTATTGATATAAAGTTTTAAAATTTAGTGAATTTTAGTCACATTCCAAAATTTAGAATTTTGGGGCGTGACAAGACTACCCCCTTAACAGGAATCTCGTCCCGAGATTCTCAGGAACAGAAAAGAAAAGAATGCAAGAGATGGTTAAGACATAATGGAATTGACTGAGATGTACCGAGCACCACGATTGGGATGTTCTGAGCTTCCTCCATAGACATTTGATTCACCCTCCCTTGAGCGTAGTTCTGTTGAGCTTGGGCTGGAGTAGAGCTTCCATTATGAGTTGACGGTGGTGT
>JBNLBS010000073.1:0-608 GCA_050303415.1 Methylococcaceae bacterium | reverse complement strand
GGTGTGGTGCTGCGCTCCACCGAGCGGGCCTGCTCAAAAGTGCGCTGGATGTCCTGCTTCATGCGGCGGATTTCGTAAACCTGGTCTTTCCAGGCGGACAGATGTTTTTCCTGCTCGGTGAGGTATTGCTGGAGGTAGCTGCTGTAATTGCCGGGATATTCGCGGATGGTGTGGGTGTGCGGATTCAAATCCAGAATGCGCGTGACGGTCTGGTCTAAAAAGGCGCGGTCATGCGAGACGATGAGCACACCACCACTGAAGTTGTTTAGCCACAGTTCCAGCCATTCCAACATGCCGATGTCCAGATGGTTGGTTGGTTCGTCCAGCAGCAGGAGTTGTGGTTCATCCAGCAAGATGAGGACGAGGGCCAGGCGCGTTTTTTGGCCGCCGCTGAGGCTGCGAACAAGTTGGTCTGGGTCGAGCTGATCCAGTTGAAAGGTAGCGAGGAGAGGTTGGATACGGCCGTAATCCGCCCGATTCAATTTGTTCAAGGTGGCATCGTAAGCCAGCTGAATCTCTTCCCGCTCGGGGTTTTCCGCCAGGGCCAGCGCCAGTTGGCCCAATTCGGCTTCCAACTCATCAGGATTGCCGACGGTTTGGTGCAGCAG
>JBNLBS010000072.1:0-611 GCA_050303415.1 Methylococcaceae bacterium | reverse complement strand
CGGTATAACCGTAGGTGTGCCTACGGTTTTGAGCGAAAATTTAAGTTTTTTCAAAACCTATAAAAACTCATATACGGGACCGCTATGCACAACCGATCCGCAATATGGGGATCACGACCATGATAAATTAAGTTTCAACCAGTTTATACCCTAAACTGGTGATTTTCGCTAAAATCGTAGGCTAACACCTATGGACCTTGAGCGAAAATGTGAGTTTTTCAAAACCCATAAAAACTCATATATTAGACCATTATGTATAACCGATCTACAATATGTTGTCACGAACAAGAAATATGGAGTTTCGGTCAATTTTTGTCACAAACTAGCATTTTTCAGTAAATGGGCTATTGCGTTTCTACCCATGGTTGAAACTTTAATTGTAATTTTATTCCTCATTTTTCAACTTTATGATTTTACCTTTGTGATTTTAAAGTGAAGAAGCAGTTTACCCCTACCCGTTATGTGATGTTAACGGTGTTAAATATGATGCGAAAAGATAGAAGTGCCCTTGTGATTTTACCCCTAATGTGAGTATTTCTTTGTGATTTTACCCCTAACCCAGATTTCAGAAAATGTAGCTACCAAAAGAGGTAGCTCAAGTTCTATTCCAT
>JBNLBS010000071.1:0-619 GCA_050303415.1 Methylococcaceae bacterium | reverse complement strand
GGGTATGACTGATAGTCCGGTTTAGCAAACTGGATGGTTCGGTTTTTGTGACTTCGGCTTATTCCTAGATTTTCTTCTATCTTGGTCCCTTGATGCCTTTTAGTGCCTTTTCTTGCTTTAAAATATGTTGGATCTTCAAATCTTCAAGTTTAGCTCCTTCCTTGGTTTTATTCTGAAACTGCCAAAACTGGATATTCCGGAATGGCAAATCGGATATTCCGGTTTTTCCAAACTTGCCAAATTTGGTCATCAACACATACCCCCATGTCTTTTAGTTAAGCTTGTGTATTAAAAGGCATTTTAGACCAAATTTGACCTCAGGACGATGTTCACGGTATTTCATTGGCCATTTTTGCACTAAGGGTGATAATATTGTTATCGATCGTTCTCTAACTCAAGTGTTTTGCCAAACGCTAGGATAGTACTTTTTCAAGTAATTCCCATTAAGTGCCATTGGCAGCGAGGTCCCTTGCATGCTCTGAACCATATAAGAATTTTCTGAAATTACTTCATCGATCCTATATGGTCCTTACCAATTTGGTGACCACTTCCCAAACTTGTTGCTTCTAGACCCAATAGGCAAAATCGTATTCCAAACAAGGTCTCTGACTTGAAATGA
>JBNLBS010000070.1:0-629 GCA_050303415.1 Methylococcaceae bacterium | reverse complement strand
GACAGTATGTACTTAACTCCGATTCGCTCATCGAAACCGTTTCGATCACAACCGCAAACTTCGCTTCGGCTGACCACTGATCACTTGTCTTTCCACTTCCCGGCACCGGTACCCCTCGCTCTTTGGCTTGCTTGCGCCAATTATACAAGGTCGCTTCACTGATCCCTTCAAGCGCCGATACCTCAGCAATCCGTCGATTGTGCGGCGGCAATAATTTCTTCAATACCGCTGCTTTTCTCTCTGTCGAATAACCTGCCATAACTCATGCCTTCCCGCCTCCTGTCTAATGGTTTAGGATTTCCATTGAGGCGACAACTATCCTGACACAGGGGGATGGCGGGTGAACGCTGATGGTCGAGCTTCCAGTGTTTCACAAAACGCTGAACGCTGTCGTAAGCCCCTTGATAACCTTCGCTAACCAAACCTTCGAACAAACGTCGACCGGTACGCCGTTGATGCTTGGGTAACTGGGCGTCGGCTTCCAACCAGCCGACCAATTGCGCCTTATAGTCGCCCAATTTAGGAGACGGTTGAATTTGACGCTGATAAACCGGTTCGTCTTTTGAGGTGAGATGTTTTTTAACGGTAGGACGGGAAATCTTCAATGATCGGGCGATCGAACTGATGGA
>JBNLBS010000069.1:0-635 GCA_050303415.1 Methylococcaceae bacterium | reverse complement strand
CAATCGCAGTGGTGATAGCAAACCATTTTATATAAATTTGCCGTAGTTCTTGCAGGAGCATCCCTTCAAAGTTTTGGAACACGAGGGTTGAGGAGCACGCTAGTTAGCAATGAGAAACATAGGTCGCTAGCATATTTACTCCGCCGACCAACATCGATAGGCTGTCGAACTTGGCAGAATCTGTCGGCGAATTGCTTTATGAGCAAGCCATATTACGACCGGCACTTGAAAATCTAAACTTCGTCAACCAATTTCAGTAACAGCTAAATTGGTCGGGACGGCGGGATTCGAACCCACGACCCCTACACCCCCAGTATAGTGCGCTACCAAGCTGCGCTACGCCCCGAAGTTTAATTCTTTGAATATCGGATGTCCCGACAGAATAGTAATCTGAATCGATCGCTTCAGCTGTGAAATGATACCACAAAAATCGGCTTGCGGTTATTTTAAAAGTTCCAAAATATCTTCCAGCTCTCCAATCATCTGATGGACCAGCTGCTTGGTCCGCAGGGAGTCCTCCTTTGCGCCGTCGCTGGCCAAATGCGCCCGTGCCCCTCCGATCGTGTAGCCTTGTTCATACAGTAGCGAACGTATCTGACGGATCATCAGCACGTCATGACGTTGGTAGTAACGTC
>JBNLBS010000068.1:0-637 GCA_050303415.1 Methylococcaceae bacterium | reverse complement strand
GCTTGACCAGAACCTCGGCCGCATTTTCCGGTACGATGCGTTGAAGCTTTAACAGATCGGTATTACCAATCAATTTCGTAATATTGATTGCTCTAGCCATAATTAAGTCCCCACATATATTCTTCAGAATTTATAATACGAGCCTTTAACAAACTGGCGTTGTTGCGCAAACCTGAACCAACCGTCCCGTTCAGGATTTTATCTGTAAATCTTATAAATCTATCATAAAAACTTGCTGATGACTGACTCTTATGTCCGCTGGCAATTCTGGATCGATCGCGGCGGCACTTTTACCGATATCGTCGCTCGCTCGCCGGACGGACATTTCATCACGCGAAAGCTATTATCGGAAAACCCCGAACGCTACCAAGACGCCGCCATACAGGGGATGCGCGAAATCCTTCAGCTTCCTGAGGGCCAGCCGCTGGCCCCTCGAATCGAGGCGGTTAAAATGGGCACGACCGTCGGCACCAACGCGCTCCTGGAGCGGCAAGGCGAAGCGACCGCGCTGTTGATCACGCAAGGTTTCGGCGATAGTCTGCGCATCGCTTATCAGAACCGTCCCGACATCTTCGCGCTGCACATCCGTTTGCCGGAAATACTGTATCGCACCGCAGTCGAAATAGAAGAACGGGTC
>JBNLBS010000067.1:0-636 GCA_050303415.1 Methylococcaceae bacterium | reverse complement strand
GGTGGCGCGAATCTTACTGAGCCAAAAAATAAAGAAAATTCACGTGGTCGATTCAGCTGGTACAAATAGACGGTGAAAATTTAAAGTGTCATCGATGAGTTAATTTTTTAAAAAACATATGCATGTGAGATCTAGTTTTGTTCATCTCATCGCGTAGAACACAACGGTGAAAACAGAATTTTAAATAGATATCATATGAGTAAGATAAATTATTTTAAAGTTCAGTTATTATGAAAGATGATATGGTAGATAATGTTAGACAAATGTTGATGTGATATGACCTGATTGAATACTGATATAGATATCTTGCATGCTAAGATAATTAGTTTAAATAATTTTTAGTGGATCTTAGTTAGAGTTGATTCAATCAATGGTCCTATTTTTTTAAAAAAAATTACCAACAGATTAAAATTTGTCTTTAGCTTCTAGAAGAGAATTCAATTTATTTAGGCAAAAGAATTATTTTCTAAGCTATTAAATCAATTTAAGTTTTTATATAATTTAATTGGTGCATTTAATGTAGCCTTGCATATGTTTGTATTTATTTGAATGCTCTAGTTTTAGATTCGAGTAGATTTCAATCGAGATTAGTTTGAATTCAAATCTCTAGAAAAAAGAAAAGATTTAGTGTCACAC
>JBNLBS010000066.1:0-648 GCA_050303415.1 Methylococcaceae bacterium | reverse complement strand
TGGTATCAAAGCCTAATCTCCTTATTAGCTTAACCATTTGGAGAATAGATGATATCGCTTCCTTGCATAACCATTCCTTCGGTGGAGGTGCCCCATTTCGATGGAACGAACTTTGTTTCATGGAAATCTCAAATGTCTTCTTATTTACGTGAAATGAATCCTCAAGTTTGGTAGATGGTAGATGTAGGCATTTCTCATGCCTTGGAGGATTGCCCTCAAACACAAGCATAAAAGAAATACCTATATCTTGAAGCCCACGCATCTAATGGTTTATCTAGTGCCTTGAGT
Source organism: Methylococcaceae bacterium (assembly GCA_050303415.1). Classification (GTDB taxonomy): domain Bacteria; phylum Pseudomonadota; class Gammaproteobacteria; order Methylococcales; family Methylomonadaceae; genus JBNLBS01. The sequence goes on along the minus strand of JBNLBS010000066.1, from coordinate 360 downwards.
GCAGAAATAAAAAATAAAGTCAAAATGGAGTATGTTTGGCCTGAAAGAGCTAACCTTCTTTGAAAGGTGCTTGAGCAAATGTATGGCTCAAGCAATAGCAAGAGATCATCATCAAGTGCTCCAGAGAATATCTCATCATCATCTATATATTTTGATCAAGATCAAGAAGAGCAATCAAGTGTTCAAAAAGAAAAGTGAAGTCTGTGAGTCTGGAAAAACCGGAATTGTCTGGTTTCCCAAATCGGAGTATCTGATTTTGGCAGAACAGAAACTTCCTTGGTTGAAGAAGAAGATTGCTGCACATCAAGTTCTGACGACGACGACGATGATGATGACACTGATGATGAATATGATTATGAA
>JBNLBS010000065.1:0-682 GCA_050303415.1 Methylococcaceae bacterium | reverse complement strand
GCTGTAAATGGGTCTACAAAATTAAGCGTGACTCTAAAGGGAATATCGATAGATTTAAGGCAAGACTCGTGGCAAAAGGCTTTACTCAAAGAGAAGGAATAGATTATAATGAGACATTTTCACCCGTCTCATCTAAAGATTCTTTTAGAATCATAATGACATTAGTAGCACATTATAACTTAGAATTGCATCAAATAAATGTAAAGACGACATTTCTCAATGGGGATCTATATGAGAATGTCTATATGGCACAACCTAAGGGTTTTGTCGTAGAAGGAAATGAAAGTTTGGGATGCCACCTAACTAAGTCCATTTATGGATTAAAACAGGCCTCTAGGCAGTGGTACCTCAAATTTGATGAAACCATAAAAAAAATTGGGTTTAAGGAAAATGAGGAGGATAATTGTATATATGCTAAGTTTAAGAATGGAAAATTTATTTTCCTTGTGTTATATGTAGATGACATCCCATTAGCAAGTAGCGATGTTCATTTACTATTAGAAACTAAGAGTTTCTTATCCTCACATTTTGATATGAAAGATCTTGGTGAAGCTTCTGATGTGTTAGGAATTGAGTCATACTTAGAAAAGATTATAAAGAAGTACAATATGCATGCATGTAAGCCTACACCTGCTCCGATAGTCAAGGGTGATAAGCTTCAGAATTTTCAATGTTCTGGGAA
>JBNLBS010000064.1:0-683 GCA_050303415.1 Methylococcaceae bacterium | reverse complement strand
AAAAGATGGATCACATCAATCATTATTTTTCAGTCATGACCACGAAGGACAAGTATCGAAGTACTCACTCATGTCCACAAAGGACCAGTACCGAAGTACTCACTCAATGTCCTAACATCTAAGCACAAACAATCAAAAATATCCACAAACAACAAAGAAGCCATCCACAAATCCTAATAGTTCTACAAATACCACAAACAACAAAATAAAGTCATCAACAATAAAATAAGATAAACACTCCAAAAATCACAACATACCTTCATTGATGCAATTCCATAGTTGCATAAAAGAACAAATAAATTATCTTGCCACCTAAAGAGACTACTATAGTCCTTATATGGGCATCTAAATGTATCATCACTGTGGTTTTCAAAAATAGAACCGTACGTGATGCATTATCCTGTAATGCTCTGATACCAACTGTGACGTCCCACCCTTAGCCAAGGATGGTCAGTCCTAACCAGAATCCATATGAGGTGTCAACACTGAGGCATTGACGCATAATACAACACATACATGACCTAAATAAAGAGTTATTACATGAATTCTTGAGTTACAAAAGAAATACATAAATAATGAAGTGTTCGAGTTTAAAACATAGCGGAAGCAAAACCAAAACACTATCACTCGACGATACAAGGGCTTGCATCGGCCCTATGATGCGAAGTCCTCGGCTGGTGTGC
>JBNLBS010000063.1:0-685 GCA_050303415.1 Methylococcaceae bacterium | reverse complement strand
GAAAAGGGAACAACTTAAGTCATATATATTGCCAAGCTAAAGTATGGTCCAAAAAGAGTTAAGAAATTTTTTTCAATGATTTGGAAAAGGTTTCAAAATGGTATGATGGTGGGGAGAAAATAGAATCATTTTAAAAAGAATTTTTGAAGTTGAAGCGTTTTCCTCCTCTCAAAATATTGACTTTCCCTTTTATTTGAAGAGATTCTTGGAGCTTTTCTCTTTATTTTTTTCAATACTTTTTCTTCCTCTTTCTCTCTCTCTCTCTTTCAGTGAAGCTAATGACGGCTATCAGTGGGAGGTCCAGACTTTCAAAGACTCCGTACTGGGACCCATTACAGGTGTAGAGTTGTCAAGGAATGTCTTCACCTCTAGGGCGAGGTGAATACTCTTATGACATCGAGTTAAATGCTTCCGCTAAAATGTTCTATCTTTTGAAGCATTTTCACTTCTCCATCTTATAAACCTTAAACCAAAGTTGTAATAACTTAATTTCACTTTAATCATGGTTTTGTATGCTTCGTATGTGTGTTTGTGCATTCTCGCTTCATCGAGAATCACCCAATCGATCTTGAGGTGATGGACCCCTCATTTCTGAGGTGGTTCTGTCACAGCGTGATATCAGAGTTAGATTGGGCTTAAACACACACTCTAATCATCTAAAAATCACAACTATGCTTACGACAAG
>JBNLBS010000062.1:0-688 GCA_050303415.1 Methylococcaceae bacterium | reverse complement strand
AATTTTTGATGAGTTCCGGCAAGTAGATATTCAGATCCGTAATCACTTTGGGGGTTCTGGCTTGGGGTTGCCAATTAGCCGGAGTTTGGCAGAATTATTAGGTGGAACATTAACGGCCGTAAGTCAACTCGATCATGGTTCCACGTTTACCCTAAAACTGCCCATGCGTAAGGATTCACCCTCATGATAAATCTGGATAATACTCGCCCCAAAATACTCATAGTTGATGATGAACCCTACAATGTTGACTATCTGGAGCAAGAACTGGAAGACCTTGATTACGATACCGTAGCGGGCAATAATGGGCAGGAAGCACTGATTCTCACCGAAACAGAATCACCCGACGTTATCTTGCTCGATGTACAAATGCCGGTGATGGATGGCTTTCAAGCCTTGACCATCCTTAAATCAGATCCACAGACTCGAGACATTCCCGTTATTATCATCTCCGCCGCCCACGACATGGACAATGTCATTAAAGGGATCGAAATGGGTGCAGAAGATTATTTACCCAAACCCTTTGACCCCACTTTACTGCGAGCTCGCATAACCGCTAGTTTGGAAAAAAAGGCCTGGCATGATTTGGAACGAATGTATCTGGAACAAATTGAAGCAGAAAAAAACGGGCAGATGAACTGTTGCATGTCATTTTGCCAGAGCCAATTATTGATGAGTTAAAGAGAACCAA
>JBNLBS010000061.1:0-699 GCA_050303415.1 Methylococcaceae bacterium | reverse complement strand
CATGCCTACGCGGGAAACGATCACCACAATGAAAATGTGGGCCATAACCAAAGCGTCTAGGCTCAAAGTTGTTCTCTCATGAACCAAAATCATATGAGCGATGGTTAGGTGCATAAGAGAACTGAGGAAAAGCACATGAAGAAGTGTGAGGCGAAGCACGAGAGTAAAAATGAGACGGAACATGAGAATAAGAACGAGGCGGGAAATCAATGAACTCATCATGATATGAGTTTCTACCATACTCAAAGCGCCTTTTCTTAATTCTCTTATGCCGAAAGCAAAACTTATCCAAGTTGCTCGCACGGCCACAAAACATGCAAACAAAAGCTTCCTCTCTAGGCTTGGGAGTTTCTTTCCTCACTTCTCTCTTGGAGTTGAAGGATGGATCTGGATTGGATGGATAGTGAGGTTTGGTGGATTTGATTGTTTCCTCCTCTTTGTGGTAGTTAGAGGTAGGAATAAACTTGGGAGCACTCTTCTCACCCTTATCCTCACACCTCTCAAACCCAACACCTAATCTGTATGTGGACTTGGTTGCACTCTCCTCAACCCGGCTCAAATCCTCCTCGATTATTTTCTCGCTCAAAACAGTTTTCTCAAGACGTGCAGTCAAATAAGCGACCTCCTGCTGTAGCTGATTGTTCTCTTTGATAGCATGGAAAAGCTTACCCTTGAGAGAAACACATGCTTCACATAGAG
>JBNLBS010000060.1:0-707 GCA_050303415.1 Methylococcaceae bacterium | reverse complement strand
TATCCCCCGCTCAAAATCAATTGTCGAGGCTGGCGATGATCGCCCATGTGGCGGCAATGACATGAATTTACAGATGCGCTATTTAGAGTACCGCCTGGCCGGATAGCGAAAAGTCTAGCGGTCATGTCGTCAATCCGCCCGAAAGATAATGAAATACCCGATAAAGATTTAGTGATAAGGCGTAGCGGCAAGGTCGTCATGATAACCACCAGTTTGTCGGGCGTCTCATTTTTCAAACGGTTTAGAAAATTTGCATCATATCTATGTACCACCGTTTTGTCCTCATCAGCAAACTTCTTCATCATTTCCATGATGACAGCGTTCATTTCGCGCTTGATTCCTGAAATTTCTGCTGGCTCGGTATGAGCCGAAAATAGACTGTCTTCAAAATAGTATTGTATCGATACTACCTTACAAAAACCTTTCAAGGTGACTCTTTTTCTTATCAGTGCCGACATCAAACGTCGCATCCATGATGCGAAGGTTTTGTGTTTGATATGACAAACAAGTCATCCCTGACATTAAAAACTTGCTTTTTCTGTTGTATCGAAACGATACTAAAGCGAGGGCATGAAATTCATGCCAGCCGTTGAATCTATCGACAGAAATAAGTTCACTTATTCCGCTGAATACCCGGTCTTCAATTGTTTGGCCGGAAAAAACGGTGGTTATTGAAAAATCGAGCAGCGCAAGCAATGCGGGAGGAT
>JBNLBS010000059.1:0-709 GCA_050303415.1 Methylococcaceae bacterium | reverse complement strand
ATCTGAATCCCCGCTCGCCCTAACCGGCGGTTCATCCCCACGGGTGTGGGGAACGCTCATCCAGTCATCGGCAAGCATGTCTGATTGACGGTTCATCCCCACGGGTGGGGGGAACGCCCTGGCAACGGGCGCTCAATTCGTTGCCGACGCGGTTCATCCCCACGGGTGTGGGGAACGCGCAACAATGCATCTAATAACATGTCGTTACCTCCGGTTCATCCCCACGGGTGTGGGGAACGCAACACCGGCAATATAGGCGTCGGACAAGACTTCGGTTCATCCCCACGGGTGTGGGGAACGCACAACCTCTTTTTTAACAATACAGATACCATCCGGTTCATCCCCACGGGTGTGGGGAACGCATGGGCAATACCGCCTAAGTCGTACCCGTCATCGGTTCATCCCCACGGGTGTGGGGAACGCGATTTTTGGGTTTCCGTAACATAATAAGGGACCGGTTCATCCCCACGGGTGTGGGGAACGCTGCTCATTGGACATTATCCGAGGTCGATATTACGGTTCATCCCCACGGGTGTGGGGAACGCATTACGTTCCGCAGCCACCTGGTTAACGACTACGGTTCATCCCCACGGGTGTGGGGAACGCGGTTGCGCCAGTGTAAACCGCTTTCCGAATGGCGGTTCATCCCCACGGGTGTGGGGAACGCTTTTTTATGGAGCCCTTCCAAACAGGATAATTCGGTTCATCC
>JBNLBS010000058.1:0-712 GCA_050303415.1 Methylococcaceae bacterium | reverse complement strand
CAGCCGGCGGCCGGTAGCGATCGCAAACTTTGAACTCTTGCGGTGTTGGCGCAGCACGACGACTAAGTGCTGCAGTGCCCGGTCGTCACCAATCAGGTTTTGATCCAAATCACTGACGATTGCCCGGTCTCTATAGAGCCCCGGACGACGTTGCACCGGCTCCCGAATCAACTGTTCGGAACGTTGCACAATAGGCCTTACCAGTTCCAGATAGCGTTTGGCATGAGCATCCCAGGAATAATGTTCACGGACACCCTGCAGTCCCTGTTCCATGCAGCGCCGCCAGCGTTTCTTATTACTCAGTAGTTTAAGCATGGCATCGCTAATGGTATCCGGTTCCAATGGGTCGATTAAAAAACCGTTTTTGCAGTTACCGATAATGTCCTGCGGCCCGCCATCTTCGGTCGCAACAACGGGCAGCCCGGAAGCGGCCGCCTCTATCAGGGTTAAGCCAAAAGGTTCGGTAAGTGCCGGATTAACAAATATTCCTTCCGATGCAGCTGCGATACGGTAAAACAACGCCACCTGATCACGGTTATGGTGTTTCGGCATCGCCACCTTGCCGTAAAGATCATAGCGGTCAATGGCGACCAGCAGTTCATGGAATACCTCTTGCGCGCCTTCTTCCAGATCGTCGATATCGTCACGATTGCCGGCAACGATGACCAGATTGGCCAGCTTCTGCAATTTGGGCGATTGGCCGTAGGCTTCC
>JBNLBS010000057.1:0-726 GCA_050303415.1 Methylococcaceae bacterium | reverse complement strand
GGATAAAAGCAAAGGTGTGACACCCCTGATGTTACTGTAGCTGCTACAGTATTGTAACTGTGTCTCACTATGTATTGTAGAAGCTTGAATGAAATCCTGGATTAGTTTGGTTTGTATTATAAGTGTTGTGTGGTTTGAATTTCAAATTCAAACCCACTTCTTATTTTCAAATCAATTCATTTTGGTGCTTGTATTAGAACTCCAATTTTTCCATACAAGTGTGCCCAACTAAATTCACTTTTGTGAAGATCATGTTGAGATAAAATTTTACTGAATTTACCTGATTTTTTCCACAATGTTTGAACCCCTTTAAAATTCAAACAAGTTCAAAGTGGATTTATTTCTGAATTTTATAATTCAAAATCTAGAGAGATTTTGGAGTTGGCCAAAAAGAAAATTTGTTCTATATGAAGTAATCTCTCAACTTGCCAAATTTTGAATTTTTTTAATTCTGTAAGTACCAATTTCTTATTTTACAAGTTTGAATCATTTGAATATTTGAAAAATCTTTGGACTAAAAGAAAAAAAGATAGCAGGCCCAGCCCAGATGAATAGTGCAGGAAAGCCCAGATGAACAGTGCAGAAAATTTGGAATAAATCTGGAAAATTACCGGTTTTTCCCGACCAATCTGAAAACGGACGATATGGAAGCCCAACCGTATTCCGACCGATTCCCACGACACCATATCCTGTTTTTGTACCGATTACCGTATTTACCGAATAATA
>JBNLBS010000056.1:0-736 GCA_050303415.1 Methylococcaceae bacterium | reverse complement strand
GATTAAGAGCCTTGTAGTTGTTTTCATACCTTTGCAGCTCACCTTGGGTCACGTGGTCGAGTGTATCGGGGATCACGTACGCCTCCTGGACGATCTCCCAAATGGCGCGACCCTGGCTCAGAAGATAGTTACGAGTTCAGTTTTTCCAGTAACCGAAATCCTCGCCATTGAAGACCACAAGCTTAACAGCACCTTTCTCCATGTCGCCTTTAGGTCACAAAGCCTGTTAAAGCCAACTAGTGACCAAACCGGCTCTGATACCAATTGAAGGACCGAAGAAGGTGATCAGAGGGGGGTGAATGGGAGCCAATAAAAATTTCTCGCAGGAACTTGGCCTATATCCCAATAATAACCCGACGCCCCTCTCTTCTAACTCAGCCAAGACCGCCTAGCTATAGACAAGCTATCGACCCTCGGAACCAAGTTAGGAACCGCAGTGGAAACATAAAACAGTGCTAGCATGAACACATGCAAGATTGACGACAAAAATCAGATCAAAGAACAGTTTATATCCTCACAGGCATTTCACCGAACACCTGGTGGGCGCGTTCAGGAAATCATCGCGGGAGAGAGATTTGAACCACAAATCCTCGAGTCTTTTGATCTGGTGACTCAAGAGCAATACCAACATCTCCCTGCAATAATCCACACAGAAATCAATGCAAAAAATCGAAGCTTTAGTGGAGAGACTAGGCAGCTAGAGCACAACAAGCAACAGGCGCAGAGGCAGCTGGGC
>JBNLBS010000055.1:0-741 GCA_050303415.1 Methylococcaceae bacterium | reverse complement strand
CATTACGGGGTGTCATTACCAAAGTAATGACGCATAATACATCGCATACAAAATTTAAATATATGAAATGCTCTGAAAGTTAAACTTTATTACAAATTTGGAGTTTCGAATTCGATTACAGAGTTTTAAGCGAAAGATAGAGAATAAAAATATTTTGCAGAAGCAAAACACTCGACGATCGAGAATGACACCTTACCCTAGAGATGCCGACCTCAAGAATGACTCATGCTGAAAGGGAGAGAGAGACACACATGCAAAACAACAACAAGACAAAGTCTGAGCATCTAAAGCTCAGCAAGACTTACCCATCAACATGGTCATAAATAGCTGACTCCTAGACATGCAAGACACTAAGGGTTTGACAGGACTAAGGACTCAGCGACTAGCAGTTGATTCTTAGCTTTTATTAATTTAGCCATTTTAATTTCTTTAGCCAAGTACTATGTTTGCACCTACAAACTAGAACAAGCATAAATAAGCAGAACGTTGACCCATGTCAACATCAAAGATAAGTAAATACAATAATCTTAATGATAATATAATCATGACCATATCCATATCCAACTCCTCAAATCTATCAACAGTACACCAAACATACTACGAGATGACTGTAATGACAAGCGGTCACTCATATCCGAGAGTGTCACGGTGATTCAAATCGGTGTACACCCTGCAGGGGAAGAACCTGACCAACACGTCGTTCCCTTGGCCTCTCGGGTAAGGTGGCCGAGTAAGACGTCG
>JBNLBS010000054.1:0-762 GCA_050303415.1 Methylococcaceae bacterium | reverse complement strand
GACAACGCCGGCACAGCCTGCCAAGAGGAGATAATAGGTCAATACTGTTGCGTCGAGGAACACCCGTCATTGGACGTTCCTGCGACTGAAGCCGAAAATGTAAAATCCCGCTTCATTAAGGTTTTCAACGAGCGAAGCCATTGAACACGCCGGAAACTCCTTGTACCGGGTTGACTACCATCGTCTGACGACGGCGACTGGTTACTGATTTCTGTAAGCTGAATTACTGGCGTCTTCAGCAATCAATTCAGCAGCCCGATTGTATTTCCCGCTTTCCGAATTCTTAACCATGAAAATAGCGCCGGCAAACAAGACAACACCGACTACGATATAAAGCCAAAAATTGTCTTTTTCTTGTGCTTCACTCATTGTCATTACCTTTTGTAGTTATTTAGGAAAATGTTGAATTGACTTCAACGCGGGCTATCTTACAAAAAGTATGGTTATTATTCTTGATCCAGATCAAGAAATTCTTTATTAATCATATAGGTATCGACACAATACTTCATTGAAAAAATTCGACCCGATAACCTCGGTCCCGTAATTGTTGGATGACGCCTTCCTTCGCCGCCAAATGCAACGCGCCGACCAGCACGAATTCCTTCTCCGGAGTCTGCAGCATGGCTTCGATTTTCGGCAACCAACCTATATTGCGGGAAACCAGTAGCGACCGGTAAAGATCCGGAAATTCCTTTCGCATCGGCTCGATGGCGATTTGTTCCAAGCTACCAAGATCTCCGGCACGCCAGGCCGTCTTCAGGT
>JBNLBS010000053.1:0-792 GCA_050303415.1 Methylococcaceae bacterium | reverse complement strand
ATTGGCTATTTGACAAACCAGTCTCCAACAGCGGCCGACTGGCTCAACTGATTCAAAACACCGCCCAAATCCATCACTGGAATTGGCAGACAGGCTTGGTCGACAACCCCGACCAGGTCATTGCCAACAGCGATGCTATTGCCGTCACCTCGGATTCAGCGATCTTGGATTCCGTAGGACAGTGGTTAAACCTGACACCTTATTTGGTGCAACAATATTTTCCGGATGCCTGGTTAATAGACTTTTCTTAATGAAGTCTATCGTTCCCACGCAGGAGAGGCTGTGAAAATATTCAATGAAGGCTGGGTAGAGGACCGAAACCCAGCCTACGCTGCCTCTCCGGTGTGGAAACGGATAAAATATCGAATCAGTTTAGTTAACCTTGTATTCAACCCGCTCGGTCATAACCGGCTTTCGTTCGTCGTTAAAGATGACTTCGGCCTGCGTTGAGAACGTACCTTTTGATAATTTCCAGTGATAGGTTGGTTGGCCGGTTGATGCGATGAGTTTATTATTGATATACCAGTTTACGGTTTTTATATGGTCATCATCTGTAATGGCAAATTCAAAATATTCGGACGCATCGGGAATCCTGGGGTCCATTGCCAGCATCAGGCCGTGACTGGGTTTACGTATACGAACCTGCTGCGTCGTAAGGTCGGTATTAGGCTCGGAAGCTCCGGCAATAAACCATTCATCGCGGAATTCACAGTCGTCATGTACCGGCAATCCGGTTGCCATGCAGACTCTCCTTTTAACCAGCTTGTTGCTTAAATAAAGCGGTCGGACTTC
>JBNLBS010000052.1:0-787 GCA_050303415.1 Methylococcaceae bacterium | reverse complement strand
AGAAGAGAGGCAGAGGATGATCAAACTTGACATGGGAGGAGTCCGTGAAGAGAGATTTAAAGGATTGGTGTATCACCAAAGAGTTAGCTTTAGATAGGAGAGAGTGGAAGCTAGCAATTCATGTGCCGGAAGTTTGATCTTCGGTTCCTTCTTTTTTATTGTCTTCTGTCAAAGTTTTTTTTCCTGCCCCTTTTCGCTTTTTTTTTCTTAGCGTTTTATTGTCTTTTCTCCTTTTGTCGAATTGGTTTTTGTTTTTATCGTCCTTCGTTTTCCCTCTTCTTTTTCGACATTGTTTTATTCCTGTCTCTTTGGCTCATGTGGTTTCATCTCTAGCCTACCCCAACTTGCTTGGGACTAAAAGGCTTGGTTTGTTGGTTGGTAGGTAATTAGATAAGGAACAACTTTTCCTATTGCGAGTTTTCAAAATTCGGACTAGAATTTGAATTAAAAATCAAGGAAGCTCTAGGGTTTGAAAATCGATAGAATTTGATGGAATTTGCTTGGAATTTTCAAGAATTGATGAAAATTGAACAAGGAGCTATTGTTTGCACTAGGATGACACATCAACTCATGAAAAGGAATTTGGAAATTCAAATATGTGAGCTTTCTTGCTTTGCTTCGAGAATTCAATTCGAATTCATTTGATTTTTTTACTTTGGCTGACTTACAAGGTTATCACTATGTAAGAACAGGTACTCCAGAATACATTCGTATGGTTGAAAAAGGTACACTGAGAACTTTCGGTAAAGACGTTGCTCCAGTATCAGCGTTCTTCTCTGGTTTCGTA
>JBNLBS010000051.1:0-800 GCA_050303415.1 Methylococcaceae bacterium | reverse complement strand
TGACAAGTGGGGCCAGCAGCACAGTGCGCCCGGTTCAGTTTTCAAACCGAATCAAGTTTATTTCAAACGGATTCTAATTTGCCCCAAAATTTGACCGATCCAAAATGTGCCTTCCCGTACTCGAAAAATTGGAAGTAAAATATGGATGGAAAGAGCTTGAGATAAGGAACAACTTCCCTTATAGAAATATCTCTAGATTTGAACATGAATTTGAACTAAAATTCAGAGAACTTCTATGAGTTGAAATTCACTAGAAATTTCACTGGAAAATCTTGGAACTTTGGATTTCGATGAAATTTGGCCAGCAAGCTCCTTGTTACACCTTATTACAAGAAAAAATCAATTTCTAGCAAAAGAGGATCAGAAATTTGAATTCCAATCGAGAAAGGAATTTGGATTAATTTTGCTATAGTTTGAATTCTAAACTTGATTTTTAAATTCCACTTTTAGATTTAGGATCGTATTAGCACCTAATTAATTACTAATGATTTTGATTAGGGTTTTTGAAACACGGGATGTTACAATATAGTAATCCCTCTATCCCCAAATATTTATTGCTTTGACTTTTTACACCAACTTTGACCATTCATCTTATTAAAAAAATTAAAGTTATGAAAAAATCAAATATATGCTTAAACTACATTATGTAATAAATCATATTATATTTGATTTTTTCATAACTTTATTTTTTTAGAATAAGACGAATGGGCAAAGTTTGTGTAAATGTCAAAAGTGACAAATATTTGGGGGTGGAGGGACTATTTTTTTGCTCTACAAAACTATATAACCAGGAATTCATA
>JBNLBS010000050.1:0-832 GCA_050303415.1 Methylococcaceae bacterium | reverse complement strand
GTCATTAAATAGCTCTATTTGTTTCATTTTTATTAAATTAACGTCAAAACACTATGGCTACAAAGTGCCGCATCTTATCCCTGTAGCACGGTAGGTTAAGGAGATGAACGAACCCCAACATCAACCTTAAACTTCACCGAAATCCCCCTCTATTTCATGACATGCCCAATTATTAGAAATAATTGCCTTTTGAACATACCGATGAATGCTGGAATCATGATCTTGCCGGAATTTCTTAAACGCTAAACGTAAATCGTCAATATGATCAACAAGAAGCGATTGACTTCGTTCTGCCAAATTGACAGTAAAAAAATAACAGGCGCCCGGCACATTGGCTCGACGGTAATGCATGATATTTTTTCCCTTTATGTTAAATGATGAAAGATGTTGGGGTTCGTTCCTCTCCCCAACCTACCGTGTTTGTTAAGGCATTAGTCAAATAAGTTACGATAATTGGCACTGCCAATACTCTCATTTAAGTCAATTACCTTAATTTGCTTAGATGCATGTAAGGCTAGTCTTCTATCCATTGTGACCAAGTAAGCATCCTCGATATGGGCGATACAAGCAAAAACCAGATCGGCACCTTGTAGTTTATCAAAGCCATCCAATGTAAATAAATCAACGCAATTTGTAATTAATTCTTGGTTTACATCATACAAAATTGCGTTTTCTCCCATAAGATAGAACTCTCTTAATATGAGCTCACCTTTTCGGTGTTTTTTTGAAACTGTTGCCTCTACTTCAAAAACTGCTAATGCGGGGAAAATATTTAAATATTCTCCTTCAATCCATCCATCATTAAAGTCTTTATAAAAGCTATGACCTGGAG
>JBNLBS010000049.1:0-832 GCA_050303415.1 Methylococcaceae bacterium | reverse complement strand
TTGATCAGAGTTGAATGAATTTAGAAAGGTTCCTCAACGACATACACATTCCTACCAGAGCCAAATATTATCCACATAGCAACTCTTGTTTGTGTTGAGCTTTGTTAAGGGATGTGTCCATTTGAGTTTTGAAGATTTTTCAAAAATGATTTATGAATTAAAAATATCAGCATGCATACCTCTACTCTGGAATATGCGTCTTCCGCCGATATATCCACAACTTCCCCATCTCCATGATCATGGTTTAGCCATATTGGCGTGCATAACTCCATTCCGGAATATGCGTCCACCGTCAGTATATCCATAGTCATGACTATGTCATTTTATATCATGCCATTTGAAAAGAGGTTTTTGAAGATGTGATTTTCTCCTCAAATATCATCAAAACTCCCAAGTCCTCAAGAGATGGAGCACAGAAAAAGAGAAAAAGAAGAAAAAAAACCTCCAAGAGTCTCTTCAAATAAAAGGGGAAGTCAATATTTTGAGAGGAGAAAAACACTTCAACTTCAAAAATCCTTTTTGATGTGATTCCATTTTCTCCCCCTCCATCATACCATTTCAAAAACCCTTTCCAAAATCATTGAGAAAGTTTTCTTAGCTCTTTTTGGACCATCCTTTAGCTTGGCAATATACATGACTTGAGTTGTACCCTTTCTCTTTACCCATGAGCTCCACATATTTAGCCTTTAGAGGGTAGGATGAAAAGGAACATTTGTTGAGCCAAGGTGAGGAACCACAAAAAGAGTGCCCGAGTACCTAATGTTGAGGAACCATAGTATCATATTCTCTTTGATTGATTTCAAAAAGAGGCTAAGTAGGAGAGACATGGATG
>JBNLBS010000048.1:0-891 GCA_050303415.1 Methylococcaceae bacterium | reverse complement strand
CCGCGCTCACGGCACCAAGCATTCAAGGCTTCGCCTACAAGGCCGTGGCTTTCCTGTAACGCCGCCAAGCGTTCATCGGGCCGCCAATCATGAGGAGATTTTCGTGCCGTCGTTCGGTTTTTTTTGTGGAAAGATGTCTTTTTCATCCAGTTCTTAAGCGTAAATACATTGATATTCAATTCGTCCGCAATCGATTGAATTGTCCGGTCGCCTCGGTGGTAAACTTTAACTAACGCTTGTTCTTTGTACTCTTCTGTATACGTCGATTTGCTCTTCATTTAGTGCTCTCAAATTTTATCGCTTATGAATATTTGAGGCGACAACTATTCTGACGCAGGGGGTGGGGATGAACCGGATAATGAAGGATTACGAAGAGGGGTCTAAGAGCGTTCCCCACACCCGTGGGGATGAACCGACTTGCGTCATATATCCCAATGATCCCCTTCAGCGTTCCCCACACCCGTGGGGATGAACCGCACTTGCCTTAGCGCGGGGCCAAATCCCCCACGCGTTCCCCACACCCGTGGGGATGAACCGAAACAACAATTCTAGACTATTTTATTGTTTTAGCGTTCCCCACACCCGTGGGGATGAACCGAGACGCTGCACGTGCGCGGAGAAGGGAGCAAAGCGTTCCCCACACCCGTGGGGATGAACCGGCGATCACAAATTACAGCTATCACTGGCAGGCGGCGTTCCCCACACCCGTGGGGATGAACCGATCATGGAATTGGCGTTTTTAACCGCCGATCTGCGTTCCCCACACCCGTGGGGATGAACCGCATGAGGTCCGCGCTACCGTAGCGGGCGCGATGCGTTCCCCACACCCGTGGGGATGAACCGCGCCGCTTTCGCTTGAGCTCGTAGGATGCGGTGAGGAACGAACCGCAT
>JBNLBS010000047.1:0-901 GCA_050303415.1 Methylococcaceae bacterium | reverse complement strand
CTGTCACGATCGAAAAGTACCATCAGCCGAGAGCTCAAAAGGAACAAACCGCCGTACGCTGTCTATTGGTATGACACCGCCCAAATGCTGTGCCAGCAACGCAAGTCAAAACCTAGAGCCGAGAAAAGAAAATCTCATCAACCGCTGTATGACTTAGTGGTCAATAATCTTCAAAAAGGCTTATCGCCCGAGGTGATTTCGTGCCGATTAACACGTGAGTTTCGGAGTCCGAAAATGCGAGTAAGTCATGAAACCATCTATCAATGGATTTTTGCCGATGCCCGACAAGACGGCGACCTGTATCAATCCTTAATCCGGCACCATAAAAGACGCCGCAAGCAGCGGCGCAGCTGCAAAAGAAGGCTGTTTGAGGGGCGTGTATCGATCAGCCAACGACCTAAAATCGTAGCCGATAAAACACGCTTTGGTGATTGGGAAAGCGATACGATGGAAGGGGGTAAATCCAAAGGTGGCCTAGTAACCCACGTAGAGCGAAAAAGTCGTTATCTAGTTGCCGGAAAAGTGATGGACAAGCGATCAGAAACGTTCATGCAGGCATCTATTGCGTTATTTAAGTCGATAGATAGCCGCCTAATTAAAACCTTTACCGTTGATAATGGCAGCGAATTTTCTCAGTTTAAAACCCTGGAAAAAGCGACCGTCAGCAAAGTTTATTTTGCGGACCCCTATGCGCCTTGGCAACGCGGTTTAAATGAAAATACCAATGGTTTATTGAGGCGTTTTTTCCCAAAAGGATGTAATTTTCATGAGATAAGTGATACGGTAATTGCACAAGTCGTTGAGCAATTAAATCATCGGCCAAGAAAATGTTTAAATTTCAGAACACCTTACGAGGTTCTTTTTAAAACTAAGACCGTTGCGCTTTGAACTTGAATTCACC
>JBNLBS010000046.1:0-935 GCA_050303415.1 Methylococcaceae bacterium | reverse complement strand
CTGCACGAGCTAGTGTTTCGTGTCTAATCTCCACGAGAGCTCCGGTCCATTTTGCATCTCACATCGGTTTGAGGGACTTGCTTATGTTTTCGCATTGACTCAAGTTTTTCTAACTCTGAGGGTCAATAGTTTTTTTAATAGCTATGTGGTCTTGACTGAGTTAGAGGAGAGGCGCATTGGGTCTTATTTAGGACATAGGTCAAGTTCCCTCGAGGAATTTTAATTGGCTCCCATTTACTCTCCTCTGGGCATCTTATCCAGTCCTTCAATTGATATCAGAGCCGGTTTGGTCACTAGTTGGATTTAACAAGTTTTGTGACCCGAAGGCGACATGGAGAAAAGTGCCGTAAAGCTTGTGATCTTCAATGACAAGGATTTCAGTTATTTGAAGAACTGAACTCGCAACTATCTTCTGAGCTAGGGTCATGCCATTTGGGAGATCGTACAAACAAGGTACGTGATCCCGACAATGCTTGAGAATGCAACCCAATGTGAGTTGCAAAGTGTCACACCCAGTTTTAAGGCCAAAACCAGATGCTCATCGTATGTATGCCCAGGATCAAGTTGTCATACATATGGCCAGAATGTAAGCACAGAAAACCAATGTCTTTATTATATCGTATCTTATTACAAAAACTTATTACAAGTCCAGAAAGGACTAAACAGCGAAATGGACACCATCTTGCCACAGGCAGATGACCGGGGGTTTCGCATGCCTAGAAGAAGTCTTCATCAAAGTACTCCTCATCTTCTGAGCAGCAGAGCATAGCAACAATATGCAGAAAATATGGCAAGTGTGAGTACATAAAGTACTCAGCAAGTGTAGGAAATAATATGAAATAATGACATGCAAGCTTGTAACAAGAAATGCTTAATAACAGGTTCAATTACAGAGAAAAACACATATACCTAGACAACTACTAAGCATGACAGTG
>JBNLBS010000045.1:0-1129 GCA_050303415.1 Methylococcaceae bacterium | reverse complement strand
TCGCCATGACCAAGAAACAACTTTCCGCGTTCCTGCAAATTATACAGGGCATACCCCAAGGCCTTGCCTTGACCATTCGCTATTAACACACCATTGATACGCTGACCGATACTGACCGGAACATAAGGACCATAGTGATCGAATACGTTATACATTAAACCGGTACCTGAGGTTAAGGTCAGGAACTCGGTACGGAAACCAATTAAACCTCTTGCCGGGATGATGTATTCCAGTCTTACCCTACCCTTGCCATCCGGTTGCATATTTTTTAGTTCACCGCGACGTTCACCCAGCTTTTCCATAACAGCACCCTGGTGATCGGTTTCGATATCTATAGCCAATTGCTCATAAGGTTCTTCTTTGTGATCACCCAGATCATGCACAATGACTTGTGGCCGACCGACAGCCAATTCATAACCCTCGCGACGCATATTTTCTATTAAAACAGAAAGGTGTAATTCACCCCGACCGGAAACGCGATACTTATCCGCTTCATCGGTTTGTTCAACGCGTAATGCAACATTGTGTTTTAATTCCTGTTGTAAACGGTCCCAGATATTACGACTGGTGACAAACTTACCTTCCTTACCGGCAAACGGTGATGTATTAGGTTGAAAGGTCATGCTAATGGTAGGTTCATCAACAGTTAGTGGCGGCAATGCTTCTACATTTTCCGGATCGCAAATCGTCTCGGAAATATTTAATGGGTCAAGACCAGCTATGGCAACAATGTCTCCGGCGGAAGCAGACTCAACTTCAATACGATCTAACCCAAGAAAACTGTATACAAGTGAGATTTTGCCTTTACGTTTATTACCATCATCATCAATCAAGGTTACAGGCATATTCGGTTTTATCGTGCCACGTTTAATACGGCCAACACCAATGATACCGACGTAGCTATTGTAATCGAGTGTTGAAACCTGCATTTGTAATGGGCCATCCTGGTCTACATCCGGTGGCGAGACATGCTCAACAATGGTTTCGAATAACGGTGTCATGTCACCTTCGCGCACGTTATCTTCAAGGCCTGCATATCCCCCTAATGCAGACGCATACACAACCGGAAAGTCCAGTTGCTCATCAGTAGCACCAAGCTTATCGAACAAATCAAAAGTCTGATCTAGTA
>JBNLBS010000044.1:0-1134 GCA_050303415.1 Methylococcaceae bacterium | reverse complement strand
GTATGTTGTTTGCTTTACTAGCAATCACACTATCGGAGCTTTCTTTAACAATACAATCAATAATTCGACGAACACCATAGTACACATAAATTTGTACTATAAAAATAATGCTAAATATGATTAGCGCTGACCAACCAATAATAATTTGCATAAGACACCTTACTTTAGAATAGGAAGAGCAGGAAATCCTTTTTTACAAATCTCGTCTGGACCATAAGTTAATAAAGAAACAGGGGGTCAAGCCTTACATTTGACATTTTCTAGAAACAAGCTCAAAACTATTATTGTGTAATAATGTAAGGCCTGACCCCGATTTTTGTTTATTAAAAAATATTGATAGTCTTGAGACGTCGATACCTTTTTATCTAGTCAAAGTGTTGCACTTGGAACTTGAATTCACCCTGCCATGATAGGCAATCTCAACATCGCGTATCGATAAACCGGGTTTGCCATCCCGTCCTTGATGAGAGAAATAAATCTGCCCCAACGAAAAAAAGTATCCAATGGCAATACTTAACAGGAAAAAGCTGTTTAAGATTCTTTCTGATACGGAAATATCATTAAAACGTTGACAGGTTTTCATATCACACCTTTTCTTGATCAACTATTACTTTGTTGACCATGCAAAAACTATGCTATAAAAAAACCATTAAATTACAATCAATTACGAAACTGGCATTAAATTAACATGCACCATTATCTTTTTTTATCAGATACATTGCACCATTAATAAGCACTAACATCTATAATGACTGCCTCCTGGCTTATTGACACCGGCTGGCTAATGGGTGAACCCGGTCTTTTTCTATAATTTCTGACCGAGGGTGTCACCTACTAAATACAATGGTAGACCCTTACGTGCGTTGGCTGACCCCTTGATTTTTGATTTGTATTTTTTATTGCATTTCAATAATTTGGTATTTAACATCACTTACTAAGTGACGAGGTATAGTCAGTTCTCTACGAAATCGTTCAATCGTTCCATTTTCTCGAATCCAATATGTTTCTTTAGCACCACTAATTCGTTCAAAAAATACTTTACAATATGTAACGCCTTTATTATTTAGTTCTAACACCATGCTTTTTGGATATTCATCAGTCCAAACATGATGCATACCAACCAGTAACGGAGGA
>JBNLBS010000043.1:0-1140 GCA_050303415.1 Methylococcaceae bacterium | reverse complement strand
CGTTGACCACTAGCACCTCTGAGCCTTGGCTAGCATCTAGTTGGTTTATCTTCGCATGGTTGGCAATTCCCTTAGCAGTCACTACCGGCTCGGCAACGAATTCCAACTCTTTCCCGTCCGGAGTAGTCAACTTGACAGACCTGTTGGTGCAGTCAATAAGTACCTTATGCTTACCCAACCAATCCATACCAAGTATGATGTCTAGTCCTTCGATTCCAAGACTATAAGGTTGGCAACAAAGTCTACCCCCTTATTTTAAGATTCACCTTCGGGCATAGCTGCCTTGCGGGCATATCTCCTCCCGGAGAACTAACTATCATTTGACATCTTAGCAGGGCTATGGACAGATTATGCTTCTCAACATATGCAGCGGATATGAAAGAATGTGATGCTCTAGAATCAAACATCACAACTGCAGAAGTGTCATTGATGAAAAATGTACCAATGACCATGTCTGGAGCTTCCTGGGCTTCCTCCACTGCAACCTGATTGACCTTTCCATGAACATAATTGTCATACCCCGTTTCGAGATAGCGGAAATGAAGCCTCCATACGTGTGCCCAGGATGTTCAAATCACACGCATGGTAACAATATGATAAACAGATGCAATGTTATAAAATAACGAGTAATATTCTTACATAACGACCCGTGGGTCTGAAAAAGATTACATCAATGCAACGAAAATAACTAAGCATAGCGCAGCTCCACAGGCTTGACTGTTGGAAAGGCCGGCCTAACAACCGTCTTCGGGGTACTGCTGGTATCCCAGCCTTCCATCCTCGAATTCATCTAAACAACGATGCAGGCAAGCTGAGTAGACTTATGGTGGCTACTCGCAAGTATAAGGGAAATTTATGACATGCAGGCTAACAGAAGGAAGGCAACTTGGTTTAAACATGCAGAAGCTTGTGGTTAACGACTATGCCTTAGGTATACTAGTGCTTAGGGTCACAACAACGCCTCAAGATTCTTACTTCGATCGCATCACGGAGTCTCACCGTGACCGACCCACAACCTAATAAAATCCACTTCGACAAACCAACCCAACCCAACCCAACCAAACCCAGGGTTTCCACTAATCATGTGAGGGTCCATGCCGCTCATGACCGTGAGTATGGCCGTTATAACAGTTTTACACT
>JBNLBS010000042.1:0-2162 GCA_050303415.1 Methylococcaceae bacterium | reverse complement strand
AGTTTTTCTATTTTGGAGAAAAATCGGATACAATAGGCCAATTTTGATCTTTACATCCAAAACTTCGATAGGAAAATTCAATATGCGTTGTACGCAGCCTGTTCAAATCCAACTTGGAGAAGTCGACATTAACAGCGTTGAATTCGACCTGCAATCACGCGATGATATTCCTCAATTGCTGCGTGGTCTTCAGGATTTGTACCGGAATGTGTCAGTCAGGGACGAAATCTTTCAGTTATTGGAAACGATTATACCGGCGTGTATCGATGCGGAAAACGGTCGACCTGGGATGTCGCTGTGGACGATACTGGTGCTGGGAATGCTGCGACTTAATCTCAACTGTGATTACGATCGGGTCCACGAATTGGCCAACAATCACAGAACATTACGTCAAATGTTGGGTCATGGTCTGGTCGATGCCGATCAGGGCTACAGCTTGCAGAGTATCAAAGACAACGTTCGATTGTTTACACCGTTCGTTTTGGGTCAAATTAATCAAATCGCTATTAAACATGCACACAGAGAATTTGCCAATGAGACTGCAGCGCTAAGAGGATGGTGCGATTCGTTTGTGGTTGAAACCAATGTACATTACCGACGGATATTAATTTACTCTATGATGCTATTAGAAAAACCATCGTTTTGTCCAGTCGATTGAGTGAGCAATACGGTTTTTTAGATTGGCGGCAACACGAACATCAACAGCGGCAACTAAAGAAACTTTTTAATAAAGTGCGGAAAATGAAGCGCTCCAGCGCAAAGAACGAGCAAAAGCGGGAGGCGCAGGAAAACGCTATAAAACAAGCTTATTGTGACTTAATTGAGCGTTCGGAATATCTGATAGAAAAAGCCCAGTTCGCATTAGCTTGCTTGCCCAGGGAGTTGGATGAACAATCAGGAAAACGGGTTATTGAAGTGAATAGATTCATCGGGCATGGACAGCATCAGATAGCATTGATACTGCGTTGAGTATTCCATGGAGAACGTATTCCAAATAAAGAAAATATATTTTCTGTTTTTCAGGAGCATACTGAATGGATTAGCAAAGGAAAAGCAGGGGTTCCTCAAGAGCTGCACGAGTTCGCTGATTTAGAAGTTATGAAAGTAAGGCCTAATGATGGCAATATAATGATCAATGGGTGTTTCGATCATTATGTTTATCTCAAGTTTGACGGTATTGGACGATTTAAAGAATATGCAAAAAGCCGCCAGATTATACTGAGCTGGGGGGAATTTCCACCCCAAGCTGGGTCTCAAGTGCTTTGGAAAGAGGGGAAGTAACAAATGCCTAACAATCGCGGACTACCGGAACGCCTTTACGCTCCTTCGTCGCTACAAGTCGTCCGCAACTGCAGGCATTATGCAAAATAGTATTTTAAATACTTAGGTCGCCTAAGGAGTGCGATATGAAGGAAAAGCATTTTCGAAAGTGGGAAAAGCTGAGAAGAAAAGGGAAGAAAAATTTTATTCTCGTTAATGGTTTACTCTATTGGGGGTTTCCCATGTTTATAGTAATGACATTCACCGTAAATAAACCAGCTTCAGGGAATATTCCGCTTGGGCTAATTGGTATTAGCGCCGTTATTTGGACGCTAGGTGGTTTAGCTTTTGGGCATTTTACTTGGGGTGCATCCGAACGTGCATTTCAAAAAGAATTACAAAACAGGAAAAACGCATAACCGTCACCTCAACCAAGACTGCTGACATGCGCCACTTTCTCTGCATATCGGTAGCCTGTTACGTGAGCGTTAAGCGGAACAAACTATGAATATAGCTGAATTCAACTACATTGAATCCGTACTATGGTTATTAATCTCCATAGCGCTGTGTATGGCGGCGGTTAAAAATGGGCGAAGGCATCTAGATTTCAAGGTCACAATCGTAGGCTGTATCGGTTTTTCAGTATTTTCCATCTCAGATGTAATTGAAGCTAAAACAGGTGCATGGTGGAAACCTTTGTGGCTATTACTGATGAAATTAGCGTGCATTGCTACATTTGTTGGCTGTTATTTCAAATACAAAAAAGTTCGAAAGGGAAATGCTTAACCCATTGCGCCATCGGACAGCCATAAGCTGCCGCCTTGAAAAACAGGCTTCTGCTGCTATCGATGTTCTGTTACAAACGAATTCAGGTATTAGGTAAATGGCAAAGGTTGGCTTTA
>JBNLBS010000041.1:0-2304 GCA_050303415.1 Methylococcaceae bacterium | reverse complement strand
GAATTGCCGTATTTTTGGACAGGATGGTAATACCGCGCTCTTTTTCCAGATCATTGGAATCCATAATTCGCTCGGTCGAGCCACCACGGGTATCCAGAGTCCCGGACTGCTCCAACAGCTTGTCCACCAGGGTCGTTTTTCCATGGTCAACGTGGGCAATAATGGCGATATTTCGGAGTTTCTGGGTCACAAAGGGCGGCCTCGTATGCAAAAAAGGCGGCATTATACAGATAGATTCCGAATTTGGTGTATTTTTTCCCGCCTGTATACACTCAAGGCTGCATTACGTCACTGTCTCGGCATATACTTTCACCATGCTGAAGGATCTTTTGCAACGACTCAAACACCAGATTCCGTTAATTTTATTAACCTTGCTTATTACAATTTTATTTCTGGTGGAAAAAACCGGTATATACAACCTACCTGTACTCGACGATACGGAAAATTTCTTTTATGACCTGCGCATCCTCGCAACGATGACTAACGAAATTGATGAACGAATTGTTATTGTTGATATTGATGAAAAAAGTCTGGCTGAAGTCGGTCGCTGGCCATGGAGTAGAAACCATGTAGCGCAATTGGTTGAAGAGTTATTCAATTATTATGAAGTAACGTTGGTTGGATTTGATGTCGTATTCCCGGAGCCTGATGACAGCTCCGGCTTGAAAATTTTGCAGGTACTGGGGCGAAATGAACTGGCCGACATAAAAGAATATCAATCAGCGGTTTCTGATCTCGAAGATCAACTCGATTATGATCGGCTGCTGGCTGGCAAGTTTGAAAACAAACCTGTCATACTTGGTTATTATTTTAATAGCTCTCTTTCTTCAATAGGTTCCACCGTAGCGGGCGTTTTACCCAAACCCGCCTTTACCCGTGACACTTTTGAAAACAAGAATGTCAATTCCAGAAAAGCAATTGGCTACAATGCAAACATCAAAATTTTACAGGATGCCGCTTTAGGTGCGGGTCATTTCTCTCCCTGGCTAGATGAAGACGGTGTCGTTAGAAGAGTTCCTATGCTCTATGAATATAAAGGTAATTTTTATGAAGCACTTTCTCTGGTCATGGTCAGAACTTTATTGGGAGTTGAAGCAACCACACCTGTTTTTCAGGAAGACTATGATACTGACTACCCGTCATTAGAAACCTTATCACTCGATTATCTTCAAGTCCCGGTAGATCAGCATATACAGGCACTTGTACCTTATCGAGGAAAAGAACGAAGTTTTCAATATGTGTCAGCCACGGACGTTATACATGGCAGAATTAATAAAGAGTTATTACAAGACCGTATTGTTTTAGTTGGGACAACAGCACCAGGCTTATTTGATTTAAGAACCACCCCTGTACAAAAACAGTATCCCGGTGTGGAAATCCATGCCAACCTGATATCCGGTATCCTTGATGAAAATATAAAGTTGAGCCCGGCTTATGTGGATGGTGCAGAGTTTTTTCAATTATTATTGATTGGAATTTTACTTTCCCTACTATTACCGTTACTCAGTCCTGTGTGGGCATCTATTTGTACGTTAATAATTAGTGTTCTCGTTATCGGGTTTAATCTTTTTATTTGGCAAACAGGAAACCTGGTTCTGCCATTGGCAAGTACTTTAATCCTTATCGCTCTGATTTTCGTTTTACACATGTCATATGGCTTCTTTATCGAACGCCGTGGCAAGTTGCAGATTGCTTCAATCTTTGGACAGTACATTCCCCCTGAATTAATCGATGAAATGAATTTTAAACCGGATTCCTACTCACTGGATGCGGAAAACCGTGAGATGACTGTATTATTTTCAGACGTCCGTAGTTTTACAACTATCTCGGAAGGACTGGAGCCGGAAGAATTGTCAAAACTTATGAATGCTTACCTCACCCCTATGACGAAAATAATTCATGAGAACCGGGGAACGATCGACAAATACATTGGTGATGCCATCATGGCTTTCTGGGGAGCACCGGTTGAGAATAAAGAACATGCGCGTTATGCATTAAAAACGGCAATGGACATGCTGGAAAGAATGCAAGCAATTCGAATTGAATTTAAAGAGCGAGGTTGGCCTGAACTCCACATTGGCGTAGGTTTAAATACAGGCATGATGAGTGTAGGCAACATGGGATCAGAATTCAGGTTATCTTATACTGTTCTTGGTGATGCCGTTAATCTGGGTTCACGCCTGGAAGGTTTGACAAAAGCCTATGGGGTGGAGTTGATTGTCAGCGAAGCAACTAAAGCACAGGTACCGGAATATATTTATCGAGAACTGGATTTGGTAAAAGTAAAGGGAAAAGACAAACCCA
>JBNLBS010000040.1:0-2502 GCA_050303415.1 Methylococcaceae bacterium | reverse complement strand
TGTTTAAAAATCTGCGGTGACTGGGGGAGCGCGTAAAACTCTCCGGGCTATATTCGGGAAGGAACAACGAAGTCACGCGCGCCTTCCGGGGTTGATTTGATCAGGGCCGGCGTTTCTACTTCAAGAAAATTCTGCCCGGCGAAATAGCCGCGGGTTTTTCGTGCCAATAGGTCGCGGAGCATGAGGCGATCCCTGACTAGGGTCCGCCGTAAGTCCAGATAGCGATATTTCATTCTGAGATCAACGCCGCCGTCTGTAGCATCGTCGATGGTGAAAGGCGGCGTTTTCGAGGAATTCAAAACCACGATATTTTTAACCCGAATCTCAATCTCGCCGGTTGG
Source organism: Methylococcaceae bacterium (assembly GCA_050303415.1). Taxonomy (GTDB): domain Bacteria; phylum Pseudomonadota; class Gammaproteobacteria; order Methylococcales; family Methylomonadaceae; genus JBNLBS01. The sequence continues at coordinate 2,161 of JBNLBS010000040.1, read as the reverse complement.
GTTGTTCTCGTTTTTACTTGCACGTTCTATCACCAAACCGGATACCTGAATGACGAATTCGCGGCCCAATGGACGAGCAAGTGCCGGCGAAGCAAATTCCGCCTTGCTTTTGTCGAAAACAAGTTGGGTAATGCCGTAATGATCCCGGAGGTCGATCCATAAAATTCCACCGCTGTCGCGGATTTGTCGGACCCAACCGCTCAGGGTAACGGTCTGGCCGGTATGATATCGACGCAATTCGCCACAGGTATGTGTCCTCAACATGAAAAATTCCTCCTATGCTTTGCTAAATGGGGCCAGCCACAACATATTATCCAATGTGGCAGCAACCGTCAGGCGATCTTCGCTTCCGAATCGGATTTTCAGTTTTTTCAAGACGCTTTGGTTGGCGCAGCCGCAAAATATGGTTTTGCCATTTATGCTTTTGTCTGGATGACCAACCATTTCTATCTGCTTGCAACACCTAAGAAGTTATTTGGAAATTGTAACCACTGATGCTAATGTATGCATTTTATATCGAGAATGGCTTGTCAGAAACGCAAACAACGGAAGAAACGTTATCCTAGCAATTTGAGCGTCGGCGCATGGAACTATCTGATTTAATACTCACCGCTGATTTCTTCACAGGTTTAAAAGGAAAACTAACCGATCTTTTCCTTGTGTTAATTTGGAGTGGGCTTTTTGAGTACGGTTACTACGATCTGTTGGACCGAGGCTTTATAAAATCAAACCTTGTCATAGATGATAACGCCACATAACACAGCGGATGGATTGCGGATTTATCGAAAAGGGCTACGTTACTCTTGGAGTTTTTGTTAGCCATACCATCATGATCTGAAGAACCGTATCACAGTTCATCGGTCATCTTTTCTATCGATTTGTTTTTTATGCTATTGTCTCAACTGACGGGTAAAACCAAAGCAAAAGCGCAAGCGTGTCGCTAACTCCTTACCCGAATCAAGTCCTAGCCGAAGCATCTTAGTTCAATGTCATCTAACGGCATTCAATCAGATAGGCTGCTACAGTCATTCAGAACGTTACTGAAATATACTCCAAGAATTGTTTGATTTTTATTGACAACATCCGGAAGGATAGTAAAGTTAGTTTTGAATCCATACTTCCGATCAAAACAGAGGTGTACATATGAACGCAAATAATTATTACACCACGGATGTTCAAGGCGCTTATCAAATCTATGATTTAGGCGATTTTGTTCTCAAGCAAGGCCGCACGATACCGGACTGTAAACTGGCGTATACTACATTCGGTAAGCTAAATGCAGCAAAGGATAATGTTATCCTGGTGCCGACTTGGTTTTCTGGTACACACCAAATTATAGAGCAGGTTTATGTCGGTGAGGGGCATGCCCTGGATCCGAAAAAATATTTCATTATTATTGTTAATCAGCTAGGTAACGGTTTATCGAGCTCGCCTCACAATACACCTTTTCCGCAAAACAAAGCCAATTTTCCCCGTATCCAAATCAGTGACGATGTAAGAGCGCAATTTAGATTGTTAACTGAAAAATTTGGTGTCGAAAGCTTGGAGATGGTAGTTGGAGGATCAATGGGTGCTCAACAGACCTATGAATGGGCGGTACGCTATCCGGACATGGTCAAGCGGGCAGTACCCATTGCCGGTACGGCTAAAATTACGCCACATAACTTTCTGTTTACACAAGCCATTACTGACAGCATTACTTCGGATATTTCCTGGAATAACGGCTGGTACCCGGTTTCAACGGACGTTCATTTGGGGCTTTACCGGCTTGCCTGTCTTTTTTCCATGATGGGTTGGAGTAGCGAGTTTTACAAACAGGAACGTTGGCGTGTCCTGGGCTTTCAATCGTTGGATGACTTTATTGCGGGGTTTATGGTGGCTTATTTTGGGGTAATGGACCCGAATAATCTTCTGTGTATGGCGTGGAAATGGCAGCAGGGAGATATAAGTACCGATCGAGGCGGAAATCTTGGCGAGGTATTGGGCAAGATTAAAGCTAAAGTTTTTGTTTTATCTATTGATGAAGATATGATGTTTCCTCCACGGGATTGTGAAGCGGAACAAAAATGTATTTCCGGCAGCGAACATCGCACAATTCACTCTATTGATGGTCATCTGGCCCTGTTTGGAACTGATGACCACTATATTGAGCAAGTTGACA
>JBNLBS010000039.1:0-3781 GCA_050303415.1 Methylococcaceae bacterium | reverse complement strand
GCAGCGATTTTTTCATAATCTTCCGCATCAAATTGACTATTGATCGAAAGATTATACTTAATCGCAATGGGCGTAACGGTCTGGAACATTCTGGCATGTTTGGTCGTCTTGCCTAACTTCATTGAGGGAACATAAGTAAAATCAGGTTTATTGAATTTCTGAGATAATACCGTCACCAGTTGCAGCGCACGGTTCTCCCCTTGGCAGGAAAGGTTACTACCACTTTCAAGTTTCTCTCCGTGCCGGATAATAACCACTTTTAGGTTTTCATCCGGTGAGGTTGTTTTAGCAACGCTGGAAAAGGGAATGGCGGATACGGAAATTTCTATCAGAACAACGAGTAGAATATGTTTGTTCACCAGGACTTCTCTCCAGAGGCGGTTGTACATGATTATAGAGTAGCCTAAAGTGTGAACCTAGGCCGTACCCATATATCCTCCATCTTTCGACGCATTTCTACAACAAATTTTTGATGTTAGCGTGACGCACTAACGAATATAAACCTAATAGGGCGGAGTCTTGTAACCCTACTAAATATAGGTATTTCATAAACGGCATTCAGGAACAAATATTGCTGACGATCCTATTGACCACAATAACGAGCCTATTTCAGAGTATTTTTGTCAAGTTTGTTACGAGTACACCTTACCAAAGTCAGATAACCGACAATTTTACTCAAGATTAAAGCATCGTTGTGGCATAAAGATTCGTTAATACTACGTGGAGACATAGTTATGGCTGAGTTCTATATTGAAAAACAACCAAACGCAACCGGCGAGCATATTGTGCATTCATCAACCTGCTCATCCTTGCCGGCAACAGAGAGCATGCAATATCTGGGGGCATACAGCAATGCTAACGCACCAGTTAACCGGGCAGTGGACCGTTATTCAAAAGTCTCAACTTGCCCAACCTGCTTACCGCCTGAATGAGGCATCTTGAACTAAGCTAATTTTGCGTGCTAAAAATTGGTTGATTAGGTGCAAGGAGCTCTTAATCAACCAGTTGCCCTTATTGAGGCGATTGATTCCTCCGGTTTGAAAAAAGGTATTGATCTGCTCTGAGATTGGCTTCGTTAAGTTAAAACGTGAATTAAGAGCAAAATTCGAAACTTCGAGAAAAAAGCCCTCTCCGGAGGGAGAAGACTGGGTAAGGGGAAATTAAAACGAAATAAGTTATTATTTTAAATATTCCTTTTTACCGCTTATTTCACATCAAAGTGTTCAACGGCTATCAGATCGCCGTCAATGTCGTGTAACAAAACCGACAAACGGACAAGTGAAGACACGTTTTCTATTGATTATAAAGAGCTTTTTTATTGGCATAAGGCTTGCGTTTGGATTAGTAGCGTCTGCCGGTCTCACTTAGGTTTCTCTTCTGTAGAGCTTTTCCTGTAGTTTTTGAGGAACCATCAGTAGATTGAAATTTGATCGGCGATAAACCTAATCCAACCGATAACTTCCGGAACAGAACATGCCAGCAACTTTTGAACTTAAAACCAACGATGAAAATCAGTATTTTTTTAATTTCCTCAACAGTCAGGGCGAACTTATTCTGATAAGCGGCGATTACGGCAACAAGGAAGAAGCCATGCAGGCCATTAAAGAAGTGAGGACCGGCTCCCTAATGAGCAACCAAATTGCCGCCAGCAAGGTCCCGGAGGGAGATACTTTTTTTGTCATCAAAGATTCGGCCGGCAGCATCATTGTCAAAAGCGTTTTATATAACTCGGCAATGGTGTTCGACAATGCGCTGCACACTGTTAAAGACAATGCCTGCGTTGCCGAAATTGTCGATCTGACTGAGTGAACTAAGGATCGGGGCGATTCTTAAATTTTTTCTCCAGATAGTGGAAAGGTGTCGGCGATATGGGACTCGAACTCAACATTATTCGGGAAATGGCCACGGTTTGCGTCACTGCGAGCGAGCTGGCCGCGATTGAAAATATCATTAAAGGCGAACTCAAGAAGCCGGCCTTTGTCGAGCAATTCGACAAAATGGCAGGCGCGATCGGCGAGTGCTATGGAGTAACGCTGGCGAATATTCGGCCTTGGCTTGAAATGACTAACGAAACCGAATTTTATGAAAAATTCGATTCCGCCCATGCCGACTACAAGGCCACTTACCTTAGCAGTACCAATCAGCCGCGGGTAACATCCGAGCAGGCTTACATCGAGTATATGGTGCTCCGGGAATTCAAGGAGACGCAAACCGCTTATCCTCTGCTGAAACAGGCCTTCGCGCGGTTGGATGAATTTATCGACAAATGGATTACCAACGATGCCTGGCTCGCGATGACGATCGAGAATCTGTTAAAAATGCTGCATCGTTTTCTGAACGAGGTCGCCGAGCTTAAACAGAAAGACCCGGCCGACGCCTTTATTATTTTTCAGGCGGCGATGGCCTCATTGCGTCCTTATTGCGCCTTGCTTGAAGTTGATAACAATTTTTTTTCAATTTAGCCAAAGACGCTCAATTGCAAGACCTTGCACCAGTCGTACTTTGGCCCCAGTCGTTCATTGAGGAGTGTCATATGAATCAGCTTGCTGATGTAAATAGTGTTGCGGAGATTGAAGTCGATGAAAATATGCTGATAGTTGCTTTTGCAAGTTCAGATGGTGAAATTGTCAATCAGCATTTCGGTTCGGCTTTAGGGTTTAATGTGTATGCAATTGATGGCAACACCGCTACACCATTAGCGGTTAAATCGTTTGGTAAAGAAAAGCGTGATGGCAATGAAGACAAGCTAAAACCTAAGCTTGCCTGGTTAACGGGGTGTGATTTGATTTATTGTGGTTCTGCCGGTGGTTCGGCCACGAATCAATTGATTAAATTGGGGGCTTATCCTGTCGTCGTTAAAGGTGGCCCCGAGATTGAAGAAATCATTACTGAGTTACAAAAAGAAATCACTGGCACCCTATCGCCCATGCTGGAACGCATTTTTAAGCAAAAAGTGCGTAAAGATCAGAGCCATTTTGACGAGATGGCAGACGAAGAATGGGATGGATAAGCTCTCGTCCCTTCTTTTTTTCCTAAATGCAATCTAACAGCTTATGCCACGCTTTATGAGCGCATCAAATAGCGTGGCAACTCTCCAAGTCTATTCAATGTCTCCAGCCAATGCAGTGTCCACAGCTCGCAGAATATAGTCATTGTCCCGAATATGCTGTGCAAGTTCTTTGATCTCTTCATAGTCATAATTGTGCAAATTAAAACTCATCCTGTCGATTTGTTTGTCGTCAATAAAAATATCGAGTACCAATAACACAGGATTGTCATGCTGTTGTAGGACATCAAACACCTTAACGCTGGACACAATTCTCATATGTTCATCAATCTTATTGATGTAGCGTAACGACGATAAATGCTCGATTTGTGAGGGGGTTAATACGTTTTTATTAGTCATTGTGATGCTGAAATAAAGGCTAAGTCTGTTAATCCGGAATCATTGATCAAACAAAGTTTATGCCAAATATGTCAGCATGGAGTTCTGATTAACGCCCAAGGAAAATAAACAGTTTTATACCAATTATAAAGCTGTGCAAAATCAGCTTGGAAATCGTTGTTTTGCCAGACTGTTAATTTGCATACGATGACAAATCCAAGCCTCGGAACCGAAACTCGTCAATTAAACGGCACATACTATTATCTGTATTAGTCTCGACTAGATCTGACACATCGACTTGAAAAAAAGAGAGTTACCCGTTTTGATAGAGGTGTTGAATCTTCAATCAAAACATACAAGAGGTAACTCTCATGGTTCATACTAACAATCCAATCA
>JBNLBS010000038.1:0-4764 GCA_050303415.1 Methylococcaceae bacterium | reverse complement strand
CGATTAAATGAACATGTTGAAGCCCAGATTCGGCAACAACCGGACCAGTATCTCTGGGTTCATCGACGCTTCAAAACCAGACCTTCGGGGGAGAAGGACCTCTACGGTTTACCGAAGCGCTCCCGGCGACGCAAACGTCGCACGCCCAACAGTGTGACAGAGCCGTGAAAGCGTATAGAGGAGTCACATGAACAGCAGCACGCTCTGGAGCCCTAAATCTCATACGCTTTGGGTACTGAAGCCGAGGGACGCGGAACCGGTTCCTCGTCCCAAATAAGCCTGGCAGGCGCCGCTTTCTGTTTTATTTTTTTCTTGTGACTTTCTTTCCGACCTTCAAGTTTAGCCCTCTCTACGTAGACGCGCAGCACCAGTCCAATAGCACACCACAACCCGAAAGAGCGCTCTTCCGGATAAAAAGACTGGCCGGTTAGGGAGGCTAGCAATACTGTCATAACAATGGCAAACCCCGCGCCACCGGCCATTACATAAATTTTACTGCGGCGGTCTTTAAACAGAGACCAGGCATACTTGACGATAAGATAATAGAAAAGCAATATCGGCAGGGAGCCAATAATTCCGTTATCCAGAAAAAGCTGTAAATAGGCATTATGGGGGTGTCGATAAGGCGAATGATACCGTTGGTATAATTCGAGACTTACACCCGTATTTACCATTCCCCAAAACCCATGGCCCAGCAACGGCGCCTTCACAGCCTGCTCCCAAGACAAGGGCCACAGTATACTTCTACCTGCTGTAATTGTGCCCAGATTGTTGTCGTCAACGTTGCCATCAACATCCGTGGCATACTCGACTCTCGATGAATCTCCCAAACCGTGAAATACACGCTCCTTTACGGCAGGCACAAAAACAATAACAAGCGCAATGACAGGAGGAACCAAAAGCAGGTATCTGCGATATTTAGTACAAGACACAATGAGTCCGACTAACGCACAGGCCACATACCCTCCGCGTCCACCAGTCAGTACCATTCCCAGTAAACAGACACCCGCACAACCATAGATAATTAAACCATACTTTGCTTTAAAGTATGACTTTGAAATCATAATCAACCAAAACCCGCCCCCCAACATCACAGATAGATTTGTGCGATAGTAGCCAAGTTCTCGATCCAACACCCTTATCGCCCGCCTCTGTAGGGTATCGCCATCGGTCAACACCCCTAACGGCATCCAACGGATAACCAATAGCGCCAGAAGCGTGTACATCAAAATCAGCGATGCAATTCCCCAGTTGAATCGTTCTTTACTGTTACAGCCGGAATACAATAATAACCCCGGAAGCACCCATTTAATGCTATTGAAAAAATAATCGACATACATCCGCGATACCGAGGGCCGCGCAACGCCAGACGTCCATTCAAGCACAATGGCCGCCTTTTGATTTGTTGTATAGCGTAGCAACGCCACAAAGACCACCAGCAAATAGCTACATAAGAGCAGTTTAATATGTGCAGGCATATCCCACTTAAGCTGTTCCTTTTTCCTTGACATAAGCCAGCTCAAAACAACATTTATAAAAAGCAAATTGAAAAGGTTTAATCCGGCAATACCAAACAGCGATCGAGGCATGGCATCATGGCCAATAATGACCATCAACAGCATCATTCCACAGAGACTTCTATACCAATCTTTCCATGCATAAGCGCAGAGGAACAATACGAATAATGTTACAACCAAATAGCGCATAAGGTATACTTTATGTATTAGGGTTTGGCGTTGTTCATCGTTTCGCCCGGTGTTAGGCCCGATTAGCACCTTTGGTGGACGAAACGATGAACAGGGCCAAAATTTTTAATGGATTAAATTTCCGATATCCAAGTGCTGCTTAACAAAAACAGATTTCCCTCTGTTAGTAAGTTCAATTTTATCAACAATTTGAACATCAAAATCCAATCGTCCCTGAAGACGAGTCTCAATGCCAGTAGTAAGCTTCGCAATCAACTCACTATCAGCAATTGTTCTTGCAGGCACCACTTTGAGTGTCGACCTTCCCACGTGAAACTGTTCGAATTGAAATTGCAATACGCCGTAAAAGGTATCATCATGGGTATTAACGGCTGACCACGGGATCAATGAACCGTCTTTAGCGACCAACATTTCCTGTGTATTATGACCTCTGATATTGCTGATTATTAACTGGTGCCGGCCACAATGCTTGCAACAGGTCCCGACATAGGTAGCATAATCACCCGTTCTGTAGCGGATAAAAGGCATTACCTTGTTAATAAACCCGGTTCCGACAATTTCCCCAGTCTGTCCCGGCGTAGTGACGGGACGTCCATTCCCATCGACAAGCTCACAATATCCATAAGTTGGAAACACATGGTAATCAGCAGAATGCTCACATTCAGCGGCCATCACTAGCTTCTCGGAATGGCCGTAGCAAGAAAAATAGCGAACATCAAACAACTCCTCCGCCGCCTTTCGGTCTTCTTGATAGACATTTTCCGATTCAAGCAACAACCCTTTGATATTTTTCGGCGGTTGTTTTCCGCTGCGGTGAATATATCTTACCAACATGTTTAACGTCGACGGATATGCATGAAGATAACAGGGTCCAATTGCACTGATATGCGACAAGTAACCACCCATGGATTCATCATTCATGTGAAAACTACTGTAGTTATGCCTTCGCAACAGCGGGTCATAATAAAATCGAAGACCTGATTTTGTATTCTTAATGACGTTACCTCGCAATACCGCTAATGGTGTTGTAAGTGTATAGCCTGTGCGATACCAGGCAGAAGCAAGGTGAGAAAACTCTACTGGAGAGCGGTTTGCGCCAATCAAAAACCTCAACGGCTGCCCACTCGACCCCCCTGTCGATACCCAATCTACCCGACCGTTATTTTTCCCCTCAGCCAACAGCGCGTCGGCGTGATCGTTAATGACATGTTTATCAATAATAGGCAAATACTGTAATTCTTCCAGTGAGTTCATTTGATTAGGGTCGAACCCAATTCGTTCGAAACTGGAGCGGTAATAGGCTGTTTTGTTGTATGCCAATGTGCAAATCTCTTTCACTTTTCTTAACTGATAGTTTTTAACATCTTCTTCCTCCCACACATCAGCTTGACTTACCAGTTTTTCCCACTGCTGAAAGGATTTACCCAGCAAAAGCCTTGGGGAAAAAATACACACCGCCATTCCAACGGAACTCTTTAGGGTTGGAGGTAACTTTTCCCAAAGGTTTTTTCTAGAAAATGCATGCATCATAAATCTAACCCTCGAAAACCTTTGCATTCGGAAATAGCCGTAGAGTAAATATCGGCAATTTTTTGACTCATTACTTTTGTCGATAGCCGTTCCTCTGCCGCACGCCTTGCGTTAACCGCCATCGCATTGCGCAATTCAACGTCCACACATAAACGTTTTAACTTTTCACTAAACACGGCCACATCATCGACAGGGACGATATATCCCTCTTTACCATCGATTACTATCTGAGCGTTGTCAGACACGTTGGTAATCACCGCGGGCACACCACAAGCGAACGATTCCAATACCACATTTGGTGTTCCCTCGTGGAGAGACGACAACACTGTGATATCACAGGCACTGTAAATACGTTCAACATCGGTGCGATTACCGAGAATGATTGTGCTCTCCTTCAAATCATATTCCCTGATTACGTTCATCAATTGAGCTTTGTAACTTTGAGTATTACTGGCGGAGCTGGTATAAGGTGTATCACCCACCAGTAACAAATTAACATTGCATTCCTTAATCAGATCTTTTACCGCTTTAAAAAAATACATATGATTCTTTTGTTTTTTAAAGCTTGCAAACATACCAATGACAATTTTATTGGGGTCTAACCCCAAATTTCTTTTGCACTGAACTTTATCCCGAACACAAAAGCGGTCTATATCCACACCATTGTGCAAAATACGATAACGTTCCTCGGGCAAACCATAGAGACTCGCATGGTAGGCGGCGCCGGCGGTGCTATTGGCAACAACCAAATCCATTAAATCAATCGTCAGCCGGTTTACAACATAGCGATAAGTGGCTAATGAGTAATTGCAGTTTCGCTCCGACCCGATCACCGGCTTCAAATGTATCAGTGAAGCGGCCATGCGCGTTGCGATCTCAGAAAAGAAAAGAAAGCTGTGGACCAAATGAATATTCAACCTTCGCAGTAATATAGCCAGCCTTGGAATCACGGTAACATCCAGCTTCCCGTACTTTTTAATGACGTAAAAATGTTTACGTAACTCGTCTTCCATCGGAAGAATAGGACTGTAATCCGACAAAGAGATAATGCTCGCTTGAAATAGCTTGCGATCAAGGTTGCGCGCTATTTCCACTACTTGACGTTCCGCACCTCCGTAGCTAAGAGATGGGACTATTAATGCAATATTGATTTTTTCTTGCTGAGAGTTTTCTGGATTATTCATGCTTATTAATCCTCAAGCATCCAGGCGGCACGTTTCTTCTGTATTCAGCACATAGATTCTTAAAAATACATTGATGCTTTCGCATCACTTATAACTAATTTCAACAACGACGCACAACACAACTTCATTCAGGCCAAGGCGTAATTGGCGTTCAACCGTAAGCACTAGAGGCGTGGATAAAAACATTTACACAAGTTACTGCATCAGCACATCACCCGTCACAACATGAAACATGCACCAGTCAAATTATGACCACCACTTTATGTAAGTATAATAAAAAAAAATTAATATCCAGGGATAATTCCAACGATAATTTAGCTTATAAATACCTTATTTTTATATAC
>JBNLBS010000037.1:0-5367 GCA_050303415.1 Methylococcaceae bacterium | reverse complement strand
ATTGAGTATCTACCTGATGCTGTACTAAGTTATTTGTTACCAAGTCGATATTGTGAATCGGACCGCTTTAGCCAGATGGCTACAGAAATCGTAGCCGGACAACTTTTGGGTTATGACCAAGTCAAGGCCATCGAAACTTGGCTACGTACTACCATTCGTTATGAACCAGGGAGTAGTGACATACCTGTGTCCGCAGTGGAAGTAAATTCTAGGCAGTGGGGCGTATGCCGTGATCTTGCACACCTCGGAATTACTTTATGTCGTAGTCTCTGTATACCGGCTCGTTTAGTGGTGGGTTATCTACAAGGGCTTGAGCCTATGGACTTGCATGCTTGGTTTGAGGCCTATATTGCTGGACGCTGGTATACCTTCGATGCGACACAGGCTGAACTAACAGGTGGATACGTGGCAATCGGCTATGGTCGTGATGCCGCTGACGTAGCCATATACAACCAGTTTGGTCCCGCGGTGTATCCAACAACCCAAGACGTTCGAGTTCAGCTAATCGAGGAAAAACATACCTAGTCACACGCACAATTAAAGGTACGACAATCCGGCCTTATAATGAGGATTATATGTACGAGCCATGGTTGGCGTACTGACCACAGACCCGAATGCCTCAAAGTGAATAATCACAACAACATCCGATTTTGCACCGGGAATCATTAACGGAAATGAGTTTAAGCACCTCATGCCCTATCGGCTTGAGCTAAATAATGGAGACCGGCTCCGGCAGTGGTTAATGGCTTTACGTAATTCAGATTAATTTAATATTGGATACGTAGGCTTTTCGAATATCCCGCCCCAGAGCGAAACATAGCCAGACTAAACCATCCTCTCCCATTAGCAATACATTCAAACGGTCAAGTTATAACTCGGCAACGCCGGCGCAATGCCGATAATCTCATTACCCCTGACTAACACGTAATCATTGACACTAAAATTCTGATTCAGCACCCGGATCGATCCGCCGCCGGTTAGGGAAACGGAGCTGGTGCCGTCTGCGTTCAATGCCGTGACCATGTCGGTCAGCAGTGGCCGGCAATCGATTAAACTTCTCAATCTGATCCAGGGATTCATGCGCTTATCGCCCTCTCGACCGTTACCCGCTGATTCACGCTCAGCGCACCATTTTTCCATTCCGCCTTGATTTGACTGCCCATTATTTGCCCCCGCCAGGTTTCGGCCGACTGAACCACTTCCAGCAAGCCGCCTATATTGAGCAAGTCCGGAAACGATCCGCCGGTCAGCAGCGAGAGATCGATCGTATAGATAATTTTCTTACCCGCTTTATTTAAAATGTTGCTCCCCCTTTCGCGCGCCGCATCCTGGTGGGTAATCAACTGATCGACCACCTGCTCATCCAGCCCGGATCGGCTTGGGGTGACGGGATTGCGCCGGGTAACGGGGGTCGAATAATCGGGGTCAGAATAATCAGGGTCAGAATAATCATCAAGGTAGGACAGCCAGTTACCCAACTGCCCCCTCACAGATCCCGGCGTGCGGAATTACCGAATAATCGGGGTCAGTGTAAAAAATAACGCCAATACCGGTTTTTTAAGCCCCACTTCCACGGTTCCCCGTCTGCTCTTCCTCTATCTGCTTATAGCCCCCTTTACTATGTTCCGCGTTGAATAAATCGATTGCAAAATCTAAATCAACAATCCGCTTTTCAATCAGATCACACAGCCCGGCACGTAAAGCCACAAGTTTTACAATTATTTCATCATCTGGATGCTTGCGGGCCAGTTCTTCATTGTCAATAGCCATTTGTTTATTCAAACAAAGTTTTCTGTTTCTTCCGCCCGGACTGAAACAGCGACTAAAATTAGCAATATGAATCAGAATAACACAGTTGAATATCCCAAAACCATTGACGAAACAGCGGAGAGACTGCAACTCACTTTAGACGAAAACCAAAGGAATATGGTTAGGTCCATGAAAAAAATGATTTAATCTAGCTGCATTTCAGCCTTGGTAAGAGCATTAGAAACGCTTTCAGCTTGAATGGAGATAATACCGCTTTGCTAAATGGTAGAAACGCCGACGATGTATCGATGGATATTTTAAAAGGTTGTGTGCATGGTAGATAGATGGATAATGATATTACAATGTTTCGCAATAGAGCTGAGTTACTTTGTTTGCAAGGCTACTCTATTCTCATGGTTATCGTGCTGGTCCTTTTTTCAGGCGCGTGGATATTCTTTAATGCAAGTGAGATTACGCGTTCGGATGTTAAATCCGTACTGAGCTTTTTGACTTCAGAAAACATAAATCAGCGAACAGTTGAGATTAATGCATGCTTGCAAGTCCTGACCCTAATTTCCTAATTTCCTAATTTCTCAAAAAACACTTATCGGGAATTCTCATGAACCATCGTAACATCTGGGACACGTTTGTCACGGTATGGAATTATGCCCTCTGGAAAGTGGACCATGAAGGCGTAACCGTAGGCCATTGCGTTATGGCACTTATCTTCATGATCTTGGGTATCCGTGTTGCACGACACGTCCAGGGGCGCCTTCGAAATTGGCTCGAAAAGAAACGGAATTTAGATTCTAGCGGAAAGCTGGCCCTGGAGAGAATCGCCTCTGCCCTCATGATAACGGTTACTCTATATATAACACTGGCCATACTGAGAATCCCGCTGACGGTTTTTCACTTTGCCGTAGGCGGGCTGATGATCGGTGTTGGCTTTGGCGCGCGAGAACTTTTCAGCAATTTGATCAGCGGCATCATTCTCATGATGGAACGCCCCGTCAAAATTGGTGACGTTGTGGAACTGGAAAACGAGATCGGAAGAGTCTTCAACATCGGTCTTCGAAGCTTTCAGATTCACACCGAGAACAATATCGATATCATATTGCCCAACAGCGTGGTACTCAATGAAAAGCTGGTGAACTGGACGAAGAACGACCGCATGGTACTCACCAAAGTTTCCATCGGCATTGCCTACGAATCTGACATTCATAAATCGACGGAGCTGATGATTCAGGCCGTCGAAAACCTCAACGGCGTTCTAAAGGAACCGGCGCCTTTCGTTCTGTTTAAGGAACATGGTGACAGTACGCTCAACTTCGACGTTTATTTTGCGGTAAACATAAATAACAAGATGGAGCTGTGGGTCTTTGAGAGCAATGCAAACTACAGCCTCAACGACACCCTGAGGGCTGCCGGCGTTGATATTGCCTTCCCCCAGCTGGATGTGCATCTAAAAGAGAACCTAAGAAATCAACCGGAAATTCAGCGAAAGCCCGTAGAATAATCGAGTGTAGTATAAAATATATTTTTTATTTACATGGAGATTGCCACTTTATCTCTATAGGCTAATATGCCCACATTTCTAAGCTTTTCTTATTTTCTACCAGCTTTTAATTTTCGTAATCTATTGTTTTTTAGCTGGTTAAAGCTACTTATTGCTGCTTGATTCGTTCTTTTAATGCGATGGCCGTGCGTTAGAATCGTACACGACACACCAACAACAAATTGATTAACAATAACTTTTTTGATTTTTTATGCCTTATATTTCCCGATTTTTCCAACCTTCCCACTTTCCGACCACTTTTTTATTTTTCAGCCTTGGCTATTGAAACAATAGTCTATGATCAAGCCAACAGAGAAGCTGGAGAATAGTTTTTAATAAAACCTTTTCACTAATTAACCGGTAGTGGCAAAATAACTTATCGCAACAATTCAGAAGGCATAACTATGAATGAAATAGAACTCGCCTACTGGAAAGACAAAAAATCTTTTAAACTAAGGCAAAATACTTTGAGGCTACTTTTAGGCGCCACTGCAATCTTATGCTACGTTTTGAGTTCTAATATAGCGGTTGCGGAATCTCAATGCCCTGACGATGTGGTTTCCGATGATACAGTTGATACTTTATGCTATGCCAACGTTGCAATAAAAGAAGCATATTATGATGGAAATCATATTACTGATACCGTGTTAAGCCATCAACAGTCTGTATCTTCTGCTGATGCTGAAAAAATCATTGAGAGTTATAAATCATTTAGTACTCTGACAATACCTAATATGCATGCTGATACAAACGCGGTGAACATTGTAGGGAACGTCGACATTCAAAATGCTTTTATCGGTCTTTTTTCCAACCCATTATTTGAGTTTGGCACAGTTTGGACCGTTACCGCTATTAGTCAGTTTAATAACGTGGTTTTTCAAACTTGGCTAACCGATACGGATTGTTTTGGGACTGATACTTTCTTTATCTATGGCAGAACGATACATCACCAAACTGCTTACGTTTCGTGTGCTAGCGGCGGCGAGACATTTCCTGGAATTAGTCAAGTTAAACAGATTAAACATAGGGGCTTTAGGTGGAAGAAACTGTGGAAAAATTAAATCGAATTCACCTACTGGAAAGACAACAGTTTCTTTATCGGATTTATGTCAGTACTCATTTGTTCGTGTCTTCATATTCAGTGTTTTAAGTGCGGATGAATTTGCACCTACTGAATTATTTTTGGTTAATATCATGAAAACCAAGAAATATGTTTCCCCTCACCCCACCCCCTCCCTCTGGAGAGGGCTTTTTTTAAATTTCGATTTTTTAATCAGCTTACCCTAAATTACTTGACATACGAATGGGAATCATTATCATTTGTATCAAATCGATATTCAATTGGAGTGTGCTCATGAAAATTCCCTTTTTGCCCTCAAACGGTGCTGCCGGTATCGTCAAGCTTGCTATCAGTCCCAAACTTTTAGCTTCTTTGATCGAGAGCGGACAAATTCATGCATCGGATTTCCGTTGTTTGGACTTGGCTTCCAAGAAGGCGGCCTGGGAAATTTTTTTATCGTCGGCTAAATTGCGAAAAAAGACTGATGCCGCCGAAATAGGCTGAGCGACCCATTAGCATGTTGGCTGATTTTTTTATAAATCGGCCCCGACAACCGGCTAATTGATTTCTTTCATCTGGCCATTCTGCCGAAGGACAACGATGAGGAACAAGTTTTATTACATTTTTTATGATTGATAGGAACCACTGATGGCTAGCAAACACTGTAAACTTGAGCATTTATCATCGACGTCGTATGGACAGGTTTTATTCTGCCGGGAATGTGGCGTGGTGCATCTGCATCTTCAAAACCTGTCGTTGCGCTTGAACATTGAAACATTTCTGGGCATTTCCGATACCCTGTCTAGTGCTGCAAACGCGTTACGCCGCTTAAACAAAAAAACTTCGGAACGAATGCCGCTAAAGTTGGTTAATTGAAATGCTTCCGTTCAGGCCTATGGCATGCCGGCCGTCATTGTAATGTTAATTGTTACTATTCAATGACCCCTCGCTAGTAAAAACAGGCCGGCATGCCATAGGCCTGAAAGTATGACTTTGCCTGCAT
>JBNLBS010000036.1:0-5792 GCA_050303415.1 Methylococcaceae bacterium | reverse complement strand
AGTGCCTCCGGGTGGGATTAAGCCTTCAAAGTTTACCCTATGTCCTCCGGGATTATATTCACAGACCGAGATCGGCTCGACAAGCCCAATAATTTCGAACATGCCTTCACAAGTTAGACCGCCATCAAAACTTTGCCCGGAACCGATACGATCGGAGACCTTGACTGCAACCGAAGACGGGTTTGGATTGGTCCATGTCATTTTCCATTCCACGATTATTGAGGGGTCTTCTTCCACCACTTCACCCGTTTTTTCTCCCATAGGCGGCTCATTGAGCGGACTTACCAGATAGGTGGCAGAATGCGGATGGGCGGTATCCTCGTCATGAACACCCGAGAACATGCCGAAAAAGCTGTATAGATAAGTGCTGGGTGGAGAGTGATGTTTTTTTATTTCTGAAAATTTTACCACTTCGCTAGCTTGGGGTAGATCCGGAGAAGGCAGTGGGGCCGGGCATACGGCAATAATCGGGATTAGGTCAGAAATGTCGTACCTACCGGCTAGTCCGATGGTAATTTTTTTGTGCAAGTCTTCATTGACGAAAGAGATATTCGGATCACTGAGGCGAGCAGCGAAATTGCCGGCCAAAAACTGGTCAACCACTGCTGACAGTGCGCCCGCATCGAAGGTGGTGATGCCACAGCCAACGAAACTAGCATCAATGATGTATTTCTCGGCCAGTGTCAGATTGCCGATAGGACTATTCCAATCCGTTTCGAGTAGGCTACTTAATTCAATCTTTTTATGGGAGGGAAGAACGCCGCTCAGAACGGTCGCGTCAATAGGAAACGCCCCTATTTCAGGACCGAGCTCCATGTTGCTTCCCGGGCCAGGTATGATTCCTTCGATGCATGGCACGGCCTGACCATGAAAAACTGCATTCTGTTCTATCGAATAATTGTCCGGATAGGGCAGTGGAAGGGGTGATGTCTCGCAGGTTGCCTGTTTCAATTCATAAATTTTATAGTCTGTACCCGGGGTAGCCGGGCCTCCCGCTACCGATACGCTGGTGGTATGGGGGATGAAGGCAGCAGATACAGGACCACTCACGGCGCTTGTAACCAAAGATGCCACAGCGGCTGTAACAAAAGTTAATTTATTTTTCATGGTATTCACGTTTGAGTTGGTTAGTAATTCCCTATTATTATTAAAGGGCGTGATAGTTTGAAATAACTTTCCCTACCTAGCCATTGCTAACAGTGTTAGCAATGATATGAGGTGTTGAAATTTAATGTGAGAAAAACTAAATATTCGCCATATTTGGTCGTATTGAAGCGAAAGAAATATGTAGATGAAAGTTCCGGTATTTTTAAGCAGTCCTTTCAAAACATTTTCGCCCATGTACGGCGAGAATACATTCATCAAATATGGGAAAATTTCGAAAAAAAGTATAGTGGCTGTGGTAAAATATTACAACGTCATTGATCATTCGACTCTATAGAAGATTCATAAAATTTGAAGTACATAACATTTATTAGCGGAAATGATAAGAGGCGCTCGCCAATAACGAAATTATCGCCATCGAAATCCTGAACTTTTCGGCAAGTAATGCGGTAAATGTGCAAGTGTGAATAATCGCTGTGCATTATTTTGACGCGGTCTGCTCAATAAAAGCATTAGCTGATTAATAATATTCTGAGTCTCCCGTATACCACTTTCTTTTTATACTTCCGTATAAAGATCACATGATATTTGCATTCCTGTTTTGAATAACTTAATCTTTTCCCGAAAGGGAAAAGAAATGTTTCCTAAGCAGTGCAGGACAAAATCACGATGTGCCGAAGATGGGTACGCGACAGGTAATCAATCTGAGGCTGATTTGAAGTTAGTTGCCACTATTGCATGCTAATCCGATTTGCTATGAGAAAATTAAAAAAATATCGAAAATATAAAAAATTTCGGTTTAAAAAGAGGAATTTTATTGTATCGGCAATTGCAGCTTTGTTGTGCGCGGCTGTAATCTGGCTTTATTTTGAGATCGCACAATCTAAATCGGCTGAAGTATGGTTCCATTCCGAATTTAACAATACCAGCAAGATTTCTCTGCCCGAAGACGACGCACCACATTCGGATAAAGTGGAATGGTGGTATTACAACGGCCATCTCACAGCCAAATCCGGCAAGCAGTTCAGCTTTCACTACACTGTTTTTTTGTTTAACGGCATGATGACGCACACTATTGCCCACGTGTCACTAACGGATCATCAAACCAAACGCCATTATACGGCCCAGCGGAGAAGTGGCGGTAATCCTTCCTTTGGGACGGTCAATGAATTTAAATTTACCCTGGATGACTGGATTATGAATGGCGGAGACGGCACCGATGAACTGCAAGTCAGAACAGACGAATTCAGTTTCGATTTGAAACTAACCAATACTATAGCACCGATTATGCATGGCGAAGAAGGTATAATCCCCCTTGATAATGCGGGCAGCAGTTATTACTACTCTCGCACGCGCATGATAATCACCGGCGTGTTAAATATCGGCAAATATCATGAGCCCGTTGAAGGTATTTCTTGGTTTGATCATCAGTGGGGCGATTTTTCCGTTGGCCAGCTGGGATGGGATTGGTTCAGTCTGCAAATGGATGACGGGGTGGACATTATGCTCTATCAATTAAGGGACAAATCCGGCAGACCGGTATTGTACCTTGGCGGTATCAGCCGAGAGGGTTCGACGGATATGTTGTCAGCAGATGACTTTATTCTAACCTCTGGAAAAAAATGGACCAGTAAAAAAACCGGCAAAATGTATCCAATTGAATGGAAAATCAATATTCCAAAACAAAAAATCGACATTACCACTCAAAGCGTAATCAAAGACAGCGAGTTTGATGCCAGCCTAACGACCTATAGAATTTATTGGGAAGGTGCAGTCAAAGTGCAAGGATCGCATACCGGCAAAGGATTTATGGAATTGAGCGGGTATTAGATAGGGCTGCTTGTAGCGTTAATGCATCAAATGTCGGTGTAGGTATATCCTATATCCGCCTTTTAACAACAAATACTTACAGTAAGCTTTCACGGGTTCGTGTTTCCCCTACATCAGGCGAGGATACGGTGGTAATAATCAAGGAGATATATCAATTTTTTTATTTTCTGCCCATCACCTTCCGTAGTAAAACGCTGTTGAATTTGCATAAATATTTACGTCTGAAGTGAGTAAGGAAAAATAGTGCCGACGTTTGATGTGTGACGAGTCTCTTTGGAAGAAAAAATTTCGTTAAACTCACGGAGAATGTCAATAAATATGAACCACTTCAAGTAATTTTCTGTTGTTTTGCTATAATATGAACATCACATGAAGTGATGTTTATCAGTCTGCCAATGTATTGATCAGATCAACTTTTCTGCACGAAACAATAAGGACTGACCAGTGAGGTTTCAATTGAACGAGGTGGCCTTTAAACTTATGTTTTTTAATCCTTCTTCCAAATACGAGGTGGTGTGAAAGAAAGGGGATAAGTTATTACTTTATAGTGGGGATAGTTACTTAATATTGTTAGAAAAAATAAGTTGCTGACCCAAAAGATAAATTAGATGTAAATAGACCAGATAATCAGGAATTATAAGTTGTTCAATAATATTTTAGTTGTCTGTGTCGGTAACATCTGCCGAAGCCCGATTGCCGAAGCACTACTAAAACAAGCCTTTGCTGAGAAAAATAAGTCACACTGTTTGATACAGTCAGCAGGCGTGGGCGCACTGGTTGGTCAATCGCCTGATCCCAATGCATGCAAATTAATGCTGGATAGAGGAATCGATATTTCCGACTACCGTGCGTGTCAGATTAATAAAGACATGATTCGTCAGGCTGACTTGATTTTGGTTATGGAATCGTTTCAGAAGGTTGCTGTTGAAAAACTTGAACCCTGTGCAAGAGGCAAAGTATTTAGGCTGGGGGAATGGGGTGAAGGTGAAATACCTGACCCCTATCAAAAAAATATAGCCGCCTTTGAAAAGTCGTTGGAGATGATAGAAAGTGCTGTTGCGAAATGGATTGAAAAATTGTAAAAAAGTGAAAAAATAGAAAGCGAGTTGAAGGAAATTGGGAAAATGTGAAATAGGTCACATGATTTTAAATGTAAGTTGTTTTTCGCGGTAATCTGTAAAAGTTATGCGGATATCAACTGTAAGGCCGGTTTTTTCTTAACATGGAATTTTAATATCTATAGAAATTCGGTGTTCATTTTCACAGCTGGGAAGGAATAACTTTTTTGATTTTTCAAACCAATCCTCTTCCAGCAAGAAAAAGGATTGAAGCGTGTGATAACTAATGCAAGAACGATATTAAATTAAAATTTTTAAAATATCTTTAATTGTGGAAATGAACAAGATGAAAATAGGAACGGGTCTTATATGGCTTGCTATGAGTCAAATAACGGCGTGCACGGTAATACCCGGCCAACACATGATGTTATTCACCAAAGAATCAAGCGTTGAATTGCCGGTTGAGGAAGACAATGAAGCCATTTTAAAAAAACTCAACATTAAGTCCATTACCGCACAATTGATTGTTGATTTGGAGAAAGATGTCAACTACCGCAGCCTCGGTCCCAAAAATGTCGCCAATCTTTACTATGACTACCGTATCGGTTCCAATGCGCAGCAAAGTCCACCGGAGCAGAAACCCTATACGCAGTACCGCGTGGGGCCCCGCGACATTCTTACGATCACGGTTTGGGACCATCCCGAATTGACGATTCCGGCCGGTGAATTCCGCTCGGCGGAGAGTGCCGGTAATGTGGTCGGTGAAGACGGCACCTTTTATTTTCCTTACGCGGGCGTTATTAAAGCCGCCGGGAGAACGGTTGAGGACATCCGTGCGGAACTAACCCGCAAACTGTCCAAATATATTGAAAGGGTGCAATTGGATGTCCGGGTTGCCGCTTATCGAAGTCAGCGGGTCTACGTGGTCGGTCAAGTTAAAACCCCCGGCATTCAACTGGTGAAAGATATTCCGTTAACGGTGTTGGAAGCGATTAATGGTGCAGGCGGGGTGACCGAAAATGCCGATGAACGGAATGTCACCTTAACCCGAGACGGAAAAACCTACGACATAAATTTGCTCGCCTTGTATGAAGGCGGTGACATCCGGCAAAATATCATGCTGCAACAAGGTGATGTGTTGAATGTGCCGGACAACGAATTCTTTAAAGTTTTCGTGTTGGGTGAAACAACAATCGGTGGTGCCGGTGCTGCCAGAACGCGGACCGTCGATATGAATAAAGGGCGGATGACGCTTGCCGAAGCTATTAGTGCGGCCGGCGGCCCTAACCAAACAACTGCCGACGCGGCGCGTATATTCGTGTTTCGAAGTGCATTGGGAAAATCGGAAATTTTTCACCTCGATGCCAAGTCGCCTGACGCGCTGATATTGGCCGATCGTTTTGCATTGTATCCGCATGATGTGGTTTTTCTCGATCGAGCTGAAGGTATCCGCTGGAATCAGATTATTGGCCAGGTTGCACCGACCATTGATTTGCTGAATCAACTTGACGGATCACTGAAAATACAGCCATTTATAGGACAATAACTTGTGAGTTCAACAACTATGAAAACACCCAGTGTGGGTTGGGTTAGCGCTAGCCTAACCCAACATGATCAGAGGTCAAATTCGGTTTTAAAGTTTTTTCTCCGACGATGTAAAGAAATAACGTTGAATTTTGATTTACACATCATCAAGTAAAGCTTTGTCCAAATCACACATCAAGTTTCGGCTTCTTGTATCTCATCATACTATCTTTCTCCGGTAGGAGAGGGGAATGAAGTACCGAGATTTGACGGGGC
>JBNLBS010000035.1:0-6360 GCA_050303415.1 Methylococcaceae bacterium | reverse complement strand
CCTCTTCTGGGATCTATTGAAATAATTCCCGGCATCTTCCTGGAAGTCAGGTCAACAACGCAATCAGTCATTGTTTGAGGATCAATGTTATAGTCTTTTATGTCCTGGTCGGCCTGCATTTGTTGCAGTACGGCTTGTTCATATTGCTTTTGTTCTTCCGTACAAGCGGTTAAAAACAATACTGAAAACGAGATAAGGAGTAGCTTCTTCATAGTAACACCGTTAAAAACACATTAGATCCGCAAAAACATGCGATTTTTTTAATATCAAAGCAAATACGACCATAAATTGTAATATTTAGTTTCCTATTCACTTAATAACACAGGCTGCGATAGATGCAGTGATTACTTTTAGCACTTGTTGATTTCAGCCATCGCATTCTCAATCCACAGGCGAGCTTGTTCGTTTAGCTCAGCCGCCTTTCGGCCGGCCGGCTCTATTACCGGTCCGATTTTTACCCGGATCGTTCCCGGGTATTTTATAAAACTATAACGCGGCCAAAATTCGCCGGCATTGTGGGCAACCGGAATAACCGGAAACTGGGAACGTTCCGCCAACAAACACCCGCCGGCGTTAAATTTTTTTGTTTCTCCCGGCGCAGTCCGAGTTCCTTCCGGAAAAATAATTACCCAGAAACCTTCCTTTAAACGTTTTGTACCCTGTTCGATTAAACTCCGTAAAGCCGCTTTTTTGTTTTTTCTATTAATCGCAATAGGCTTAAGCGTCGCAAGCGCCCACCCCCAAAAAGGAAGCCAGAGCAATTCGCGTTTAAGCAAGACCACCTGCATTGGAAAAATCAAATACAAGAATAGGGTTTCCCATGCTGATTGGTGTTTACACAGAACGATGGCATTTCCGGTTTTCGGGAAATTTTCCACCCCTTCCACCGTATAATTCAAACCGCAAACTGCCCTGACCACCCACATATTCAACCTGACCCATTGCTTTGCTAGTTGATAACGTACTGTAAAAGGGGCCAGCGCCAACAATATCAGAACGGGGCTAAAAATGAGACTGGATAATATCAGATGTATCAGGAAAATTCCTGACCGAACGTAAAGTGAAATTTTATTTCCTTGATATGATGAATTTTGCTGCGTCATATAAGTCCTCAAATACCGGAACATTCAAGCCCGGATTATCTTGCAGGGTCCGGCATCCTTTGCCGGTTTTAACCAACAACATCTCCGCGCCGACGGATTTTCCCGCTTGAATATCTTTCAGAGAATCGCCGATAAAAAAAATATTGTCGAGTTTTGTGTTGTAATCCTTGGAAAACTTCTGCAACAAACCTGGTTTCGGTTTTCGGCAACAGCAATCGTCATCAGGACCATGCGGACAAAAATAGATTGCTTCGATCTTTCCACCCTGCTTCTCGACCAAGCGACACATCTTGGCGTGAATTTGCCGCAGAGTATCCAGGTCGAATAAGCCGCGTTGCAACCCGGACTGATTCGTTATAATTATTATTTTATAACCATGCTGATTAAGTAAGCTTATCGCTTCAATACTACGTGGTATTGGCTGCCATTCCTGGGGAGATTTGATGAAATCATCAGAATCCTGATTCACTACACCGTCACGGTCCAGTAAAACATATTCAACCTGATTCATTTCAGTCAGGATTGCAGTTTTGAAATATCGGCGATTTCCATAAATTGTTCGGAAAGCATTACTAAAAGTCCGAGCCTGCTTGCGCGCAGTTCGGGATTATCGGCCATTACCATCACATTATCGAAAAACAAATCCACATCGTCCCTTAGCTGTGCCAGTTGCTCGAGTGCTGCCTGATAATTTCTTTCCGCCAATAACGGTTTAATTTGCTGCGCGGTTTTTGTTGCCGTTTCCAATAACGACCTTTCGACGTCCTCTATTAATAGAGAAAAATCGCTTCCAGGTTCGGTTTCTGATTTTTTTAATATATTACTAATTCGTTTATTGGCACTTGCAAGACTTTCTGCCTCCGGTAGTTTCCTGAATTGCCGAACCGCAAGCATGCGTTGCATAAAGTCCAGAGGTTTAGCTGGAGCAACCGCAAGTACCGCTTCAAATTCATCCGTGGAGTATCCTAATTCTGAACAATACCCACGCAGCCTTTCGAAAATGAAATTTGTTAACTGATCATATGTAGGTTCATATTTGAAATCATGCCGATATTGTTTTAATCCGAATTTAACTAACTCGGATATATCAAGATCCAGTTCGTTTTCAATGATTGTTCTTAATAAGCCTAACGCTGCCCGCCTTAAAGCGTAAGGGTCCTTATCTCCTGTCGGAATTAGCCCTGCGCTGAAAATACCGGTTAACGTATCGGTTTTCTCGGCTATTGAAATTATTTGGCCGCAAATGCCCGTTGGTGTCGGGCTGCCTGATTGTTTGGGGAAATATTGCTCCTCCAAAGCCGAAGCCACTTCGTCCGGTTCGCCATCGGCTTGCGCATAATAACGCCCCATTATTCCCTGCAAAGCTGGGAATTCGCCGACCATCTCGGTTAACAGGTCAGTTTTTGAAAGTAGTGCTGCACGTTTCGGTAAAGAAGCCCCGATACCCAGCTCATCGGCTATATTTTCCGATAAATTGACTAACCGGCTAGTTTTATCGGCCAATGTGCCTAATTTCTTTTGGAAAATGATATCTTTTAGATCAGCGACTCTATCTGCTAAGGATCGTTTCCTGTCCTGTTTCCAAAAGAAATCGGCATCGGCAAGCCGTGGTTTAATAACACGTTCGTTCCCTTTTTTAATCGCCTCAGGGTTGCTGCTGTTAATGTTGCTGATCGTAACAAAATAGGGCAGCAATTGATTTTGATCGCTTAGTACCGGAAAATATTTTTGATTTGACTGCATTGTGGTCATCAATACTTCTGCAGGCAACTCAAGAAATTGAGCATCAAAATTACCGGTAATCGGCACAGGCCACTCATTTAGTGCAGTAATTTCATCTAATAATTCTTCATTGATGTACGCTACACCGGAAACATCGTTAGCCGCTTTTTCTGCCATTTGACGTATCATTGCTTTCCTTTTGTCAAAATCAGCAACAACTTTTCCCTGCTGAAACAACGTATCCGCATATTCCTCAGCACCGGACAGCGTTATTTTCTGCGGTGCAAGAAAACGATGGCCTCGGGTTTGATTGCCGGTTGCTATTTCAAATAAGCGAGTTTCAATCACTTGTCCGCCATAAAGCAGTACCACCCAATGTACCGGTCTGACAAACTCAGCAGAAAGACTCCCCCAACGCATTCTTCTTGCAATCGGCAAGGCATTGATACTTTTGCGAATAATATCCGGAACTAACGACTCAGTTGTTTGACCCTTAATTTTCTGATTAAATACCAACCACTCACCTTTGTCGTTTTTCAACCTATCCAGCTGTGCAAACGTGGTATTACAGCTCTTAGCGAAGCCTTCCGCCGCTTTACTGGGTGTACCGTCATCATTAAATGCGGCTTGTAGTGCCGGCCCCCTTTTTTCGATGATTTTATCAGTTTGCACACTGTTTAAATCTTTTATGATAAACGCCAAGCGTCTCGGAGTAGCAAATGCAATCCCTTCTTGAAACGTCAAATCGGCGCGTTGCAAACCTGCTTTGACATTTTCCAATAACGCGCTACTTAGCTTTAATAACGATTTCGGTGGTAGTTCTTCCGTACCTATTTCAAAAAGTAAATCCCTGCAATCAGCCATTTGTCTTTCCCTTAGAACCGCTCAGCATTGGAAATCCTAATGTTTCCCGACGTTGATAATAGCTTTCAGCGACAGATTTTGCTAAATTTCTGACTCGCAATATATATCTTTGTCGTTCGGTTACCGATATTGCATGCCTGGCATCCAGTAGATTGAATGTATGGGAAGCTTTTAATACCATCTCATATGCCGGAAGCGGCAAATCCAACTGCAGTAATTTTTGACACTCCGATTCATAACTATCAAAATTATCCAACATTTTTTCAACATTAGCATGATCAAAGTTAAAAATTGACATTTCTACTTCGTTTTGATGAAAAACATCGCCATAGGTGACTATTTTATTGTCATAGTCAGTCCACACTAATTCATAAACACTTTCAACGCCCTGGAGATACATTGCTATCCTTTCCAGCCCGTAGGTAATTTCCCCTGTCACCGGTTTGCATTCCAATCCGCCAACTTGCTGAAAGTAAGTGAACTGGGTAACTTCCATGCCATTTAGCCATACTTCCCAGCCTAAACCCCACGCCCCCAATG
Organism: Methylococcaceae bacterium; assembly: GCA_050303415.1. Taxonomy (GTDB): domain Bacteria; phylum Pseudomonadota; class Gammaproteobacteria; order Methylococcales; family Methylomonadaceae; genus JBNLBS01. The sequence goes on along the minus strand of JBNLBS010000035.1, from coordinate 2,131 downwards.
TTGGTGATTCCCAATTGTCTTCTACAAAACGCACGTCATGTTCCAATAGATCGAGTCCTAAATAGCGCAACGAATCAAGATATAAATCCTGAATGTTTAAGGGCGACGGTTTCATTACCACCTGAAACTGATAATAGTGTTGTAATCTATTCGGATTTTCTCCGAAACGTCCGTCAGTTGGCCGCCTTGATGGTTGAACATAGGCTGCCCGCCAGGGTTCAGGCCCGATTGACCGCAAAAAGGTCGCTGGATGAAAGGTACCGGCGCCAACTTCCATGTCATAGGGTTGCAACAAAACACAGCCTTGTTCTAACCAATATTCCTGCAACGCCAGGATTAGTCCTTGAAATGTCGTTATATTTCGATCAGTAGTAGTGGATGACACAGCTGATTATTATCCGGTTAAATTTCGACATTATAACTGATTGACTACTATAAAAACAGTTAACAGTAGAGAGCTCATAGGCGTTCTTCAATTAACGGTTTTAGCGTTCGCATATGAAATTACGGTTTTTATATATCCCCCCCATAATCCCCTCTCCCGAAGGGAGAAAAAATTAGAGTGCCGAAATTCGATCTGCGATGAGCATATATAAAAAAACCCCCGCCGACTTTCGTCGACGGGGGTTTTCCCATACCTTTATGTATTAAACCAAAAGGCTATTCATTAAATGAATGTTGGGATTAATGGAGCGTCTACCATAATCATTTGACGGTTTCCGCCTTCGTCGAAGAAGAACAGTAAACCAGCAAAACGGCTATCTGGATCATAGATCAAGTCAGATAAACGGTAAACTTCCCATGCAGCGTCACTAGCTGTTACTTCAACAGTTCTTGTTTCGCCTGGTCCGATCGGGCTGTTGTCGCTGACAGACAAGCCGTTATCGGCTAACAAGTCAGCTGGATAACCACTGTCGTCCTGATAAACATCAGCATCCAAGAAACGTACTGAAGCTGTGTTGAACTCACCCAAACGAACCGATGAATCACCATTGTTGGTAATAGTCAGTGTCATTTGCATAGCACGACCAGGTACACGATAAGTAGCGTCTTCAACTTTGACAGAAACTGTTTGCTCAGGCATTTCCAGAGGAACCATGCCACGCATCAAACCAGCCTGCAAAGGAGTTGTCACAGGGTATTTTTCGTTTGTTGTACCCATTGTGAAAGCAACGATACCGATTGTAGCAGCCATGAAGCCCATAGCAACTTTTTTATCACCAGCAGTAATCAAGCTGTCTGCTTTACCTGCGGCAACAGCAAGGTGACGTGGAACGAACTGTGGTTTTCTACACCAGTAGAACATCCAAGCCAAACCGATTGCGTACCAGAAAAAATGCCAGAAATAAATGCTGTCTAAAGCATATGTTTCCAGGTCAATGGTTTCGCCGGTCAATGTTGTAATCGGATTAACGAAAGAACCCATTGTACCGGTGATTGTTACGAATTTGCCTGGGCCGATAATCGGACCACCGCCTTCTACGTTCATCATGGTGTGTACGTGCCACTCGCCAGGACGACGAGCTTTCAACAACACTCTGAACGCATAAGTTTCACCCAGCTCCAATGTTACAGAACGAGGAACCAGTTGATCACCGATCCAAGAACCAGCTCTGATAAATACAGGACCCGGAATACCGATGTTAAGGAAAGATGTATCCGGTAGATCTACAGTTTCAGGCCATCCGGCAAATACGTGGAACTTACCATTGATTTCCATTGTTTCATTGACAGCAACTTTAGCTTTTGACCAAGTCAAATCAAACCAGTGGATTGTACGCATACGCATGAAAGCAGCCTGAGACTTCTCACCATGCGCTGATGCTGTCGGTGTATAAAACATCGCTGTTGACATAGTGATCAACAGTGCGACAAAGGATAATTTGGCCACTTTGTCTTTTATAATCTTCATATATCCTCCTCTATTATTAGAGAATGTAATGTTATTATTAGTTTAGGCAACAGTATTAACTACTACCTGTACATGTTTGTAACGGTTTACTTTCAACAATTAAGATGAATGAACAAATCTTGTTGAAGCGAACCATTCACCGAAGAAGTGCCACAAGAAGTAGATCAAGATAGACACGAACGCTGAGAAAAACGCTGATACTGGAGCAACGTCTTTACC
>JBNLBS010000034.1:0-6694 GCA_050303415.1 Methylococcaceae bacterium | reverse complement strand
GGTGGAATGCCAGGAAGTCATGGGAGGTATTAGCGATGAATAAAAAAAAAAGTGATAGTGTTTTTTACGTTGGGTGTTCTGGTTGTGCCCGGACTTTGCGCCGCCGCCGCCATGGACCCTAATTTTTTAGTTTTAAAAGCAACCCACTCTAACTCTGTGCAGCTTCCTGAACCACCTATGGACGATGCAAAGGACTGTGCCCAACATTTAGGAGAACTCTTAATGGAGGGTTTGTATGTTGATGACACTAATATTCCTATGTTCAGCCTAGAACCAGAAAAAGTTGTTGCAGACGAAAACAGGCCGCTATATTTTGTGATGTTCCGTCTTTCTAATAAATCTATCAGACATCCTAAAACAGCTATTATACATTGTACGCGATATGCCCTTGAGGAAAGTGAATAAGGGCAACAAACCGGAAGAATTATTGGGACCAAAACCGAGTGGTTTTATGTGCAACTAAGCATGTAATCAATGCATGGAAACCACAAAGATTTGGTTGTCGATGAAGTTTTGTCCTCTCAATTCCGGCGGGTATTGGATTATTTGAAGCTTAGGCATATGCACTTTGCGCCAGCCTGCTTAATCGAGATTTTATAAAAAAGTTCCGGCGTTGATGTTTTGTTGATGTTTGTCTGATATTCGCAAGACACGGATATAAAAAAACCAGCAAAAGTGCTGGTTAATCAATAGCTTGTTGGTGGGTCGTGAGCGATTCGAACGCTCGACTATCGCATTGAAAGAACTAATCAAGCAACAATAACCAGCTTTAACCAGCTAAAAAACAATAGATTACGAGAATTAAAAGCTAGTAAAAAATAAGAAAAGCTTAGAAATGTGGGCAAAAATGTGGGCATATTAGCCCATATTGAAGATGTAGCGGTCTACCATTTATTGTTACACTGACCTTGATTACATGTTATCCCCTCGTGCGATTTCGTCATGCGTTTTCTAACAAACCCATATACAACTTTTATTTTTTATTTGGCTTTAATGAGAACTTGTTCTCTATGATCTTTAGTTGGAATATATAATAATAGCTTGACTCTATATGTTAGAGTTCTAATGCGCTTTTATTGGCCGGACCTTGACGTGGATTTAACGGAGGAGATTATTGAAAATCCAGATCGTTTTCCATTGAAAGCAAAGATCAAATAAATTGTAAAGTAGGCCATGAACGCCGGATAATAAGAATGTATGATTGCAAGACCTGACCTCGGCTTTTTTCCGGCTTGTTAGTTTTATAAGGTCACAGTAAATCAAATCCCCAAATTATTGGATGAAATTAGAAATATAGTAGGTTGTGAATATTAGGCGTAAAAGATATGCATTAATCAGCCAGGCTGATGACAAATAAAATCCGCTGCAATACTTTATACAGTAGCCAAAGGCAGATTAAAAATAAATTTTGCACCGTTGCCGCGGGAACTGAATGCTTCAATGGTGCTGCCATGCAGTTCGATGATCCGCTTGCTGATCAATAAACCTAATCCGCCACCGGAGTGTTTGCGCGGCGATTTACGCAGCAGTGAATCTCTTTCAAATAAACCGGGTAGATGTTCGTGGTCGATGCCTATACCACTATCTTCGACACAAATGGTTACTGAACCTTGTGCATCCTGCTTTAAACTCAGTTCGATATGGCCGCCTTCCGGCGTATGGCGTAGGGCGTTGTCGATTAAATTACTCAACACTCGATCGATCATCTCGATATCGCCGAAAACTTGGGGAAAGCCCTGGCGAAATTCGACATGAATCTTGATGCCTTTTTCTTTTGCGGTCAGAGCAAATTTTTGCACGGCATCCTGAATCAATTCCTGAACCGAGAATCTCTCAAAATTGGGCTGTACTTCTTCCAGCTCCAATTTAGCCAATTCAAACAATTCCTGAGCCAAATGCGCAACTCGCCGGCTCTGGCGGACAGCCACTTGCAAATATTGTTGACGTTCGGCAGCGGTCAGCTGATCGGATTTACGTTGTATCGTTTCCAGATAGCCTTGCATCGAAGTGAGCGGGGTGCGTAAATCGTGGGACACGTTGGCCACCATTTCCCGGCGCCTTTCGTCCTGGTTTTTGATATGCCGGACCTGTTTTTTGATGCGCTCGGACATACGCAGGAATGCTGTAGCCAAGCGACCGATTTCATCCGAACTGCGTTGAATACCGGCGTCGACTTCAAGATTGCCGGTGAAATTGGTTTCATCGAAGGCGCTGATGATCTGTGTCAGTTTATTCAACCGCCGGGTCAATAAATAAAATAAAGTCAATCCGGATGCCAATGTCAGTATTAACGCACCGGAACCGGTCAATGTGGCGCTCTGGAATACATGACCGCGCCAAACATCTGCCGCCAGGCGATGATATTCATCACCTGCCAATACGATATATAAATAGCCGATCAGTTGATCGTTCTGCGATAAGACGCTGGCGCTAAAGATTTCCTGACTCTCCGGGTTACGCGGATTGTCACCCTGTATGGGCAGATTGCTATCGGTCAAAAATTTTTGTATCGGCTGTAAGTCAACATATTCCATTTGTACTCGGCCGGGCGGAGCATTATAAGAAAGAATTTTTCCCTGCGTATCCAACAAATACAGTTCGATACTGGGGTTGACGATCATTAACATATGAAAAAGCTCTTCAGCCGCTTGTTTATCGAATTCATCCTGTTTGTATAAGGCCCAGTGTCCGGCTATATGTTCGGCCAGTCCTCGACTCAAGCGTTGTACAATCTCCTGCTGATGTTTTTTTGCCGCAATCAATTCCAATCCGCCACACAGGCCGCCGAACAGCAGCAACAAAAATGCGAAAATCAGCGCGATACGTCGATATAATGAACCGAATTTCATGATCTGTGCTCCGTATTTTCGGTAAATTTATAACCGACACCCCAGACGGTTTGAATGAATTCAGGGTGTGCCGGGTCATGTTCGAGTTTGGCACGCAAACGATTAATATGCGAATTAACGGTATGCTCATAACCGTCATGACTGTAGCCCCATACATTATTCAATAATTCCATTCGGTTGAAGGCCTTACCAGGATGTCGGGCAAAAAACAGCAGTAGCTCGAACTCCTTGAAGGTCAATGGCAGTGGGGCTCCGTTGAGTTTAGCTTCATGACCAACGGGGTCGATAACGAGCGGGCCACAGGTGATTGTCCCGGCTTTGACTTGAGATTCCTTGTGCATCGCTTCGGCACGGCGTAAAAGAGCCCGTATGCGGGCGATCAATTCCGGAATTGAAAACGGCTTGGCCAGATAATCGTCGGCGCCAAGCTCCAGACCGAGAATACGTTGAGTCTCTGTGGATTTAGCGCTAATGATAATAATGGGCTGATAATGTGCTTGATGTCTGACTTCACGGCATATTTCCAGGCCGTCTAAGCCGGGCAGCATAATATCCAAAATCAATAAATCATAAGCTTGTTTTTTTATTTGCTCCAGTCCGGCCGTACCGTCCGTGGCGATTTCCACGGCAAAGCCTTCGTCACGCAGGTTAATACCCAGCATATCGCCGATATCGGGGTCGTCTTCAATGACCAGTATGCGTTTCATGTCTTAGTACCCTGAGCTTATAGGTGAGAGACAAGTTCGATTATAGGTGCAAACAATTAATTCCGGTAATGACATTTATTTGTCTGTTTCGTGATGAATTCGTGATTTTTTTCTGTGCACACTATACCTCGACCTCACAAACAGCAAGATACTGTATGAGTCTATCCTATGTCATTTAATGGAGATTTGTCATGAAAGCTAAACTAATTTTTACAACCCTCAGTCTATGCGCTGCTTTATTAACCAGCCATGTTTACGCGAAAGGGTCGCCAATTGAAACGCTATATACCTTGAGTAATGATCCTTCTGAAAATTCCGTGCTCGCTTTTCAACGTGATGGTGACGGGTATTTTGAGCCGGCCGGAGAATTTTTCACCGGTGGTGTCGGTACGGGGGGTGGTTTAGGAAACCAAGGTGCTTTAGCGCTGAGCAAAAATTCACGTTATTTATTTGCCGTCAATGCCGGAAGTGACGAGGTATCGGTATTTAGTGTACACAACGATGGATTGGAGTTATTAGATACAGCCGAAGTTGTCGGTGATGTACCGGTCAGTGTCACGGCGGATCACAATTTGGTTTATGTCGTCAATGCCGGTGACGATTCGATTTCAGGCCTGCGTTTTGATCCGTATAGCGGCAAGTTATATGCTTTGCCCGGATCTCATCAATATTTAAGTACAAGCGGAACGGCACCCGCACAAATCAGTTTTAATCCGCAAGGAGATACTTTGGCGGTGACGGAAAAAGGAACCAATACGATCACCACCTTTGCTGTGGATGAAAATGGCTTGCCTTCAGCACGCTATAGCATAGGATCAGCCGGAATTACGCCGTTTGGTTTCGAATTTGGTAAGCATGATCAGTTTTTCGTATCGGAAGCAAATGGGGTAGGTAATGGTGCCGGAGCGACGGTTTCGTCCTATGAAATTTTACCGGATGGCTCAGCTCAGTTGATCGACGGTGCAATAGCCGTCAATCAAATGGCCGCCTGTTGGTTAACGACTACACCGAATGGGCGGATAGCCTTTACCGCCAACACGCCGGCCAAAAGCATCTCAACTTTTGCCATTGATTCAGCCGGCAATATGAGTTTATTGGAAACCATCGCTGCAACAGCGGAAAATCCCAGAGACATGGCTATGAGTAATGACGGCAAGATATTATTTACACTGAACGGTGGTGATAATACCATCGGTGTTTATAAAGTGTCGGCTAAAGGTAAATTGCACAAAATGCAGGAGATTGAAAATTTACCGGCTGGTTTCACCGGACTTATTGTTCGTTAATGGTATAGATTATTAAAACCGGTGGGTGTATTTATGAAACATCCGCTGGTTGTATTTTTTAAAGGGTAAGCAAAGAACTGGACCCCATCGATTGGACTGTCCAATTGATGGGGTCCAGTTCTCCTGAAAGGCCGGTATTAGCGTTATTTTTTAAACTGACCCCGATTATTGCAACTTAAGCATAGTTTTAGGGGTAATAATTGTCAATTTTAACGATTGATTTCATCGGTTTGTCTGAAAAATAAATATTTGTGTGTGAGCAGGAAAGACTATGGAAATGAACTCGATTGGAATAATCCACTCGCCATTTACCGAATTGGAGGGTGTGCGAGCCGACAGGGGCGATTGGGGTGAGTGGCTCGGTCGAGATATTTGACGAATTCCGAGGGGGGAATATTTTTTCTTTACAGCTTATTTTGGGCCATAGTAGTTTAACTATGACGCATAGGTATGCCCATCTGGCTCCAGACTTCTTAAATGAGATTTTAGAAAAAAGTCCGGCGTTGATGTTTTCCAGATATCGGAAAGAGATAGGCATAAAAAAACCAGCAAAAGCGCTGGTTTATCAATAAGTTGATGGTGGGTCGTGAGCGATTCGAACGCTCGACCATCGCATTAAAAAAGCCACTACTATTTTTTAACTTATTGTTATTAATAAACTTATTTAAGGGCGCTCATTGCATTTTGCCGGACTTTTCATCACTCTGCATGACCAATCCCGGCAAAAATCCGGCACGATTCCTTTCTGAATTCATTTGAGAATTAGGGGTGTGCGATTTCTGTCAATGGCTGTGCATTTAAAATCTTTTCAACTACAATTAACTCTAACAGATTTGATCTGGAGTTATCTGTTGTCTGTTTATCTTTACATTTTGCATATTACTTTTTGCATACTAGGGGAGGTTCGTTCTTTGAAACAAACACCATTCAATTTAGGCAAAACAGGAGAAGACAATGGCTATAAATTTTGTAGGGGTATCGACTTACAAAGTGTTCATCTATGGGGGACAGAACGGAAATAACGGTGCCGATGCACTAATATCACTTGGAATTCCAAACGGATGGGCATTTTTAAACTTCTATCCGGGAGGAAATCCACTACCACAGAATAGCAAATCAACACATGTAAGTGGAAAACCTATTTATTACGTAAACTACCGGTATGATCAGCTTGCCAATACGATAGATCTTCTTCGAAACGAAAAGCCAATTAATTTTTTCTTTCGAGATGATACCATGGATGCATATCTGACTACTGCCTCAGAACCGGTAGGAGAAGAAGAAAAGTAACATGCTCAATGAACATGACTAAAGTGAAAAAAAGGAATGGATGCTAAAAAATTTAACAGAGCCATAAACGTGGACCCCAAAAGCGCCTACGTGGTAGCTCTTCGTTTTCGGTCCGGTTATGGCTGACGTTACTCGTTTTATCATTCATACATAAAATGAACGATTATATTTAATTTAGATAATAAAGGAGGCTTATAACAATAACGCTACAAGCCTTTATATATATGGAGTTGGTGATGGGACTCGAACCCGCGACCGGCTGATTACAAAGCCTAGTAATATTTTTCAACACTTTGTAAATCAATAACTTGTTGGCTTCGCGTGTACCAAACCTATCCTGTTTATACTTAAAACAATCGTATTAGGAAGGTGTGCTGGTGCAAAACTGGTACAGTTTGCCTTTCCGTTGTCTTAATTTGTACTGACTCAGACTTGATCTGACAGTTACCCGTTTTTTCGAGATGTTTGTCAGATTAGATTTGAGCTAAATTTTTTTCTGCCCAAATCGATTTTCCCGCCTGCAATGTTGCCATGGGTGTTCGCCCACAGCACATTTTGCCTT
>JBNLBS010000033.1:0-9317 GCA_050303415.1 Methylococcaceae bacterium | reverse complement strand
AATACTGATTTTTACACAATAAATTGTTTACAGCTACCCCAAAAATTGTGCAACCCGGACGCAGTGTTTTGCGTAACCTTATATAACGAACCTCTCTCTGATTTAAAAAAAACATTATCTTCCTTGAATAATTCTATAAAACATCAAAATTCTGACGTTAAAAAACCTGAAAAAAATATCGTTATCGCTCTCATTGCCGATGGACTGGATAGGATTGATAAAAATTTATTAGAATGGCTTACATGCAATCAGTTATTGTATATTTCAAATGACGGCAATCCGCTAGCAGGCTGGCATTTGCAACGCAATAGCCTACGGGGTGGTTACATGCACGATGGGAAACCAGAGAGTTGGGTAAGCGTTTACACAATTATCTGTTTAAAACCCGTTAACAAAGGGAAATTACATTCCCATGCTCTGTTTTTTAATGATCTCTGTCGACAAATAAAACCACAATTCGTTTTTCAAATGGATGTAGGGACAAGCATTGATAAAAAGACCCTTAAAAACTGCTTTGAGCATCTTGAGCAACACCCCAGTACGGGGGCTATCGCATCACGCATAACCGTTGAGGCAGCAGATGTAAATAGCGAATTTCTTCACTTCTGGCAATTTATTGACATGACAATGCAGTGTCTTACCTGGCCTGCGGAGGAGTTCTTCGGACACTTAAGCGTTATACCTGGCCAATTTTGCGTGTTTCGTTGGCAAGCGCTATCCGATGCCACCGTGCATGAACAAAACAGTAGCGCACTTAAAGAATATTTTCGTGGTTTAGCTCCTAAAAATCTTTTCGAACAGCTATTGTATTTGACGGAAGACCGGGTTATTGGTAATTATTTGACCTGCAATCTGGTAAAGCCGTGGAAAATTTGCTACTTGCCCGATGCGAGGGCGACGACAGATTCTTGCGAAACGCTTGGCTTGTTACTAAAACAAAGACGCCGCTGGGAAAATGGCGCCTTGGCGGGACGGCTGGCTTTTTTATACTGTCTTCCCAGGTTTTTACAACGTTCGGACAGGACGTTTACGGAAAAGGCGAGAATGCTAGTGGCAGCTCTCTGGCAATGCCTGTTAGTGTTTTTCAGTCTGACGGGAACAGCTATTGCTATTTCTTTTCTTATTCTGCTTATCATCGATATAAACCGCCTTATTGTTGCGCAAAACTGGACAGGATTATTGAGTATCAGCGGTTGCATGTTATTGATAGGATTGACATCAACTTCTTGTATACAGCGACATTTTGCATCAGTTCCAGTAATGATGTCAGCAATAAGAGATGCGAGTACTTGGTTATTATTGATTGGCTGGCTACTGGTGGCCAAAGATTCATTCAGCATAGCGTGTTTATTTTTGCCGGGCTTATTGACCATTTTTTCCTTGATTTTTTTTTATCCACAACAGGTATCTGTTTATCTGCGCAGAGCTCCTGAATACCTCATTAACGGCTTATTGCTTAAAATAACAATGTCTACCTATACCATCTTTAAATTGGGGGATATCAGTTGGGGCACTAAAGGCCTGACGCAAGGTACAACACAACGACATGCCATCATTTTCCTGTTGCAAGGGGGTTGGTTTGCCACCACAATAGGTTTAACTCTGTGGGGATTTTCGCATTCGGGGTTGCTTATCAGTGAGCTGAATCCTTTGTTGGAGTTAGGGCTCCTGTTCAGCTTGTTAACCTTGCTTGGAGCCGTCGGCTTCTATTTTGGCTTACATTCTATTCCCTGTTTGAGAAAAAAAATCTGCTCAAATAAATCATTATCAAAACACAAAAATTAAGACAAAAGGTTATTGTCACAATGAGTTCGGGTTCCTCGCTTTTTCAGGGTGTCTCATCGATTTATCGTGGTTTATGGCAATACGCACGGGGCTTCAGAGGCATGTTTTTACTGGCCATGGGTATCCTGACCCTGGCGCAGATAATTACACTGTTTATCCCAATGTTTTCCGGTTTTGCCATTAATATACTACAAAACGAGGGCTTGGAAAGTGTGGATGAAGCGGCAAAATATATCGCTATTGTTATTGGCTGTGTTATCTTAAACTGGTGTCTTCACGGGCCCGGTCGTGTCCTGGAACGCAATGTCGCGTTACATATCCGAACCAATTTTCTGCGGGATATGGTTGACAAAGTGTTACGTGCGCCATTGTCCTGGCACAGACAGCACCACGCTGTCGAATCTGCACAACGCATCAATCAAAGCTCCACGTCACTCTTTTTATTTTCTCAAACCCAGTTTCTATACTTGAAGAGTTTCATTTCATTCATCGGGCCAATGATAGCACTTATGATGATTTCGCCTATAGTTGGTTGTCTGTGTGCCTTCAGTTATTTTATGCTGATTTTGCTGAGTATTTCCTTTGATAGAGCAACTTTTTCAGTAAAGAAAGATATTTACAGGGTGGAACGGATTTATATTAAAACACTGACAGATACGCTAACTAACATTCTCTCCATATTGGCACTAAAAAAACACAAATACATTAGCAAAACACTCGATGAAAAACTCAATGATACATTACCACCTATTCGCAAGGACTTTAATTTAAATGAAATCCGATGGGCGACCACGGATATATTTTCCAATGTGATCCTGTATGGTTTGGTCGCGGTGTTTGTCTGGTTGCAGTATTTACAAGCAGGTGCAACCGGAAATATTGCTCTTGGCGCAGTCTACATGGTGCTGGAATATGCTCGTCAGGTCAATGGCGTTATTCATAGCATGGTTACCCAGATTTCAGAGCTTAATAATCATATTGCCGGTTACTCCACCCGACAGATGTTTGACGATATTATCGTTTCTCCTGATATCGGAAAAAAAGTAAAAACCAAAAGTGAAAATAATGTAGAGAGAGTCGATGATAACTGGAAAAAGATTAGCGCCACCAATATCAGTTTTTCTTTCTTTATGGGTCAACCTGCCAACCTTAAAATTACCAGTTTATCCCTGCAACGCGGTAAAACCTACGCCCTTATAGGCCCCAACGGCGCGGGAAAAAGCACTTTACTTAAATTATTGGCTGGCCTCGAATGGCCTGATTCCGGCCAGTTCTTTCACGACACGTCGGCGGTCAGTCGCCAAACTATGGTTAGCCAGGCGACGTTAATCTGTCAAGATGTACAGATATTCGACACTTGTGTTTATCAGAATATTACCCTTGGTGAGGAGTATGCGAATGAGGAGGTCGAACAAGCGTTGAATCTGGCCCATGCCCAAGAGTTTCTGCATCCAGATCAGCAAAACGAACAAGGGAAAAATTGGTCAGGAGGTCAAAAACAACGTATTGCACTGGCTCGAGGGTTTCTGGCTGCCATGCACTCAAACCTTATTTTGCTGGATGAACCGGGATCAAGCCTGGACAGCAAAACGGAAAAGCAGATTCTGCAACGGATACTAACCTGTTACCGCGATGCCTGTATTTGTGTGTCGCTTCACCGAATGAATTTATTAACGCTGTTTGATGAAATCATACTCATGGCAAATGGAAACGTCGTTGCTACCGGTTCAATAGACGATCTTCTCAGGCATTCGAGTTTATCGAGACAGTTAATGCTCGAAACTCTGGGAGCATACGAATTAGAAAAATACGCGAATTAGAAAAATACGCGAATTAGAAAAATACGAACATTAATTGAGTTTTCACTCTTTTTATTCAAGGTAAATTATCTATGTTAAATCATGTTTATTTCAGATGCCCATTGAAGCGTTGTCTTCGTCTGTGTTGTTCAGCTTGGACTATCATTAGTGTTGGGGTAATGACGGCTTTGCAGGCCAACGCACAGCTTGATTTAACAACAACGAGCTGCACTCCCGGACAATCCTGGGATATTCCCGATCAACATGGACGAGTTGTGTCCATGTGGTTCAACCAAGGCTACTTGGTTATCAATGCAGCGGGAGACAAATATGGTTATCAAAAAGTTTATAACCTGAAGAATATTACGACCGATGGTATTACTGGCGTCAATCCAATCAATGTTGCGCGTAAAGATGTCGGCCATCACCAGTCAGTCGGTATGGGAGAAGTTATTTCACAAAACTGGTCGGGACATACCCAGCTTGACTTGTCAAAGTTGCCCGATATTGTTGAGGTTACCGACACACCGAATGCCATTTATATTACGAAAGATAAAATCTGGGAAGGTATTGGCGGTCCGGGTCACCGTTTAGTGTATTATCCTTACAGTTTCAAAAACGTCCCTCCCGCTTATCAGTGGGTCAATCGGGGGTCGCTGCAAATTTTTGATGAAACTAAAACCTTTAATGGCGGTTCCCCGACAAACCCCCTCAATTATACGCCGGGTCCGCTATCAACCATCATCACCACGAGCAAGCTAGGTTTCGAAGGCCGTCCGGCCATGATCGGTAACCTGCTCCGTATCTGCGGTGATAACGAACAACCCCACGGTTGTGCAACCTATGATATCAGCGACCCTGCCAATCCCGGATTACTGGATTTTATCCGCGATGGTGGCCCGTGGGGTGCGATAACCAAACAATACGATGCCATGGCGCAGTGGCGCGGGTTCATTGTTCTTGCCATGAACGACCACACGGGCTTTATCGACGCAGTTGACTTTATTGACATGCGTGATCCTACTCAACTTAAACATGTTGCCCGTATTTACCCCGAAGGGAGTAACCTGCATCGCTATGCTCAGTTTCAGGACGAATTTATGTATCTGGGCGATAAAAAATACAATATGTTGCCATTGGAGGAAGGTGATCCTCCAGAGGTTGTGCAAGACCTCAATGACGTGAGAACAGGTTCCTACCTGTTACCGCTTGGCAACCTGGTTGTACATGGTGGGCAGGGAGCAGAACAGGGTATCAATAGCCGGGTCTTTTGTTCTCAAGCCAGCCCGGACACCAAACCGCCTTATATTGGCTGGCATTGGCCACCGGAAAACGGTGTTAATAATATAAACATGCACACCAAATCTCGTATTGGCTTGATTATTAATGAAACTTTGGATCTCTCTACTCTTAACGAAGATGCTTTTAATATCAGTAAATCAGGCGATGATAAGAAATTACCTGTCTGGGTCTCCCACTCAGATCATGATTACATCAACATTACACCAAGAGAACCACTGGAACCCAACACCACCTATCAGTTCAAACTGGTGGCGGGAAAACTGAAAGATATTGCGGGTAATGCCGCGCAGGAATATAATTTTACATTTTCGACAGGTGATGACGCTCAGACCAACAAACTGCCGCACCTTGATTCACTAGTCATCGACAATCCAACGGTAGGTGTTAATGATAAAGTGTCGGTAAAACTCAAGGCCCATGATCCGGAAGGTGGGCGTCTTGAATATTACGTCTCCTGGGGCGATGGAGAGGTGACTCGCTGGAAAAGTGATAACACAATCTCTCATCGTTATCGGGCCGGAGGAATCTATGATGTTTCTCTCAAAGTACGTAATGAATACAACTTAAAAGATTCTACAACATTTTCTGTCGTGGTGTCAGATAAAACATTGGCGGGTACAAGCAGCTCTTCATCCATTGCGATGGGGCCGAACCGAACTGTGTGGAACGTTAACCCCGACAATGACACGGTAACAATCAGCAATGCCGACACGCAGACAAAAATCGCCGAGGTGAAAGTCGGAAATGACCCGCGCGGTATTGCCATGGATAATCACGGGAATATGTGGGTGACTAACTACGATGAAGGCTCAATCAGTATTGTCAGTGGCCGAGAGCACCGGCTATTGTACACACTCAATATCCACCCCGGAGCACAACCTTACGCGGTTATAATGGATAGCAACAATGCCTATGTGTCCGCACAAGGCAGTGGCGCTTTATTAAAAATCGATTATTCCGGCGTATCTACACATGACTATTCATCCCTGTCATCATCCAACGTCTCAATGTTAAAAGGATTGACACAAGCCTATGCTATGGCCAAGAAAGATAACATGCTCTTGGTAACACGCTTTATTTCTGCTCGCGATCATGGCGAAGTGTACAAAGTTGATTTAACCGACTTTAGTCTCATCAAGACTATTGTGCTTCCTAAAGATAAAATCATTGTAGAAACTAATAACACCGGTCGCGGTATAGTCAATTATTTAACCTCCATCAGCATAAAACCGGATGGATCCGAGGCATGGGTGTCTTCGAAGCATGACAACATTTTTCGAGGATTAGGTCGCGATGGCGTTCCGCGTGCTCACGATACAACCACGCGTTCAATCATTAATGTTATTGATTTAAACACCGATACTTATCTGCGAGACCGCATTTTACATATAGACAATCAAGGTCTGGCAAGCGCTGTGTTGTTCTCTTTGAATGGTGAGTTAGTCTATATTTTACATCAGGGTAATAACGCGCTATCGGTATTTAAAACCCATACTGAGCAATACCAGCGTATTGCCCGTGTATCTTTTGGTGCAGCGCCCATTGGTTTAACCGTAGATCCAAAAAATAACTCGGTATTTGTCCATTCGTTTCTTTCCCGTGAGGTTTATCATTACACTGCTTTTGCGGGAACTTCCGGCAGTCTTACGGCAAAACTCACGCCACTCGGCAAGCCAATTGAGACCGTCAGCAACGAAACCATGAGTGCGCCAGTCCTGGCAGGTAAGCGAACTTTCTATAACGCCGCTAATCCTAAAATGTCGTTTGAAGGTTATATTTCCTGTGCCGGTTGCCACCTGGATGGCGGCAGTGATGAACGTGTATGGGATTTTCATCAGGTAGGAGAGGGGTTTCGCAACACTATCGCTCTACAGGGGCGAGGTAATATGCTACATGGTCGGGTACATTGGACCGCCAACTTCGACGAGATACAAGACTTTGAACATGATATACGCAGCCCGACTTTCCGGGGCACCGGATTCATGCGCGATGTCGATTTCGAAAAATCCAGTCCACAGCTTTCGTTTAACCGCAAATCCGGTAAATCCGTCGAGCTTGATAATATGGCTGCTTACCTGGCAACGCTGACAAAATTCCCCTTTTCACCACACCGCAATGCCGATGGAACATTAAACACCGCAGTAGATATTCATGGCGACGGCAGTGCGATTGGTAATGGGGTTAAAGGAAAAGCGATTTTTATCCAGCTAAAATGCGCCAGTTGTCACGGAGGCAATGAATTTACCGATAGTCCTTTAGGTTACCGCCATGATGTCGGCACCATTGTTCGTAACACTGACAAGCGCATGAACGAAATACTCACCGGCATTGACACACCCACCTTACGCAGCTTGCATGATTCGGCTCCTTATTTACACGATGGCTCTGCAGACACCTTGGCTGATGTATTGGATAGTGCAGCTCACGGACATACGGATCAACTGACCTCGCAGGAGCGTCATGATCTTATCGCCTATCTTTTACAGATAGATTCCGAGGAGCCGGCGGCAGGAAAAAATCTTAACGCTTTTCAAATCAAAAACCTGAAAAACTTTGGTGTAGTATCAGGACGAACACTGAACTTGTCTGTTGCAACCAGCCTGCCAGACATAACAGAAGTTACCTGGTATGTAAATGGTCGCGTCATTGCCAGCGGTAACGCAAGGCGCGAGTACAATGCTACCTATGAATTCACTGACAATAAAGAGATACGTTTATACGCAGTTGCCACCTACAATAAAGGGTTGAACAAAATGACTTCTGCAGAATTGATACTCAAGTCCAGTTACCATTTTTAAAGGGGGTCGCATGTCGTTTGGCAAAGTTGAACGTTATAAATTACCCAACGGAATGTCTATACAGGGGTATCCCGGTACAGACTATATTATTGATGAGGTCTGGAACAGACATTGTTATGACGAATCCGCTTATCTTGAGCGGGGTGCAACTGTACTGGATATCGGCGCGAATCAAGGAGTTTTTTCAATCTATGCTGCGGAAAAAGGCTGTGAAGTTTATGGCTACGAGCCATGCTCGCTAAATTATGATATTCTTAGAAAAAATATTGATGAAAATCGTCTACATGGCAGGGTCAAGCTCTTTAATACCGCAGTCTCTGATAATAACTCCTCATTGGATATCTACATTCCTGAAACTGAACATTGTGTCTCTTCAGGCATGGTTACCACAAAAAAAGGCCTGATTGAAGGAATAAAAAACAAAACGGCTGTCAGCGTGTCCATGCAAAGTGTTGCTTGTATTACCTTGGATAATATCATTAAACAGTTAGTCAACCGCGAAGATATTTTTTTGAAGATTGACTGTGAGGGGGCTGAGTATGACATTCTAAAAGGCCTGTCACCAGAAATGGCCCGCCACATCAAGTATGTGGCTATGGAATTACATGAATCCTATGATGAAATGGTAGTGTGTAATTTATTGAATCGGCTCGGATTTGTTATCACTCAATATGAAAAAATAAACGGATATTATTCGAATGGTTTTCTATTCGCTGTTCGCCAATCGCTTAAAGATAATGACATAAAACCTGTTGCAATACTGCCAAAAATCAATTACAGCCTGGCCGGTAAAGACATATTGCTATCCGGGGAAAAGAGTTTTATCCTGAACGGCAATGACAGTGTATCGCTGCAAAGACGATGGTTTATAAATGGTAATGAAGTGAAGGGCTCGGAAGTTGGTTTTAATGTGGATGATTTTAAGGTGGATGGTTTTAAGGTGGATGGTTTTAAGGTGGATAGCTCGAATATAAATCATGTAAAAATTTTACCGGATGAAAAGTTAGCAGAAGGTGTTGTAGAAGTTTGTTTAGAAATATCCGCCAACAACAAAACCGATAGAGACCGATGTAAATTCATAGTTCTGCCATCAGATTATTTCAAGCGGCCAGTTGATATAACTTTGCCTGGCGTATCTGAGAAAGCCACTGTTACCATCGACAAAAAAACGACATTCAGAATTGCGAAAGAAAACATTCCCAAGCATTGGCAGGTAAGCGAACTGCATATTCGTATAGAGCCCGTTGAAAACAGTCAACAATCATCAGACGATCCAACGAGCCATTCAATTGATCCCTGTGCTCACTATGCTACAGATTATCCCAATCAGTCCGAGGTCATTTTTTTTGGCATTGCGCAGGACATAGACTTCCTGTTTTGTATGGACATAGATAAATTATTGAGCTTCAACATTATTTGGTGGGTGTCGGGGTAAGGCTTTTTTGCGATATAAAGGTACTGATTTTGCACACTTTTTTCGACGTTTCTGGTCTATTGTCGGGTTGCCGATGGATCAAAAAATCGAGAAGAATGAAGTGAAATACCCGGCTGAGAAAGTCAAGGGTAATGCAAAGAAATACAGTGAATACGAATAACCACCAGCAACCGGGGGGTATAGGAAGCATAAAGCACC
>JBNLBS010000032.1:0-10841 GCA_050303415.1 Methylococcaceae bacterium | reverse complement strand
TTTCATTCATGGGTATCTTTCCGCTCCCTGTTGGACTATAAATTTAATTGAGGCGACAACTATCCTGACACAGGGGGTTATCAGCAAATGGATTATGATCTATATGGATGCAAAACTACCCCTGCCCACGTAAATTTCCATTGAATACACAAGCAATTAATATAAATAAAGCAGGAAAGAAAAAACCATGTAGAAAGTATGCATTTATATAAGCTGATGATAAAATGGATGGTTCAGGGGGGAGAATATGTTTAAAAAAAGCTTATATATAATTTTTGTTTATAGTTCACTCATCAGTATCGTCGATGCTGATCCATTAAAACAAGTTGCAACTGAAGCCGGTAGAGCTCTTGATAAAGCAGTCGCAAGAAGAATAACATTAAATTTAACTCAAGAAGCACCCAAAGAAACCCAGTTGGATAATTCAATATGGGGATCATTTATTTATACCCGAATTGATGATAATGACTTAAGTGAGTTGGAGTCTGATGAGACAGACATCGACTTTGGGATAGATATGTTTCAGCATATTATTGGTGCTGATAAAACTGTTGGCGACTTTTTGTTTGGTCTGTCTGGTGGATATATCCATGTTGATTTTTTTGCAGAATTCTCAGACGATGACCCAGGTGAAGATACTACACATACCTTAGATGCTGGTTTCTTTTCACCATATTTCGCCTACTCAATCAACGACAATGTATTTATAAGCGGGTTAGTGAATTATACCCATAGTAGTTCCCATGTCATTGAATATGCCGATATTGTTAATACAGAGCTTGCTGCTAATGGTGTATTTAAAGTATTCAACACCAATAATTGGATTTTGAAAGGTAAATTAGCTCATCGATATACATATATTGATGCCGCCTTGGAAGACGAAGACGCTTCATTTGACTTTTTTGTCAATTCAGTCGTTGGTGATGTAGAAATTCTTTATCAAATAGGACCTTTTAGTCCTTATTTTGGTGTTCAGTATGAATATGGTTTTCCGGAAAAGGGATCTGGTGATGATGTGTTATTTGTTCGAGGTGGAGTGGGATATGAAATAAATAAAAGCATCAGTTTAAACCTCAATTACCAATCGGAATTGCTAGTTGATTTGATTTCAATTCATCAGGCGGGATTAAATGTAAGGTTTAGTTTTTAATTTATTTGATACCAATAAGGTTGTAAAAACTCTATATATAATGATAGTCGAATCATTACAATACAGTTTTTACACATACGCATGATTAAAAAAACTACAAGAAAAATAAGCATAATTCTGATTGGTTTGTTTTATTCTTTTTCGCCTGTTCAGGCACAGAATGCTTTCTTTAACGTTTCTGATAAATTTGTTAAGAAATTAGTCAACAATACCGATGACGAGATATCTAAAGTCATTGGCGCCCGCTATTTGAAACCAACGTTAAAAATCAAAAATAATGCCGGTTCGGTGAAGCTGTTTGGTATTAATACTGAAGGTTCAACTCTTGCCATAGGATTAAGTGATAACACTATTAGAGTTTGGGATCTTGAATTAGGAATTCAAAAGACCGTAATCAATAACATAAAGTCTAATATACAGCGTATTCTTGTAACAAAAAACGGAGAATATTTAATATATTCAAATGCTGAAGGCGAAATCACTGTTATTGACGTTCTTACTAAAGATCAGGTTTCAAATTATCAAATGAGTTCCGGTCAGCTTGTTGACCTAATCCCAACTTCCGATGAAACAAAGTTACTTTTAGTAAGTACAACCGGAGATATTGTTGCTTGGGATTGGAAAAACTCAAAAATAGAAAAACTGGGTAATTGTAATCCAGGAACTATTGTTGATTTTACTGTCGACCATGACAGTTTGGTTTTAGCCAGTAAAAATCAAATTAAGAATTTTTCTTTGAACGCTAAAGAATGTTCTGAGACAAAGGCGGAATTTGACAATGATATAAAAGAAATTATTTATCATAAAAATACCGGATTACTTTATGTCAGTTTGACGGATGGAAGTTTATATCAGGGAAAATCAGGTTCCTCATCATTTAATAAAAGTTTATTGAATACAAATGATAAAACTTTTATGAGTGACTACGGTAATCTTGTCTTGCAAATAAACTCTGAAAATAATTTGAGTGTATATGATTTAATCACTGGAAGTTTAAAAAAAAATCTACCTTCTAATGAAAAATCAGTAGTAGACGTTGTTTTCATTCCTGGTAATAAATTTATTGTAACTGGTGATAAAGAAGGCATTACCACTTTTTGGGAGATAAGTTCTGCAAAACCATTAGTCAGAATGATCCATACTTTAGACGGTTGGAGTGTAATAGACAATCGTGGCAGGTTTGATGGATCAGAAGCAGCAATTGCAAATGTATTCTGGGAAACGGAAGAAAATGAATTAAATTTGTCTCAGTTTTCAAGACAATATTTCGAGTCCGGATTACTTACGACATACCTACATAGCGAAGAAAGTTTTATTACCACTGCTCCAGTTGTTGTGGACCAAGGTGTTATGCCGCCCCCCACTGTCCAAATCGATTTAGAATTAGCCGATAAACAGCTAGATTCTTTAGAACCGTTTTATGTAGTTGTTGTGGCGGAAGATATGGGGGGAGGAATAGCCAATCTTCAACTTTTTCATAATGGCAAGCTAATGCCTCCAGGATCTTTACTTAAAAAAGAAGATCATGTAAATGAAGAAGAAAAAAAACATATCTTAGCTGGCGTTTTTTATGTTCAACCGGTTTCTGGGCCTAATACATTCAAAGCATTAGCAACAAACCTGATGGGCATTGAAAGTGAATCTTCAATAATGACCAAAACCTTTGCTTCTGATGGTATAAAGCCGGATTTACATGTCTTTACTGTCGGTTTAAATAGCTATAAAGATCCCTTCTTAAACCTTGATTACAGTGTTCCAGATGCCAAGGCGATACTGAATCAATTTAAACTGGAAAAAGACTTTGGCTTTAATAAAATTCATTTCAAAACACTGTTTAATCAACAAGGCACAAAAAAAAATATAATAAATGAATTTGAAAAATTAGCTGAAATACCTTCTTCCGATGTTGTTATTTTTTATTATGCCGGACACGGTCTTTTTCTTGATGATGATTGGTATCTGATGCCTTATGAGACTCAAATGACTAAACAAAATGATAAACTCAAGCATACTGGGCTATCGGCAAAGAAAATACAGAAATTATTAGTCAATATAAAAGCACAACGTATTATGGTGATGATTGATGCGTGTTATTCAGGCGGTGGTGTAGAATCATTTCATAAATTTCAACATTTTCAGCGCCGCTTTAGCCGCATTATAAGCAGAGAGGTTGGCGTTACTGTTTTAGCGGCTACTCGTAAGGATCAAAACGCTGCTGAATTAGGCGATCTTAAACATGGTTTATTTACTTATGTTGTTCTAAATGGGTTGAAAGGCCAAGCCGACAATAAGCCTATGGACAAGGTTGTAACTGCTCACGAGGTAGTAAATTATTCAAGCCAGACCATCCCTAGTTATTCCAGGCAATATGTAAATGCATCCCAGGAACCCTCAGCTTATGCTATTGGTGCCGATTTTACCTTAATAAACAGAGCTGATTGGTAAGGAAAGTTTCTAAACCGGTAAATATCAGATGGTATAGAGCCTAATACAACTATAGATAACAATCATTTTCCATCGTTAACTTAGTAATCTGGGCTTGTAGTCAGGCATCCAAGATGTGGTGATTTCGCTCTTAAGAACAGACATTTAAAGTATACTGATTTAAAGCAATACTATTGCGAGGTACTTTGATATGGTTCGCTATCAATATAAATTTTTTGCATTTCTTACCGTTATTTGTAGCAGTTTGAGCTTGGCAAAAGCTGATTCAACACCCAACTTAAATCCACAGAGCGCTATTTATAATGAACCTGTAATAAAAGACGAAACAATAGAATGGTCTGAACCCGAATCGGATCAAAGTCAGCAAGCGCACTATCCATCAAATGTTTCCGAACAAGCTAAAATCGGCAGATATCCCAGGTTAGTCCAATTAACCCAAAGGGACTTAAAGGATACGCAACTTAGATCAAGCACCGCATTTATATATACTGTTTTACAAAACACCCAGGAACTTCGAATTCACCAAATGGGTGGAGCCTGGAACAATAGTGTATATGTGGATGATAAAGGACGTGAATGGGTTTTCGATGGTAACGATGATCCGGTCACAGACTGCCTGAATATAGCAACATCAAATTACTATCATTATTCCAGGCAGCCGCTTGGGCATTTTACCGCTGATATACTCCCCTGGATGATCTGGGGCAGTTGTGAAGGCGATGTTCCCAGTACAGTGAATCAACGCATTGATGCTTACATGTTAGATTTTAAGGAAGGCTATACGGAGGCAATTAGCAGAAATGACGAATTTTCCTTACCCAAGAATTTCAGCTTTAAAAAATTCGGTCAATCGGAAGCTATATCATTCTTTTTAAAAACTTTGGACGTGTCAAATTTTGATATGAATGCTTTTTTACCTGATCAAATTCATGACCCTCTGCAACAAGAAATATTCTTTAATGCTATCGAAAACGGCATGAAGGATTTGCTAAATAATTAACATCCAAGCAATCGTGACTGATATCGATTAATACCCCGTTTTATGGGGACACAAGCAAAACCGAAGTGCAAGCACATAACCCAACAAAAAAGGAACAGTTTATGCAAAAGTTTTGGCTAACAACAATCCTGTTATGTTTCTCTTTACTGCTACTTTCATGCTCTGAATTTGAGGGTGGAACGTCAAAATCAATGCAGGAAGATTTTGACAAAATCAGACTCGACCATATCCTTATTATTAGCCATCTCGTTAATGAATATAAGGAAAAAAATGGTCACTTCCCTTTTGCAAATCTTTCTGATTTGCCAGTTTATGTGACTATTGCATCGGAAGAGCAAATAAAAAATAACAAAGGCCGCTCGCGCATATTTATTGACTTGAATACGAGAATAACCGATGGAAAAACCCCAAAAAAACCAACGAGCATTAAGAAAGTATCCATTCAAGAATTTAAAACTGAGTTAGAAAGCGGACTACAAAGAACAATCACTCTTCCGGTCGATCCCCAGAAAGTTCCCGTCAATAAACCTTCCATGTACTTTTATACCTACTATTTAGGCGTATTTGATGTAACTGCCTTCCTGCACAATAAATTTTCATTCACCCGAAATTTAAATCAATTCAATAACAAAGTAACACTAGGGAATCGTTCGCATCCAGCCTCTGCTATTTGGACGCCACAAGACCTGATGAAACAAGAAGAATTCAGGCATTTTTTCCAATCGGCATTTAACAGAGAAGGCTATACAATCCAGACCGCATTGAACTGATAATTGAAGAAAACAACATGATAAAACAATAGCGTAAAAGAAACCCTGTTATCCAATCAAATAGTGCATTGCGATCGTGGACAATCTAGAACCTTGAGCATTGAAGCAATGACCAAACCTGTGCTTAAGGTCATACATCATTTAAATCCGTGCGCCATTAATCAAAAAATGCACCCAAATACTGGCCGCATAGCCAAGCGCTATGGCCCATGACCAACGCAAATGGGAGATGAACGTGTAGACGCCACGGGCCTGCCCCATCACCGCAACGCCGGCTGCGGAGCCGATGGACAACAGCGAACCGCCGACGCCGGCGGTTAACGTCACCAGTAGCCATTGCCCTTGGCTCATATCCGGCATCATCGACAGCACTGCGAACATGATCGGTATGTTGTCGATCAATGCGGAAAGAATACCGACCAGGATATTAGCGTAGGTTGCCCCGAGACCGGCATACATCAGATAGGACATCAGCGACAGATAGCCCAACGCACCCAAACCACCGACGCAGAGAATAACACCGTAGAAAAACATTAGCGTGTCCCATTCGGCGCGTTCCAGCGATTTAAAAACATCAAAACCGGATTGCTTGTCGCCGACATTTTTCGAATATTCGAGCCCGATTTTTTGCCCGCCGAGATTGGTTTGCGCCGTTTCTGCCGTACCGTCGCTATTGCGTTTCATAAAAGCGAACTCGTTTGGCATATTTCGTAATTCCCTATCGTCCAAGCGCTTTAAATAGTAACCGTAAAATTTCAGAATGCCGAGGCCGGTCATCATGCCGAGTACCGGCGGCATATGTAGAAATTGATGCGCGGACACCGACATAACGACGGTCAATATAAATAACGCGACGACGACAAACCCGCCGTGCCGCACCACCGCTTCCTCTTTAACTGTTACCGGTCGTGTTTTAGGAACGGAAGATGACATCAAGAAAGCGGGAACAAGCCAATTGATCGCTGATGGAATCAAAAGCGCGAAAAATTCGTTAAACTGCAATATGCCTTTTTGCCAGACCATCAAGGTGGTGATATCGCCGAACGGCGAAAAGGCACCGCCGGCGTTGGCGGCAACGACTATGTTGATGCAGGAGACGACAACGAAGCCGGTATTATTTCCGCCGACCGTCATGACCACGGTCGCCATCAACAGCGCAGTCGTTAGGTTATCGGCGATCGGCGATATAAAGAAAGCGAGTATACCGGTAAGCCAGAAAATAGTCCGTAACGAGAATCGCTGTGAAATAAGCCAGGCACGCAATACGGCGAAAATACCGCGTTCTTGCATCGTATTGATATAGGTCATCGCAGCCAATAAGAACAAGAACAATTCGGCATATTCGAGCAGATTATGACGCATCGCTTTTTCGGCGAAGTGTATATCGCCGGTGCCGGCATAGGCAAATGCGGTGAGAGACCAGATAATACCGGCCGCAACCATCACCGGCTTCGATTTTCTAAGGTGTAACGCTTCTTCCAAGATAACCAAGGAATAAGCAAGAATGAATAATAATAAGGAAACAATGCCGATCCAGTGGCTGCTGAAATCCTGCGGCTCACCGTCCGACGCTATAGCCGTTGCGGGCATCAGGAAAAGAAAAAAAATATAACCGAAGAAAAGTAAATTTCCGTTTTTGTTTATAATCCGTGCTCGGTTCATATAGGTAAGCCTTTCTGCGAATCAGGTTGAATACGTTTTTCCGATAGGTTCGGATATTAATAATACCGAACTCGAACGTCTGTTACTTGCCATTAAGCAGTCTAGCAGACAACGTCAGTCAATGGCAGCTTAGGGTTTGGATTCAACTGTTAAAAACAGCTGCAGATAACATCCTATACTCTAAATTCAAGTAAGATTCGACTTGTTGCTATGGTATCTAACTGTGTTTACAGGTTAGGTATGCCCAAGTAATAACTTAAAGGCTCATAAATTTTTCATTAGAGAAAATATAAGCGTATAAATCACAAGCGCGCAGCTTGCTTTCTATCGCTAAAATAAACAAAGCTAACAACTCTCTATTTGTTGGCCATTTGAGACCTGATACGAAGGGCCATATCTCTTTTTATTTGAACGGTAACTTCTGCGCCCGATCAATTTACCTTTATTCCATGAAATGTATCCATTGTTATGATTTTTTAATTTCTGTGTGCATGACAAAAACACCTATCTGTTTTTGGAATAAAAATTATTGTCTTACTATTCAATTATCCATCATCTAACAAGTTATCCATCATCTAACAAGTGAAAAAGCCCAAAAGAGGTCAATAAAAGAAAATCAGTGTCCTGATTAACGATATATATAGATCATTTGACATCCGAATTACGCTCATTTTCCAAACGCTTGAAGTCGGCTAAACAGCATTGACCCGATGGATTTCTGATTTCGCAGGCGCATTCGCCCATTTTGGTTCGCTGTATGACAAAAGCTTTAATCGACTCTGCTCGTTTATCTTTTAAGGCGGATAAATACTGCGCGGCGTCGATGTCGAAGCAGTAACAAAGTGCTTCATTCTGAATCGCTTCATAGCAGCGTAAGTGCTGTTTACTAATGGTATTGTCCACGTTGGAAAAGTAGGCAATCGGACATTTCTTTGCCGGGCAAAAATAATAATTGTCAGTGATGAGCGCCTGATTCTCTGGGAACCGGACCTGATGGTAAAGCGTCGACATGCTGACACTTTTGCACGTGGAACCACATTCAGGGCAAATCTTCTTGGTTTTGGTGGATGAATTTGTGGAGCAGCAATCAGACATTTACGCTATCCTCAGCCTTATCGAGAAATGGGTGCGGCAAGAGAGCCTGGATAGCCGGCATCCGTCGTGGCTTTGATCAAGGCTGCGCTATTTGTTTTGTAGCTGTCGAAAGTAACCATAACCCTTTTGGCATCATAATCGACAATCACGTTTTGTACGCCTTCGACCTTCTGCAAAGCTTTCTTGATGGTGATGGTACACAGGGCACAATTCATATTTTCTATGTTAAGGCTGACTGTTTGTTGTTGGTTTGGCAGTGTCACAGTAGTTTCAGCATAGGCCGCAGGCATCCACGAAGAACATAGCAACAACAGGCTTATCAATAAAAAATCCGATTTAATCGTCATATCGAAATCCTCTCAAGCTAGAAAAAAAGGCGCTATCCAGGGAAAGGTCAGCAGTATCAAAATAAATAGGGTACCCAGCCAAAACACCAGGCGTTGCCGGCGTTGGTTGTCGGGCGTAGCGCAGTTTTCACTTGCTGCACAGCGGTCAGGCGTCAGATAGAGTTTTCGATAGCCTAGTCCTATAAAAATCAGGGTCAGGATAATGAAAAATGGCCGGGCCGGTTCCATCGCCGTCAACGTGCTGATCCATGCACCACCAATACCCAACGACAACAGTAAAAGAGGCCCTACACAACAGACTGAAGCCCCTACAGCGGCCAAAAAGGCGCCTATACCCAACCATGACGAGGTTTTTAAAGGTGTTTTTGGTATAGTATTCATCCTAATCTCCTAAGCCAAACCAAACTGGATGTTGACAAGGATTTTAAACCCTGTTGTTTAGAACAGAGTCAAGTACGTTGATTGTCATCGCTAAATGCATCAAGAATCGCACAATGCGCAGATTGTGCTGTCTGCTGGCAGTCGTCGACAAGGCTTCCCAATATCTGACGGAGAACCATTAAGTCCCTGATTTGTTGATCGATCTGCTGGCATTTCTGCTCGGCGAGCTGACGAACATCAGCACAGTGCTCCCCATCAAACGATAGCAATACGGCTATTTCCTTCAAAGTAAATCCAGCCTGTTGAGCTCGTTTGATGAATCTTATCCGGGCAATCGTATCGACTGAATATACTCGATAACCACCATCAGGTTTCGCCGGTTCCGTAAGTAAACCAATACGTTGATAGTAACGGATGGTTTCAATCGTGACTCCGGTTTGTTTGGCTAGTTTTCCGATGGTTAAAGCTGGCATTTTGGGCCCTTATAATTTCTTTTGAAGTTAAAACGGCAAAGTTTTTAAATAGCTGGTCATGGTCAAATTTGAGACTGTAAACAATTGTGTAATCGGTCTTTGAATTCAATCTTAAAACGGTTTAGAGCAGACTTACAATTTTTAATGAACATGCCCCACTATTTTTTGGTCTAGATTCTGAAACAATACATAAGAATATGATTTAATAGATCGGGCACGTGTACTATACATAACTGTATTCGGAGGTGTGCAATGTTAAGAATGATATTTGAAGTAGTTATGGTATTAGCTATTGTCGGTTGTTTGCTCTTCATGACTAAAGTACTGGCAAAAGAGAACAACCCTCAGGATGAAATTGAACGGCAAGACGACGAAGACTGAAATGCTCCGCCGGCTATCATATTGTGCTTGATATTTTCAAAATACTGCAAATTATCCCATACCGCTGTAGTGGTCTAATAGGCGTTTTAGGCTTGTTACTACCTGAGATATATCGTGAACAACACTTCACACAATTTCTTTTTATCACTCATTTTTTCCACTATAAAAAAGTTTATGGGCGTTTATAAAATATCAAAATGTGCGGCTCTACTGGATGGTGGTACTATTTATATAGACTTAATAAACAATGAAGGCAATAAAGAGGTTGTTAAACTTGATAAAGAAATGGGTAGCCCCACAGAAGGAAAAATGTTTGCCACAATGCTAAATAAAAACCAGCCTTTGTCGAAAAAAGAAGAAAAGGCTTTACTAGAAATATTGCTAAATATAGAGACCAGTACGGAAAATCAAAAATGGCACCTGAAAATAATTACTGATTTCTTAAGTGGTATCTCAACACAATTTAGTGACATGCCCAGCAAAAGAGAAATAGATGACTTGCTACAAGACATATAACCAGTAACCGTCTGAAATATGAATATCTAAACCTATTTTTTAGGATAATGTAAATCAGCAAATATTTTGTCGCCTGAAGTTTTAATATAGATACAAGTTTAGTTTTTTTAACTGATGCGATGCATATATAAATGTTTATTTGTATGCTTTACTTTTTCTTTGGATTTTCAATTATTCAATGATAGAAAAAACCCAGCTAAGTTAGGTGACAAAGCTGGGTTAAAGAGGAGGCTGCTACAAATTAAAAAATATATTCAATATCTATGGCTTCCATAGAAAATTCTTGAGATTCAGCATGGTTCCATTCAATATGCTCAGGCAATGCAAGATCATCCATGTCTTCATAATCGATATCATCTATTTCACTGGTCATGATCTACTCCTGAAAAAAGAAGTTGACTACACCTTACCCTGTTTGAAACAAACGCGATATTGTACTTTTGTACAGTTTGATTAGAAGTGTGAACGCATTCACATGGCGTTCTATCTAACTTAAAGACGATAACAAGACACAACCAGTTTAATTTCTTAGACTAATTGCTAACGGTGTTTTTCAAGATAGTTGTCGCCTAAACAGTTAAGCAGCTGCTTTATTTTGCTCTGGATTTAACTCCACAGCCC
>JBNLBS010000031.1:0-16473 GCA_050303415.1 Methylococcaceae bacterium | reverse complement strand
ATTGCCGCGTAATTTCTGCCGCTTGATTGGGCTCGGATGCCCAAAACAAGCTTTCGCAGAAATAGTGGCGCGCTTGTGCAGTCAAATGCCTTCCTCCCGATAACAAACCCAATGCACAGGAAATTAATGCCTGCAATTCATTTTTAAAAGCTGAAATTGAAAAACTTCCACAGAATGCTGTTATTTTAAGTTTGGGCAGTATCGCTCATAAGGCTGTAGTGAAAGCTTATGAACTTAAGTTAAGCACGATGGTTTTTGCGCATAATAATACACATAATTTGCCCGATGGCCGGGTTTTGATTGATTCTTATCACTGTAGTCGTTATAACATGCAAACTAAACGGCTGACACATGATATGTTTGTCGATGTATTTAGAACGGTTGTAAAAGAGCTAGGTTAAATTTTGACTAATGAAGTCCCACAAACAGATTTTGATATAAAAGCCTTTTTAAAAACTTTAACCAAACGTCCCGGTATTTATAAAATGCTTAATGCCCAGGGCGGTATAATTTATATCGGTAAGGCAAAAAATCTTAAAAACCGTGTTTCCAGTTATTTTAGGTCACAATCTGTTTCACCCAAGCAGCAGGCAATGGTGGCTAAGGTGGCGGGTATTGAAGTTACTGTAACGCATACAGAAGGTGAGGCGCTGTTGCTGGAAAGCCAGCAAATAAAGCGCTATATGCCGCGTTATAATATCTGCCTGCGTGATGATAAATCCTACCCATATATTTTTATTTCCAGTTACCATGATTACCCGCAAATCACCTTTCATCGTGGTGCGAAAAAGAAACGG
This sequence comes from Methylococcaceae bacterium, assembly GCA_050303415.1. GTDB lineage: Bacteria > Pseudomonadota > Gammaproteobacteria > Methylococcales > Methylomonadaceae > JBNLBS01. The sequence goes on along the minus strand of JBNLBS010000031.1, from coordinate 15,676 downwards.
GGAAAATATTTCGGTCCTTATCCCAGTGCCGGGGCGGTTAAGGAAACATTAAAATTATTACAGAAAATTTTCCCCGTGCGTCAGTGTGAGGATTCTTATTTCAGTAATCGCTCCAGGCCTTGTTTACAATACCAGATTGATAGGTGTACTGCGCCATGTGTCGGCCTGATTGATAAACAGGCATATGCGCAGGATCTGAACAGTACGATAATGTTTCTTGAAGGGCGTGGCAATTTACTGATTGACCAGTTGATTGAAAAAATGGAACAGGCCTCTGCCAGTCTGGAATTCGAACAGGCGGCCGGGTTTAGGGATCAAATTGTTAAACTGCGTTCGATTTTAGAGAAAAACTTTGTTCATGGTGAGCGTGGTGATGTCGATATAATTGCCTGCGCCAGTAAAGCCGGAGTCGCTTGTGTACAGGTGTTTTTTATTCGTAACGGACAAAACCTGGGGAACAAATTATTTTTTCCACGTTTCTCAGGCGATTACGATCCAGTTAATGTATTACAGGCTTTTATCCCACAATATTATTTGGACAGACAGGCTCCTTATGAGCTTATTTTAAGTCATGAGCTGGAGGAAACCGAATTGTTGTCTGAAATGCTTGCAAGTCAGGCTAAGCATACTGTCACTATAAGCTCCAGAGTGCGTGGGGAACGGGCAAAATGGTTACAAATGGCGTGTACCAATGCTGAGAACTCATTGTTCAGTAAGTTATCGGACAAACAGGGCATTTATGCCCGATTTGTCAGTCTTCAGGAGGAGTTGGGCTGCACCGAGGTGCCAAAGCGTCTGGAATGTTTCGATATCAGTCACACTCAAGGGGATCAAACGGTTGCTTCTTGCGTGGTTTTTGACCGTGAAGGACCGGTAAAGTCCGAATACCGGCGATTTAATATTGAAGGTATAACCGGTGGTGATGATTATGCAGCCATTCATCAGGCTGTTTTCAGACGTTTTAAACGGCTAAAAAAGGGTGAACATAAAGCTCCGGATATTCTATTAATTGATGGTGGAAAGGGACAAGTTAATGAAGCTCAAAAGGCATTGGCGGAATTAGACATAAACAATGTTATGATAGTCGGTGTGTCGAAAGGGCCGGACCGAAAAGCCGGTATGGAAAAACTGATTTTGGTTGAGCAGACTCTGCCCATAGATGTGAATCCAAATGCCAGCGGCTTGTTGTTAATTCAACATATTCGGGATGAGGCGCACCGTTTTGCCATTACCGGACACAGACAGAGAAGAGGTAAGGCTAAGCGAGAATCGGTTTTGCAGGGGATTGCCGGTTTGGGGCCAAAAAGACGACAAATTTTATTAAAACAGTTTGGGGGGCTGCAGGGTGTATCACGCGCGGGTGTTGATGCGCTTAGCAGTGTGGACGGTATAAGCCGACAATTAGCACAACGCATTTACGATACATTTCATCAACAAGATGGCACTTAAATTAACAATACCAACATATTTAACCTTTCTACGGATTATTTTTATCCCTTTATTAGCCGTGCTGTTTTATCTGCCCTGGCAATATTCCAATATAGCCTGCACAATCGTTTTTATTATTGCGGGTATCACCGACTGGCTGGATGGTTATTTAGCCAGAAAACTCAAAATGGAAACCCCATTTGGCGCCTTTTTGGACCCGGTGGCTGATAAGTTGATGGTCGCTTTTGTGCTGGTACTGATTGTTCAGCAGGAAAACAGTCTCTATATGACATTACCGGCGGCTATTATTATTGGTCGGGAGATTACCATTGCATCGCTTCGGGAATGGATGGCTGAGATCGGCCAAAGAGCGACGGTTAAAGTCTCTCAGCTTGGTAAGTGGAAAACCAGTGTGCAAATGATTTCCATAGGTTTACTCTTGTTTAATCAGGATTTTAAAGGGTTACCGATTAACACTATTGGATATGTACTGATGTATCTGGCGGCTATTTTGACTTTGTGGTCAATGATCAATTATTTGCGTGCTGCAATTGATGTGATAGCCAAAGATTAAATGTCATGGGACAGGTTATACCGTTTAAGAAAAAGAGCAATAATAAAAAAAATACCTTATGTAAAAGTGGTTTTCATAAATGGTTGATCGTCAAGGATAAGCAGTTTGATGTGAAACAAGGTAAATTAACAACTGTATTTCAATGTCAGCGCTGTCAAAAAATAAAAACAGAATGGATTTAAAAAAACATTTTTTAAATTGTAATTATATACTGACAATAATCTGTTTATCATTATAATAAATCCCTAAGTTTTATAAGTTAATATGATTATATCTAACCGAAGTTGAATGAATTAATGCAAGAAATTGACAGTCAGCAATGTTTTGATTGGGCGGGGATTTTAACAGAACAGTTAAGTTATCATGAATTAACTCATGTTTTTATAGATATATTAAATTCATTTCCTACTATTGACAGCGTTTCAGTATTTGAGGTTTATGGTGGTAAGACCCATTCAAAAAAAGATAACTTAAATAAAGATTTGTTGGTCAAGCAATTTCCATTGGATGTTACGCGAACGGAAAAGGAGCAACCTTACGCTTACTTGTTGGAGCATCTATCGGAAGAGGTAATAACGATTGAGCATGATAATGGTATTAAAGAATTAGTGTCAGCAATCACCAATTCAACCGGACCTGATCGTATTGTTGTAGTTAAAGGCAGGCTTGACACTGTTGAGCAGGTATTTACAAATTTGTTGCGCTTATTTCGCAATCAAATCGTTTTACATGATTTAAAAGAACGTGATGTGTTAACCAGTTTATTAAATCGTGAGTCGCTGTCATTACGTTTGCTGGAGGTCAGTGAACTTTATCGTAAACAAAAAAACTCAGGCTCCATATCGGATAAACATTCTTTGGTTGCCGTTTTAGATATAGACCACTTTAAACGGATCAACGACAATTTCGGCCATTTATATGGTGACGAAGTCTTGTTACGATTCAGTCAGTTAATGGAAAGAAAGTTTCGTTATATCGATTATTTATTCCGTTTTGGTGGGGAAGAGTTTGTTGTTATTTTAAATAATGTCTCGGCTGATGAAGGAGAAGATATTTTAAATAGGTTTAGGTGTGAAGTTGCCGCTTATGATTTTCCTGAGGTGGGCAAGGTTACAGTTAGCATCGGCGCCACCAAGATCACCGATAAAGGGGATTTACCTTCCACTTTATTGGATAGAGCGGATAAAGCCTTGTACTTTGCCAAGGAAAATGGACGTAATCAGACCATTTTATTTGAGCAGATGCCGGGAATAGAGGACACCTGTAGCGAAGTTGAGGTGGAATTGTTTTAACACAGCTTTTTTTGAATAAATAAGCTCTGTTGACTACCGGACAGAATCCGGCAGAGAACAGTGTTTGTATTGATTTTTTAATAAACGTCCCTGACGTAACGTTTTTCTTTCTTTAGTTGGTTGATGTAATCAACGGCTTGCTGTTCGTTCATATTGCCATGTTCGGCAATAATTTCATGTAAGGCTTTATCAACATCTTTTGCCATACGGTAAGCATCACCACAAACGAAGAAAGATCCGCCTTGTTCCAGCCAGGCAAAGACTTCGGCACCATTTTCTTGCATTCTATCCTGGACATAAATTTTCTCTTTCTGATCACGGGAGAAGGCTAAATCCAGGCGAGTTAAGAGGCCGCTTTCCTGCATGGCTTCTATTTCTTCGCGATAGATAAAATCAGTTGCCGCATTACGATCACCAAAAAACAACCAGTTTTTTCCGTTGGCTTTTCTGAATTCACGTTCCTGCAAGAAGGCACGGAAAGGTGCGATACCCGTTCCAGGGCCAACCATAATCATCGGCAGTGTATCGTCTTCGGGTACTCTAAAGCTTTTGTTCGGCGTAAAGAATACATTAACATCGGTTTCTTTATCCACCAAGTCAGCCAGATAAGTCGAGCATACTCCTTTATGTTGCCGGTTATAGCTTTCATAGCGTACGCTGGCGACGGTTAAATGCACTGAATCGGGGTGCATTTTGCCGCTGGATGAGATTGAGTAAGCTCTATGTTGAAGTGGCTTTAATAATGCTATAAATTCCGCTGCAGTAAATTCTACAGTAGGAAACTGCAGTAATAAGTCCAGAGTGTCACGTCCCCATAGATAATCAGACAGTTTATCTTTATCATCTGACTCAAGAAGAGAATTTAACTCCTGGTCTCCGGAACGTTTGGCAATTTCTTCCAGTAACTCCTTGCTAGGCAGTTTAATCTCAAAATGAGTGCGCAATGCCTCTGATAAGGGCATTAGTTCGCCATTAACCGGTTCATCCTCTTCGCCAGTACATTTAATTGCTTTAACGATATCTGAAACCAGTTCAGGACAGTTGCTTGGAATTACGCATAAGGCATCGCCCGCTTCATAGCTTAAACCGGAACCCGCAATTGATATTTCATAATGACGGGTTTCTTTAGATGAGTCTTCACTGGTAAGGACTCTATTAACAGATAATTTTGCCGGGAAAGGATTCTTACGGTTATATTTCGGTTTTTCTGTATCGGCTGATGCGACCATGGTTGTTGTGGCCGTACCATCAGACATTAACGGAATAACAGATGAGATCCATCGTTCGGCCGGTTCTTCGAAATCAACATCGCAATCGGTACGATCGTACAGTCGTGTTGCACCCAGTTCAGTTAGGCGGTTATCCCAGTCTATACCTGCTTTACAGAATAAATCGTAACTGGTATCGCCTAAAGCCAGAACGGAGTATTTCATATTTTCCATTTGCGGTGCGCTATCAGCACAAACGGCTTGCCATAGCATTTGGGCATTGTCTGGCATTTCACCTTCACCATAAGTACTGGTGATCAGCAGCAGATATTCGATTTGTGCCAGGTTTTCAAGTTCTATTTCATCAAGACTTTGAACAGTGGGGGATAAACCATGTGCTTTGGCAACATTGGCGGCATCGAGTGCCACGGATTCAGAGTTACCGGTTTGTGTACCATATAAAATATTGATGACACGGGCGTCTGTCTGAGCAACGGAACCGGTATTTTGCACAATATGGGTATGCATGCCAGCAAAAAAACCATTTAACCATGCTCGCTGATTTTCGCTGTAAGGAGCATCCTGAGGGATATGCGGTGTTTTCATATTATTTCGAATAACTGAATGTTTATTATTCACGCCCATGCGTTTAAACATGGGCGTGTGATTTTATCAAATGCACAAGTAAATTATGCAGCCTGTGTATCCATCATTGATTGAACAATGCTTAAACCGGTTAGGCCAGCCAAGTATTCATCAATACAGGGGATACCGTCTAAGGCCATTTTATTGACTTGGTCCTGTTCGATAATCCAGGCAGTTGAACCAATTGAGTAAATACTTTGTACATCTCTGGCAGCCAATGCAGTTTTATAATCATTCAGACGCTTTTCAGCCAAGAGAGATGAAAGCTGTTCATCATTATAATTGCTATAGGCTTCGCGTATGGTTTTAACCAAAGCATCTTGCAACTTACGAGGACGTTTGTTAATCAAATGCTGCATAGCTTGTTCGATTGCCGTCTGGTCGGTTGCTGCAGCTTGTTGTTTTAACTGTTCAGCAGCAATTTTTTGTGCAGTTTCAATAACTGCAAAACTATTAACCAATTTATAAGTTAATGCAGAGTCTGCTGCGCCATAAGCAGGGATAGCGCCATCAAATAAAGCTTGTTGTTTCTGGTATCCCTGTTTGATTAATTTAATTTGCTGTTGGGCAAAATTGATCGATAACTCTTCAATCATTTCCTTGCGGTCTAACGCTTGAGCAATAAATTGTGCAGTTTGAGTTTTATATAACCATAATGGAATCGCAAATTTAAAGTGTTTACGCTCTTTACCCCAATTATTCAGGATGTTTTTTGCTTTTTCCGAGTTTGTGTATTCAACGTGTTGTTCCAGCATATATTGAATAAACTTTTCATGAGCGCGGGCTGTATCTGAGTCCTCAGTCAAACTATGCAGCTCAATTGAAGATTTATCAGAAAGAGCGTCCAAAATATTATTTGGATCGTATTGGTAGGCGTTACCGCCGGACATACCGTTACAGAAACCCTTGCCAAAATTCCCCAGGTTTAAAACTGCACCATTGGTCATATATTCACAGGCAAAATCCCCTACACCTTCAACGACAGCCATAGCACCGCTATTTCTAACCGCAAATCGGTCACCGGCTTCACCATTAACGAAAGTCTTGCCGCCGGTTGCGCCAAAGAGGGCAAAGTTACCGATCAAAACATTATGACCGGCTTCAGTTGAACCGCCACCCGGTGATTTGACGATAATCGTACCACCACAAGATGTTTTACCTACACCATCATTACAGGTGCCTGTATGTTCCAGGCGCATACCATCATTATTAAACGCACCGTAACTTTGTCCGGCAGAACCATGGGTACGTACAATCACACTGTCAGGTGCGAAATAATGACGCCCATGCTGATTGGTATAGATGATTTTAGATGCCTGACGTTGTTCATCGCTTATTTGGTACTGCAGGAGTCGTTCAATATCGATAGCCGTTTGACCACCAACCGTTTTATTTCGGTTGTTCAGCTTGTATTCTCCGCCTTCAATAATCACTTGCTCGGCATTATTATCAATTAATTCCGCTTTTACCTGTTTAATAATAGCGGTATCAATATCAAAATTAGCTTCCAGGTAAATTGGATTGTTTACCTTAATAACATCTACTTGAGCCAGCAGGCGACGGAAGTCCAGTTGACCAATCATGGTTTCATGATCAATCAAATGCAGTAAATCAGCTTGGCCCCGGATTTCACCCAGGCTTCGATAACCCAATACGGATAATATTTCACGTACTTCATGTGCCAGGTTCATAAAGAACTGGGCCAGAATGCGTGGGTCGCCTTTAAATTCTTCATGAGTGGTGGTTAAGCCAGCCGGACATTTAACGTTACAGTTTTTAGCCATGACGCAACGCAGCATCATCAGAGCGGTGGTGCCAAATTCAAATGAATCAGCACCTAAAATGGCTGATTTAACCACATCCAGGCCGCTTTGGTGCGCAGCGCTGCAGCGTAAAATCACTTTGTCTCGTAAACCGTTAGCGGCAAGTGCTTGATGCACTTCTGCTATGCCAATTTCAGGTGAGCGCCCGGTATTTTTCAGACTGGTCACAGCGGCTGCACCGGTACCTCCGGTATTGCCGGCAACGTTAATGACATCAGCGCCGGCTTTAGCAACACCCACAGCAATAGTGCCAATACCTTCAGAAGATACCAGTTTGACCACCACTTTTACTCTGGCTGCTTTGGCATCGTGAATCAGTTGGCCTAAATCCTCAATCGAATAGGTGTCGTGATGAGGCGGCGGGCTGACCAGTTCAACTTTTGGTGTGCCACCACGCAAAGATGCAATTTCAACCGAAACTTTAGCCGCAGGAAGCTGACCGCCTTCACCGGGTTTAGCACCTTGAGCGATTTTAATTTCAATCTCTTCAATATTGGGATCGGCCAGATAACCGGCCCAGACGCCAAAACGACCCGAAGCAAATTGTTTGATCTTACTGGAGCGTAAAGTATTAAAACGGCTGGAGTGTTCACCCCCTTCACCCGAGTTGCTTATGGCGCCGGCAATATTTGTACCTTGTGCAACGGCCTCATGCGCTTCTGCCAATAATGCACCATGACTCATGGCACCGGTTGCCAGGGTTGGTGTGATTTGATGTGCCGGTTGAACCTGTTCAAGGTCGATTGGCTCACGGGCAGATACAATATTGGACAGGTAATTACTAATTAAACTGGTCGTATCATTGACGCGAACACTGATGCTTTTTTTATCGACAGTCAGGCTGAAATCCGTGGTATCAAAACGATTATTAAAGTGCTGTGCGAGCTGAACCAGGCGTTCTGAATCGTTGTTGCCGGTAAAAGAAATCGTGAAAGCCACATCGTTTTCCTGAATCACTTTCAGGCCGCGAATTAAGTAATTGTTATTACCTTTCAGGTTTTGTTTACCTAAAATGCGGTCAAACTCTTCACAATTTTGGGCGTCACTGATATCTGCCGGGAAGGCGACTACATCGCGCAGTGCGGCAGGTCTTGAGTCACGCTCAAGATACAGGTTTTTAGTAAAGCTTCGGTAGGCCGGGGTAATACCGAAAGCATCAATTTGTTCGGGGGTGCGCTTTTCGTAACCAAAGTCCAGGTAAGCTGTATCGCTGGCTTGCGGGGCGCGGTTTCGGTTTTCTTTGGGGATATAAAGAATATCCTCATCGGTCATATTGATATATTCTCTGACCGCAGTGTTACCAAAAGTATGTCCCGCACCTTCCTGGCGTTCTTTAAACAGGCCCAAAAAAGGAATATCTTTTTCTTCTTTGATGGAAAAGGCTTTTTCATGCCATTCGGTTGCGCTTTTGGCAATGTCGGCAAACTGTACGCCGCCAACGGAAGAATGAATGTTGGGAAAATAAGGTTTTAAAACCGCTTCATCGGTATCCAGATAGTTGGACTCAAAAAATTCACCGCCTATATAGCTTTCTGCGGTACACAGTCCGAATTTACCCATGGTTTTCATCAGCGATTTTTCGACCGCTTTTTGAAAGTTGTCCAGCACTTTTTGTTGTTCAGCTTCAGGATAGTGTGTGATAACACGGTTATGAACGCTTAACGGACAGATGGCTGATGCGCCAAAACCCAAAATGGTAGCGACATCGTGTGCGCTGGCCGCTTGGCCGGTTTCGGCAATCAGGGATGAGTTAAAACGTAAACCCTTATTTACCATGTGTTGATTTGCTGCTGCAATCATTAATATTGCAGGGATGGCAGCTTTTTCTTTGTTGATATTGATATCGGACAAAATAATAATACCAACATTATTGCGTGCTGCTTGTTCCACCTGCTGGCAGGCGCTTTCCAGGGCCGCTAATAGAGCTTTTTCATTGGCTTTGGCATCTGTCAGGTGAGGTGCATAGAGGGCATCTATCGTCACAACGCTGACATCTTTTTGCCTGCGAATTTGTTCAAGCTGAGTGCGTTGCAGTACCGGTGAGTTGATTACAAGTTGTTTGCTTTTTTCATCAGAAAAGGTCGGTTTGGCCCCCAGTGCAACGCGCAAGGTCATGCCGTCACTTTCACGAATTGAGTCCAGTGGCGGATTGGTTACCTGAGCAAAGCGCTGGCTGAAATAACGTGACATACCGCCTTCGGCACCCGATAAAGCGTTCGGCGCTATGCCATAACCCATGGCAGAAATTTTTTCCATACCGCTGGTTAGCATAGGGTCCAGCAGAAACTTAAAGCTTTCCTGGTTTAGCGAATAAGCAGTATGTTGTTGATCGGGAGTAAATTCGTGTTGATTGCACAGTTCTGATAAAGCCACTTCAGGCAGCTCATTAAGATGCAGGCTGCGTTGTTTAAGCAGGGCTTTATAGTCTTTTTCCTGTGCCAGGCGTTCCATGACTTCATGGCTGTTAAAAGCTTGCCTTTTTTCATGGTCAAAATATAACATGCCGCCAGCTTCAATACGGCCGCGCATTAATACATCTTCCGCCGGAAAGTCTATTTGTCCGGATTCGGACATAACCGCCAGATAATCTTCAGTTTCTACTGAGCGTAATGGTCTAAGGCCCAGGCGATCCAGGCGGGCGCCGACACGAATGCCGTCATTAAAAATAAGTGCAGCAGGACCGTCATTTTTTTCTTCGTATAAACTGAAATATTCCAGCATGGCACGAACGTCGTCTGATAACGTGGTATCGTTTTCCCAGGCAGGCGGCATCATAGCCAATACTGCGGTAACAATATCCAGTTCATCTTCATTGATTCGACGTGTCAGAGTTTGATCCAGGCGACCGGAATCGGATTGTCCGCATGGGAAAACAATATGCTTATTGTGCTGACGTGCAATCGCATTTTCGCTTAAGCGGTTTTTCTTGTCGGTATTCAGTTCACCATTGTGCGCCATATAGCGGAATGGCTGAGCCATCATAGTTGCCGGGGCGGTATTGGTGGAAAAACGAGTATGGAAAAACAGGGTATGTATTTCGTGATCGGTATCGTACAAGTCTTTGAAATAAGGGATGACTTCATTTGAATTCAGCCTGCCTTTATAAACCTGAGTGCGAGAGCTCATGGATAAAGGATAGAAACCTTCAAGTTGATCATTATTGAAACCTTCTGCTTCTATATCCAGTAAAGCCTTTTGAATATATCTTTCAAATTCCTCATGGCTGGCCTCTTTCATGTCGCTGGGACGGCCAAAGATTAACTGCTTAATCGGTAACTGGGCTTTAATTGCCGCAGCATTGATGACTGAACTATCAACAGGTACGTCTCGCCATTTAATAATGGGTAGATTAAAGGCTTTGAAATGCTTTTCAATTAAATCGGATGCTAATGAATCGTTGTTATGATTTTCAGGAAAAAAGAAATTCGCAACAGCAAATTGACCTATTTCTAGCGAGTTGTCGCCGGTAATTTTGCGGAAGAATTTTAATGAAAGATCAAAGTTAACCCCTGCGCCATCACCTATACCTTCAGCGCTCATACCTCCACGATGAGGAATGGTGCATAATGCTTCATGTGATTTTACTAATAAGTCGTGAGTTTGTTTGCTTTGCTTATGGGTGATAAAGCCCACGCCACAGCTATCTTGTGATAAATCAGGGTTATAAAGCATCTGTTCTATGTTGTCTTGTTGGGAATTTGTAGTCATCAATTCATCCCTTTCCTGTCATGCCATTTATTGGCAGTTCATATAGTTTTTTTTCATTTAGCATGTTAGAGTCTGGCCTTTAGGGGCTGAATCTCAAGCACTTACAGATTTTTGTTTGCCAAATGTAAATTTAGATTAGTGAAACTGCTCAATTGTATCAGATTCGGTAGGTTTTGTCATTGGTCGGCTTGCTTATATTCTATCTGTGTCTATAAAATCCTTATAAATAGGTTAATAACTTAAAAAATATGAAAGAAAATTTTGATGTAGTGATTGTTGGTGGCGGCATGGTCGGTGCTGCGGTAGGCTGTAGCTTGGGTGGGAGCAGATTAAAAGTGGCCGTGGTTGAGCAACAGATGCCGGATGCATTTGCCGATGATCAACCGCATGATTTAAGGGTTTCCGCTTTAAGTATTGCATCAAAAAAAATTTTGCAAACAGTTGGTGCCTGGGGTGGTGTTACTAGTAGGCGATGTTGTCCTTTCAAACGGATGCGGGTTTGGGAGACAGCGGGTGATACCGAATTTAACAGTGATGATATCGGTTATTCCGAATTAGGCTTTATCGTTGAAAACCGGGTTACGCAATTAGCCTTATTAGAGCGTCTGGAAGCGTTCGACAATGTCGAACTTATTTGTCCGGCTACTATCAGCAAGATCAACTATATGACTGATATGGTTCATCAACGCTCTGAACTGGAACTGGATGATGGTCGAATTTTGACTACCAAATTATTGGTTGCTGCTGACGGAGGGCAGTCCCGTGTTCGGCAAACAGTGGGCTTGGGGGTGACCAGTTGGGATTATCAGCAGCACGCTATGGTGATTTATATTGAAACGGAGTATGGTCAACAGGATATTACCTGGCAGCGCTTTGTACCTAGCGGCCCGCAGGCATTTTTACCGCTAACCGGAAACTATGGTTCTATCGTCTGGTACAACTCCCCGGATGAGGTCAAACGCTTAAAAGCCTTGCCTGAAGAAGCGTTACTCAGGGAATTAGTTGAAACATTTCCAGATTGTTTAGGCCAAATAAAGCAAATATTGGGTGTGGCCAGTTTTCCATTAAAAAGACAGCATGCGCAAGAATATGTAAAAGCAGGTGTTGCATTGGTCGGTGATGCTGCACATATGATTAACCCATTAGCAGGTCAAGGGGTGAATATCGGTTTGCTTGATGCGGCGGCATTGGCGCAGACCTTGGTGGAAGCGGATAAAAAAGGCAGGAATATTGCCGACTTATCTGTATTAAAACGATATGAAAAATCCCGTCGCAACGAAAATCTTAAAATGATGACGGTGATGGATGTTTTTTATCGTGTGTTCAGCAATAAAGTTTTACCGGTTAAGTTTTTGCGCAATTTAAGCTTAGGCTTGGCAGAAAGAATTAAACCGGCAAAAAAGAAAGTAATGAAAGAAGCCATGGGCTTGGGTGGTAAATTACCCAAATTGGCACAGGGTAAAACTATTATCTAATACGAATTTAACTTCAGGGAATAGGAGCTAAGTATTTTTAACTGGAAGTAAGCAAAGTAGTTGAGGTTTGTAATGAAACAAAAAATGATAAGGTCGAAATATTCTGAAGTAAAAAAGCTGATAATACTTTGCTTTGTTATTTTGCTTACACCTGGGTTTGCACATGCCCATCGTGGTGCAAATGTTGATGAGGTTGATCAGTGTAGAATTAAGGTAGGCTATGAATGGATACATTTTTCTGCTTATACGCCAAATACGACCGGAGGTAAAACCTATTGTGAGGCTATTCCAGATATTGGACAAACTAATCTGGTTTTTGATTATGAAGGCAAGAAGCTTCGCAATGTCACTATTGAATTTGAGATAACCAAAGAACCTGATGGAACACGAGTGTTTTATCAAGAGCCGAAAAAAATCAAATCGGGATCGATGAATGCTTTAGTTGATTTTAGTAAATATGGAGCGGGCGATTATTTGGCGCATATTACCATTGTGCATAAAGGTGAAAAACTGGATCAGCATATTCCTTTTGTAGTGGGCCAGGAGGAAGAGCTGAAGATTAACTACGGTAAACTTTTGTTGATATTAACGCTTATGATTGTCATCGGTTTGTTTCTATATACGCTGTATAAAGCGAATGATGACAAAACTGAAAAATCTTCAGAAAATTAACCGTATTAACGTTTTAATGCTGAATATCGGAGTGATTGGTGATGAGTCAACAGATCAATAAACTGAAACCTTATTTGACCCGGCGAAACCTGATCGTGTTAGGTATTTTTTTATTGCCTATTGTCCTAACAATGACGGTTTTTTTTACCGAAGACGATGATGAGTTTGTACGTCTGGGACAAGCCAGTTATGCTTCAGGCTCGAAGCAGGTACAATGTGCCGCAGGGAGTAAAACTGGGAAGGTGGGTGCTATTTATGGTGAAACTACGACTGATGGTATTAAATATAACGTCCGTACGCCTTCAAATTATGATGCCCGCATTGCCCATCCTTTATTGATGGTTTATGCCCCTGCAGGGAGTAACCGGGCACGCACTGAGAAATTGACTGGTTTAACGTATCAAGCAACTCAGGCTGGCTTTATTGTTGCCTATGCTGATCATTCTGAATTATCACCGACATCAACCATAGAACTGGGAAAAATCCCCGGCCAAATAGCTGGAAAATGGTGTATAGATCAAAAGCGAACTTATCTAACCGGCCATTCTGATGGCGGGACAGTGAGCATGGCTTTGGCATTTATGTCTGGCACCAAGCATATTCCCTCAGCTATTGCACCGAGTGCAGCCGGAATTGATTATTCTGACTTAAGGGATCGTCAATGTCCCGATCCTATTTCAGTGATGGTCATGCACAGTAAAAAAGACCGTCTTTTTCCTGGTTATGGTGAGCAAACATCAGGCTGGTGGGCAGCCTGTAATGAATGCGGCCCGATCCCGGAAAAACTGGATAATGGCTGTATTGCATATCCCGATTGCGCCGACAATACCAAAACCTGGTATTGTGAAGGAACGTTGCCCCATTCAAAATGGCCGGGTATCAATAAAATGCTGATAGATTTTTTCTTAACAGAAAATGCATGATAAATATTTTCCTATAGTGCTGGATGCAATTATTTTAAAGAGTTAAATGTTTTGGGCGATAAGGTTAATTAGTACCTTTGTACAATTGAAAAAAAAATTGATTGTATTATTCTGGATTGATGATTATGAATTTAATTGCCAGTTTTTGGCGTGGGCGGTAAAGCAAGATGAATAGTAATAAACTGTTTGTGGTTTTTATAAGTGTTTTTTTTGGCGCATTTTTTGTTGGGTCAGTGCAAGCCCAACCAATTAATTCAGATAGAAACAACCATTTAAACCCAAAGGTTCAGCGTGTAATCGAACACTGGACACCGGAAAGACGCCAGCAAGCCATTCCACGTGATTTGGTGATTGATGAACGTGGTTTGGGATATCTTCGTAAGCCTGATGGTTCGTTCGAGCCTTATGGGCACCAGGTGGCAGTTGAATTAAATCCCGGTGGAATTGCTCCTAATGGAAAGCCGACACCAGGAGGCGGAGAAGATCTTCTCGAACCTTCAATTACTGATATGACTCCTGGCAATGGTTCAATCATTGGTAGTTCTTCAGCTTTTTCTGCCGTCATCACTGATGATAGTGGTCTTAAATCAGTCTCATTTACTATTATTTACCCCAGCGGTTTAACGCAATCATTTAACCCAAGTCAAAATGGAGATGTTTGGAGTATTGATTTGCAGGGTTTTACTAACGGTAGTTGGGCATGGAAAGCGACTGCTAAAGATAATGCAGCGAAAGGAGGGAATACTGCTGTCTCTGAAACTGTTTCCTTTACAGTAGATACTAGTGGTGGTTCTGGTGGTTCTGGTGGCTCTGGAGGGGGAAGTGGTACTGCTGATTACATTATAACTAATGCGCATTGGGCAGAAGGTGGCGCTGTGAAAGCTGCTGCCGGTCGTATTTATTTTGAAATGCCTGCTAATTCAAAACGCAAAGGTCCATGGAATGGCTATGTTTGTTCCGGTACGGTGGTGGATGATTCAACGACTGGACGTTCAGTGATTATTACTGCTGCACATTGTGTCTATGATGATGCCAATAAAGCATTTGCTCGCAATGTTTTATTTATTCCAAACCAGAATGATACGACAGCTGGCGGAACTGATTTAAATTGTTCGAATGATCCTTTGGGCTGTTGGTCTCCTTCTTTTGGAGTGGTGGACACCAATTGGGCAGCCAATACTTTTCCTGACAACATAGAATGGGATTATGCTTTTTATGTAGTAAATGACACAGGGGCGCATTCGGGAACGAATGCCAGTACTGATAGTTTGGATGGGGCAGCCGGTTCACTACAGGTTAGTTTTGCATCTCCAGATGTTGATGATGGAGAGGCTAGCTCAACAAGTGCCGATTTTACCTATGCTTTAGGATATTCGTATAGTGAGGATCCTAATTTTATGTATTGTGCTGAAGATATGTCTACGGAAGGTACAGTAAACTGGTGGTTGGCTAGCTGTGAGCTTTCCGGTGGTTCTTCGGGTGGGCCATGGGTGCAATCTATGGATACGAGTACTGGTCGTGGCCCAATAATTTCAGTTAATTCATGGGGCTATACTACTTCATCCGGTATGGCTGGACCTAAATTATGGGGAACTTCAGCTGAAACATTATTTGGTGATGCGAAAACTCAGGATTTTGGTTCAGTAAATACTGCCGATGGCGAAGCAGGCATTGTAGTTCAGTAGTTTATAGTTGGAAAAAGGGTGGGCTTTAAGCCCACCCAAAATGCACTTTTAAGCACAAAACCGCTCGGTACTGGCAATAATCCCGGCGGTATCCAGCCCGCATTGGGTCAGTAATTCTTCCCGGGTTCCTTGCTCGATAAATTCATCGGGAATACCGATATTTAGTACCGGCATCAGGATTTGTTGTGCCTGCAGGTATTCATTGACCGCACTGCCTGCGCCGCCGGCCACCACATTTTCTTC
>JBNLBS010000030.1:0-17248 GCA_050303415.1 Methylococcaceae bacterium | reverse complement strand
AATATGGCCAGCACCGGCTCGGTTAATATTAAAGATTCCAAAGTGAACAAAAGCATTGTGATCAACAAGTCTAACAATAAAGGCAATGCTACAATTGCCATTGGTGAAGGCAATACGGCTTCTACCGGTTCCATTACTATCGAGTAAGTTTATCCTCCCCTGTCTGCGGAAAAACATGGACGTTATTTCCGCTTTTTTTTAGAATATCCTTTCATCTGTCGAATACGTCAAATATTAGAATTTAATAAATAACACTTATTTCCGTTTTGGCTATAATGACAAAAACCACTTATTCATTTAACGATGAGAACGGGTATTTGTTATGCATGATTTTTCCACTTTCAATATATTGGTCTGTGACGATTCAATCACTAATGTCGTTATTTTATCCAAACTGATTGATGCGGAACTGGGAGCCAAGGTTGATACCATTACCGACCCCAGACAAACCATGCAACACATTCAGGATCAAGAGTACGACTTGTTGCTTCTCGATCTGGAAATGCCTCATTTAAACGGCTTCGAAGTTATGGAGCTGATCAGGAAAAAGCATGATATAGAGTCCCTGCCGATTCTGATCCTTACCGGCAAACAAGGTATTGAGACCAGAAACAAAGCTTTGTCCGAAGGTGCCAACGACTTTGTCAACAAACCGTTTGACCAGACGGAAGTTATCTTAAGGGTCAGCAATCTGCTCAAAGTCAGGCACAGTTATAAAGCACAAAGAAATATTAATGCCGAGCTGGAAAAGAAGGTCCAACAACGGACCCTTGAATTAAGTGAAGCCACGGAAACCCTGATTCACCGTTTAGCTCTGGCAGGTGAATTAAGAGATAATGAAACCGGTCAACATGTGGTTCGGGTCGGCAAATACGCCGGACTTTTAGCCGAATCCTTCGGACTGCCTCAAGAGCTGGTTTTCATGATTGAAAAAACATCTCCCATGCACGATATCGGCAAAATAGGTATTCCGGACAGTATATTACTAAAAAACGGCAAACTGGATGATGAAGAAAGAAAAATTATGGATAACCATACTACGTATGGCTCCAAGCTGTTAGGCGAACACAGCTCCATGCTGATCCAAATGGCCAGCAGCATTGCCTTAAGTCATCATGAAAGATGGGATGGAACCGGTTACCCATCCGGATTTAAAGGTGAATCCATACCGATTGAAGGCCGTATCACGGCCATTGCTGATGTTTTTGATGCGCTTACCACCAGTCGAACCTATAAAGAAGCCTGGTCGGAAGATAAAGCCTTTGAGTTTATCGAGCAGCAAGCTGGAATCATGTTTGACCCCACGCTTGCGACCCTGTTTGTAGAAAACAAAGAGAAAGTGCTGGAAATTCGTAACACCTATGCCGACTAAGTGCCCGGGTTAAACCAAATGCCCCCAAAGGTCATGGTCATCAGCTTCTTCCATCTGTACCTTAACAAAATCACCGACTTTTAAGTGAGTCGCGCCATCAATAAAGACTTGTCCGTCAATTTCCGGCGCATCGGCTTTACTTCTGGCCACCGCTCCTTCTTCAACCACCTCGTCAATTAACACGGTTTCGACTCTGCCGACACGCTGCTGTAATCGTGCCGCACTGATTTCCGCCTGATGAGCCATAAAGCGCGCCAAGCGCTCTTGTTTCACTTCCTCTGGCAAAGCACCCGGCAAATCATTGGCTGCAGCACCTTTAACCGGTGAATAGGCAAAACAGCCGACTCTATCCATTTGCGCGTCGGTTAAAAATTGCAGTAATTCCTCAAACTCCTGCTCGGTTTCCCCCGGAAAGCCGACGATAAAGGTACTGCGCAGGGTGATATCGGGGCAAATATTACGCCAGGCTTGAATTCGCTCAAGGTTGTTTTCCGTCGCCGCCGGGCGCTTCATTAATTTTAAAATCCGGCTATTGGCATGCTGAAACGGAATATCCAGATAAGGCAGGATTTTACCGTCAGCCATCAATGGAATCACCTCATCGACATGCGGATAAGGGTAAACATAATGCATTCTGACCCAGATTCCCAGGTCGCCCAGGGCCTCAGCCAAGTCATAAAATCGGGTTCTGACTTCCCGCCCTTTCCAGTCTTGGCTTTGGTATTTTAAATCCAGCCCGTAAGCACTGGTATCTTGGGAAACCACTAACAGTTCATTGACTCCGGCATTGGCCAGTCTTTCCGCCTCCAACATCACTTCATTGACCGGACGGCTGACCAAATCACCGCGCATCGACGGAATAATACAAAAACTGCAACGATGATTACAGCCTTCCGAAATTTTTAAATAAGCATAATGACGCGGGGTTAGTTTAATCCCCTGTGGCGGAATTAAACTTGAAAACGGATCATGCGGCGGCGGCAGATGCTCATGTACGGAAGACACCACTTCCTCCAAGGCATGAGCACCGGTAATTTTTAACACCTGCGGATGACGCGCACGAATTTCTTCTTCTCTTGCCCCCAGGCAACCGGTGACGATGACCTTGCCGTTTTCCGCCAATGCTTCACCGATACTATCCAGCGATTCTTCCACTGCGGCATCAATAAAACCACAGGTATTCACTACCACCAGATCTGCTTCTTTATAGGTCGGTGAAACCTTATAGCCTTCGGAACGCAGCTTGGTTAAAATGCGTTCGCTATCAACCAGGGCTTTAGGGCAACCCAGACTTATAAAACCAATATGTGGTGCTGTCATATATCTTATATCTCTATTTTAAATGCCGATTAATTACCAACATGTCCTGTTCAATGAAGTTAAGGACAGTCAGCAATAAAAATTGCCCGCTTAGGGGCCGGTAAACCTTCGCAGGTTAGACTGTGATCGCTAGGATCGAGAAAATCCTTTAATGAATGAAACTGCATCCATTCGGTGCTGCGCTGTTCTTCAATACTGGTATCGTTAACATCAACCAGCCGTATATTGTTAAAACCGCAACGCTTTAACCAGCTTATCAAGGTGTCGCAACTGGGTAAAAACCAGACATTACGCATTTTGGCATAACGTCCTTCCGGGACTAAAACCTCACCCAAACCACCGTCTATGACCAGTGTTTCAAGCACCAGTTCCCCCCCCGATTGCAAACAGCCTTTTAATTCCATTAAATGATCAATCGGTGAACGTCGGTGATACAACACCCCCATGGAGAAAACTGTATCAAACAGCTTTAATGTAGGGGGGACGTTTTCCAAGCCTATCGGTAAAACATAAATTGGTGCTTCGCCATGCAGTTTTCTTATGCAAAGAAACTGACTGACATTCAGGGCCAGAGGGTCGATACCGACCACCATTTTGGCTCCCGCGCCGAGCATACGCCAGCAATGATAGCCATTACCACAACCCACATCCAAAACCAAACGATGCTGTAGCGGCGAAATATGATCTTTTAAGCGATCCCATTTCCAGTCTGAACGCCATTCGGTATCAATCTGTATGCCAAATAAGTCATAAGGGCCTTTACGCCAGGGGAGAAACTGTTGTAACTGTTGCTGCAAAAACAGTCTGTCAGCATCGTTAATATCATCAGCGTTACCGATTTTTATTGCGGCGTTATCCAAAACAATACTTGAAGGTTGCGGCGTAGCTAATTGATCTATAACTGCCTGCCATTTATCCAGGTCTCCATGTGCGGCGTGAGCTATGGACAAGTCCGTCTGTTCATGCAGTTTATCCAGCCAGGAAGTTGCTTTCGCTTCCTCCAATATAGTGTACAGCGGCGTGTAATCAATCATTTAAGCGCGATCATTGAGGCAAAATTAAAATACTGAAACCACACTTCGGTACTGCTGAAACCGGCAACCGACAGGCGGTTTTTATGTTCGGCAAAGGTTTCCGGAATCAGTACATTTTCCAAGGCAGACCTTTTCTGGCTGATTTCCAAATCGCTATAGCCTTGCGCTTTTTTAAACGCATGATGCATCTCTGTCTGCAATTCCTGCTGTCTGGGATCATCAAATTTAAGTTTTTCTGATAACAGCAAAATGCCGCCCGGTAACAAACCCTGATAAATTTTTTCCAGTAAAACCAGCCGATCTGCAACAGGAATAAACTGTAAAGTAAAATTTAACACGACAACTGAAGCATCTGCGATAACAATGTCACGAATATCGCTACACACCACATCAACTTCAATAGAAGCCTGATCACCGGCCAATACTTTTTTAAAGCCGGTTAACATAGCCTGAGAATTATCAACCGCGATAATCCGGCATGAATCAGCCTGAATCTGATGCCGCATCGACAATGTTGCCGCGCCAAGTGAACAGCCCAGGTCATAACAAAGACTGTTGTTTTGCGCAAAACGCCCGGCCAGCAAGCCAATAGCTGAAATCATCGCCTGATAACCCGGAACTGATCGGGAAATCATATCGGGAAAGACATTGGCGACGGTATCATCAAATTTAAACTCAGTTATGCCGGGAATTGGATTGGCATAAATTGAATCTTTTGTGGAGTGAATCATGAACAAGGAAGGAAAAAGACTCGCCTTAAACCCATGCTATAAAGGCCGGGTTTAAGGCAATCGATAAAGAACTATGAATTATCAGTTTTTTTTGGAGACAATGCTTCGGAATTGCGCTTGACCAAGCCATCAATAACCGCTTGTAAAGAGCCTTTACGCGCCACATCATTTTTAAATGTAGTACGGTAATTTGTTACCAGACTGACGCCTTCGATCATAATGTCATAAGCCTTCCATGTCCCGTTGATCAGAATCATACGGTAATTGACACCAATGGGCTGAATACCGGGCTGTAATACTTCTGTCTTTACCACCACTTTTTTCGCCCCCTGCTCCATGTTAAGCGGCAAAAAACGTACCGACCAGTCTTCAAATTCAACAAACGCTCTGGCATAGGTTCTCACTAATAGCGTATGAAATTCTTTTTTGAAGTTTGCCCGCTCTTCTTTTGTTGCCTGGCGCCATAGCTTACCTAAAACCAAGGCTGAAATTCGATTAAAATCGACATGCGGATCAATCACTTCGTCAACAAATTTGGTAATTTCATTAAAATCTTTAGTGAAATTTTCATCTTGCAGTTTTTCTTTTAATTGCCTGGATGCATTATCAATTGCTTTTTGTGGCGCTAACAATTCTGCGGCCATAGCACTAGAAACGGATGCTAAACTCAGCATGATTCCCAAAAAAACTGAGAAAATAAACCCTATATGCTGTTTTTTATTCATATAAAACCTCTAAAATCACCCAAAATCACATTGCTCATTTTACAAATTCCTGCAAAATGATATCCCTGATACAATAAAGTTTTTGCCAGGTTACCCTGAATTTATACTTAATTGCTGTCAGCGCGCGAAATAAATATGTCATGCCTGTTACCTGCTAGACAGCACAGCCCGATAAAAACTAAATTTAAAATTTTTTCGAACACCGAACTTTTAAGACAATGACCTACGCCCGACATAATACCATTAATTTTCCTCAAACACGTATGAGAAGAATGCGTTATAACGATTTTTCTCGACGATTAATGCGCGAAAACCAATTGACGGTTGATGATTTAATCTACCCGATGTTTGTCTGCGAGGGTTCAAACCAACGGGAAAGCATCCTCTCCATGCCTGGAATTGAACGACTTTCACTGGATTTATTACTGGAAGAGGTCGATGAGATTTATAACCTGGGAATTCCCGCTGTTGCTCTGTTCCCGGTCACTGCGGCCGATAAAAAATCCGACCTTGCTGAAGAAGCCTATAACCCTGAGGGCCTTGCCCAACATACGGTTAGAGCCATTAAAAAGGCATTCCCCGAAATGGGCGTTATTACCGATGTTGCACTGGACCCATTCACCTCGCACGGGCAGGATGGTTTGGTTAATGCCGAAGGTTATGTACTGAACGATGAAACCATTGAAGTCCTAACCAAACAGGCTTTGTCTCATGCCCAGGCCGGTGCGGATATTGTTGCCCCATCCGATATGATGGATGGCCGTATCGGCGCTATCAGACAGGTATTGGAAAACAATAACCATACTAACACACGAATTCTGGCGTACTCGGCAAAATATGCCTCCAGTTTTTACGGCCCGTTCAGAGATGCCGTCGGTTCTGCCGGTAATTTAGGCTCCGGTAACAAATACAGTTATCAAATGGACCCGGCCAACTCGGATGAAGCCCTACGCGAAATAGCACTGGATCTACAGGAAGGTGCCGATATGGTCATGGTCAAACCCGGCATGCCCTATCTGGACATTATCCGCAATATTAAACAACAGTTTAAAGTCCCTACCTTTGCCTATCAGGTCAGTGGTGAATACGCCATGCTGAAGGCTGCCGGCATGAATGGCTGGCTGGATGAAAGACAGGTCGTACTGGAATCTTTATTGTCTTTTAAACGTGCCGGTAGTGATGCAATTTTAACTTACTACGCCAAACCAGTCGCCCAATGGCTACAAGAATACTAGTACGGCGCCCAAAGCGGACCGCCACAGCCCTTATTCTATATACTTATCCCTATTTAGTATTGACTCAATAACAAGCAAACAGTTAAATAGCGCATTTACATAACTGGCATTACCCGAATTAAGGAGCTAAATCATGTCAGAAAAAAAACTTTTTCATATTGAAGAAGGCATTTTAATTCTAATATTAATCCTCTCAATGGTGGGTATTGCTATCACCGACTATTCACCAGATGATGGTTACGGCTATTGGATCATCATGGTCTTTCTGTTTGCCCTGCTGTCAATTTTGATTGCCTGGTTACAGTCCAAGCATGACAAGAACGAGTTTAAAAAAATCCTACTTGAACAGACTCTGCACTGGTCCAGTTCCTTACTGATTGTCGGTGCCGCTTTTCTGGTACAAAAATCGGGTCAATTGGATCATCAAAGCGCCACACTTACAATCTTGCTGGTTTTGTCCTTGGCCACCATGTTGGACGGCCTCAGAGTCGGCTGGCGTTTTAGTATGGTTGGAGTTTTTCTCGGCTCATCCGCAGTCGTTGCTGCTTACACCGAACATTATATTTGGATACAACTGGCCATTGCCGTATTTATTGTCATGTTCACAATTTTATGGGAAATCTGGATGCACAAGCGAAGTATTGCATGACCACAATCGATCAATATGCCGTCTTTGGCCATCCAATCAAACACAGCAAGTCCCCCAGAATCCACCAGATTTTTGCCAGTCAGACCGGTCAGACTTTAAGTTACACAGCTGAAGATGTTCCTGCCGAACTGTTCAATCAATCTGTCACACATTTTTTTGCCGGCAACGGCAAGGGGCTTAACTGTACCGTACCATTGAAAGAGCTGGCATTTCAACGAGCCGACCAATTAACCGAGCGGGCCCGATTCGCCAAGGCCGTTAACACACTGGCCCTACAAGAGGATGGCTCTATCCTGGGTGATAACACAGATGGCATCGGTCTGGTTAACGACTTAACCGTCAACCATAAAATCAGCCTGAAAGACCGCCGTATTTTAATATTGGGTGCAGGTGGTGCCACGCGTGGAATCATCAGCCCGTTAATTGATCAGGCTCCATGCCAATTAATTATAGCCAATCGTACTATCAGTAAAGCAATCGTATTAGCCGAGGAATTCAGCAGCCTAACTGAAAATATTCACGGTTGCGGCTTTAGCGACCTGGAAGGCCGGCAGTTTGATATTATTTTAAATGCCACTTCAGCCAGCCTGAGCAACCAGCTTCCCCCGTTACCGGATGGCGTGCTGGCTGAACAGGGGGTTTGTTATGACCTGGCTTATGGCAATGAACCCACCGCCTTCGTACGCTGGGGATTGGAAAACAGTGCCGGTAAAAGCCTCGATGGTGTCGGCATGCTGGTTGAACAGGCTGCAGAGGCATTTTATCTCTGGCGAAATATTCGGCCGGATACCGCTCCGGTGATTCGGCTGCTAAACTCGGAACGCGGCCAATAATTCAATAAAAAAAGCTGACCGCTGTTTGGCACACAATTGAAGCCAAACAGCGGTCAGCTGATAAATTACTCAGAGATAGTCATTTTTAAGCTCAATATAATGCGCGGCAGAATATTGTAAAAACTCCTTTTCCGAATCCGTTAACGGCCTTGCCTGCTTGGCTGGTGCGCCCACATACAGGTAGCCGCTTTCAAGTTTTTTTCCCGGCGGTACTAATGCTCCGGCCCCAAGCATCACATAATCTTCAATCACCGCATCGTCCAAGATGACCGCACCAATGCCGATTAAACAATAATCACCTACCGTACAGGCATGCACCACCGCTTTATGCCCAACGGTAACATTTTTACCGATGGTTAAAGGATGCCCCTGCTCAGAGTATTTGCCTGCATGAGAGACATGTAGCACAGAACCGTCCTGAACATTGGTACCCTGCCCAATCGTAATACTTTCCACATCGCCTCTCACCACGGCCATCGGCCAGACCGACACATCATCAGCAATTGTGACATCACCAATAACCACGGCACTTTCATCAATAAAGACGGATTTTCCCAGGCTTGGTTTTTTACCTTTATATGTTCTGATAGACACTTTATCTCCGATTTAAAAATATGACAGATAACAGAATAAAAGACCGACCGACTGCGGACAAGTACTTTATCAAGTCTTGACATCAATATTCTTATTGGCGATAGTTAAGAAAAAAATCCTACGAGGTTCATATGGCAATTCTAGATGGCATTAAACGACAATTACGCTCGGTTATTGAATGGAAAACACCCAACCCGAATGTTCTGTTCGAGCAATGGACCGACAATGGCGATGAAATAAAAAACGCCTCCAAGTTAATTGTTGGCCCTGGCCAGGGTTGTATCTTTGTTTACGAAGGTCAGGTTAAAGCGGTTATACAGGAAGAGTGCATGGTAAACCTGGATACCGACAACATTCCATTCTGGACCACAATCAAAAAGTTTATGCAGTTTTTTGAAAGTGAGCATAAAGTCGGCATCTATTTCTATAGACGAACCAAAATTCTGGACCAAAAATGGGGGACGACTTCGGTTATCAAATACGAAGATCCAAAATATAAATTCCCCGTCGGTTTAAAAGCATTCGGCAATTACAGTTACCGTATTCTTGATGCCGAAGGTTTTTTTGTTAACGTTGTCGGCAGCCACAATACTTTTTTGATCGATGACTTCAGACAGGTTATTTCTTCACGTATCGTCCACCCGCTGACTGACTTTCTGGCCGAAAGCAAATACAGCTATACCGATATTGATGCCAACCGGGAAGAAATTGCCGAGGGTATGCAAACCAAGTTAAGCGAAGTCTTTCAAAAGTTAGGCTTTGACATTACAGATTTTCGCATCGAAGGCACCAATTATGACACCGAAACCGTTAACCGTATTAACCGCATTGCCGACCTGACAGCAGAAGCTCAAGCCGCCCAGGCGGTAGGCCTTGACTATGCCAGCGTACAGCGATTGGAAGCCATGCGCGAGGCGGCCAGAAACGAAGGTGGTGGTGCCGGAATGGGCATGGGGCTGGGTGCCGGTATCGGTTTGGGACAAAATATGGCGCAAGTAATGACCAACCCTGTAGACAATCAAAATAATGCCAACAACAGTAATAATGACAGCGCCATGGATAAGCTCGCTCAACTTAAAAAAATGCATGCTGCTGAACTGATCTCCGACGAGGAATACAGCAGTAAAAAGAAAGAAATACTGGACAGCATGTAAAAAATGGCCCGATGTAACAGTTGCTCGGCCCCGTTACCGGCCAATACCAACAAATGCACCTACTGCGGAACTCGGAACGATGTCGACCTGCATAGCAAACATGATTTCAAAGTTAGTAATACCGAGTCCGAGCGTATTTGCCCGCATTGTGATATTCCCTTACAGACTGTCGATCTCAATATGGGCGGTAAACTGCAGATAGAACGCTGCAAGGATTGTTATGGTCTGTTTTTTGACCCGGGCGAAATAGAAAAACTGTTGGAAAATGGCGTATCCAATGTCGAAGGTATAAACCGACTGCATATTCAAAATATCAATAAAGACCGCTTTCAAAAAAGGCCCAAGGTTAAGTATATAAAATGTCCGGTATGCAGAATTTTAATGAACCGCGTTAACTATGGTCACCGTAGCGGCGTCATCATCGATAGCTGCAAAAAGCATGGCGTATGGCTGGATAACGGCGAGATCACCCACTTATTGGAATGGACTAAAGCCGGTGGCCGGCTGTTACATGAAAATGAGTCCCGGCAAAAACAGCAACACAAACCCAGTTATGCAAGCAGCAAAGCCCGCAGTCAATTAACCAACCCCTACCCTCAACATCAGGGTAATACTTTTGAGCGGGATTTACTGGACTCGGTATCTTCAGTACTAAACAAACTGTTTGGCTGAAGATGCCTGTATGCAGCGGTTGGATAACATTTAAAAATAAATGATGCATTGGAAGGGTTGTGAAAATAAAAATAATTATCCAATGGCTATTAGTCACTCAGTCTTTTTATTCAACGATCTTAATTGCTGCTGATAATGATTTAAAAGGCTATGGCGCCGTTGACCGCCGTCCCATTAGCCAACCGGCTCGCAACTCTTTATTTTCATGCGAACAGACAAAAATGGGGCGGGCACTGACAAGATCCTGGTTAGACAGTAACGGAGTCATCCATTTTGCAAAAAAACCGACCGTGGAAGGCGGTGATCTGAATCACGCCCAATTTGAAATTAAATATCAAAACAACACTATGGTCATAACCGGCAATGGCGTGCCCTCTCACCCCACCGGAAAGTTTCCAGTAGAGCGAACATCTAAGGCCTTTCAATACGATAGAAACCCAAACAGTATTCAGGCATATACAGTGCAGTATCGTATTCCCATACAGCCGGAAATAGCTGAACAACCCAGTTGCCTGCCAATGGGCGCAATGGGTATCGCATTAACGGGCGCTGTTTTTTTTAATCCGCTAGATGCCTATTTCAGAGATGCGGTCGCCAATGAAATTTTTGACCAGTGCGAAGGTCACCCTCAAAGAAGTGGCGTCTATCATTATCATCATCTCTCCCCTTGCCTTGAGCAAGGTGAGCCCAACCGACACTCGCCACTGATCGGATATGCACTGGACGGATTTGCTATCTATGGCCCTAGAGGTGAAAACGGACACTACCTATCAAACGCCGATCTGGATGAATGCCACGGGCATTATGGCAAAGCTAACCCGCAAAACAAAGCTTCAGTTACAACTTATCATTATCATGCAAACAACGAATTCCCTTATATTTTAGGATGCTTTAAAGGAAAAGTAGAGCAAACATCAATGCCGAGGCATCGGCAGCGCCCAGGCATAATGAAGGTAAAAGGCAGACCGCAAGATCACAATGCCCACCGGCCGGATTTAAGTATTGCCGCAAAAAGGCTGGGCATCAGCATTCATAAACTAAGAGCCGCACTTGGGGCACCGCCGCCTGATTATCGAATTTCGGCACAACGTTTGGGTATAAGCGCAGAAACGCTACACAATGCCATGCGGGAAGCCGGTGCGCCTTAAATGAAACATTTTTAACGTAAGTAAATTCAAACTTTAAGGTTGTTCGTCCATTGTGCACACATTAAGATTTAAACTATCACTAGCACTTATTTTCACCAGCTTGAGCGCTGTTATTGTCGTAGGCATAACAGCTCAGTCGCGTGTCACAGTAAAATTTGACCAAATAGCCATGGAAAGGGCCTTTGAAAATTTTCAGGAAGATGTTTCTGCTTATATTGCCACATACGGTTCTTGGAATAACGCACAAAAAGCAGAAAGATTTGGTCAATTTTCCAGACGCAGACGAGCATTAACCGGTGACTTTCGTATTGAATCATTTCATCCAGAAGCCGACGAGTTCATGCAGCATGATGAAGCTCATCTACCTCCACCGCCGCCGGGACTGGATGAGGCTGGGCGGCCACCGTTCCGTTTTATCCTGCTTGATCCGCAAGGCAAGGTGTTAATGGGGGCCGGACAATATAAAAATGGAGAATTAGTGCCGCCTGCTGTTCGATTAAAGAGCATTCCCATCTTTCTGCAAGAACAAGCGGTAGCGCTAGCTATTCCATTAGGCAAACCAAATCTGTCTGAAAGAGATTTGAATTATCTGGCAACAATCAAACAGGCACTGATAGATGCTTTTTTTATTGCCTGTGCACTTGCTATCGTGCTTGCTTTTCTGCTTAGCAACCGACTAAGTTCATCACTGCATGAACTTACACTTGCCATTAATGAGATGGGGCAGGGGCAACTGCGTCAAAATGTAACGATCCACAGCAAAGATGAAACGGGAGTTCTTTCAAAAGCCTTTAATCAGATGAGCAATGATCTGGCAGATGCATATGAGGGATTGGAAGAGTCAAACCGCATTATTAAAGAACAAGCCTCGTTGTTAAAAGAACTTAGTATTCGTGACGAATTGACCCAACTTTATAATCGCCGTTACTTTAACGAGCAGGCAAACATTCTTGTTTCGCAAATGAAAAGATACCGGCATTCATTGAGTTTTATGCTTGGTGATATCGATCATTTTAAAAAAGTTAATGACAATTTTTCTCATGCCATCGGTGATGCCGTTTTGAAAGCGGTCGCAGAAATATTACAAGCCAATACGCGGGAAAGTGACGTTGTTGCTCGATACGGCGGCGAAGAATTCGTTATTATTTTCAATGAAACTCCGCTGGAACAGGCGATAAAACAATGTGAAAAACTTCGTAAATTGATTGAAATTCATCCTTGGTCAACAATTCATCCTGAGCTTCATATCACCATGAGTATGGGCTTAAATGGCGATACTAAGCTTGATAATGTTGAAAAAATATTGGCGGTAGCC
This sequence comes from Methylococcaceae bacterium, assembly GCA_050303415.1. Classification (GTDB taxonomy): domain Bacteria; phylum Pseudomonadota; class Gammaproteobacteria; order Methylococcales; family Methylomonadaceae; genus JBNLBS01. Next base: position 4,466 of record JBNLBS010000030.1, on the reverse strand, counting down.
GATGAAAAGCTTTACCAAGCGAAGGCTAACGGCAGAAACCAAATATGTTATTGAGAGGGAAAATCAAAAGACCGCAATGGATTCATCAGTTTAATCAAAGCAATAATTATGAGTCGGATTCGGTATCTTCGGTGCTGAAAAATCGGTTTGCTTGAATACTGATTTTTTCCAAGCGGCATTAATGTCTGATAAATAAAAAAGGCGATTCAGCGGAACCGATGATCATCCCGTCAATCGTAGAGATCAAAACCTGCGTGTCCATATCAAACAGATATTCCGGTAAAGGTCTGACCAGCATCCCGGCCTGCATACTGCTGTCCAACAGTTTCCTTTCCCCTAAATCCGGAATCAAATGGTATTTTTCAAGCAAGTCCAGTCGGTTATTAGAAAAGATGTACCGAAAAGCCTCGCGTTTCTCAATCGCTGAACTTGATTGCATTAGTCGTTCAACCGCCTCATCTTTCTCCGATGTCTCAACATGATAAAAAAATGATAAATTTTCTGCAATTTGATAGTTTTTATTGAATGCATCAAGCAATGAAACAGCGGCTACCGACTGAGTAAAACCCATAGTCATTAATTCATCTTCTGTCGGTACAGCCACCCTTGCCATATCCGCTTTAAATTCGTTTGGCTCCGCTATTCTTGCTAGGGCATATAAATCAAAAAAACTGTATCTTAATTTATTCTTCTCATTTAACAGTGAGATAATGTTCACTTTAATATTAGGAACAGCCAATTGCGCAGCTAAATAGACAGCCATTTCTCTGACCCTAAAATCATATTTTGCCTCCATAAATTTTAATGCATATAGCTCTAAGCCTTGCTCATCCTGCGTAGCAAGGTAATCTAAAGCGGCTCGAACCAACAATGGATGACTGTTTTCATCAACCAGCTTAGAAATAGCATACGCTTTAAGCGAATCATCTTTACCGAATACCTTCAGCACTGAAAACAAGTCGCCATAGAGTGTTGGCGTCAGGCCGGGAATTTCGAGTATTTCCTTAATAACAGGTATAGCGTCCGTCTCTCTATAATAGGGTAGTAACAATATGATCTGCGCGGCTTTATTTCTATCGGCTATAAACTGTCTACGCTCACTTAAAGAAGAGACTGCGTGATCAGTTGCCATAATTTTTTTTAATTCCGAAATTAAATAAGGCAAGGCAGGTTTGCCCAATCGGATCAAATCCTGGCTCACATCGGAGTTAAAAACAGCTAATTCAGCCACTTTAAGCCCTACAACCCTTTTTAGTTTTTTTACTTCAATAGCAACCGTTTTGCTTACACTCCGGCCGGATAGATTTTTTGCGACTAATGTATAGCGCGTATTGGAATTCGGCTGAACAAGCTTAAAGCCTCTGGCTTCAACATTACCTACATCGGGATTAATAACGACAGATTCCGCCCCCTTAACAGCCCACCTTAGCATGGCATGACCAGATTCGATGATCGAAGTTGAATCAAGCCATTTTAAAAGATGAAAATCCATTGGTTTGATCGCATAATCAGCCACCTCAAACTCAATCGATGGAACGGTATAGAGATCATTTTTTTTATTTTCGCCGTGTGCGCTTAATGAACACATTGCGAAACATAACAAGATAAAAATACCTTTAATCTTTTTCATTTTAAAAACAAAGAACGATGTCAACCATTTCCAACTGTGTTAATAAGTCAAGGGAATCCCTGTTAAAAAGTTAGCATTATTTATTAAAGATGCCATGGACTGATTCAGCTCAAACCTGTTATTCATTTAATTAAACATCAACAGCTTGTCTTATAATTGCAAACAATCCTAAAATTTCCAAAATAATAAACAAATTATTAAATTCAAAGCAATTATGGTAAAAAAAGTAATAAATTAAGTTATTAAATATCCGATTATAATTTTTTTCATTTTAAATTACCTTAACCATGTGTGATTACAGTCCTTCCCTTTAGCTATATGTAGACTTCTCTCTATAATACTTTTTTGGCTTTTTAAATAACCCTTCATCTTAACTATAAACAACTCAAAATACACTGTAATCAGTAACCTAAAATGTTAACTCTGTCACCAAACTAAAACCTGTGCGAATATGCTCTTGACCGGAATCAGCCTAGGTTCTAAACTGATTCTATCACACATATAATTTAAGTTTTATCAGCTATATAAATTGCAAACCGATTCGTTTCGAACTGCAATATAAACGATCAAACATAATAAACCGGTGACTAGATGATGATAAAGTTTTCTAAACTATTTACTCTCATACCGATCATTCTTTTTCTACCTTTTGGCTATTGCTATGCAGAAGACGATCAAGATAAAACCCAAATAACCAGCGTAAGCAATACAACCTTAGTCAGTGTCGATTTTTTTGAAGCTAAAATAGAATTGGAGTTTTATTACCCAGATGATCCGCATGGACTTTTTATAGGCGTTTTTATTCCAGATTTGTCGATGTCTCAGGAACCTGTACCGGTCAAAAAAGGAAATAATAAGTATACTTTGTACGCCAATAGAGATTTAGATAAAGAACAGAAATTAAGGACAAAAAATATATCTTTGGTAACCTTCAGGATGGACGGTAGACCAGTTTTTCAGCAACCTATTGATCTGGAAATTAATTGGCCGGGGCCTGAATATGCCGAAACGCTTATCCAGGATAAAAAAACCGACAAACCAAATCTACTTAAAATAGAAAACATAGCCATAAACAGAGATTTGGAATCATCCGATGATATTATCAAAGCTCTGCTTGCTAACGGCTATCCCATTTCAAAAATAATAACCAATAGACCCGAAATAAATCATCCGGTGGACAATAATATAGTACTCTCAAATAAATTAGAGTTTGAATCAATAAAAGAGCTATTGAATACAGTGTTAAATGAGCTAAGTGCCGCTCCATTAATCAGTTTTAAGGAAAACTATCCTGAAATTTTTGATCCAATCAACGCTTTTCATCCAGTCACTATCGGCTCGCCGTTTATTGCTTCCCCCTCTAGCAGGCTTTCAGAATCTGACTTTAACAAACTTAAAGATTCAAACCTCACCCTAACTGAATTAACCTCTATATTAAATATTAAACTGCCCACCCGCGAGGATAAAATACAACAGCTCTATCATCAAGCCTATAATTTATTGGATAGAGGCTACAAGACAGACTTAAAAAAAGCCAAAGCTTTATTGGATGAACTGATCAGCTTAAATCCGGATTTCCCAAGAGCCTATTTGGAATTGGCCCGTTATCATATGAAAAGTAACTGGCCGGTTGGTCTGGTTAAAGCAGAAAAGCTTATTCAAATGGCTAAAGAAATAGACCCTAACCTTGCGGATACTCGGGTGTTACTAGGGTATGTCTACACTTTTATGGGAAAATTCGGCGAAGCCGATAAGGAACTTCAATTGGCGGAGAAATTAGGTACAAATAACCTTTGGTTATATGCCAACTGGGGCTTAAATTTCGAGAAACAAAACCAACATGCCCAAGCAATCGATAAATATTTGAAAGTTCTGTATGCAGAAAAGAATAGCGAACGAGATGATAGACCTAAAACCTGGGTTTATCTGTATAGTAAGCTTTTCGATATGTTGATCGAGGAAAAAAAATATAAATTAGCTGACCAATTGTATGAAAAATCGGCCGCTGATTATTCAAACCATAGCTGTGAATTGCAAAAACAAGCCGAACTTAGATTATTTCATATGCACAATCCGGATGCAGCAATTGACAGTTATTTACGCTCTAAGAAATCCGGCTGTAACAAAGAAAGCTACATAATATCAGCATCTTATTTTCTAAAGTGGAAATTATTAATTGATAACAAAGCCGATAAAAAAACTATTCAGTCAACACTAAGACAGGCAGAATCATTAGTGCCCGAAGACGATCAACTGTTTTACGGTTTAGCGAAAAGCGCAATCACCGCTGAGTTAATCAGCAAACTAAAAGATATGGGACATAATATTAACTATGTAAATAAGGATGGTATGACCGCATTACTTAACAGCATTGCTATAAACGATTTAAAAGCCGCAGAAATTTTAATAAACAACGGCGCACAAATTAACCAAAAAACCCTTAGCGATTATTTTATCCCTATCGTCTATGCAATTTATAATAAAAACACCGAAATGGTTAAGTTGCTGATCAGAAAAAAGGCAAAAACGAATGTAAAAATTGCAGATTCCCTTACCTTGCCAGAATTTGCCAAGCAACTGGGTTTTGAAAAAATTCACGATATATTGACTAAAACAACACAAATTTAAAGCCAAAAAAGGCATCTATTTAACCAAGCTTAGCAGGCATTGCAAGACCAGACCCCGGTTTTTTAAAGCCAAAAAAGGCATCTATTTAACCAAGCTTAGCAGGCATTGCAAGACCAGACCCCGGTTTTTTCCTAAGTCATACAGCGGTTGATGAGATTTTCTTTTCTCGGCTCTAGGTTTTGACTTGCGTTGCTGGCACAGCATTTGG
>JBNLBS010000029.1:0-23807 GCA_050303415.1 Methylococcaceae bacterium | reverse complement strand
AGAGCCAGAGCCAGAGCCAGAGCCAGAGCCAGAGCCAGAGCCAGAGCCAGAGCCAGAGCCAGAGCCAGAGCCAGAGCCAGAGCTGGTTGCTAAAATTCAGCCGGAACTGGATTTAACCGCTTATGCAGCCTTGGCTGAGCCGGAATCGACACCTGAACCAGTGATGGCAAAGGCGGCCAAACTCAGCCAGGTTTCGTTTGCCGAACCAGAACCGTTACTCAGTTTAAATTTACAGACGGAAATAAAGTTACAGCCCGAGCAGGAAATAGAGCTGGAAGTAAAACAGGAAAAAACTCTGGTTGTTGTTGATAGATCTGAACCGGAGCCGGTTGAAGAACTTCAGGAACAGTCAAGTCAGTTTTTGTCGATTATGCCGGATTGGTCGCAGGACGAATTCCAGGCGCTGTTTTTCAGAGTTGATAAAATGGTCCTGGCCACACCGTTAATAGAGTTGTCCAGAACGATAAAATATGATCGTGAAACAACAAAGATTCCAAGGCAGCCACAATGGTTTATGGGCTTGCTGGAAGAACAGGGAAAAAAGGTCGGTATTTTAGATACGGGACAGCTTATTTTTGGTAAAACGCTTGGCAGCCAGCGTGATCTAGTCGAGCGGCCGTTTAAATGTTTACTAATAACACAGGATGGAAACTGGGGTTTGGCCTGTGATGAAGTCTTGTCAATCGGTAGATTGGAACCCCACAAAGTAAGATGGCGCACACATAGAAAAAATAGAGCATGGTTAATCGGTACAGTTATTGAAGAACTGACCGCTATTATTGACGTAAACGAATTAATACCTAGAAAAAAAGGTTAAAAAAACCTTCATTAAAGGCAGTTAGAAGAAATACCGGGAACAGAAAGGTTTTTTTCGACTACTATTTGTTTGAATAATAAGAAAGTTATTAAGTAATTTGGTGATTGTGAATGAGTGAATTAGAAGAAAAGCAGAATGATCCCGTTATGCAATGGGTTACTTTTTATTTGGGGGATGAAAAGTACGGCATCAATGTCATGCAAGTACAGGAAGTTTTGCGGGTGACGGAAATTGCACCAGTGCCCGGTGCACCTATGTATGTTTTAGGTATTATTAATTTACGCGGAAATGTAGTCACCGTGATTGATACCCGGAACCGTTTTGGTTTAATGTCAAGAGATACCGATGATGCTTCGCGGATTGTGATTATTGAAACTGAGAGTCATATAATTGGTATTTTGGTTGATAGTGTTGCGGAAGTTGTTGAAATGCGTGCTTCAGAAATTGAAACAGCTCCAAATGTCGGTAATGAAGAATCTTCAAAATACATTCAGGGTGTCACCAGTCGGGATAATGAGCTACTTATCCTGGTCGATTTAAACAAGTTTTTAAGCGATGAGGAAATGTCAGAGTTGGATATGTTCTGATATAACAAAGGAATGGTTTTCATTGCTGATTAATAAGTGAGGAGCAACTCATGAGCGAAATAGAAGCAGTGACAGCTTTACATACAATTATAAAACCTAAAAAAATTGTGCGGGATGAAGAAAAGCCGGAGCAACAAGCAAAGCAACAAAATCCTAAAGCAGAGCCAGAACCTGAACCTGAACAAAATGATGACGATGACGGCAGTCAGCATATTGATGAAATGGCTTGATGATTAATTTGTATTTAGGCATTATCGCCTGCATATTAGTTGCAGTTATTGGAGTGCTTGTTTGGCTGGTAATACAAAATCAAAAGCTCAAACGAGAGTGTACCGCTTTATCTGAATTTGTTGCCAGAAGCAGTCGTGACATAGCCAGTTTATGTTCTGCTGCCGTAGCTGTTGATAATCGAATGCTTACAACGGATGAAATGGTAAGGGATTTAGTTGAAAAAATTGCTGACTATGCTCAGAGCGAGCAATCATCACAGCCTTATCACAGCGCTATCCAGCAAGCACGTAATGGTGCCAATATTGAAGAGTTAATGCAGACATCCGGCTTAAGCAGGGATGAGGCCGCACTATTGATCCGTCTGCATGGTGGAGAAAAATAGTTCGTTTTTCATTATTTGTTTATGAACAAACCCTGTCCGGAAAACGCTTTTCAAAGTGAACATGTTCATTGTCTGTTAGAAAGCTATAATCAGCTATTAGGCAGGCCGCTTTTAGCTGATTTCAGTAACCGGGAACAACAAGCAAAACAATTGTTCTATGCGCCATTTGCAGTTGTCTCACATGGAACTGAAACGGACCCTGTTTTTAATTATGCCAATCTGAAAGCGCTGGAGCTGTTTGAATATAGCTGGCATGAGTTCACCCAATTACCTTCACGTTTATCTGCCGAACCGGTAAATCGCGAACAGCGGGCACAATTGCTTGATCAAGTGAGTAAAAAAGGCTTTATTGATCATTATCAAGGCGTTCGTATTTCAAAAACAGGGCGAAGATTTATCATCAAAAATGCCGTAGTCTGGAATTTAACACTTAAAGATCAAGTTAATCGTGGGCAAGCTGCTTTTTTTGAACACTGGCATTTTTTAAATAATCCAAACATGCGCTAATAGTTTTCAGTAATAGATAAAAGCTGATCTAACAATATTGAAAATCGATCATAACCAAATTGTATAATTTTTTGAACAGCTGGTTTCGGCCACTTTGCGAGGTTAAGACATATGAAAAGAATCCTTTTGAATGGCAAATTATGAATCGAGAACAGGCAAAGAGGCGTTGGAATTCTGGCCGAAATGTCGTATAGAGCAATCGATTAACACTGATGTTTTGGATCATCTATCAAAGACAGCGGATCTCCGCCGTGTGAAATGAACACATGAAGCTTAGAATGGGATCATTGCTCATACCAGTTGCCCATTTCGATAATCGCTTAAAGCCTGCTCGATTTCTTCACGTGTATTCATCACGAATGGTCCATATTGCACGATCGGATCTCGTGTAGGTAGGCCGGCGAACAGCAGAAAGTTGGCTGGTTGGTCGATTGTCTGAATTTCGATGTTATCACCGTCGGATAATACGCCGGCCATCTGCGACTCCAACGAGCGAGACTGATCTCCAATTTCAATCTTTCCTTCATAGGGATAAACAAAGGCGTTATGTTCCCTAGCAAGGGCTTGGACAAACCGGCTGTACGCTGGGAGCTTAACATCCAGAAACAACGGTTCGGTCGTCAAACCTTGAATTGGGCCATTTACGGTGGTGTTATTGAGTTCAAAGTATCCAGCAATGACTTTAACTTCACCACCGTTTGGCAAAGCAATCGACGGAATTTCATTGGGCTGAATATCCTTATAACGAGCCGGTTTCATTTTTTCCTTCGCCGGCAAGTTGATCCAAAGCTGGAAGCCGCGCATGCGTCCGCTTTCTTGTTGCGGCATTTCCGAGTGAATAATGCCGCGCCCTGCCGTCATCCATTGTGCGCCGCCGCTTTTCAAGTCGCCTTTATTACCCAGATGGTCTTCATGCAGCATATGGCCGTCCAGCATATAGGTCACTGTTTCGAACCCCCGATGCGGATGACTAGGGAAACCGGCGATATAATCGTCGGCATTGTTCGATGAAAATTCATCGAGCATTAAAAAAGGATCAACGCGTAAGGTCTGGTTTTGTCCTAAACTTCGACGCAATTTGACACCGCCACCATCCGAGGTAGCGACCGAGGGAATGATATGTTGAAGGGTACGTGTTTTCATATGGACTCCTTATTCTTTGACGGCTTCGACCGGAATGGTAATGGTTACCTCATCACCCACTTGCGGGACATATTTGCCCATATTGAAATCCGTGCGTTTAAGAATCGCAGTAGCATTAGCTCCGCAAGTATGCTTTTTCAGTATCGGATGCAACATGCATTGGAAGGATGTCACAGTAAGCGTCACCGGTTTACTGATGCCTTTCAGAGTCAACGTGCCTTCTACGCTTGTCAGATTGTCGCCGTCGAATTTCAGTGTGTTGGATTGAAAGGTCATGGTCGGATAGCGGGCAGTATCAAGAAATTCGGCGCCTTGAATATGCTCATTGAATAGGGCATAGCCGGTATTGACCGACGTGGTATCAATGGTTACGTCTACCGAACCGGTTTTGACCTGGCGATCCAACACGATTTTCCCGGTCGTTTTATCGAAGCGGCTAAGCTGAGTGGAATAGCCAAAATGGCTGTAGGAGAATCGTGGCAAAGTATGCGTACCATCGATAACGTAAGTTTCCGGGGTCGAAAATACATTAGTGGAAAATAAAGCAGCAAATGGTAATATGAACGTCGGTTTCATAGTTAAGCTCCTGCGGCAGTGGAAAAGATCGGTTGGTCGAAATATACTCAGTTGACGCTTAACAGCTTTCACGCGGCCAATGCATCCAACTTCCTTTTGGCTTCCGCCAAAGCTTTTTCTTTAATATCTGCGCCCATGTTCAGTCCTTCGGCGTAAATGAATTCAATATCCGTAATACCCAGAAAACTGAGAAAATCCCGGACATAAGCGGTTTGAGTATCCAGTGCCGTTCCGGCGTACTGGCCACCACGTGTTGCAAAAATATAGACCTTCTTGCCGTTCAATAACCCTTCTGATCCATTTTCCGTATAACGAAACGTCACACCGGCGCGGGAGATGTGATCAAAGTAAACTTTGAGCGTCGATGGAATGCCGAAGTTGTACATGGGTACACCGATAACAAGAATGTCCGATTGCGTTAGTTCATTGATCAAATCATCCGATACATTGACCAACTTTTGCTGAGCCGCTGTTCGGCTTTCGGGTGGTGTGAAAAAAGCGGTAACGCGTTCCTCGTCGAGATGCGGCAGGGGCGATAAGGCCAGGTCTCGTACTTTGACTTGGCTAGCCGGTTGATTGCGCTGCCAAGCGGAGACAAACTCATTAGTCAATTGGCTAGATTGTCCGTCCGCTGAAAACAGGCTGGATTGGATTTGCAGTAAGGTGGTCATGGCATTTTTCCTCGATAAGTAACGATGGTGTTATTTAAATCGTTAATGGATCGATAAAAAAGTATAATTATTGGCTAATAATGATTCATTTATTCGATAGGTTATTGTGAGCCCTTATATTACGCTGGAGCAATGGCGTGCCCTGATAGGAGTGGTCGATGCGGGCGGTTACGCCCAGGCGGCTGAAAAGCTCAATAAAAGTCAGTCGGCGGTCACTTATGCCGTGCAAAAAATTGAAACCCTGCTGAACGTCAAAGCATTTGAGATTCATGGGCGCAAAGCCGTGCTGACGCCAACCGGACAGATGCTTTACCGGCGCGCTTTGGCGTTAGTGAACGAAGCGAATGAACTGGAGCAAGCGGCGCATAAGTTATCCGCCGGTTGGGAAGCCACCATCACGCTCGCCGTTGAAATCCTGTTTCCATCGGCTAAGTTGTTGGCTTGTCTGGACCGATTTAGTCAGGAAAGTCCCGGTACACGCGTAGAACTGATCGAATCGGTGCTGGGCGGTACCGCCGATGCTCTTTTGAGCGGACAGGTTGATTTGGCGATTTCGCCCCAGGTACCGTCAGGCTTTCTGGGCGATGTACTGACACGGGTCAGGTTATTAGCCGTGGCCCACGTTGATCATCCCTTACACCAGCAGTCACACGTCTTGACTTATCGCGATCTGCGGAATTTCCGGCATATCGTGGTGCGCGACTCCGGTAGCAAGCGGGACCAACGGGCGGTGACGGTTGAGGTTGATCAGCGTTGGACGGTCAGCCAAATCGCCACGTCGATTGAGGCAGTGTCAAACGGTTATGGTTTCGCTTGGTTACCGGAAACACATATTCGCAAGGAAATAGAGACAGGATTACTTAAGCCCTTACCATTACAAGAAGGTTCGGTTCGAGAAGTACCTCTGTATCTGATTGTAACCCGCTCAGACTTTGCCGGACCAGGCGTGCAACGCTTAGCTGCGATGCTAAGAGAAGCTGCGGATTGAGATAGGAGGTCTCTTATTCTTTTTTACTGAAATGGCTAATAACCATTTCAAATTCACCTGCAACTACGCCATCGGGGATAAAAATTCTTGCGAGAGTGCAATAGCGGCACCAAAGGGCTTTATTTTTTGAATCAGGAAAGCCTTCGAATCCACGTCAACATTCCAGCTTTTCTTAATAACCGGCTATAGGGCTGATAAGAGTTCTGTGAGTCCTTGATAACGGAATTTTGCTCAGTATTTCGATTTTTTAATTTCCCATATAAATTAAGCGTTCAATTCTTTTTTTAAAGAAATATACAGTTTGCTAGTGATAATTTCTTTTTTATGCAGTTCGTTCAAAGTATCCTGTTGTACTTTATGCAAAATGCTTTCAGCTGATTGTTTGTTAAAACGATCGACAAAGGCCTGATTGGATTGAATTTCATTGTGCATATGTTTTTCAGTTTGTTTAACCAGGTATTGATAAATGCCTTTTACGCTATTTAGCGCACGTTCATCATCAAACAATTCTCTCAATTTTGAATTTTCAAGAGATGAAAGGTGACCCATGGTGCCTAAGAGTAATTTATACTGGGTGCGGTAATAAATATAAAGTTCTTCCGGCTCTGTAGCCGCAGGCGGCAAAAAAAACAGTTTACGTAACAGGCTCATAACCCGTCCGGTTCGCCAGTTACTGAAATGTTTGGTAATGGCTTTTACTTTTTTGTCGTCACTTTTAACACGTTCTGTTTGCGTTTCCAGTACATTGAGTATTTCTTTATACACGTTGTCATTAATTTCACCACGCCGGAAGACTTCTTTTAGTTCTGCTTTTTCCAGTCCCAAAGTGTATAGGCGCAGCATGTTTTCAATAAGACGACTGGCATCACCGGTTTCGTGACACTTTTGACTGGATTGAGTTTGAAGTGTCTGATAAATACTGCTTAGTTCCTGATGCTGTATATCACTGATATGTTTATGTTGATAGAGTTCATCTATCTTTTTGACGATATTGTCGTAAACCAGGGCTTTACTTTTGTAATAGCTCATTTCCTCATTAGCGGTTAGGGCGTCAATTCCTAATTTCCGCACCACAAAACCAATAGTGGTCGCTTTAACGAAAAGGGTAAAGTAGATGCTGCCAATGGTAATGGCGATGATGAAGTCCTTGATGGAAATTGAATGGTGCCAATCCGGCAAAGTTAGATTGTCAGGTATTAATAGCGCCATAATCACTGCAATTGAACCGCGTAAACTGCCCCATGCCAGTAATTTTCTCCAACTGGTCGGTATTTCATCTTCCCATCTGAGTTTGTTAATTAAACCAACAGAAAAGTAAACGGATACCCATCGACCCATTGCAACGATTAATATCATGGCCAGGATAGGTAAAATAGCGATATGTAGTTTTGAGGACAGGCTGGTAAACAATAATCCCATTAAAATGAATACCAAAGAGTTCGATAGAAAAGCAAAATAACTCCAGAATTTCTCCATGTATTCTTCAACGCCGGAAGACATTTTAAAACGACCGAAATTACCGATCACCATTGAGGAAACCAGAGTCGCAATAATGGAGGACAGATGAATTTCATGACCGTAAATTACAAGGTGTTCGGAAATTAATTCGGTCAATAAAAAAGTTAGATGGGCAACGAGTAGCGTCAGGGTGATTTCCAAATGTTCATGGCCTTTAACCCATTGAATCATTTTTGAAAACATAAAGCCCATGAGTAGACCAAAAATAACCCCGCCGACAATCATGGTGGTAAAAGAAAAAATACCGGATAAAACGGTCGTATATCCATGATAGCCGTGGGTTATTAAATCCAGGAAAACCAGAAATAAGGCGAACGACGTTCCGTCATTAAATAAACTCTCTCCTTCAAAGATTAAGGTTAGTCGGTGAGGTGCGCCGTATTCCTTAAAAAGAGCCAGTACCGCGACCGGATCGGTGGCTGAGATAATGGCGCCGAACAATAATGTAACCAGCAATGGGACTTCGAAGCCTAACAAAGAGAATACCCATTTACCGACATAGCCAATGAAAAAAGTGGAAATTAGTAAACCCAAAACCGCCAGAACACTCATGGAAAGTTTATTGTCTTTAACGTTACGAACATTCATGCTGTATGCCGATTCAAAAATAAGAATAGGCAGGAAGACGAAAAACAATAACTCGGGCGTTAATTGAAAGCGGTTAATAAAAGACAGAATTTCGATGCTGGATAGAGGCACCATTAATGAACCGGCAATGACTAAAAGTACTGTATAGGGTAGGCGTGTTTTTAAGGCGATGACATTAACCCCTAGCGCAACCAGCATTAGGGTGAAAAAAGATAAAAACACTTCAAGTTCCATTATCACTGCTCCAAATGGTTTTTTCGACTGATCCCAAATAGTATAAATCGATGATAAAAATAAAACCATTCAATAAATGCCGGATGGGAGTATTAGGCTCAAGTTGAAGTATTGGGGATAATCAGGCGGGATATTTGAAAAATATTTTAAAAACAAAGAATTGTTTGTAACGATAAAGATAATTAATGAATAGCTTTAAAAATAGCTGGAAGTGACCAGAATAGAAAAAATAAAGACCAAATGGCTGCGATAACGGCATTGATTAAAGCACCGATATTGTCAGTAATTGAAGCCATAAACTGCGGTACGATTCCATGTAAGAAGCCGAGTAAAATAGTTGTTAAAAAAGAACAGGCTATCAATAATACTAAGCCTTTGTTTTGTAAAAACCGTTGGTGGGCCAGTACCAGAAAAATGACGAAAGCTGATTTTGCGGTCATGATAAATGATAAGGTTGTCGCTGCCATCGCCACATTGAAATTGGCAAAAGCAGCCAGATAAATTGCTGTACCAAATGGAACGGCCAACAGCAATGAGATCATTAACATCAGTAATCCAAAAGCAGTCACAATAGACACAATTGTGTAAAGCAAAGTAAAAAAGGCAACAACCAGGCTAATGATACCTTGAATACGGCCATGGATTCTTTCCGGAATAAGGAGGGGCGCGGCCATTAGTAAGATAGTAAAAAGCAGCAGCCAGTCCAGTAATGCCAGGTAAGCAATACCAATGCCGGGGCTGGGATAATCTACTTTTGTAGATCCCAGGTAAAATTGGGAACCTATTTCAATCGCAAATGCCATAATTAGACAGACTATTGCGGTACAAAAAAAAGGAATTCTTAGTTTGTCGATCAAAATACTTTCCTTTATGTGGATTAAAATAGTTTAGACAATGATGCTTTATTCGATGGTGATTTCTATACGCTTTCGATTAGCAAAATAAGGACAGTTCTGTGCGCTTATACCCGGGCATGCTTCAAGTGTAATGGTGGCCAGGGTGCGACCTTCTAATTTCTTCTCTCCCAGAAAAACTAATTCAATCTTATCTTCGAAATCGCCGGGCCAAGAACTAACATCATTATCATTTTTTGTTTTATAGCGAACATCTATTCTAGCTTTTGGATTGTCCGGGCGTAGCGTAAGTTTTTTAAAGTTTTCTTTAAAACCGAGAATGATCAATTCGCAGGTTTTATTTTGTTTGTTAAGGTAAAAGCCGGTGCTTGTTTTTGCACATTTTTCAAAATTAATATCCTCTGTAGCAACTTTAGGTGCAAAAGATGAGAGTAGATTATTGATTGATTTGGCAAAGCTATCTTTATTATAAGATGTTAGGGTATTTACCTTATCTTTATCACTTTGAGTTTTTGAAACCTGAGGTTTATCAATAAGGTTTAAGCTCAGGCCGAAAAAAAAGATCGCCATAAGCAGGATTAAACAGGTTATAACGATCTTTGTTTGGCTCATAACAGGATTTGGTTTATTCGTTGGTTATCTTATTGGTCTGGTTATCGGTGTGGTAACCAGCGGATGGACGATAGGCTGAATTTTAATTTTATTCAATAATTCAGGACTGATTTTCCAGACCGCTTTTTTTGTACTGACAACTAATTTAATCGGCATATTTGTCTCAACCCGTTTTCCGGCTGTTAAGCTTTGACTAATGACGGTTTCTTCAGCTTTGGTACTATCGAATTTTGAAGAAACATTACTGATTGTCAGTTTAGCAGAGGTTAATTTTCTAACTGCCGCACTTAAACTCAGACCCTTAACATTAGGAACTTGAACGCCTTGGTTAGAAACGGTCAAGGTAACTTCGGTTTCTGAAACACTGACATTCTCTCCGGCATTAGGTATTTGTGCCAACACGGTATTAGCCGGTTTTCCGGCATTAAATTCTGACTGTGTGGAAATACGCTTTATTCCTTTTTTTGCCAGTTTGCTTCTGGCGCCTTGCAAAGTCATATCATTCACATCAGGCATGGCTGTTGTATCATCGGCCACGGTTAAAGTAATTGCCGTTTCGGCTGGGTTTGACTCTATCCCGGCTTCGGGGGTTTGATTTAGGACTGTATTTTTTGCAGTAGAAATATTGAATTCGGATTCGGTTTGAATATTTTTAAATTCCAGACTTTCAAGTTTGGCAACTGCGTTTTCTAAGGACTGTCCTTTTACATTGGGCATGGTCGGAAAGGATTCAGGCGTTTCAACGACAGTTTCGGGTTTGTTAAGAACAAAATAAGCTCCCACCCCTAATAATGTAAAAATTAAAATCCCGAGTAATAACCATATAATCCACATTTTACTGGCTGGCTCGGGTTCGGGAGGTGCCGCCGGAACGGTTATTGTAATGGTTTCACTTTCTGTATATTCTTCGTCGGAGTTTTCGACGTTATAGACCAACAAACGAATTTTGTAACTGCCCTCTGGCGCCTCTTGGGCATTTATTTTTACTGAGAACTGATCAGTTGCATCAATATTAAGATCCTTTTCCGATTTCCCATCCAAAGTGAACCAGGCTTTTTCCGCCGGTGACTCAGGGATAATTTGAGCACCAACACGAAGAGCTGAGGCGCTTATATTACTAATATTAAACTGTAAATTGGCTTGACCATTATCATCACAAGTTACAGTGTCGGTGGTTTGAGTTATTTCAACTATTTTTACCATGATTTTTTCCTTATTGATCTTTAAATTCTAGTTGATAGGTGACATATGCGGGTTTTTCCTGTTCAATAATTCTTTTGATTAATGAACTATGTTTTTTGGCTTTTTTTTGGGCGATTATTTCTATATGAAATGCTTGTTTTTCACCATTCGTCTCGCTGTTTTCCTTAATCTCAAAGCCGGTTTGTCCGGTGGCTGTTTCTAAAAACAATTTTAGTCCGGCGGAGGTTCCCCTTAATTTGGATAACTTAGGCGCGGCAAGAATCAATTCACGTAAATTTCCGTAGTTTTGTTCCGGAATAGAGTATTGCCCGATTGTAGGTTGTTGTAGCGATGGGAAGAAACGATCCAAATCCACCCAGCTGGCTAAAAAAGGCAGAAACTTTTCCGGCGTGAGATAGGGATTAAAGTAATCAGGTACTTGTTGCAAGATGTCTTCTGCTGGCTCAGTGAGTGCCTCCATTGTTTCAAGGATTGCATATAAAGAAGAACCGGGTTGGTCGGTTCTTTGAAAAACTTCGGGTAATAATCGTTTAATGTTTTGATGTTTCATGTTCACAGACTATTTCTATTTCGTGATCACCCGAATAAAGTAACCAGTTTGACGGAATTTTGACTTCATCTTTAAATTCTTTGTTAGAACATTTTTTATAATGCAGCCCTTCATCGATGCTTCGATAGACACCGGAAGTACTGCCGGCCATAATGACATTTGAACTGTTTTCTGCGCTAACGCAATTAATGGTTTCCAATTTCCCCACTTCTCTTAAGGGTAGACCGCACTCTGATGCTTTAAGCGGCTTCCAGGTCGGGCTGCTTAGATCGGAATCCAGGCGTAGAACGCCAAGTTTATAGGTAGCGGCTAAAACCATGGAATTTTGGAACGCTAACGATTTACAGCCGCCTGCCGTCCAGTTTTTATCGTAAAGTTTCCAGTCTTTTGATTTTATGGCGGACTCGGATAACGTCAGGCGATAACAGCCTTTTCCCTGATCGGAGCCGGGGGCACCAATACCCGCCCAAATATAACGATGCGGACCTTTGTGCTGAACGGCCAGTGTCTCAATGAGTTCTCCCGGAAGCCCTATGTTGTTAAAGCTGTCAGTTTTACCGCCTTCGGATGAGATGTAAACGCCTTTGTTATCATAACCGGCGACAGCGACAAAGGTTTGACCGGCAGAGGATGATGAAATGGTAATTGCACGGAAGCCTAATTTTGCCTGATTGGCATCAACGCGTATGGGAATGGGAACCGCATCGGTATCAAGGCTTAATTCATAGAGACCTTTTTCTGTTGCCAATAACAGGTAGGGAAGGCCGTCTCTATCCAGCCATGCGATATCTTCCACTTTAAACTGTAGATTCTGAGCCGTCGCCCATGTCTGTCCGCAGTCGTTAGAGACCTGGATCGTTGAAAGTTTATTGCTTGATTGGCAAACTACCGCCAGTAAACCGGAGTGCTGAATGCTAATAGTGGATGTTGCTGGAAATGCTTTCACAAACTTTACTTCTTTTTCTTTGGTATGTGAAATCAACTCCCAGCTATCGCCGTTATTGGTTGATCTGAATATCTTATCCAGGCATCCAGTGTACCAGGTTTTTTCTTGAAAAGAGTCGATACAAATAGCTTGAATATCCCTTTCAGGTACTTCATCGACAATCATATGCATATCTTCGACAGATAATACAGAAGGCTCGGAGCCGATAATTTTATAGACATCCCAGGCTTTCAAACTTTGTCCAAACGGCCATGGTGAATTTGTTTTGGGTGTTAAAGCAATGGGACATATATTTCGGTAAAGTTCATCAACAATACGTGTTTGCACCTGTTTCAGGTCTTCTTCGTGGCGCACCACGGCTTTGGCTTTTACTTTAACTTTCTTATAGTGTGCCCAATTGACTACACAATGGGTACCTAAGGGTCTTCGGTCATCTAATGCTGAAATAATTTGATCCTGTATTGAATCGAGATGATGGTTGCTTAATTTTTCAGCGGTAATATCTTTTAATTGATGAGGTTCGACATTTATTTCCGGAACCAGCGTGAGTTCAACTGTACCGGGTGTGGCATGTTTCCATAGGCTGGCTTGCGTATAGGCCTTGGCCCGGCCAACAGCGCCTGAGCTTTTAATGGCAACTAACTCAAAATCTCTGGCGGTAACTGCCCGACTAAGTGAGTGTAGATCTTGAGGGCCTCTAATTAAAGCATTATCCAGCGACTCGCTGTCTCTACCTCCGGTGGCCGGTCTGGGGTTAGTCACTGAAACTCCGGCTACTGGGTCTTTTAAAATTGTAAGTGTATTTGGCGAAACATTGCCTTGGGAACCGCCTCCATGTCTGTACCAGGCCCGAACTTCACAATCAATCGGTGGAATTTCTGCCAGTGCTTCAGATTCAGTTTGTATAAGGCCATCTGCATCGGTTTTATGGATTGATGGAGCAAAGGTAATACTGCCCGCATGACGGTCAACGGTATAGACGAAAGGGCTGTTTTCACAGTATGTAAAGTTGTCAACTTCGCGCCAAATTCTATAGGTTTTTTGCTGATATTTAATCGCTTCAGCATGAGTTTCCAGATCACTTGGATCGGTTTCAATTGCAACAATTAGATCCAGTTTATCCAAGGTCGGCGCAATGATTGGTGATTTTTTGACATTTAAGCTGAGGCCGGGCAAACCCGTGCCTTTGCCAATAAGTTCAGCTTCAATATAATCGCAATGAAATGCATCTGCTTGAACACTTGTTTCTCCTGCCGGAATGATACAGTCGCTTGCCAAGGTAAAAATTGGCGGTACCGCTCCAGGTGCACTGTTTGCAGTAGTGACCCGAGTTGTTTTGGGGATTTCTATAGCGTGTGGCACAGGTTTGTTAATAGAAAATTCTAATTTAGCCAGAGCTGAAGATGGTGGAGACAGCTTGACGCCGATTAGTTTTAGAAATTCTATATAAGCTTTATCGGGAATCCGGTTAAGCCGGTAGATCATGGTTTCTGTTAAAAAACTGAATGCTTCCAATAGTACAATGCCGGGATCAGCGGGTGAAAGGTCATTCCACTCGGGACAGTGTTGTTTAATACGCAGTTTTGCTGCTTCAAGTAAATCGGCAAAACTACGATCATCTAAATTGGGTGATTTCATTGGCATTAAACTTCTACTCCCATAAGGTGGTATGCAATGATCAACTGTTCAGAGTGCGGTAAATTTCTAATACGGTAGTTAAGTGTTATATCCATAACATTCGGGTTATTTGGATTGCAATTGGCATCTAAATAAGTAATGTTGATGCGCGGTTCCCAATGCTCAATTGCTGTTCTGACATAATGCATGGCCAGCCCATGCGTAGTAGCATCATTAGGCATAAAAGCAAGTTGTTGTAGATTACAGCCGTATTTTGGTCGCATCACTCTTTCGCCGGGGATGGTTGAGATCAATAAAAGGATGGCCTGGCGGATTGAATCACGCTCGCTTACCATGGCAATCTTACCGTTAGGCGTGGTTTGGATGCCGGTTTTTGCATCGACAATGTCAAAGTCCGGGTGAATAAACTGCCAGGCGTTATTTGATTGGTATTGCATCAGACCTCCGAAACAAGTTTTTGACCATTGCTGCGTACTTTATAGGTGACTGTTCCCGGTGGTGTACCATCCGTTAAACCCAGTACTGAAGATAAACACACGCTATGCCCGTTGATCCGAATAAAAGAAGAGTAGCCTTGTCTTACTTTTAGGGTTTTCAAACAGGGTTTTATTGATGGTCCGGTATTAGGGCAGCCGGCTATCGGTCTGTCCTCAGGGTCAGGTTTAATTAATACACGATTATTATTTATTCTAACGAAACTTTGTGATGTGGTATTTGCTACTCGTCCCAATTCATGGGCACAAACCAAAACAGCATTTTCTGTCAGCCAATACATTATTTTGCTTCCTCAAAATCTATGGTTTTTCCACGGAAAGTAATGGCGCTGCCAGGGGCTTGAATATTCAAATCTGTTTCCGAATGAATAGTTAGATTATTTTTCGATAAACTGACAAAATTACCATTATTATGCGAAAGTTTGATTTCTTTGGGACTCAATTCAATGCGATGACCGCTTTCAGTTTCAAGCCTTATTGATGAATCTGAGTCGTCCAGAAGAATTCTTTGTTTACCCGCAGTCTGAGTTATATAACGTTTAACAGAACCATCGACAATCATTGACTCAGGTAACTCATTGTCACCATATAAGCCCCCCAATACTATGGACTGAGACGGTTCACCATTGGCTATAAGCAATAAAACAGTATCGCCAATATCCGGCAGTGCAAGCTGTCCTTTGTTGCTGCCCGCCCCAGGAGTTAATACTTCCAGCCATTCGGTTTCAATATTGTTATAAGTCGGTAAATTAACCTTAACCCGGCCTAATTGTTCCGGGTCATTAACCTGCGAGACAATACCAATAGTGGCATTTTTGGCGGCTTTAGTTTTTTCAATAATGGGGGGGGTTGTATTGATCTCGGAAATAAACCCTTTAACTGTGTCAATTGTGTGACTGACTTCGGTTAAAACATAGCGTCCTGTTAAAGGTTCTACGACCCCAAAAATTTCTACGGTTTTGCCTGGGGTTAATTCAGGATTGCCGTCAACTACCCCCCATAAAGTTAATTGTTGCGCTAAATGTCTGTCTAACTCTTTTTGGGCAATAGCCTCTGCCTGAATGTCATTCTGAGCTTCGGCATCAACCAGTATTCTCTGAGCATTAGTATTAAAGTCAGATGAATTAACCAATGCCTTGTCTTTAAGTTCGGAATTTTGGGTTGTGCTGGAATGTGTTGAGCAGAGTTGTGGGTTCCAGCCTGTAGTCGTCACCGCTTCAGTGACAGTTTCAGCATTTGTGGAAAACCTGATCTCTAAAAGGTTTTCACCCAGTGTTAAATGTTCAGTTGTTTCGGTACATTTTAACGATCTGAACAACAAATTATCGTTTTTTAAAAAGAAATATTGGCCATAACACTCACCCAGTTCCGACAGAAGTTGTAAATCGGACTGTTTGTATTGAATTAAACTGGAAATTGTGGGAGTTGTGTCACCACCCTCAATAGACAAGCCCAGATCTTGAGTCAGTTCTTGTGCCAGCTGATTTAGATTAACTTGAATGTGACTGCGTACTGGCTGTCGTTTACGTAACTGGTGTAGACGGTCGTACGCCCGAATTGAAATAAGAGGTTTTAACGCCGCATCGTATTGATAGTCAATTTTGGTGATTTGTCCTGAAAAAAGGTCAAATTTTGGGTTACCGGTTGTGATATTAATCGTACTGCCAATCTGTAAAAGCGCAGTGGATGCAAAATCCGGATGAGCCTCAGGTAATAATATTTCGCATTGGCTGGGCGCGGATAATAACTGTTTAACACGAATAAATTGTATGGTTTGAATGACTTCCGAGGACAATTCCGTATCGTCAATTTTGATCGATACATGAGGTACGATAGAATAAAGACTCATTGTTGAGTCTCCGGGTCTGTGTCGTCTTGATCTGATGCGGGTTCATCCAACCAGTCTAGCGGATTGGTTATGTTGAGCTGTATTGCTATATTGCGCCAGCGATAGGCTTCACCAATAATATAGTAGGCGACCAGATCAATTCTTTCGTGAAAAATCTCCAGCATTTCCTCTGCAGCATCAATGAATTCTGCATTAGCTTCAATATTTGAGGATAATGATTCAATATTAATAAATTCACTGACGAAAGAAATAAATTCATCTAAAAATGAATGTTGTTGTTCCTGAACTCGAATTAACCTTAGTTTCAGCCAGGAACGTCTAGGTATCCCCTGGGGAGAAAATGACTCTAGTTTTTCCGCTACTGATGTAATAACTCCGGGAATATTCCAGCTTTTTCCCCATATAAAACGACATAATGCAGGTCTGTATAAATTGTCATCTCGTTGTTGGTTTTCGCTAAGATTCCAAATCGGTCTGGTCAGGTCCCGAACATCCTGACTGCTAATAGACGAGCCGGCAAGAGAGACATCGAAAACCAGTTCGAGCTCAAATGTGGTGTAACCGGAACCGGTAAAGAGTATGGGGTTATCGCCTTTATTATTGGCGCTGACAATGCCGCTTAATGATTCTCGTGGTTTTACTCCTGAACTTCGTTGCATCAAAATTGTTTCCGGATTAAGCATGCAGCTTAATCGTTCGTTGGTTTCTTCAACAAGAAAAGTTACACGTTCCAAAGCCGCCCCCTTTGTTCATGTTCACTCATTGTCCGGTTATTTATCTCTGTTTGTAGCTGCCAATGATGAATGGATTGATCCTTGTTATTATCAAATTCTAACCATTTATCTTCAGGGAGTTGGGGCCAATGGTTGATAATACCCACTTTATGCTTATCGCTATCTTCCGCTTGCCATGCAAATGTTTTGTTTTTTTTGGTATTTGTTTGAACGGACTGTGTTAGTTTTTGTGTCTTTAAATCAAAGTTAATAGCCTCATCGGGTGCCGCCCCCGAAAAAGAGTGCTCTTTGTTTTCTGTGATTTCTATAACCGGGACAGTTTTTGTATTTTTTTTCACGGCATATTCTGCTTCAACTTTTTCAACGGAAACCTGATGTTTTGTGGCCAACCGGGAAAAAGGCTGTTTAGGCGATAGTTTGATTACTGTCTGCTTTGTTTTTGTTGTTGCGTCGGGGGACAACTTTTTGGTCAAGCACAACCGGGGATTTGCTGTTGTCCGCTTGGATGTCGGTTTTAATTGAATAGGGGGTTGTTTAATCGTTTCTCGTATCGCCTGTTTGTTATTGATTGATACGGATTTTTGCTTATTAATTTTATCAGGCTGTTGAAGTCTATAAGTTGTTGATGGGTGATCTATATGGCTGTCAGGATCGGTCTCGGAGCTTTTTAGCGCGCTATGCTCAGAGCTGTTTTTCTTGGAAAAGATGTTTCCGGACGGTTTGTTCTCTTCTGGGTGCAATTGCAGTGTTTTGTTGGCCCTGTTTTCCTTGTTGTGTGACGGTGACTCAGGTTGCTTGACATGCACTAGGCGGTATATGGTTTTTATAATGCTGAATAGCTGTTTATTCTTACCCGAGTTTTCAGGGCCTGAAGCTATTTCCTTTTCTGTCTTGGTGGTAATTGCTTCGTTAGTATCTGCAACATATTCCTGATTGAGCATTGTGGACTGCATCGCCGGATATTCAAAAGTACTTTGTTCAAGCAAATGAGGTGCTCCCTGTCTTACTTTTTCAAGCCAGTGAGCGGGGGGCGTATCATTAGAGCTATATTCGACAGGTTGTTGTTCCGGGCTAGATTCTTTTGATACGGCTTTTTCTATTGAATAGGCATAGCTGAATAAAATTCGGGCGATGGCTTTCAATATCTTAACACGATGCTGTTTAAGCACGGGTTATTCCTTCATGCGCAAGACATAAGGTTTCAATCGCAACTTCATTCTCCATAGCATCAAGTGGTGCCCCTTTCCAGCTGCATGGCCAGGCATTATCAAGGTTCCAGCGTGTGAGCTCTTTTTTACCATCATTATCCCTTAAGATAATTGAAATATTTTTTCTTTTAACTTCACCCTTTACGGCTGTCATTAACCAGTCCCACATATCAGTAGAGCCAGTTAACCCCCATTTTAATTCAATATTACTGTAGGAAACTCTACCGGCAAGCTTTCTAACGGCGGGGCCGGCTCCGCCTTCTCGATAGTCAATGGTTTCAATGTTTACACTCAGGCCATCCACATTGGTGAAATAACCCACCACTCCGCCACCTAGGTCCAGAATGAAGTTATACGATCTATAGATATTTTCGTTCGCGTTATTATTAGCCATGCTTATGCTCCTGCTGTTGATTCTGTTTCAGTTTCACCGGACCATTGCCCAATTCGGAAAATAATGAACTCAGCGGGTTTAACCGGGGCAATACCAATTTCGGCAATGAGTTGTCCTGCATCTCTGACTTCGGCGGGATTGGTTTCAGCATCACATTTAACAAAAAAAGCTTGCTCAGGTGTGCTGCCTAGGAGAGCTCCTTCACGCCAGACGCGCATTAGAAACGCGCGAATATCACGTTCAACTGATTTCCATGTCATCATGTCATTCGGCTCAAATACTGTCCATCGGGTACCTTCTTCAATTGATTCCTTAATCATGTTACAGGTTCTACGGACTGGAATATAACGCCATTCACTGGCTTCACTGGCCAGAGTTCTAGCGCCCCAGACCCGGATGCCATCGGGAAAGGTTCTGATCACATTAACGCCTTTTTTATTGAGCTCTCCCTGTTCAGCCCGAGTGACGTTATAACTTAAACCTAAAGCACCTCGGACCAGTTCATTAGCTGGGGCTTTGTGAACCCCTCTGGATGCGTCACTTCTGGCATAAATACCGGCCATGGCACCAGAAGGAGGCATATCAATAATCGAGTTGGCTTCAAGTGGATCTTTGCCCCTATACCAGGGAAAATAAAATGCGCCATAGCCTCCGTCAGAATTGCGTGGCCTACAGGCTTTGATAGATTTGTCTTTCGGATTTGCAGAGGTGCCTTCATCCTCTTGGACTGACACGCTACCTAATTCTTTTAGTGCATCAATATTGGTCAGTTTTTCCGGTGAATCCAGAATTGCGACTCTATCCTGTAATTTTTCACAGTGTGATAACAGTGCATCATGTGATGCTGCATCGGTATACCCTGGCGCAGCAACAATGGCAATTTCATCTATGGCTTCCAGTGCACATAAGCCGCTACGGTCTGTTTCACTGCCTGCAATACTTCCTTTACTGCCTATGTTAACCACATAACAACGACTACCACCATTATTAAAATAGCTATAAATGGCATTGCTCAGATTATTGCTTTTGCTGTTGTCATTGACGAAGTTTTTACAAAATTCTGACCAGTTATTACAGGCAATTGCCTGGTTTACAAGTTGATCTTTTGCTGGGGCAAGCCCAACGAAAGCAGCTGTACTGGTTCCAACCATGCCTATGGGCTTGGTGCCGGTAGACACTTCTTCTACATATATTCCTGGGGATAAGTAATTTGGCATATTAAACCTCTAAGGTATCAAGGTGGATGGTGACGGGCGAATTTTGTTCCGTTTTTATAGGTACGGAAAGGGAAAACTGCTGGCCTTTGGTATTAATCAGGCAATTAAATGTTTTTAACTCTTTGGCGCCGGTTGTTATGGAAAAAGTACCATTATTATTTGTAAGCACGGTAGTGTTGGTACTTGTGGAAGTAATTTTTGCACCTGAGATAGGCTGTTTATCCGGCCCTAACAGCAAACCTTTAATATTTTTGATGAACCCCAGGTCAACTATCGTTGGTTCTTTAATAATGGCTGGCTGTTCATTGCTTTGCTCAGTCAGAGTGAGAGGAATTCTCATTATAAAATGAGGCAGGGGAGCCATATTCAATGACTGCCAGAAGTCTGCATTGAAACCGGTCAAATCAATATTAATGTCGGAACGTTCATTAGCGGCCAGCAGCAGTTCCCCAAGTAATTTGTGAGACTCATATGGGTTGCTGCTTTGGACGGTTATCAAATAACAAAGAGTGATTTGAAAAGGGATATTGCGTGCTACTGAATTAGTTACAGAGTTATCAAGCTTATATAGATAGGCAGACACTATGGTTTTGTCTGATGACAAACTTGGGGGTGCGAGAGATATATCAGCGTCTTGTTTGATAGTTTCCGATATCCACGCTTTCAGTTGTCGGTCGAGCTTATCAATCATTACTGTAACCACCTTGCTTAAAGGAGGGGGCAAAAGTTACTGGACGGTAGTTATAAAAAACTTCCAAAACATTTTAATCTTTTTTAACATTGATCAAGAGTTGTGTCAATTGAGATTAAACGTTAGTTATTTTGAAGTATAGCTAATGGGGTGGCTAATTTTTGTGGACTAGTCGAAAAGTCAGATTGATACGTGAAGTTTTTGGTTTTTTAGTTTTTGGAATGCTGTGTACCCAATGATGCTGAAGTGTTCCGGCCATTAACAACAAGTCGCCGGAAGCTAAAGTAAGATCCAAATGATGCTTCTTTTTTTTGTGGTGTAATTTAAAGACACGTTCATCTCCCAGGCTTAGGGAGGCTATGACAGGGTTTTGTCCAAGTTCCTTTTCGTTGTCGGCATGACAGCCCATGGAATCCTGCTCGTTCCTGTACAAGTTGGCCAGTACGCTGTTAAATCGATGTTGGCAGTGTTGTTCTATCGCCGTTTTAATTGAAAGCAGTTCCGGAGTCCAGGGTAGGGGGGTATGATTGACACCTGAATAAGTGTACTCTGCTTCCGGGTCACCAAACCAGCACATTAATCGCGGTACTTTAACCCATTTGCCAAAGATAAAGATTTTTTCTTCCTGCCAGGGGATTTTGTTTATTAATTCATTCAGCAAATATTCGGCTTGGTCAGGCGGATAGAACTGTTTAAATAAATACAGTTCTCCATCTAACGGAGCAAGATTATCGGCGGACTGAAACACTAGTCAGCCTGAAAAAAATGTTGCATCGCTTTGATCATATAGTGATGATCCAACACGCCGGCGCTTTCACGAATACTGTGCATGGCCCACATGGGATTGCCGACATCAATAGTTCTGATACCCAGTTTGGCTGAGGTCATGGGGCCAATGGTACTGCCACAGGGAATATCGGTGCGATGTGAGTATTTTTGATAAGGCACATCGGCTTGCCTGCACCAGTCTATAAACTTTGCTTCTGATATGCTTTCGGTACTGTAGCGTTGGTTGGCATTGATTTTAATCACCGGGCCTTTATTGACGATTACTTTATGTTCATTTTCATAAGCGGCAGGGAAGTTGGGTTGATAAGCATGAGCCATATCGGCACTGATCATAAAGCTATGTGCCAGAGCTCGTTGATAGTTTTCCTGACTGCTGTCATTTGCCAAAGCAATGCGTTGTAATACATCGGGTAAGAAACTACCATCCGCACCTTTACTGCTTTCACTGCCGATTTCTTCATGATCAAAGAAGGCACAGACCAGGGTACTATCAGACTGCAGTGTTTGTTCGGACAGTAATGCGGTTAAACCGGCATGACAGGAAGCCAGATTATCTAACTGACTATTGGCATAAAACTGTTGTTCCGGGCCCCAGAAACTGCCTTTTTGGCAGTCATAGACGTTAAGCTCCCAGGATAAAATCTGTTCGCTTTCAATGGCGCTAGCTTTATGTAACAGGTCAGAAAAATACGGTTGGGGTAATTGTTGTTCGGCAAGCAGCGATAAAATTAACGGTAATTCATTTTGTTTGTGCAATTTTAAGCCATCTTCATTAACCGTACGATTCATATGGATGGCAAGATTTGGCAAACGTAGCAAAGGCGAGTCAAAATCAACCAGTTTGCTCTTAATAATGCCATCATCTGATTTATAGCTGACTCGGCCGGCCAGGCTTAAATCCCTATCGGTAAAAGTAGCTAAAATTGGGCCGCCATAAACTTCAACGCCCAGCCGCAAAATACCGTTGTTAACGCTGGTGGCATTGGGTTTTACTCTCAAGCCTGGGGAATCGGTATGTGCACCAACAATTTTAAAGCCGGTTTCAAGTAAGGGTTTTTGTCCCTGAACAAAGATGATAATAGAGGAGTCATCCCTAATTACGTAATACCGTCCGCCAGGTCTTAACGACCAGGATTGTTTTTCATCCAGTTTCTTAAAATTAAAGGCTTGAAGTTGTTGTTCTATGGTATTAACCGCATGCCAGGGGCTTGGGCTGATATCTATAAAATCGAGCAGGTTTTTGACCTGTTGTTTAGCGTTCATTCTTTGTCTTTTAAATCCAATGAGGCAGAGTTAATGCAATAACGTAATCCGGTCGGTTGCGGGCCGTCTTCAAATACATGGCCCAAATGGGCAGCACATGATTTACAGGTAACTTCCACGCGTCTCATACCATGGCTTTCATCCAGGGTGGTGTTTAAACTGTCGGACGAGAGCACATCCCAAAAACTGGGCCAGCCGGAACCGGAATTATATTTGCAGTCCGAATCGAATAATGGATTGCCGCAACAAACACAGACATAAATACCGTCTTGTTTGCAATCAGTGAATTTGCCGGAAAAGGGTGGTTCGGTACCTTTTTTTCGACAAATATTAAATTGCTCCGGCGTTAACTTATTACGCCATTGTTCATCGGTTTGATTTTTATTGGTCATGAGCTGGATTAATTGCTGGAATACTTCATTGTACGTGGTAAATACTTGTTCGCCAAAACAGACTAAAAATACCGTTTCGAGCTTGGGATTGTCTTTGGCAAAATGAGTAACGGTTTTAATGGCAATTTCGGCTGCCTGTTTAATCGGAAAGCCATAAATACCACAGGAAATGGCTGGAAAAGCCAGACTGCTGAGTTGTTTGGTTTTGGCAATCTGCATACATGACTGATAACAGGATTTCAGTAATTCCGCCTCCTGTTGATGGCCGCCTTGCCAGACCGGACCAACGGTATGAATAATATAGCGTGCAGGCAACCGGTATGCCAACGTGATTTTAGCACTGCCGGTCGGGCAGCCATTAAGTCTTTTGCATTCCGTCAATAACCCAGGGCCGGCTGTGCGGTGGATGGCACCATCAACACCACCTCCCCCCAGTAAAGAATTATTGGCAGCATTTACAATAGCATCAACATCAAGCTGAGTAATATCAGATTGGATAATTTTGATTGTCGTCATATTATCTGGATAACAAAAGTCAGATTAAGCCGATTAGTTTATTCAGCTCCTGTCGCCTGGAACAAAAGCAATCCAAAAGGCGTATTTTAAGCTTATGGTATAATAAACAATTGTGATTAAGAGTTAATAGTGATTTTTATGACAGAAATGCTAAACAGCGGAGTTGAATTGATGTTTGTGGGCATGGGAATCGTGTTCCTGTTTCTGGTGATGTT
>JBNLBS010000028.1:0-25644 GCA_050303415.1 Methylococcaceae bacterium | reverse complement strand
GGGCTGTGGAGTTAAATCCAGAGCAAAATAAAGCAGCTGCTTAACTGTTTAGGCGACAACTATCTTGAAAAACACCGATAATAAAGCTCCAACTCTATCCTTTTTTTATCAAGGTATGTTTAAGAAAACTCCGTCGGTGTGAGTAATTTTTTTATCGTAAAATCTTTTAATTCATCAAAACAGACAATTAAAATATAGATAACACCTCAGTTCAGCTGTTCGTTCTGTAGATTGAGCTCAAACTTGGCTTCTTTTCTATCAGCCAGAGACCAAAATTAATCCGTTGCGGCAACTACATTAAAATTAATCACATTTAATTGCCGGTTGTCACTGTCTACGGTTTCCACGCTCCAGGGGCCAATGGTACGTGTGGTAAAAAGTTTGCTGGTATAGGTGTTCCAATGGTCTTTTAGAACGTTTTTCTTTTTCTTGAATACAATCTCGCCTTTATACTTCCAAATATGGAATACGGCTTGGTTTTGCATATTTTCCAATTCTGTAAAATAAAAGACGCCGGTTGCTTCTGAATCACTAACCTTTATCGTATTATTGATTTTCCCAAACGGTTTGTTTTCCCAAACCCCTTTTGCCAATTGAGCACTCACCACTTTCCCCGGATTATGAGCAGGGGGGGTATTAGAAACTTCTTTTTTAACAGGTAAACTGGAACTGACCACCGGTATTTCGTCATCCTGTGAAATACTCATGACCACAGCGATAAAAATACCAAGTAATACAATCAAAGCTATGGAAATACGCGTATAGTTCCATTCGGTTATCGTTTCTGGTTCTTCCTTGTTCCCGGATAATTCTTTTGGATTTGAAACAGTAATTTTCAAAACGACTTTTTTCTTTTCTTGATCTTTTTCTGACATTGAAATCCTCAATTTACCGAAAAAAATAAAAAACATGCTGAAGAACATACCAGGTTAATTATCACTATGTTCGTACGGTAATATAACATTTATATCCCATTTATTGTCTGGCGGGTCAGTCTTTTCTATACACCTTACAGTTATCGTGCTATTCCGGCAATTTCCTTGTCAATTCAACCGGGTTTAAAAATATCATCCTGTGACTTCAGCATATGCGTTGTTTGACGGTAGCGTAAAAATCTGAGACAGTTTGGGGCTATGTCAAATATCTTCGTATCTGGTTATTGTTGCTTATTCAGGTGTAGAAATACAGCGTTATGACTTACAAATTGGTCTATGATGATATTTTTGAAATTCTGACTTAATTTGGAGGAAGGTCTATGGATAATGATGCAGGTAGGCATATAGGCAAGGGGTTGGCTTGGCTGGGGTTTTGGCTAATGATCGGACTGGTTAATTTTGGTCATGGGTTTGATGTGGGGAATAAAATAAATTCTTTTGTTGAGGTTGTTGTCGATGCCATTCCAAGTAAACAAAGCCTGAAATAAAAATGATTAAATCGTTAATTCCCTTCTTTAAAATCCTAAAGGCTTTCCAAGCTTCGATGCTACATCCCTGTAAGCAAATTCACTGTAAATCAATCATACATCGCCTATCTATGCGATGTCGGACTTACAGTCCGATTATTTCTTTAATTGGGTGTAACAGTTTTCGGTATTGCCGGTATAAATCTGACGAGGACGGGCAATTTTTTTATCCGGCTGATTATGTAGTTCCCACCAATGTGCAATCCAGCCCGGTAATCTGCCCATCGCAAATATTACGGTGAACATATTGGTTGGAATACCTATGGCCCTTAAAATCAAGCCGCTGTAGAAATCTACATTCGGGTAAAGTTTTCGGTCAATAAAGTAACTGTCATTAAGCGCAATTTCTTCCAGTTTTAAGGCTATATCCAATAACGGATCGCGCTTACCGATCAGTTGTGGAAGTAACTGGTCGCACATTTTTTTCAGCATTTTGGCTCTTGGGTCAAAGTTTTTATAAACACGATGTCCAAAACCCATTAAGCGAACTTTACTGTCTTTTACTTTGGCAAGGCGTACATATTCTTCCGGCGTAATATTGCCTTTGTGAATATTTTCCAGCATTTCAATAACTTCGACATTTGCCCCTCCGTGTAATGGTCCCCACAGGGCGCAAACCCCTGCAGCACAGGATGTAAATACATTGGCACCGCTGGAACCGACCATTCTAACAGTCGATGTACTGCAGTTTTGCTCATGATCGGCATGTAAGATTAATATCAGATTTAAGGCATCCCGAACCACATCATCACAAACAAATTGCCGATAAGGGTCGGAAAACATCATGTGTAGGAAATTAACCACATAACGCAGATTCGGGTCCGGATATATATACGGTAAATTTTGCGAACTGCGATAGGCAAATGCGGCAATGGTACGAATTTTACTGATCAGACGGGCTGCTGCATTTTGAAATTGGGTATCGTCATCTAATTGATGGAGTTCGGGATAAAAGCATGACAATGCATTAATCATTGCGGAAAGAACAGCCATCGGTGGAGCTTCGGTAGGAAACCCTGCAAAATGGTGTTTCATTGACTCTTTGATCATCGCATGTTCGGTCAACAGATCACTAAAACCCTCATACTGCTCGGCGTTAGGCAATTTTCCAAAAATCAATAACCAGGCTACTTCTGCAAAATTAGGATTGTTTTCAAAATATTCAATTGGAATCCCCCGGTAACGTAAAATGCCTTTATCGCCGTCAATAAAGGTAATTGAACTTTGACAACTGCCTGTATTGGCAAAACCGGGATCTAAGGTAATTAAGCCGGTCTGATTACGTAGCTGCTGAATATCAATTGCGCGTTCACCCTCAATACCGGTAATAATCGGTAATTCGATCTGATTGTTATCGTAAATCAGTTTAGCGGTTGTAGACATTAAAAATCCTTAATAAACCCAATGGTTGATATGTTATTGGCATTTCCCTTTATATATCGAAATAACGGGCGTGCCTGAAGGTAAATCTGAAAAAAGGTCTTAAAATCCGAACTGTACCGCTATCGACACAGTTTAGCCAGATGATTTGTATAATTATTTTTCATAGAATAAATCATTAATGTTTAATGATTCTATTTTTAAATTATTTATACTATTTATCAATGTGTTATTGATAATTTTGGCGGGATGTATAGTTATAGTTCATGTTGCTTACGAGCGGATTCTCTTTATGACCATATCTGAGGGGTGTCGGTATTGCGTATTTGCGCTCGCATAATACGCCATGATTGCAAACTATTAAGCGGTTAAGTCTTAATAAGATAAATTCGCTTTAAATTATTGTTTCTTTGTTTTGATGAAAACAAAATCCGGTTTTTCCTGTTCAATCAGACGAAAAATACCGGGTAAGAATAGGCTGCCGACCAGTATGCTGGTAAGGGCTAATCCGGCCAATAACAAGTTGGCCTGATTGGCAAGAAGGGCCATTCCTGCACCATAGGCAATGGCAGCCGCCAATATTAAAATCCAGTTAAACCAGTTGACGGCGGCAAATATGCGACCTTTTTCGCTTAATGGGGGGCGTGCCTGAATAAATGTGAGCAGGGGAACGGAATAAAAACCGGAGGCACAGCCAAGCAGGAAAAACAGACTAAATGCTATGACTCGTATCGACTGTTCGGCAAGTGGGAATACACGAGTACTTTCGAGTAGTTCAGGCGAGTTTTTCAGTTGGTTAAATAATTCAATTTCCGTACTTGTCGGACTGTGTACCGGTATCAGTGACAAGCCTATAAGACAGGCGATTAATGCCAAATTTGCCGGTACAACCAGACCGACACGTACTTTGCCAGAAGAAAGTTTACCCACCATAAGACTACCAACGGCTATGCCTAATGATGTGGTCGCCACCATTAGGCTGGTTTCAAAGTTGTTCAGGCCCAACTGGAAACGACCAAAGGCATTGGTGGCGGTCAAAGCGACACCACCAACAAACCAGAACCAGGAATAAATGGCAATTATCCTCACCATTAACGGGTCCTGTTGATAGATTTCTTTTAACGTGGTAAACACGCTGGCAAAGGATTTGAGCGACATTCTGCGTTGCGGGTCGGATGCCGGGTGCCGGGTAATGCCAAACGAGGTTAGGGTGCCGATTACCGCAATGGTAACGGTGACAATACCCGCCAAGTACATGCGGCCTACCAGAAGATCAGCCAATAGCCCGGCCAAAGCGACGCCAAAAATAATAGCCAAAAATGTGGTCATTTGTGTTAATCCGGTAGCCGGAGCCAGGTCGTCTTCACGAACCAGTTCCGGTAAACCGCCATATTTCGGTGGCCCGAAAAATGCGCTCTGTGAGCCCAGCAAAAATACCACACCGGCTAACAGGTACAAATATAAAGGCGCTTCTTTACTGTCGACATTGCCGTTGGTTGAAATCATTAAAAATGCACCCACGCCAAGCAGGGCGATAACAATCTCAGCGATTTTGCAAATGACCATTAGCCAACCTTTGCTAAAGCGGTCGGAAATGTCGCCCGCCAGTCCTGAAAAAAGTAAAAACGGCAAGGCAAACAAAAACTGTACGATAGCTTGATACTCCACACCGGACACTAAGTAACCGACACCAAGAAGCAATACCAATTGCTTGAAGACATTATCATTAAAGGCTCCTAAAGCTTGTGTTGCAAGAAAGCTTAAAAAGGACCGGTTTTGAAACGGTAAGGGCGGTAACTCGCCGCTCTGATGTATTGTGTTTATAGGTCGATTCTTCATGATGAGGTTAAGTTTACACCAGGAAAATTATTTTTTGGGGAATTAGTATAGGATTTGAAGCAATCAAACTTACTGCATCCATAATGCCGTTATCCTATAATATCGGCATAAATTTAATATTATGTAAATTAGAGGACAAGACTTTGCCAAAAGCGAGTGAGTTAAAGTGTGGGTTAGCCATTGAGATTAACGGCGAACCTTATGCAGTGAAAAAAATTGAAGTCAGAAACCCAACCTCAAGAGGGGCAACGACTTTATATAAAGTCCGGTTAGCGCATCTTAAAACCAAACAAAAACTGGATGAAACCTTCAAAAGTGATGACTTTTTAAAAGAGGCGGATTGTCAGCGGGTTAATGTTCAATATTCGTACCAGGATGGCGATAATTATAATTTTATGGAGATGGAGACCTATGAGCAGTACACGCTTAATGCCGAAGATTTGGAAGGCCAGATTGAGTATTTAACCGAAGGTCTGGAGGGCATTTTGATGTTATTAATGGACGATGCGCCGTTAGGTATAGAATTACCGACGTCAATTACCCTGGAAATTGTCGAAACCCCACCGGCAATGAAAGGCGCCAGCGCCACAAATAGAACCAAGCCAGCCAGATTAACTACAGGGCTGGAAGTCCAGGTACCTGAATATATAGAAACCGGCGAAGTGATTAAGATTAATACCGGTACCGGTAAATTTATGTCGCGCGCTTAGTCTGCACAGGCCGGATAAGCACATAGCTTTTCCGGCTATTTGTATGGCTGCAAAGCCAATTGGTTTATTCTGCCTGTATTTTATAGATACACCAACGCGTAGCCCATATGCAACGCAGTGACATACGGGGGCATGGATGTCACTCTATTCTGACTTGACACCCTGGTTGAATTTTCCTTTTCAGTTATAACCATAGGCCAAATTTAAATATTTTAAATAAAAAAGGCCAAAGAAAACCAATAAGGAGAACTAATATATATAGCCCTAAAATGCCCAGGCTTGCTGTAGCAAAGCCTTTCCCTTTCAGCTCATTTTGGTGTCGTCTGATAACAATCAAAGCAAAGGCAGCGGTAATTAAACCAACCAGCGGAGCCAATATAAGAGTGAAAACAACAAAAGGCACCAAGGCTGATGCGATGCTCGAAGAAACACCGATTGTTTCGACAGTCAATATGAAGACAAAGATACCTATTAAACCGAGTACTGTTAATAAGGTCATGAAAAAGCTCGTCAAGGCGGCACGAGATGTTCGTTTCTCTTCAAATTTCATATTTGCGCCATTCATATATTTCTGTTTTTTTTGAATATTAAGCAAATATACTCAAAAACTTATCACCTTGTGCACTTTGGCTGCAAATAGTCACTCAGAAAATTGTATGATTATGTAATTTTTAGCCAATACACTTAATTCTGTATAACGCAAAGTTGTTGATTGGAGTTGTAGCGGCAATCGGCCGTTTGTCTTTGTTGGCAACTAGCGTGATTTAGAGTTTTTTCTTCTTTTTAACCGTGCTTCTTTTTTAGCTGCTTTTTCGGCGCGGATAATTTCCAGTTCAGCCAGTTCTTGCTGCATCATTTCCGGTGTTTCCAGCGTGATTTGTCCCAGGCTGCCCGAGCGTAAATCGGCTAATAATGCTTTGGCGGCTTTATCCAGATCAACCTTGCCGCCGCTACGCAGACAACCGCGTTTTTTACCGATGCTTTCCAAAACTTCAATTTCAGTGCTAGGTAATTGTTCTAATTGGTAACGCTGCATTAATAAGTTAGGATACGTCGTACGTAGAAAATCTGCGGCAAAGTATGCAATATCATCATGGCTAATGGCGGTGTCTTTAATGGCGCCGGTGGTTGCCAGGCGATAGCCGCTGTTTCTGTTCTCCAGATTCGGCCAGAGCATACCGGGAGTATCAAATAACACGGTATTATTGCCTATGTTAATACGTTGCTGATTTTTTGTTACTGCCGGTTCGTTACCGGTCTTGGCAATGGTTTTACCGGCTAATACATTGATGATGGTTGATTTGCCTACATTAGGAATGCCCATGATTAACGCTTTGATTAATTGGTTGTTTTGGCTTTTTTCCGGCATCATTTTTCGACAAAGTTCAGATATTTGTCGAGTTTTATCGGGTGTAAGACTGGATACGGCCAGTGTTTTAACATTCTTTTCCTGTTCGAAAAAATCCTGCCATTGCCGGGTCTTAACAGGGTCAGCAAGGTCGGTTTTATTCAGTACTTTAATGCAGGGTTTGTCACCGCGTATGGAGCCCAGCATCGGGTTTTCACTACTAAATGGCAGTCGGGCATCCAGAACTTCGATTACCAGTTCAACCTGTGGCAGTAATTTTATAAGCTCCTTACTGGCTTTGTGCATATGGCCGGGGTACCACTGAATATTCATTGTGCCTCTTGTGTATCTGGTTTAAGTGACGACCATTATAAATTGCCTGAGCCCTAGCAGCAGGATTATTAAGTTTTTTGTGTTAAATCAATAGACTTAAGTAATATTTTAAAATCTAAACAGTTAAGTCTGTCTAAGAATTTAACACTATATATTGTATTTGAATGATAAATTGGATACTATATGTGCCAATTCAGCGGTATTTGTATTTTTTAATAGGCACTCATAACACGTGCTTGTGGCTGATTGTTTTTATTTTTTAAAAGGACATTCTCTTTATGACTGCACAGCTTCATGTCGTCTCTAATAACTTGACCGAAATTCCATTTCAACAAGCTTCAATAGATATTTGGGATACCAAATATAGATTAAAGACGAAAACGGGTGAAGCGGTCGATGCCGATATTGATGACACCTATAAACGGGTGGCTAAATCCCTGGCTGAAGTTGAAAAAGGTAAAGCCAAGCAAGAGAAATGGTATAAGGAATTTTTATGGGCATTACGCCAGGGTGTTATTCCAGCCGGCCGTATTATTTCCAATGCCGGTGCCAGAGAGCATAAACCGGCGACATCAACTATTAACTGTACAGTATCCGGCACCATTCAGGATTCAATGGATGATATTTTAGGTAAGGTGCATGAGGCGGGTTTAACCTTAAAAGCCGGTTGCGGTATTGGTTATGAGTTTTCGACCTTACGTCCTAAAGATGCTTATGTGTCCGGAGCCGGGGCCTACACTTCCGGTCCGTTGTCGTTTATGGATATCTACGACAAAATGTGTTTTACCGTATCTTCCGCCGGCGGCAGACGCGGGGCACAAATGGCTACTTTTGATGTCGGCCACCCTGATGTGGTTGAGTTTATACGTGCCAAGCGTGAGGATGGTCGTCTGCGTCAATTTAACCTGTCCTTACTGATTACCACCGAATTTGTTGAGGCGGTCCAGCAAGACAAAGACTGGGCATTATCTTTTCCGGTAAAAGAAAAAGAGCTGGCGCGAGATAGTCTGGATTTAACCGATTCAACACAGATTGTTTGGCGTGATTTGCCCACCAAAGAGGGTTATGTAGTCAATGAGGATGGTCTGGTTGCCTGTAAAATCAGTAAAACCATGCCTGCTCGTCGATTGTGGGACATCATTATGGCTTCCACTTATGATTATGCTGAACCGGGTTTTATTCTGATTGATAAAGTCAATGAAATGAACAATAACTGGTTTTGTGAAAACATCAGGGCAACCAATCCATGTGGCGAACAACCATTACCCCCGTATGGCAGTTGTTTACTGGGGTCGATTAATTTGACCCGTTTTGTTCAAAAACCGTTTACCAAAGATGCCAGCTTTAACTGGGAAAACTACAAAAAAACCGTCAGAATTTTTACCCGTATGTTGGATAACGTGGTGGAAATTAATGGTTTACCATTACCGCAGCAGCGTGAAGAAATTACCAGTAAGCGCCGTCACGGTATGGGGTATTTAGGTCTGGGTTCGACTTTAACCATGCTGGGTATGAAGTATGGTGACGAAGCATCCCTGGGTTTTACCGAGCAGGTGACCAAAACCTTAGCTGTTGAAGGCTGGAAAGAAGGCCTGGAATTAGCCAAGGAAAAAGGCGCGGCACCGATAATGGAAAAAATGTATACAGTAACCGGTGCGATGCTGCATAAACGCCCTGAAATGGTCACCGATGGTTATAAAGTGGGTGACAATATTGCTGGCAAGGTTTTACATGCCAAGTACAGCCGCTATATGCAGCAGCTGGCACAGGCAGAGCCGGAATTGGTGGCCGAGCTGATTGAAAACGGTTCGCGCTTTAGTCATCACAGTTCCATTGCGCCGACCGGCACGATTTCATTGTCTTTGGCTAATAATGCCAGTAACGGTATCGAGCCAAGTTTTGCCCACCATTACTCACGTAATGTGATTAAAGAAGGCAAAAAAACCAAGGAAAAAGTTGATGTTTACTCTTTTGAGTTATTGGCATACCGTGAATTGGTAAATCCTGAAGCAATGCCGTTTAGTGAAAACCCTGAACAACAATTGCCGGATTATTTTATCTCTGCTGATGATATCAGCCCCAAACAGCATGTTGACGTTCAGGCCGCAGCACAAAAATGGATCGATTCGTCTATTTCCAAAACCGCTAATGTGCCGACCGATTATCCGTACGAAGACTTCAAATCGATATATGAATATGCTTACGAAAAAGGCTTAAAAGGCTGCACCACCTTCAGATTCAACCCGGAAGTATTCCAGGGTGTTCTGGTGAAAGAAACAGACCTGGAAAATACCACGTATCAGTTTACCCTGGAGGATGGTGAAGTGGTTGAATTGAAAGGCAATGAAGAGGTGGAATATGACGGCGAAATGCATACGGCTGCCAACCTTTTTGATGCATTGAAGGAAGGGTATTACGGAAAATTTTAAAAAATCTGTAATAAAACCCTGATAACTAATTAAGTGAAAGCTATGGCGATTAAATTAGATAAAAAAATAGTAAGTTATAAAGTCATTACCGACGAAAGCAAAAAAGAAGCAGAGGCAGCACGAAACGAGCAGCAAGCGCTTGATGTGGAAAGCATGCACGAAAATGTTACACGTCCGGAAATGTTGTTGGGTTCGACCTATAAAATTAAAACCCCGCAATCGGAGCATGCCTTATATATCACGATTAATGACATGATTTTGAATGAAGGCACAGAGCATGAGGAACGTCGTCCTTATGAAGTCTTCATCAATTCCAAAAACATGGAGCATTTTCAGTGGGTATTGGCGTTAACCCGTGTTATTTCCGCCGTATTCCGTAAGGGCGGGGATATTACCTTTCTGGTTGAAGAACTTAAAGCGGTATTTGATCCTAAAGGCGGCTATTTCAAACGCGGCGGTATCTTTATGCCGTCATTGGTAGCGGAAATTGGTTTGGCGATCGAAACCCATATGAAACAAATCGGCATGTTAAAAGATGAGGAAATGGACGACCATCAAAAGCAATTTTTAGCCGCCAAAAAAAAAGAGTTTGAAGCCATTCACAGTGATACCAGCACATTAGAAGAAGACGGCAGCTTTCCGGCCAAAGCGACCCTTTGTACCAAATGCCAGACCAAAGCCCTGGTATTAATGGATGGTTGCATGACTTGTCTGAATTGTGGTGATAGCAAGTGTGGGTAATGTTTTTTAGTTTCCCATAGGAAATTTTAATGTGGGTTACACCATAAGCTGAACCAAAATGCGGGAAATAAGGTTTGGCTTATTAAAAAAATATTTTATAAAGCGTATCAATGTTACTTTGCTATCAGAAATAGCAAAGTAACAGCACCCCTCATCATTTTCGTTCGATTAATAGAACCTCTCAAAGAAAAATTGGTTGGGCCTATTCGGCAGATTTAGCAAAAGAATGATAGCCGGCGATAAAAGCCGATTAGCTGGGTTTGCAGTTCCACCGTGTAACCCAGCTTATTTGCTACAAAATTTATCAGAGACTGTCGCAAGGACGAATGATGTGTTCTATAGCAAATTTGATAATATCAATACATTTATGGGAATAATGGAAACTAACTTCACTTAGTGAATGATTTAATGAAATTTGACCATATTTTAAAACGGTTAAAAATACATTT
Source organism: Methylococcaceae bacterium (assembly GCA_050303415.1). GTDB lineage: Bacteria > Pseudomonadota > Gammaproteobacteria > Methylococcales > Methylomonadaceae > JBNLBS01. The sequence continues at coordinate 14,953 of JBNLBS010000028.1, read as the reverse complement.
TACAAAGTTGCCGTTGCTGTGTTTAAAACGCTTTTTAAGTGCTTTTTTCACTTCCCAAGTCCCTTTGTAACCATTTGGAAATACCACTAAGTCACCGGCTTTAAAAGTAGTTGAAGGGCCGCCATCTGAAGGTGTCATTTCACATTCACCTTCTAATATAAGAGCTGTTTCCGTGGTAACGAACTCCCATGGGAATACAGATACTTCTTTTTCCCAAGTCGGCCAGTAAGCAACCCCCATTTCCTTTAAAAGTGCTTCGCTTGGGCTGCTATCAACTGTAATTTCTTTCATGTTATTTCCTTTAGTTAAATTTATACCCAGAATCAGGATGATTTGGGATGTGCCATAGTATGTTATTCATCCTCTTTTGCCTACATTTTAAGGATAATCATATCCATTTAGTGTTAGTAACTGAAATGGTTGTAGGGTGTCTAGAATAGTCAGGACCAGCCACAATTCAATCATTGCTCCCGGGGAGTCTGCGCTTTTATCGTCATGTATGATAGGCACTGTAAATAAACCTAATTTCACAGTTTGCCGCTTAATGACAGGGATTAAAAAATTACATGATGTTTTTAATCGTTCCCACGTTCTGCGTCACTGTCATTAAGTTAAGGAAAAAATAAACAGGTTGTAGGTGCGAATTCATTCGCACGAGGTATTGAAGCACAAGCATGTGCGAATGAATTCGCATCTACAACTATTAGTTAAAGAGCTTAACTTAATGACAGTGACATTCTGCGTGGGGATGCGCACCTAGATGCTCTTGAGTCTTGAAGAAAACGACGCTTGAATATTTACCACGCGGAGCGTGGTAACACTGAGCTATGGAATTTTCATCAAGCAATAAGCATGATACGGCCGATTATATGTCTTGCCGATATCGCCAGATTGGCCATACAACTTTCATCTATAGCAGCCTGATGATAGTGTTTAATTGTTATATATGCACATTTGTACTATTATATGTGCATATACAACATATTATATTATATTATGTCTGCATTAGAGCGCACTCGTCCTACACAAGAATCGGTCCTGGCTAAAGCGATATTGAACGCTTCCGAGCAGCTGGGCTTGAAACAGGTGGAGTTGGCTGCCGTATTAGGTGTGCACCGAACGGCTATAAGTCGGCTAAAACAAAATCAATCACTTGATCCTTTATCTAAACAAGGGGAAATTGCTCTCCTGGTGGTGCGCATCGCCAGGGCTTTGTTTGCATTAACGGGGGGGGATTTGGAGTGGATTAAACATTTTATGCGTACGCATAACAATGTTACCGGCGATATTCCTGCCAAACAAATACAAAGTATTCAAGGTTTGATGACGGTTTTGCAGTTTGTTGATGCCATTCGGGGAAAAGTTTAATGCTATGGGAGACATGCAATGGAGCGGAGCAGGTTAGGCACTTAAGCGGATCACTTTATCGTTTGGTTGAAAGCCAGGAACAGGTTGCTACTTTGGGCTATGTTGATACGCTTGAGGAACAGGCCTTGCTTGAACAAATGTTGGAAGATGCTAAACCCGTCAATAAGGAAGATTTAACGGCTTATCACTACTTGCTGTCCACGCCTTTTCGTTATCCACCGCTAAAATGGGGATCACGTTTTGGTGGTGTCCATGAACCAAGTATTTTTTATGGCGGTTCTGGTGTTGATGTGACTTTGGCCGAATCAGCTTTTTATCGTTTTGTGTTTTGGAATTCAATGGCTGGAACGCCTATTAAAAAGCAAATAAGGTCGGAACATTCGCTGTTTTCTGTCGATTATCAATCCCGGTATGGCGTTAAGTTGCATCAAGCGCCTTTTAATAATTATCTTCATGAAATATCCAGCCCGACTTGGTATACACAGGCGCAACAATTAGGTTCTGCCATGAGAGCATCCGGAGTTGAAGTTTTTCAATACCAATCGGCTCGTGATCCGAAAAAAGGAATTTGCGTCGGTTTGTTTACCGCGCGTGCATTTAAACACAAACAGCCTAAAAATATGTCTCAATGGTTATGTGAAACGGCAGCCAATGAAGTGTTATTTAAGCAGCTGGGTTCCAATTCAATCACAAACTTTAAACTAGAAACGTTTTTAATTAACGCTAAACTACCCATGCCGGCGTAACTTTAATTTACTGGTAAAAAACGAGGAAGTGCCTGTCGATTTCCAATATCGTAGATTCAATTCGGAATATTATGAGTCAAGATGTCGGTGTTGATAGTAATGCCTGCATGTGTCGAGCGTGCGTAATACGGGACTGTTAAGACTTCAATGTTTCATGTACCGTGATCAATTTATTTTGGTTGTCAAAGTTTTTCGTGCTTATTTTTTAATATATAAGCATTGCTGTTTGTTTTGGGATAAAAAATATGAAAAGTCACTTTTTCGCCTACATCAGTAAAATCCGTTGGCTGCAACGCTGGGGACTGAAACGCAATGCCGTTGCCGAAAATGTGATGGAGCACAGCTGGGAGGTTTCGGTTATTTCTCATGCCCTGGCCTTGATAAAAAACCGATATTTTGAGGGTCATTTGGATGTCAATGCCATCGTGGTTGCGGCTTTATATCACGATTGCAGTGAGGTGATAACAGGAGATATGCCGTCACCGATCAAATATCATTCGCCCGAAATAACCCAGGCGTATAAATCAATCGAAAAACGCGCTGAGCATGAGTTGCTAAATTTGTTGCCGGAAGGGCTTAAGGATGATTATAGGTCTTCTATGATCGAAGATGAGCTTCCAAAAGACCATAAAGCTGTAATTAAAGCGGCGGATACGATTTCAGCCTACTTAAAATGTAAAATGGAGGTGGCAGCGGGTAATCAGGAATTTTCCATTGCCGAAAAAGACCTGGAGGCGAGGTTGGACTTATTGTCTGACCAGCCTGAAGTCAGGTATTTTCTGGATACCTTTGCTTCCAGTTATGAATTAACTTTGGATGAACTGTTTAAGTGAGTGCACATTAAATGACCCGACTGAAGTAAGTGCCTGATATTTTGTATTTAGTCGCGCTTTACGCGGCTTGATTACTGTGCTTTATAAAAATAAAATCAGATTTTATCTTGTCTTGCCGGCTTAAATCAGTGATAATACCCGCTCTTTAGCCAATGTGGCTGAATGAACATTATGGATGTTGTGTCGGTCCTCTCGCAACGATACGCTGTAAACCCCGCCAGGTCCGGAAGGAAGCAACGGTAGCAGCAGATTCGTGTGCCGGGATGCGGCTGGCACAACAGCCGCCCACTCAGGCAACCTATTTTTTAATGAGTCTGCCATGGCCTATCAGGTTCTCGCCAGAAAATGGCGTCCCCATAACTTCAAAGAAATCGTCGGACAAGAACATGTTGTTAAATCGTTGGTTAACGCTTTGCAATATGATCGAATGCATCATGCCTATTTATTTACCGGTACTCGCGGTGTAGGTAAAACCACGATAGCCCGAATACTTGCTAAAGCTATCAATTGTGAAAATCTGAATGACTTTAATCCTTGTGGACAATGCGACATTTGCCAGGATCTGGATGCCGGTCGTTTTCTGGATTTAATTGAAGTGGATGCCGCCTCACGCACCAAAGTGGAAGATACGCGGGATTTATTGGATAACGCTCAGTATGCACCTAACCGGGGTCGCTATAAGGTCTATCTGATTGACGAAGTACATATGCTTTCCGGTCATAGTTTTAATGCCCTGTTAAAAACACTGGAAGAGCCGCCGCCACATGTAAAATTTCTATTGGCAACCACCGATCCGCAAAAAATTCCGGTTACCGTTTTATCGCGTTGCCTGCAATTTAATCTGAAACGTTTAACACCAAGTCAGATTTCTCAGCAGATGCAGTTTATTCTGTCCGAAGAGAAGATACCGTCAGCTGAGGCTGCTTTAAAGCAATTGGCGCGTGCTGCGGATGGCAGTATGCGAGACGGTTTAAGTCTGCTGGATCAGGCCATTGTTTTTGGCAATGGTGAAGTAAATCTGGATGCCGTACAGTCTATGTTGGGTACGGTAGCACAGCAGCCGGTTGATGATTTGTTAATGGCTCTGGCAAATGCTGATGCGGCTGCAATTTTAGCCATAATTGATGAACTGGGCCAGTTCACCACAGATTTTAGCAATGTTTTGCTGCAAATGATGCAGGCTTTACATCGGTTGGCCTTGTATCAAACGGTGCCGGATAGTTTAACGGATGATCTGGATCAGGAATTGATCAAGGCCCTGGCGGGATTGATGCCTGCCGAGGATGTGCAGCTTTATTATCAGATTGCCTTAATGGGACAGCGCGACCTTGATTTGGCGCCTGACCCGCGTAGCGGTTTCGAGATGATTATGTTGCGAATGCTGAGTTTTAAGCCCGCCGCTTATCAATCGCCGGTATCAGCAAAACCAAAACCGCAAGCAGTGGCGGAAAAAACCGCTCCAGTGCCGGTTACAAAGGTATCAAAAGTTGCATCGACGGAGCTGGAATCGGAACAAAGCCAACCGGTTCCCGCGATAGCCGAGTCTAAACCGGTTGCCGCAACAGACGAGTGGGGTAGTATGGTACAGGCAATGCGCATAGGTGGCATTACGCGCGAGCTGGCTAATAACTGTGTGTTACATTCTTTGGATCAAAATGAATGCGTGTTACTGCTTGATCCTCAGCATAAGCAGTTAAGCAGCCCCAAAACGGAAGAAAAACTTAAACTGGCATTGCAAAAATATACCGGTACATCGATAAGATTGACCATTAAAACCGAACAGGCTGTGCTCGATACCCCGGCGGTAAAAATTACAAAAGTACGGGAAGACAGGCAGCAGGCGGCAGTGGATGCCATTAATTCAGATGAAAATATTCAGGCTCTAAAAGACCAGTTTGGTGCGCGCATCTTGCCTGGTACGATAGAGCCTGTCGATTGAAATAAGCGGAGAATACTATGAAAAATCCATTGGGCAATATAATGCAACAAGCCCAAAAGATGCAGGATGACATTAAAAAGGCACAGGAAGAGCTGGCAAATATGGAAATTACCGGTGAATCCGGCGGCGGCCTGGTTTCTATACTGATGACCGGTAAAAGAGAAGTCAGAAAAGTTACAATTGATCCTAGTTTGGTCGGTGATGATAAAGATATGCTGGAAGATTTGGTTGCGGCGGCAATTAATGATGCTGTGCATAAAGTCAACCGGATGAAGAAAGAGAAAATGGCTGAAGTGACTTCCGGTTTGCCTTTGCCTCCCGGATTCCAAATGCCATTCTAAAGATGCAGAACAAGGGATTGTTAGGGCAGTTAATACAGGATCTGTGTTGTTTGCCCGGTGTCGGACCAAAATCGGCGCAGCGAATGGCGTTTCATTTGCTGCAACGTAATCGCAGTGGCGCCAGACAGTTGGCTGATACACTGCTACGTGCCAGTGAGGAAATAGGTCAGTGCAGTCAATGCCGAACCTTGACCGAAGAAACCTTGTGTTCAATCTGCGCCAGTCAGTCACGGGATTCATCCCTGTTATGTATAGTCGAAAGTTCTGCCGATGTCTGGGTAGTGGATCAGGCAACGGTATTTAATGGCGTTTATTTTGTTTTACATGGACGTTTATCGCCTCTGGATGGTATTGGGCCCCGTGAACTGGGGCTGGATTTATTGGAACAACGTTTTGCAGCCGGAGAAATTAAAGAAATTATTCTGGCGACCAATTCGACAGTTGAGGGTGAAGCAACGGCTTATTTTATTGCCGATCTGGCGAAAAAATACCACTTAACTGCCAGCCGGATTGCGCATGGGGTACCCATGGGTGGTGAACTGGAATTTATTGACAGTGGGACCCTGGCTCATGCTTTTAAAGGCCGCACTGGAATTTAATACGAGGGGAAATGATGACTGATTGCTTATTTTGTAAAATGGTGGCCGGGAATATTAAGCCGGATACGGTTTATGAGGATGAACATGTATTGGCTTTCAGGGATATTAATCCGCAAGCACCTGTTCATATTTTAATTATTCCCAAAAAACATGTGGCAACGCTAAATGATTTGGATGATACGCATTTAGCCGGGCATATGATGCAAACTGCTGCCAAAATAGCCGGGCAGGAAGGTGTTGCCGAAGATGGCTATAGAACAGTGTTTAATTGTAATAGCCATGGCGGGCAGGAAGTTTACCATATACATTTGCACCTGTTGGCCGGGCGGCAAATGGTTTGGCCTCCGGGTTGATTTCGAGCAATCTCTTATCCTAAGGCTAACCTTCTTATGCTGTTACGATAACTGTCGATATAACTCTGTAACTCGTGTAGAGACGCAATGTTTGCGTCTCTATAATGCATATTATTTCAATATTTGCTGATGTATAAAGGCCTAGTCCGTCGGCATTTTTTCTCTGAGTTTAAGAAAACGCTGATATCGACTCATGGATATTTCACCGGCCTCTGCTGCTTTGCGAACAGCACAACCTTTATCTTTAACATGCCGGCAGTTGTTAAACTTGCATTGCTCTATATAAGGTTGAAACTCTCGAAAACCATAGCCCAGTTGCGATTCAGTAATGCCAGCCAGGCCAAATATAGCGACCCCCGGGCTATCGATTAAATCACCGCCATCGGGTAAATGGTAGAGTGTCGCTGCCGTTGTGGTATGTCGACCATGTTTGGTCGTAGCTGAAACGGTATTGGTTTTTAAATCCTTATCCGGAATAAGCGCGTTGGTTAACGAAGATTTTCCTACTCCCGACTGTCCGGTAAAAATGCTGATTTGGTGGTCTAATGCCTGTTTTAATTGTTTTAGATTGGTGCCTTCATTAGCGCTGACCCGAAATAACGGATACCCCAAAGCCTGATAGTTTAATAGCTCCTGTTCAACCTCGTCAGAGATATTCAGGTCGATTTTGTTTAACACCAGTGCGGCATCAATATTACGGTTTTCACAGATAGCCAGATATTGATCGATCAGTAAAAAATCGCAAAAAGGTTCTACCGCAAACACCACAAAAACCCGATCGATATTGGCCGCCACAGGCCGGGTTTTACCGTTTTTAGATGGCCTGATCAGCACCGAGCGTCGCGGTAAAACCTTTTCTATACAACCTTGTTCGGCATTACTTTGCTTAAATAAAACCTGGTCGCCGACGGCGACTGTTTCCAGTCGTCGTCGAGTCTGACAAAGATAAGTATGTCCGCCACTTTCAACGGCAATTCCTTGGCCTAAATGTGATAACACCAAGCCTTGTTGTAGTGCCTCCATAATCAGCTACATTTTACTTTCTAGATGGGCAATACGAATTGCGGCCGGTGGGTGGCTGTAATGAAAGGCTGAATACAAAGGATCCGGTGTCAGGGTGCTGGCATTTTCTTCGTATAGTTTAACCAAACCGCTGATTAATTTGCCGGCTTGAGCATGTTGAGAGGCAAAATCATCGGCTTCAAATTCAAATTTACGTTGGAAATAAGCACTAATGGGTTGCATAAAAATTGAAAACACCGGTGAAACCAGCATAAATAATAATAATGCCGCAGCATTGGAAGCTTGATCAACGCCCAGGCCGGTAAAAAACCATTGTTGGTTAATCAGCCAACCTAACAGGGCAAAACTGATTAAGGTGATAATTGAGCTTGAAATCAGCATCTTAATCACATGCTTGCATCTAAAGTGTCCCAATTCGTGGGCTAAAACGGCTTCCAGTTCTTCATCGTCCAGAGATTTAACCAGATTATCGAAAAACACTATGCGTTTGTTGTTACCCAGACCGGTAAAATAGGCATTTCCGTGACTGGTTCTTTTTGAACCGTCCATAATGAAAATGCCCTGACTGTTAAAACCACAGCGCTGCAGCAAACCTTGAATGCGGTCTTTTAACGTGCCTTCTTCCATTGGTGTGAATTTGTTAAACAGCGGGGCAATAACGGTGGGGAATAACCAACTCATTAATAAGGAAAAAAACATTAAGATAGCCCAGGCCCAAAGCCACCAGTATACGCCGATACTGTCCATTACCCAGAGGATTAATGCCAGAATCGGTAGTCCGATTATCGCCATTAAGGCAAGCTGGAGGAATTGATCTTTTACAAACTGTAACGGGGTGCTTTTGTTGAAACCGTATTTTTCTTCAATGACAAAGGTCTGATATATTCCGGTTGGAATTTCAATAATAGTCATAAACAGAAAAATGGTGGCCATGCCTGCCAAACCATGAACCAAGGGTGATAATTCAAAACTGTTCCAGATACCGAAGGCCAGGTTGATGCCCCCGCCTAATGTTAGTAATAGCAGAAGAATAATTCCTATAATATGATCTACAGTGCCTAATTTACCTTTATCAATCGTATAATCAGCTGCTTTCTGATGCGCCTCCAGAGAAACGCTTTGTTTAAATGCATCGGGTACTTCGCTACGATGTTGTTGAACGTAATTTGCCTGGCGTTTATCCAGCCAGAATTGAATTGAGTATGAAATTGTCAGGGCAATTAAAAAAATTATTGTAAAGGTAGTCATGAGTTAAAAAACATCAAAGGTTAAGAATTAGGCATACAGATTAGCCAATGCTACAATTTACCGCAACCTTAATATAATATGGAATCTATTAATGGCAGCCAACCCGCAAAATTTAGTCTGGATAGACCTGGAAATGACAGGGTTAATTCCGGAGACTGATCTAATCATTGAGATTGCAACGATCGTGACCGATAAAGACTTGAATATTCTCGCCACCGGTCCGGTTTTAGCGGTTCATCAATCGGATGCTGCATTAGCAGCTATGGACGATTGGAATCAACAGCATCATGGTCAGTCCGGTTTAATCGAGCGGGTAAAACAATCAACTGTTACCGATGCCGAGGCGGAACGGCAAACACTGGACTTTATTAAAGAATGGGTGCCGGAGCACGCATCGCCACTTTGCGGTAACAGTATCGGGCAGGACAGGCGTTTTTTATACCGCTATATGCCAACTTTAGAGGCTTATTTTCATTACCGTAATCTGGACGTGTCGACCCTTAAGGAATTGGCTGCACGCTGGGCGCCGGACATAAAAGACGGTTTTAGTAAAAAAAGTGCACATAAGGCCTTGGATGATATTATCGAGTCCATTGAAGAATTGCGCTATTACCGCGAACATTTTATAAAAGTTTAATTATGAATCAACTGGTAGCAATTGCTTTTGGCGGGGCTTTGGGCGCGGTAATGCGCTTTTTAGTGTCCTCTGGGGTTTATCAATGGTTGGGCCGCGGTTTTCCATACGGTACTTTGGCTGTTAATATCATCGGTTCATTTTTGATTGGATTACTTACTGAGGCTTTGGTATTGCAGCGTGTGGCTATCAGTATGGAGTTTAGGGCCGCGATTCTGGTCGGCGTGTTTGGTGCATTTACCACTTTTTCGACCTTTTCACTGGAAACCTTGTATTTAATCGAACAAGGCAGTTTCACCAAAGCGGCATTAAATATCATGATCAGCATTTTTGCCTGTATATTTGCCGTTTGGCTTGGATTGTTAATAGGGCGTACTTTATTTCTGTATTCAGGTGGAATTGTCCGCTGGATGGGCGGTGTCTTTCCTTACGCCTTGGTCTGTGTCAATATAATAGGGGCTTTTTTAATTGGTCTGGTTACCGCCGTATTAATGCAAAAAGTTGCTATTTCTATGGAGTACAAGGCGACTATTTTAGTGTTGTTGGTCGGTGTTTTTATTACTCTTTCCGGTTTATATCTGATTCTATATTTGATTGAAAATGGTTTTTCAGTAAAAACCAATATGAATCTGATGTTAAGTTTATTCGTCATTAATTTTCTACTCTGTATTTTATCAATATGGAGCGGTTTGCTATTAGGTAGGCAGGTATGAGTGAAAGAGAAGTGAAAATTGCCCGGGTATATACATTGGAGGGGCATGACCATCTCAACCAAGCCCTGGAAATTTTGCGCTATGAGCAAAATATTGCCGGTTTGACTGTTATCCGCGGTATTGCCGGTATAGGTTCCTCTGGTGATGTACATACCTCATCGTTGTTGAGCTTGTCGATGGAATTGCCGCTAGTGATTGAGTTTTATGACCAACCGGAAAAGGTCGAACAAGCCATAGAGGCACTAAAAGCGCAAGTCGATATTAAGCATATAGTCAGTTGGAAGGCTACTGCACATATCTAAACATATTTTTTATTTTCTATAAGTTTTAAAAAAAGGTACATCTTTAACATGTTAGACCCTCGTTTATTTAGATCCGATCTTGATTCTGTTGTGCAACAACTGCAAAGGCGTTCATTTGATTTTGACGCTGAAGCCTATACACGTTTGGAATCCAGACGCAAAGATGTGCAGGTTAAAACTCAGGAATTACAAAATGAACGTAATAGTCGTTCCAAATCTATCGGACAGGCAAAAGCCAAGGGTGAAGACATTCAGCCTTTATTGGCACAAGTACAGGATTTGGGTGATCAACTCAAACAGGCTGAAACTGAATTAAATGAAATTCAGGCTGAAATGACTGCTTTAATGGAAAATATTCCTAATATCCTGGATGCATCGGTGCCGGCGGGTAAGGATGAAGACAGCAATCAGGAAATCAGCCGTTGGGGTGATCTGCCCGAGTTTGATTTTGAACCAAAGGATCATGTTGATCTGGGTGCGGTTTCTGAAGGTCTGGATTTTGAACTGGGGGTGAAAATTTCCGGTGCCCGTTTCGTCGTGCTGAAAAGTTCATTGGCTAGATTACAGCGTGCGTTGATTCAGTTTATGTTGAATGAGCATTCCGAACAGCACGGTTATACCGAAACCTATGTGCCTTATCTGGTAAATGCCGCCAGTTTGCGTGGAACAGGTCAGTTACCAAAATTTGAAGAGGATTTGTTTAAAACCAATGTTGACCCGGCCTTGTATTTGATTCCGACAGCGGAAGTGCCTGTGACCAATATTGTCAGAGATGACATTATTGACAGCAAACAGTTGCCGTTAAAATTCGTTTGCCATACACCCTGCTTCCGAAGCGAAGCAGGGGCTTACGGTCGTGATGTCAGGGGTATGATCAGACAACACCAGTTTGAGAAAGTAGAACTGGTCCAAATTGTTAAGCCGGAAGAGTCGGAACAGGCGCATGAAGAGTTAACCGGTCATGCGGAAAATATTTTGAAAAAATTAAAATTACCGTACCGTAAAGTGTTGCTTTGTGCCGGTGATACCGGTTTCTCCTCAGCTAAAACCTACGACCTGGAAGTCTGGTTACCCGGTCAGGGAGCTTATAGGGAAATTTCATCATGCAGTAATTTCGGTGATTTTCAGGCCAGGCGTCTCCAAGCCCGCTGGCGTAATCCTGAAACCGGTAAGCCGGAACTGGTGCATACTTTGAATGGTTCCGGGTTGGCAGCCGGTAGAACGTTGATTGCGGTCATGGAAAATTATCAGGATAAGGAGGGCAGAATTCATGTGCCGGAAGTTTTACAGCCTTATATGGGTGGGGTAACTGTTATTGAATAGAAATAAATTATTTATTTCGCGCCCCTAAAAAAAGGGAGTCTGCATGTTCGCAGACTCCCTTTTTTATTGAGGTTAAACACTTCCCTGTGTTAAGTATGATGTGTAATTAACGAAGTATTTTCAACTGTACACGACGGTTATTGGCACGGCCAGCGGCTGTGTCATTGGTGTCGATTGGTTGAGTCAAGCCGTAGCCTTTGGCCGATAAACGGTCAGCAGCATTAGCCTGCTTCGCCAGATAGTTTTTAACAGCATTGGCACGGCGTTCTGATAGGCCTTTATTGTAAGCAGCAGAGCCTTGGTTATCAGTATGACCCTGAACCTCGATTTTCAGACCAGGGTTGTTTTTGATAACTTTTGCCACACCATTTAACAATGAATGGTATTGCCCTTTAATATTGCTCTTATCGGTATCAAAATTAATGCCTTTAATTACCCAGCAACCTTGTGAGTTAACAGTTGCGCCTCTAGGTGTATTTGGACAGTGATCCTTATCGTCGAGTACGCCATCCATATCGGTATCGGCAGGTCCTCTTTCAAAGAATATATCCTCAACCAGTTTGGCCATACCGTTAATAGTGGCAACCTGGGCAGCCTTAGCACTATACCCGCAACCGGCAACATCAGATAACTGTTGTAATAGCTCCTGACCGCCGGCATCTTTTTCATTACCAACCCAGATCGAGTAAATGCACAACCGATCGCCATATTGCGCTTTAAGGGCCTCGGCTCCAGCGATTGGGCCATAGCTGTTATCCCTACCATCACTTAAAATTAATACGGCAATGTTACCGCTGGTAGAGGATAAGTCAGCTTGAGCAGCTTCTAAAGCAACGGTCATCGGCGTACCACCACTGCTACAGGTCAAATCGTTAACACCATTGCCAAAAGCAGATTTTGAGTAGTCGGAAACTGGCATGTTCAGTTTTGTTTGTCCCCAGGATAAACACGGACCAAAACCAAAGCTACGAATGCCTGAAGTAAAGTTAATAGCCGGTATGGTTTGGTTAAAGCGGTTCAGTAATTCCTTTTCAACTGAAAGCTTGCTAACCGAAGAAAGCCCGGATATTGCTTCACCCGTATAAATTGTAGACATGGAAGATGATGAATCATTAATAACCAGTAGGTTTTGTGTTTTTTGTTTAAATCCGCTGGAATGCACTAATGGATTCAGATCTTTAGCCTGAAACGTATGAAATGAGTTGACTGATTGCGTAGCACAGCCAATCAACGCTGTTGTACAGATAGATAATGCTAATAATGATTTTTTCATCCTTCCCTCCTAAATAATATTACACATCTTTTTTAACATAAAACTTAGCCGGGGTGTAGTATTAAAACAAAGTTTTTTTTCATATCGCATTCAACTTTATTAAAGAGCATGAAATAATAGCGTCGGTTAATAAAAATTCACTTAAATTTAAGAGAGGAAATAAGATGCCAAGGCAGATAAAGTTTTTTGTTTTATCTTTGTTTTTAATACTGGGCGCTCCTGTTTATGCGGGACAGGATGATATTCAGCAATTAGCCGAACAGGGAGACGTTAATGCCCAGGCTAAATTAGCTTCAATGTACATGATGGGAATCAACGGCTTCAAAAAAGATGAAAAAGCAGCTTCCGAATGGATTTTAAAGGCGGCAGAGCAGGGCATGGTCGAAGCGATGGTAATGGTTGCAGCTATGTATGATACCGGCGTCGGTTTTACACATAATGTCGATACCGCAACAAAGTGGTATGAAAAAGCCGCAGACAAAGGTCATGGCGCCTCAATGGCTATTTTGGGCAGAAATTCTGCTCCTAAAGGTAGTGTCGGTTTCAGTTATAAAACCATGCGTTTAAGAGCCAGTAAGCAAATCCCCACCGAATACGCAAAAAGAATTTTATTTAAGAAATAATCAATGACTATAAAAACACGTTTTGCCCCTAGCCCCACTGGCTACTTACATGTCGGCGGTGCACGCACTGCCTTGTTTTCCTGGCTTTATGCGCGCAAGCATGGCGGGAAATTTGTCTTAAGAATTGAAGACACAGATCTGGAGCGTTCTACTCAGGAATCGGTTAATGCCATTCTGGAAGGTATGACCTGGCTGGGTCTGGAGTATGAAGAAGGGCCTTTTTACCAAACTCATCGATTTGACCGTTATAAGGAAATTATTCAGCAATTACTGGATCAAGGGGATGCTTACTATTGTTATTGCAGCAAGGAAGAACTGGATCAGGTTCGAGAGCAGCAAAAAGCCAATAAAGAAAAACCGCGTTATAACGGGGTTTGTCGTGAAGGCTCCGATGTGCGTGAAGGAGTAGAACCTGTTATTCGTTTTAAAAACCCGACTGAAGGTTCGGTAACCATTAATGACTTGGTCAAAGGGGATATTGTAGTTGCCAACAGTGAATTGGATGATCTGATTATTGCCCGTTCGGATGGATCACCTACCTATAACCTGACGGTGGTGGTTGACGATATGGATATGGGTATTGACTATGTTATTCGCGGCGATGATCATATCAATAACACGCCAAGGCAAATTAATATATTGAAAGCCTTGGGTGCCCAGCCACCAAAATATGCTCATGTGCCGATGATTTTAGGTTCTGATGGGGCGCGTTTGTCCAAGCGTCATGGCGCTGTCAGTGTCATGCAATATCGAAATGAGGGATATCTGCCGGAAGCATTATTGAATTATCTGGTTCGGTTGGGCTGGTCGCATGGCGATCAGGAAATTTTTTCGATAGATGAAATGATCGAGCATTTTGAGCTGGAAAAGGTCAATGTTTCGGCATCAACTTTCAATACCGAAAAACTGTTATGGTTAAACCATCAATACATCATGAATTCTGAGCCGGAACATGTCGCCAGACACCTGAGCTGGCATATGGGTGAGCAGGGCATAGACCCGACTACCGGTCCGGATTTGGTCGACGTGGTGGCCGCACAAAGGGAGCGTTGCAAAACCCTGGTGGATATGGCGACAGCCAGCCGATATTTTTACATGGATTTTGATGAATACGACGCCAAAGCGGTGAAAAAGAACTTTAAACAGGGTACCGATGATATTTTACAGAAAATGTATGATCAATTTTCTGCACTTGAGCAGTGGGATGGCTCCCAGTTGCAACAAATTGTTCATCAACTGGCAGAAAGCATGGGGTTAAACCTGGGTAAAGTTGCTCAGCCTCTACGTGTGGCAGTGTCCGGCTCTTCGGTTTCGCCCTCTATAGATATTACCTTATCCTTGCTGGGCCGGGAAAAAACTTTAGCCAGACTGCAAAGAGCGATAGAATTTATAAAAAATATGTAAAAAATACTAGACAAGTTTTAACGTCCTCTCTATAATAGCCGTTCTCAACTGAGGGGCCATAGCTCAATTGGGAGAGCGCAACACTGGCAGTGTTGAGGTCGGCGGTTCGATCCCGCCTGGCTCCACCAATTTGATTCAGTTAGAGACAGTTCTAGTCCCCATCGTCTAGAGGCCTAGGACACCGCCCTTTCACGGCGGTAACGGGGGTTCGAACCCCCCTGGGGACGCCAT
>JBNLBS010000027.1:0-26912 GCA_050303415.1 Methylococcaceae bacterium | reverse complement strand
AACAGCGTCGCGCTTACAAGGTGACAACGAAGCGCGACTTCAGCCATGCCGTTGCCGATAATTTGTTGAATCAAAATTTCAATCCAACGGCCATTAATAAAGTATGGGCGGGTGATATTACGTATTTGAAGACCGGTGAAGGTTGGATGTATTTAGCCATTGTTATGGATTTATATTCAAGACGTATCATTGGTTGGTCTATTGAGAAACGCATGACTGCAGGTTTGATTTGCAAAGCAATGATCGTGGCTTATAACCTAAGGCAACCCGGTAAAGGCTTGGTGTTTCATAGTGATCGCGGTTCGCAATATACTAGTCAACGCTACCGCAAATTATTGGATGCTTATGGTATCAGAGCAAGCATGGGCGATGTCGGTGCCTGCTGGGACAATGCCGTAGTCGAACGCTTTTTTGGAAGTCTCAAGCATGATTGGCTTTTTAAAATTGCTCAACCAACGCATGAGCATATGAAGAAAGATGTCGCCGCTTATATGAGATATTACAACATGGAAAGGCTGCATACAGCGAATGGTGATCAATCACCTGTTAATTATGAAAATTCTCTAAAAAAAGTATCCGGTTGGAGTTGACCAGAACATGGAACCCATAAAAAAAGTAAGAAACCGTCATTGTGATTGATAGGTTCCCGTAGCCTGATAAACTACGCGCGTACTAAATAAAAAATAAAGTTTTGGCCTGTACAGAATTAAAACTACAAAAGTCTGATAAACCCTAAAATTTGTTCGAAGGGTGGTTATAACTGCCTGAACTTATCAAAACGAATAACATTCTCAGCAGGTACTTTTTTAATGGGTTTTATTGGGGTTTGGTGTTGCAACATGTTACAAATCTTTGCACGTTGTAAACCGGCGGCTTGATAGACATATCGAATGGCTCTGACTTCATATGCATAAATAAAATCGCCTTCGGGTGATTCGATAACCTCAGGCGTTAACCGAAAACCTTTCCAGGCTTTTCCAAGACAATCCAATTGACCATTCATTAATGACAAGCACATATAAACGGATCGGGGCGGCTCTTTCTGTTTCCAATTACGGACCGTTTTGACAGTGACATGAAAAAATTTCGCTAACTCTTCATCAGATTCAAAACCGGCATAGCGTATTAAAACTTAAAGTAATTTATCATGAGTAGTGGCTCCATGCAGTTAAAAACAAACTCTAGTGCAAAAGAGTAGTATGCGTTTTTTTGATTGGTACAATTATTACTTAATTTAACATAATATACATTATGCGAAGTTATTAAACAGGTAAAAGCCAGAAAACGACCTCTGAGAATCCCGTCTATAGCCCAATCTCCCAGCCTTCCATGCCTGGGCTTTAACCGGATCACTAGCACTGTTTATAAAGCTTTGTGTTAAGGATTTTGGATTCAGTGTTTGTGAAATTTTGTTTGCCAGTAAAAACTCCCATTTAATAAAGAATTTGTTTGTAATAAACTGATTAGCATTAGAACATTTAAAATTTTTATTCCTTGTTTTAATGTTCATTGTTCAGTTAAATAAGAATTATGCAACTGTATAAAAACTTTCTCATAACAAATAGATCTTCATTATTAGCATTTATATCTGTTTTAAGTTTGATCGTTCTTGGCGTTTTGTGGCTGGTTTCTTACATACCTGTTTTAGTCAAAGACAATGCTGAACGTGAAGCTGTTAACATGGCTAAGAGTACTGCTTATCAATTTAAGATTTTGCGAAGCTATTACACGAAGAATGTCATACAAAAAATTATTTCTAATGAATCTGTAAAACCAGCAATCAATCATAAAGGAATAGCAGATCGGATTCCTCTTCCGGCTACGATGATTCATGAGCTAAGTAAACTTTTTGAGCCCGGTGGTAGCAATATCAAGATTTACTCAAACTTTCCTTTTCCCCATCGTGCCTCTAGGCAATTAGATGATTTTGAAAAATCAGCATGGCAACATTTAAAGATTGACTCCTCCTCTCCGTTCTTTCGTACTGAAATGATTAATGGTAAAACCTATGTCAGAGTGGCTATTGCAGACATTATGACTGATCAGTCATGTGTCAATTGTCATAATAGTCACCCAGACACGCCAAAAACTGATTGGAAACTTGGAGATTTACGCGGTGTTTTGGAAGTCCAATTATCTATTGAAGATCAACTTTTTTGGGCTGAAAAACTCAGTAATAAATTATTAATCAGCCTTATGCTGGTTTTAATTTTTTGTATCGCCATTTTTGGTTGGTATATAGTTTATTCTGCAAAAAGAAAGTTAGTAAAAGAAAAACAATTAGAAGCTATCAATATCTATAATTCCATGCTCAAAGCCAATCAGCATATTTTGAATAATCTGCTTAACCAGATGATACTATTTAAAATAGAGGCTGAAAATTGTCAGGATTTTAATCCTGAGATTCTTATATTAATGGATAAATCACTGGATGAGGCTTCCGATTTGTTAAAAAATTTATCTGAAGTTGAACATATTACAGATTCAAATATTTGGGCCTCTATTAATCCAGCAGAAATTTACAAATAACAATAAAGTTTCCCTGCATGTGATAACTTGGTTCTAGATATTTCGTTAGAATATCTGTTTTCTTTAATTAATCGTTATCACCATCAGTTCATTTTGCTACAGGTGCAGGTGCGCTTCTCTCGCTACTCTTTGAAAGAGTTTGAATTAAAAAATAGTCTGTGGTGGTATGTATAGACAATATGAGATTGCCTTTATTTAAAAATTGTCTTTTTTATTACTTAATGCTCTACATTGAGCAATAAAAATCATAAAATACAGATTCAAGGTTGTAGAGATTATATTTTGAAAAAAAGAATGTATTTATCGATTGCCGTTCTAGTTGCAATCATCTATTGGTTTTTAGATTCATCTATCCATTACTTTATTTATCAAGAAGCTCAATTTGAGTTAATCCCGGATGATATAAATGAGTTATGGATGCGAATTTCTATTGTTATATTAATTGTGGCATTTGGCATTTTTGCAGATTACTCTTCAAACAAAATTTTGGCAAAAGAAAAACAATTAGAAGCCATTAACATTTACAATTCCATGCTCAAAGCCAATCAGCATATACTGAATAACCTGCTTAACCAGATGCTACTTTATAAAATCGAAGCTGAAAATTGTCAGGATTTTAACCCTGAGGTTCTTAAATTACTTGATAAATCACTTGATGAGGCTTCAGAATTGTTTAAAAATTTATCCGAAGTTAAAGATATTACTCAAACCAATATTTGGGCTTCGATTGATCCGGCAGAAATTTATAAAAAACAATAAAAATTTCCCACCGCAGGATAAGGACTACTGCTTATGAATCGTTCCGAATTTGCTTTAGATGACGATATTATTTATTTAAACCATGCTGCGGTTGCGCCTTGGCCCAAGCGTACCTGTGATGCTGTTATAAAATTTGCAGAGCAAAACCTGCACGTTGGTTCCAAGCATTATCTTGATTGGTTAAAAAAAGAACAAGAGCTTCGACATCAATTTAAGACATTACTGAATGCCCCTTCTGCCGAAGATATTGCCTTGGTAAAGAATACATCCGAGGCGCTTTCTTTTGTCGCTTATGGTTTGGATTGGAATGCTAATGACAATATCGTTACCTCCAATGAAGAATTTCCATCTAATCGTATTCCCTGGCAATCATTATCTGATCAAGGTGTTGAATTACGTCAGGCAGATTTAACTCAAGACTTATCGCCTGAAGACGCTTTATTTTCTTTAGTAGATCGCAATACCCGTTTAATTACCATTAGTTCAATTCAATTCGCCACTGGTACACGGCTTGATATTGAAAAAATTGGTCGTTTTTGTAAACAAAATAATATTTTATTTTGTATCGATGCGATTCAGAGCCTTGGTGCCGTTCAATTTGATGTACAAGCCTGTCACGCAGATTTTGTAATGGCTGATGGCCACAAATGGTTACTGGGGCCGGAAGGACTTGGTGTATTTTATACAACTCCAGAAGCACGTAATAGGCTGAAGTTAACTCAATATGGCTGGCATATGATGAAGGATATTCATAATTATGAGAACAAACCGTGGGATATCCACCCTACTTCGCAACGCTTTGAGTGCGGCAGCCCCAATATGTTAGCCATCCATGCTTTATCGAGTAGCTTATCACTTCTGTTAGAACTTGGTATGGATAAGGTAGAAAATAAAGTGCTTGAAAACGCACAAATTTTAAATGATCTAATTGCACAATCCAAGCATCTTAGTCTATTATCTAACAATAATAAAAAATTCCAATCGGGAATTGTCATTTTTAAACATAATACAATAGCAACAATTGATTTATATCGTTTTTTACAAAAGAATGGCGTGATTTGTGCTCAGAGAGGTCGTGGTATACGCTTCTCAGCGCACTTTTACATTACTAAAGAACAATTAGTTCGTGCAATTGAGCTGATAAAATAAGTAAAATGACTTATAATTCGCTATTTAAATATATCATAGACAACTAGAATAATAATTATTGTGCTATTAAAGTGTTTTCAGAAACATTGGCTTAATTTAAACCTTACTATCATTGTGATATGTTTGATTGGTTGGGCAACGCCTGTGTTATCTGATGATGATACCCCACCGCTTATTGTTCGAACCGTTGTTAATGCAGGGCTATCCCAGGATTCAATCAGCAAACAGGGGTTAAGAGCCATTTTTAAAATGCGCTTAAAGCGCTGGAATGATGGAACACCAATCCGGGTTTTTGTGCTTGAAGACAGACACGATCTGCATAGAAACTTTTGCAAACAGGTTTTAAATATTTTTCCCCATCAAATTCGAAGAATCTGGGATCAGGCTATCTATAGCGGTTCTGGTCAGGCCCCTACATTACTTAAAAGCAAACAAGAAATGCTGGACACTGTTGCTTCAACACCTGGCGCCATTGGTTATATGAACACGGAAGACATAATTGAAGGAATCAAACTGCTTAATTTTACGGATGAATAGCCTATGAAATTTAAATATAAAAATAATCTTACTTTTATGATATTTATTCTTAGACGTGCCCCGCTCCCGTTAATTGTTTTAATGCAATTATTTATGGTGCCAACCACTTTCGCAGATGAGAATAAAGACAATTGGCTACCCGAGTCGGTACAAATTCATGGTTTTTTATCTCAAGGGTTTGTACATACTTCGGATAATAATTTTTCCGGTCGAAGCGATGATAATATCTCAATTGATTTCAGAGAACTTGGCATTAACGGTTCATGGAAAATAAACCCAGATCTTCAAATTGCCATGCAAGTTTTATGGCGTGACCAAGGAGAAATGGATGAGGATGGTCTGCGTATAGATTACGGTTTGGTTGATTATAGTTTTTATTCCACAGAAACGTTTCTGGTGGGGATAAAAGCTGGTCGGGTTCCAAATCCTTACGGGTTATATAATGATACTCGTGATGTTGCCTCTACTCGGCCAAGTATCTTTTTGCCTCAATCAATTTATTTTGATCGCACTCGTAATCTCTCTTTATCAGCTGACGGGGGTTATTTTTATGGCGAATACAGAAGCCCCATAGGTGATTTTTACCTAACTGTTGGTGGTATCCAATCCCGAGTAGATGATGCTCACTTTGACAAGGGGACATTAGGAAATTTTTCCGGTGCATTAACAGGAGATTTAAGTTTTATTTCCAGGCTTAATTATGAATGGCAGGATGGCATGGTTCGCCTTGCAATAAGTTACGCCGATTTTAATGTTGATTATGAATCCAGAAATAATATTTTATCTTCAGGATATATGTCTTTTAACCCATTAGTATTTTCAGCACAATATAATGCTGAAAACTGGAGCCTGACAGGTGAATTTGCGATAAGACGTCTTAAATCAGATGACCTTGGAGTTGTGCCGGATAGTGACACTACTGGGGAAAGTTATTACCTTCAAGGAACATATCGTTTTACCTCTTATCTAGAGGGGTTAGTGCGATATGACAGCCTAGTACATGATGAAAATGATCGTGATGGAAAGAAAGCCGCTCGTAAATTGGGTATTGCTAAATACTCTCGTTTTGCTAAGGATTGGACGGTTGGCTTACGTTTAAAAGTAATACCTGAACTATTAGTCAGTGCCGAATACCACAGGGTAAATGGGACCGGTTGGTTATCATCTCTGGAAAATAAAACAGGTACCACACAGCACTGGGATTTATATGCAGTAATGGTATCTTATAGCTTTTAAATATTCTTTATTAGTGGTTGTAGCTTTTTCACAAAAACATTCATAACAAAGTCAAAAGCTAGAGCGATAGAACTTTTTAACTTTCGTTTTAATTTATCTTTTCATCTAGCTTATGTTTGTTTATATTCTTCACTAATAATTGAAAATAATACTTTGTAATTTGGTACGAAATTTTCAAAACTAGCTTTTGCATCAATCAGATAAGGCAACCTTTCCCCATAAACATTGACTGCACTTCCTATTTCTTCCATTACCAATCCAAACCGTTTAAGTAATAAAACTAAGCGTGGTTCCATTAAGGCAAATGCATAATTAATATTCTCGTGTAAAAGTAAATTTATACTGGCAATTGTTATACAAACCGGCAAAAAATTACGATCAACTCTTCGACGCTCAATAGTTCTTTGTACAAAAATTTTCTTGTTACTGTCCCATTCAGGTTGTCTACACCTGAATTCAGGAGCAATGATTAACCTTGATAATTCTCCGACTTTATTCGAACCTGATCTGGCTATTAAAGCTTCTTGTAACTCAATAGAGTTTTTGCAGTATTTTTCAAAGGGTAAATGGTTAACACCATCATTAATAAAGGGAACTAAACGCGTGCATCCAATAAGTTGATTAGACTCTTTATGGAATAGAAGACTGTGTAATGAAAATTTATCGAATTCGTCTTTTTCCTGATGATCAATTGTATTAAGTCCATAATAGGACAACTCTTCTAGATAGACTTTATACCTTAATCGATAGGCTTCCTCTTTTAATTCATCAGTATTCGCAGCTTTAGTATAAAAATACTGTTTATAACAATTAACGACATCAAATTTCACTTCAGCATCCATACTATTCATCCTTTAAAATAATACTTCGTAATTAGCGCTTGATTGTTCAGCGATGGTATTAAAATCCACCCCTCTTAATTCAGCGATGTGTTCAGCAACATAGCGAACATAAGTCGGATAATTCGGTTTTCCTCTAAATGGCACGGGTGCCAAATAAGGCGAATCGGTTTCTATTAAATAGCGATCAGAAGGCACTTTTTTTGCCACTTCTTTTATTTCTTTGGCGCTATTAAATGTAACTATACCTGAAAACGAGATATAAAAATTTAAATCTAGTGCTTTTTTTGCAAATTCCCAATCTTCTGTAAAGCAATGTATTACACCCCCTGTTTCAGCCGCCCCTTCCTGTTCAAGGATGTCTAACGTATCGACTTTTGCTTCTCTGGTGTGAATAATCAGCGGTTTATTAACCTCTTTGGCGGCAGAGATATGATTTCGAAAACGTTGTTGCTGCCAGGTTAAGTCACCTTCACTTCTAAAATAATCCAGTCCGGTTTCACCAATTGCCACCACTTTTTTATTTTGAGCCAATTCAATTAAACGCTCGACCGTTGGTTCTTCACCCTGATTGACATTAGGGTGAACACCAACACTAAGGGAAATTTGATCAAAATCTTCAACTAATGATTGCAATGCTGGATATGATTCAAGATCAATACTGATACACAGCATATGCTCAATCATATGTTTTTTCGCGTCATTGATAAAGCAAGCGAAATCATTTTGATAAGGCGCAAGATCGATACGATCTAAATGACAATGAGAGTCAATTAACATAAAACCCGGAAAAACTGTATTTGAGAAAAGGGAAAGACTTATTACATGGTGTGCGTGGAACGATCTGACTCTAGCCCACCGGCTAAGTAATTTTCTATTTTATTACGAGCTACACCATCATCCTGATCACTGAATTGCACACCAATACCCGTTGCTCTATACCCTTCTGCACCTGGCGGTGTTTTCCAAATAATAGTGCCTGCTATGGGTAAGCGCTCGGTTTCTTCCATTAAGTTAAGCAACATAAATACCTCTTGGCCCATGTTGTAATCGCGGTTTGTTGGTATAAATAAACCGCCATTGATAACGAAAGGCATATAGGCTGCATAGAGTGCGTTTTTATCTTTAATAGACAGAGATAAAATACCTTGTCTTGGAGCTTTTTCAGTCATGTTAATTTCTTCCATTACTAATTGACCATTGAATTAATAATTCTTCCAGGATCAATTGCTGATTTAATTGGCTATGTAGTCTTTGTCGGCTATTTATTACTAAGTAATATTGCTTATATAACTGCTCTAATTCTAATGTTTTTGCTAATTTTTCTAACTGAACAATCAAATCCGGATTAAAAAATTTGTGATCAGGTGCATTAAATTTAAGCTTGGTTAAGTCTATAATCCACGACGTTAACCAGAATAATAGTTCAGAAAGCTCAAGTTTGCACCATTTATCTGCAATTAAAACCGGATTATTTTGGTGATTTGCAATTTTTATCCATGATTCAAAACATTCATTTCTGATTTGTAAAAGATTCTGTTGTTGATATTCATTAGCTTTTAAAGGTGCACCCTGAGCAAGGGCTAACAATATTTCACTATCGTTATTGCTTTGTTGTTGCCTCAACCAGGCTAATACGATTTCTTTATCAGGTTGTTGTATAACAAGTTTTTGACAACGGCTGGAAATGGTAATGGGCAGTTTTGAAGGTTGATCAGTCACTAAAATAATGAGGGTTCTATCATTTGGCTCTTCTAGACATTTCAAAAATGCATTGGCGGCAAAATGGTTTATAACATCAGCCGGACGGATTATGACCACCCTGAAGCCATCATATTGTGGTTTCAAGGTTAATTTAGTAAGCAAAGTCCGAATTTGATCAATGACAATACGTTTACCCTCTTCTTCCGGTTCAATTATTAAAAAATCCGGATGAGTATTTGCCGAGATAAGTCTGCAGTTTTGGCATTGGCCGCAACTTAATCCAACTTCATCGGGTTGACTGCACATTAAGGCTGCAGCAAATTGTTTGGCTAAATGAAGTTTGCCGATTCCTTGCCGTCCGGACATTAATAAAGCCTGGGGAATGCGGTCTTGCTGGATATAATTGACCAGTTGCCGCCAATCATTTTTTTGCCATGGGTATAAAAATCGGGAATCGGTCATCGTAATAATGATGTAATTACTTTTTCAATAGACGCCTGCACCGATTCCAATGGTTGATCAGCATTAATAACGCTTATTCTATTCGGATGTGATTGTGCCTTTGATAAATAAGTTTTTCTTACACGTTCAAAAAAAGCTATTTTTTCAGATTCGAAACGATCCAATTTGCCGCGTGATTTTGCTCTTGCAGCTCCTGTTTCGACCGGTGCATCCAGCAATAAAGTAAGGTCGGGTTGTAAGTCATGTTGTACCAGTTTTTCTAACCAGGCAATAGTTTCCATGTCCATATAGCGACCGCCGCCCTGATAGGCATAGGTTGCATCGGTAAAACGATCACAAAGCACCCATATACCCTGCTCTAAAGCAGGGTTAATTACATGCTTGATATGTTGAGCACGAGCAGCAAACATCAATAATAGTTCGGTGGTTTCCGAAAAAATTTCTGAATCATTATCCAGTAATAATTGGCGAATTTTCTCAGCGAGAGGCGTGCCACCAGGCTCACGAGTAACTATCACCTGAATATTATTTTGTTCCAACAGTTGTTGAACAAACGCCAGATTAGTCGTTTTTCCAACGCCTTCCCCGCCTTCTAAGGTAATAAACTTGCCTGGTTTCATTTTATTTTACGTTGATAAATATCAACCGCCCGATTATGTTCTATTAAATTATCAGAAAAAACATGACTGCCATCACCTCGAGCTACAAAATATAAGCTTTTTCCAGCCGCTGGATGAAGTACAGCATGAATTGCTGCCCGTCCTGGCAGAGCAATCGGTGTAGGCGGCAATCCGTTTATAATATATGTGTTATACGGTGTTACCGATATTAAGTCTTTGTGACGTATATTACCGTGATAATCTTCGCCCATACCATAAATAACAGTGGGGTCGGTTTGCAAACGCATCCCTATTTTTAGACGTCGGCTGAAAACGCCGGCGATTAATGGCCTTTCATCGGCCTGTGCGGTTTCCTTTTCCACAATTGACGCTAAAATCAGCGCCTCATAAGGCGTTTTTAATACTAAATTATCGTCCCTTTTTTGCCATTCTTCTGACAAAACAGTTTGCATATCATTAAAAGCACGGATTAATAAAGCAACATCCGTAGTGTCTTTTTCAAAGAAATAAGTATCAGGAAAAAATTGCCCTTCAGGATGAGTATCTAATCCCAATTGTTGTTGGATTGAAGTCATATCTGTATTTATCAGAGTATGCCTTATATTGGGATTGGACTGAATCGCTTGTATAACTTGATTAAGTTGCCATCCTTCGGGGATTGTAAATGAATATTGTTTGGTTTTGCCTTGAGCAAACGTAGACAAAATTTCCATGGTCGTTTGGCCAGGTGTTAAGAGATATTCCCCAGCTTTTAGCTTATTAATTAAACCTTGTTGATAAGCTAACACTTTAAACCAGACGGGTTTTATGTGGATTTTTTGTTGGATCAGTTTTTGACTGATGCGATTAAATGTGTCACCTTTATTAATGGTGAAAGTGATCTCTTGGTTGATAACCGGGTTTTCTTTAGCTGCATTATAGTCCATCCACACCCAAGCCAAACCAAAACTCAATACAATAATTACAAATCCAATTATCCGGTTAAGCATAAGCTATTTTTCGTCCTTAATATACATATCCACCCATGACATGATGGACTTTGTGATCTCTCCAACTTGCCAGGTTTTATGTAAAAGTTGTGCTATCGGCCAAATGCCGATAATTGAATTACAGACAAAGGCCTCATCAGCTTGTAACAGCAATTCCTTATCTGCTAAGCTATGAGAAATAGATAAACCATTTTTGTTTGCCAATTCTATTATTAATGCCCGCATAATACCGGCAACAGCACAATGATCTTCTGCAGGAGTAAATAGAGTGTTATTTTTCACATAAAAAAAATTACTCATCGTACCCTCAATTACCTTGCCTGTCCTATCAAGCATCAAGCCTTCCTGTATATTATTGTCAGCCCACTCCGCTCTTGCTAAAACCTGCTCCAGTCGGTTTAAATGTTTAATACCAGTCAAGGCAGGATTCAAACTTAACTGGGTGTTGCAAATTAAAACTTTTATACCTTTTTGTTGAAATTCTTTCGGATAATTCGGGTGAGGATGAGTACTGATAATGCGTGTTGGTTTTACATTATCTGGGCAGCGATAACCACGGCCCCCGGAACCCCGGGAAATAATTATTTTAATGACGCCGTGTTCAATTTGGCTGGTCAGTTGTTTTATTTCGCTGTTTAAGAGTTTGGAGTCAATTGTAGGAATTCTTAAACGCTGACAGCCGTATTTTAATCGACTTAGATGCCTGTTAAGTAATGTCGGCTGTCCGTTTAATACTTCTATGGTTTCAAAAAGGCCATCGCCATATTGAAATGCACGATCGGTAATATCTAATGTTTGTCTGGATTCACCATTAATCAGAATCATCAACAAACATTAGACTGATAAGTTATTGGTAACGTTTAAATACTAACGAACCGTTAGTGCCACCAAAACCAAAAGAGTTGGACATGGCAACGTCAATTTCCATATCTCTGGCTGTATTCGGTACATAATCCAAATCACATTCAGGATCAGGATCTTCTAAATTAATTGTTGGTGGAGCAATTTGGTTTTTAATGGCTAATGCTGTCAATACAGCTTCAATACCACCTGCAGCACCCAATAAATGCCCAATCATCGATTTGGTCGAACTGACTGCGATTTTATAAGCATGATCACCCAATGCAGCTTTCATGGCCTGGGTTTCACCAAGATCACCAGCAGGTGTTGATGTGCCATGAGCATTAATATAATTAACCTGTTCAGGATTTAAGCCCGCATCACGTAAAGCATTCTTCATACAACGGGCAGCACCTTCACCACCAACCGATGGTGTGGTCATGTGGTAAGCATCTCCACTCATACCATAACCTACCACTTCGGCATAAATCTTTGCTCCACGCGCTTTGGCATGTTCCAGCTCTTCCAAGACAACAACACCTGAACCATCACTTAGGACAAAACCATCACGACCGGCATCCCAAGGTCGACTTGCCGCTTGTGGGTCATCATTACGACGCGACAAGGCCTTAGCCGAAGCAAAACCACCCATTGCAGTAGGGGATGTTGTACAACGTTCTGCACCACCGGCAATCATCACATCCGCATCGCCATACATGATGGTTCTGGCTGAATCACCAATGTTGTGTGTTCCAGTCGTACAGGCAGTGACAATGGCGAAATTAGGTCCTTTCATACCGTATTTGATTGATAAATTACCAGAGATCATATTAATGATATTACCCGGCACGAAGAATGGAGAAATACGGCGTGGTCCGCTTTTCTCGTATGTTGCATAACATTCCTCTATACCTGTTACACCACCAATACCGGCACCAATGGCAACACCAATACGCTCAGCATTTTTTTCAGTTACTTCTAATCCAGAATCTTCAATGGCCTGACAGCCGGCAGCAATACCATAATGAATGAAGCCATCCATACGTTTAGCATCTTTTAATGGGATATACTGACTGATATCAAAATTTCTAATGACGCCACCAAATGTTGTCGCAAAAGGAGAAATGTCAAAGGAATCAATTGGGCTGATACCGCTTTTGCCGTTAATAATTCCATCCCAGGTTTCTGAAACTGTGTTAGCTAAAGGTGTTACTGCGCCTAGACCAGTAATGACAACTCGTCTTTTACTCAATGTGGTGTACCGTTTGAAAAATCAATAAGAAAAGAAGGATAGTTTTAGTGGATCAATAAAATTTTGATCCACTAAAACTATAAATATCTTTAAGCGTTGTTATTTACGTAATCGATCGCTTGCTGAACTGTAGTAATTTTTTCAGCTTCATCATCTGGAATTTCACATTCGAATTCTTCTTCTAGAGCCATGACGAGTTCAACTGTATCAAGAGAGTCAGCGCCCAGATCGTCAACAAAAGAAGCGTCATTAGCTATAGCTTCCTTAACACCTAATTGTTCTGCGACAATCTTTTTTACTCGTTCTTCAACATTACTCATAATTATTATCCTCAAACCGTGCAAGCTGTAGCTGAATGCTTAACGCCTACATTTTGTTGTTATTTCTCTCAAAAATAAAAGTCCCGCCATCACATTTCCAGACGGCGGGGGAATTATACTTGATATTGCGACAAAGTCACAATACTAAGGCATAAACATACCGCCATTTACATGAATTGTTTCACCTGTAATATAACTCGCCCCCTCAGAAGCCAGAAAAGCAACGGCGTTAGCAATTTCCTTTGGTTCGCCTAAACGTCCCAGAGGAATTGAATTTAATAGTGCATTTTTATTTTCTTCAGGCAATTCCCGGGTCATATCAGTATCAATAAAGCCCGGTGCAACGGTATTAATGGTGATACCTCGAGAACCCACCTCTTTTGCCATGGATTTAGAAAAACCAATTATACCAGCTTTAGCTGCCGCGTAATTGGCTTGCCCCGCATTACCCGTGGCACCAACAACCGATGATATATTAATAATTCGGCCGGTTTTAGCTTTCATCATACCGCGCAACACCGCTTTACTCATGCGGAAAATTGAACTTAGATTGGTATTAATAATTTCATCCCATTCAGTATCTTTCATCCGCATTAATAAGTTATCGCGGGTAATACCGGCATTATTAACCAGTACAGTAGGTACACCAAAATCATCGTTAACCGCTTTAATAAAACTCTCAATAGAGCCCGCATCAGCTACATTTAAGGTGCAGCCTTTACCATTGTCGCCAAGATATGCAGAAATTGCCTCTGCACCGTTATCTGATGTTGCCGTACCAACGACAAAAAAACCGTCAGCCACCAATTTTTCGGCAATTGCTCGACCAATACCTCGGCTGGCGCCTGTTACCAGTGCAATCTGTTTAGTCATTTAACTGTTCCAATAAAATATTTAAAGTTTCACTGTCATACATTGCCATGTGCTCAGCTGATTTAGCAATTCGCTTATTCAAGCCAACGAGCACTTTACCGGGGCCGCATTCAACAAATGTGGTGACCCCCTGCTCATGCATAAATTTAATACTGTCAACCCAACGCACTGGTTTATAAAGCTGCTCGACCAATGCATTTGAAATTACTTCAGACGCACTGTGTGCAGAAATATCAACATTATGGATTAATGTCGCTTGCGGGATACTGATGGTAATATCTTTAAGTTGCTCACGTAACCGTTCAGCAGCTGGTTTCATTAATTCGCAATGAGATGGCACACTAACAGGTAATTTAACGGCTCGTTTAGCGCCTGCTTCCTTTGCAGCAGCCATTGCCCTATCCACCGCATCAGTATTTCCGGCAATAACAACTTGCCCCGGTGCGTTAAAATTGACCGCAGAAACAACTTCATTCTGAGCTGCATCAGCACATAAATTCACCACTTCGTGATCTTTTAGGCCTAAAATTGCCGCCATTGCACCCACGCCAGCAGGTACGGCTTCCTGCATTAACCGGCCGCGTTCGGCAACCAATCGGATACCATCTTCAAATGCCATTGCTCCCGAGCAAACCAGCGCCGTATATTCTCCCAAACTATGTCCTGCCATCCAGGCCGGTCGAACGGAACTTTGATTACACCAGATAGACCACATCGCATATCCTGCCGCGAGCATGGCAGGTTGTGTATTATGGGTCTGATTTAAGTCGTCTATTGGGCCGTCTTGAACTAATGCCCACAAATCTTTTCCTAACACATCAGAAGCTAGTTCAAAAGTATCTTTAACTTCTGAAAATCGTTCAGCCAAATCGGACATCATGCCAACTGACTGCGAGCCCTGCCCTGGAAATACAAATGCTAAGTTGTAATTTTGCTCAGTCATATTTCTGTAGTTATATATTTAAAATTTAATTAATGCGGAACCCCAGGTAAAGCCGGCACCAAAAGCTTCTAATAATACAACTTGCCCTCTTTTGATACGGTTATCTCTTACCCCTTCATTTAATGCTAACAACACGGAAGCTGAAGATGTATTACCTTGATTTTCAAGTGTTAATACCACTTGATCCATGGACATTTTTAGTTTTTTAGCTGTAGCTGCAATAATACGAGTGTTAGCCTGATGTGGCACTAGCCAGTCGATGTCTGACTTATCCATGTTATTTGCAGCAAGTGTTTCGTCAACGATGCGGCCTAAAGTGTTAACTGCGACTTTAAAAACTTCATTACCACGCATATTAATATATCCGAGTTCATCTTTATTGATCTCGGTCGCAGTTTGAGGATTCGGCAAGTACAATAGCTCTTCAAATTCGCCATCAGAATGGATATGGGTGGATAAAATACCTGCTTGATCAGATGCCTCGAGCAATACGGCTCCGGCACCATCACCGAATAAAATGCAGGTACTGCGATCAGTCCAATCGACAACGCGCGAACATATTTCGGAACCAACGACTAGAACTTTATTCGCCGCTCCTGATTTAATGTACTGATCGGCAATACTTAATGCGAAAATCGAACCGGAACAGGCCGCTTGTATATCAAAAGCCACGCAGTTTTTTATTCCTAACCTTGCCTGTAACAAACACCCGGTGCTGGGGTAAACTCGATCTGGTGTCCCTGTTGCAACAATAATTAAATCAATTTCCTCCGGGGCTATTTCAGCGGCTTCAATAGCTTGCCTGGCAGCAATTTCAGCCATGCTGGATGCCGTCTCATCTGCACGCGCAATACGTCGACTTTTGATACCTGTGCGTTCGTAAATCCAGCTGTCACTGGTATCAACAATACGGGAAATATCATCATTGGTACGTATTTCTTCCGGCAGATATCCACCCGTACCAATTATTCTTGAGCAACGCGTCATGCGGCTCCCCTTTTGGCTAGAATAGTTTCAACAGTTTGACTGATTTTCTGTGCGACATTTTTTTCAACTTCTTTCTCAGCCAACTGGATTGCAGTTTTAAATGCCAACACATCCGCACCGCCATGACTTTTAATAACCAATCCTCTCAAGCCAAGAAAACTTGCACCATTATACAGTCTGGGATCGATACGCTTTTTAAATGTCTTTAAAACCGGGTAAACAATAAGTCCAGCCAGTTTGGTAAAAATATTTTTAGCAAATGCTTCTTTCATTGCAGTGCCGATCATTTTCGCAGCACCTTCGATTGATTTAAGTGCAACATTGCCGACAAAGCCATCAGTAACAATTAAATCAACTTTTTCACTACCGGCATTTAAAGAATCACCTTCAACATAGCCGATATAATTCAAGTGAGAGTTTTCCAGTAATTTAGAAGCGGCTTTAACCTGCTCATTACCTTTAACTTCTTCTTCCCCAATATTTAACAATCCCACACTTGGGTTTTCAATATCCTCAATGGCTTTAACCAGTTCAGAGCCCATAATGGCAAACTCAAGCAAATGCTCAGCGGTACAATCGACATTTGCACCAAGATCCAATGCATGGGTATGTCCATAGATGGAGGGTAAAGTTGAGATAATAGCCGGTCTATCTATACCGGGAATCATTTTTAAAACAAAACGCGCTGTCGCCATTAAGGCCCCGGTGTTTCCGGCACTGACACAGGCTCCTGCCTGCCCTTCTTTAACCAGATTAATCGCCACCCGCATGGATGAATCTTTTTTGTTCTTTAAGGCCTTGGCTGGTGATTCATGCATTTCAACACATTGTGATGCGTGCTGAATAGACAATCTATCGCCAAATTTACTAATATTGTCCGCCAGATGCTCTTTTAGAACAGTCTCATCGCCGACCAAAATTAGATGTAAACTCGGATTGCTTTTCAAACAATCCAGAGATGCGGGAATTGTAACTTCCGGGCCAAAATCCCCACCCATTGCATCGATTGATATTGTTAAACTCACGCCTGCAAACGACTCCAAATTAATTTAAAAATGGGTCGAATTCATTAACATCCGACCCATTGATTTTTAAAGATAGATAAGACTTAATCTTCGTCGCCAGAGGCAACAATTTGACGACCTTTAAAAAAACCATCTGGGGTTACATGGTGACGTAAATGTGTTTCACCAGTCATAGAATCTTGTGATAATGCTTTGCTTGTTAATGAATCATGCGAACGACGCTGACCACGCCTTGAACGAGTTACTTTACTTTTTTGTACAGCCATTATTACTCTCCAGTATTTTTAAGTTTAGCTAAAACGGAAAAAGGATTTTGGTGGTTCGATTGTTCTTCAACCACCGGCATTTTATGTTTATGAGATTCAATCGAGTCATAACATTGATGCTGATGCTTAGGATAATCCGGTATAGACAGTAATAATTCATCTTCAACAAGGTCTTTGACTGCCACTTTACTCTCACCAACCAATAAAGGTTCATAGTCTTGCGGCAAATGCTCAGCCTGCTCAATTGAAGTCACAATCGCCAATTTTATATCCCTATTTACTGGAAAACCGACTGCTTGATTACAATTTTGACACTTCAATGCCAGTTTTGTATTTACTTGACCTTCAATTATCGATAATTTACCAATTCTGCTAAAAAAAAGAGCAACAGAAACCACGCCATTATCATCAGCCAAGAAATCAGCTAAACGAGTAAAATAACGTAATTCTATTTCACCTTTTAATTCGCTTTGCTTATCAGCAAAATGAATCGGGTCTATATGTTCGGGTAATCGTTCCAACATAACTGTACAATGATATAGATAAACACCAACTGCGTCAAACAATCAAATCGCATTATTATCAACACATGAAAGATTACAAAATAATTCTCGCCTCAAGTTCACCTTATCGACAAGCTTTATTGGATAAATTACAGCTTAAGTACACCGCAATCTCTCCTGATATCGATGAAAATGCCCTTATTGATGAAAAACCGGCGGCACAGGCATTACGCCTGGCAAAACAAAAAGCCCGGGCTCTAAGTATACAATTCCCTAATCACTTGATTATTGGTTCTGATCAGGTTGCGATGTTGGGCCAAAATCAATTGAAGAAACCAGGAAACCGCCAAAACACCATAGCTCAACTCACTGCAGCCTCTGGAAAACAGGTAAGTTTTTATACCGCTGTTTGTGTATTGGACAGCTCTACTGGACAATATTTTAACGATTTAGACACTTGTATCGTTACTTTTAAACACCTTACTAAACAACAGATTGAAAGCTATGTTGATTTAGACCGTCCATTTAAATGTGCAGGTGGCTTTAAATCAGAAGGATTAGGCATTGCATTATTTGAAAAGATTGAAGGGGAAGATCCCAATGCATTAATCGGCCTGCCTTTAATAAAGCTGATTTCATTACTTGAAAAATTTAATATTCAAATTTTTTAAGGCTTTTTCACGAGGACATCAAACATTTCCAAACATTCCTGACCGGCTTGTTCAATGATGAGGCTTACCTGTTCCACATCCAGATCTACAAATCCTTTAACCTCATCAAAAAATTGAGCAAAAATTCCTTCAACCGAACTCTTTTGCTCGACCAAGTCGCACAAATTGGCGGCTAAAGCCAGGATATAAGTATCCAATTGATTAACCAATGCACTTTCCGGGTTTCGGTAATTAGCAATCGCATTAAACAAAGCTTCAGGCAAGCCCCAGCTTCGAATCAGCTCTGCTCCCACTTCTGCATGTGTAAAACCAAATATTTCATTTTCCGTGGCAAACAATAACTGCCTGTCGCTACTTGACATAAGCAATGTCTCCAATGACTTGGCCGGATCTTTATTTAACAACACCAACAAGCCAATATCATGCAGCAAACCCATTAGAAAAAGACGTTCAGAGTGTAAAATAGCGCATTTTTTTGCCAGTAATCTGGCTATCATGCCACATTTGATGCTACGCAACCAAAAGGCAGTCATATCTAATATTGAATCAGGGATATGAGTGAATTTATCGACAATCGCGGTTACCAAAACCAAATGCTGTAAATCCTCAATTCCTATAACGGTTATAGCTCTAGAAATAGTATCAATCCGGGCAGGAAAACCATAATAGGCACTGTTAACCACTTTTAGAAGCCGAATGCTTAAAGCAGGATCCTTAGACAACACTCTCCCGACATCAACAGCTGAATACTTTGGGTCATGCACCATTTTATCAACCTGAAAATAAATATCAGGTAGTGAAAACAGAGTCACTGAATCTTCAACCAGACTCTTGGCAGTAATTGAAACAGTCATAGTTTATCGTTGATATAATGCCAGAACCTGTTTAACATAATTTCGCGTTTCAGGGTAAGGTGGTACGGTATTTTTATATTTTTTTACCGCATTCTCACCAGCATTATAGGCAGCAACGGCCAGCCGGATATTGAAATGAAACAGATCCAACAGATCTTTTAAATAATGAGCTCCGCCGTTGATATTTTGCTCCGGATCTCGACGATTCTTGACCCCATAACGTTTGGCCGTTGCCGGCATTAATTGCATTAAACCAACTGCCCCAGCCGATGAAACAACTTCAGCTTGATAGGCTGATTCTGTTTGAATAACCGCATGCAAAAGCCTGGCGTCAACATTAAACCGTGACGCTGCTTTGGCAATAATCGGGTGGTACTTTTTTTTATTTTTAATAAGTAAAGCCCTACTGATTGATTTTACACTTTTATTCCAGGGCTGATAGATCTTAAGCAGTTTGTATTTATTATGTTCTGGTTCATCCGTGTAATAGACATGTCCATTCGGTGCCGTGTATTTATAAACAGCCGCCCCTGAAGTATAGTTTACCGACATTACACCTAAAGCAATTATAAAAATCCTGATAAAAAAGCTCATTTCCATAGCCTAAACTTTTTAAATAGCCACTATGACCGGTTTAACTTTAATAAATCTCATATTAGCTCTTCTTGCTATCGGTAAGATAATTCTTAATATCTTCTTTGGAAAAGCCTATTTTCTTAGCTACCCGGTCAGCATGACTTACTCTGGATATACCTTTAATCAGTTTGTAGGTAGGGGCATTTTTCTTAAACTCCACCTGCCTGGCCAAACCAATTTTCTTTTCATTGAAATAATCAACCAATTGATGATTATGGGTAATTAAAATTGTATTGTTACCTTTTTCATAGAAACCTTCGAGCACATTAACCGAAGATTCCATTTTTTCTTCAAACGTCGTTCCTTCAGACAACTCGTCCAATATCACCAAACTTTTTGCCGTACTACTCAGAAAAATTGCTTTGGTACGTTTCAATTCAGTACCAAATCGGCCTTCGCCATCATCCAAATGACTAATATCCGGCGCTTGATAGAAGATATGATCAGCAACCGTCATCGTGGCGTTTTTAGCCGGTATAAAACAGCCAATTTGAGTTAACAACTGGATCTGACAGATGGTTTTGCAAAACGCAGTTTTACCGCCGCTATTGGGACCGGTAATTAACACCAATCTTTCTTTGTCCAGAGTAAAGTTATTACCGACATAATCCGGGTTTTGTTTAGCTAAAACAGGATTTCGAGCATCGGACAACTTAATTTTATGATGCTTGGATGCCTGTAGTTTTGGTAATACCATATCACCACCGAAAACTTCCGAAAATCGCACAAAAGACAGTAGCTCATCCAACTGTCCCAATGCATCCAAAGTCTCAGCCAGGCTCTCGGACTCCCTATATTCATTACGTAAAGGGATAATACAATGATCCCTGTCATACCCCCCAATGATAGGAAAATAAATCAGCAGCAAGGGTATAAAAAAAATAAAGGTGATGGGAATAGCACTGGTAGAAACTGAAAATATACCGGTAGGAAAAAAATGCGTTACCAGCCAAACTGCAGCAAAAATCATTGCTATCAATAAAGGCTTAAATATGCTGGGTTTAAAAATTACTGCTGGAACAAAACTACCTACCCTATCCTGTTTACTTTGAATTCCTTTCTCACTTATATAGGCCGGACCATGCATTAATGAGTAGGTCCTGCTCTCGCTAAAGGTTTTCACTTTTTGCAATAATTCGGACAAATAAGCACTTTTTACCGAATTAATGCGTTCAATTTGATGCACCAGTTCCAGCATAAAACGAACACCGCGAATATATTGAAGATAACCATAACCCTCAATTTCATGTTCTTCTCTGGCCGTGCCAAATGAACCTAAAAACTCACCAAAAAGCAGCAAATAAAGATTTTTCTCATTGTCTGCCGCATGCTTAACAATATTTTCCAGCTCGGTCTTTAGATTTTCATTGTCCTGCAATTCTTTGACGGCTTCCTGTTTAGCCTTCAATTTACCCAGAGCATCAAGAGGTTGCGCTAAAGAACGATATAAAACAGACTTGCCGACGATAGTTTGAGCATGATTGATCTGATCAAAAAGCTCATCCGCTTCTATGGTGTTAAAGGTAGCCTGATCGATGACACCTGTCCCCGTCTTTAACGGAGAAGTTGATCGAATATTTGGCCAAAGAGAATTCCAACTTTGTAAAATTGTTTTATTCATAGCCTTACTTCTTCTTTTTACCTAACATACCAAAAACCAAAATAGCAGCAACTACAACGCCGGACATCATAATATTTTCTTTAGATGCCCCCATAAGATAGGCTGTGCCGCTACCGATAGCCATACCCAAACCAGAGAAAGCAAAACTTCGCATCAATCGACAAACCGGACAGTTTTGATCGTTATGTCTCATATAATTAATCTATAAACGGCTTGATTAAACTTCGAATGCTATCAACATGGGCCTGAGAATCATTTAATGCCGGAATATAACGATATTCAGCACCACCCGCAGCCATAAAAATTTCTTTGTTAGCTACAGCAATTTCCTCTAATGTTTCCAGACAATCAGCAGCAAAACCGGGGCAGACAATATCTATATTTTTATAACCTTGTTCAGGTAAAGACTGCAAAACTTCAATGCAATAAGGTTTTAGCCATTCGGCTTTGCCGAATCTGGACTGAAATACAAGCTTCCACTGTTTGCTATCCAATCCAAGTTTAGCAGCAACTAAC
This sequence comes from Methylococcaceae bacterium, assembly GCA_050303415.1. Taxonomy (GTDB): domain Bacteria; phylum Pseudomonadota; class Gammaproteobacteria; order Methylococcales; family Methylomonadaceae; genus JBNLBS01. The sequence continues at coordinate 4,781 of JBNLBS010000027.1, read as the reverse complement.
GATGCTGTATGTTGACATTGAAAAAAATATGGATCGCCCAATTCAGTTAACTTTGCCGGCAAACCATGAAATGACATCAACAGTAGTTCATTTTTTCCATGAGCCTGCCAGTATTGCTGAACAGAATCAGCAATGGCCTTTATATAAGTTTTATCATTAAAATATTCAGAGATAAAATGAAGGCTGGGTAAATAGCGCCAGGTAGCAAGTTCTTTAGCCACTTCATCATAAACCGATGCCGTGGTGGTCGATGAATACTGCGGGTATAACGGAACAACAATTAAGCGGGTCACCCCCTGTTGTTTAAATCTAACCAACTTGTTTCTTAACGCCGGTCGCCCATAACGCATGGCAAAATCCACAAGCACCTGTTCAGACGGATATTGAGCAGCCAGGCGCTGGCTTAATTGCCGGGTTATACAAACTAACGGGGAGCCGCTATCAGTCCAGATAGTCTGATATGCATTAGCCGCTTTTCCCGGTCTAAATGGTAAAACCAGAAAATGCAGAATTAGCCACCATAAAAACCTAGGCAGATTAACAACTCTAGGATCCCAAAGAAATTCTTTAAGATATTTTCTAACTGCTGATCGCGTCGGTTTATCAGGGGAACCTAAATTGACCAGCAATACTCCGGTTTTACCTGAGCTTGCGCCGTTTAGCGCCATAACTTTACCGATTAATCAAGTTTAAGAATTCAGAACGAGTGCTGATCTCTTCTCTGAAAATTCCCGTCATGACCGAGGTTGTCATCACGGAATTCTGTTTTTCAACACCACGCATCATCATGCAGAGGTGCTTTGCCTCGACAACTACGGCAACACCACGGGCATCGATAGCAGTTTCCACTGCATCAGCAATTTGTTTAGTCAGTTTCTCCTGAATCTGCAAGCGCCTGGCATACATATCAACCACGCGAGCCAACTTGGACAACCCCAGCACCTTACCTTGCGGCAGATAGGCGATATGACATTTACCGATAAACGGCAATAAATGATGTTCGCATAAAGAATATAGTTCAATATCCTTAACAATCACCATGTCTTCAGTGTCGGCCTCAAAAATAGCACCGTTTAACACTTCATCCAGGGTCTTTTCATAGCCATTATTTAAAAATTGAAAGGCTTTAGCTGCTCGCTTGGGCGTATCCAGCAAACCTTCACGCGTTACATCCTCACCTATTTCTTCAATTATTTTGGAGAAATACTCTTCCATAGCACGAAATCTCTAATCTTTATAAAATGATGTAGTAGTATACATCATAGTTTTGTAAACTCTAACGCTGTTAAGATAACATTTTCATCGGATTCCGCCTTATAGGCATTCTCACTAATATATCTGCGCCAGCCTTTTGCTCCAGGCCTACCGTGGAATAAACCCAAAATATGTCTTGAGATACTATTAAGGCGTACCCCTTGCTGCATTTGAGCCTGAATATAAGGAATTAAGGCCATCACTACATCATGACGACTGCTAATCAGGCGATTGTCCCCATAAAACTGCTGATCAACCTTCGCCAGAATATAAGGGTTTTGATAAACTTCACGACCAATCATGATACCATCAAGATTGCTCATTAAATCTTGGCCTAGTTTCAGCGTCTTAATTCCACCGTTAATGACAACCTCCAGCTGCGGAAAATCCTGTTTGATCCGCTCAACCACATCATACCGTAACGGCGGTATTTCTCTATTTTGTTTGGGAGATAAACCGCTAAGCCAGGCTTTACGGGCATGAATGATAAAACAGTTGCATCCGGCATCGGCTACAGTCTTAATAAAAGCAGCCAACTCTTCATAAGAGTCCTGATCATCAATACCAATTCGACATTTGACCGTTACCGGAATGGATACCGCCCGGTTCATCGCAGCAATGCACTCGGCTACCAAACCCGGATCGGCCATTAAACAAGCACCGAAACGACCATTTTGCACCCGGTCACTAGGGCACCCCACATTAAGATTAACTTCGTTATAACCATAATCCTCCGCCATTTTGGCACAGACGGCCAAATCTGTCGGATTACTGCCGCCTAATTGCAAAGCTAGTGGATGCTCGGTTGCATTAAATTGCAAAAAACGATGTCGATCGCCATGAATCAAGGCGCCCGTTGTGACCATTTCGGAATACAAAACAGCATATTGGGAAATCAATCGGTAAAAATAGCGACAGTGGCGATCAGTCCAATCAAGCATCGGAGCTACGCAGAAGGATCTGTCTATTGAATCATTCATGTAGAAATAAATTAAGAAAAGCCGATTATTTTACTTGAGAATTCTTGCTCATGCCTAATTATGTATACAATGACACATCATCTGGAAAAAAATAAACATAAACTACAAAATATAGGTATTATCTGGACAGGAGACAGATTTTCATTCCTACGTTTTCAACCAAAAACACTTTAGAAACAATGAAAAATAACAAGATTATGTTGTTATATTTTCGTATTGGGCTGACCAGTCTGTTAACTAGTATTTTACTGTCAGGCTGTACCACCTTGGAGTCACGTTTATCAATCGAACCCTACACTAAAAACAAGATCATGCGGAACGAGCTTGAACTTGCTGCTGAACAATTTTGTAAAAGCAAGTATCAAGATTCCAATTCAGAAAAATCTTTGTCACAACCTGATTTCATTTTCACTACTGATGGCTGTTCAAGATGGCCTGATAATGACTGGGTCTCATGTTGTATTTCACATGATATTTCCTATTGGTGTGGCGGCAGTGAGGATGAACGTAAAGAAGCGGACCGGGAACTCATGCGCTGCGTTAATGATAAAAAAGAATTTATGGGGGATATTATATATTTGGGTGTCAGGTTAGGTGGTCATCCTTGGTTACCGACGCCTTGGCGTTGGGGCTACGGATGGGATATCTGGCCCGGAAGATACGAAAAATCATCTTCGAATCAGCCAATAAAAAAATATTTATTTGAATTCAAAATATATGAATTAATTGAAAAACACATTAATTCGGTAAATAAATGTCATGATTCATGTTAACTGTTGAGGTAAAAAGATGAGTAAAGATAGCCCTGGGTTAAGAATTATTTATGATGCTTCATTACAACAAAGCATAAATTTTTTCATTCTTTTTGGCCTAATTGCAATCCCTGTTACTTTATGGATTTTATCAAGGGAACACAGCTTACGAAGTAAGTTTATGCTCTTGATCGCTTGGGGTATTCTCCCACCCACATGGTTTGTAGTTGAATATTTTTTTATTTATTTACCTCACGGTGCTGAAGGTTCTTTTCAGTTTTTTCAATATGGGCAAAATGTCGCCTCTAAACTCTGGGCTGCCATATTTGGTATCATTTCGATCAGCTTATATAAAGCCAATGAGAAAGAAAAAGAAGAAAAAAAACAAGGTAAGGATTAATTTATGTTTCAATTTAATCAACAAACATGGCCAAATAAATTAAATTTACATGGAATTTTTTCGTACCAAAGACAATCTTTCCTTATACTTTCAAAAATCCTCAATAGTTTCGGCAAAAGCTAATCTTGTTGTTTTACATGGGGTTGGGGAACATATTGATCGTTATAAAGCCTTTTTTCAAGCGCTCCACATACACAGTTTCAACTGCTATGGTTTCGATCAGAGGGGCTTTGGTCACTCGGAAGGAGACCGCGGCCATATCAACTGTTTTCAAAACTATATCGATGATTTGGCCGAATTTATTTGCCAAATAGTTGAAAAGGACAATCAGAAACCGATTTTCCTATTCGGCCACAGTATGGGAAGCATAGTAGTGATGAATTATGCCCTACAACAATCTTCATCGGTAAAAGGATTAATTCTTTCATCTTGTCCTTGGAAATTGGCAAAATGGTATGCTGATTGCTCCGGTGTTATTGGCCTGACACTTTCAGCAATTGCCCCCAGGCTGAAGACGCCGACTTTCATCTATCCGGAACAATTAACTGATGATTCTGAGATAATTAATGCTTACAAACTTGATCCGTTGATTGTAGACAAGGTGTCTGCAAGTTGGCTGCGTGAATTTGACAAAGCTCGTCACTATATAAAACATAATGCTGATCAGATACGACTGCCGACCTTGATCTGCCATGGGACAGTCGACCCGATTGCCTCCGTTTTAGGCGCAAAACAACTATACCAACATTTGGGCAGTAACGATAAAACCATATCGATTTTCGAAGATTTTAAGCACGAACTGTTAAATCATCAGGTACGTGAAAGAGCTCAGGTTATGCTCAAGATAATAAACTGGCTCGAGGCGCATAACTAAATTTCGAGCTATGATCATTTCTGGTGTATGACTTGAGAGGAAAGCGGTGTAACCTGTTTGGTTAAGATCTCCCCAGATCAACCACCAAAACAAGAGGAAACACCGCCATGACACATAGTAATGTTATCAACCTGAATAAGCTAGAACAGAATGATCCGTTGCAGGAAGTATTGCGAGACGGTGCCCGTAAAATGCTGAAGGTAGCAATTGAAGCAGAAGTGAAAGCCTTTATTGATCAGCATAGCGGGTTAAAGACCGACGAAGGCAAGGCGGCGGTCGTCAGAAATGGTTACTTACCTGAACGTTCGATTCAAACAGGACTAGGCGATATTGAAGTAAAAGTCCCAAAGGTACGAGATCGTTCCGGTTCTGGAATCAAGTTTAACAGCGGTTTGGTGCCACCGTACTTGAAGCGGACAAAAAATATTGAGGAGTTTCTGCCGTGGCTTTATTTGAGAGGGATCTCGACGGGTGATTTCACAGAGTCCTTGAAACACCTATTGGGACCGGATGCGCCAGGT
>JBNLBS010000026.1:0-30288 GCA_050303415.1 Methylococcaceae bacterium | reverse complement strand
AAACGGGTAACTGACCGGATCGATAAGGTCGCCGAGGATGTCTTTGTTAAACGCCCAAGTAATCTTTTGTTGCAGCTGTCCCGGCAGTTTGTTATAGCGGCTGCCGCTGACTACGATTTTATTGGGCAGACTGGACGGTAGCGTCGGGTATTCTTTGATGATGGTTTTTCGCCCACCAATAACATCACCGACAGTCGGGTTGGTCATTTGGTTTTGGATGTAATCCTGCAGTTGTTGCTGAGCCTGGGTTTGCGCGCTTTGCAATACACTGGGATCAAAGCCTGTGACCCAACTTTCGGCTTCGTTGACGGTACCGCTGTCGATAAAGCTTTGTGCCAGGGCTTGCGGGTCGATACCGCTGATTTGGATGACATCCAGCCCGGTCAGGTAGTCGTATTGTTTATAACTGGGGTCTAGCGATACCCAACTGTCGGCATCTTTGTTTTTAGCGCCTCTGCTTGGCAAGTAGTCGATGGCGGCTTCCACCCAGATATGCTCCAGCCGGATTTTAATGATTTGTCCGCCACTGGTCACAGGCGTCACCGGAATACCGCCGGAGGCGGCAAATTCGGCTGCGGCAGTAACATTGCCAAAACCGCCGGCCCAGTTTTTAAACGCTTCGGCCGGTACGTCGATGGTACCATGCACGTAACGCGCCGGGATTTTAGAGGCGCGTAACAAGGCGATGGTCAGGCCGGCAATATCCATCGCATTACCGCGTTTGGCCGATAAGGTTAAATCGGCATCCTGGATGGCGCCCCAGGTTGGTTGCCATTCGATATTATTACGCACCCAATGGTAGATTTTAACCGGATCGTACGTTAACGCGGCCGCCTGGTCTTTGATGCTTTGCGATAAGACAATTTCGTCGGTCCCGGTTAAATACGCCGGATTATTGGCATCGACCAGCTTGTCGAAAGTAAAATCGCCCAAAGCCGCCAATTGCGGGTAAGGCGTGTTATACAACCCGGCCTGGACAAATTCTTTTTGACTTTGTTTCGGTTTGTTCTTAGGGTTGGGTTTAAGAGTGTTATTGGGCAGCTGTTTGGGATCAAACGGCTGTTGTGCGCGTTTATTGCGTTTGGCTTTTAAATGTTGCTTTAGTTTTGTGATTATAGTCAAACGTTCCAAGTCATCTGTTGTCTCATTTACCGCTTCCAGTTCACTGAGTAATGCGGCAATTTCGGCTTGGTAGTTTTCCACTGTTTGTTGATGACGATCCAGAATTTCAGCAGGCAGCCCTCTTTGCTCAATCATTGTTTCAACGTTTGCAAAATTATGTATGACTTGTTTATCCAGCACAGTCAGTTGATGAATCAATTGATTTATATCTACCAGCTCTTGTTGTGTGTTCAGTTGGTTTTCCAACTTTTGTTGAAGCCTTGCCAGTATTGTTTCAACTTTTTGCAAGGCTTTGGACATTTTGCTCTCAGCTGTCTTTTTGGCTACTGCCGGAACAGATGGAGTTTGATCCAATTGCGTACGTACCGCCATCGCGGTTGGCGTTAAGATCATCATACTGAAAGTGATGATCACACAGCCTGAAACTGTTCTCATCAGGCCGGGTGCATGACGAAACAAGGTAATCAGTGAATTTTCGTTTATTGTTTTATGCATGGTTGTCACGTTTTTCATGTTGATATCCTAATCGTCCTTCCTGTTTATAACTGCCTTGCAATGGCTCTGATAGCTTGATCCAGTTGGATACGAACGACATCGGCATTGGCCTCGTTGAGTTTGTCGAACTGATTGGCGGCATTGATTGCATCTTTTAACGCCTTGGCATAATTTTGCTCCGCCCACGCCTGTTGTGCTTGTTCGATATTCATTCGGACTGTTTTGTAGGCTTTATCCTGTATTTCCGGCAGGTTAAGCACTTGTTGCAGTGAAGGTACTGCTTGTACCGGTATCGAGAGGTTCAGCATATCGTAATCAATCCAGTCCGGTTCTACACCGGTTTGTATCAGGCTGTTGATCTCAACCGTGTTGGCATCGTTCGGCAATTGCACCCAAAAGATTAATGTATCCGAAGCGTTTTCAATCAGATCGAAAGGCCAGAGCAGTTGATTGGTGCTGTCTTGCTGCGCTGTACCGGAATCCAGAATAACACTGTTGTCCGGAACGGTTATAACCGCCCGCCCCGGCGTTGCAATGCCTTGGTTAACCAGGTTAAGGTGTACCGAAGCCGGAGCACCGAATCTGTTATCGGCCTGTTTTGGCTCGACATCCTGTAATCCTTCCAGAATTAATGCGTCAAATAAGGGGGCCGCCGCCTCCGTACTTGCCTGTGCGATTAAGTCAAAACCTGCCAAAAAGGTCCGGCCGAGACCGTATCCGTTGCGGGTAACTGACACTTCCTGATCTACATCCAGGTAATAGCCGACGGCTTCGGCTGTATCAGCGATTATTTTTTGCGGTTTTTCGGCAAAGCTCCAGTTTGCACTGTCAATGACAGGAAATTCAGACGAATAAAGATTCACCCCGCTCACCTGACTGTGATGGCCGACAATTTTTACCCCTAACGCAGTGTCGAGCTGGTTATGTCTTAAATCGTGACTGCCGGCGACAAATAACCCGTCACCGCGAAATACCGCTTCACGTAATTCCTGCTGTACCTGCTCGCTGAGTTTTTCCTGCTCGGAAAACAATGCGTAAACGGTATAGGTTCCTGTTCTGAATGCCTGGGTAAATGCCAGAGCATCTGTGGTAATGGTATATGTCCAGTGATTATCGGTCAGCAGTTTTTCCAGATAGGCACGCTGAACAAGCAAGTCCGGCGCTAACGCGCTGCCAAGCGGATCCTGAATGCTGTTCTGCGTGCTGCCCACACCATTGACTGAACACAAAGGATCGTTTGACTCGGTACAGTATTGCTGTGAGTCGCCGTCGATCAGGATTAATACGCGTCCGGTGTTTCCCTGTACCAGTTCGCTGTTAATAATGATTGGCGGCAATGTCAAGGTAAATGCGGCATTAGCCAGTGTAATCCATTGCCCCTGAACCTGCGCCTGGACAATACAGGCATAACCGCCGATGTCTAAGCCGTTAGTCTGAATTTCTCTGGATAATAACCGGGTTGCGCCACTGCTCAGGTCGATAACTGACTCGAACTGATTAACCGTCAACCCGGTTTCGTAGTTGACCAGCAGTTGACGTATCGGTTTTGCGGTAAAATTTGTCAGCCCGACATTGGTGATTGTATCGGTACAGCGCTGTACTTGTCCCCTGTCCAAACCGGCAAACTGCACTCTAACCTGGCCGGCCACTTGTTTTTTAGGATCGGCCTGAACTTGAAATTGAGCTTGATCCGTTGCCAAAACCGTACCGGCTGCATTGCTGATTTCTCCGGTTACGGTATAGGTTCCTTCGGCCGCCTGGGTAAAACCGTATTGCGAATTAAAATATCGTAATGCGCCGCTGGCCAATAAACCGGCGTCCACTGTCTGACGATACACTTCGATTCCTAGAGGGTTGTATACCGTTAGCGTCAAACCGGTGTTATTAATACTCTGGTTAATCGATAAATTACGCGCCAAATTATAAAGCAGCGCCGTATCGTTTACATCGTAAACCGGTTTGTCGGTTGTCGTTCTCAAGGTGACTAACGGTTCGCCGTTTATGCTATGACGTATATCGAAAGCACTGGAGGACTGATAAATCGTCTCTCCGTTCAGACTGTAAAGTGTACCCTTGAGATAATAGGTTCCGGCTTGATAGAGTTCCGTCTGCCAGCTATCGGTTAATGATAAATTGGCGCCGCCCGCTAAAGGACCGATATTTTGACGGTCGAAACTTTTAACCAGTGTGCCCTGGTCGTCTTCTATCTGTAAACCGGCTACAAATTCACCGGGCACACCACTGGTATTCGTTACCGAAGCCAGTAATTGTACCGGATTGTTCGGCCCGTATATCCCCTGATCGGTAGCCACATTAATTTGTCCGGTCGTGGTTTGTGGCAATACCGGTAAAACAATACGATTATTCGCTTCATTACACTCCGTCAAACGATTGTCATAGTCTGCATAGACATAAATATCGGCCGTGCCGGTTAAGGATTGAATATTATCCAGAACTACATCCCGATAACTGCCTTTGGCTAAACCGGAAACCGGTACTTTGCCCAGTAAAAAGCCGTTGTTAGCAGGGTCGCCTTCGTAGAAGGCTATATCAATGCCGTCATTCAGATCACCGGCACCGGCATTGCCGATACGAACGCTGATGCTGGCCGGCTGGTTGATTCCATTGTCATGGACGGTTAAGACGGAAGCTGTGATATCGGCTAATAAAGTCGGGTCACGATCCGCAAAAGTATTCAGCCTATAGGTGTTATGCACTAGCCAGGAGGGCTGTTCATATTGCGGTATCGTACCGTCATCATTGATATTGGTAATATGATAACTATGCTGGTTCCAGATAGCCCGGGTGGGCGCCCAATTGTCATTTATATCTTCAAATGCAAACAGGCCTCTTTTTGATGAATAAGCTGGATAATTTGAGCCCACTAGTATTTCTGCTTTACCATCGCCGTCTATATCGGCTATCACCGGGTATTCCAATGTTGTAATTGACCCCAGTCTTCGCTGCTTCAATACAGTACCGGTCGAACCATCATATATCCGAAGGTAAAGTTCATCGGCATAAACCACTTCCACCTTGCCGTCTAAATTAAAATCGAATAAAGACGAACCTGTCCTGTTAGAACTTGCATCTTTAGTACGGCTGGTCCACTTGATTGAACCGTCTGATTCAAAAACCACATAATATTTTGCACCTGCAATACCGATTTCAGGCTCGCCATCACCATCAAAATCGCCCACTGTAGGAGCACCTCCTATTCCGCCTCCGGGCAAAGCCACGGGGCCCCAAACAGTGTTACCTTGATGATCCAGTAAAAAAACACCGCCACCAGTAACCAGGACAATTTCCGGGTCGTTATCTTGATTAAAGTTCCCGATTGCGGTGAAGCCGCCTCCCACCGGCAGGTCGGAGCGGTGCCATAACACGCTGCCATCCGAGTTATACACTGTTCTACCGGCAATAATTTCCATATTTCCTTGGTTATCCAAATCAGCAATTATCGGAAGAGTGCCGTATCCTGTTTCACCGCCATAGTCACGCTCACCTTCCCATAATAAATTACCCAAATGGTCATAAAGTCTACGGCCATGCACTATTTCCACATCGCCATCATGATCGATGTCTGCTAACGCTACTGCATCCCTTGGCGACTCGATAAATATAGGTCCTGTATCTGTGGTCCATTTAAGAGAGCCGTCATGTTCAAAAGCATGCAGCTTAGTACGGTCATAATTAGGGACTATAATTTCCACATATCCGTCACCATCAATATCTCCAACAGCCGGGCTGCCATAAGCGGTCACGGAAACATTAATATTTTTCCAGATTTGATTACCGGTACTACCGTCAAGCGCAACGAGATAGCCTTTTCCTGAATTGTAATTATTTATAAAAATCACATCGGGCTTATCATCACTATTTATCAGCCCGTCTGCGTTATCATCGGTTAACTGAGCTACATTGACAGGACCGAATACATCGCCTGGCCAATACCATTTCTCAACGAAATCAATCTTATCTAGTATAGAAGGCGTGTATACACAAGACTCTGCTGAAGAGGCAATATTATTATCCTCCTTAGCTTCGTCGACTGATTGATTGCTGTCCACCATCGCCAAAATCTGACTATCTCTGAACGGGCTTTTTCCCGCAACAGCGACTGACATTGATAACTGGCTGTCTTTTGCAAGTCCTGAGGACATGGTTTGAACGGCTAATATAGTATCGACAGTCGAGTCCAACCGGTTATTTGCATTGCTGTCGATAAACAAGGTGACTTCAGCCGGAAAGTTTGCCGGTGCCAGCCCTCGGTTGGCTATCGTCAGCCCAACACTACCGGTAACATCCAGCGTTTGCAGGTTTGTGGCCACATTCCCGGTATCTACAGTTGTCACAACCAGATCCGGCTTAGGAAAATCCAAACCGATCGTTACATGAACAGAGTCTTGTCCGACACAACCTTTATTATCGACGACCAACAAGCTGACATCCCGGTCAAATCCGGCAGTAAAAACATGTGCCGGATTTGCACCGACCAAATCAATTTCACTGTCACCATCCAGATCCCAGCCATAGGTAACGATATCGCCCTGCGACCGGCTCGCATCGAATTCGATAGCCGTTCCTGTTTTACCTAAGATATCATCCCCTGCATTAGCTTGCGGAGCCGTTAAACATTGCATGCCGACTACGCCGTCAATTTCCGACTCGACTGACTGCCAACCGGGAAGACCGCTATCATCACCATATCCGCTATAGGTCGTATGTTCAGGCGTATTAAATATTGAAATGGAATTGTCCGCTTTAACGCGTATATACCTAAATTTTTCATTTCCGAAGGTATATAAACCGGCATAGTCGTCTATATTAATTCCTCCACCGCATACTGACGCATTATCCGCCCAGCCTTGGTTATAAATAGAAACCAGGGTCGCCAGTTTCCAGCCTTGCGGAAAAACGGCATCCGGGTCGTCGCTGCCCCATACGGTATATTCTATCCCTTCTTGCGGAAACGGCCCGTGGTCGATAAAGGGCACAACCGAAAGCGTAGAAAGCGGCTCACCTAGGTCCCATATTGCATCGCTGCCATAACCCGAGCCCATACTCCAAAAATCAAGCGCATTGGCAGCTGCGGATTCTAGTGAGGCGCCCCACCCAGTAAAATAATACCTGAATCCACAACCTTGAGAAGAACGCGCTCGCCAGGTTTCTGATCGACCGCCTTTTACATGACTTCCCAAAACATAGTTTTGAGGCAATAAACCGTCAACAGTTAACGAGTTTAGCGTTAGTACATCGGTGATTACATAACTTGGGTTGCCGGTATTCTCGACTGTGACGGTTACCGCCTGTTCCGCAACTGCACCATTACTATCGCTAACGACCAATGTATAGCTTTGTTCGCCAAGCTGAGTTGAGGTCGGAAGCCAGCGAATGATGCCTGTCAAGGTGTCTATATCCATACCGGCTGGATACCGGGATAGTCCGAAAGTTAAAACATCTCCCTCCGGATCAATGACATTCGGTCTATATTCATAAATATAACCTGCTGTCGCATATATTGGAGCAACTGAATTGACTTGAGGCGGTTGGTTTCCACTTACCGGAATATCCGGCGACATTGCAATCGTTGCCACATCCACTAAACCACCCGCCTGAACAGTCAGGGTATAGTCTATTGCTTGGTATCCATTCCGGTTTAAAGTTAAAGCAATTGTTCCCGGCTGCAAGCCACTGATTAAAAAAGCACCATTGCCGTCAGAAACAGCTGAAGCGCCCGTATCGGTTTCGATTAACACATCTACCAAAGGTAGTCGGCTGTCCGCATCGATAACATGCCCCTGCAACGTCAGCAAGGCAGGGTCGGATTGTTTAACTAACGCCGCATTAAACTGCAGTTGTGTACCCCCGACCAAAGGAACAGTTCCGTTGGCTGTTAAATAACCCTCTAACGATGCAGTTATTGTGATATTGCCTGGTGAAATATTGTCAAATTGAAAGGCTCCGTCCTGACCGGTATATACCATGGTGTTGTCTGAACCGCTAATTGCCACTAATACTCCTCTTAGTGGACTGTTACTAATAGCGTCGGTAATTACCCCGTTAATACGGCTGACCGAAGTTCCCGAGTTAGTACCGGAAACTAAATAAACCTCGCCCAAATCGGTGATTCCACCTGATGGAGCCGAGATTGAATATAGTTTTGTAATATAGCCGCTCAGACTTACACTGATTGAGACAGATCCTGCCGGAAGCGTTAATTCAAAATAACCGTTTGCATCGGATTGCCCCCAATACGTGCTATTTTGCACTTGAATACTTGCTCCGGCTAAAGGTAGTGCCGATTGATAATCTAAAATCCGACCAGTGAACACTAATGGTTTGGATTGCGGATCGGGTATTAAGTTTGCATTATATACGCTGACTTCCCCCGCCGCTAAGAGACCGGTCGTCGCTGTAGGAATATACCCCGGCGCAATAAAATCAAAACTGATACTACCCGGAGCAACATTACTGACTAAAAACCGGCCTTCTGCATTGGTGCGGGTCGAAGCACTTTGGCCATCGGAAGTTTTCACGGTAACCAACACATTAGCCAATGCTTCATGAGTATATCCATCTTCAACCAAGCCGGCCAAGCCGGCTTTATCTGCCTGTATCGGGCTTGCTGTTTGTTGAGCTGATAATGCCTGAATAGCCAAAGCCGTTACATAAGGGTCATTTTCCCAAGAGCCGTCCGAAAGCTGAGTTGACTCAATAAAATTTATTAACCGCTGGAATACGGACTGGTCAGCTATCGCCTGGCTTAATACTGTTAAGGCTTGCGCCGACTCAAACAACTCACCTATTGAACCATCGGCGTTTATTTGGGAAACAAGATAATTATTTGCACTGGAAATAGTGTTTTTTAGTGCGTAAATATTCTGATAATTCAGTAATATCAACGATACCAACGACGTCACATAACTTGAAGAACCGTTATCCGATAAAGAAAAATATCCCGCCTGATTTTGTTGCGCAACCAAGTAACTAATTGCAGAAGCGGATGTATTATCCGAAGCATGCCCGCTTACAAAAAGCGCCTTAAGAGCAAATGCTGTATCCAATATAGAGCTTTGGTAACCTGAAAACTCGCCGAAACCACCATCACTATTCTGATAACTCAGTAATTGGGCAACCAATAAATTATCAATTTGCCTCTGTTGGGCCTGGGCAATAATCAATCGAGATAAATTTTCAGTACCTTGATGATCTGAATTTTGTAAAAAATTCAATCCATTGATCATTCCATTTTGTTGTGTGCTATCAACTTCAAAAAAACTTTCCAGTGTTTCGGAGGTGCTTTGAAAATCCGTAGCAAGTTCCGACCCGTAATAACGACCATCCTGCTGCGCTTGATTTGACAAATACTGAATGCCTTCTGAAATTCCAGCATGACTGTTTAAAGAATAAACTAGGAAAGCATATAACAGGACAAGTCTGCTTAATATCGATTGAGCCATAAGTTAACGTATCAAGTTCTAACGAATAAGGTTAGATAGTGATTCGCGCGTAGCGCGAAGCCGCTATCTGAACCGTTTGTTGGACAAGCTCGTTAATTATGCTGATAGATGAGAGTTGCTATGAAAATAGCTTTTTGATATTTGGCCTGATTGAAACGTCAAGCCCTTCTTTTTTGAATTTAGCACGGTAGGTCCGATTAGCTTCGCGTAATCGGACGCATGTTATTCATCACCACCGACTGAACATTTGATATCGCCACACCAATTCAGTGGATATATCCCCTGTTTGACATATTGATGAAAAGTGGAATATGGCCAATCTGAAACACGTTTTACATAGCCATGCTTCAAGGGATTCACATGAACATAGTCTATATGGCGTTGATAATCAGAATCATCACGGATGACATGCTCCCAAAAATGCCGTTGCCATATGCCCCTTTCTCCTGCCGCTTTGCGTATTTTCGAACGCCTTTCCGTTTTAGGTAAGGAACGAGAAAATCCACTTTTAATTAAACGCCAGCGCAGACTAAAATTGCTGTCATCGGGTGGTAAGGTCCAAACACAGTGTAAATGATCTGGTAATACGACCCATGCATCGATTTGAAAAGGGTGACGTGAACGCACTTGTTGTACTGTATCGCGTAGTAAATTTATCTCTCGAATCAATAAATTGTTATCATGCCGTTGAAGAAGGTTTACCGTAAAAAAATATGTTCCACCAGGAATAAAGACGCGTCTATAGTTTGGCATGACTTTTAATCCACCGTAAAGCGTGAATATTAGCATAAAACATACGTCCGATTACGCGAAGCTAATCGGACCTACTGTGCTGTGAAAAAGAAATAAGTTAAAGAAATGTCGTATTGCAAGACTTGAACATCTTTCTTATATTTTCAACAAATACACGATTGAAAAATTCGGCGTTAATGTTTTATGCCAAAACAAAAAAACCATTGCACCTGTTTAGTAGACGCAAGCATTGCGTCTCTACGGTTTAGGCTTTAAAAAATACTGACTATTTGGGTTATTTTTGTAACCGGAATAAATCCATTGTAACCCGCAGTTGAATTAGGCCTTAACTGCTTATACCCTGAGGGTATAAGCAAAAAAACTCCAGATCATTGCATTTTAGGTTTCACAAACTTAACTCAATCTACAGGTTGAATTTTTTAGCGAATAAGCTTTTTGCACTATACCCTGGCTATCACTCCGGTTCAGTTTTAATCTCGCATCCTTGCAACAATAATTGTAAATAATTCACCGAACTATCCACATCGATCGTTAACGTTGTCTCGTTCTCGAACTGAACTATTTTATCGGCAACCGCCGACTTGAAATTTGAGTAAACAGAAGCTAATGCATTTTCTATCGCCATCTGGTCTGTAATAAACAGATAATCCGGAAAATCAGTGTCGTTGACAGCCTGTTGCACCGCATGCATGGAAAAGTCGGTAATTTGTTGTTCAAATTCAGCAAAAACCTGAGCGCTGCTGGTTTTTTTGATGCGTTCTATATCTTCAGGGTAGGCATACAATAGAAACATCCCGACCACACCCTGCCTGTCGTTTTTACAGGCCCCGCCTTCCATAATTCGCACCAGCTGAAGGGTTTTTCCCTGTTTTATTTTAGTCATTTTTGCCGGATCGATTTTGTCGGCTGTTGAAAAACTATCGTCTTCAGCTACCGGCTCTGGTTTAGCGCTCTGAACTGGTTGAGTCGGCTGCGAACTACAAGCCGTCAGCAACGTTACTATCGCTATAATTAACAGTTTTTTTATCATATATGCGCTCAATTCAATTTTCTCAGCAAATTAACTTAAAACAGCTCATTCTATCTCACAAACCTTATGACCGTGAACGTATAACTTAGATTAAACATAATCAATTAATTTACCGATAAATACATGAGTAAAACAAGCTTATTGAGGCTTGCAATTCGATAAAAAATTTCGGAGAAAAGATTTTTTGCCGAACAATTTAATCCATTGCCTTTAATAAGAGAACTCAGCATTTCGTTTCTACGATAGAAATTAATGAATACTTACTTTGAATTTGAGAAGGCAACCGGTCGGTGCCGCCAGACAATGAAATATAGTTTTACTGATTTCCAGCAACAGGAAATTAAGATGGGCGGTAAAGAAACGCTAACATCGCCTTGCTAACATTAAGCGGTACGTCTTGCATTGTGCATTATTCAAGATTTCGTTCTGGCCAACCTGCCGTTTACATTGCCGACCTATCTTATCTTTAACAACACGTCTATCGGTTTATAATTCTGATGATAAGAGTTTTGATTGCTCCAACAATTTAAAGAAATGCTGATACACTTCAGCATCTTCAACTGCCCGAATATTATGCTGTATGCTGGCACGCACCAGGGATTGGGTTTCTCCTTTAGGTCGAATTGTCACTGAGATTCGTATAAGATTATTCCGATAATGAAAAGGTCCATAGGTACGGTAATTGGTTGAGAAAATAACCAGATTATCTGTTCGATAATTATAATAGGTTGGTTGATCTTCCCAACTGCCGCCGTCATGATAAAGTTTTTTTCCAGAAACAACGCCTAAGTTTTCATCCATGACATCCAAATCAAAAAAGAGATCCTGCAAAGTCGCAACGACTACCTGAAGAATTTTATTTTTATCCGTTGTGTCATAAACTCTGGTTTGAAGGGATCGCATTCTGACCTGGCTTTTTTCAGACATCAAAATTTGATCTTTTGAATCCCATTGAATCGCAGCCCCTAATTGCAACGAACAGGCAGGCAACATTACACTACAAATAACTATCATCAAATAGCGTAAAAACGGATTCTTATACATTCTCTTCTCCCTTTATTACTCGTCTTTCAAATAACATCCTATTTGTTAAGAAGAAAAGATAGCTTTCTGCAATGTGGTAAAAAAGTTTTGGTAAACTTTTGGGTCTTCAACCGGTTGTCTATTGAATAATGCGTTGGCCCTGATTTCCATTTGAGACTCACCTTTTGGCTTGATCGTTACTGTTACTTCCACGAACCCTTCATGACCGTTTCCGGCAAACTTGGCGGCGGTAACCACGCCTAACGGCGCATTGACACGCTCTACTATAAAACCCAGGTCCATTAGCGTTGAAACGACCGCCTGTAACATTTTACGCTGATCAGAAACATCAAAAGCACGCGTTTGAAAACTTCTGATCTTCATTTGTGCTTCAGTAAGCGACAACAAATCCTCGGGCGGTTTGCTTGAACCGGTGCTACAAGCTTGCAAAAGAAAAAAACAAGACAAGATTATAAGTCCATGTTTCACAGTATTGATCCCCTTAAATCTGATGTATTTCCAAAAAGACGGACTTGGAAAGTTTTGCAAAAAATTGTTGATAAATCCCGGATTCATAAATCATTTCCATTGTTTGAGCCCCAGGAGGAATAACCTGATTACCGCTCTGGCCATCGCTCTTCCAGATTGTGCGATGAAACTCGATCCGTACATTAAATCGCGTGTTACTGTTTTCAACAGGGAACATCACCAGTGTTGCTGCAATTTGCTGATGCAAATCAACCGGAATGATGACTGCGCTTTGGCCAAAAAGACCGAGTAAAAAAATGAAAACTCTAGCGATTTCCTGACTATATTCACGCGCACTTCTTTCTTTAACAGCCCTGAGCATACCCGCTTCGGTATCACTTTCTTCAATCTGGAAGCCTAAATCCTGTAATACAGCCGCCGATGCAGAAAACAGTTCGTGCTGCTCTGAGGTTTCAACAACTCTTGTCTGCAAAGCCTTATATTTAAGACTTTGAGGCGAAAGCTGAAAAAAAGACTCCGGCTTGGGCATTGACGTGCATGATGCTAAAGACACAAGCAAAAATATTGAATAAATGAACTTCACCCGACCACCAATTCTGTTAATTATTTTTTTTAAAATTGGGTATAGTTATAGGCAAAGTCCCGAACCAGTTTATTTTCATCAAACTTGATAATAACGGTTAGAGTTTTTTGACTGGAAGTTGATTGCCTTTGACCGGTTTTGGCGCCAAGTATAATTAAGGTTCCAAAAGCAGAATTTTGTGTATCAACACTGTTACTGGACACTTTATCGTAAATCCAGACTTCTCTACGTTTTTCATCCGTTGTAACAATATTCGGCGAACCTAATACAGCCGCAACATCTGAAGCCGGCATTCCTACTTTTATTTCTCCCTGTACCTTTCCTACCGTCAAATTAGTTGTCGCACCGCCAGTATCTTCAACCGGATGCTTCATACAAGATGGCAGTATCATGACAATCGATAAGATAAATAATAAAGTCTTCATTCGCATAGCAAAACCTAAATTCAATTTTTATAAAAACTGCATCTAAATTGCATGTGCATGAGCACTATAGCAACTAGAAACATCACAATAACCCAGTAAAAATTCTACAGCTAGTGTCATTCACTTTACCATTAAGAAGACTGAAATAAAACAACCAATCAGGACCAACAGATATGAAATGTATTGCGCCGCTATCAATATCTACGGTTTAATTCCATGACGTTACAAACAGATTGGACAGATCGTTTTTTAAATTTCAAAACATATAGTTCTTCAGCCTTTTTGTATTATTGGCTGGTAATAATTAATTTTCGTTTTATAGCCCATGTGTTATGTTTAACCACAACACGTTGATCCAGTATTAATTGCCGACGGTCATAAAGCACCTCAGCAGGTGTGAGATTATTCGATCCGGAGTAAGCATCTATACCCTTCGAGTAGACTGGCTGCGGACAATTAATCAACCGGGGTTTTAGCATAATGAATAAAAGCTATTATCATCGAGGCGGTGATGTACCGCTGTTAGGCTTAACCATTCCGGAACACTTTGCCGATATTGTCCGGCGCTTTCCGGACCGCCCTGCCGTCGTCGGTATACCCCAGCGCCGGCAACTCTCTTATACCCAGTTCGCCGAACAGGTCGATATGGTAGCCAGAGGCCTGCTCAGCTTAGGTTTCGGCAAAGGTAATCGAATCGGCATCTGGTCTACCAACAACATACAGTGGGTTTTGCTGC
The DNA here is from genome assembly GCA_050303415.1 of Methylococcaceae bacterium. Classification (GTDB taxonomy): domain Bacteria; phylum Pseudomonadota; class Gammaproteobacteria; order Methylococcales; family Methylomonadaceae; genus JBNLBS01. The sequence continues at coordinate 16,169 of JBNLBS010000026.1, read as the reverse complement.
AAATGGCTACGGCCAGAATTGGCGCCGTTTTAGTCAATATTAATCCGGCATATCGAATCCAGGAGCTGGAATACGCGTTAAAGCAATCCCAGGTTCAATGCCTGGTCACAATTCCGGCGTTTAAAAACAGTCACTATCTGGACATGTTAGCGGGTTTAATTCCTGAACTGCAGCAGAGTCAGAAGAAAATACTCAATGCCGACACCTTACCGGATCTTAGCAGAGTAATTGTGTTCGACCCTGCCAAGCCCGAACAAACCACACTTCCTTATGCCGGTTTTACCGCCTGGCAGGAACTGATCCTGGCGGCAGAGCAAACGTCTCCAGCCGAACTGAACCAAATTACTGAAACGCTGGATACCGATGATGCCATCAATATCCAGTACACGTCCGGCACCACCGGCTTTCCTAAAGCCGTGGTACTAAGCCACCACAATATTCTCAATAATGCCTGGTTTGCTGCCCTGGCCATGCATTTTACCGAGCAGGACAGATTATGCATTCCGGTTCCTTTTTATCACTGCTTCGGCATGGTACTGGCTAACCTGCTGTGTTTTTCCGTTGGCGCCTGTGCTGTCATCGCCTGCGAACATTTTGATGCCGAAGCGGTATTAAGCGCGGTGGAGCAACAAAGCTGCACCGCCTTACATGGTGTGCCGACCATGTTTATTGCCGAACTGGAACATGAAAACTTTAACCGGTATAAACTGGACTCACTGCGTACCGGAATAATGGCCGGTGCCCCCTGCCCGCCGGAATTAATGCAACGGGTTATGAGCGAATTGCATTGCCGTGAAATTCTGATCGGCTACGGCGAAACCGAGGCTTCACCGTTAACCCACTTAACCACACGGGAAGACAGTCTGGAGCGACGCACGCAAACTGTCGGTCATAATTTACCGCATCAGGAAGTCAAAATAATCGATACCGAAACCGGAAAAACAGTCGCTATCGGCCAAACCGGCGAAATCTGTTTTCGCGGTTATCATATTATGCAGGGCTATTATGCCAACCCCGAAGCCACAGCCAAAACCATTGATAAAAAGGGCTGGTTGCATTCCGGTGATCTTGGGGTCATGGATGAAGCGGGTTACGTCAGCATTACCGGACGCTTGAAAGATATGATTATCCGCGGGGGGGAGAATATCTATCCCAGAGAAATAGAAGACTTTCTGTTTACCCAGCCCAAAATTGCCGAAGTGGCGGTATTCGGCGTACCGGATGATTATTACGGGGAGGAACTGGCTGCCTGGATACAATTACATGCAGGTGAACAGTGTACCGAAGAGGAAATCCGGGAATTTTGCCGGGGCAAACTGAGCCATTTCAAAATTCCAAAATATATCCGCTTTGTCGATGAATTCCCAATGACTGTCACCGGCAAACTGCAGAAATTTCAAATGCGCAAACAGATGGTTGAAATAATGCAAAATCAGTTAAATGAGAGCTGAAATTTTTAATTTGCATTTTAGAAAATAAAAAACAAGGTGAAACATTTCATTAGTACCTTTGTACAGTTGGCAAATTCAACGTTCCGCTCTAAAATGCGGTTAAACTTATGAAAGTTTTCCTTTTTACAAAAGCTGGGTTGTAAATCCAAAATAAAGAGCATCAATTGGATGATAAACGTATACGTAATTGATAATACCGAGCAGATAAAGCCCGCTTTATTCAACTCTGCAGCGACCGTATCGCTGCATACAGATGAACTGCTGGCTTTTAATGCTATAGAGCAGCAACAACCCGCTGTTATATTGCTCAATTATGCAATGCGTAAAGAAGAATCGGTTGAATATATTCAATTGCTGCTTAACGCCAGCCCAAAAAGTAAAATAGTGCTGATTGCCGATGAGCTCAGTGAAGATGAAATCATAAACTGCCTGATTGCCGGTGCAATTGGCTACCAAGATATACAACAGTTGCCAGCATTCGCTGATAAGCTCATTCATGCCGTTGTTGCCGGAGAAGCCTGGGTAACCAGACATATGGTGGCAAAGTTGCTGGATAGTTTACGAACAACAAATAATACAGTGAGTAATAAGAAGCCTGACTTAAAGCTATTAAGTTTATAGTTAATTAAGATCCGGCCCGATCAAGTCGTTGCTTTAACAGACTCATAATCCAAATTTATGAAAAGCATTATTCTGATTACAATTTCTTGCTATGATTGGCCATAAATCGGTTACAGCATTTAACAATTGACCTTTTAAAACCAAGTTTTAATCTTCTACACGCCACTTTACTTTTACCAACTGATCATAATGACTCAATCCTTTGCTATTAGACTGTTGATACTATTTTGCTTAACCGGATGTCAGTCAACATTTGGCCCTGTCGCCCTAGAAAACACGCATCCTGCCTATAACCAGGCCATTGTCAAAACCCAGAACGAGCAGATGTTACTCAACCTGGTCAGAGTAAAATACCTGGACAAGCCATTCTTTCTCAAAATAGGCAGCATAACAGCCTCGTTAACCTTTGACAGTAATGTCGGCCTGGGCTCTGATATCAATCTTGATGCCGGTGGTAATATCCTGAAACCCAGCCTGGGCATCGGTTATGCTGACAAACCGACGATTTCATTTCAGCCTTTGGGAGGTGAAGATTTTCTGAAAAGCGTTTTATCTTCCATATCATTTGATGCCTTGCTGGTTATGACGCAATCAGGCTGGAGTATTGAAAGAGTATTCGGTTTATGTGTGGAACGCTTGAATGACTTACATAACGCGCCCACAGCTTCCGGTCCGACACCGGCATATGCTCCTGAATATAAAGAATTCAAACGCGCTATTGCTTTAATGCGGTCTTTACAGCTTACTCATGACATGGAAATTGGTGTCGATAAAAACAATCTGGTCAATATATTGTTTAGGATCACACCGGACAATCAAACGATGATTGACGAGTTATCGGCATTATTAAAACTTAAAAAATCACAGACTGATCACACTATCCTAGTAAAACTGGCCAATAGTTTTCTAGACCCTCATGCCAACGAATTGAAAATCCGTCCTAGATCAATAGCCAGTGTGCTGTATTACCTGGCTCAGAATGTAAGAATCCCCCAGCAACATATTGATGCGGGTTTAGTGACAGTAACCAAAACCGAGCAAGGCAACATTTTTGACTGGTCCGACACGCCGGCCGGAGTATATTTTGATATTCAGTACAGCAAGGATTATCCCAGCCAGGCTTTTCTTGCCGTACCTTACCGTGACTATTGGTTTTATATTGCCGACAATGACCTGAAATCAAAATCGACATTTACTTTACTGACTCAGCTGTTTGATCTTCAGGCCGGACAAACAAAATTTACCGGCCCAACGTTAACGTTGCCGGTCCGCTGATATCCAAGGGGAGTTTAATAAAACGTGGTATTAATACGGTGGGGTTAAAAAATTTGAGCCGGTAAAATAAAGTGCTGGTAGGACAAATGATGCCGACTTTCAACAAAGGGCAATTCCAAACAGCATTACCCTTTGTCTGATGACCTGTCCTTACAACTCAATATCCTGATGATTGGTTTTGCTTCTAAATTCTTTACACAGATCGTCAACCCTGTCAGCCGCATGGGTTAATTGTTGCGAAAGGGCTTCCTGAACGATCAGATTTAATTCATGCAATTCTTTATCACTAACATGCGCCTTGGCATCATCCGACAGTACCTTGCGAAAAGCGGCAACTACTTTATCTGCTAATTGACTATTCTCAATCGTCATTTATTATTCCTTATCCCGGTTAAGTTTTCTATAGTGAAGATTTTGAGCCGAATTTAACTACAATGCAAGCCTATATGCAATAAGCAAATTCCGGCGAATCAATGCGAACTCAGCCGCATTAATTTCATTACCGGTTGATTCATGCCGGGGTCGGCATTAAACCCGGCCACCAGCAGTACTCTATTGCCTGTCGTTGCCAGTTTACACATGGAAGAGACTTGATCACACAGCGCCTGCCAGTTTTGCGTACTTTGTTCTTCAATATAGATCGGCACAATTCCCCAATTAAGTGCCAGCCTTCGACAGATCTTTTGATTACTGCTAATACCGATTAAAGGTGCACTGGGCCGATCGGCCGACAAAATTTTTGCCGTCATACCACTGGTAGTGGGCACCAAAATTCCCTGTAACTTTAATTCCAGCGCTAATGATTTAACTGCTCGTGACACTGCCTTTCGTTCTGTCGCGATCTGATCGACACATTCATTGAAATCTGACGAACCAAATACCCCCCGCTGCCATTGATAGGCTTCCATCTCCCGTAAAATAGTGTTCATTACTTCCACCGCCAAGACCGGAAATTCTCCACTGGCCGTTTCCGCCGATAACATAACCGCATCGGCACTGGCCAAGGCGGCAGTCGCCACATCGCCCACTTCGGCACGGGTCGGTTTAGAATTGCTAATCATAGATTCCAGCATCTGTGTCGCCACAATAACCGGCTTGGCATAAATACGTGCTTTGTTAATCAAATCTTTCTGTATTAACGGCACTTGCTCGGCCGGCATTTCAATTCCTAAATCACCCCGGGCGACCATAATGCCATCGGCAATTTGCAGGATATTATCAATATTTTTAATCGCCTCCGGTTTTTCTATTTTTGCGACCACAGGAATATCCCCGCCCTGTTTATCAATAAACCGTTTAAGAGTCTTTATACATCGCTCGTCCCTGACAAAACTTAAAGCCAGAAAATCGGCATCCAGCTCAATGGCCAACAACGCATCTTTTTTATCTTTAGCTGTAAAACTGGTTGTGGATATTTTGGAATCAGGCAGATTTAAGCCTTTTTTGTTTTTAAGCACACCACCATAAATGACTACGCAATGAACTTCTTTCTCGATCACCGCCTTAACTTTTAACTCTAACTTACCGTCATCCAGCAAAATACGCTCACCCGGTGTGACGTCTTTATACAGCTGTTTATATTGTGATGGAATCAGACCGGGTTGGCCTGTCGAAGCAGTGCAACTGACTACAACTTCATCGCCTGATTTGATTTCAATACTGTCATGCTCAAACACTCCAACACGAATTTTAGGGCCGCATAAATCCATTAAAATAGCGATATGTCGGTCTTTATGCCGGGCAACTTTTCTTATTCTGCTGACCATTAAGCGATGCTCTTCATGACTGCCATGAGACATATTTAAACGGAATATATTGGCGCCCTGCTCAATTAACTGTCCGATTGTATCCTCACTGTTACTGGCCGGCCCGAGCGTTGCGATGATTTTTGTTCTGCGCCAATGAAGAGGAATACCATTTAGGGATTGATATGACATCTTTTAAACCTCTCAACAGATAACTGTATTATTCAAGTGTACTATATATTCTTGAAATTAAAGCAGGCAAACACATAAGCTTGGCTTAAACAACGTGACAGATAGAGTATTCAATTCCAAAACAAATGAGCAACCACTAAAATACCCAGTGAATTAGTCAGGTTTTTGTCTGAATCAACTCCTGCTATACTCAAAAACTGATTGGATCGATTATTGAGGTATACATATGGCTACTCGTTATCGCCGTTTTCGTGATATTTCCGTGAGTGAACGCATTCTGGATACACTGTTTTTATTGACTATCGGCCTGGGTTACTTATTTGCCTTAACACATTTATATTTTTCTCACAGCAGCCGGGATGGACAGCCCGGATTATCGATCAATGATGTGATGATTGCCTATTACGGCTCGCATGATCACAGCCGCTTGGGAGCCGCCATTAACGGGCCTATGGAGCCCAATTTAAGTTCGCGCTCCGATAAACTGATTATTCTTAAATGGTTGCAAAACGGTAAGGATGAAGATGAATATTTCGCCAAAATCGAACCGATTATTCAACGCGACTGTACTAAATGTCACTCACCGACAATCAACCCAAGCCTGCCTGATTTGACCAGTTACCAGGGTATTTTAGAAGTGGCCGAAGCTAAAGGAGCCTCATTGCCGGCACTGGTAAAAGTGTCACATATCCATTTGTTCGGCATTGCCTTTATTCTGTTTTTTACCGGCAAAATATTTATTCTGACCGATATCAGTCCAACAACGAAACGGATTATCGTCGCCATCCCTTTTGTGGCGATGGTGATCGATATTTTGTCCTGGTACGTAACCACCGTTATCCCCTGGTTCGCTTATGTCGTGGTTATATCAGGCGGACTCCTCGGCATATCCATGGGCATTCAAATTGTAGTCAGCCTCTATCAAATGTGGTTTTATCCGTTCCACCCTTCGCTGGAAATTCCACTTGAAGATCAGGCCAGAGTTGAACGCTGTCACGAAATACTCGATGATTTCGGTTACGAAATGCTGGCCGAAGAAAGAGGCTGGTTAATTAAGGAATCATTACGTTCCTGGCACTTTCTGCACGATGTTGAAGAACTTGAAGATTACACCAACGAGGTTGAAAAAAGGCATAAAACAGATTGATTTTTACCGTTTTTTGACAGTAAAAGCCGGGCAATACGGGCAATAAAGGTAAGGGGCAAAGCCTAATACCGCAAGCAATACTGCTCGTTGACTCATTTGTTGCAATCTAGACCGGCTAAACGATGTTCTCGCCTGCAGAGAGGGCCAGAATTTTACTCAGGTGCGTATACGGCAGCTTTGTCTCGCTGTGCCAGTGATTGAATGCCGCCTGAATCAAGCGCAAATCTTTTAATGAGGTCGCCGAACCGTAAAAATCAATCTCCGCTTGATGCAACGCCTGAAGCACGTCCTTGCTTAAAATAAAACCGTCTACACCCAACAATCGTAAAACCCGCTGACCGGTATTACCGCCCAACCGCGCTCCGCGTTTTTTGAACAACTGGAACAGCTCCACCAGATTATCGTTTGGCCAGTCGCTTATAAATTTTGCGAAGCTGCCGTATTCAGCCGAAACCTCTACAATCCACTGGGCGTTGTGAGGTACGGTCACGATCTTCTGCATATTGCGGATAATCCGCGTATCTTTTGCAATCTCTTCCAGCTCTTCAGGCGACAGGTACTGCAAAACAGCCGGATCAAAACCTTTAAAAACCGTTTCAAAATTCGGCCATTTATCGGTTACGACTTTCCAGGCAAAACCGGCCTGGAAAATGCACTGGGTCATCATTGCCAAAACCCGGTCGTCTGTCTGCTCAGTGATCTGCTCGGGTGAGCTGATTTCCGGCAACAACGACTGTAATTCGTTTTCACCGCCTTTTCTAAGCACGGCGCGTTGATAGATTTGATCAAAGCTTTTCATCATAACAGGCCTGATTAAAAATAAATTGAGGATACCAGACTAATATAAAAAACGTCTGGCATTAAATAACGCATAACAACACGCTTTATTTTTTAGTACATCTGCTAACGCTTGAATTTAAAAATTCTATTTTTATATTCAACCACCAAGCTATCTTCCCTGATTTCTTTAATCACGATTCCCGATTCTAACTGCTGCCCGACCTGATACTTTTTCATGTCAGTCATGATAAAGCGTTCATCAGGGCTTTCTGAATAAACAAAAACATTAATTTTCAAATCAGGCACGGTTCTACGAAAAGATGATGGCAGTTCCGATAAAAAAGGGATGTCCTGATGCACTATTTCGGGTGCGATATACACCTCTTCTGTTAATGGTTGTGTTTCAGGCGCCACCGGCAACACAACATCCTGCTCTTTAGCCGGCGGCTTTTTAATGGTTTTTGCTATTATCGGCTTGCTAACAACGGTTTTTTCTACTGCCTTCTGCTGTTTTTTTATTTGACTGGCAATTGATTGATGTAAAAATTGTGGTTTTGGGGCTTCGATTGGTTTCTGCGCCGTTACTGTTTGTTTTTTTACGGCCGCCTCTGGTTTTTGTTTAGTTTCAACCGGTGCCGGCTGCGACTGAGTATTAACCTGAGTGCTTAAACTCACAATAAAATAAATGACTAAACAGATATTAAAAACAATCAATGCGATAACCGTTTTAGATGTTTTTTTCTCCACGGTTGGCGTTGATTCCAACAACCTGTCTTCCAATGACTCTGCCTTTGTCGCCTGCCTTTCCGTTTCTGATTTTCTAAGTGCGTTTAAAATATAAGACATCAGTTGTCCACCATTAACCTGGGTGATTTATGTTGTGGATCGTTATTTTTTAGATGAATAAAGGTTATGGGGCCGACAATACCATCAGTTTTTAAATGATGCGCCTGTTGAAATTTAACCACTTTGCCTTTTAAGGCCTGGTCATAAACAGTGGATGAGGCTGTGATAAGAGAATCATTCCAATCTGAGTTGATATGCTTTCTGATCCAAATCACCGCTTCTGAAGTTTGACCTAAAAGTACCTCTGTCACCCCTTGAACGGGAGGTTGCCATAGTATCAAATAATAGCCCTGCCACATGGAGAGCACCTGCTCCGGTTCTGCTGCAAATGTCTCCATGTCCTTGCTTTTAAGAATGACTTTTCCATCTTTTAAGCCAACAAACAGTACATACCGTTTATCCGTTTCAGATACGGATAACTCCATAATAACTGGCCGGTTTAAAGACAATAAATCCGTCCAGCCTGCTTTATCAAAAAAACATTGCAGCCCTGTTTTTTCCAACGCCATGCAACTATCGCCTTTGGCTAACTTTATCTGCCACAATGCTGCCAAACCCGGTATGACCTCGTCTATATATTGAGTTTGTTGACTGACAAATGATTTATAGTCCAATTTTTTAGCATCGACATTTTCTATTTTTGCTGGTTGCTGACTTGAATCCAACGTCTTTACGGGTTCTTTTACGATGTCCGGCAAAATCGATTTCAATTGATCCGAACGCTCAGTAACATCCGGATATATAAGGATAAAAACCGCCAGCATTACACAAACAGCAAATAATATTTTGTTGAAAATATGTTTTTTTCTTTGATAGGGATTAAAAACCTCTTTAGCGGATCTTTTGACTATTTTTGCCGTGACCGTCTGCGTATCGTTAACATAAGCGCCTAAAAGCGCCCTGTCACATATAATGTTGATCAGTCTTGGCACGCCTTTAGATAATCTATAGACCTGTTTAACAGCCCGGTGATTAAAAATATGGCTGTTGCCGCCACTGACTGACAAGCGATGTTTTATGTATTTTTGCGTTTCAGAATAAGACAGTGGCGCCAAATGATAGCGGGCGGTGATACGCTGATTAAGTTGTCGAAGTTCGGGCTGGCTCAGCAATTGCTGTAACTCCGGCTGCCCCACCAGAATAATTTGTAACAGTTTTGTTTTACTGGTTTCCAGATTGGTTAGCAGACGAATTTGTTCCAGCACATCCCGGGTTAAATTTTGTGCCTCGTCAATCATTAAGACGGTACGCTTGCCCTTTGCATGAGTCGCCAGCAAATGTCTGTTGAGGCCGTCAACCAAGCCTTTGAGTGTTGGATTATCCTCATTATAGGAAATATGTAATTCATCACAAATTGTTGCCAGCAATTCCAGCGCATTCAGTTTGGGATTTAATACCAGGGCAATATCGATATTTTCAGGTAATTGCTGTAATAAACAATGACACAGGGTGGTCTTACCGGTACCGACTTCACCGGTTAACGCAACAAAACCACCGCCTTTATTTAAGCCATACAATAAATGAGCAAGCCCTTCCTGGTGGTGCTCACTCATATAAATAAAGTGAGGATCGGGCGCTATGGAAAACGGCTCGGTATTAAAATTAAAAAACGGCTTGTACAACGGTATAATCCTTGTTTCAGCATCAAGATAAACAGCTTAAATATGAGTAAAGACAACACAACCACAACAGAGAAAAAAGTCAGATATATTGCTTCGGTTCTTTATATTCTAGTCATGATTTTCATAGTTGGCGGCAGTTATCTGCATCAGCAGGACAAAGTGCTTAATACAGAAGCTACCGTTGAGCTTAAAACAAAATAACAATTTATCAAAGAATTACCGACCAATTCCATTTCAGTTTATTTTTTGTGATATAAATTGGGGTAATCACACAGTGCTTGCCGTTGAAAGTTATGATTCTGATTCAATCTACCAATAGCACAAATTTTGCCACGAATGCTTTCCCACTCCATTGTTATATAAATGAAATGGATCGAAGCCCCCTGACCCTATTCTTCCATGATGTCTGATAGTTTTCTCTTTCATCAGATATCCATCGAACCAATTGACGATTTTCAGTTTTGGGCATAATCGAAAGGCAGTAAAGTTCCTTTTATAGCACGGTGTTCAATCGTATTTTCTGTGCGGTCGTAGATCGCATAACGGATTTTTCCAACTTGATCGCGACCATAGCCGATCGCCCCTACACAAACAATAAAGCAATCTTCTGAGGATAATAGGAAAGGGCTGTTGTACTCGAACTGATGAGACGTTGCTTCCCCGTAGGAGTCGGAACGCTTCCCAAAAATATAAGGCACATGTGCATGCCCAACGAAAATTAATCGGTAACTCGTTTCATCAAAAACGTTCCAAGCTTCAACTGTGTGATTGATTTTTCTATTAATAGGTCGAGGGGAAATATGAATAAACAGTACGTCGTCTTCAATAATACAATCGGGCAAGTTTGCCAAGTAAAGCTGTGTACTCTCTGATAACTCGAGGTCGTTGTATTCGTCATGGTTGCCACGAACACAGGGAATGCTACGATCTAGCAGACATGATGCTACAGCTTCATTTTCCTCACCACCATCTACTAGATCGCCTAAACATACGATACGGTCGCAATTTTGCCTCTCAATGTCATCGAAAACGGTCAATAATCCTTCGTAGTTGCCATGAATGTCGGAAATAATCGCCGTACGGCGAAATCGTTTTAAATCTAATGGTTGTAATTGGGCCTGAATTCCGAATTGTGGTGGTATGCCGTTTTCCAGCTCGAAACGAAGTAGCCGTTCGATTTCACAAGCTATTGCCTGGGCATGTTTGTCTCCAGCGAGTCGTTGTTTTAATTTGTCAACACTGCTTCGGTATTCTTCTATAGTTGATATCGATTTTTGCATAAAATAAATATTAACCGAATTTATTGGGTTCTGAATCTAAGTTTAATTAATTCTAAAAATCGCCACACGCTAAACCTTGACTTTATATGAATTAAATGCTAGAAGTTTAAAATCGCCTAAGTTATAGGGTTTTTCAATCATGAAGTTTAAATTCCAATTCGAATTATTTTTCCTCATGTTAATTCCCTTTACCTCTATTGCCGCGAAAGATATTCCTGGTAGTAAGGATTTATCTGATATCGGACGCTACCAAGATTCTGAGATCATCTACTATGATGCAAAAGAATATGACGCTACAACTTTTGCCACTGGCCCCGTTCAGAAAGAATCAGATGCGGAAAACACCAGTTTGTATATTGAAGGAAAGATAACACGGATAATTTACAAAATACCCAAAAACCGTTCAGCTTTAGAAGTTTTTCGAAACTTTGAAAATAAAGCTAAGGACTCGGGCTATAACGTTAGCTTTTCAGGCACACCAAAAGACATAAAAAGTTACTCCTTTAAGTATCAGCATCCGGTGGAAATCCCTGACAAAACATCTCTTGGAGATGATATATATTACGCCTATGCTATAAAAGATTCAGAAAACAACACGACAAAACATTTATCAATTAATGTGAGTCCACATAGTGGAGGCGATGGAGTAAGAGTACGAATAATAGAAGCAGAAATAAAAAAAATGGAACAAAGGATGGTTGATGCAGCCGAGATGCAGAAGCAAATTACCGATTCCGGACATGTAGCATTGTACGGAATTTATTTTGATTTTGACAAAGCAACGTTAAAACCGGAATCCAAACCGACGCTAGACGAGATTTCATCGCTTCTTACTTCAAACCCCGATTTAAAATTAATTTTAGTTGGACACACCGATATTCTCGGCGGATATGATTACAACATGACTTTATCAAAACTTCGCGCCAATGCAGTTGTCGATTCGTTAATAAAAAATTATAACATTTCATCTGGTCGTTTAATGGGGGCAGGGGTAGGCTATTTAAGCCCGGCTGCTAGTAATGATACTGATGAGGGCAGAGCGAAAAACCGACGAGTGGAGCTTATTAAAAACTATTAATAATAGTACGCATCGACTTAGGAATAGTCACTAAGATAGTGTCAGCTTTCAAGAGCTAGGGAGCGTTCACATGCAACTACACTATTACACGCTAAGGATGAATAAAGATGTCATACTCGATTGATTTCTGATGTAAAAATGCGCATGCGGCGGCCTTGAACCCCATAAAAAAAGAAATGCGCAATTTGCGTCAAGTAAATGTTTGTTAGGTATTCTCATTCCGCCCCATTGTCCTTTAAGAAATCAATCAATTCGCTATTATTAGCCATTGTACGCATGAAGGCAGTATAACCCTCATAGTTTTTAATGTTGACTTCTGCCCCGGAAGTTATTAGAAATTTTGCCACGTCTGTATGACCTGCATTGCAAGCTCTCAATAATGGAGTCCATCCATAATCGCATTGGGCATTGATTTCAGCTCCTGCTGTAACCAGCAAGCTTACAATTTTTATATTTCCATTATTTGCAGCATCATGAAGGGGTGAATTTCCAGCTCCCAAAATGTCACGAGGATCACATTCGTTTACATCAAACCCTTCTCTTATTAGATTTTTAACTGCTTCTGCATTATTAAGACGGATTGCAGCAAACAATTTATTAAAATCTTCAAGGACGATTGTTCCCATTTTTTACCTAACATTGAGCTAAGCCCCCCCAAACCGGGAGTGCACTTAACTTATTTAAAAAACTGAACATGGATACTACCAGGTTAATCAAAGGATTATCAATCGCTTCTCCCCTCCTTTGACTCGTTGAAAGCTCTGATCCAAATACAGCGCGTTAATGGCATAAATATCTCCATTTTCATCAGCTTCAATATCCTGGCTACAGATTTTACATTGAATACTTTCCCATTTCATTGCTAACTCGGATTAATTTAAGGTTTCAGAGTTTTACTATAACGATTCCTTTTTAAAGCCTTCGTATACCTGGGTTTAGCCTTGCTTTACTTAATTATTAGTTATCAATTGAACTCAAGTTGTATTCTTCAAATTTGTGTGCTTGGCATTGTGAGACTAAAGCATTGATTTCATCCTTATGTTTTTCAATGACATCAAATATTTCAGAAGAAATTCGTGAAGAGATATCTTTTTTAATGATGCCAAAGGCCTTATCAATTGATAAGCTTTTTCTATAAGGCCTTTCCTCCATTAAAGCCGAAATAACGTCCGCAAATTCTAATACTTTAACACCTTCATCCAGGCTCACATCATCTAATGAAAATGGATATCCACTGCCATCAGTTTTCTCATGATGTCTTTCCGCCCACGTTATAATTTCCCCGAACCAATCTGAAGAATTAAGTTCATTCAATATTTGTCCAGTGTAGTAAGCATGCAGTTTGACCAAATTAAATTCATCAGAGCTAAGCCGCCCTTTTTTTTCGATTAAACTTGGGTCGATTCCAATCTTCCCAAGATCATGCAAGTACCCGGTAACCATTAATTTTTTACATCTTTCTTCTGAATACCCCAGATACCCGCCAATCAAAGAAGCCAAATGCGCGACAGTATATGAATGCGATGCAGTAAAGCGGCTTCGAAAATCAATGATTCTTGATATCGTTAACGCAAATTCAACGACGTTGTCTATAGTCAATTCAAAATCGATTGTGAAATTGATTTTTTGGAAAAGTTTATCGATTTGTAGATTATTAATTTCAATCCAGAAAACATCGGGTTTTGAAGCTGCTTCAAAGGCTTTAAAAACTTCAGGGTGAAAAATTGTCCCCACTTTTTCACGAATTTTATCAGTGACCTCACCCTTTTGATTCAAAATGAAAACATCAGGCGAAATGGATATGTCAATCCGATCGGCAAGATGAATAATATGACTTTGAAACAATATTTCACCATCTTCTGCAGCCAGGGAGTCTTCATATTTAATGTGATGATGTTTGATAATTTGGGCAATATTCTTAAACGCATCAAAGGATGCCAACATACGATAGCCCATGATGCAATGTGGTTCGGGATTAATGACATCTTCTTTAACAAGCATATCCCTTTCCTGAACAGATAACGCGCCAATATCGTGAAGTGCAGCAGCGATAAGAAGCTCCAATAATTCTTCGTCGCTTAAGTTCAGTTGAATTCCAAGATAATAAGAAATTACTGCAACTCTTCTATGATGCGATTTCAATAGATAATTAAAACTATCAATAGCTTTAATCATAGGCACAGCCAACTCTTTTAGTGACAATTTTTCCATAATACCCTCACTTCTAAATCGTTATTACCGATAACTCAGTTGAAATCAGCTGTTTGTTATGGATGGCTCTGATAAGTATTTTTCAGGATAGCATAATGTTTTTACAAATTATATGTAAATACCCCTATTAACCTTTAACGTTCAAGCTAACCTGACAAACGGACAATCGTAGGGTTTCAATCGTAGGGTTTGGTCTTGCAATACCGCATTTCTTTAACTTATTTCTTATTCACCGCTCTACTCACTGTTAAATAATACACTGCTCATTGCCATAAATATCAACATAAATTAAATTTACTTGATGGGAAGTCTTGCCCCCTTTCTTATTGTCCCCTTGATAACAAGCCAACTCAGTTTTTCAACATTCAACTAAAGCATTTGAATTTTGGCCAGCCATAATTCCTGACTGGAACTTAAGGTAATTTTTAAATGTCTTTAGTCTATGTAGTTGACTAAGTTAACACTGCGCAGTTTATTTATCTCGATCATTAGCCTTAAACCTACACAAAACGGTATCAAATATCGCAGGAGGCTTACTATGAAGACCAATACTTTCAAAAAATTACCAATCTTAATTGGATTTTTATTAATGTTAAGTTTATCCAGTCTGGTAAATGCCAAAACCACTAATTGCTGGGCGGAGTTTTATGAGTCGCCCCAATACCAAGGTTCCAGTTTTAAGATAACCGGAAACCGAAAATTTAAAAACCTAAACAATATCAACGGAGTCAATTGGGACAAGCGTATTTATAGCTTAAAAGTCGGTCCTGGAGCCAAAGTGATTTTGTTCGAACATAAAAACTTTAAATTACCGTTAACCGAAATGGCTAATTATCCGGTATTGATGAAGTCATTAGGTATTACCGAACAAGATGTCAGGGAAGAATCCGAACTAATCTTTATCGCAAATTCAAAAATCCATAACCTCAGTGACTTTAATTTCTATCATAAAACTCGCTCGTTAATCGTCGAGTGCACTTAATAACTCATTCAGAACAAGCCCAGAGCAATCAGGGCTTGTTCGCTTACAGTTCACGCCGAAACCGCATCCGATCAAAGTGTTGCACTTTGAACTCGACTATTCAAACCTTTCAAGCAACTTTTCAGCTTTCCTCAACGCCTTTTCACGACTCGGAAGAAAGACATTTTGAATCCATCCCTTATGAGGCGGCAGTACCTCTCCACCTTTGATCTTCCTCTTGAATAGCGGACGAAACCCGTGCCAATATGCATGTGTACCAGTTTCTAAATATTCTCTCGCATTGATTATTTCATATTCAAGAGATTTAGTCGAAGTAGTCGAAGGGGTCAGACTCACAGTCGAAGGCAGTCGAAGGGTGAGAGGTACATAGTTCCGATTTTTTCCCTAAAGCATTGATAGGATAACTCGACCAACTATAATCCGACGGTTGTTCAACCATCCCCGCTCTGACAGGGTTTAACTCAATATAGCGATATAAATGCAAAAGATATTTGTCTTCTTGCACCAAACAAGATTTAAACCGCCCCTCCCACAGCGTTCCCGTTCGTTGGTAATTGAAATTAAAATAACTGACATACTGCCTACCGAGTGACTGCATCATTAAGCTAACCACATTAGTAGCTCTTGGCGTACACAGCAGGTGTACATGGTTTGTCATCAAAACCCAAGCATGAATTTCAACCTGATATTTTTCAGAGTAGTCTTTCAACCAGTTGGCATAAGCCGCAAAATCTTCTTCACCCGCAAAGCATATCTGCCGATTGTTTCCTCGTTGAATCACATGTTGGGGAATTCCGATGGGGCACACCCGGGTAATCTCGCCATTGGTTTTGCCTGAATTTGTCAGTTAGGGAGAAGTATAGGTGAATTCAAGTTCAAAGCGCAACGGTCTTAGTTTTAAAAAGAACCTCGTAAGGTGTTCTGAAATTTAAACATTTT
>JBNLBS010000025.1:0-31093 GCA_050303415.1 Methylococcaceae bacterium | reverse complement strand
TCATTGTGTCACCTGTTGTGTCTATGAGGTGATAATATCACCTCTTATCAGGTGGCCAAATTTACTGTACCACTACATGCCTCAAGTACTAAAAAACCAGTACCCAAACCCAAAGCTACCACTTATTATTTATATATTCATTAGATTTTTTTCCGTTTCTGTCCCGTTATGACCTCTTAAATATTTGATAAATATTATCCTCCAATAACTGTGTCCGGAGCTATTAGGCCACCACAGTTTTTTTACTAAAAACTTAGTGCTGTTTTAAGAGTCTTGTCGCGAACTAGTTCTCGATCTCCAGAAAAATAATTTCTATTGCAAATTGCCTTTTCTTGTTTCCATTGAGAAGCTATATAAACCAAACCAACCGGCTTTTCCACTGTTCCACCTCCCGGCCCTGCGATGCCTGTTACTGCAATAGCATAGTCAGCCAGACTGTTTTTCAAGGCACCCTGTACCATTTCCAACGCTGTTTGTTCGCTGACAGCACCGTATTTCTCGAGTGTTTCCGATTTTACTCCCAACATATCCATTTTGGCTTCATTGCTGTAAGTAATAAACCCTCGGTCAAACCAGGCCGAACTGCCGGGAACATCAGTTAGCATTTTACAAATCAACCCACCTGTACAGGATTCGGCAACGGCTATTTTCTGTCCTTTGGCTTTTAACCTTTCGCCCAACAGCTCTGCCAATTGAAATAATTCCTGATCCATGATGTTTATGTACGGTAGTTTGATAAAATATGCAGTATGACAACAAAACAAAAAAATTCCAACCAACATACACCAATGATGCAGCAATATCTGCGCATTAAATCGGGTCATCCTGAAACACTTTTGTTTTATCGCATGGGTGATTTCTACGAATTATTCTTTGATGATGCAAAAAAAGCAGCACAAATTTTAGATATTACGCTGACCAGTCGCGGGCAATCAGCCGGCAGCCCTATCCCCATGGCAGGTATACCCTATCATGCCGCCGAGGGTTATATTGCTAAATTATTACGTAACGGCGAATCGGTCGCAATCTGCGAACAAATTGGTGACCCTGCAAAGTCCAAAGGCCCGGTTGAACGCAAAGTGGTACGTACAGTTACGCCCGGTACGGTAACTGATGAAGCGCTATTGGAAGACAAAAAAGACAATCTGTTGGTGGCAATCTCGGTATTCAAGCAACAATTCGGGATCGCCAGCCTGGACCTAACCAGCGGCCGGTTTATTTTGCAGCAACAAGCAACTGAAGATGCCTTATTAGGTGAACTGGAACGCTTAAACCCGGCTGAACTGTTATTCAGCGAAGATTTCACTCTGCCTGATGAGCTTAAATCCAGAACCGGCTTATGCCATCGTCCACCTTGGCATTTTGAAGTCGAAAGTGCTAAAGAACTTATTTTAAAACAGTTTCAAATCCATGATTTAAAAGGCTTTGGCTGTGAACAAATGCCTGCAGCCATTGCCTCTGCTGGTTGTCTGTTACAGTATGTTAAAGACACACAACAAAGTGCGCTACCCCATATCCAGGGTATTTCTATCGAAAATGTCAGTGACAGTATTATTTTGGATGCAGCCAGTCGTCGTAATCTGGAACTGGATTACCATCCTAGCGGACTCGCGCAATACACATTGTATGGCGTATTGGATAAAACAGTCACCGCTATGGGCAGCCGTTGTTTAAGACGCTGGATTCACCGCCCGTTGCGCAATCATAAGGTTTTAAATGATCGTTTGAACTGTATTGAATCTCTGCTTAATGATCAATTGTATCAAGACATTCAAACCAATCTTCGCCTAATTGGTGATATAGAACGCATCAGCGCGCGTATAGCTCTTAAATCAGCTCGTCCACGTGACTTATTGGTATTACGCAATTCGTTAAGAGCATTACCGGAAATTCAGCGACTGATTAGCCCCGACAATCCGCAATTACAGCAAATAAGCATACGAATTGGGCAACACCCTGATTCGCTCAGCTTATTGGAACAAGCCATTGTTGACAACCCACCGGTCCTAATTCGCGATGGTGGAGTCATTGCTGCAGGCTATAATCAGGAACTGGATAAATTACGTAATCTGAGTCAGAATGCCGATCAGTTTTTGCTGGACATGGAAGAGCGGGAAAAAACATCCACCGGCATCAATAATCTGAAAGTTAACTATAACCGTGTACATGGATATTATATTGAAGTTTCCCGTTTGCACTCAGATAAAGTACCTGCTCATTACACCCGTAAACAAACCTTAAAGGGTGTCGAACGCTATATTACCGATGAATTGAAGAGTTTTGAAAATCAGGTCTTGAGTGCTAAAGAAAAATCATTAGCATTTGAAAAATCACTGTATGACGATCTACTCAACCGTTTGGCGGACAATACCCTTGCATTTCAGCACTGTGCCGCTGCTCTTTCTGAACTGGATGTACTGGTAAATTTTACCGAACGTGCAGTGACCCTGAAATTAACACGACCGACCCTAACGGAAAAACCTTGCATTAATATCGAAGACGGTCGTCATTTAGTGGTTGAACAGGTGTCTGAAATTCCATTTGTGGCCAACGATGTTAATCTAAATAACCAACGCAAAATGCTGGTAATTACCGGCCCTAATATGGGGGGTAAATCTACTTATATGCGCCAAACTGCCTTAATCGTTTTAATGGCTCATATCGGTTGCTACACCCCTTGCAGTCAAATGACCTGCGGCCCCGTCGATAAAATTTTTACTCGAATCGGCGCTTCGGATGATTTGGCCAGTGGACGCTCAACCTTTATGGTTGAAATGTCGGAAACTGCCAATATTTTGCATAATGCTACAGCCAACAGTCTGATCTTAATGGATGAAATTGGCCGGGGCACAAGCACTTTCGATGGTCTTTCATTAGCCTGGGCCTGTGCCGACCATCTAGCTAAGATCACCAAAGCCTATACACTGTTTGCCACGCATTATTTTGAATTGACTACCCTGGCTGATGAGCAGAAAAATATTCATAATGTCCATTTAAATGCGATGGAACATGCGGATAAGATTATCTTTTTGCATGCGGTAAAAGAAGGACCGGCCAATCAAAGCTATGGCCTGCAGGTTGCATCCTTGGCAGGAGTACCCAAACAGGTAATCAATAAAGCTAAAAGCAAATTACAACAGCTGGAAGATACCGCGTATATAGATCAACAAAGTGAGTCGGGGGGTGGTCAACTGGATCTATTCTCATCCAAAGAGTATCATCCTGCAGTATGTATGCTGGAAGATTTGAAACCGGATGATTTAAGCCCTAGACAGGCTTTGGATTTAATTTATAAATTAAAAGAAATGTTATAATTTAACCACTGAGCCGATAACTCAGTGGTTAATTCCTACTATACTATTAGATTTTTTCTTTAGCTAGAGCTTGTGCCAGTTTTTTTGCCGGTAAATATCCAGGATAAATACTGCCTTTTTCAGTCACGATCATCGGTGTACCTCTGGCTTCAAACTCCATCCCCAGCGCCATATGTCTGTCTACAGGATTGTCACAGGTCTTTGCCTCTGGATCCTTGCCTTGCTTGGCCTGAGTTAAAGCAGTATTTCTATCATCAGAACACCATACTGAAACCGCTTTATTATATGAATCAGAACCCTTACCGGCTCTAGGGAAAAACAGATACTGAATGGTGATACCTTCAGCCAAATACTGATCCATTTCTGAATGCAGTTTACGGCAATACCCACAGTCTATATCGGTAAAAACCGTTACCTTATATAAACTCTTTTTCGGCTTAAAAATAATCGATTGATCTTCACCCAATTCATCTATTGCCTTAATTCTGGCCTTAGCCTGCTTCTGCTCGGTTAAATCTTTACGTTGAAGAACATCAATGATATTGCCTTGTATCAAATACTTGCCGTCACTGGAAGTATAAAAAATACTACTACCTACAAAAACTTCATACAAGCCATCAATTTCTGAAGCTTTTACCGAATCAATCTTTACCGTAGGCATTGCTTTAGTTAAAGATTGTCTGATTGCATCTTCATCTGCCCAAGCAGAGACTGAGGTGAAAGTCGAAATTAACAAAACAAACTGAAAAAAGCGTTTCATGATATTCCTATATTTTTTACGTTATTAGTGTGACCGTGATACGGCTTTATCGTTCAAGGCTTTTTTATTGGAAGATTCGCCCCAAATCCATAAACATGGCAAAAACCATCAGCGATACCAATAATGCAATACCCACCATCTGAAAAAGCATCTGCACTTGATCCGGCACAGGGCTGCCCTTGACCACTTCAATCAGATAAAACATCAAATGCCCACCATCCAAAACCGGAACCGGCAACAAATTAATCACGCCCAGACTAATACTGATTAAAGCCAAAAATTTAATGAAATGAACAAAACCCATCTCTGCCGACTGACCGGCGTACTGGGCAATGCTGACCGGCCCACTCAGATTTTTAACCGAAGCCGTACCCACCAGCATACGGCCCATCATTTTTAATGAAGTTAAGCTGTAATATTCGGTTTTTTCCAAAGCTTTAACAAATGCGGGCCAGACAGGCAATCTTACGTTGACTTCCATTGATTTAAGCAAATCTTCAGGCACATCAACTGATGCACCTATCCTGCCTATTTTTTCACCTTCTAAATCAAATAATTCAGGCGTAACTTTTATTGGTAAATAAACTTCATCCCGCTCGACAATAACATTTATTTCAGTATCGGGATGTGCTTGAACATAGTCTACCCATTGCATCCATTTTTCAATATTCACCCCATCAGCACTCACAATTAAATCGCCGGATTTAAATCCTGCTTTAGCTGCAGCACCAGAATCCAGAACCAGTCCGATAACCGGTTTCATATCCGGCATCCAAGGAATAAAACCCAAACGTTCATACAGGTCTTCCGGTTCATCAACAAGATTTTCCGGTAACTGTATCACCCTATGCTGTTCAATTTGATCCAGATTTTTTACCGTAATATCCAATGCAGGCTGTTTATCCATTGCCGCACTAAACACCTTCTCCATGACAGTGCTCCAGGTTGGCGTGGCCTGCTCATTAACGGCAATAATCTCTTCACCTCGGACAAAACCCGCCTGTTCAGCCAGAGTATCCGGTTCAATAGTCCCCAACATAGGCCGCATGCCGGTTTCACCCAACATATATACGGCCCAGAACAAAACGATTGCAAGCAACAGGTTAGCTATTGGTCCAGCAGCTACAATAACAAATCTAGCCCAGACCGGTTGACGATTAAAAGCAAAATCCAGGTCTTTATCATCTACCTTACCTTCTCGCTCATCGACCATTTTGACATAACCACCCAAAGGAATGGCGGATAATGCATACTCAGTTTCGCCAGGCTTGCTCTGATATGACCAGACTACCTTACCAAACCCCACTGAAAAACGAATAACCTTTACACCGACTTTACGTGCAACCCAAAAATGTCCGAACTCGTGTATAGAGACCAGAATTCCAATCGCAACGATAAAATAAAACAGCGTGTAAAGCAGATCCATCAGTGTTTTAATTCCTCTACAATTGCCAGCGAAACATCCCTGGCTTGCTGATCAGCCTGAAGCACAAGCTCCAGACTATTGGCCGGGTCTGCCGTAAATTGCTGCATACAACGCTCAATAATAACTGGAATATCGGTAAATTTAACCACGTTATTTAAAAAGGCATCCACAGCAATTTCATTGGCTGCATTTAACACAGCAGGCATAATGCCACCGGCTTTAATTGCCTCATAAGCCAATCGTAAACAAGGAAATCTTTCCAGATTCGGCTCTTCAAAATCCATACGTTGTACGGCAAAGATATCCAATGGTTCAACACCTGAATCAAAACGTTCCGGCCAGGCCATCGCGTGTGCAATCGGAATACGCATATCCGGATTACCCATTTGCGCCAATACGGTACCGTCAACATAATCGACCATGGAATGAATAATACTTTGCGGATGAATTACAACCTGAATCTGATCCGGTGACATATCAAATAACAAGCAAGCCTCAATTAATTCCAACCCTTTATTCATCATGGTTGCCGAATCAACGGAAATCTTTTTACCCATATCCCAATTTGGGTGAGCAACTGCCTGTTCAGGTGTGACATGCGGTAATTGTTCTACCGGCATGGTTCTGAAAGGACCACCTGAAGCCGTTAACAAAATTCGCCGGGCTTCTTTTGCACTTTTACCCGCCGTATAACCGGCAGGCATACATTGGAAGATAGCATTATGCTCACTGTCTATAGGTAATAGATCAGCACCGGACTCATCAACAGCTTGCATAAAAATGTCGCCGGACATGACCAAAGCTTCTTTATTGGCCAGTAAAACTGCTTTTCCGGCTTTTGCTGCTGCCAACGAAGGTAATAATCCTGCCGCACCGACAATAGCTGCCATCACAGAATCAACATTATCCAGTGTTGCCACCTGTTCCAGCGCTTGTTCACCGGTCAGCACCTTAATATCTGCAATATCCGTCGTAGCCGCCAGTTTCTCTTTAAATTCAGCTGCTTTTGCCTCATTGACCACAACCGCATATTCGGGCTTATGTTGTAGACACTGCTCAAATAATGCATCAATGTTGGTATTTGCCGTTAACGCAACCGCTCTGTACTTATCCGAATGCCTGGCAATGACATCCAGTGTGCTAACACCAATTGATCCCGTTGCTCCAAGAACACAAATACCCTTCATTAAAACTGGCCTCTAATTAAAATAATTCCAGCGTAAAACAAAGGAGCCGCTGCAATAATACTGTCAATTCTATCCAAAATACCGCCATGTCCCGGTAGTAATGAACCGCTATCTTTAACACCACTTTGACGTTTGATCAGACTGAAAAACAAATCACCATAGATTGAAACCAGTACTGTTAACGCTGACAGCAAAACAAAGTCGGAACCGATAATAATATTAAAACCGTAGATAAGCCCTAGAGCCACTCCGCATAAAATACCGGACACTAACGCACCATAGAAGCCCGCAATCGTTTTGCCCGGACTAATTTCAGGTGCCAGTTTGGTTTCACCATATTTTTTACCGACAAAATAAGCACAAATGTCAGCGACCCAAATCAGCAATAGAAAATACATCATCATTTCAGCACCATAAAAAGCCCTGATCCGATATACAAACATCCAGGCAGCGATCAACACAAACCACCCCATTAATGCTCTGTAAAGCGTTTTTAATTCCAAAGCCAAAACTGCGGAAGGCGCATTGCGAATGAGTAGCATATTAATAAACCAGAATAAAACCGGAGGAACAACCAGCCATTCCAAAAGACCTGACTGTTTTCGAACTTCAGGCCAATCAAAAGATTGAGCTATTACTTCCAAAAACACAGTCCAGTAATAGATGCCTAAGATCGGAATGATCATCATTAATAGAAAAAATAATCGACTATAGATTTTTTCCATACCGATTAAATTAGTCCACTCCCAGCCGGCTAAAAGAACAATCAAGCCAATAAACAAAGCAAAGTACTGTAGTGGCAACATAAACACTGCCATTACAACTAGAGGGATCAAGATAAGTGCTGTAATAATGCGTTGAAGTAACATTTTTTTATACGTTATTATGATTATAGGTGTTAAAGGGTGACAGATTTATTAATAATTTGTTCCCCGGTATGACCGAAACGACGTTGTCGAGTGTTAAAACTCTTAATCGCTTCAGCAAGTGAATTTTGGTCAAAATCGGGCCAAAGTGTAGAAGTAAAATATAATTCAGAGTAAGCCAGTTGCCAAAGTAAAAAGTTACTGATTCGTTGCTCGCCACCGGTTCTTATAAAGAGATCCGGCTCAGGCAGATCGGCTGTCGAGAGATGCTGATTAATTAATTCTTCCGTAATATCTTCAGAATTAATTTTGTTGTCGGCATACTGCTGAGCAATTGCCTTTGCAGCCTGACACATGTCCCAACGACCACCGTAGTTGACTGCAACAACAACCGTTAAGCCTTTATTGTTTTGAGTTTGTACTTCGCTATCGGTTATTTTCTGCTGCAATGCTTCGGAAAAAGCCTTTCTTTCGCCAATAAAACGTAAACGGATATCATTTCTGTCCATTTCATCGACTTCGGCTTGCAAAGTCGTCAAAAATAAAGACATCAATAACGAAACCTCTTCTTTTGGTCGACGCCAGTTTTCACTGCTAAAGGCAAACAGGCTCAACACCTCTACCTTATTTTGGGCGCAATACTCAACTATTTTTCTAACTGCTTTTACCCCTGCCCTGTGCCCCATTGCTCTGGGCATGAATTTTTTCTGTGCCCAGCGACCATTACCATCCATGATAATGGCAATATGTTTGGGTATTACTTGATCAGAAGTTAAAGAGTCATCGTTAGACATGAAGATTTCCCTGTTAAATTGACAGTAAATCAGCCTCTTTTATTTCCAGATGCTTTTCAATTTCTTTAATATATTCATCTGTTATTTTCTGAATTTTTTCTTCTCCACCCCGGGCTTCATCTTCAGAAATCATTTTTTCCTTTAAGGCTTCTTTGATTTCAGAATTAGCATCACGACGGATATTTCGTATGGCAATGCGACTGTTTTCAGCTTCCTGCTTTACCAATTTAACCAGGTCACGGCGCCTTTCTTCCGTTAACGGAGGCAGGGGTAGGCGAATAACATTACCATTAGTAGCCGGATTCAAGCCCAGATCAGAGCTCAGAATAGCTTTTTCAATCGCTTGAATCATAGGTTTTTCCCAAGGCGTTACCGTTAATGTGCGAGCATCTTCAACCGCAACATTGGCCACTTGAGACAAGGGTGTGTCAGAACCGTAATACGAAACAGTAATCTGATCCAATAAGCTAGGGTGAGCCCGCCCGGTTCTGATTTTTGAAAATTCCTTTTTTAAAGCTTCAATGCTTTTTCCCATTCGGGTTGCAGCATCCTGTTGAATATCACTGATCATTTTCAATTTCCTCTTTCAATAAGCGAACCAATATCTTCGCCTTGCATGAGCCTCATTATCGCGCCTGGCTCAAAAACATTCATGACTCGCATTGGCAAATTATTATCATGACACAATACTAAGGCAGTGGTATCCATTACATTTAACCGTTGATCCAGTGCTTCATCAAAAGTTAATCTTGAATAAAACACAGCATCTTTATTTTTTTCGGGATCAGCTGAATAGACACCTTTAACTTTAGTCGCCTTAATCATCAGTTCCGCATTAATCTCAATTGCTCTTAAGCTGGCAGCTGAATCCGTGGTAAAAAAAGGATTACCGGTGCCCGCAGCAAAAATGACCACACGCCCTTTTTCCAGATGTCTGACTGCTTTACGTCGAATATAATCTTCACATACCTGATTAATCTTAAGCGCAGACATTACCCGCACTTGCTGGCCCTGATGTTCCAAAGCATCCTGCATTGCCAACGCATTAATAACGGTTGCTAACATACCCATCTGATCACTGGTCACCCGATCAAGCCCTTCAGAAGCTTTCTCAGCACCGCGCAGGATATTACCACCACCAATAACCAAACCAACCTGAACGCCGGCATCGCACAGCTCCTTAATTTCAGTGGCCAGACGGTTAACTGTATCAGAATCGATACTACCGCCGTGGTCCGTCATTAAGGCTTCACCACTTAATTTTAGTAATATTCTTTGGCAAATCAGTTTTGTCATGTATTTTTATAAGGTCAGTATTTTTTTAAGAAACATGAAGTCACTTAATCCACATTTCTAAACGACTCTGGCCATTTAATGATATATACCAATAAACAGCCAGCACCAAATCAATAAAAAACCTCTGTAAACAGAGGTTTTATGCCTTATTGAGCGTTAACCTGAGCCATTACTTCTTCCGCGAAGTTTTCTTCCTTCTTCTCAATCCCTTCACCCACTTCAAAACGAATAAAGCTTAAGATTTCAGTATCTTTAGATTTAACCAGTTGACCGACTGAAATTTTATCGTCTTTAACAAAGGGTTGACCTAACAGAGTAATTTCAGCTAGGAATTTTTTAATACGACCTGAAATCATTTTCTCAACAATTTCTGCCGGCTTGCCGCTTTCCAGCGCTTGCGCAGAGAAAACATCTTTTTCTTTCTGAATTACATCAGCAGAAACTTGCTCTTCTGATAAGAACTGAGGTTTGATTGCCGCGATATGCATAGCAATATCTTTACCCAATTCCTGATCATTCTTAGACAGCTCAACCAACACACCGATACGGCTACCATGCAGGTAACACGCTGAATAACCATTGGCAGACTGGATTTTTTGAAAACGTCTAATGGTAATATTCTCACCCAGTTTAGCGATTAAACCGCGACGGGTTTCATCAATTGTTTCACCACTGGCTAATTTAATGCCGGCTAATTGTTCGTCAGTTTCAACATCTGAAACCAATATAGCTTGCGTAACATCATTAACAAAACCAACAAAATCGTCACTTTTAGCAACAAAGTCTGTTTCACTGTTAATATCAACAATTGCCGCAGTCTTTGCATCTTCACTGACTTGAACACCAATCATACCTTCGGCAGCAATACGTCCGGACTTTTTATCAGCTTTTGCCAGACCGGATTTACGCATATTTTCAATTGCCAATTCCATATCGCCGTTGGACTCAACCAACGCTTTTTTACATTCCATCATGCCGGAACCTGTTCTTTCTCTCAGTTCCTTAACCATTGCAGCAGTAATACTCATTATTTCTTTTCCTCAAACTATCTTGACTATAAAAACGCCTCCCAAAAGGAGGCGTTTATGAACTCTATAATGCCGGTTGAATGCCAGTATGAAGACATTCAAAGCATTCGATCTGAATTATTCAGCAGCAGCCTCTTCTACAAAATCATCGGCCTTAGCTTTAGCACCAGCAGATGCTGTTTTTGCATCCAAAATTGCAGCAGAAGCGCCTTCACAATAAAGTTTAATAGCGCGAATAGAGTCATCATTACCAGGAATAACGTAATCAACATTTTCTGGTGAGTTGTTTGAATCAACAATACCAACTACAGGAATGCCTAATTTTTTGGCTTCATTGATTGCATTTTTTTCGTAACCAACATCCAAGACAAAAATAACACTTGGAATGCCTTTCATATCTTTAATACCACCCAAGCTGCGCTCAAGTTTTTCCATTTCACGTTCCATGCCCAAACCTTCTTTCTTACTGAAACGTTGGTACATAGTACCGTCAGCTTTCATAGCTTCAAGTTCTTTAAGACGATTAATAGATTTTTTGATGGTTTTAAAGTTTGTCAACATGCCGCCTAACCAACGATGGTTAACATATGGCATACCGCAACGTTTTGCTTCTTCAGCAACCACTTTACGAGCTGATTTTTTAGTACCAACAAACAAAACACTACCTTTGTTTGCAGTCATTTGACCCAAATAGTTCATCGCATCGTTATACATTGGAAGTGTTTTTTCCAAGTTAATGATATGGATTTTATTACGCGAACCAAACAGGTACGCTTCCATTTTTGGGTTCCAATAGCGTGTTTGGTGTCCAAAATGGATACCTGCCTCAAGCATTTGACGCATAGATACTGCTGACATTGTTTTCTCCTAAATGTTCATCGGAATTAACCGATATGGGTTATGCCTCCATTTATCCCGTTTGGAAACCAGCTAAACTAATATCCGGCACCCTACCAAACGTGTCGATAAATGTGAGTATTTAAAAATAAAAATGAACTTGCCTTTATACCATAATAAGACTTATACAACAATTAAATCTCTGTTAAAATCTTATCCAATGCTTGCCGTGAACTGTTTTTTTCCATATCACCAGTTAACAAGATTATTTATCCGTCTTTTTAACTCTATAGCAATATTTTAACCACCACTGACTCATTAAAACTAAACTTATGTCCATATCCATTAAAACAGAAAGTGAAATCGCTAAAATGAGAATTGCCGGTAAACTGGCTGCTGACGTTTTAGAAATGATTGAACCTCACGTAGTTCCAGGCATTACCACCAATGAGTTAGACAAACTCTGTCACGATTACATTGTTGACGTGCAAAAAGCGATTCCCGCCCCGCTTAATTATCGCGGCTTTCCAAAATCCATATGCACATCAATCAACCAGCAGGTATGCCACGGCATACCCAATGATAAAAAGCTAAAAAACGGCGACATCGTTAATATCGATATTACGGTAATCAAGGACGAATATCATGGTGACACCAGCAAAATGTTCTGTGTTGGCGAAGTCAGTCCGCACGCTAAACGTTTAGCCACTGTTGCCCGGGAATGCTTATTCCTAGGTATCGAACAGGTCAAGCCCGGCGCTACTTTAGGTGATATTGGTGCAGTCATTCAAAAACACGCGCATCAAAACCGCTACTCCGTAGTCAGAGAATTCTGTGGTCATGGTATTGGTAAGAACTTTCACGAAGAGCCACAAGTACTTCATTACGGCAAACCCGGCGAAGGTATCAGCCTTGAAGCCGGCATGATTTTTACCATAGAACCAATGATTAACATAGGCAAACGACACGTTAAAGTTTTAGCCGACGGTTGGACCGCTATCACCAAAGACAGATCCTTATCCGCTCAATGGGAACATACCATTCTAGTAACCGATACCGGCTATGAAATCCTTACTTTGCGTCAGGAAGAAATGTGAGCTCAATAAAAAACAACCCTTACAACAAACTTTTCCACGAACAAAACAATCTGGCTCTTTTTAAAGCAGTTATTGCGGAACAAGGTGAACAGTTAAAACAAGCATTTCAGCCTCGCAAATCAGTTAAAAAGCTACTCCACAATCGTTCTGATTTTATCGATGAGATCCTCTGCAGCTGCTGGCAACATTTCCTGGCAGAGTACAGCCATCAACTTTGCCTCTTAGCTGTCGGAGGTTATGGACGACGTGAGTTATTTCCGCACTCGGATATTGATATCGTTGTTCTACTTGATGATAACGACAAAGATCAATATCAGGAACCCCTATCCAATTTTTTCAATTTTTTATGGGACATCGGCCTGAAACCCGGGCAAAGCGTACGCACTATCCCAGAGTCCATTGAAGCCGCCAAAGCTGATCAAACCATCATGACCTGCATACTTGAAAACAGAAAAATCGTAGGCAACAATAATCTTTACCAAAATCTTAAAAAACTAATACGCTCTGAGAAAGTCTGGCCTTCAGATCAATTTTTTGCCGCAAAAATGGCAGAACAACAGCAACGTTATGCCAAGTTTCATGACACCGCTTACAATCTTGAGCCGAACGTCAAAGAGGGTCCCGGCGGTTTACGAGACATGCAGGTTATTGCCTGGGTGTTTAAGCATCACTATAACTCATCTACTGTCAAGGAACTGATTAAATACGGTTTTTTGCCGGAGTCCGAATACTCCGAACTCATCTCTGCAAGAGACGTAATCTGGCGAATAAGATATGCGCTACATATATTGACAGGACGCTGTGAAGATCGTCTGGTGTTCGACTATCAACGAGACTTGGCCAAACAGTTTGGTTTTCATGGTTCAGCCCCCAATCAGGACGTTGAACAATTCATGCGCCATTATTTTAAAATTGTTGTCGGACTGGAAAGACTCAATGAGATGTTGCTACAGTTGTTTAATGAGCACTTTATAGACAACACATCTCAACATAAACAACTCCCCAACAATTCAAATTTTAAAGTAATCAACGGCTATCTGGAAGCGATCAGCAAAGATATTTTTAAAGAAGCCCCTCTTGCACTTCTCGAGGTTTTCTTGCTATTACAACAAAACACATCACTTAAAGGTATCAGAGCCACCACCATTCGCCTGATTCGAAAAAATCTGAAACTTATTGACGATGACTTTAGAAACAATAAAGACGCCAATCGTCTATTTATGGAAATACTGCGCCAACCTCAGGGAATTACCCATGAATTAAGACGTATGAATAGGTACGGTGTACTCTCCGCCTATCTGCCTAGTTTTGCCAATATTGTCGGCAGAATGCAGTATGATTTATTTCATATCTACACTGTAGACGAACATACTATGTTTGTGATTCGAAACCTGCGTAAATTTTCATTGGAAAAACATATTAACGAATTACCATTCTGCAATGATATTTTCCTATTGATACCTAAGCCGGATCTGCTTTATATAGCTGCCCTGTTTCATGATATCGCCAAGGGCAAAGAAGGTGATCACTCCATCATAGGCGAACAAATAGCCGAACAATTCTGCCAACAACATGAGTTATCCAAACACGATACCAAACTTATTACCTGGCTGGTTCGCAATCATCTGATCATGTCTATGACTGCGCAGCGCAAAGATATTAGCGACCCGGACATCATTCATGAATTTGCCTTACAGGTTGGCAATATAGAATACTTGAATTATCTATATTTACTGACCGTAGCCGATATAAGAGCCACCAATCCTGAACTTTGGAATTCCTGGAAAGACGCTTTACTAAAAGAGCTATATAACGCCACACACAGCGCACTACATCGAGGCCTGCAAAACCCGGTAACCATCATTGACCGCATTAATGAAAACAAAAACGAAGCCAAAGAACACCTGATCAAACTTGGTTTATCCGAGCCCAGCATCATAAAATCCTGGGAACATGCCAGTGACGATTATTTTTTAAGGTATTCGGCCGATGAAATTGCCTGGCATACTGCCGCCATATCATCGTCAAACGAGGGGGAACTGCCACTGGTATTACTGCGCCCACAAACCCAGCGCGGCAGTGCTGAAGTTTTTGTCTATACCAGGAATAAAAAAAATATCTTCTCATTAAGCACAGAAACCCTGGACCAACTGGGCCTGACCATTCTGGACGCACGAATCGTCACCACCAGTGATCAGTATGTATTAAACAGCTTTCAGGTTCTGGAACAATCTGGTGAAGCAATTAAAGACCTGTACCGGGAAGTTCATATCTGCAATAGCTTAAGAAAAAATCTGCTTAGCCGTAGCGTCAAACAAACCAGCAATATCAGCAGGCTATCCAGACAGGCTAAACACTTCCCGATTCCAACAACTATTTTATTTCATGAAGACCCGCAACAGCGTTTTACCATTATGGAACTGATCACCACCGATCACGCCGGACTGCTATCAACCATCGGCAAAGTGTTTATACAACATAAAACGCAGTTGCATGATGCAAAAATCACCACCATTGGCAGCAGAGCGGAAGATATGTTTCATATTACCGACGAACAAATGCGCCCGATCGATAACAACACAAAACAACTAATAAAACAACAACTATTGGATGCTCTGGATAATCCGAAAAATTGACTTAACCCACATTAACAGACAAAGAGTGCTCAATAAATTGAACTATTTTTTGACGCATTTCTTCGTCTGTATCCAAATAACGCACCCCAATAAAACAACTATCGCGGGCAAGTCGCCGGGAAAAAGACACATGACAACGCGCCTTAACCATCGCCGCTTTACCTTTTCCGGCTGACGGCAAATCCAGCCAGGCATCCAGCTCAACCGGTCGACCGTCTCGAATAAAACTACCACCCGGCGTAATTAAATTGCGCTCCGTCATTGTACATTGAATACAAAATCCATCAACCGACGCCTCACTGGCAACCACTCTGAGACTCTGCCCATCCTGGTTAGTAATCACAGCCGGCAAATGGGTCGACACTCTTGGGTAAACCCTTTTTTCCTTATGTTTTAAATTATTCATAGCTTATTTAACGACAAATAAAATAAAACTTTAGTTGAATTTTAAAATAATTCCAGTTTAAATAATAAGTTAATAAAATTAATTCATATACAACATTAAGAAATTAAACCGTTATCCGCTGAATCCATCTTATTTTTTTTCAAAAAACAGAGAGTCTGTTATTGCAGACTATAGCCCAACTCATTAGACTCTATAGCAAACAATAAACCTGACAAACAACAACAGACACATGGACAGACTAAAAAGCAAAATTCGCGATATTCCTGACTTTCCAAAACCCGGAATAATCTTTAAAGACATTACACCACTAGTAAAAGACCCGGCAGCATTAAGACTGGCAACCCATCAGCTTCTCCACCCCTTTTTAGGCAGAAACATCACTGCTGTAGCCGGAATGGAAGCACGCGGTTTCATTTTCGGCTCCCTGATTGCATGGGAACTGGGCGTTAGCTTTATTCCATTAAGAAAACCAGGCAAACTTCCTTACGATGTGCAAAGTGTTTCTTATGATCTGGAATATGGTTCAGCGACATTGGAAGCTCATATAGACTCATTCAGCCCGGGAGACAATGTATTATTGATAGATGATCTGCTAGCCACCGGCGGTACTGCAAAAGCCAGCTGCGAGTTGGTGGAAAAGCTGGGGGCAACAGTAGAGGCATGCGCCTTCGTTGTCGAATTGGATTTTCTACAAGGTAGAGAACAACTGCAAGGCTATGAGGTACATTCATTAATCCATTATTGATAAATTAACAAACTCTTAGCAAACAGTTAAAACAGACCCGTTAAACAGCCCGACAAGACAAATCAAGAAGGCTAAAATATTAGCTTTTTAGCCTTCTGTTTGACAGAAAAAGTATTATTCCGCAGATTCTGCTGCCAATGCTTCCTCTACAGATAACGGAATGCGGCGAGGTTTTTTTGCTTTGGATATTTTAGATTCAGATTCAGCTTTTACAACCGGCTCAGTCGCTTGTTCCACAACTGTTTGCTCCACTTCGATTGAACTCGTATCATTTTCAGGTATCACTACCGAATCTATAACCTCAGACGCAACCGCTATATTTGTACCATCTGAGTTTTCTGCCTCCAGTGCCTTAATATTTTCCTCAACTGTCTGATCGGGAAGATTTTCTTCCGCAGATAGCTTTACTTTAAAACCTTCAACATTTTCTTCGGGCTCTTGGCTAACCACGTCGCTTGAGATTTCCTGATTGTCAACAACCACATCTTTATTAGTGTCTTCTATATCTACCGAAACTTGTTCGGTCTCATCCTCATAGAATTCATCATCCAGATCCAGCATACTTTCATCGAGCTCAACATTGCCATCCTTAGCCAAATTGTTTCGCCATTGCAAAAAAGCTTCACGGGTAAAAACATAGGGGTCCAGCGCAGCTTCATCAATAAATTTAAGCGCACCTTCCGCATTGGCCCGGGTATTTAGCATGGATACCAACTGAATAGGCATACCGGCATAAGTTGCCGGGTTTGCAGCAGCATCAAATACACCGCCAGGCACACCTCTGGCCGTCACCGGCCCGATCAACGGCAAAACCAGATAAGGCCCCTGAGGAACTCCCCAAACAGCAAGTGTTTGACCAAAGTCTTCTTCATGCTTTTCCAGCCCGACTTCTTTTGCAACATCAATCAACCCCAGCAAACCTACTGTTGAGTTAATGGCAAAACGCCCGGTATCCTGAGCACTCTGTTTGAATTTGGCCTGCATAACATCATTTAAAACGACATTAATATCCTTCAGGTTGTTAAAAAAATTAAAAACACCTGTTTGTACGAATTTTGGCGTCACCCATTTATATGCTTTAGCAATAGGCGCAGCAACATATTCATCGACGGTATTATTAAAAACAAAGACTTTTCTGTTGATGTTTTCATAAGGATCAACCTCACTAACTTCAACAGGCTGTTCTGAAACCGGAGCAGTTGAGCAACCAATTAGTTGCAAAAGCATTAAGCACAGCAATACATTAATTAAGAGATTAAATCTGCTCTGTGGCTTAGTTGTTAAAAAAACACTCATTTATACGACCTTAGGATTTTGAGTAGTTCTCAATTTTCTCACTAATTTTAACAATCAATGCGTCAAATCCATCACGTTTTAGAATACTGGTATATTCAGAACGCCTTAATGCCAAATCGCTTACACCTTTAGCGATTACATTGATAATACGCCACTTGTCACCTGATTTTTTCAGCATATAGTCAAATTTAACATCTTTGTCATCAGGAATAACCAAGAATGTATGCACAACTATACCGCCTCTTTTTGTTGTTTCTTCAGAATCATAACGAAATGATTCACCAGAAAAATCCTTAAAATTATATGCATAGGATGCAACGCTGAACCGGCTAAACACATCAACCAATTTTAACCGTTGTTCATTATTTAATTTTTGCCACTCTCTACCAACAACAATTCGGGTTATTTTAGTCAAGTCATGGCTGTCAACGATTGGATTATACAGTTTTTCATAACGACCTTGATAACCCAACTCCTTTCCCTGTTTCATCACTGCCAATAAATTGGCTTGAAATGACTCAACCACTTGCCTGGCACTCTGTTCTTCCGGTTGAGCTGATACCTGAGCAGCAAACAAAGTCATTACAGCCAATACACTAATTGATGCATAACTCTTTAAAAAATGAAACATCTAACAACTCCAAAAAAATTAAGGTTCAACTATATTTTTTGATAAACCCGTCCTTTCCATTTCGATCGCACACCACCCCAATAGCGTAGCGCAGAGGTCCATGTCATCAATAAATACAGACCGGCAATTATGGGAAGCGCTCCGGCCCAAACCAAATGAAAGGAATAAAACCTGAGTATTGGACTATAAATAAACGCCATAATCAACATGGAAAATAGACTTAATACAAATGACCCGCTGTTAAAGTCGAGCAGACCCAATATTGGCACCCAATACATCACCAACATAATACTGGTACAGGCCAGTAAAAGAATTACCGAATAATAAAGTTGAGTATAGGCGGTTCTGGCAACCATTTCCCAAATCTCTGGCAAACTGACATAGGGACGCAGACTGACGACACCATGCGTTAACCCGGTCCAGATGTTATAACCTGATGACTTGACCTTTTTAGCCAGCGTACAATCATCAATAACCGCATCCTTAATAGACTCCATGCCACCAATCTTATGCAGAATATGACTATCCAGCAAAATACAACCCCCGGCAGCCGCCGCAATTTTACTATCAGGATTATTTGACAGGGCAAATGGATAAATCATTTTAAAAAAATGAATAAATGCCGGCATTAACAGCTTTTCCCAAAATGAACCAAATCGCAAAACCGCCATTAATGATACAAACTGAACCCGGTCATTCTTTTGTTTATCCAATAAGGCTTTAATCATTCCCGGCTTTAGCTCAATATCGGCATCCAATAAAAGAATTTTATCCGTATCAACTCGCTTAACGCCTTGGTCCTGAGCCCATAATTTCCCTGTCCAGTCATCGGGTAAAGGTTTGGAACGAATAATTTGGAGATGCTTCAGTTTTGACTGGGCGGCAATCTCCGCTGTACCATCGGAAGATTCATCATCCACTAAAATAACATGCAAATTACGTCCTTGCTGTTCCAAAGCCGCCAACGTAACAGCAATAACTTTCGCTTCATTTCTCGCAGGAATAACCACGGTCACATGGCTTAAATCTGTCCGCCCATCATCCGATAAATCCGCCTCCAAAACCTCATTAACCCGCCAGGGCTTCCAAGGCAATAACAAGGTTACCAGCCAAAGAACCAAAGAAACTTCAGAAAAAAAAATAGCCAGATCAGCCATAACAATTTATTCCGTAACTTCAACCTTTACTGGAATTTCAGCCAATCTTGCAGACGATATATTTGTCGCATACTTTGGTGTCGGCTCTTCAACCATATCACCATCCGTCTTAGGTCCTTTTATAGAAGTCAGCAAGGCTTTAATAGGATTCTTCAACATATCTTCAACGGCCGTCGCTTCATAGCCACAGTGCGCCATACAGCTAGCACATTTAGGATTGTTGACATTGCCGTATTTTTCCCAAGGGGTGGTATCCAACAGCTCTTGGAAAGTTTCAGCACTGCCTTCATCATCCAACAGATAACAAGGTTTTTGCCAACCAAATACATTACGTGTCGGATTACCCCAGGGCGTACAATCATAATTTTGGTTGCCTGCCAAAAAATCAAGATATAGTGATGAATGATTCAAGCGCCAGTCACGGTTTTTACCGATCTTAAAGATGCCACGAAACAAATCTTTAATATCCTTACCCTTAATGAATACATCCTGACTCGGTGCTTTTTCATAACTAAAACCCGGCGCAATGGTAATACCTTCTACACCTAACTCAGTAGCATAATCCAGAAATTCAGCAACTTCCGGCGCAGTCTCACCTTGAAACAAGGTACAGTTGATTGTGACCCTAAAGCCTTTACCAAGGGCTAATTTAATTGCTTCTACCGCCTGATCAAAAACACCCTCCTGACAAACAGACGCATCATGTCTTTCACGATTACCATCCAAATGAATGGAAAAAGTCAGATAAGGCGATGGTTTATAATCATCAATCTTCTTTTTTAATAACAATGCATTTGTACAAAGATAAACAAATTTCTTACGAGCAATAATACCCTCAACGATTTGCGGCATATCTTTGTGAATTAGAGGTTCACCGCCCGGTATCGAAACCATTGGCGCGCCACACTCATCAACAGCTTGCAGACACTCATCAACTGAAAGCCGTTTATTAAGAATTTCATTTGGATAATCAATTTTACCGCATCCGGCGCATGCTAAATTACAACGAAACAAAGGTTCCAGCATTAAAACCAAAGGATAACGCTTAACCCCTTTTAACTTTTGTTTAGCTAGATAACTACCTACAGCCAACTGTTGACGAAAAGGAACACCCACTAGCAAACCCTCCAAACTGATTTAAAAAAACTGACAACCACTTGCAAAATAGTCATCTAAAGAATATTAACGAATGCGTCTACAATGCTTATAGTTGCATAAAAACAACATTAAAACAAAATTCAACAATAATACAACCTTTCTGTTTGTAGGCTTATAAGACTACAAAACATTCACAAAGGCACTATAGAATACAAGCATTTATATATTTCGCACTAGAATACTATCTTTTTGTGAACGACTCCAGTTTTTACAAAAATATTCTTACTTAAGTTCTTTTATAGTTTTTTAAAAAAGCATTTGTCAAAATACAACAACAAAGCTTTAACACACTGTTTTTTCTTTCTATATAGCAGTTAAATCACTTGCTATTCTTTAACTTTACCAACAAAACAACATTGCTTTGCAAATTACCAACAAACAGTCTATTATTGCAACATAAAAGCAACTATAACCAGCAGGATACTTTGATAAACCATGAGCGGATCTCAAATTTCTTTGAACGACCCTAAGTCTCTAAACCAATTGACAGACGAACAGTTTCAAGCGGAATTGCTGGAAGGTGTTTCAAGGACCTTTGCCTTAACCATTCCTCAATTACCTAATGAACTGTATGCCGTAGTTGCCAATGCATACTTACTGTGCCGTATTGTCGACACCATTGAAGATGAAATTTCACTAACGGTTGAACAAAAAAAACATTTTTGTTCCGAATTTATTAATGTTGTTAAAACCGGTGATCACTCTGAAACATTTGCCCTGGATCTGGCCCCCCTGCTTTCAGAGCAGACCATCCCTGCCGAACATACTCTGATTCATGTCACTCCGCGAGTGATAGAAATAACCCATACTTTCGACCCTGAACAAATCGATGCCCTGGCTACCTGCGTGGAAACCATGGCTGAAGGCATGCCTATTTTCCAGGCTCTTGACCTTCATGCCGGTGTTAAAACAATGGCTGATATGGACAAATACTGCTATTACGTAGCCGGTTGTGTCGGCGAAATGCTGGCAAAATTATTTTGTCATTACTCACCTGAAATAGCTAAGCACAGAGATGAATTACTGGAATTATCTGTTTCTTTTGGTCAGGGCCTGCAAATGACCAATATCCTTAAGGACATATGGGACGATGCCAAGCGCGGCGTGTGCTGGTTACCGCAGGATATTTTTAATGAAACCGGTTTCGATCTGGCGACCTTAACTCCCGAAACGGATGATGAACGATTCCGAGAGGGGCTGGAACATTTAATCAGCATTGCTCATCAACACCTGCAAAATGCATTGAAATACACTCAATTACTGCCCAGCAGCGAAACCGGTATGCGTAATTTCTGCCTCTGGGCTTTAGGCATGGCGGTTTTGACTCTGAACAAAATCAAAGGAAATCTGAATTTTAATGATTCCAGCCAGGTAAAAATTACACGCAAGAGTGTTAAAGCAACAATTTTGGCGACACGCTTAACCGGACGCAGCAATATGCTGCTGTCATTGCTATTTAACATAAGCAGTCGTAATTTAAAAGCGGACGGCTGGCAGTACTCTTCGACAAATTCAACAGTTAACTCTGAATCATAAGGGCACATCATGTATAGCGACACACATACACAGATGGATTCTAACAACGCAGAAATCTCATCAATCAATACCCAAGCAAAAAGCCTGGATTTAGACCTGGCGATTACCAACAGTCAAAACTACCTGTTAAATCAACAAAATAAGGATGGTTACTGGCTGTTTGAACTGGAAGCGGACTGCACCATTCCAGCCGAATACATTATGATGATGCATTATCTGGATGATATTGACGAAACACTGCAGGAAAAAATTGCTGTTTATTTACGTCAACGTCAATCTGCGGATGGTAGTTATCCGCTCTATACCGGTGGCGAAGGCGATATCAGTTGCAGCGTAAAGGTCTATTATGCTTTAAAAATGGCCGGCGATGATATAAATGCCGAGCACATGGTTAAGCTTAAAAACTATATTTTAAGCCAGGGCGGCGCAGCCAAAGCCAATGTTTTCACCCGAATTGCCTTAGCTATGTTCGAACAACTGCCATGGCGCGGCGTGCCTTATATTCCGGTTGAAATCATGTTATTTCCAAAATGGTTCCCATTCCATCTGGATAAAGTATCCTACTGGTCTAGAACCGTTATGGTGCCACTATTTATTTTGTGTACATTAAAAGCAACCGCTAAAAACCCACACAAAGTGGATATATTGGAACTATTCCTGATTCATCCAGATGAAGAAAAACATTATTTTCCTGAAAGAACCCTGTTAAATAAATTCTTTTTGGGACTGGATAAACTGGGTTTATTGACGCGCCCACTGATTCCTCAAAGCATGCATGAACGTGCCATCGAAAAAGCCAAAGACTGGTTTATTGAGCGATTAAACGGTGAAGACGGACTAGGCGCCATCTTTCCTGCCATGGTCAATGCCTATGAAGCCATGCTGTTGCTTGGCATGCCACACGACCACGAACATGTCGTGACAGCACGCAAAGCAATCGATAAATTATTAGTTGTCCATGATGACTATGCCTACTGCCAACCGTGCTTATCTCCAGTCTGGGATACAGGGCTTACTGCCTTAGCGCTTCAAGAAGCAGATAAACAAGGTAACAGCGACAGC
Source organism: Methylococcaceae bacterium (assembly GCA_050303415.1). Lineage (GTDB taxonomy): Bacteria > Pseudomonadota > Gammaproteobacteria > Methylococcales > Methylomonadaceae > JBNLBS01. The sequence continues at coordinate 7,861 of JBNLBS010000025.1, read as the reverse complement.
CTGGAAAGAGCTTATGCCTGGCTGAAAATCAAGCAGTTGTCGGACGAGCCTGGTGACTGGCGCATCGCTCGCCCTAACCTTGAAGGCGGTGGCTGGGCCTTTCAATTTGAAAACCCGCATTATCCGGATGTCGATGACACTGCCGTGGTGGCATTTGCCATGGCCGCGGCTGACAAAGCTGAAGCGCATACCGAGTCAATTCATCGTGCGACACGCTGGATTGTCGGCATGCAGTCAGAAAATGGCGGCTACGGTGCTTTTGATGTTGATAATACCTATTATTACCTGAATGAAATACCGTTTGCCGATCATGGTGCATTACTTGACCCGCCGACTGTCGATGTCAGTGCCCGTTGCGCCATGTTAATGGCGAGAGTGGCACAGGATCATGACGAATATTTGCCGGCATTAAAACGCACCATTGAATATATTCGTAGCGACCAGGAACAAGACGGTTCATGGTTTGGGCGCTGGGGTACCAATTATATTTACGGCACGTGGTCAGTATTACTCGGGCTTGAACAAACCAACCTGCCCAAAGATGACCCAATGTACCGTAAAGCCGCTGCCTGGCTGAAGAGTGTTCAGCGCCCGGATGGTGGCTGGGGCGAGGATAATTACAGTTATCATGATGAAAGTACTCGCGGCCAATACAGTTTCAGCACCGCATTCCAGACTGCCTGGGCTATCTTGGGGTTAATTGCCGCAGGTGAAACCCATAGCACGGAAGTTAAAGCCGGTATAGATTTTCTGTTACGCAAGCAAAGAGCAGATGGTACTTGGGACGATAAATGCTTTACCGCCCCAGGCTTTCCAAAAGTATTTTATCTAAAATATCACGGTTACGATAAATTCTTCCCGTTATGGGCACTTGCCCGTTACCGAAACGAGCTGAATAAAAAGTGATTACCGGGATAGTCGTTGCCCTGCCTGAAGAAATAAGCACCCTGACATCTAAAAAAATTGATAAGGGGTGCATCATTTCCCTTAGTAAAAACATTTTAATGGCCTATTCAGGCGCCGGATCCAAAAACGCACAAAAAGCAAGCCAAGCTTTGTTGAACCAAGGCGCGGAAAGACTTGTCAGCTGGGGTTGTGCAGCTGCGTTGGCGCCCAATCTTAAGCCCGGTGATTTGGTCATTGCAAAACAGTTGATCGATGCCGATTTGCAACCCATTGATATCCAATCCGATTGGTTGCGGCAGACTGTCAATATATTAAAGCAATACACTGTCGTATTTTCAGATAGACTTGCCGAAAGCAGAAACATTGTTACTGAGAGTAAAGACAAAGCCAAAATATACCAACAAAGCCAGGCTATAGCGCTGGATATGGAAAGTATCGCAATCGCAAAAACGGCAGTACAAGCCGGTAAGCCGTTTATGGCTATCAGAGCTGTTGCCGACCCGGCCAATATGGATTTACCTTCTGCAATCAGTTACGCCATGAATGATGAAGGTGTAGTGATTATCACAAAATTGTTACGTTTTATACTGGTTCACCCTCAGGAATTACCCGGTTTAATCAAATTGGGTTTACATTTTAATGCCGCCAAAAACAAATTAAAGTTGATTGCTCAACATCTTGATACAATAAACGATTTTAGCTCGATATAAGAATCATCAACATGGGTCGGCATTCATCATCAACCATTCATTTTATTCTTTGCGCTTGTGAAAAGCTGGTTTTACGCTTTCCCTGGTTCATTATTGTGTGCACTATATTGTTATGCAGCATCAGTTTGTACTACACAGTTAATAATCTGGGGGTCAATACCAACACCGCTGAGATGCTGTCTCCCGACTTGCCTTTCCAACAAAACAGACAACGCATAAATAAGGAATTTCCACAGGAAGAATCCACTATCATCATGGTGGTTGAAGCACCGACACCTGAAGAAACCTCCCTCGCAGCCAATGAACTTTTTGACCTGCTTCAGCTAAAAAATGAACAATTTGATACGGCATTCATGCCTAGCGAAAACGACTTTTTTAGACAACAGGCATTATTGTATCTCTCTACAGAAGAATTATACGACCTGTCGAAAAAGTTAACCGATGCCCAACCATTTATTGGCCACCTGTCTCAAAATTATCACCTGGCAGGTTTGTTAGAAATTATTACACAGGCACTTAAACAGACCGATAATTCACTGCCACTGGATTTAAACCCGTTATTGCTGGCCATCACCGATTCCTTGGATGCCCAGTTACAACAAAAGCCACATCATTTATCCTGGCAAAACCTGCTGGCAGAAAAAAGACTCAATACAGAATACAACCGCACCATTGTAATCGCCAAACCCAAGCTGCATTTTGATGAATTGCTACCGGCCGACTATGCTCTGTCCAATGCCAGGGAGCTGGCTCGAAGTGTGATGGCAAAAAACCCTACGGTCAGCATTCGTATTACCGGTGAAACAGCGTTAGAACATGAAGAACTGGAAAGTGTCAGCCAGGGGGCCGCTATTGCCGGCCTGGTTTCCTTACTACTGGTTTGTCTGTCATTATGGCTTAGCTATCATTCCTTTAAACTGCTATTTAATACCTTTGTTGCCCTGATTATGGGACTGATATTAACGGCAGGATTCGCTACCATCTCCATTGGCCACTTAAATATAATTTCAGTCGCTTTTGCTGTGCTCTATATAGGTCTTGGGGTGGATTATGCCATTCACATCTGCCTGCGCTACCGTGAATGTAGAGCTCAAGGTTTTAACAACAATCAAGCCATCAGCGAAAGTATACACAGTGTTGGTTTCTCTATCTTTTTGTGCGCCTTAACCACATCGATAGGTTTTCTGGCCTTTATACCGACCGATTATGCCGGTGTTTCCGAGCTGGGTATTATTTCGGGTGCGGGTATGTTTATCGGCCTGGGTATTTCATTGACGGTATTACCGGCTCTGCTCACCATTATGCCGTTAAAAAATGTAAAACCGTTTAACGGAAGACAGGTAAAACCATCATTTTTTGCAACTATTCCTTTTAGATTTTCGGGCAGCATACGTATCATTTCCGTAATCCTCGGAATTGGCTCGTGCTTTATTTTGACTCAACTGGTGTTTGATTCAAATCCCATTAACCTGCGCGACCCCAAAAGCGAATCGGTTTCCACAATAAAAGAATTATTAAAATCTCAGACTGAATCACCGTTCTCTTTAGCATCCTTGGCTGATAATCTGGACAAAGCCAATGAACTGGCGGCAAAATTAGAAAAACTGCCATCCGTTCATGAAACCATCACGCTTTCCAGTTTTGTGGCCGACAACCAGGATGAAAAGCTGTATATTATTGAAGATTTGGATATGATCCTGGGGGCTCAACTTAAACAGTTCAATAGCGAACTCGACAGCAACAGTCAACGGCAAGCACTAGTCAACTTTAATAAGGAACTGCTAGAGTTTTTATCTGCCACCGATACTCATGTGTCCAAACAAATCCTGCAAAATCTGCAACAACGCATACAGAATTACCTGGAATATGCAGACAACAGTCCTGCACCAGAAGCAGAATATAAAAACCTGGAACACAATATATTAGGTCTGCTGCCATACACCATGCAAAGACTAAGCGCCAGCCTTGCTGCTGAAAGTTACAGCCTTAATGATTTACCAGACTATATTACCTCGCATTGGGTTGGCACTAACGGTTTTTATAAAGTGTTGATTACGCCGGAAAAGGATCAAAATCAGATAGCCAATCTAAAAGAGTTTGTCGGCGACGTTCAAAGTATCGATGCTACAACTACCGGCCTGCCTGTTTCTGATCAAGCCTCAGGGACGGCCGTTATCAATGCCTTTATTGAAGCGTTTAGCGGTGCCTTTATCGCCATCGTTTTGCTGCTTTTAATTATTCTTAAAAACATAAAAAACACCTTACTGGTGGTTGGTCCTTTAGTCTTAGCAGCCTTATTTACAGGCGCCAGCAATGTACTGTTGGATAATCCGTTTAATTTTGCCAATATTATTGCCCTGCCTTTACTGATGGGTATGGGTGTGGACAGCGGCATTCACATTATGCACAGGCTGCAAACCGGTTTGAGTAATAACGAGAATCTGCTGCAAACCAGTACCGCTCGAGGCGTCTTTTTCAGTTCTTTAACCACCTTATGCAGTTTCTCCAGTCTGGCCTTTACCGCACACGTAGGTACAGCCAGCATGGGTTTATTACTCGCCATAGGTATTACTTTTACATTAATTTGCACTTTAATTGTCTTGCCTGCATTCAGCGGCAAACAAATTTAACTATTTGAGGTATTCCATGTCTTTCAGCATAGCCGAGCTTTTCAATCAACATTTTGAAGAAAAATTTGCGCTACATGAGCAACACCTTAACAACCAAATGGTTAGGGTTTTAAAAACGATAGGTTATGACCGTAACTATAAAAAAGCGCTGGGTCAATATTTATACGATGAAGATAACAATGAATACCTGGATCTGTTAAGTGGTTTTGGTGTATTTGCCATTGGCCGCAATCATCCTACGGTTATTAATGCCTTAAAAGAGACCTTAACACTGGAATTACCCAACCTGGTTCAGATGGATGTCTCCCTGCTTAGCGGCCTGCTGGCGGAAAAGATTCTGGCTACAACACCGGATAATCTAAACAAAATGTTTTTCAGCAATTCCGGTACCGAGGCTGTGGAAGCGGCTATTAAATTTGCCCGCTACACCACAAAACGCTCCCGTATTGTTCACTGCGAACACAGTTTTCACGGCTTAACACTGGGTTCATTGTCTTTAAATGGTGAAGAAATCTTCCGTGAAGGTTTTGGGCCATTGTTACCCGATTGCAAAGCCATTCCATTTAATGACCTGGAAGCACTGGAAAAGGCTCTAAGTAATAAAGATGTGGCGGCCTTTATCGTTGAACCTATTCAAGGTAAAGGAGTAAATGTACCAGATGATAACTATCTTCCGGAAGTAGAGCGTTTATGTAAAAAATACGGCACTTTGTTTGTTGCCGATGAAATCCAGACTGGCTTGGGTCGTACCGGTAAATTCTGGGCAATTGATCACTGGAACGTTAAACCCGATATGATCTTAATGGCTAAAGCACTGTCCGGCGGTTTTATTCCAGTCGGTGCCGTCGCGATGACGCAAAAAATCATGGATACCGTCTTCAATCGTATGGACAGAGCGGTAGTTCATGGTTCGACCTTTTCCAAAAACAATATGGCAATGGCTGCCGGTTTAGCCACTTTACAGGTCATGGAAGATGAAAAACTGGTCGAAAACAGCGCCAAAGTAGGTAGTGATATTATTGAAACTATAAATGCCACCAAAAACAAATACGAATTCCTTAAGGAAGCACGTGGCAAAGGTTTAATGATAGCTGTTGAATTTCAAGCACCCAAAAGCCTGAAGTATAAAGCTGCCTGGGCAATGTTGGAAGCGGCTAATAAAGGCCTATTCTGTCAAATGGTTACCATTCCGCTATTCAAAGAGCACCGTATTCTGACTCAGGTCGCTGGTCACGGTATGAATGTGGTTAAGTTATTACCACCGTTAAATCTTGACCAGCGGGATCGTGACCACATAGTGCAATCATTTGATAAAACGATTGCCGATACCCATCAGGTTCCCGGTTCTATCTGGGATTTAGGTAAAACACTGGCCGGACATGCAATAAAAAATAAAAAATAAATGCATCACCTCAGCTCACCGGGGTGAAGCCAGATAACGGAAATACACAACGATGAGCTGAACCTGTATCAACACTATGTTCCTAAAAGGGGGAGGAATATTCCATGAAAAAACTTCTTATGCAAATCGCGAGCGGCCTGATAGCATTCGGACTTATATTTTCAAGTGCTGTGCAAGCTCACGCCGTTGTGACCAAGACTTCATTAGCCATTACACCTATTCAGGCAAATAAAGCGACACAAGTCAAACTGAACTTTAATTCCAATATAGAACTTGATCTGTCGCAGATATTTCTGGTTCGTAAAGGCGATATTCAAGAACAATTAACTGCCAACCTAGGAGATCAACCAGGTCTTGTCCACATAAATGTACCATCGCTGGAACCGGGAAAATATGCCCTTCGTTTCAAGATTTTTGCCGCCGATGGGCATTTAACTGAAGATATTATCCGTTTCGTTGTTAATTAATAGGGGTCGAATAGAATGGAAGGCATAGCAGATTTTCTCGATTCATTGATCGGAGGGGTTGATCTGGCATTTTATTCAATGGCAATTGGTGGTGTGTTCTGGGGATTATTGATATTGAAACCCTGGCATACCAGTGATCAATACAACCACCGCTTGATTGATAAAGCTGTTTCATTTACCTATTTAGGCGTATTTGTACTGTTTTTTACCCAGTTAGCTAAAATTGGCTTAAAAATATGGCTCATGGCTGCGGTTCTGGACACCTGGCCATTCCCTGCCTTTGCTCATACCATTCAGTTTCAAGGTGGTTTATGGCGAGCTTTTTTTGCCGCCTTATTGGCCGTGTACATTCATTTCTGGTTAAAAAAACATAGCGATTCAAAAAAACACTGGCTGATTTGCGCTGCACTGACCTGTCCGCTGGTTATTTCCGGTGCCTGGCTGGTTCACGGAGCGGGCAGGTTTGAAGACCGTGGTTTTTTAATGAGTCTGACAGTACTGCACCAAATTGGCGCCGCCATATGGGTTGGCGGCATTATTCAATTAATTGGCGTTTGGCTATTAACAAAGCGTAACCTGATTACAAATGAATTATGGCCGATATTGTTACGCCGGTTTTCTCCATTAGGTATGGTTGCAGTCATCCTGCTGATTGTAACCGGCACGCCCATTGCACTTAAATATATTACCACCCTGAATGGTTTTGTCGGCACCGGTTACGGCAACCTGCTGATGGTAAAAATAATGCTACTCTCTATGGCTTTGGGCTTTGCCTGGTTAAACCGTACTGCTGTGGTTGAATTTTCTACGAGTAATAGACTATACAACCTGACCAACCGGGTTCCTCATTATGTCGAAGTGGAAACCTTAATCTTAATCACTATTCTTTTTACCGCCGCCAGTCTGGCGTCGCAACCGCCAGCCATTGACATTGCAAACCTGACTGCCGACTGGCAGGAAGTATTAAATACCTTTGCTCCCCGGCTGCCAAGAACTACGTCTCCAAGCCATGCGGCATTATTGGCCGGTGAAGCCGGTCGCATTGCCATTGTCGGACAAGTTCCCTCGGAGGCGGCAACAGCATGGTCAGATTACAATCACAATGTCTCCGGTATTTTTTTGACGGTCATGAGTTTTTTTGCCATGCTGTCATACAGTAAAAAGTTCGACTGGGCTCGTTATTGGCCAATCGGCTTTGTCGGCCTGGGTATTTTTCTATTTTTCCGTAGTGATGCTGAAACCTGGCCTCTAGGCCCGATCGGCTTTTGGGACAGCACCTTTAACAATGGGGAAGTACTTCAACATCGCATAGCTACATTATTAGTCTTTATGTTAGGCGTTATGGAACTACGTGCGCGCTTGACTAGTAAACAAAACGAGATACTGCCTTTTATTTTTCCCTTATTGGCTGCATTTGGCGGTCTTATGTTATTGGCACACTCCCATGTCGGCTTTGAGGCCAAGACCGCATTCCTGATTCAGGTAGGACATACCTTAATGGGAGTTTTTGCCTTAATTCTGGCCTGCGGACGTTGGCTGGAACTTAAACTGGATGATCCGGGTAGAAAAATTGCCGGATTCATCTCCGTATTTGCATTGTTCCAGATAGGCATGATCCTAATGTTCTACCGTGAACCACTATATTAATATGACTAAATCAAACGATTATCCCCTATTAGACACCATCACCACGCCAGCAGATATCAGGCAATTAAGCAAAGATCAATTACCTGCGCTGGCCAAGGA
>JBNLBS010000024.1:0-33814 GCA_050303415.1 Methylococcaceae bacterium | reverse complement strand
GTTATTCACCTGCCACCTAAGCAGCTATCCGCTTAAGTGAGCCAGCTATTATAACCGCTTTAACTGGCTTGTCAAACCATTTTTTAAACTATTTTCAAAAAATCATTTAACTTTTTCTTTCTGCTTAAGTGATGCTTCCTCTTAAGCGAGCCGGATATTATAGCCTATATAACCTAACTGTCAACACCTTGTTAATTTTTTCTTACTCGCCTTCCGATTACGTAGCCCCCCCCTGAACGAGCAGGACATTATAGGTACGCTTACATGACAGTCAACGATTATTTAAAGCTTCGTTATCTTTGCTTATTGCATGGTTGTTTTTAAAAACCATAAATCACGCTTTATCATCCATGTCTAATCCGGTCCTGTTTGAGCGTTTATTTATTTAACCAGTCTAAATATTTTGTTACGCCTTGCTTTACCGTTAAAAACTCTTCCGTATAACCGGCCTGCCTTAAATCTGAAATATCCGCCTGGGTGAAACTTTGGTAAGCCCCCTTTAGATGATCTGGAAATGAAATGTATTCTATTTCACCTTCTTGATGCCACTCAATTACGGCTTCAGCAATCGAGTTAAACGTTTCAGCCCGCCCTGTACCCACATTATAGATTCCTGACTTGTCTGGATTATCCATAAACCATAAATTAACTTTGACCACGTCATCGATATAAATAAAATCTCTTTTTTGTTCACCATTTGCCATTCCATCACAGCCTTCAAATAACCTTGCCTTTTTATTTTCTTTTATTTGGTTATTAAAATGAAAAGCTGTGCTACTCATTGTCCCTTTGTGCTGTTCTCTCGGACCATAAACATTAAAATAGCGGAAACCGACAATTTGATGATCCGTTTCCTCCATCACCCGGCGCACATATTGGTCAAATTGAAATTTTGAATAGGCATACATATTAATTGGATGCTCACATTCTCTTTCAACACGAAAACCCTGATCACCATGTCCATAGACCGATGCTGATGATGCGTAAACAAAGGCCGCGTTTCTTTTCATGCTCCAGTGCAACAGTCGTTTTGAATAATCATAGTTGTTTTTCATTACGAATTGACCATCCCATTCCGTTGTGGCAGAACATGCCCCCTGGTGAAAAACAATATCAACATCCCTTAAAAAATCATCCACTTCGAGCATATTGAGAAATTCAGTTTTATCCATATAATCTGCTATCTCAAGATCAGCTATATTGTGCATTTTCCGGCCATTGACCAAATGATCGACTAACAATATGTCACGTTCGCCTCTATCGTTTAATGCTCGAATAAGATTGCTACCTATAAAACCAGCTCCGCCAGTAACAACTATCATGCCTGCTCACCTTTTGCCTTATCTATCATTGATGTTGTTGAATGCCCATCAACAAATTGTAAAATTTTTACTTCGCCACCGGCATTTACCACGCAATCTGCACCTGCCACCTCGTCCGGCTTATAATCGCCACCTTTTACGATGACATCGGGCAATAATCTGCAGTAAAGCCTTTCCGGAGTTTCCTCTTCAAATGGGACAACCCAATCAACACATGCCAAGGCGGATAAAACGGTCATCCTCGCCTGCAATCCATTTATCGGACGACTGTCGCCTTTCAATTGTTTGACAGATGCATCTGAATTAACTGCAACAATCAATCTATCGCCTAATTCGCGCGCCTGTTCTAAATATGTAACATGGCCGGCATGCAACAAATCAAAACAACCGTTGGTCATAACTATGCGTTCACCGTTGGCTTTGGCTCCGGCAATCAAGTCATTCAATTCATCTTCCGACACCGTGCCAAAAACTGAACTACGACTACCATGCATGGCCTTGGTTAATTCCTGAAGGCTCACGGTTGAGGTACCCAGCTTGCCGACGACAATACCTGCAGCCAAATTTGACAGATACATCGAATCATACAAAGACATATTCAACGCTACCGACATGGCCATCACGGCAATGACGGTATCTCCCGCACCGGTCACATCAAATACATCTTTCGCCTGTGTCGGTAATGAATGAACCTGCTGCTCCTGTACCAGACTCATTCCGGCTTCACCTCGAGTTAATAGCAGATTGGCAATTTTATTCTGCCTTAACAAATTTCTACCTTTGTCGATCAATTCCTGTTCAGATTGGCAGTCACCAACAACGGCAATCAATTCTGAATAATTCGGGGTGATAATATCAGCTTGGGCATAGCGAGAATAATCAACCCCCTTAGGATCAATCAAAACTTTGGCTCCAGCCTTTTTTGCCTGCGCTATATATTGTGCAACATGCGCCAAAGTCCCCTTACCGTAATCAGAAAAAACCACGGTATGCGTCTCCGGCAAATAAGCAGCTATTTTGTCCGCCAACTCGGCGCTATTAAAATTTAACGTCGACTCTTCAAAATCCAGCCTAATAAGCTGCTGGTGCCTTGCCATTACTCTAAGCTTACAAATTGTCGGGGTGAGCTTTTGCACAATAAAATCACACTCAACACCTTCGGCTTCGAGTAATTGCTTAAGCAACTTACCCTCGGCATCATCACCGACAACCCCTATTAATTTAACCTGGCCGCCTAATTTAGTGATATTAAGCGCCACATTGGCTGCACCGCCAACCCGCTCTTCACACCCTTTAATCTTAACCACGGGGACAGGCGCTTCAGGCGAAATCCGTGACGCATCGCCGGACCAATAACGATCCAACATCACATCCCCCACCACAATTACCCGAGCCCGACTATATTCCGGTGCTACCGCCAACATTAACAAGCCTCCTCAATTGCAAGACACCACCAGTGTGCAATCAAAATATGCGCTTCTTGTATTCTCGCAGTTACAACCGACGGAACAGCAATTGTTATCGTTGCCAGTTCAGCCAAATCTCTGGGGTTTTCACCGGTCATCGCAATACTGCTTAAACCTTTAGCATTTGCCGCTTCTACTGCTTTTAATATATTTTTACTCTGTCCTGAAGTTGATATGGCAATTAAACAATCACCCGGATTGGCAATCGCCTCAACCTGCCTGGAAAAAACCGTATCAAACTCATAATCATTAGTATGCGCGGTTAAAATTGAACTATCCGTCGTTAATGCAATACCAGCCAAAGCCTTACGCTTTTTCTGATACCTGACAACCAATTCAGCAGCAATATGCTGACTGTCGGCCGCACTACCGCCGTTTCCGCATAATAAAACCTTGCCGCCATGATTTAATGTTTTTATCAATAAATCAGCTGCCGATTCAATGATATCGGTACAAGTTGCCAGACGTTTAGTCATGGCATTATGCTCTTCAAGCTCAGCAATAAATGTATTCAAAATTACTTTCCCCGGATAATCGATGACTTGCAATATCAGCCACGACTAAACTATACACTTTAAATGTTTTCTTCATTAGTTGCCGCAGATTCTGTAAATTGCATTTGCTGTAATTTAGCGTACTCGCCATTGTTAGCAATCAATTCCTGGTGATTGCCTCGTTCGATAATACGCCCCTGGTGCATCACTAAAATAACATCCGCACTTTCAATCGTTGACAAGCGATGCGCAATGACCAATGTGGTTCGATTTTGCATTACTTTTTCCAGTGCCGATTGAATATAACGTTCGGAACGCGTGTCCAGAGCCGAAGTGGCCTCATCCAATACTAAAATCGGTGCGTTTTTATAGATTGCCCGCGCTATAGCAATACGCTGCCGTTGACCACCTGACAATTTAACGCCATGTTCACCAATTCTTGTATCCATACCCTGGTCGAGCTGGTCAATAAATTCCATGGCATAGGCATCTTCTGCCGCCTGCCTTAGACGCTGTTCATCCACTTCTTTTTCGCCATAGGCGATATTCATTCGCACACTATCATCAAATAAGGTGATGTTTTGTGTCACTAATGCTATCTGTTTACGCAGGCACTCTAATTTCAACTCATTAACATCAATGCCATCGATGGTAATTTGCCCCTGGTCATGATCATAAAACCGAATCAGCAAATTAGTCAGGGTACTTTTCCCACTACCCGAGGCACCAACCAAGGCCACCGTTTGCCCGGCATGGATTTCAAAATCAATATCTCTTACAGCCGGTTTATCTGCCCCTGCATAGGAAAAAGTAAGCTGTTTAAAAGCAATCTCACCTTTACATTTATCAATTTCAATTGAACCGTGATCTTTTTCAGTCTCAATATCCAGCACTTCAAATAAAGACTCCGCAGCCGCAATCCCTTTTTGTATCGTTGAATTTGCACCACTGATAAATTTTATCGCCCGAGGTAACATAAATGCTGCTGTTAAAAAAGCCACAAACTCCCCAGCTGATGCATCTTCCATGAAAATTAGAGCCATATACATCAATCCAGATAAAGCACAAGCGACAATCATTTGCATCGCAGGATTCTGCAATGATGAGGTTACAGCCACCTTCATTGCCTGATTACGGAAATAATTACTTTCTTTATTAAAGCGCGTACGCTCATAGTCCTCGCCCCCGTAACTACGAACGATCCGACTTCCTGACACAATCTCTGACACAATCTGCGTTAAGTCCCCAAGAGATGTTAGAATCCTTTTACTAAGTTTTCTAAGACGCCTCCCGACAACTGTCACGAGAAAAATGATAGCTGGTGAAATCGCTAAAAAAACTAAAGAAAGTTTCCAGTTAATATAAAAAAGATACCCCAACAGTGCAATTGCTGTCATACCTTCTCTGATAATAGTGCGCACTGCATCAGTTGAAGCCCCCGTCACCTGCTGCACATTATTAGTTACCCTTGAAATCAATAAGCCGCTATTATTTGTATCAAAATATGAAATGGGTAATTTAGTGTAATGATTAAAGATTTGCCTCTGTAAATCATATACAACAAAGGCTGAAACACGAGAAACGAAATAAGCCCCAACAAAAACCGCTAAACTTCTAACCATAATTAGACCACTAAAATAAAGCGGCAAATAGATGGCATCTTTCCTTTCAGACGATTGCAACGTATCAACAACCTGTTTTAACATTTCTGCAAATAACGGCTGTGTCGCTGATGCAATCATGTATGCCAGGGTACTAATAATAAACCAACCTTTATAAGGCCAAACATAGCGTAGCAAACGCTTATATACGCCTAAACCACTTTTTTTGGTTTGTTTTTTTTTCATAATCTCAATATAAAAGTAAGGGGTGAGGCTAACAATAACCCACCCCTTAATTGTTACTTTTAGTTAATAATTTTCTGAAATAAATTAAACACTAGGTTTTATCGGGCTTTGTCACCAAAATATCCTCCATAACCAAATATTCCAAATCAGAACCGTAAAACATATTTAAGGCATCAGTCGGACTGCAAATCATCGGCTCACCTCGCCGATTAAGCGAAGTATTTAAGACAACGGCATTTCCGGTTAATTTTTCCATTTCTTCCAATAAGGAATAATAACGGGCATTCGTCTCTTTGGTCACAATTTGCGCCCTGGCCGTACCATCTTCATGCACCACTTCTGGAATACGCTCTTTCCAATTTTCCGCCACATCAAAAGTAAAGGTCATATAAGGACTGGGATGATCGGTTTGCAAAATTTCCGGTGCAATCCTGTCCAACATACTGGGGCAAAAAGGACGCCAGCGTTCACGATATTTAATCTGTGCATTAATCCTATCGGCCACACCCGAGTGACTCGGGCTCCCCAAAATACTGCGATTACCCAAAGCTCTTGGACCAAACTCCATACGCCCCTGAAACCAGGAAACAGGATTACCGTCGGCCAAGATTTTAGCCGTCTGTACAGCCACATCATCCAGCTTCTGCCAATGCACTTTCTGACCATATTTTTCACAAGCATCTATGCACTGCTCAGTGGTATAGGAAGGCCCCAAATAAACATGTTGTAATTTTTCTACCGGAACGCCCGCTTCTACCGAGGCATAACTAGCTGCACCAATCGCTGTACCGGCATCGCTGGCCGCTGGTTGAACGAATAATTCCTTGACCCCGTCCATTGCAATAATGCGCTGGTTGAGTTTGACATTTAATGCCACACCGCCTGCAAAACAGACTTTGCCGGTTTCTCTGATGATATCCCCCAGATAATGCTCAATCAGGGCCAAAGATGTTTTTTCTAATAAATCCTGAATACTGGCCGCATAATCAATATACGGGTCATCAATCTCGTCGCCGTCACGCATGGGGCCTAGCCAATCAATCAACTTCTGGCTAAAAAAGTAGCCTTTGCCGTCTTTTTTATATCGCCTTAAACCAACGCAATTAACCAGTTGGGTATTTACTTTAAAATCGTCACCGGTACATTCGATTAATCGCGAAAAATCAAAGCGCTTGGGATCACCATAAGGCGCCATCCCCATGACTTTAAATTCGCCGTCAAGCATTTCAAAACCCAAAAGCTCGGTTAATGCACCATACATTCCGCCAAGCGAATCGGGATCATAAAACTCCTTAATTTTATGAATTTTGCCATTTTCACCATAACCAAAAAAGGTCGTTGCATATTCGCCTTTACCATCAATACCGATAATGGCGGTTTTTTCCTTAAAGCCACTTAAATGATAGGCGCTGCTGGCATGAGCAAGATGGTGTTCAACCGCCTGAAATTTGACCCGCTGTGAACCAATACCCAGATCATCCAGCAACTTCATGACATTTTTATGGTTGCGCCAGTAACGACGGTTACCACTGAACAGTGCTGTTAAGGCTCGATCAGGGGCATACCAGTGCCGCTTGGCATAATGCCACCGGGCCGGTGATTTCAACCCAATTTCAGCATAAGGAAAGGCGACAATATCAATTTGTTCGGGTTTGATACCGGCTTGCTGCAGACAAAACTTAACCGCCTCATAGGGCATTTTGCCTTTGGCATGTTTATCACGCAAAAAACGCTCTTCTTCTGCCGCAGCAATCAGCTTACCATCTATATATAAAGCGGCGGAAGCGTCATGACTTACCGCACCTGATAGACCTAGTACAATCATATAATCTATTTAATCTTTAATTAATTTATCTTTAACCCGCATGCGCTCATCAATTTCACGCCAGATTTTTTTGCCCTTTGCCGATAGTTTTTCTTCTTGCAGATAGAGCTTTAAAAATTTCAGTCGATCTACGCGCCGCCATCCAGTCACTCTTCTTGGCAAGGTATATAAATCTCTCATCATCGCCGGTCTTTGCGATACACTTTTACTTAATTTTTCCAAATCGATCAGCTTGACTTCCCAATCGCCGCCTACCGAACGGATAAATATATGCTTGCAATAAAGGCAGTTATGGCGATATTTTCCAGCATGCATTCGCCGCATCACGTCGGCTACTGCAGTCATGATTTTTTCGCGCTGTTTCTTATCCGTCATAATTGCACCTGCTCTGGCAAAGGCCGGTGCATCAAGCGGTTCATAACCGGCCAGCTCTTTTGTAATCAAAATGGCCTGACCTTTGCCGTGCTTGTTCCGGCTGGCAAAATAAATGGGTTCAACTGTTGGTACTTTATGCGCTGTCAGTCGCTGTATATTGTTAAATTCCCGTTCAAAGGTTGGTATACCTTTTATTGGGCTGCTAATGGTTTTTGTAACATGGTTTTCCTGTCTTTTTAAAAAGACCCCGACACTTTCACCATCCGGTTTTTTTAAATTGATTCTGGAGACGCCGCTCCAGCCTCCACGCCGGACATTCGGCTCTTCAAACCAGTCAGCCTTTAAATCCCATATAGCATCAAAGTCGGCCAGCTGATTATATTCAAGCAGTTCCTGCCAGCCTTTACCAATATACTCTTTCATAACTTTTAAACTTTACGTAACACGTAAGTGCTCCACATAGAGTGAAACTTAATAAAATCCACTTTATGCTCAACAGCCAAACCACTTTGCTCAAATTCAGCTTCTATCGTTTTTCTCGGGATTAAAAATCGGTTTTGAAAACGCCCTTGTCTATATTTTTTGGCTTCTTTTTTCTGACGTTTCCACGCCTGCAAATTGCCATCCACCCAAAGTGAAATAATAACTGTTGATGAAGTTACTCGTCTTAATTCTTTCAGCAATTTCAATCGATCAACAGGATTCCCCATATGATGTATCAAGCGAATACAAAAAACATTCTCAACAAAATTATCTTCAACGGGAATATCAAAAGCAGAAGCCTGAAAAGATGATTCTATTCGTTTAACAATTTCCGGTTTTCTGAACTTTAAACCAGCATTAATCATATCCTGGCTATTATCAGCAACATGAATAATTCGATCCGGCTGCTCAGCCAACACGCCCCAAAAACGCCCAGTACCACAAGGAATATCCAACACTGATTTTGGATTGCCGGCCAGTTTTAACGCTTTTCTGGCAACCTGACGATCGCGCCAGGTTGATAATTGCCGCCAGAAGCCTGAGTCATGCTTGTGAAAATAACGCTCAGCATGTTGCTGGTCATATTTTTCCGCAAACTCTAATTCTGGTACTTCTTCATTATTTGACATAAATTCCTCTGAATATTATAGACTCTTCTGTTTAAGCCTTTTATCCCTAAAAGTTAATAATCGAACCTGTCTATTCTACTGGATTTGCATATAAAACCCGTGCTTTTTTTTGAACCTGCCGCCAAAAACCGGCATTATTACGTAACTCAGCCGACAAGGAATGCTGGCTGTAGCGCCGAATAAAGCGAAAAAAGTCTCGCGGCCCCAGGCCTATATCCATAGCCGAATAGAATAATGCCGCCAAATCTTTGATCAACCAACGCTTTGGCACCCTGCTGCGCTTTTGCACCCGGTGCAAATCAATGATTGACAGTTTTAACTCCGCCTTAGGCCAATCTTTGTTCAGTAAAAAATGACAGATATACAAATCCCGATGATTCATACCGGCCTGATGCATAATTCTTGTCATATCAGCGACACGATCTATCAGGATATTTTTTAACCGCCTTGACGGTTTATTTTTAACCCAGTCGGCACAATAATCTTCCAGGCTGATAGTATTAACTAAATCCTCAGTCATCACAAAGGACTCTAGCCTGGCTGGATTCCAGCCTCGCTGACCATAAGCGACCAGCGTCATAGTATCTACCGATAGATCAGTTAATGCCTGGATTGCCTGATATTCATTTTTAGCCCCCAAAACCGGCCACTTGAATTGGCTCAGATTTTTAAATATTTCCCGCCAACCGACTCCGGTATGTATCTTGATGAAATAGGAACGCCCTCGCTCTTGAAAACGAATGGTTTTTCTACCGTCCAGATCCCTATACGCTTCGCCTTTTATGGCCATAAACCAATCAAAATCGACCTTGTCCGGCAACTGACTGATAAATTGTTCATTTAACTTGAGCAAGTGCCTTCCTTTTTGCTATTTGCTGCATAATATCAACCGCTTTTTCCGGCATGCTGTATAAATCTTCAGTGCGCGCATAGTGATGTGCATTCTTTATCCATTGAGCACGTTCCGGTGAGGTCAACATTTCTTCGATCAATTCGGCAAATTTTTTTATCTTAAATGGGCTGGGTATCACTTTACCGGCCTGTGCCTGTTCAATATGAAAAGCATAGCCACACACATCAGAAGCCAGCACCGGTAAATCAGACACAATCGCCTCTATAATTGCCGTCCCTGTATTTTCTCTATATGAAGGCTGTAATAACAAGTCAGCTCCCAATAAAAAATCCGGCACATCATCCCGTCCACCAAAAAAAGTCACGTGCTTGCCTAAATTTAATTTAGCTGTCATTTTTTTAAATGGTTCCAAAGCATCTTCACCGACCACAAATAACTTAACTTTTGCCAGTAATGCTTCCGGTAATAATGCCATTGCCTTTAAAGTTCTATCTAGGCCTTTGGTTTTAAAGGCAGTACCGATCATCAGCAAAACAAATTCATCTTCCGCAACACCCTGCGCGTCTCTGAATTTTCGACGAAAATCTTCCGCATTATCCGGTGCAATCCGATCCCTGGAAATACCGGGGGGTAATAACACCATACGTTGTTCAGGCGTTTGATAATGCTTGGTAAACAAAGCCATTTGCATCTTGGAAATCATTAACGCCACCGTATTAGATCGCTTGGAAAAAACCGCTTTCTCGCAATAAGAATAATATTTATATCGCCCTCCTAGACGATAAAAAAAGCGAGTCCATCCAACGGCTTTTTCCTGATAACAGGGATCGGCAGCGTAATAAACATCCAGCCCCGGCATTTTATTAAAGCCTACAACCAGATCAAACGATCGCTGCGCTAAATTCTTTTGCACTTGTTCTATAAATTGCTTGGTCCTAAGATGATTGCGCCCCCGTTCGACCGGCACATGTATAACTTCAAATTCTTCAGGCAAATCATCATGACACTCCATCACATAGACGGTGACCGAATGCCCCCTTTGTACACAGATATTGGCAATATTTAAAAAATCACGAGCCAAACCGCCGTAATGAAAAAATTTATATAAACAAAACGCTATACGCATACGCTGGATGTGTTACCTGATATAACTAAAAAAATACTTAAAAACTAAATTTGGCTTTAAAGCTGCCCAAAAATCCAGCCTTATTACCTGGTGAAAAAAATGCCTGGCCTGAGCGCCGTTTTTTTGTCGATATTGTTTTTTAAATGCTGACTTCAATCGGTAAATCAAATAAGGTTGATGATATTTTTTTAACGTCTCCGGCAACGCAGGCGAGTCAAAAATGCCACTGACAATATCTTCACGCTGATCAACCTGATAATCGTATTTACTGCGTAGACTCTCCTGATGCTTATATATTTTTGCCAAAGGGTAATCCAAACGCCGACAATCATAATTAGCCAACAATAAGGCAAAAAAGGGAATATCCTCCCCATTTAACATAGTGTGATCAAATCGTATTTTTTCAAGCGCCGCTTTATTGATCACGGCCGCACCATTGGAAATAGATATTTTCTTGAACAGGAAGTTTTTAAAATTTAACCCGTGATCCGAACCGATCATTCCGGGATTTCTTAACCGCTGCTTACCATGTTGTTCAATACTGATATGAGAGCCCACCAACAAGCCCACACGCCGGTTTGCTTGCAAGTCAGGAATTAGTTTTTCTAAACAATTATCCACCAACGCATCATCGGCATCCAGAAAAAGAATATATTCACCGCGAGTCAGCTCGATACCTTTGTTTCTTGCTGCTGCGGCACCTGCGTTTTCCTGAAAAACATAATCAATCGCTAACGCCGGAAACTGCTGAATAATCGCCTGAACCACCGATTCAGTTTCATCGGTTGAGCCATCATCAATCAGCAAAATTTCGATTAGGTCATTCGCTTGCTTAACCACGGACAGCAGAGAACGTTCTAGAAAATGAGCATAATTATAACAGGGGATAATAATTGACAAGAGACATTGGCTATCTGACTTAATCATTTTCTTTCTTTATTAAATTGCTGCGTTTCTCAAGCTCGTCTAAGTTCAAATCCTTTAAATATTCCCAAGAATCAATAATATTATCCAGAGGCCATTCCCACCACGCCAACCTTAGCAAACGCTCTCGCGTTTCTTGACCAAAACGATACCTAACATGCTTTGCTGGATTCCCGGCAACGATTGAAAAAGGCTCTATATCCTTTGTTACTACAGACATTGCACCAACTATCGCGCCATCACCGATAGTAACACCTGAACGAATAAACGCTCCACTACAGATCCACACATCATTACCGATTACAACATCACCTTTAGTCATGGCGTGCATTGGTTCAGAATTTGCTTCACGGCACTGATCAAATAACATATCAAAAGGAAAACTTGTTCCTCTGCTTAAATTATGCTCCCCTCCAAGCATAATGACCGTATCTTTTGCAATTGAACAATATTTACCAATGCTTAACTGAGCACCTGATTCAGCAAAACGCACAGATGGCCAACCATAACTCCATTCCCCAATATCAAATTTTTTAAATTTTGGGTTATCTTTTAAATAAATAGACTTGTTTTTTTTGAAAAATGACCGAAAAAGTTTCACCTAGCACCCTCATCATAACGTTGATCAATTTTATTCAATTCTTGTATAAAGAAATCAAATTTAGCTACAGAGTCCCAACTCCTGATAAAACGGTCACAATCTTTAGAAAATGCTTTTTGGTATTTTTTATAATCATTAAAGGACTGCATAGCATCCAGATCAACCAGAACCAATTGCCCCTCTCTGACTAAAATATTCTGCATTTTCAAATCACCGTGACTAATCTGATAACGATAGAGAGATTTGAACAATTGAAGAATAGTTAGCAGCATAAACTGTATTTTTTTCTCATTATTCTCATCATGAAAAAAAGCCCATAAGTGCCGGCCATTGACATATTCGGTCACTATGTATGACTCGCCTCTAAAAAAAAGCCAGCGTTTTTCCAGAATAGCCAACGGTTTTGCGGTCGGAATTTTGACAAATTGCAATAGACAACCGTTTATCCAGGACACCTCCGCCCGGGTTGGTTTTAATGACCGTAACAACAAATGCAATTTGTTTTTGGTTTTATACTTCTTAATCACAAAAACTTCATCAAGTACTTTCACTTTGGCTACAACAGTACTTGTACCTTGTTTTAAAATTTCACCCTGTTCGCTATATATATAAGCTTCAGGATCAGCTAGCAGAGTCATTAAAGCCTTACTTTCACTATCACGGCGAAACACTATTTTTTGTCGCCAATGCTGTTGACAGACAAATTCACTACATGTTCTTAATGCCTTGCTGTACACATATTTTTTTTCACGCCATTTACGTAGCTCAAGCAGGCGTTTTTCAAGTGCAAACAGAGTAATTGTATTATCGTCAAGTTGTCTCGCCTGGAGATATTCTTGCAGAAATTGCCCCAGATATTCATCATAAATGGCAGGAAACTGAGTAAAAAACATGGCCAGATTATTAATAGCAATTGATAACGGCACGGCTTTGCTCTGCAATTGGTATTTATTTTTTACCAGATCACCATCGATGGCGTAAAGTTTATCATTGTCCTGCAATAAGAAATTTTCCAGATGGATATCAACCTGTTCGACCCCGGCCTGATGCAGTCGGGCAATTTTTTTGATTACCTGTTTAACAAGGCTATTTCTAAGCTGATCATTTTCAGCTTGGTCCCAACATTGTTGAAGGCTGACAACATTTTCCAGCCATTGATACATAAGTAGAGAACAGTCCTTTCCCACCCGAGTAAAGATAATTGCAGGCGCATTTACCTGAGCATGTAAGAAAGCCTCAGCTCCATTCACTTCTCGTTTAATATGTCGTTTATGGGCGGAGTGGAAAAATACCTTAAGCAAAACCGCCCTCCCTTGATATTGAGCTTTAAGGACAATACGTTTACCCGCAACAAACCGTAAAACTTCTGTACAAAGAGCTGTATCCGCCTGATTTTGAATTTCTAATGCCGCCGGTAAAGTGACTTTACGCCCCAATTGACACAGTTCAGATAAGGTGAGTATGTTAGTCATGCTGTTCATTAAAATACTCTAGTGCTTGATTTACAGGCACTCGATAAAACAACTCATTAGCTCGAATGCTTTTCCTAAAATAATCATCATCACCATACGGATTGATCGTTCGCCCGACCAGTTTTGCCTGAATAATGCGCCTTAATCGTTTCTTAAGTTTTAGTTTACCTTTTAAATCATGCATGACTTCAATGGCAAAAACCTTATCTTTTTGCTTGTCTTCCGTGACCGGATACGACAGTAATGACACTTTAATCAGAGGGTCAAAACTTGGAGCTACAGAAACTGTAGTATGCGGCAAACCAAACGGAAAAATATCGGTATTATGATAATGATTGGCATAAAACAAAAGGTCAGTCACCGAATGAGATTGATTGGATAAACTTTGTAACACGGCTTTAGTGCCATAAATATGATCACTATGAGGATCAAGCTGGGGATGGGGGGTAACTATCACATCAGGTTGAAACCCGGAAATAACTTCCTGTAAATCACTGATTAAGTTCTGCCAACTGGGCTTGCCATCCTGATCAGTTTTAAGACGGTTTTTGTTAAACTCTCTGAATATTCTGACATCATTCACCCCGGCGGTTCTTGAGCCCACAGCCAGCCCCGGTTGATCATGCATTTTCTGCAAGCACTGGCAAAAATATCCCAGACTGATAATGTTAGCCTGATCCAGCCCCGCCCAGACACCTGCGGTGACACTATCCAAACTACGCAACCTGCCTTTTAACAATGAGGCTTGCTGCCTGTCTTGATAGACCTGCTGAAAGTCTTTCTCTTCAGTTTCACCTGCCGTCAGCGTGACAACCATACTTTGCTGCTCACTATATAAAGCAAACGCCGCTAGTTCAGCATCATCAGCATGCGGTGCGATCACCAGGATTTTTTTATTTTGAATATTCGGGTTGTTAAACGCCAGCAACTCGGTACAACCACCTTTTATACGACAATAGGCAGGCTTTAGTTTCATTTGTATTACCTGATTCTTGACCTCATTCAATTTTAAATCAGAAATATTAATATAACGCCGACCATTTAAACTGCGTTCAAAATACTGTTTTATTGTGTTTCCGGCATATGAAATTTCAACATAAGGATCGAAAACCTTTCCCAATAAACCTGCTTTAACATCAATCAGCAGAAAAAAACTGTCCGCTTTGGCGGTAATAGGCTCAACCGTCAATAATGACTGTTTTTTATTCCAATCTACAAAAACCACCTGCTCAGCATCCAACTGATAAAGATAATCCTGCTTAGGATTGTAAAAGATATGATCTGACCACAGCGCCTCATGCAGCAAATAAAAAAACAGCAGCAGTAATAATCCATAAACATAATGACCTGACGCTATCAGCCCGATCGCCAGCAAAGATGCAATAATCCAGCGCATCCGATCCAGATTCTTTTTTTTCCTTAACGCTTGCTTATCTCGGCTATTCATCGACTAAACCTGATATACCGGCACATTATGGCACCAACGACTTTTATAACCGGTATCCGCTTGACCGAATGAATATCTTAGCGGTTTATTTAATTCAATCGCTCTAGCTTCAGCAGCCTGCGTATTAACATATGTCAACACACTACCAGGGCTGTATTCTGCATAATCCGGATCAACGCCACCATTAATGTACTCAACAGAAATATGCTTAACCGATTCCACCCAATAAATAATTTGTATGGCAATGGGCTTTTCATCAACCAACAAAACATGTCCAAACAAATAGGGTCTCAACTGTATCCAAAAATCGTTTAAATAATCAATTCCTTTGGCTGGCTTGGCAAAACGTTTAAAAAACAGATCCCGGTAAATATCAACTAATTGTTGATTGGAAAACTCATCAAACGTACGAACCTCTCCACCTATATCTTCCAGCAGTCTTTTTTCCCTTCGCTGGTTATATTTGAATTTTTTTGAAAACTCCCCCTGAGTATAGCTTTTTAACATTGCCAAACTGTCAGTTTTTCTTTTGCAGTTAAGAATATTGTCTGCATTGAGTTCGGAAATAAAATCTCCACGGAAATCCAGTTTAATCTGTTGATCTTCAGCCAGCGGTAAAATAATTTCAGCATTACCTAGGTCAATCTTTTCTCGGCAGCCTGCTTTTTTTAACGCTTTTTTATGGCCGGCTAGGTATTTACCCCACACGGCTATTGAACCGGCCAATTCACCTTCATGCTCCAAAGCAAGAAATTTAGTTTTTATACCCGTTACCTGACTCATGGCAAAAATAAAGTCGGGGTGAGTGACGACGCTGCCACCCCACGTTGAAAAGGCATGGCGATATTCATTTATAGAAACCTCAGACCACTGTTGCCTACGAATAAAAAACCAGTTCACTCGTTATCTACCTTTTTTAACATAAGATAAAGTCACTCGCTCGCCTTATGACAAAGCAGTTTTCAGTGATTGTAACTGTTCAGCCGTTAATGCCGCCCGTTCAGCATATTCGGAAAAAAAGGCATCCCTTCCATACGTTTCAACAATTGAACGTTCAAAGTCATACTTCAGCATATGTTTCCAGTTACGAATACGCTGATGCAGTGATAATTTAAACGGATTAAATTTGGTATCGGTAATATCAATCAGTGCAAACTGACCATCCGGTTTCACAATAATATTACCAAAATGTAATGATCTGAAATAAATCCCCTGTTCATGCAGGTAAGCAATAAAACCAACTAACTGTTTGATAATTGCAGTATGGTCTTGATTACTTTTTAATATCGCCTCAATCGGCTGACCGGGAATTTTTTTATAGCTTAATAAATGCCGTTGTTCATCCTGACAATAACTGATTTGCTGAACCTCGACTGTCTCTATCCCTTTTTTTTTCAAACACCTGGCATTCCATTTAAATCGCAAGGCATAGGGAAAAAAATAAGCCGTTGAATACAAACGCTTTAAGCGGAAAATTTTGATAATTTGGTCGTCGGAAGTCTCCAGTACCTTAACCCCCCATGTATCGCCTTCCAAAATTGTGTTCTGTTCTATCAATTCGTAATATTGCTGTTTACTTACCGGAACAAATAAACATTTCTGCATAAAAAAATAAAATTCGTACGCCCATTTTTCAAAACAAGACACTTGGATTACCGCGCTATTAGCTTAATGAAGATCAACCTGAAACAAACTGAAAAACTGCCGCCTCAAGTTTATAATGCACTACTTTATCACTTTTTTTGCCGTTAACAAAAAAGCACCCGGCTTAGTTATAAATCGGTAAATGTAATACAATAGCCAGCTTGCCTAATAATCAAGTATTACCAACAATAAATAATGCACCATTTACAACCTGATCAAGACTACCGAGACCAATCATTAAGAGAAAACACTGAATTATCAGTTGAAGAACTTCAGTCCGATGCAGCCAAGCATTACGATGATTGTTACTGGGATTATTTGTTTGCCTGGTGCAATCGTGAAAACCTGGCCCTGCATTATGGATACTGGGATGACGACACTAAATCCCATCATCAAGCATTGTTAAATAAAAATCAGGCTTTATACGATGCTGCCGGCATTAAGCCGGAACACCATGTGCTGGATGCCGGTTGCGGTATTGGCGGCAGTTCGATCTGGATGGCCAAACATCATGGTAATCAAATGACCGCTATCACCATTAGCCAAAAACAGGCGCAATATGCAACCAGCCATGCCAAACGACAAGGCGTATCAGATAAAGTAAATTTTCAGGTTTCCGATTTTTGCGCTACGCCTTTTGAAAATGAATCCTTTGATGTAGTCTGGGGGCTGGAAAGCGTCTGCCATGCCTTAAAGAAGGGTGACTTCCTACAAGAAGCCTTCCGCTTGCTGCGTCCGGGTGGCCGCATCGTGGTTTGTGACGGCTTTATTACCCGAAGAGAATTCACCGATGATGAGTGGCAGGATATTGTCACCTGCCTAAATGGCTGGGCCGTACCCAATCTTTGCTCTAGAGATGAATTTACTCAACTGCTGAATGAGAATAGTTTTCAAACTGTTCATTATAACGATATTACCGAACAAACCTTACCGTCTGCCGATTATATGTACAAAGTCGCCAAACGCTTAAAACCAGTACAGCTTTTCAGTCAATGGCTGGGGCTGCGCAGTAAGGCTCAAACGGCCAATTTTAAAGTGGGTCTTGCCCAACATCGGCTATTTAAAGACAAATTGGTTGAATATGGTATTTTTACGGCAACCAAACCGTCATAATTTAAAATCCTGATAAAGTATTCACCAATTCTGGACAATCGACACAACCTTGATTCCGTTCTGAATCAGTCCTAGCTTATTGAATCTCATTTTTAGCAAGCTGCTGCTCTTGATTTTTCTTTATCCCGAAAAACTGCAGGGTTCTAGTCAATGACTTTAATAGCGGGACTGCTCCTGCCATTGCCACCGCATCGACCAAACAGTACCATGCGGCAACTCCGCTGGGCGGATTGCCCTGAGTTAAGGTTGAAGCCGGGTCAATGGCCGCCCAATGCCAGGTTCCAACCGAGGTTCCCACCAATTCAACCCATGTGGTGATAAAGAAAGCGCCCAAATATACCATCGGTGATCGACCTTTAAACAAATACAGTAAATAAATGGCAAACAAAATTGCGCCAATCTCATCCGATCTGCCGACCAGGCCCAATAAAGCGGTCACCGCCCAACTTCCGCCCACCAGCACTACCAAGAAAGCAATTTGCCGGGCATATTTCTGAAACAATCCCGAACGACCAAGTACCACAGCGGTTAAATAGACGATGCCATGGCCCGGCGGAACAAAAGCGGGAACATTTTCTAAACGATAGATATAACCTTCCATAAAAATGGAGGCAAAGTGTTCACCCACGGTAGCAAAACTAACTGCCACAATGACTTGGGCACGCACATATTTACATTCCCCCATCAATAACACCAACAAGGAAATCCAACCAGCTACACCTAAGGCATATTGCAACTCAATACCGGCAATTGAATCAATCAGGAAACATAAGGTTACAGCGACAAAAGCAAAAACAATAATAAAGTAATCTCTTTTATTATGATTGATCTGCGTATTTACCGCGGGAAAATGCCTTAACATAAAGTCTCCAATTGATAACCGGCCAAGAACTTTCTAAATAAAGATATAAGCGACAAAAGCATATCGTATGATCTTACCGACAAAAATTGCAAGGCATGAAATGATGATGGGGAGTTTCAACCAGCCGCCGGCAAAGCATAAACCATCACCAACAACCGGTAACCAGGAAAATAACAATGCCCATATCCCGTATTTTCTAACCAGTGCAACTGATTTTTTTTTCTGATGATCAAATACTTCATCTACCGGGTATTTTTTTGCCGCCAACAAACCTAAGCCCCATGTTGTTAATGCACCCAGCGTATTGCCGATACTAGCAACCATTACCAGCAATTCAACTGGCAGCTGGTTTTCTGACACCATCAATGCCAAAACGGCTTCCGAACCACCCGGTGCAATTGTAGAGGAAATAAAAGCACTAGTGAATAACCCCCACAATGCCCAAGATTCAATCATCACATTTTTTCCGATAAAAAAAAGCCTCTGGAATCATAAGACTCCAGAGGCTTTTTCTGGGCCAATTATTTTTCAGGTAATGCTTTTGCTTTACTTGAAACAATTCGGCTTATTAACTTAACCACATATGCGATCAGCTCTTTTATTAAATCAAAAACATAAGCCACAACTTCTGTTGCACTCATGCCTTTGAATTTACGCATTAAAAACGGTGTAACCAATAAACCAACCGCCAAACCTATAATCATAACCCCAGAGATACCGGAGTCTTGAGCTGGTGCAGGTGTTGCTGGCTGTTGGGTACTACCCGTATTTTTTGCTGCTGAAGCATTCTTCACTGGTGCATTACTCGTGACCGGAG
Source organism: Methylococcaceae bacterium (assembly GCA_050303415.1). GTDB lineage: Bacteria > Pseudomonadota > Gammaproteobacteria > Methylococcales > Methylomonadaceae > JBNLBS01. Next base: position 14,514 of record JBNLBS010000024.1, on the reverse strand, counting down.
GAAGATCCAGCTTAAACTCCGTGTAAGGATCCTGAATAACATTAGCTGTCACACCGGGAATACTTGGTAAATCACCATTGCCTTTACCAATTTTCAGCTGGCTTTTCATGCCTTTTTCCATATGCTGAGAAATATCGCAGTGAACCAAATAGGTTTTATCACCCGGGGGGAAAATCAGTGTTCCGGAAACCTTACCTGGCCCGGTCACCTCCAGATGAAACATACCTTTTGGGTATAAATACCTGGGTAAACCATGCATCATCCACTGATGACGAATACTGTCTTCGTTAATAAAATGTACTGTTAACTTGGTACATGGCTCAAATTGATATTCCTGTTTATCAAATGCAAAGATCCGTCCAGGAAATTTTTTGGAATATTTATGTCCGGCATGAACGGTTATTTCTTTGGTCGCAGCAATTTTGTCACAGCCACCGGGCAAAGTATCAGTATTTTGCCCCATAACCATAGCACCACCCATATCCATCAGGTGGCCATCACCATGACTCATCAGCTTATTGTGTTCAATTATTTTTTCAGCAAACGAAGCAGAAGAAGCAAACAGAAAAACCAATGCTATTATTCCTAACAATAATTTACGCATTATCAGTTCCTCCTTTACTTGAGACTAAAGCAATAATTTTTTCACGATTAACCACTAACAGATAGGCCGCGATACCTAAAATTAAACCAATAATAAAATTACCGAATCCGCCACTCGTACCACCACCCTGTGCAACTGCAGCAGCGGCCGCCTCTTCATTAATTTTTTTCAATGATTTGGGGCCTTCCTCGATCACCATTGGCGTACCTGGAGGAGGGGCTTTATAACCCTTGGTATTAGCCTCACCCAAGCTGTTCCATTCGTCAGCATTCTGCCAAACCGGTATTTTACGTTGCTGAAAAGCCTTGGTAAATAAAGAGCCGACTCCTTCACCAATCGTTTTCGGCAAGCCCATTTCATTCAGATATTTTTTGTAAACCAAAGCACTTACATTGCCGCCTGGGTTCATGCCATCGTTAAGAATTCCTTTTTCACGATGATCATGAAAAATCCAAACGCCTTCACCGTAACTGTGCAAACCGTCATCAACCGTGCTGATTCTTAGATCATTACGCTGAGCCGGTGCAAGATCATAAATATCACGCATAATCTGTGCGCTAGGATTATGTTCCACCCCGTCGTAATGCGTAATAGTCCCTTTGTGACCATGAGTATGCATGGCCATCAGCTCACCACTACTGTTAAACATCCTTACTTTAATATCTTGATTAGGTTCGGCAACAATAATTGATTCCCTTAATGTATAAGGTAATGAGCGACCATTCAGAGTATGGTAATCTTCTGTCGAATCACCCATACGATATTCGCGGTTCATCTTACGTGCAATCAAGCGCGGATCATTATATTTCTGAATAATACTGTGCAGTTCCTTATCCATCGCATGGTAATGCAAATCGTATTCGCTATCATATTTTTCTAAAATAGCTTTAGAAGGATGTCTGACCTGTCCAGCCCCCACATTGAATGTCTGCACCCAGTTATTAGGACGGTTTTCTTCCACCACAAACATGCCGACCAACCCCATCGCTAAGTGTACGTGGGTCTGCACATGACAATGGTAGACAAATGTCCCGGCTACTCTGGGCCGAATTTCATAAGTTCTAGTTTCGCCCGGCATAACCAGTTTATCGCTGGTCTGAGGAACACCGTCATTACCTTCGCCGGAACTGTCGACATAAGGATGATCTACACCATGCAAATGAATAGTGTGGGGAAAGTAATGTGTATTCTCCAATTGAATCCAGACCACATCGCCTTGCTCTACACGGATCACGGGAGATGGCGCTCTTAACAGCGGGTTTGCATCTACCCCAACAAAACTGTTTGTTGCCATACCGCGCGATTTCGGTGCAAAAACCCACATCCCAGGCTGAATGCCTGGAGCAATATCAAAGGTAGGCACAAGCCCCTTGAAATCCGGCGAATGTCCATTCAGCTCTGTCACTTCCAGTTTGATAATAATCAAATCAGGATCACCATCACCATCCATATCATTTTTCTTGGTAATAGCATCAGCGGCATAAAAGGTATTCATCAATGTTTCCATCGATATATTGTTTGTACCTTTTACTTCTGCCGCAATATCTGAAGGACGATCCGGACTACATCGCAATGACTCCTGAATTTTTACACCTTCAATAGTCTGCGCTTTACGCCAGTCTGGATTATTCGAATCACAAACCGGCTCTGCCTTACCCGGATCAATTTCCACCGTTTCAGGTAACTTAACTGCTGCTGATGCCACACCGGACATCAGCATAATCGCAGCACCCAAAAGTATGCCTAAAGGATGTTTCTGCATTTTATCTACCTTTGTATATGTTTTATATTTATAGTTCTTTTGCTTTGCCTAAAATCGCATCAACCTGTGCTTTAAAACCAGCATGAGACAGGTACAGGATATATAAACCGGCAAAAGCAAAGAAAACATACAGCATCATGCTTTTACTGCTGGTTGCTTCACCTTTTCCGGCCATAAAACCCATGTGAGCATCCAGTCTTTCACCTTGATCAGGAACCAAAGTAATATGGATCAAATATTTACCAACTTCTGGCAAACCTTGATTCAGACTTAAAACAACTGTACCAGACTTATGTTTACGGCCTTTTTCAAAAAATACTCTTGTACCTTCCGGCTCTTTGGTAACTTCAAACTCAACAGTCATATTTCTGTAGCGAATATCCTGATAGTCGAAAACCAATTGAGTTAATGTATTCAGATTTGGAAGATTTCCACAAAACTCTTCTGTTGGGAAAGCTTTTGGTTGGTAGGCGGTGTAATGAATCCAATGACCAGGCTCTAATTCAAACTTACACTGATCAGTATCAGTACCTGCTGCACCACCATGGGCCCAGACAGATGCAGAGAACACCAATCCCAGAAGCACTAGGAAACCTTTTCTTAACAATTGTATTCTGTTCATAAATACCTTCCAGTTTTTTAATAATTATATTGTATTATTCTTGCCGCCTATCAAATACACATCATTTGACAATAAAACTGACTCAGCAGCAATTGTTAACTCTAGCACATCACCCTATACAAATAAAGGAAATGAAAAATCGATTTATTTTAGTGATAAAAACTCCAAAAATACTTTCACCTTACTGAATCTAGTTATTGCCTTCCCGTTCTGCATTTCGTAGACTTGTACATAATTACCTTCGTTGGAGCCAAACATATATGTCATTACTGACTTCATCAGCCCCATGGGCCGCCCTTCAGAAACATTTCCAGCAGATTCGTCATATTTCTCTTCGTGATGAATTTAATGGTTCAGATGATCGATTTGACAAATTCTCTTTAACATTTAATGACTTTCTTTTTGACTACTCCAAAAACCTGATTAACGAGGATACTCTCCCCCTATTAATCGACTTGGCTCGACATACCCACCTGGAAGATAAAATAAACGCCATGTTTTCCGGTGAAAAAATCAATACTACGGAAAAAAGAGCCGTACTCCATACAGCCTTACGCAACAGAGGCAATAAACCGGTTTATGTTGATGGCAAGGATATTATGCCGCAAATCAATGCCGTATTAAATAAAATGCGTCAATTTACCGAAAAAGTCCGCTCGGGGGAATGGAAAGGTTATACCGGTAAAGCGGTCACCGATATTGTAAACATAGGCATTGGTGGCTCCGACTTAGGTCCAAAGATGGTTTGTAAAGCGCTAACACCTTACGGGCGGGATAATTTACGGACCCACTTTGTCTCAAATGTGGACCAGGCCAATTTGATCGAAGTTTTAAAGGCAATCGATCACGAAACAACCTTATTTGTTGTCGCCTCCAAAGTTTTCAATACTCAAGAAACCTTGACCAATGCAAACTCTGCCAAACGCTGGTTTTTGGAGGCCTGTAATAATGATGAGACGGCTATTGCCAAACATTTTGTCGCCATTTCCACTAATGCCGAAAATGTTGCCAACTTCGGTATTGATACCGAAAACATGTTCGAGTTCTGGGACTGGGTCGGAGGACGTTATTCACTGTGGTCTGCAGTCGGCCTGTCTATCGCCTTATATATAGGTATGGACGGTTTTGAAGAACTACTGCAGGGCGCCTATGAAGTCGATCAACATTTTCTAAATGCTCCTTATGAGAAAAATATACCTATAATCATGGCATTATTGGGCATCTGGTATAACAATTTTTATGATGTTGAGACTCATTGCATCCTTCCTTATGACCATACCTTACGTTTTATGGCTTGTTATTTTCAGCAAGGTGACATGGAAAGTAATGGAAAGAGCATCGATTTGGATGGCAATTTAGTCGATTACAACACCGGACAAATTATTTGGGGGCAACCGGGTACCAATGGTCAGCATGCTTTTTATCAGCTAATTCACCAAGGTAATAAGCTTATTCCCTGTGACTTTATGGCTCCGGCAAAAAGTCATTACCATATGCCTGAACACCATGACATTCTGATTTCAAACTTTCTGGCTCAGCCTGAAGCCTTAATGAAAGGCAAAACAGCAGCGGAAGTTAGAGCTGACCTGCCAGATGAAGATAAAGACAATGAACTGCTGATTGCCTCAAAGGTTTTCCCCGGTAACAAACCATCAAACTCATTTTTATTTGAAAAACTGACGCCTAAAACCTTAGGCTCAATTATTGCTTTTTATGAACACAAGATTTTTGTACAAGGTGCCATTTGGAACCTCAACTCATTTGACCAAATGGGTGTTGAGCTGGGCAAGGTATTAGCAAAATCCATTTTACCGGAATTAAAAAATGACCAGATTATTACCAGCCATGACAGTTCAACCAATGGCCTTATAAACGCATATAAACGACAGCGTTAAAACCTTGGCGCGCTTTAACGGCTTATTAATTGCTCTTATCTGTGCCGCTTTATTGACCACCTGCGGCCCTAGCCTTATTTTTCCCAATAAACTGACGCAAATAAGACTTAAGGGCCAAATTAATGTTTTAACTCGCTTCGACCCAACCACTTATTATGAAAGTGCTGAAGGTTTTACCGGGCTGGAACATGACCTGATTACACTTTTTGCTCAACATTTAGGCGTTAAAGCCAACTTTATTATCCCTGAAACCTTTAATGGCATTATTAAAGGTATTTCCCTCGCTGAAGCGGATATTGCAGCAGCCGGGCTGACCGTAACCGCTCAGCGCAAACTTAAAATGCGCTTCGCCCCAAGCTATCAATTAATTACCGAACAAGTTATTTATCGCTCAGGCAATCCAAAACCCAGGAAAATAGATGACTTAAACAAAGGCATTCTTGAGGTGGTAAAAAGCACGAGCCATATAGAAACCTTATACGCGCTGAAACGAAAGCACCCAGAATTAACCTGGAATACAAACAGCGATTTGGATACCGACAGCCTGCTCTACCTGGTCAATGAAGGTTTGATCGACTACACCGTTGCCGATTCCAATCAGGCTGCCCTGATTCGTCAATTTTATCCGAAGCTCAAGATTGCATTTAATCTGACCGAACCCAGAGAGCTTGCTTGGGCATTTCCCCATTCCACCGACAACAGCCTTTATTACGAAGCCAAACGTTTTTTTTACAAAATAAAAACTGACCAAACATTAGCGCAGTTGATTGACAAACATTACGGCATTACCAACAGGCTAAATTATGTTGGCCATTGTAAATTCCGGTTACACCGAAAAAACAGGCTGCCCAAATATCAAAAATATTTTGAAGCTGCGGCAAAAAAATACAACTTAGATTGGCGCTTATTAGCCGCTATTGGTTATCAGGAGTCGCATTGGCTGGCGAATGCAAAATCTCCGACCGGAGTGCGCGGTATTATGATGTTGACCCAGAACACGGCTGACCACCTTGACATTGAAAACCGGACAGACCCCAAACAAAGTATTGCCGGTGGTGCTCGTTATTTCCATCAGCGCCTGCAGAAATTACCAAAACGTATAAAAGAGCCGGATCGGACATGGCTTGCTTTAGCTTCATATAACGTTGGGCTGGGGCATTTGGAAGACGCCCGCATTCTGACTCAAAAAGCCGGTGGAAACCCGGACAAATGGATAGATGTGAAACAACACCTCCCTTTGCTCAGCAGAAAGAAGTGGTATAAACAAACCAAACACGGTTATGCCCGGGGCAAAGAGCCGGTCCGCTATGTTGAAAATATCCGCAGTTACTATAATTTATTAGTTTGGCTGACCGAAGAAGATAAAATTGAACAAAATGCCATGAACACTGAGAAAGATATTGAAAACAAAGCATTGGAAATCAACCCTCCGGCACTTTAAAGGAAAAGCAGCCAAGACACTGACTTCAGTCGACAGTGATATTACTCTAAATCAATCAGTAAAATATTTTTATTACTTTGCTCGACCAATCGATTGAATTCACTCATCAAATCAGCGAATGGGCCGCTGGCAATGTTAACCGGCAGTGCATTCATACCTTTTTTCTCTAGCGCATTTATTACCATAGTCACCGTTATACAGCTTGAATCCATTGCAGGCTGATAAAGCTCAGCATCATTTTCTGTTTTAATCTGCACAATCAGAGCGCAGTCTAAAAGAGCCTGCAAAACAATTTGTACCAAAGCGAGGGGCACCGAGAACTCATTAACAATATCCAATTCGGTTGTAGCCTTCTGCTGTTGTCGAAATCGCCGGACAACAAAATGCATTATCTGCAAGGCCAAAACTTTTTCGGAGGCAAAACTCAAATCCAGAGAGTGTTTATTGTTTTTAAAGTTCTGATAATGCTCTATATAAAAAGACATCTCACAGCCAAATAAGACAATTATCCAGCCTATCTGCAACCAAATCAGAAATAGAGGCAAGGCGGCAAAACTGCCGTAAATGGCGTTATAACTGGAAACACCGATCTGTATACTCAAATAGCCCCATTGCAATAGCTGATAAAGCACAGCAGTAATAAAGCCGGCCACAACCCCTGCTTTCAATTGAATTTTATGATTGGGCATAAAAACAAATACAAAGCTAAACAAAGCCGTCATTAAAAGCAATGGCGAAAAGCTTAACAATCTAAGCACTATCATCGTACCCAGTTCCGGCAATTGTATCCAGTTCATTAACCAGGTAATCTGGGTTTTAACAAAAACCGTAATGCTACCGGCTGCTATCAGCAATACAGGCGCCAGCAGCATTAATGATAAATAATCGCTTACTTTTCGCGACCATGTCCGGCCTTGCTTGATTTTCCAGATCTCATTAAACGAATCTTCGATATTGCCAATCACCTTAATAACAGTCCAGAACAATACCGTCACACCGATACCCGCAACGACACCGCCCTGGGTATTGGCTAACAGGTTCTCAGCAAAACCCAGCAGCTGAATGATCATTGTTTCCTGCTCTGGGACTTGCTCCAGCAACTGCGTCTTTAACATTTTTTCAAAACCAAAGCCTTTGGCAACGCCAAATAACAACGCAATCACCGGTACAATGGATAGCAAGGTATACAATGTTAGCGCCGAAGCCCTTAAACGGCATAAATCATTGGTAAAACCTTCAACGGCCAACAGGCACAACTTGATAGCCTTTATACAAAAAGACTTCCCAGAAGATAACTCTTGCTCATGCAAGCCCCATAGTTTATCTGTTAAATAATTTACTGCAGATAGCGCCATACAGCATTCACACCTAATTTAGTTTAATTTCTCTCTATTACACTATAGATGATGAAAACGCGCTACAAGCAATCGACAGACAATAGAACCGATAAACTGAGAATTTAACAACATAAGCACGATAGTCGCATTACTGTTGCGGCCAAACAAACAGGGTATTTTTTTTACGTTTGAAACCCTTCACATCTAGGGGCATTCATACCATATTGATACCATTGGGCGTGCTCATGCCAAAAAATGTTATGAGTCGGTTTTATTGGCGGTTCGTGATTTAACGAACCGGCGGGAATAATTAAGGCAGAGCCTTTTTTATTCAGAAAAGGCAAACCCGAACCGCAATCAACACAAAACACTTTTGTAAAAATCCTCGGCTCAGGATAATCAAATCGTTTCACCTTATCAGAACCGGCAATCCAATTTATGCTCGCGGGTTTAGTGAGAATATTTGACGCAAATGCCGAACCGGTAATTTTTCTACATTGCTCGCAGTGACAAAAATAAAAATCTTCCGCCTCTGTCGTTACCGAAAAGCGCACGGCTCCGCAAAGACACTGTCCCGAAAAAGTAATGGATTTCATTTTTTCCTCCTTAAATCAGCTTCTTTTGATAATGCATACCTATCGCCACATATCCGTTAGCCTTCCAAAAATGCTGGCCGTTTTCATTCTTTAGATAACAATTAAGCTCTATTGCTTCACAACCTCGTGAACAAGCAAATTCTTTTAGCCAATCAGACAGTTGCTGGCCTATCCCAAGATTTCTAAACTCCGGCTTAATAAAAACGTTATCCGGTTCAATATGCTTACCAACATAATACTTAACCAAGGTCCAAATTCCACAGATACCGATTAACTCATTTTCTTTATAAATGCCGACACACTCATACCCTTGCTTAACCATTTCGGATAACCGGTTGTTTAGAACACTGTACGGGATCGATGAATCTAGTTCGCTCAATAAAGGAATAATAACCTCGATATGCCCCGCATCAATTAATTTGAATGTAATTTCCATCGCGTTTCCAGCTAACGAGTTCAACAAAATGATTGAGCCCATCTACTTGAAAATTTATCCCTGATTCGTACGAGAAACGAACTGGTCTTACATTTAGCAGAAATCAACTGTAAGGCCTATCGCTGAAACCTATAGTTAAGTATTACCAATACTGAAGTTGTTCAAACAAGTACATACAGGCCCAAAACGCCAGCGGTACCAATACAACTCCTAAAAGGACACGAATCCAGTGTTGGATACTTATAGGAGTCCACACAACAATTATACTAATGACCCTCAAAGTAAACTGCATGCATAATACAAAAGCGCAAATAATTGCTATAAAAAATAGCCAACCAGTAATAGATTGAGGCCATCCTTTTATCTCTGAGTGGACAAAAACTATAAATGGAACAAGAAGGAAACTCACGATTACATAATTAGTCTCTAATCGGCTAATTGGAACATTCAGTGCCTGATTTGCACGCTCTAGTTCCTTTTTAGTCCAGTTATGAAACTTCTCATCGATTACGCCCATACACATTTGACCTAACTATTTATTAACAAGTCACTCAACCCTGTTATTCTTCAAATATTCAAACAAATTCGCCTAGATTATTTTAACAAGCCCTCTTGACCTGTTAAGTTGATTTATCCCGAAGACCTGTCAAACCTTCCTGTTTTTCAGCGAGTCTAGATACTAGCAACAATGAAGTCAATGCAAAAATCCAATCTTAAAAAAGTCAACTAATTGATTACGAAATACGAGACTTAGTCATCGTATATTTCTCATATAACGTAAGTTCTACAGAGCGAGACGGATTGGTGTTGTTTTACTGCCGACGTTAATTAATGCGCACTTCTAGCTCCTTAAAACTACGCCCCAACAGAATTTGAACAAAAATATTTTCTTTTAGTCTAATATTTCTAGCAACACTCAAGAAAAGGCCCAAGGAGGATTACAATGTTAACAAGAAAGATTTTTTCTGCCTTGTTGATTGTTTCAGCACTGGCATTCAGTATTGAAGCTGAAGCGGATCACCGTCACTGGAGAAGGCATTCTTCCGGCCGGATACATGTTCATCCATCATTTAGTTTCTATTGGGGCAGCGGCGGCTATTACCCCAGACGCTATTATTATCCGTATTACCCTCACTATTATCCTTATTATCCACCCAGCATTATTACCGTTCCTTCTTCGCCGCCTGTCTATATTGAACGCAGTTCACCACCATCATCACAGCCCCTGGCAACCGGGTATTGGTATTATTGCCATAATCCGAAAGGCTATTATCCATACGTTAAAGAATGCCCTGCGGGTTGGCAGCAGGTGAGTCCGACACCGACAAAATAACAAGAGAGAAAACACTTATGAAACTCAAAACTTTTTTTGCGGTTTTGGCCTTGATGACATTAGTCAGCGGGTGTGCCTATATGCCAACGGGCCCGAGTGTTATGACTCTGCCCGGTACCGGGATGACTTTCGATCAGTTCCGCCATGATGATTATCTTTGCCAGCAATACGCTTACGGCCAGGTAGGCGGCACCAGTGCCAATCAGGCGGCGGTTAACAGTCAAGTCGGCAGTGCCGTTGTCGGCTCAGCGTTAGGTGCTGCCGCAGGTGCCGCATTCGGCGGTGGCCGGGGAGCAGCAATAGGTGCGGGAACCGGATTAGTAGCGGGCAGCCTGGTGGGCAGTAGCGAAGGCAGCCGATCCGCTTATGCCACACAACAAAATTACGATAATGCCTATATCCAGTGCATGTATGCAAAAGGTCACCGGGTTCCTGTGTCTGGAGAGTTTTTGTACGAAGAACCGACACCTGATGCCGGGGCTTCATCGCCTATTCCACCGCCTCCGGCCGGAATGCCGCCGCCTCCACCGCCTCGATAAAGACAGACCCGGCTGGGGCAGAAATATCACCTTTTACACAGCAATAAGTTAAGAATGCCAAACAGCCGCGATAAATAAGTATTAGCGGCGCGCTTTAAAGAAGTCTTTTAACATTTGCGAACATTCATCCTGCAGAATGCCGCCCTGCCATTCCACCTTATGATTCAGGAACGGCGCTTCTGCCAATTGCAAGGCATTGCATACTGCGCCTCGTTTTTCATCAAAAGCGGCAAAAACCACTCTTTTGATACGCGCATGACTGATCGCTCCCATGCACATCACACAGGGTTCCAGGGTGACATACAGGGTGGTATCGATTAAACGGTAATTTTGCAGTACCTGACCGGCCAAGCGGATCGCCATAACCTCGGCGTGAGCACAAGGATCGTTAACAGCGATAGCCTGGTTCCAGCCTTCAGCAATACACTGATTTTCCTTTACCAGCACCGCCCCGACCGGTACTTCGCCCTGTTGCTCCGCCCTTTGCGCCAGACGATAAGCATGACGCATCCAGAGCAGATCACTTTCCTGACTTATTCCCACTCAATGGTTGCCGGCGGTTTACCGGAAATATCGTAAGTAACACGGGAAATTCCGTTGACTTCATTAATGATTCGACGCGAAATCAAATCCAGAAAGTCATACGGCAGGTGCGCCCAACGCGCAGTCATGAAATCGATGGTTTCAACCGCACGAATAGCAATAACATAATCATAACGTCGCCCGTCACCCATCACACCGACCGATTTAACCGGCAGGAACACGGCGAAAGCCTGACTGACTTTATGATACAAATCATGCCGGTACAGTTCTTCAATAAAGATGGCATCAGCCTGACGCAACAGATCGGCGTATTCTTTTTTAACTTCGCCTAATATTCTGACGCCAAGCCCAGGGCCGGGAAACGGATGACGATAAACCATATCTTCCGGTAAACCCAGTTCAACCCCCAGTTTTCTGACCTCATCCTTAAACAGCTCACGTAGTGGTTCAACCAGCTTTAACGTCATATCCTCCGGCAATCCGCCGACATTATGATGTGATTTAATCAAATGCGCCTTGCCGCTGGCAGCACCGGCCGATTCAATCACATCGGGATAAATAGTCCCCTGCGCCAGCCACTTGGCATCAGTCAGCTTTGCCGCTTCCTCATCAAAAATTTCAACAAACAAATTGCCGATAATTTTACGCTTGGCTTCTGGATCGGTAACACCGTGCAAGGCATCCAGATAACGCTGTTCAGCATTCACCCGAATAACTTTAACCCCCATATGCTCGGCAAAAGTCGCCATCACCTGATCGCCTTCATTTAGACGCAACAAACCGGTATCAACAAACACGCAAACCAACTGCTCGCCAATGGCTTTATGTAACAAAGCAGCAACAACAGATGAATCCACCCCGCCGGAAAGACCTAAAACAATTTGTTCGGAACCCACTTGCTCTCGCACCGATGCAATACTTTCATCAATAATATTGCTCGATGTCCATAATGCCTCACAGCTGCAAATTTCCAGAATAAAACGAGATAATATGCGTCCACCTTGTTTGGTATGAGTCACTTCCGGATGAAATTGCAAGCCATAAAAAGACTTCGCTTCATTGGCAATACCTGCGATAGGCGCGCCTTCTGAGCTGGCAATTAAATTGAACCCCGTTGGCAGTTCTACAACCCTGTCGCCATGACTCATCCATACATCCAACAAGCCGTAGCCCTCGGCTGAGACGTGGTCCTCAATATCCTTCAGCAACCTTGAATGACCGTGCGCCCTGATTTGAGCATAGCCGAATTCTCTATGGTCAGACGCTTCAACCTTACCGCCCATTTGTTCGGTCATGGTTTGCATACCGTAACAAATTCCCAATACTGGGACTCCCAAATCAAAAACGACCTGAGGAGCTCTTGGGGTATCTCCACTGGTTACCGTTTCCGGGCCACCCGACAAGATAATACCCTTAGGTGCAAATTTCTGAACGGCTTCCGCACTACATTCACAAGAATAGATTTCACAATAAACGCCAATCTCCCGAATTCTTCGGGCAATTAACTGGGTATATTGCGATCCGAAATCCAGAATCAGGATCTTATCTGCATGAATATTGGTTGATTGTTGGCTCACAGCAAAACTCAATAGTTAATCAAAAAAAAAAGCCCCAAGGCAACCGCATTCAGTTTCCGTGGAGCTCATATTAAATTCCTGTCACTTAGTCCAGTCGATAATTAGGTGATTCTTTAGTAATGGTAACATCGTGTACATGACTTTCTCTCATACCCGCACTGGTTACACGTACAAAAGCGGCCTGTTCATGCATGGTTTGAATTGTATGGCAACCCGTATAACCCATGCTGGCACGAATTCCACCCAATAACTGATGAATAATGGCAAACAAACTGCCTTTATAGGGGACTCGTCCCTCAATGCCTTCGGGTACCAGTTTTTCCACGGCGTCCTCTTCCTGAAAATAACGATCGCTGGAACCTTGGGATTGAGACATGGCGCCCAATGACCCCATACCACGGTAAGATTTATAGGAACGGCCTTGATATAACTCAACTTCACCCGGCGCTTCTTCCGTACCGGCAAATAAACCGCCTAACATAACAGAATAGGCACCCGCAGCTAGCGCCTTGGCCACATCACCGGAAAAACGGATACCGCCATCGGCAATTAACGGCACACCGGTACCTTTTAACGCTTCGGCAACATTATTTACCGCCGAAATTTGTGGTACGCCCACACCGGCAACAATACGAGTTGTACAAATTGATCCAGGGCCTATACCGACCTTAACACCGTCGGCGCCTGCGGCAACCAATGCTTTAGCAGCTTCTGCAGTGGCAATATTACCGCCAATGACCTGCACTTGCGGATAATGTTTCTTGATCCAGCTAACCCGATCCAGCACTCCTTGCGAATGGCCGTGTGCGGTATCAACAATAATCACATCCACATTGGCTTTAACTAAAGCCTCAACACGATCTTCAGTACCTTCACCGGTGCCAACAGCTGCACCAACTCGCAAACGTTCCTGATCATCTTTACACGCCTGAGGATAATCTTTTGCTTTCTGAATATCCTTAACCGTAATCATGCCGCGTAAATGGAAATCATCATTAACCACCAGCACTTTTTCAATACGATGCTCATGCAGTAAGGTAATCGCCTCTTTTTGATCCGCCTTTTCACTGACAGTAATCAAACGCTCTTTCGGCGTCATAATTTTACTGACTGACTCATCCAAACGGGTTTCAAAACGTAAGTCACGACTGGTAACAATACCCACCAATTCATCACCGTCAACGACAGGTACCCCGGAAATATTATTAGCTCTGGTAAGCTCCATTACCTCTCGGATACTGATATTCGGTGAAACGGTAATCGGATCTTTGATCACACCGCTTTCAAATTTTTTAACATTACGAACTTCACGTGCCTGCTGCTCGGCCGTCATGTTTTTATGAATAATCCCAATACCACCTTCCTGAGCCATAGCTATCGCCAATCTGGCTTCGGTTACAGTGTCCATAGCGGCAGAGACCAAAGGAATATTCAGTGCAATATCGCGTGTTAACTGAGTTTTTAAATCTACTTCACGTGGTAACACTGTCGAATGAGCCGGTACCAGCAATACGTCATCAAACGTAAGCGCTTCTTGAATAACTCGCATAACCACAACCTACAAATCTGTAAAATAACCGCGCATTATACTATTATTTTGTGAAATTTCATACCACGAAAATACAATGCAGTTTTATGATCATCTCAACACAAAAAACCCCGACAGCCTATTGGCTACCGGGGTTTTTGTACTCTTACATTCTTCTCAGCCTGGATTTATCGAGACGCAAGCTTTACGAATCTACCTGACCATTTAATGTACCAGGCTCAGTAAAATACCGGCTGCCACCGCCGAACCGATCACACCGGCCACATTCGGCCCCATGGCA
>JBNLBS010000023.1:0-36225 GCA_050303415.1 Methylococcaceae bacterium | reverse complement strand
TAACACTCCCACAAATGACTTTACGCCGTGTCGGGAAGCCTTTTATTTTGTCTACACCTTCGCTCACGCTCTGATTCCGACAAAACAATCGGCCCTACGGCTATCGGGGACTAAAAATCTTCACTTCGCAGAGCTCCGTTTCCAAGATTTTCAGCGTTTGCATGTTTTCCGGTTTAAAGTGTAAAGTTTTAGAAAGCCCATCTTGACAGAGCATGGGTACTAGAGTGTATGCTTTTATGGTCCAAGTAATTGCTTGTTAGCTTAAAAATGCAAGCAAGGAGAAAAATTCGATGAAAAAATGTGCATTGGTAATCGGTCATAAGAAGACTTCACCAGGAGCTTCAAACAAAAATACTGGTTTAACCGAATTCTCTTTTAATGATGAATTGGCAATTGAAATTGAAAAAATGGTTAGTGATGTTGAAGTACAACGTATTTACCGCCGTACTTATAACACATTGCCTGATGACATCAATGAATTAAATCCTGATTTCACTATAAGTTTGCACTGTAATGCCTTTAATGAAACAGCATCAGGCACGGAAGTTTTATATTACCACCGATCTACAAAAGGTAAGCTTATTGCTGAAATTCTAAATGAAAAACTGGTTAATGCATTAGCGCTCAAGAATAGAGGTGAGAAACCCAAAAGCGCAGAAGACCGTGGTGGATATTTACTAAAAAACACAATAGCACCCTGCGTCATAGCCGAGCCATTCTTTATTGATAATGATAACGACTTAAATATAGTCCAGGAAAATAGAGAGGCACTGGTAAAAGCTTATGCGGATAGTATTACAGAAATAGCAAATGTAATATAGTGCAAACTAGGTATACCAACATTACCTTTATTTGTCGTTTAAAAACGAATCTTGCCTGTACATTGTATTTGGCATCGCAGTTTCTGAAGAAAGTTCCGGCGTGTTCTAATTAAAAGAATCTGGCGCGGGTTGGACACACTTTTACCAAGACAACCCGGCCGCAGTTGCCGCTACAAAATGCACAATGGCTCTTAGAACTTAACCTGACAAAGATCAAAAAAGCTGGTTGCTACCTGATTACATCTGGGACTGTAAATAATTCTGAATACCGACTTTTTCTATCAGTTCTAATTGCGTTTCCAGCCAGTCGATATGCTCTTCTTCGCTTTCCAAAATGCTGGCAAAGATATCCCGAGAAATATAATCCTGAATTTGTTCGCAATATTCAATCGCTTGTCGTAATAACGGAACCGCTTTTTGTTCCAGCTTGAGATCACAATTCAGCATTTCTTCAGGGTTTTCTCCAACCATCAATTTCCCCAAATTTTGCAGATTAGGAAGCCCTTCTAAAAATAATATACGTTCGATAATTTGGTCTGCATGCTTCATTTCATCAATCGACTCATGATATTCCTTTTCATTAAGCTTGCTGAAACCCCAGTTTTTATACATTCTGGCATGTAGAAAATATTGATTGATCGCTGTTAATTCATTCTCAAGTGCCAAATTCAAAAATTCTATAACTTTTTTGTCGCCTTTCATTACCGTCTCCTTCTTTTTTGCTAACACACAACCAATTCATTTTCACAGACTATCTGCTGATTTCTCGCCTGCTGCTTGACCAGCTCACGAATATCTTTATTACATTTTCCGCAGTCACCACCCACACCAAAACAATCAAATAGCTGCCTGCGTGTGCACTTGCCTTGATTAATGGCCGATTCCAATTGACTATCCGTTACAGCTTTACAAATACAAATATACATAAGCAATCCATCAAAATCATTTATCGCAAATGATAACAATTATTATTTAGATGTAAAGCATTATTTGCAATTTTTGCCTAGCCGACTAACCATACGTTACTAATCCACTGTAGCCTTAACATTTTTATCAGATCGACGAAGAAATTAATTAGCTATAGCAGATCAAGTATTTAAGGTGTCCATTAAATCAATCATAAATTCCGTTTCATCGTCCTCTACTTTTTCCCACCCATCAAATCCCAGACTGTTCAGGACTCCCGATCCTTTTTCGTCAGTATTCATGTTAACCAGAATATCCTGAATTTCATCCCGCCTGTCCAACAACCTTGGCCCGAGCATTAAGGAATGATGAATGACGCTAATCTGGCTTCGCACCAGGATTCTCAGCTGTTTCTTAATCATATTGGATAAATCATCATAAGCTTCAGCTAAAAAAATACCGACATCAGCTTCACCCTGAAGCAGATGTTTAGCCACTAGTACATAACTGTCCGATAAAACCGGAACAATATTATCAGCATCCAGATCCCCCGGTTCCAGCATGATCATACCCATCAGCTTTACATCCGGATCATCGGTAAAAGCGACCTTTATGCCTTTGGACAAGTCGGAAATCTCTGCTACAGAATTATTTGAATTGACCGCTATAATTGCTTCGTCGGACTCGCCTTTGGCTTTCACCAAGGGCAAAAAACCTTTCTCTCGAACCAACATGACTGCATCGAACGGGTTGGCATAAATTAAATCCACACTATCGTTTTTAATTGCCTCTCTCTGACTTTGAAAATTGTTATACATTTCCAAATGGATAGCTAGATCTGTCTGTTTCTGCAACCAAGTATTAAAGATATACCATCCCGACAGGTGATCAGGTGTAAAATCAGGACTGACTGTAAACATCAATGACATCACGTATCTCCTTGTTAAAATAATGTGGGATATAGTTTTATACATTCATTCACTTTAGTACGGGATGGTTTCCTTCGTACAGAGGTGTAACCAACAACTTTCCCCTTCCTTACATTAGGAATAACTGTTGCCTTTACCCAATAATATCCCCCGTCTTTGCGCAGGTTCTTGACATAGCCCTGCCATTTTTCACCACGGCCTACGGTATCCCATAAATCCTTAAATGCAGCCGGAGGCATATCAGGATGTCTCAAAATTGAATGAGGGGCGCCAATCAATTCCTCTTCAGTAAACCCTGACATTTCAACAAAAGCCGGGTTAACGTGAGTAATGATGCCTTCCGGGGTTGTGCTAGACACAATCAATTTGCCATCTGGATAAGGTGTTTCTATTTCTGTATATAAAATTTTTCTGGAAATTGAATTGTACAAATCCAATGTCACTTCTTTATATTCGCCGACTATATCCTCAGGATTCATATCACTGATCATAAAAAACTCCTGCTATACTTTTAAGTTAAAAAATTAAAGTAACTCAGTAATACTCTCTGCCGCCCGTTTAACATCTAGAAAAATCAAGCCTAACTTTGCATTCGGCTTTGCCATTACCGTTAGCACTGCTTCATTACCGGCATAAGTCATTAATACATATCCACTATCTCCTTTTATTAATACCTGCTCCAGTTCCCCTCGATTAAGTTCCTGAGAAGTTCTGTCACCAAGCGACAACATAGCTGCACTCATTGCCCCAACTCTATCCTCATCAAGTCCTGACGGTAAAACAGAAGCCATCATCAGACCATCTGTTGAAATCACACCGGAAGCTTCAATATCAGCTGAAGTTCCATTAAGCTCGGTCAATACCGATACCAGCATTTCTGCTCTCATATCAATTCCTCATAAATAATTTATATGAATAAAATTTTTCCGAATGCACTGAAGAATTTGATTCAACAGTTTGGCATTCGCCCCAAACCAGTCAACGAGCATAATCAAAATATCCCTTACTGTTTTTTGCATGGCGGGTACTTAATACCCAGATAAGGGTGACAAAGTCAGGGTGATTAAAATAAAGTATACCGACTACAGCGACAACAAACCGGATATCGTCTAAAAAAATAGGCCAAAAACCTATTTGACTACAGTCTAATGTATCCACTATTGGCCAGGCATAACCGACAATGCCGGGATTATTCATCAACAAACCGGAACGTCTTTGATGGATGACCGCTAATTCGGACAATTCCTCTTCGGCCTCGTAAGGAAAGTCATAACCGGCTTGATAAAACCCCGGATTTTCGGCCAATAATATTTGGCCTTTTTCCTTTGTTATCCTGTTCAATAGCTGTGGCAATATATCCTCCTAGAGCCCCCCGCGGAGATTTAATCGTCCCGCCCCCCTTAAACCCAACCAATTTTTTGACAATGCTTAACAAAGCCAGTGCGTTTGCTTCATCGTCTTCTTGCATTGAATTTTTTAAACATCAATGGTTAAGGCATTTCAGGTTGATTTTACTGGTAGTACAACCGCCTAGATTTATTATCTTCAGCAGAAGAAACTGCATAATAACTGCCAACAGGAGCCGGATAGAGGGAAATGCCATCGGCTAGTGTGTACTGGCTCATTGCTTAAGTATCCCCTAACAAAGGATCTATAGATAATAAAAGAGCCTGAAGTAATAAGGAAACATCTTTTTTCTCTCTTGCATCCACCGAAAATACCGCCGGCTTCAGGCCTTTTTCCCGCAACACACGGTTATAGTCGTCAATTGTCGGCTTCGCACTTAAATCCATCTGAGTAACACCTATTGCCACACTCGTATCTGAAATAAAATCCGCAAATGAATCTAAAAAAAAGTTCATATCCTGAAAAGGATCCGTGCGCGTGTTATCCAGTAACAGGACAAGTCCAAGTCCACCGACGGTAAGAATGTCCCACATAAAATCAAACCTCTCTTGCCCCGGCGTCCCATATAAGTGAATTTTCTCACCATCATCCAGAGACATAAACCCGTAATCCATTGCAACAGTCGTTTGTGATTTCCTGGTTTTAGTCATATCACTCGCCGAAGCATCTGTTTTAACAGGGTCAACATCACTGATCGATTGAATGGCTGTTGTTTTCCCTGCACCGACAGGGCCTGTAAAAATTATCTTATACTGACTCATAGTGAATAATATTTCCCTTAATGACGTAATTTCCCAAGGATTCGTCCTAATAAATTCTTTGTCTTTGGCTGTTCAATTTCTGCGGGTGCAATCAACTCATCCGATATACGCTGGCTTTGTCCAATAATACCAGTTGCATGTGCTGCACTGATAAAAACGAAAACATATTCCGGTTTTATTTTTAATGTTTCAATAACATCCAATAAAGTCCGAGGCTCGGCGGCTAATAAAGCAGCAATTTGCACGGCATGAGGGGTAATTAGCAAACGTGTAAAATTAGGCCATTGCTTTAAAAAAACAGGCCGATGAATATCGATCGAATTCGGGTAACGTCCTTTTGATGTCCATATTGCAACTTTCCATACAAACTCATTGTAATTAAAAAAGCATTCAGCTTTATCATTACAACTTAGCTTCCTGCTATCAACCGAGGAAATAGTCATTTTTGATTCAGAAAGTTTGGTAATTTCAATCCCTGAAAAAGCCCTAAGCTGCATTTCTTCAGAATTAAGCCATATTTCATCGGTTTCAGGGAAAATAATTAATGGATTCCAGCTGGTATTTAATTTTACAACCCGACCTTTGTCTTTTGCCACTTTCATTGCATATTGAAGATACCCTAAAAAATAAGCTTTAGAATTAAAAGATGCGTGTAGAACTTGTTCAGTGTCAGAAAAGTCTATACCGCTCACATAGCCTAAATAAGCAGGTAAAACATCATCGGTTAAATCTTTTGCCGTTCGATGTTTGGACACCTTCTTTTTTTCTTTAAGATCGACTGTTCTCTCTTTAGGGGCTGACTTTTTTTCTGTGACAACGTTTGTTTCACTTGTCAAAGACGCCTTGTCCACCTTTGGAGGACTGACTTCAGCAACCTCTTCCCTTTTTTGCTTGTTATCTGCTTCTACACGGGTAGAAAGCCCTTTAAGTGCGGGAATTAAGTCTTCACTTGTCACAGGTTTTTTAACATAGACAGTACCAGCAATCGATAACGGTTCTAACGATAACAAAATGATAGGCCTATCGGTCGCCTTAGCCCGTCTTGATTCAAGAATATCTCTGGCGTTACTGCAGTCGGCATCAATAATATCAATATCAGCCTCTGATTCCTCAACAACAACTGCGATACCTTTACAAGGTCCCTGAAGATAATGATTCATCATTTTGTATGACCGGTCATCCATACCGAAAAGAGCAACCTTTATGACTTTCTTATCAACGCTCATTAGTTTACTCATTAAAGGTATTGGACCACATTTAGCCACTCAAAAATGCTGGTTAGGTAATTACCTTTATGTTTTTCTGTCATATTCATATTAAGAAAAGAAATTCCTTGTTTTTATAAAGTTCCAGAGGGGCATAACTAATTCAACCCGCTCAAATGTTTCGAGAGTTTAAATTTCCAAGATTTCCATTGGCTGTATTCAATATTTCCCCGGGCAATAAATACAGGATCATGCTCAGTATCCTGCTGTTCATGCTCAAATTTAAATTAAGTAAAAACCGACATCCCAGTTGATAAAATAAAAAACTGGTTTGCTAACAATACAGAAATATTTTTCCTTCCGTTAAATAATTTTCCACCCTGTTACTTTGCTGTTCTGTCAATATTGAAGAAGGTTGTGGCCACCATTCTGCTTCATAACACTTCACCTTTTACACTTACATGTAAAATTGACAGAAAAAAAACAACAGTACTGCATTATCCTTCTCAAATTAACGTTTATTTTCGATTATACAAAAACCATGGTCCTCTTTTTGTGCAGCGACAGCCTAAATAATTTACTATTATTCGGTTACTAGCTTGCTTTATGATTCAAGATAATCTTCAGTGGATGGGCAACTACAACTTAAATGCCTGTCGCCATATACATTATCGATACGCCCAACCGGAGGCCAGTATTTATCCTCGTGCTGGTGCTTATCAGGGAAAAAAGCCTGTTGTTTAGTATAAGGAAGATCCCACTCTTCCAGTAATAGCTGATAGGTATGCGGGGCATTATGCAAGACATTATAAACCGGATCCGCCGCCCCGCTCTCAACCGCCTTAATCTCCTCCCGGATAGCAATTAAGGCATCACAAAAACGATCAATTTCAGCCTTATCTTCACTTTCTGTCGGCTCTATCATTAGGGTGTCGGCTACCGGAAATGACATGGTGGGCGCATGAAAACCGTAATCGATCAGTCTCTTGGCAATGTCATCCACTGTTATATTGCAGGTTTTTTTAAACGCCCGGCAATCGATAATACACTCATGTGCAACCCGGTTATTTTTGCCGGTAAAGAGTATTGGATAATAAGGCGCCAGGCGCTGGGCAATATAATTAGCATTTAAAATGGCATGCAAGGTTGCCAGTTTTAAACCGGAGGCGCCCATCATGGCAATATAAGCCCAGGAAATAGTCAAGATACTGGCAGACCCCCACGGCGCAGCAGAAACAGTGCCTATCGTGCCATGCTCGTTTTTAGCCGGATTAACACCGTCTACCACAGGATGATCGGGTAAATAAGGCGCTAAATGCTTGCCCACACCAATAGGGCCAACTCCCGGCCCGCCTCCACCATGTGGAATGCTGAAGGTTTTGTGCAAATTAAGATGCACGACATCGGCACCTATCTTACCCGGGCGGCTTAAACCGACCAGGGCGTTAAAATTGGCACCATCCAGATAAACCTGGCCGCCATTTTGATGAATAATATCGCAAATTTCCCTGAATGTTTCCTCAAATACCCCGTGCGTGGAGGGATAAGTCACCATCAATGCACCCAGTGTATCTTTATATTCAGCCACCTTGCCATACAAATCATCCATACTGATATTGCCATTTTCATCACAGGCCAAAACCACTACTTTAAAACCAGCCATCACTGCACTGGCGGGATTTGTACCATGCGCAGAGGCCGGAATAAGGCAAACATTACGCTGGGACTGGCCACATACCGCATGATATTTTCTGATCACCAACAAACCGGAGTATTCACCTTGTGAACCGGCATTAGGTTGAAATGAAAAGGCATCAAAACCGGTTAAATCACACAGCATATCCTCCAGCTCATCAAACAACTGCTGATAGCCCAAAGCCTGAAATAAAGGCGCGAAAGGATGTAACCCGTTAAATTCATGATAAGAGACCGATTGCAATTCAGTTGCCGCATTCAGTTTCATGGTACAGGACCCCAAAGGGATCATGCTGCGATCCAGAGCAATATCTTTTGTCGCCAGTCTACGCATATAACGCATCATTTCGGTTTCAGAATGATACTGCTCAAACACAGGATGTTGCAAAATTGGTGATGTGCGTAGTAATGAATCCGGAATACAGTCGACAATTTCTCGATCGATGACATTAATATCCGGAATATCATCAATCGCAGAGGCAAATGCCCGCCATAATTTTCGGATTGTTTTTCGGTTGGTCGTCTCATCCAGAGAAATACCTAGATGATTTTCATCAATCAAACGTAAATTGATCTCGACTTCCTGCGCCTGCCTGCTCAGGCGTTCAGCTCTACCCGGAACGTTGATGACCAGGGTATCAAAATAGCATTCACTAACCACTTGATAGCCCAGTTGCTTAAAACCAAGAGCCAATATTTGTGTGTAGCGATGAACCCGACTGGCAATTAAGCGCAAGCCCTTCGGGCCATGGTAAATGGCATAAAAACCGGCAATCACCGCCAGCAAAACCTGCGAAGTACAAATATTACTGGTCGCCTTATCCCGGCGAATATGCTGCTCCCGGGTTTGCAGCGCCATACGATAGGCAACCTGACCGTGACTGTCTTTGGAGACACCGATAATACGGCCGGGAATTGTCCTTTTATAGGCATCCTTGGTGGCAAAAAAAGCCGCATGCGGACCACCATATCCCATTGGCACACCAAAGCGTTGCGCACTGCCGACAACAATATCGACATTGAATGATGACGGCGGCTTTAACAGCACCAGACTTAACAGGTCCGCAGCCACAATCACCAAAGCCTGCTTATTATGCGCTATCTCAACCACCTGAGTAAGATCATGAATTTCACCTTTAGAGCCGGGATACTGAATCAGCATGGCAAAAAAATCATGTTTTTCAAGTTGCTGATACGGATTCGCGACAATAGTGTCAAAGCCCAACGACTCGGCCCGTGTTTGCATTACCGCAATGGTCTGCGGATGACAATCCTGATCGATGAAGACCAGATTGGAATTACTTTTCGACAACCGTCTGGTCATCGCCATAGCTTCTGCCGCCGCCGTCGCTTCATCCAGTAAGGAAGCATTCGCCAGTTCCATACCGGTCAGGTCTATAATCACCTGCTGGTAATTGATTAATGCTTCCAAACGCCCCTGGCTGACTTCAGCCTGATAAGGCGTATAAGCGGTATACCAGGCCGGGTTTTCCAGCACATTGCGTTTAATTACCGAGGGCATTACAGTATCGTAGTACCCCATTCCTATCAGCGAGGTAAAAGGTTTATTGCGGTTTCGAATTTTTCTAAGATACTTTATAACCGCCCGTTCACTAATGGTTTCAGTCAGCTTTAAAGGCTCATCATCCAGAATATTTTGCGGAATGGCTTGTTCTATTAAATCCTCCAACTGACTCAGGCCCAGTTCAGCCAACATTTCTTCAGTCTGTTTCTGATTGGCTCCTATATGCCGGTGAATAAAATTACCGGGCATCTCCAATTGATTTAAAGGCGATTTTTCTGACATAGTTAAAGCCTGTGATAGCGATGCGGAACAAATGGCAACTGAGCAATACTGACTGAAATTCTGCGATTCCTGACCAGAGCATATAAATCTGTGCAATCAACATTACTATGTAGATAAGCCATAGCAATGGGTTGATTTAAACTGGGGGAGAAACTGCCGCTGCTGACATAACCGACCTCGGCATCTTCACTGTTAAATACAGTACTGTGTTCCCGAACGGGAATTTTTCCATCCACCAGCAATCCGACACGATGCTTTAACGAACCCTGCCTAAGTTGGTTATTGATTATATTGGCTCCAGGAAACCCTGCGGCATCTTTTCTGATTAACCAACCCAACCCCGCCTCCACCGGACTGACTTCATCATTAAGTTCATGGCCATACAAACATAATCCGGCTTCCAGCCTCAAGGTATCCCTAGCACCCAGACCAATGGGAGCGACTTGCTCAAAAGCCAAGAAGCGCCTTGCCAGCTTTTCTGCCTGACCATTAGCCAGTGAAATTTCAAAACCATCTTCACCGGTATAACCACAACGACTGACTACACACTCCATTTCATCAATATAAGCAGTACAGGCATGCATAAATGTCAGTGCTGCTGCTTCCGGGCATAGTTGTGCCATAATATCTGCGGCCAATGGTCCCTGCAAAGCAAATAAAGCCTGATCGGATAATTCACTAAACCGACAGTTATCAGATAACTGATATTCAAGGTGAATAAAGTCTTTTTCCTTACAGGCAGCATTAACAATAATACTGACTCCATCTGATGTGCGGGTAATGATAATGTCATCCATAATGCCGCCTTCATCATTGGTTAACACCGTGTAAAGCTGTTGACCAATTTTAAGCCCGGACAGATAACTAGGGGTTAATTTTTCCAGTTCGCTAACGACATAATCGCCATGTATGACACATTGTCCCATATGAGAAATATCAAAGAAACCCACCTGCTGACGGCAATGCAAATGCTCGTTAATAATGCCGGAAGGATACTGAACAGGCATTTCATAACCGGCAAACGGCACCATTTTGGCGCCTAAATTCTGATGCAGTTGATATAAGGGTGTTCGTTTAAGTGACTGCACAATAAATTCCCCTTTAAGGTTATATTTACAGTTTAGCCCATAATAAGTGCATACGCATATCGTTAATTCTGATCAACCCGGCCTCAATGAAGCTTCATAGAATAAGCCGTTTATATCCTCAACAAATTTCCAAATAATAGCCTGAGTATATATTGACCCTGAATCGTCCCAGCCATTAAGCCGGGGTAAACCCTATTGCAAATCGGTAAAATCGTGTCGAACCGTTTGCCCTTTTGCCCTATATTTAGCACCATCTCCATAATCAAAAAAATTCTGATAGCGGCTATGCAAGGTACTAATGCGCCTGGCATGTTTAATCGGGCACCAGAACTGTTCAGTACGAGCGGCTACTTCCTGAACATAAGCAATCAATCCGTTAAAATAACTGCAATAGGCGCAGTTTATTTTTTCAATCACATTCAAATAATTTAAAAACTGCCTATCAAAAACGATATAGTCTTGTCTTTTGGCTTTAGGAATACCATAAATGGGAAAGCAAATCATCTGATAAATTGTTACGAATAAATCCAAAAACAATGCAGGAATAATTCCGAACCAAATAACCGGCGCACACAGTATATGCTTAATCGGAGCCTCCTTAATATATTGGACGACCCGCTTTACCAACAGCTTATCGCGCCGAATCACTTCTTTTTCAAAATAAATCCGACGTTTTTTAATCTCATAGGCAAACTCTTCATGTTGCTTCTGCAATTCAACAATCAGCTCATCCTCCAGCTCTTTAATTTTATTAAACAGCTCATCTAATTGGTTCGACATTATTTATTCCTGAAAGATAAGTGAAAGAAAAAGTTCATTGCAAAGTTGATCCTGAGCATAGCAGCAACCCACTCATTTACCAATCAGAAATAAAGAAAAGTACTCTAGGACGGTTGGCGTTTAACATCGTAACCGAATATTTCACAGTAAGGCTTTATGTCGAAAACGAACTTAGGTTAAATTCAAAATGCAACAATCGATATGAATAAAGCATGCATAATATAGTGCCTTAACTTTTTTGCTTATTACAAAAATGGAGCTAACAGAATTAACACAATTTATTCAGGCTAACATTCAATACGCCCCAGTGATCATTTTTGCCGCCTTGCTGTTAGCCGGCTTAAACATCCCTGTTTCCGAAGATGCCATGCTGTTTGTATCAGCCATCCTGGCAACTAAATATCCGGAGTATTTAGTTCCGCTATTCATAGGCGTCTATCTGGGGGCTTATTTTTCGGATTTGATCTGTTACAGCCTGGGACGGCTGGTCGGGCCAAAGTTATTTGAAATTCGTTTTTTCGCCAATATGGTGTCGCCGGAAAAGATCAACAAAATTTCACTCTATTATCAAAAATATGGCGTGGTCACTTTAATCTTGGGTAGATTCATCCCGTTTGGCGTAAGAAATGCCCTGTTTTTAACCGCCGGATTGGGGAAAATGAATTTTATTAAATTCGCTTTGACCGACCTGCTGGTTTGTACGGTCACCAGTCTCAGCTACTTCAGTCTGTATTATTACTATGGAGAGAGAGTCATACGTTATATCAAACAAGGCAATATAGTCATTTTCTTGCTGGCGCTAATTGGCCTGGCGGTTTTTTATTATCGGAAAAACAGGCAGCCAAAGACTTAATATTCATTCTCAGCCCGCTGTGTATGTAGCTAAAACGCAATGTATTAGTTGATACGGCATATCATATCACTGCCAGCCTCCTCCCAGCGACTTGTATAAAGCCGTCAATGCGGTAGCAACGGCGGTCTCGCTTTGCGCCAGACCGGCCTGATCCTGCAGTAGGCGGGCTTCGGCGTCGAGTACGGTGAGAAAGTCCGTGATACCGGCGTTATAATGCAGACGCGCAATTTGATGCGCTTTCTGGCTGGCTTGCGCTGCCGAGCTCAGCAGCTGTTGTCGGACCCGCTCGCGATTATAGTTAACCAGCGCGTTTTCGGTTTCTTCCAGTGCATTCAACACAGTTTGTTGGTAGCGCGCCAGATCGGCCTCTGCATGAGCGTCGGCGGCCTTGATACGAGCAAAGACAGTGCCCAGACTAAGAGCCGGCCAAGTGATTTTAGGACCCAGCGAGTAGGTGTCGGCACCGGCCATGCCCAATCCGGAAAAAGTAGAAGCCTCCAGTGAAATTGAGCCGACGAAAGTCACGCGCGGAAACAAATCGGCTGTGGCAACGCCAATACGCGCCGTAGACGCGGCCAGACTACGCTCGGCAATACGGATATCGGGTCGGCGACGCATAAACTCGGCCGGTGTGCCTATATTAATAGTCTCCGGCAGTTTGGGCATGGCGGCATCGGGCGATAAAGACCGGTCCAATGCCCCCGGTAGCTGTCCGGTCAAGACGCTTAACCTATGTAACGCACGCTGAATCGCACTTTGCAATGGCGGTAGCGCAGCCCGGGTGTTTTCCAGTTGAGCCAGAGCTCTTGCATTATCAAGATCGGTGCCGCGTCCGTTTTCGACACGCGCCTCGGTAATGGCCAGGGTTTCGCGTTGAATGTCGACATTCTTTTGCGCAACGTTGAGCTGGTTTTGCAGGCCTCTTAATTCGAAATAATTACGCGCCACTTCCGCAGTCAGACTGATACTCAGATCCCGCAAACTTGCTTCCTGCGCCTCGACTTCATCATTGCTGGCTTCAAACTTTCGACGCTTGCGCCCGAAAATATCGAACTCCCAGGTCGCATCGAAACCGATGTTGTATAGTTTCAGTTCACGCGGCGCATAGGTACGATTGTTCAGTGCTCCGAAACTACGCTTCTGGTCGGTATAACTCGCATGCGAGCCTATGTTAGGCAACAGCTCCAAGCCGGCCTGCAGATACAAAGCCCGCGCCTCCAATAAATTGGCCTGAGCCGACTGCAAATCGTAATTATGCTGTAACGTAGTATCGATCAATGCCGTCAGTTGTGTATCATCGAACAGCCGCCACCAAGCGCTGTCGACCGGCCGGTTCGAGTAATCTTTTTGCAAACCCTGCACAAAGTTTTCCGGTACAACGGTGTCCGGCGCTTGGTAATCCGGCCCTACCGCACAGCCGTTCAGCACCAGATGTAACAGCGCGATGCCGGTTAGCCGGGTTGCTGTAGACGGGGACTTTATTTGTTTCATACTCATGACTCGGACGAGGATTGATCTTGGTTAATGCGTTTCGGAAACCAGCGTTGCGCCAGACCCAGTATCGTGACATAGAAAACCGGCGTCAACAACAGGCCGAACAGCGTCACGCCTAACATGCCGCTGAACACAGCGGTACCCAGCACCCGTCGCGCTTCGGCTCCGGCGCCCTGTGCCAATACCAGAGGCAGCACCCCCAGAATAAAGGAAAAAGATGTCATTAAAATCGGCCGCAACCGAATACGCGACGCTTCTTCGGCAGCCGCAAATCGATCCAGACCGTTTTCCTGACGCTGTTTGGCGAACTCGACGATCAAAATCGCGTTCTTGCTGGCCAAAGCCACTAAGACAATGAAACCGACTTGGGTGAAGATATTGTTATCCATACCGCTAAGCCAAACACCAGCCATCGACGAAAGAATACACATGGGCACGATCAGAATAACGGCCAACGGCAGCGACCAGCTTTCGTATTGAGCCGCCAATACCAAAAATACGAAGATTACGCTCAACGGAAATACCAGCATGGCCACGTTACCGGCCAGCACTTGCTGCAGGCTTGTTTCGGTCCATTCGAAACCGAAACCGGACGGCAGTTCCCGCGCCAGCAGATCGCTCATGATCTGGATCGCCTGACCGGAACTGACGCCGGGCAAGGTGCCGCCGTTGATTTCAGCGGACGGATACATATTGTAGCGGGTAATCTTGTCCGGCCCGGTAATTTCCCGGGCTGCCAGCAAGGAACCTAACGGCACCATGTCACCGGCCTTATTGCGGGTCTTCAGATTGGCGATATCGTCAGAATGCATACGGAACGGCGCATCAGCCTGCGCGACAACCTGATAGCTGCGGCCGAAGCTATTGAAATCGTTGATATAAAGAGAGCCCAGATAAATCTGTAAAGTATCGAATACATCTTTTAACTCGACATCCATGGCTTTGACTCTGGAGCGATCGACATCCAGATACAGTTGCGGCACATCAGCGCGGAAGGTGGTGAACAAACCGATCAGCCCCGGTTGCTGATTACCCTGCGCGATCATTTCGGCATTGACCCGCTTCAGCTCGTCACTGCCCGCATTGCTGCGGTCCTGTATCTGCAACTTGAAGCCGCCGACCGAACTCATGCCGCGTACCGGCGGTGGCGCGAACACGGCGGTATAGGCGTCCGGTATCTGCGCCAGACGTTGCTGTAGATTTTTAATCACGGCATCGACCTCTTTGTTCGGATCCCCTGCCCGCTGTTCGAAGCTTTCCAGCCTGGCAAACATAGTCGCAACATTCGATTGACTGGATCCTGACAACAACGACCAGCCGGCATAACCAACCACATGCTCGACGCCTTCGGTCGATGTAATAATATCCGAAGCCTGTTTGACCACCGCTTTAGAACGGCTGACCGATGCCGCGTCCGGCAGTTGAGAATAAAGAATCAGATAGCCCTGATCCTGCGGCGGGATAAACCCGGCCGGTACTTTGGCAAAGGCCAGAAAATTAAAACCGTTCAGCGCGACATACAGAATCAGCACCACGGCGGTAATGCGAATCAGGCGCCCGACCAGCTTGGCATAGGCACCGCTGAAACGCTCGAAAAAATGGTTGAAAGCATTGAAAAACCAGCCGAACAAGCGATCCAGCACACGACTGAACAGATCCTTGTTACCGTGAGCACGATCCAGTAAAAGTGCGCACAGAGCAGGACTCAGGGTCAGTGAATTGAATGTCGAGATCAGGGTCGATACCGCGATAGTCAGCGCAAACTGTTTGTAAAATGCGCCTGAGACGCCTGTAATAAAAGCGGTCGGAATAAATACCGCAACCAGTACCAGCGTGGTCGCGATAATAGGACCGATCACCTCGCTCATTGCCAACCGGGTGGCTTCGCGCGCGCTGAGTCCTTCGCCGATATGACGCTCCACGTTCTCCACCACAACGATGGCATCATCGACGACTATACCGATCGCCAGTACCAGCCCGAACAGGGACAAGGTATTCAACGACAGGCCCAAGGCCTGCATGACTGCGAAGGTGCCGATCAACGAAACCGGCACGGCTAACAGCGGGATAATCGTGGCGCGCCAGTTCTGCAGGAACACGATCACCACCAGCACCACCAGCAGCAGCGCTTCGAACAAGGTCATCACCACCGCATCGATGGATTGATCGACAAACACTACGGTATCGTATACCAGCTGGTAATCCAGGCCTTCCGGAAAGCGGGTTTTCAGTTTCTCCATCGCCTCCAGCACCGCTTGTTTGGTTTCCAGGGCATTGGAGCCGGGCAATTGAAAGATAGCCAGGCCGATCATCGACTCACCGTCCAGAAACAGCTCGGCATTATAATCCTTGGCGCCCAATTCAATCCGTGCCACATCTTTCAAGCGCGTAATTTCGCCCCCCTTACCCTGCTTGACGACGATGTCGGCAAATTGTTCGGCAGTCAACAATCGGCCCAGGGTGCTGACGGTATATTGGAACGCATTGTTCCCTGCCGTCGGCTCCTGTCCGATCACACCGGCAGCGACCTGAATATTTTGTTCGCGCACCGCGTCGACAACATCACTTGCGGTCATGTTTCTGGCCGCCAGCTTATCGGGATTCAGCCATAAACGCATGCTGTAATCACGGGCGCCGAAGACAATCATTTCGCCCACCCCGGGCAGACGCGCCAGCGTATCCTTGATTTGCAGCAGCGCATAATTACTTAAATAAACGCTGTCGTAACGCTTGTCGGGCGATACCAGACCAACGACCAGACTCAGATCCGGGCTGCGTTTTTTCACGCTGATGCCCTGCCGTTTGACCTCGTCGGGCAACTTAGGCTCGGCCAGTGCCACCCGGTTCTGTACCAATACCTGGGCCTTGTCGAGATCCGTGCCGGTCTTGAAAGTCAGGGTCAACGTCATATTACCGTTGTTAGTTGATTGCGATGACATATACAGCATATCTTCGACGCCGTTCACTTCCTGTTCTATCGGTGTCGCCACGGTTTCGGCCACAACCTCGGCATTGGCGCCGGGATAAACGGTACTGACCACGACGGTAGGCGGCGCGATAGCGGGATATTGGGTTATCGGCAGTGCAAACAGCGACAATCCGCCGAGCAGCACAATCAAGATCGACAGCACCGATGCAAAAATCGGTCGGTCGATAAAAAAATGGGTAAATCGGGTCATCGCTTATTGCGCCTTATTTAAAGTGACGCGTTCCGGTGCCACAGTCGCGCCCGGACGAATTTTTAACAAACCTTCAATAACGACCCAGTCCTCAGCCGTCACTCCTTGCTCTATCACACGCATATCGCCAATAAGCACGCCGACTTCAACCTTGCGGTATTCGACCTGATTATCCTTCCCCACCACCCAGACAAAACGTTGCGCCTGATCCGTACCTAAAGCTTTATCCGGCAACAGTAAAGCAAGGTAAGGCGCTCCGGCACGAATACGGACACGAGCGAAAAAACCGGGACTTAATAATTGCTCCGGGTTATCAAACACACCGCGTAGCTTGATTGTGCCGGTCGCACTATCGGCTTGCGGGGCAATGTAGTTGATACGGCCTAGATGCGGGTAGCCGGTTTCGTCGGCCAGGCTCAGCTGTGCTTCGATGTCAATTTGACCGTTAGCCTGTGTCTGTTGGCGTTTATATTTTAAAATCGAACGTTCGTCGGCGTCTATCAATGCGTAAACCGGATTGGTGGACACTATCGTGGTCAGCAGCGTCGCACTGCCGCCGCCGTTGACCAGATTACCGAGCGTCACCAACTCCCGACCGATACGACCGTCAATCGGCGCTCGCACTTGACAGTATTCCAGATTTACGCTGGCCGCATAGACATTGGCTTCGGCCGAATGCACGGCGGCAACCGCCTCGCGTACACCCTTGCTGCGGCTATCGTATTCCTCGGCCGAAATGGCTTTTGCTTTCAACAGTTTTTTCGCCCGCTTGAAATCGTTTTGTGCCAGTTCCAGACGCGTTTGTTCGCGCTCCAATTCGGCCTCGGCCAGTTTAAGCTGGGCCTGGAAAAGCTTAGGATCGATAACGAACAATAAATCACCTTTGTTAACCCGTTGTCCGGCGGTAAAATTGATTTGTTCCAGATAGCCGCTGACCTTGGCCCTGACATCCACTGCATTGATTGCGGTAATACGACCGGTAAAGGTATCCCACTCACTCACGTCCTGACTCAAAGGTTGAGCCGCTTTAACTTGAACCGGCGGCATTTTTGCTTTTTCCGCCGACGCTTCATCCGTTTGGCAGAACATCAGCAAGGCCAATAACAATAAACACATCAGGTCGGTTTGAAGCCGGCCTAAGCGGACTCCAGGCAATAATGTCGCTGGAAGCAGATCTTGGCTAGAGGAAGTTCGATAACGAATTATCGAAAAAAAGCCCGGCATATTCATTATAAAAAGCCTCGGATACTGAAAAAAGACAAAAAGGTAATAACAATTACCGTTTAATTTAGGTATGATCTTCAACATTGTCAACAGATTTATGAGAATTCAGCATGGTTAAATGCGGACGTCCGCCTAAAGGGCAAGAAACCTTAAGCCGCGAGCGCATCTTGGACAGTGCATTACCGCTTTTTTTACAGCACGGTTACGGTAATCTCAATATGGATTTGGTAGCCAAGGAAGCGCATGTATCGCTACGAACTATTTACAGTCATTTCGATAATAAAGCCGGTTTATTCGGTGCCGTAATCAGGCGTTGCAGTGACCAGTTTGTTACCAGTCTGCCGATGATAAAGGAACCTCGCCTGGCTTTATTGACTTTCGGCCAACAATTTATATCCCGTATTACCCAAGCCGACGCCGTACGCATCCGCGCGATCTTGATCGGCGAATCGCAACAATTTCCGGAACTGGCCGCGCAATTCTATCAACAGGGGCCGCAGCCGACTTTGGACAAACTGACGCAGTTTTTTGCCAAACATCAGCAAGACGGCTATTTTATCGATATCGCACCCGACAAACTCGCCGATCATTTCCTCAGCTGCCTGCGCAACGAGCATTTTCATAAACTGCAACTAGGTCTGACACCGGCACCGGACGAAGCCGAAGTAAAAGCCTGGGTCGAACAGGCCGTTGACCTATTCTTACGCGGATGCATTGCAATCCATAAGGATAAAGCGGAAAGAGTTTGATTTTAATAAATCCAATACAAGGCCTATATGTGTCAGGCTATTCTGATGATTTAAGATAAAAACCAGCTCACTACACTTTAGCTTTCTTGCGTACAAACTTTTCAACCACTGCAGGCAATTTTTGCGGCGAATGTATTCGCAATTGTTTATTGATATTCATACGTCCAAATACAACCTCAATATCAGACTTTTTCACAGCAAATTCCTTGGCAAGAAAAGCGACCATATGATCGGTCGCTCTACCCGCTACAGGGGCAGCAGTAACGCTGATTTTTAACTGATTACCCTTGACTTTACCAATCACGTCTCGTTTTGCCGAGGGTGTACCCAGCACATTAAGGACCAACACATTGTCTTCCCAATAACAAAAACCACTTGGTTTTTTACTGCCGGCACCGGCATTATCTTTATTTTTTTTAACTTTCTTAGTTTTCACGTTTTTTAAATTTAACTCAAAACTAAACTACAGAGCGGAAGAAACATAGATAATCTACAAGCTAAACTCTATTATTATGCTGTAGGACCATCCAACTTAACATGATCTGTGCTGTGTAGTGATTTTACAGTATATGTGTTGGTTAACCTATTTGCTGCTTATGTATAGTTATTTTTAAATATTTAAAAACGCGTTCAATTAAGCCATTCCTGAAAAAAAATAAAAAGTAACCCCACAAAAAGCTCCAAGCAATGCCCATGACACGACTCTGAATGACAGACCAACGAAAACACAAAGTATTAGAGCGGTAATATAAGAAACTAATGTAAGTGCTACATCGTGAGACAAGTTCATCCTTTTTATAAAAAAAAATAGGTCTAAGACATTAGGATTATCGAAAATAAAAACGGTAAGCATACAACCAATCAGCGCACTAACTATAAAACTCATTACGGGATGGGAAGTTTTTTTCATTACAACAAGATTTCTTTCATTAGCCGTATTGGCCGACACATGTACACTTTCCATCCGTCGCGACTTTGATAAACCAACGATTGCTAAAATGACAGAAACAAATATCCCAAATCCGGCCGTCAAATAAGTAGCCAAGATGCTTTCTTGATGTCTGGTGTATGCCACAATATTGTTATTTATATTATTCGCCTGTTGTACATCCCAGTTCCGTAATGCTGAACTTCGTGCTTGAAGATGTGCAGTCGCTATTTCCTGCGAGGTAAAAGGTAAATTACACCAATCCCGATGTCCTTGAAAATTGCCATTCCACATTTGAGGGTCACTAATCGGCATGTTTTTACTCATTGCGTAGTTGAACTGTCCTACAGCTTGTTGAGCATATCTAAAGCAAAATTCGGGGTACGTTGGCGTTGCAAGCGAGCTAGTCGAAAAAATGCAGGTATTTAAATAAAATAAGAATAACAACAAATTTCTGAAAAATGGTTTGTAGGAGCTATCATCAAACATCAGTACTCTCCATTCATAGCTTCAAAAGACGCTTCGTTGCATCATTTTTCTAAGTTTAGAGGTTAGAAACGGCTAACTTGTTAAAATTTTTTCCGTCATGCAAGTAACAACATATGCTCGATAAATTGGTTTGGGCAGATTCTCTTCAGACTCGACACTCTAACTAAAGCCTAGTTTCATAACTAAGGGGAATTGTATTGTTTTCAGCGCGGATTGTCTAAACTTTATCAACTTCTTTTGGCCGTTATTTTTTTAAAGAAAGCTATCGTACTGTTCTTGCTTTAGCCACCCAATAAATTAACGTGAAATTTCTCCATTGCTTAGGTTAAGCCAAAACGTAATCCATGATTTGTATGAGATACTTACAACAACCATAAGCCTTTGTTTTTAAAAAAAATATACCCTTTACATGTCAATATATTATATAGCAGCCAACAGCAATATTTAACTCTAAACTTCTGTTTTTAAATAAATAATCCTTCAATCCTGTTTCCATTGAATCAGAATGTCAGTAAGACCAATTAAGCTCAACAACTACGCTAGTCACTCTAAGCCAAACTCTAAAGTTATTTACACCAAAACTGACGAAGCACGTGCTTTAGCCACGTATTCCTTACGGCCTATCATTCAAACTTATACTAAACGGCCGGAATAGAAGTGGAAACACTCGACATTTCCTTATCCAGCCGTATTATTACCTATTTTCCGGATCGGCTGACTGAGAAACAAAAACAATCAGTAAAATTTCACTCTATTATCAAACAAGGCAACATCGCAATTTTCTTACTAGCGCTAATTGGTCCGGTCGTTTTTTGGTATCGAAAAAAACAAGCGACCTAACTCAAAATTTCATCGGCATTTAAAAAAGCAGGAAATTTCTAACTTATGATGCGACAAAGAAAGTTGTGTGCATCGTTTCCAAGATGCATCAAAAAAATGGACAAAGCCCCTTAAAAATTGGAAGTCAGCTTTGAATCGATTTATGATTGAATTTGGATAGTGTTTTAAAGAATATTTTTAATCCTGACAATTACACAGAATTATATAATGTGTCTGAAATTTTTTTATATTTGATAGCTAGTGGTAAAAAAAAGATCTCCCGTAGAACTTTAAATGCATTGATTCAGGTATAACTTATACAGAACGATATCAGACAGCCCCACCTTCTATTTTTTTACGGCTAAGCCTGTGACCAAAAGTAATATTCCAAATTATAAGATTTTTGTTATTGGTTCTCTTTATCAATGGGCGTTAGCAACATTTTTTATTGTTACTCTTCCGCTAATTTTTGCCATCATCTATTCTGTTATAGAAGTTACAAACTACACTCAAAAAAGCCAGCTAACATTATTCCAAACTGTAAATACAACAGAAAACAGCCGTATTATTCTTGATCGTCTTATTTCAATGGAGCGTAGTATCCGGCAGTTCCAGATATTAAATGAACCGGAAATTTTTCATTCCTATCTTGATCACCGAAATAAATTTCTAACTGTTATCGAGTCGTTAAAATCTAAAGAGCCGAATCAGGTTTTAATTGGAAAATTAATTTCCTTACAACAAAATGAAAACCTTTTACATCAAAAAATACTGGACCATTCTAAGAATAATCAGCTTAAGTTAACAAATACTGATTTGAATACATTTGACCAATTAACCACTCAGGCCAGAATATTGCTTACTGAGGGAGAAAAGAGAGTCGGTATAGAAGCAAGTTCTTTATCCAGCATTGCCGGGCGTGTTCGCCAAAGGTTGGTTTTTTCCGCCTTACTTAGCATCCCCCTTGCACTGTTGCTCGGCTTAACATTCGTTCATTTCTTAACTCGCCCTATTAAGGAGATAGGTCAAGCGATTCGAAATCTTGGCGAAATAGGTTTTGAAGAGCCTATTTCCATTAAAGGCCCCCATGATTTAACGGAAATTGGATTAGACCTTGAATGGTTAAGACAAAGGCTTAATCGTTTAGAACATGAAAAACAACAGTTTATTAGAAACATCTCTCATGAACTAAAAACCCCCTTAGCAACACTAAAAGAAGGTACTGATTTATTGGCTGAAAATGTAGTCGGTGAACTTAACACCGAACAACAGGAAATAATTCGTTTGATGAAATTGAGTAACATCACCATCTATGATTTAGTTGAAAATTTACTTGAATACCAAAAAACCATCTCCACTCAAATTGACTTAAACCTATCTGTTTTTGAATTATCACCTTTACTTGAGAGGGTAGTTACGGAATATCAACTCCTGCTTCGAAGTAAAAATATAACACTCAAATGCAAGTTAAGCCCAGTCAAAATCAAAGCCGATTATGACAAACTAAAAATTATTATTAGCAATGTTTTTTCAAATGCTCTTAAATATTCACCTCAAAATGGCACAATGGGACTCACACTAAAAACAGAAAATAACGTCATTCGACTAACAATTGAAGACCAAGGACCGGGAATAGATAAAAAAATACAGGCTTTTATTTTTGAAGACTTCTATCAGGGAAGTTACCCACGCACTTGGAACGTCAAAGGTTCTGGCCTGGGACTTGCTTTAGTTAAACACTATCTTGAAGCTCATCGCGGTTCAATTAAATTATTAAAGCCCAATAAAAAATATTGTGGTGCGCGATTCTTTTTATTATTACCGGATAACATGGAACCTCAAAATGTATCGATTAGTTAAATTATTTTTTATATCGCTTATTTTGAGTGCCCAGGGCTGCCAAAATCTAGGCAACTATATAACCTATCCATCAATATTAGACGAGCCCGCCGATCAGCAACAACTTAATGATTTGTTCTTACAAGGCATGAAATATCAAGAACTAAACAAACTTCAACAGAGGGAAAAATGCAACTCACTGAAACAAGAGTATAAAAAAAACCCACACTGGCAAACGGCCTGGTTACTGGTTTATTCATTGAATTCAAACTTTAGCTGTCTCAACCTGAATAAAACATTAGTTTTAATGAATAAAATTCAAAATACATCGGGTATTCATACTCAATTACTATGGCTAAACCAAAACCAGATTAATTTGATTAAAGCACTCCAAAAATCCAACACTAGCCTACAAAATCAATTAAATGAGACAGAAATACAGCTACAGCAAGTCATTAATAAAATACAAGCACTTAGAGCTATTGAAACAAGTATCAATAAAAAACTAGACAATGAATAACCAAATCGAAAACAACTTTCGGGATCATAAAGTTTTAATCGTTGATGATGACCCAAGCTTGCTCAAATTACTTTCTGTACGTCTAAGAGCGACGGGTCTTGAGGTAAAAACAACCGAAAGTGCAGAGCAGGCTGTTGCATTAATACCCAGCTTTCTCCCTCAACTTGTGATTACTGATTTACGTATGGAGGAAATGGATGGGCTGGCATTATTTAATCATATACAAGAACATTATCCTGCCCTTCCCGTCATTATCCTTACCGCACATGGAACAATAAAAGAAGCCGTATCTACAACCCGCCAAGGTGTTTTTGGCTTTCTTACCAAACCGATTGATAGTAAGGAACTAATTGAGTTAATCGGTCAGGCTTTTAAACTTAACAAACATGTTTCATCACATCAACATGGCGAAACAACGCATACCTGGAGAGACAATATAATCTCTCGAAGTATCGTCATGGAAAATTTACTTCAAGAAGTTCAGCGCGTTGCTCATAGCGAAGTCAGTGTGTTTATCCATGGAGAAAGCGGGACAGGAAAAGAACTTATTGCTCAGGCAATACATAAAGCAAGCGCTCGTAGCGACAAAGAATTTGTCGCTGTTAATTGTAGTGCTATCCCCGAAGACCTTCTGGAATCAGAATTATTTGGTCATTGCAAAGGTGCATTTTCCGGAGCGTCTACTAATCGAAAAGGATTATTTGAAATTGCCGATGGAGGCAGTTTATTTCTTGATGAGATCGGCGATATGCCCCTCTCTTTTCAGGTCAAATTATTACGCGTCCTGCAAGAAGGAGAAATTCGTCCCGTTGGTGAAAACAAACCGATTCCGGTTGATGTTAGAATCATTTCTGCCAGCCATCGAGATCTCCAACAATTAATATTAGAAGAACGTTTCCGTATGGATCTGTATTACCGTCTTAATGTTGTTACCTTGTCTTTACCTCGTCTGGCTGAAAGACTGGAAGACATTCCTTTATTAGCTAAACACTTTATCGCCAATACTAACCTCAGGAAGCCCCCCATCGCCAAAGGACTGTCAAATGAAGCCCTAGAGTTCATGGTAAGTTATCAGTGGCCGGGTAATGTCAGACAGTTGAAAAATGTAATAGACTATGCCTGTACTTTTGCAACCACCCCTCTCATCCCTGTAGGACTCGTTGAAAAAGCTTTACAGGAAAAACAAAAGCCTTTTGTAAGTTTTAATGATGCTAAAAAGAATTTTGAACGTGATTATCTGACTAAATTACTTCAATTAGCCAATGGCAATGTCGCCGAAGCCGCTCGTTTAGCTAAACGTAATCGAACTGAATTTTATCGACTGCTAGACCGTCACGCCCTTAAAGCAGCACATTTCAAAAACTAATAACAACTCAACTTTAATCAACTGTCGGGATTTGACAACAATTTTCTATTTAACAGTATCAATATATTTTTTCAGTCATTATCTCTCTCTAATTTTTTTTCACAACAATAATGTCGCCATATGGCGACTAATATATCAGTCATTAACAAACTCAAAATAGATTCTATTTTTCAATTACTTGAAAATACATTTGCATAAAACATCCCAAACCATATCGCTTCCTACCCTCTATCACTTTGATGCTAATATTTTTCTGTCGTGTAATAGAGACAATCTGAGCTAACAAAATCCAAGCATAATAATATTTTTCGCAAAGAAAAAAACTTACAGATCCTTTATTTATTAGCATCTCAGACCTGCTTTATTCAACTGGCATAGCATTTGCTCTATGCGAGATCAGCTGGATAAATAAATCCAGTAACTCCCATTTATTTAATAAAGGATAAATTATGAAAAATGTATTAACCATCTTATCTATAGCAATGCTTTCTACTACAGTTCATGCTGAAAATAGCATTGAAGTATCAGACACAACTGCAGCACAAACAGTTGCCACTGAGCAAGTAATAGCAAAAGATCAGGCTGTTAATAGTTTAAAGCTTTGGGAAATGCTGGACACGAACAAAGACGGTTCACTTAGCAAAGCAGAAGTAGCCTCTTCTGAAAAAGTACTTGCGAGATGGGATAGTTTGGATGCCAATAAAGACCAAGTGGTTAGCTCGGAAGAATTTGCAAAAATATTTCCTCTAGAAAACTAACCAATACGAATCACAAAACACATTCTATCTAAGCTGACTCTCCCTCCCTGTTATGCATAGGATAGTTTTGTTAAGTTCAAATGAACAAAGGGGCTTCCTAACTAAGTAGCCCCTACTTGATTCAAGTTCTTATGAAGATCATTTTTCTTTGGTTTCAAGAGCTGTTTATTACAACGAACATACAAAAAATACTGCTTTTTTTAAAGTCTGTTTTTTTGAAAAAGGATAAAAAATTTAATGCGACAAAAAGTTGCTTCTTCTCTATCCGGCCAGAGAAATATTCAATTACTCATTTTTTTTATAGGCCTGTTTAGTATATTTAATGCTTCTGCCACACTAAATACACCTGCTGCACCACTAAAAAATATTGGCTATAACAAAAATACAAAAGCCTTTAAAAGGCTAAGATCGTGGCATAAATTAATACAAACAACAAAGCATTTGTCTGAAAAGGAAAAATTACGCCACATCAATAATTTTTTCAACCAACGAATAAGATTTACTAATGACATAGACTTGTGGGGAGTCAATGACTATTGGGCAACACCTCAGGAATTTTTAGCCAAAGGTGCTGGTGACTGTGAAGATTATTCCATTGCCAAGTACTATTCCTTAATCAAACTAGGTATCCCAAAAAACAAATTACGGATAACTTATGTAAAAATCTTAAAATACAACCAAGCGCATATGGTACTGGCCTATTTTTCATCACCGCAAACTACCCCCGTTATTTTAGACAACTTAATTCCTGAGATAAAAACGATAAAACAGCGGAAAGATTTATTCCCTTTGTTTAATTTTAATGAATCCGGATTATGGGTTGTTGATTTGGAAGGTAATGAAAAAAAAATGGGCGGCTTAAACAAATATTATATGTGGGCAGAGCTACAAAAAAGGCTATCAAGAAGCATGATTTAGGCTATTGCTAATCGAGGTAAGTTTGTATGTTGAAGAGAGAAAAACATACACAGATTTTTCAGGCTAACATGGTTCCACGCAGTATGCGAAGTTCAGACTGAGCCTTTGGTTATGTGCATTTCACGTAAACTCATACAAACAGTTCTCAACGATTGCGTTTGAATTGAAGACGCCTGTGCTAATTGAAACCTTGGCACGTTCAACGATAGTTAAACCTTGTTTGTTTTGATCCCCGCTATACCAGCCAACATGAAAATAACAACTCCCAACCTTTTTGGTATAACTTTGTATACAGGAAAAAAGTAGTTTGCTTAAGCCGCCTTCTTCTTGCGGCTTGCTCAAGATATGCTCTATTTCCCGCTCTATCCTCTCCTGAGACCAGCCTTTTTTCTTATATTTTGCTTTAGAAAATTTCTTTCTTAATTTTTTAGCTTCTTCTTCTGGATTATAAGAATCAAAATACAAATCGCATGAACAATGTCCGTCAGTCAGCCAAAACGTTTCAAAATGCAATGGAACTTCAGATTTGAAGGATTTATTTTCATTTTTCCAGACAGAATAACCAGCAAAAATCTTTTTTGCTTCTTCTGAATCCTCTACTGCCACCGATACAAATCGACACATTACTCATATCCCTTGTTGCATATAACAAGCCTGTAGAAAAACCATAAATCAAAGTTCAATCCAGCCACTCAGTCATTATTTTAATTTCTTCATTATGCCCAGTTTCCCTTGATTCACAAAAGATAGTTTTTCAAGTATTCTGAGAAATTCACATAATATTAATAAATACAATAAACCTTTGTTTTTTTTAAATTAACTAATTTTTTAAATAACTATCCTTCAATCCGGTTTGCCATTGAATTAGAATGTCAGTAAGCCTAACAACTACAGTAGTCATGCTATGCCAAACTCTAAAATTATTTACACCAAAACTGACGAAGCACCCTCTTTAGCTACTTATTCCTTACTGCCTATCATTCAAGCTTATACTAAAACGGCCGGGATTGAGGTGGAAACACGCGACATTTCCTTATCCGGCCGTATTATTGCCAATTTTCCGGAGCGGCTGACTGAGGAACAAAAACAAGCGGATGATTTAGCCGAGTTAGGCGAATTAGCTAAAACGCCGGAAGCAAACATTATAAAGCTACCTAACATCAGTGCCTCTGTGCCTCAACTTAAGGCCGCGATTGCAGAGCTGCAACAGCAAGGCTTTCACATACCGGATTACCCGGAAGAAGCCAGTACCGATGAAGCGAAACAAATCAAAGCCCGGTACGCTAGAGTGTTAGGCAGTGCGGTTAATCCGGTTCTGCGTGAAGGCAACTCCGACCGTAGAGTAGCTAACGCGGTAAAAGAATACGCACAAAAACATCCGCATTCGATGGGTGAATGGCAAGCCGATTCTAAAACGCATGTTGCCTCCATGTCGGGTGATGATTTTTACGCCAATGAGCAATCGGCAATCATCGAACAGGCAGGAAATGTCAGCATTACTTTGCATAAAGCTGATGGCGACACTCAAGTACTAAAACAGCAAACACCCGTGTTAGCCGGCGAAGTCATAGATGCGACATTTATGAGCCGCAAAGCGTTATGCGCCTTTTTCGAACAAGCCATGCAAGATGCTTTAGCCGAAGATATCTTATTATCGTTGCACATGAAAGCGACGATGATGAAGATTTCCGACCCGATTATCTTCGGCCATGCCGTTAAGGTCTA
The DNA here is from genome assembly GCA_050303415.1 of Methylococcaceae bacterium. Taxonomy (GTDB): domain Bacteria; phylum Pseudomonadota; class Gammaproteobacteria; order Methylococcales; family Methylomonadaceae; genus JBNLBS01. The sequence goes on along the minus strand of JBNLBS010000023.1, from coordinate 7,965 downwards.
TTTTAAAGATGTATTTGCAAAATACGCTGACACCTTTGACCGGCTTGGTGTAGATACCTGTAACGGCCTGGGCGATGTTTATACGAAAATAGCAACCCTGCCCGATGCCGAACGTCAAGCCATAGAAGCCGACCTGCAAGCCGTTTATCAGACTCGCCCGAAACTGGCGATGGTGGACTCGGATAAAGGCATTACCAACCTGCATGTTCCCAGCGACATTATTATTGATGCCTCCATGCCGGCCGCATTGCGGACTTCCGGCAAAATGTGGGGGCCGGATGGCGCACTGCATGACACCAAAGCATTGATCCCGGATCGTTGTTATGGCGGGGTTTATCAGGCTGTCATCGATTTTTGTAAACAACATGGCGCTTTTGATGTGACCACCATGGGTAATGTCAGCAATGTCGGTTTGATGGCGCAAAAAGCTGAAGAATACGGTTCTCACGATAAAACCTTTGAAATCCCGTCGGACGGTGTGGTCAAGGTGACTGATGAGGCCGGAAATATTTTATTACAGCATCAAGTAGAACAAGGCGATATCTGGCGTATGTGCCAAACCAAAGACCTGCCGATACAAGACTGGGTTAAACTTGCCGTTACCCGTGCCAGATTAACCGAACAACCGGCGGTTTTTTGGCTGGACCAAAACCGTGCCCATGATGCCAATTTAATCAAAAAAGTAGAGGCTTACCTGCCGCATCATGATAGCAGCGGTTTAGAAATTAAAATCATGGCGCCGGTGGAAGCGACTCATTTCACACTGGAACGGGTCAAAGAAGGTAAAAACACCATTTCAGTGACCGGAAATGTTTTAAGGGATTATTTGACAGACCTGTTCCCAATTCTGGAACTGGGTACCAGCGCAAAAATGCTTTCCATTGTTCCCTTGCTGTGCGGTGGCAGTTTATTTGAAACCGGCGCAGGTGGCTCAGCACCCAAACATGTTCAACAACTGTTATCCGAAAACCATTTGCGTTGGGACTCTTTGGGGGAATTCCTGGCCTTGGCCGTATCGCTGGAGGATTTGGCGCAAAAAACCGGTAACGCACAGGCCAATATAATGGCGTCTGCTTTGAACCAGGCCAACAGCCAGTATTTAAACAACAACAAATCACCGTCCCGCAAAGTAGGTGAACTGGACAATCGCGGCAGCCATTTTTATCTGGCACTATATTGGGCACAAGCCCTGGCTGAACAAAATGACGATGCAGCGTTGCAAGCCTTATTCAAACCGGTTGCTGAAAAAATGAAGGCCAATGAGCAACAAATCATCGCTGAGCTTAACAGTGTACAAGGTAATAAGGTCGATATCAGCGGCTACTACCATCCTGATACCACTCAAGTAACTCAGACAATGCGGCCCAGCGCTACGCTGAATGCTATCATAGATAATATCTAATGAAACCTAAACGTATGCAGGCGTAAAATATCTTATTCCTGCATAAGGGTGAATTCTCCGTGGGCATGATTTGAAACAAGTTAAATGGGTTAATTGATATCCAACAATAAAGAAAATTAAGCGATTTTTCAGGAACAATTACTCAGTCAAAGTCGTACCGGCAAAGCCTGCAGTTATATATTAAGAATATGCACAGATTTTCAAGTGTTATTCGCCTTCCAATACATATGTTAAAAAAGCTTCCGGCGGCATGGGCTTTGAAAAATAATAGCCTTGAATATATTCACAACTTAATGAACTCAATAGCGAGTACTGTTCTTCAGTTTCAACCCCTTCTGCGATGACCTTAAGGCCTAATCGGTGTGCCATAACGATAATGGCTTCGGTAATGGCTCGATCATCAGGGTTGGTTTCGAGTTCACGGATAAACGAGCGGTCTATTTTCAGATAATCAATATTAAATTTTTTCAGATAAGCCATTGCCGAGTAACCGGTTCCGAAATCATCCAGGGAGAGTTCTACACCTGCCTGCTTCAATCTGTCGAGTTTTTGGACGACGGTTGAGCTATTATCCAGTAATAAACCTTCGGTAATTTCAATCACGATATATTTGGAATTCAGGTCTATTGTTTGTAAATAGTCCAATGTCATTTGATCCCCACTACCTTTGATCAGCTGTCTGGGCGACATGTTGATGCTGATTTTCCGTACTTCACCGTCAAGTTGTTGATTCCAGTGTTTGGACATGTCGGCGGCTTGAGAAAAGATCCAGTTGCCGATTTCCTGAATCAGGTCGGTCTCTTCCGCTAATGGAATAAATTCTGCCGGTGACACCATACCCAGGCTAGGGTGACGCCAACGAACCAAAGCTTCCGCTTTCATTGCTTTGCCGCTGGCGACTTCGATAATGGGCTGATAATGCACCTCCAATTGGTCTTTTTTAATGGCTTCTCTTAAGGCGTTGATCAAATAGAGGCGTTGTTGGGCCAAAGCCTGCATACTTTGGGTGAAAAAGCTGAAGTTGTTACGGCCGGATTCTTTTGCCGCATACATGGCCTGGTCAGCGCAACTGACCAAGCCTTCAACAGTGTCGGCATCCTGCGGATAAATGGCGATGCCGATACTGGCTGAAACGTAAATACGATATTCTTGAATACTAAAGGGTTCTGCCATGCGGTTCAGAATGGCTTCGACGATGCATTCCGACGAAGAAACACTATTGATGACGGGGGTGATGATAACGAATTCGTCCCCGCCCAGCCGAGCCACCATATCCGATTGTCCGACACATTCTCGAATCCGTTGGGAGGCGTTGATTAGAAGAGCGTCCCCTAATGCATGCCCTAAGGTATCGTTTACATCTTTAAATCGATCCAGGTCAATAAATAAGAGCGCCACCGCATGTTTATTACGATTGGACTTATTGATTTCCTCCTCCAGACGATTGTAGAACATATGTCGATTGGGTAATTCGGTTAATGCATCGTAACTGGCCTGATGCATTAGGCGTTGTTCGATACGATTCCTTTCGATGGCAATGGCGCTTAATCTCGCCGCTTTAAGTAAATGCCCGAGGTCGGCGTCATCCGGTTCTCCCGATTGTTCAAGATAAAGCGTGACAACACCCAATAACTGATTGGCGGAGGAGATGATCGGTTCGGACCAACAGGCGCCGGCACCGATTTCCCGAATAAACGGCTCGCAGAGATCAGCACAGCTCCGGTTATTCAGATTTTGAATAATTACCCGTCTTTTATCCCGTGCCGATGCTGCCCACCCCTGACACAGACCTTCTTTATCGCGTAAGTGAACCGATTGTTTTTTTCCGCAGTATGAGCGGGGAAATGAGGGTGCGACAGCCAGCTGCAATCTGTGGCTATCTTCGTCAAATAATAAAATGGCGCAATATCCGCCTTGCTTCACTGATTCAACATATAGCGCCACCTGCTCCAAAATCGTTTCCAGATTATTGTTCCGAGCCATTTTTTCAAAGACACGTTGTCGATTGTTTTCTACTAATTGCTGTCGATAGCGTTCGCTGAAATCGAATCCCAGTGCTAGAACGGTTTGAATTTGGCCTTCGAAGGTGTATTCAGGCACAATTTTTACCATGTAGCACACCCAGTTCCCTTTTTTGTCTTTCCATTCCAAGGTGACTTCCTGTTTTTCACCGCTGCACAGTACATTACGTAAAATATTCCTATACTCTTCAGCCGATATATTGCTTGCCAACCAGTTTTGTTCGATGGTTCGGTTGCGAAGTTCGGCTTCGGTGCTGCCGATGAGTTGTAGATAGCTGGTGTTCCCGTAAACGTAGTTCAAATTCCGGTCATAACGCAACACCACCGTCGGTAAGTTTTCCACCAACGCGCGAAATTCTTGTTCGCGTTGCAGAATAGCAGTCTCCATTCTTTTTCTTTCGGTAATATCGTACGATACCAGGATCACGCTCAACACCTGGTTATTTTCATCCAGTTCGGGAGCATAACGATTATGAAAATAATGTGTTTCGCCGTTGGCGAAAACACATTCGAGTTCGCCTTCATAGGTTTGACCGGTTTCTATAACTTGCCGTAGCGCACGTTCCAACTTCTTGCCTTCCGACTTACAGAGAATAGAGCCGTCTGACGGTTTTCTTTGTAATAAATCTGACGCCGGCTTATCGGTCATTTTTTCAACCGCCGGGTTAAGATAAATGCGCCGGCAGTCCCGGTCATAACGGAAAATCGGTGCAGGTGCTGTTTCCACCAAAATCCGGAACTCTCTTTCACGTGCAGCCAGCACCTGTTCTGCTTGTTGACGCTCAATCTCAGCGGCAACACTGCTAGTCACCAATTGTAATATAGAAGAAATAAGCGCTGTATTGGAAAACGGTTTGGTATCAATGACCCCGATTAAGCCTATCACTTGCCCGGCGGTATTCCATAATGGCAGGCCGGCATAGCTTTCTGCCCCCATCTCGGTCAATAAATGGTCTTCGGGGAAATTTTGCTGCACCTTTTCCGGATAACAGCAAAATCTGCCGTTTACCACTTCGGCACAGGGCGTATTTTTCAGCATGTACTGAATATTGGGTAACAGATTACCGTTTGCATACAATACAATTGTTTCAGCCGATTCGATGCTTGGCATCAGTTTGTCGATGATGACATAGCGGACCTGAAACAGTTGCGCCAAATATTCGCATAACGCCACCAGAAATGAGGTGTGATGATGTTTCCAACCTTGCTGGGCGACGAACTTTAAGGTTTCATCTCTGTAGTGGCGCTCGGTAATATCCATTGCTGTGCCGACAAAGCTTGTGATATTGCCGGCTTCATCGCACACCGGCTCACCACGTTCGGCAATAAATTTGATACGCCCATCAGGAAACAACAGTCGATGTTCGATTTGGTACAGTGTTTTATTTGCAACCGCAGCGTTATAGGCTTTAGCTACTTTGTCGCGGTCTTCGGGATGCACTGTGTTTAGAAATGCCTCGACGGAAGCGCCGAACTCAGAGGGGGAAATTTCCCATATACGAAATGTTTCATCGGTCCAGCTTAAAATACCGCTGGAAAAGTCCACCTCCCAGCTGCCAATATGAGTAATACGCTGGGCAGCGTTTAACCACGATTCGCTATGTTGTAATGCCTGTTGGTGCTGTATGCGTTCGGTAATATTACGCACCAGTGCCAAAATGAAGCTTTGGCCGTTATATTCAAAATAATTGGCATTAATTTCGACCGGAAACTCGTCACCCGATTTGGGCTTGTGTAGACTTTCGAAGGTCAATGAGCCTTCTGTTTTAATAACCAGCCATTGGTTAGGCCAGACTTCCCATTGATAACAGGGATCGATATCAGGAACCGATAAGTTGAGCATTTCACACTGTGTGTAACCCAGCGAATGACAAGCTTCAGCGTTGCAATAATGAAATCTGGCCTGTTCGTCGATTAACCAGGCGGCTTCTTTGACATGATTAAGAGCATAACTTAATAAATTTAACTTCTCCTGCGCGCTTTTCCTTTCCGAAATATCGCGTACGATCGCCAGGCTGTAGTTGTGTCCTCGATAGCAGATGAAACTGGCATTAACTTCCACCGGAAACGTGCGACCTTGCTTGCTCCGGTGACGGGTCTCTACGATAGCTGTCCAGCGGTGTTCGCCGGGGTCGACTTTCTGCTGCTGCCAGTCCACGGGTTTAAAGTCAGGGTCTATGTCGAATACCCTCATCGTTAATAATTCATCGCGAGTGTACCCAAGACTATTACAGGCTTTGTCGTTGACTTGAACGAACCTGGCGTGTTCGTCGACTAAGAAAATTGCCTCATTGACATGATTAAATACATATGCAAATAAATCCAGTTGTTCTTCTTTTTCCTTACGGTCGGCCAAAGCGGATAAGGTAACCGAAATATAGGCCGGCTCGCTATGAGTATTGCGATGTAACACCAGCGTCTGAAAAACGGGAATTTCATGACCATCCCGATGTAACAGGGCTGCATCGCCACGCCAGTGGTTATGCTTGAGTAATGCCGGGATAATAACTTCAGTCCATTGGTTAACCATCCATTTTGGGTAAATGGTTGCGATGCTTGCGTCAGACAATGCTGTTTCATCCGGAAATCCCAACATGCGTGTGGCACAGAGATTATGGTAAAGCAACTGACCCTGCATATTAAAGCAACTGAAAAAGTCCGCCGACTCTTCCAAAACCTGTCTATACAGAATTCTTTCTGTCGACGAGCCTGAGTATTCGGTCGACGGGCGAGCAATCGCGATGCCTAGGAAGTTTTCTTTTAAAGCGAACGTTTCGAAATGAAGTTCTATAGGGATAGGCTGGCCGTTTTTACCCAGAAGCCGGGTTTTCAGTGTGAGAGCTGGTTCGGATTTAGATTGCTTTATTCGGTCGGACAGTAAAATACAGTCGGGGATTATATCCGGCAAACGCAGGCTTAAATCAGCGTCACACGGGTAACCAAGTTGTTGGCGAGCGGAGGCGTTAAGGTAAAGTATATTGAGGTGATCTAAATCGACTAAAAAGACAGCTTCATTAGTTTGACTGCTATTGGAAAGTTTTTTTAACGCCATATTCAAGTTGAGCCTACTAATGTATATCTGAGCGCCACAGAGCGAAGTGAATATAAGTAATTATACTATGAAATGTGTGGAAATAATGGACTAACCGTTGTTAAAGGAGACATTGTTCATGCTATTATCGTTGGTTGTATTTCTAACATATTGAAAATAAACCTATAAGAACATGCAGTATTGGATAACTAATCCGTTATGTCTGCTACCGATGTTGAACGTTGGCGGAATTAATAGTTTATGCGTTGCTTAAAATTACAGTTCTGTGTTTTTTTGCTGGTTAAAAGTAATCAGAATCTCAGCCAGGTTTAGACGAAGTTCTATTATTGGCTGGTTCTTTCAGCCGTTAATAACTGCTAATGATTTTGTTGGTTTTAAAAGTTAAAACCAAGTTCAAGCTGTATCTAAGGTTAAATGTTTGAAGTATTCAGCTTCCTAAAGCTTATAACCCTTTCTCTGCTAATTTTTGACGTGTATATTGGCGTTTTGAGCGTGTTATCCGTATGAGCGGAAGGCTTTGCTCGGTCGCGATCTAAATCGTGCAGAGAACGAGAGCACAAGAATATATTTTATCGGAAAGGGGTAACGAATCAGCTCGAACCTTCAAAGCCTTTAAAGGTGATATTGAACAAAGAATCTAAGGTTAGGTCTTGCATTGGATATTTTATTGTTTTTGTTCCAAGGCTTTTACCGTCCGACTGACGATCATATAACTGACGTCAAATCGGAAAAAAGGTAATCAAAGAGGCCGGGCTCGATTGATAATAAATATTATAAAATCAATATGATAGAGATAAATATTAATCAATCGAGCCTCCTCCCCTTGATATACCTTTAATATGAAATAATTTGTACCTAACCCGGACTATGTAGAGGTAATCGATTAAACTATAAAAATTGAATTAGGAGCTCAAAGCGTCAAGAAAGAAAATTAAACCAACAATAGCGACCACAACACCAGTAACCCCCAGCCCTGTCCCTCATCCAGAAAACCCACCAATAGCAACACCGATTCCAATCAAAGTTAAAAGGACGGCTCCAATCATATACCAAGTGCGATTGTTACTTGAAACGTTAAAAATAAATCCCATTGTAATTCCCCGTTTTGGTTATAAAAAACTCATTTAAAATGTTAGTCTAGAGTCAATATTCTGTCAATAATACTTAATCTCGAGCGTGTTTATGCCCGGATAAACCATTTGGTAAATCAGAAGTTAATCAAGCCCCTGATGGAGATGGGTAACATTATGAAAATTATCTGCAGTTTTCCGGGCAGTTTTTAACCAAGAAACAAGATGACATGATAACTACTTTAGGTATTATGATCCTGAAATGGGAAGGTATAGACCAGCGGCTCGATTTGGCTTGATGGAGTGATCGGTGAATTCAAGTTCCAAGTGCAACGGTCTTTGTGGTGAATTCAAGTTCCAAGTGCAACACTTTGACTAGATAAAAAGGCATCGCAAGAATCTGATAAATTTAAATCACCA
>JBNLBS010000022.1:0-37083 GCA_050303415.1 Methylococcaceae bacterium | reverse complement strand
GGTGATTTAAATTTATCAGATTCTTGCGATGCCTTTTTATCTAGTCAAAGTGTTGCACTTGGAACTTGAATTCACCTTTTTATCGTATGTTTTGCTAGAAAAATAATCATTAACAACACAATTAGAATAAGCAGTATTGATAAAAAAAACTCTGAGAACGCGCCTCCAAAAAATGCAATCAAGCAGGCTGAAAGAAAAAAGAATATTTTTGGAAAAGTAATATTAATTTTCGGTACGCCATATTTTTTATCAATACCGTTTACTATAAAACCTAATAAAGAACCTAAAAATATAAAATTAATAAAAGCTAAGAGAATTGATAAAAATAATATAAAAAAGATGTCAATATCAGGGAAAAGATGGATTTTTTCTAAAAATTCGAGTAATTCAATAAAGGGCCATAAAATTAACGATAGAGGTAACCCTAGAAGGTAAAAATGGGTAAATAAAAAGAAAATTGCATATCCATGTGGTTGAAAAACTGCTTCAAAATTCCATAAAAGTAGAATTGATGAATAAATAAAAAAAGCTATAAAACCTAAAAGTGCACCTTTTTTCCAGGCTTTTAAATTTGAGAACCATTCTTTGAAATTATTGATTATGTCCATTAACTTTATGTGAATTAAAAAAGACCTTTAAATAAAATTGTTTAAGCTTTTTTTAACTCTAAGCTCATTTCAATAAAAAATACATATTTTTTTAAGCAGAATCGATTTTTAATTTCTGGTAATACTGGATCACAAATTTAGTAAAAAGAGGGGAAGGCCATACATTTTACATTGTAATGATGTTATTTAATATGTTATTCAATTTTTCAAAGATAGGAATATAATATTTCAGAGAATATAAACTCTTAGTATTATGTCTATTAAAGGGCAGGGGGTTATTGATGATTTAATCCTTCGTTCTCTGCTAAAACAAAAGTTGCAACACGATCATCATCTGTTTATATGGACGATAACTTAAGGGCTCCAAACGCCAAAGTCCTTATTATTGATTGATATAAAGCCATTAATTATTCAGCGTTTTGTTCCAACAATAATGATATGGCGATCACTAACTTTTCGGACTTCTAACTCTGTCAGGTCAGCAGTTGCCAGTTGTTGGTTAATCTCATCCGGGGTAAAAGCTGCCAGCAATGAATTATAAAAATCCCTTTGCAGGATTTCCGGTTCATTACAAGCATATTGCTCGACCAGGCTTTGTGCTATTTTGGCAGATGCAGGGCGAAATAAGTCCATGATCAAAATCCTGCAGCCGGGTTTTGCATATCGATTGATTAGCGTCCAAAGCACTTCCGGGCGGTGTAAATGATGTAGAAAACTGTTGCTGACGATGGCTGAAAAAGGCCCGAATGGAATTGAAACCTGAGGAATGGTTCCGTGTATAAATTGAATACGCTCATTGAAACCAGGCCGGGAGTTTTTTCGCTCAATGGCAAATTGCAGCATTTCTCTAGAACCGTCGATACCTATGACCTGATTTTGCGGAAACTGCTTGGCAAAACCAAAAGTGATATTGCCGGGGCCGCAACCTAAATCCAAAATCGGGCCTATTAATTGTTCATTGTTAAAGCACTCGGCAAATGTTTGAACCATTAACTGATCCGCTTCAGAAAAGTCAGCAGCGGCATAAGCTTCTGCTTGTTTTTGATCTTGCATTAACTCGGGTTCAAGCGTTCTTTTCATATTGAATTGATTGACTTAGTATTTTGAAAAAATGAGTTAGTAAAAAATTTTAACTTCGTACGATTTTAAATCGACTGAAGCACCAACAATTGAGCGGTAAAGTGAGTAAAGAAATAGCACATAAGACCAGCCACGCGGATAGTACGGCCATTGTCCATGAAAAACCGTATTGCTTTATCAATATAAGACCAGAAATGGCCGGAATTGAACATCCCCCGATTAATAAAGAACTGGTGACAGCAAATTGAACCAGGTTTCGTCCCAGAAAATCAAAATCAACCCGGCCAACTGGTACTAACGGGGCTGGAAAAATCAGAAAAAATAGATTTTCCAAGCCGTACAATAACAAATTAAAGGGTAATACGAATGGCATCGAGCTGATGGTAAGTGTATAGCTGATTCCTTCCAACAACGTTGCTAAACTGCCTAACATTACCAATTCTATTAAACTGCTCAATATGACCGGTGCAATCAATTGTCCCATGCTGATTTTCAATGCTGAAACAGGCAATGTTTTTAACGTTTCCAACGAATCAATATCGCTGCGAAAATCGAAGACCAGTGTTTTGGGTAAAAAATAAACCCAGATAAAAAACACCATGCCTATTCGTGTCGATATAGAAATATCGGCACAAGCTATAACTAAAACAGGTCCGGACAATAATGCGGCTATAAAAAGAGCAGACAGAGGTTTGCTATAACAACGGAAAGCCCTAAGGAATTGCCACCAAGTAACAGGGCTGACCCGGTCGAATATTCTTAGAAATCTAAACGAATTAATCCTGCCAGGCTGCCTGGCCCAAACCAGACCGTTGCGTTGTATTTGATTCCATCGCTCTTGCCTTTTAAAACTGGCTGTCAAAGAAGCTTCGTAACAATACTCATCAAAAAAGATAATAGTGCTTATAAGTAATGCAATCATACCCAGTGCCAACAAAACCCATCCAATTAAATCCGGAAAAAAGGACTGCGCGAAAAGGATATGAACAAACACCTTAAAAGGTGCAAAAATTAGGCTACCGATAACGGAAGCCTGAATCCTGTCTAACAATAAAACCATGCCGGTGGAATGATTGAAAATCAAGCCGGCTAATGCTGAAACTAAAACAAGCAATAATATCATTTGAAATGGTCGAAATGACTGATATGCAACTTGTTTGTTGATTAATCGAGCCAATATATTCACTGAGGTTGACAATAATTGAATAAATAAAAATGTTAGAAATATCCCTAGAAAAGTCGCTAAGTATGAATAGCCGGGAATTGGTATTAAAAGCGCAATTAATAGGCTGCTTAAAAAAGCTCCAAATGTATAAAAACACATTTTGTAAAGTAATAAGGCTTGCCGCGTAAATGGGGCGCAAAAAAGAAGATTTATTTCAGAGGGGCTAAAGTAGATAGACGGTCCTGACGATGTGAATACTGTAGTCAGAAATGCTGTAAATAAACCCAGAGGCATGAAGCGTGTTAATTGTTCCTGAGAAGGTTCGGGTCTATCCAGGAGGTTGTTGAGAGCGGCATTATCAAAATCAAATGATGGGGTAATGATTAAGCAGATCACCGCTAAGGTGATCAATGAAAATATCATCCCCCGCAGTGTTTTTAATTCTTTAAATCGCTGTCGTAACCCCCCTCGAAATCTTAGTAACAGTAATTTGCCGAGCTTAGCATCCATTTCAAATTATTCCTTATTTGAATTGTCGCTATGTGTAATGGAGAAGAACACATCTTCAAGCGTTACATTATCCTTTGCTTGAACGAACATTTTTAGCACCTCTTCCATCGATCCGAAGCATTGGCACTGACCATGATGTAAAACCAATAGATGAGTACAAAGGCTCTCAACCAAGTTGAGTAAATGGGAACTAATAATGATTGCATTACCGGAGGCCGCACGTTGCTGAATGGATTCGGTAATGGAACGAATACCCTCCGGGTCTAATCCTGTTAATGGCTCGTCAAATAACAGCACTTTCGGTTGATGTAAATAGGCACAGGAAATTGCCACTTTTTGTCTCATGCCACGCGAAAGATTCTGCACTACATGATTGCGTTTATCCTTAAGATTAAAGAAATTTAACAGTTTTTCAGCTTCGGTTTTAAAATCTGAAACACCATAGGCCGATGCGATAAATTCCAGATGTTCCCAAACGGTTAATGAGTCGAACAAACGAGGGTCATCGGGGATATAACCTAAATTCTGTTTTGCTGAAATTGGATTTTCGACAATATCATGACCGGCCAGAGAAAGTGTACCGGATTGCGGTGGAATGATGCCGGACAGTGCTCGGATCGTAGTTGTTTTTCCGGCGCCGTTGGGGCCGACCAGGCCTAAAATTTCTCCCGGTTTTACCTGAAATGATAAATTTTCAACAGCTATGAGGTTTCCATAGGATTTTGTAAAGTTATTTACCTGTATCATTCAGATACCATTTATTGAAATGTTTTACGAACTAAAATCTAAAACTATTTATTAATTTAGCCTGTACATTGTTCAGCTTAATTCAATTGTGAACAGAAAATATAACAATTATATTGCGAATACCGCTGCTTACTGAACACATACGGCGCTCAGTCCAAAAAATCTGTCTTATAAGCTTTGCATAATACAGGATATTCAAGGAAACTCTGAAAATCTGGCAGTTTTGTAGATAATTATTTCACTTGTTGATGGAGAAAAAAGACGATCTTATTTTCTTATGTCATCAGCCAATCAGGCGATATTTTCCCGGTTAGCCTTATTTCAGGCGCAGCTATCCCGCACATTTAACTAATTTGCCACGCAATTATGCAAAATGGTCGCTTACATAAGATGAAGTTTGAGTAAAAAATGAAATCAACTTACTCTTGATGTTAATTTGAAATTTGGGCATAGTTAACTAAACAAATCAAATAAGGTGATGACAGTTGATTTTTTGGTTTTTTTCTATAGCCCCGTTAGCCATAAAATAAAGATGATTCTAGACGAAGCACATACTTGGTTTCTTGAAAGGAGCAAACAGCTTCCAAGTGGAGAGCTTCAAATGCGCTTGGTAGAGGGAATCAAAGGTTCTAAACGCCTACCGGTGCAAATCGGGGAAGATATTCTTGGCCCGTATTATCCGGTTACTGTCGAACAAAATAGTTGGGTTGTTGACGTACGTTTCAATAGGGCGCTTGTGGTTTTTACATACAATGAATCCTTTGACGGTAAGGATCTAGAGCTTGAGGCAGTGGGTAGTACCGTTCTCCGTAAGGTCAATTCATCATCATTTAGAAATTATTTGGGAACAACAACTACAGCACTGGAGACTGGAGAAAAGCCACTTAATGAGTATTTGCTGTGGACTGAAGATCAAGTGTTTCAGGTATTGGCCAGGGAGGACCGGAAATTACTTTAAGCTCAGAAGAGCCAGATCTTTCAATAGAGAGAACTGAAACATGGTCAGCGAATTAATGGCTAACGATCGCTTTTAGACAGGCCATAAAGCTACGCGCTTTCAACGTCAGCAGACTTCATAGGGCAGTTGATTTGTTCCGTTATATTTAAGCTAGGATCTTTATGAGAAGTTATCTAATAGTTATTGTCTTTTCTATCATATTTTTGCCCGGTTGTGATGTGGCAAATGATCTTCTGGAGTTTAGAGATAAACAGGAGAGAATTCAGAAGACTATAAAAGATAGCTATGGGTGGAATTCGAAAGTGGGTTGGAAAATTCAAAATGGTATTCTGAGCCAAGTTACGGTCATGTTTATGGCATCTGATGTAACAGATGAAAAAGTATCCAGCCTTGAAGCAGCCGCTAAAAATGTTATTTTAGACGCTTTCGAGACTACTCCTAAATCAATCTACATACAGATAGTAATAAGCTCTGAAGATAAATGAAAATTGTTTTGTTGCCAGGGCTTGATGGAACGGGAGGGTTATTCAAACCTTTTGTTGAACAGTTACCTAAGGAATTTGATGCTGTAGTCATTGCATATCCACCAAATTTAAAACTAAGCTATGGTGAATTGATCGATTTGGTTATCAGGCAATTACCTGATGAAAAATTCATTTTAGTTGCCGAGTCTTTTTCAGGCTATATAGCTTATCGAGTTGCGCTTGGTAAGCCGAAGAATCTTAAATCAGTTGTTTTTGTAGCTACTTTCCTGGAAAACCCACGTCCTTTCCTGTTAGGGTTGTCAAATTGGTTACCGAGGAGCCTTTTATTATCTTTTCCGATACCAAACTATATTGTTAAAACACTTTTATTAGGGAAGGCAGCAAATACGAAATTGATCGATTTGTTTACACAATCCATAAAAATGGTTTCACCCGACGTTCTTTCATTCAGGTTACACGAAATAACAAAGCTAGGAAACAATCACCCGTTCTGCGATATAAAAGCAACCTATATACAAGCAACGGACGATAAACTGGTTCCTGAAAGATGTTTGGGAACTTTCAAAAAAGTATTTAGCACTATCAATACCTTTCAAATCGAAGGATCTCATTTTATCTTGCAGGCGAAACCGGCGGCATGTGTTGAGGTTATCGTAAATGAAAACACTTTATAATCCAGTGTTCAAGCCAGCCAACTTTCTTTACGCACCAGTGGTTAGCTTGGCTCAAAGTTAAGCAGCCGATGAACAAAGAGATACTAACTGAAGAAGTCAATAACTGTCTGGAATGGTTTTGTGCCGGTGATCGCGATCGTGCTTTTTTCGGATTACTTGAAATGCCCGATAGGGTACTGTTGGATTTGATGGATGCTTTTCAAAATGAAGCCAGCAGCCAGATCCGGGAATTTCTCGTGCAGGTCATCTGGCAACATAGACAACAATCAAGCATTCCATTCCTAGGACAGGCTCTTTTTGATTCCAGCAAAGAAGTCTGGATGCAGGCGCTAGATGGCTTGGTAACCCTAGCTTCGCCGCCAGCGTTGGCTGCTTTAGAGGCGGTGAGAAGTAGGCAGTTTCCCTCCCGGTCCGAAGCGGAAGAGTTTCAACGATGGGTTGATGAGGCTGTTGAACAAATTAAAGCTGAGATGAAAAATCAATGACATCAATAAGACCGTGAATGGGTTTTTGCATACCCCGCGCAAGTGCCATAATGCTTACAAGGCAAATTAACTCGAATGAAAATTCCGATGGACTTCATTTACACAGGTTAATTGCAACGTTATGATTTCAATTATGAAAATAAGATAGGAGGCAGGCAATAATGTCGAATGCTAGGGCAGAACCCTGGCCTTTAAGGAGGACAATTCTCCTTGCTGAATAAAAAAGCCAATTACCTGCTCGACCGCGTTCTTTAGATTGCCTACAAAGTGATTCGAATGTCATCAATTTGTGAAGAATACTGGTATAAGGAAGCTTCTAAAGGTTTATATCGATAATTACGGTGATGTCCCGCCACCTTGGATTTTTGCAGAAAATTCGCACCCTTACAGCATGAGATGGAGAATGGGGGCGGGTGAAACATTGTTAATGGTCTTTTATGAGCGATTGAAAGCCTTAAAAACTGAACAAGATAGAATTAATTATTTTAAAAAATGGCCGCCGCCTCCAAGATGGTTAGCATGGATGGCTGATGCAATTTGGGATTTAGAGCCTTGGAAATGTGAAGGGGAGTTTGACTATCAATCATACTTCAACAAACTTAATGATTTTGGCTTCACGGGAAAGGATGAATATGAAGCAGATCTTAATAATGACAAGTGGCTTAAATTAGACTTTTAACAAATTAATGAATTCAAGTTTCTTGTGCATCAAACATATTTTTATGCGTTCATGCAGCCCCATTTAAATTAGGGGCTGCGTTGTTAATAAAATTAGTTTGAACATGTTTAAAATTTGATTACAGGCATATATCTACCATTAACTTATGATAACAATCGTCATATTGTTCCTGAGTAAGTACGGGTTCGGCTGTTGTGTAATTGCTACCGTCATATAGGCTGCAAAAAGATACAGAATTACCAACATTATTAGTGTCGAAAAAGATATTGTTGGGATCGAATGCGGCCGATAAAACATCTTGCCTATTTGACCCGTCAAGCCAAGTTTGAGTTGTTATCCACTCTTGAGTGCCATCAACGCCCCAATAACAAAATGCAAGCGTGCCAGCTGGAATTTGAGCTTCCCAGGCCGGGGTACAAGGGCAAGTGGTGGAAACCGGCGGTGGAGGAGTGGCAATAAATCCGTTTTCGGCAAAAATGGAAAATAATTCCACGCCATTGACAAGCAAATTATAACTACCTTGTTCCGGTATTGCAGATGCGGTTTCAGAACAAGACAAAATATGTTGTTCAGTATCCGATACATTTTCAATACAAGTTGACGGAATTAAAATGCCGGCCAAGGTAAATTCGGCATTATTCAATCCTGTTCCAAGAACAATAATTTTTGCCGGAGAAGTGTCATAATCCAATAAAACGCTGTTTATGTCGGACGCGGCCTGAGTGCTGACAAATATCGAAAACGAAAGTAATAATGCCGCATACTTTCTAAATTTAATTAATCTATTCATAATCACACCTTATTCAATCAGTTTACGGTTATAAAACCAAAATAGATAAGGTTCTACGGGCTAACAGTATTGATGGAACTACATATATTATTTGCCAATACGGTGCGACAGTCTCCTTGTTGTTGACGGTTGATTCTTTTCTTAACCAGATCGATTACAGGCGTAGGACTGGTGTCATCTGCTATGGTTAATTGACAGACCGATTCGCTAGGCTCGGAAGTAAACGCTGCCCCTATCGGGTATTGTGGAAAGGCGGTTTGATCGGCTGGATCAGAATATACGATGCCGGCTATATCAACCGGATTTCCGGCACCTCCATTTATTTCAGTGCATTCTGCAGTTTTGTTCCATAATCCAAGCGGTTCAAGTGTTCCTTGCCAGTCGACAGCACAAGGACAACCGGCTAAATTTTTGTCAATTAGCAATGCTTTGGTATAGAGAGAAATGGAGCCGGAACTCGAACTCGGTAGATCCTCAATAATTACGTTATGATTTCCTTTTGCAGAACCGGCAATGGCAGTATCCATAGCGATGTCCAGCTGCGTTGGTGTCCAACTTTCAATGGTTGCTGTGTTACCAGCGATAGATACGGTCGTATCGGCTGAGAAATTCGACCCTGTAAAGATGATTTTTTCGTTTATCCAATCTACGTTTGCGCTGAATACAGAAATTGGCGGCGGTGGTGCAACATTGCAGCCTGGGTCATTTTTGTGTGGGCCGGAACAGGGGATAGAATGATCTCCATGAGCATATAAAATTCCAATATCAAAATAAACCAAACAAAAACCTAATAAAACTTCTACCATAAATTTGTTCATACATCACCTCTCATTACGCTGAAGAAATTACCAGCAACCGATTTTAAACGTAGCACGTTATTAAACTGACAAGTGCCAAACAGTTCATATTTCAAACCTATTTAACGAAAAATATGACAAATTAAATAAATGAAGTCGGCAAACAAAAAAACTGAGCAAATGAATAGTTTATGTGGTGCAATTGAGATGAATTTATATTTAAAACGTCTGTGATGTATTTGCGGAGTCTATGCTCACATTGTCAGGTTTAATCCAACGTCAATTATTAAATTGCTAGATTTATATCGTATATCTACTCGGCAGCCTCTCCCCACAGGTCGGCATATTGATATTTTTTATCATGACTATGTTGTCTAATCCAGTCTCTGGCCTGATCAGCATTTAATAATTTTATTCCTTCCCCTTCAAATTCGTTCCACGGTGTTTTGCTCCCGCCGCGTCCGTAAAGTAAATAGGTGCCCGAATTTTTGAGGTAGAGTTCTTCACAATACGCATCATCCTCACCTCTATCGGCAGTTTTATTATATTCTGCCACCAGTCTGGCATTACCGATTTCATATTTTTTGTTGGCTATTATTGTTTGCATATATACATCCTTTTATTAATAGGAAGATAAATATTAGGATGCAAATTAGTTTTAAAAATTCAAAGATAATGCTTAGATTATAAGAATGACACATTCAGCCTAAAGTGTTATGGGCTATACTCATAAACAACATAACAGTTGTTATTGTAAGGAATTAAATCATGAGAATTTTTCCTAAGTCATTAAGAATATTGGTTTTATTGATGACGTTTTTGTTTACTGTGAAAGCCTATGCCCTTGAATTTCCTGAACGCCCTGATGACGCGAATTTTTATATTGATAAAGCCGGTATTATTAATGCAGAGGCGGCTACAGAAATCAATTCATTAGCATCTAAATTATTGCAGGATGAGCAGGTAGCCATGTTTGTGGTGACTATAACCTCACTAGCCGATTATGATGCAGCCGGCTATTCCATTGAAGGTTATGCCGCTGATTTGTTTGACAAGTGGGGCATCGGCTTTGAAGACAGAAACTATGGGATGTTGTTATTGGTTTCTAAAGGAGATAGAAAAGCCAGAATAGAATTAGGAGCCGATTGGGATAGATCATATGATCGAACTGCAAAGGAAATTATGGAAACCCTGATTATTCCTGCTTTTAAGAAAGATAATTACTCAGCCGGCATCGCTTCCGGGGTTAAAGGTTTGGATGCTATGGCCAGAGGACTCAGCCTGCCAAAACCAGAGGCACCCTGGTGGTTTTTGCCGGCAATTATCGTATCGGTTATCCTTTTGATTGTATTAATCATTAACCTGTTTAAAACCGGGCGTAGTGGCTGGGCTTGGGCACTTATTGCATTATTAGGGCTAATACTATTTGCAATTTTACGTTCGTCCAACAGTGCCGGAAGTTCCGGCGGTTTTGGCGGCGGATTCTCCGGAGGCGGTGGCGCTTCCGGTTCTTGGTAAAGTGATTGGGAATCTGACAATGAAAAAAGCAAGTAACTATTTTTCTGATGAACAAAAAACAATCATTGAAGAAGCTGTTTCCCGCGCTGAAAAAAATACCAGTGGTGAAATAGTTCCTGTTATTGCCAGTGTTTCCGGACGTTATGATCGGGCTGAAGATATTTTTGGTGTGTTGTTAGGCATGCTGTTATTAACCATTTCTTGGTTATGCACTCAAGAATCAATACCGGTAACGGGTCAGTGGGAAGGTGAGATGACTACAGTAATCACTTTACCATGGGCTTTAGTGATTATTTTCTTTGGCTTTATTTTGGGTACTTTACTGGCCTCTTTTTTTCCGATATTACGTCTTATTTTTATATCAAAAAAAGAAATGCAAGAGGAGGTGGAAAAAAGTGCACGGCTGGCCTTTCATCAGTTCAGGATCCATGAAACCGATGGGGCAACGGGCGTTTTAATCTATATTTCTCTATATGAACAAAATGTCAGAGTGCTAGGGGATGAGGAAATTACGGCGAAATTAGAACAGAAGGACTGGGTTGATGTTTGCAATCTTGTTGTTGAAGGAATGAAGTCACGCGAACCCACTGAAAAGTTGATACAGGCCATTGAACATTGCGGACGGTTATTGTCGGATCATTTTCCCATAACAGATGATGATCAGGATGAGCTATCCAATAAACTTAACTTCATTGACTAAAAGTGATTAAGTGGAGAAGGGGAACTATATCAATATTATTGTTCCCCTTGTTTGTACTTTTATCTCCTGCCACCCCTGATTCTTAAAAAATCGTATTTGGCTTTGGAGAATTTTATTTTTATAAGTTTGCAGCTACTGGCCGGACACTTCAAGAAGTCGGTAATTAAATTTTGAATTTAATTCAATGAAGCCGGACAGTCGGGTAATGTAAACACACGTATTGAATCAATATAACTGCGATACGAAATTATAAATGAAGATTAGATAATCATTGAAATCAGAGCATGACAGTCGAAAACGTTTTAGATAGAATCAAAATTCAAATAAATACAATGTTGGAAACCACTGACTCAATACAGGAATAAACTACGATGACACGATTTGTTGCAATTTTTGCCGTTTCTGCCTTAACTGCGTGTACTTGGGTCGAGCTTACCAATATAGGAAAGGAAGTGACCTTAGTGAAGCCTTTTCATGTAGTACATTGTAAAAAACTGGGTGAAGCACGAACCGTGGTTAAGGACAATATCGGCTTTTTTGATCGTGATGCTGAGCAGGTAAGGGAAGAATTGGTCATTTTAGCGCAAAACGAAGCCGCTGTGATGAATGGTGATACCATTGTTGCGCTTGAACCGGTAAAAGAGGGTTCTTTAAGTTTTGATGTTTACCGGTGTCAGCCGGAATAGTCAAACAGGTCGAACTCCATGATCACTGGTGCTTGGCGGTAGCCTTATGAGGCAGCTCAACATCAGTGATTACCCCGGCATCAGGATTATCAAAGATATAATCGTTTAATTCGTTTTCTCCGCGGGCAACAATACAGGTGACGGTGGCATCGCCGGTAATATTTACAGCAGTTCTTAGCATATCCAATAAGCGATCTACACCCAGAATTAAAGTGATACCTTCAATGGGCAGGCCGACCTGATTAAACACCATCGCCAGCATGATCAGGCCAACGCCTGGAACACCCGCGGTGCCGATTGAGGCCAGGATGGACATGCCGATTACCGTCAGATATTGCACTAAATTTAAATCTATCTGGTAGACATTAGCGATAAAAACCGTGGCCACGCCTTGCATAATGGCAGTACCGTCCATATTGATGGTGGCGCCTAATGGTACGGTAAACGATGCTGTCGAGTTACCGACGCCGAGTCTTTTTTCAACCACCTGTAAGGTAACAGGAATAGTGGCATTGGAACTGGCTGTACTAAAGGCGAAAATATGTGCCGGACGCATTTTTTTTATGAAAACCAATGGATTTAATTTTGCAAAAAAAGCAATTAACAGGCTAAAGGTACCCAAGGCATGAATGAGTAGACAGGCGATAACCACGCTAAAGTAGTCGATCATAGGCAAAATTAGCCCGATTCCTTGTTCGGAAAAGGTTTTAGCCATTAAAAAGAACACGCCGATAGGGGCAAAGTCCATAACCAATGTCACTACATTCATCATCACTTCATTAAGCCTTTCAGCTGATTCCGCTAGTTGTTTTCCTATATCGCCGGTCATCAGCATGGCGATGGCAAAAACGATAACAAAGAAGATTATCTGAAGCATATTGCCTTCGGCAAAAGCATGGATCGGATTACTGGGAACGATGTTAATAAAAACTTCGGTCAGTGGCGGTGCCGGTTTTGCAGTAAATTCAGACAGAGTAGAGGTATTTTCAAAATTCTTCCCTGGTGCAATCAGAATGGCGATGACTAATGCCAGGGAAATTGCCAAGCCGGTGGTCAGAATGTACAGCGCAAAAGCTTTAAAACCAACCCTGCCCAAAGCGCCGATATCACCAATCCCACAAACTCCGCAGATCAAGGAGAACGTAACTAATGGTACTACCAGCATTTTTAATGCATTGATAAATGCTGCACCGATAACATGAAACAGCCCGCCGACCAGATAAGTTTGTATAAATTGAATTTCCTGACCGAAGGCATTGATCAAGCTGCCAAGAATCAGACCAGCCAACATACCGATTAAAATCTTACTGGTAATGGTCATTTTATGTTTCATATTTTGCTTTCCGGCGTTTTTTTATTGTTTTAAGCACTTATTTTTTTTTGCTGATTATTATAGCCTAACAAGGTTTGATGGACTTTGTTGATGGCGGCTATATCAAGCTTGTCTGTTCTATTCTGTCCCAGGCATAAACCCCCTCTAAAACCCATATAATCAGGTCGGTAAGGAATTATTAGCGGGATATCAGGTAATCTTAATGAGCCTGCCAAACCGCAAAGCATTTGCTGGGATTTTACTTGCAGGCAAAATTTTTGAATACCTGGGCCATTCATGATTTGTGTTAACCGGCCTTGTTTCTTGTCCATGGTATCCAACATAACACCTTTAAAACCGGCAGCTTTTAAGTTTTCAATTACTGAAAGATCTGGGCGAGTGTCGGCGAATAATACGGCGATTAAATTAACTGATGTTTGAAGTTCACTCAGTTTGTCTATACAGGCGTGCCAATTTCCATCAGGAAAGAAACCGATTTTAATATAGTCAACCCCTGTCGATGCCATCAAATTAACGGCATTTGCTATTATGTTCGGTTTCATGGGAAGGTCACCCACTGTTGCGCTGACTATGCTTCTCCTATTAATCAATTTAACGATGGATTTAACGGTGTCCAGTGGTAAAGCCCCTAAAGACCCTTTTTCCGGGTTTTTTAAATCAATAATATCAATACCCAAATCCATTACCAGTTTGGCTTCATCCAGGTTTTTTATGCTGGCAAGCATTCCGCTCATACGTTAACCCTCTGTTTGTGATTGTCGACAATTTCCATCAGCCAACCCCAGGCTTGAAGTTCTTTTTCTCCGGCAGTTTTTTCCAGGCCGATTTTTAAATAGTTGATTTCGGCATCTATTTTTTCAAGTGGTAACATGCTCAGCCGACTGACTAATATTGCCGCTTCCAGTACCGAAAACTGAGCGCGGTTAAAACCTTGAAAAGGGGCGTGGGTGACGGTATGAACTTTTTTGCAAAATAATTTTGGTCGTGTCGGATCATCTTCTATTTTATCCAGTTCAACTTCACTATGCGCTAAAGATTGTAGTAAAGCCTGACCTTTTATCTTTTGCGCGGGTATTAATGGCCAGTCGCGTCTACCGGTCAGACAGCCGGCAAAGATACGCACATCATCGGTGTAATTAATCACCGCTGATTTGGTTTGCAAAATATTTTCCAGGGTACAGGAGGGACGGAAAGGCAGGATGACCAATTCATCCTTATCTACATGGATGCCCATCGGAGCAATATGGACTTCTCCGGCATTGTTTTGCGTTGTTACGATAGTCTCTTGAATCATTTTTTCTGTAAAGTTGTTCCTGCTGGTTTAAAACTGTGTAAATCTACAGTTTGTTCATTATGTTCTGAAGCGCAGCCCCAATTTAAGGGCTGGTCCTGATTAAATCGTTTACCCAACTGCCAGGCAATTTCCGCTCTGGCCAGTTCGACGCCCAAATAAAAAGCATGTCCGCCATCATTTTCTACCTGTAAATCAGGATAAAGATCAAATGGATCGGTTGCACTGTGCAGTCCGTCTCGATTGAATATATGTATACCTTCAGCACTGGTCTGAATACGATAACTGGGGTCTTTAATCTGACTGGCAAGTTCCTTAATCTCTTCCAACTGATATGGAAAAGGCGAGGTTTCATGTAAACAGAGCAAACCGTTATCAATATGTTTAGGCAGGGTATTATTGCTTTTTGCCGCTAACATGATGCGTCTGGCCAATTCCGCTTCTTTAACGGCTCGACAAGCGTGTTGGCTGACTTCGGTAGTCAAAATGGCATTGATATTCAGTTCCGAACATATTCCCAGCAGCAGCGCATTCATGCCACTGGTATCGGCATGCGTTAATTCGGTAATATTACCCACACCCAGCATCATTTCAATATCAGGATGTTTACTGCGAACGCTATGATAACGCACTATCGATTCTGTAAATCCAAAGTGTATCGGATCTAAGATGGGGTCGACAATAAAATGACGCCCCTTGGCTTTAAGTGAGGCAATGCTGATATCCAATGATGTTAAATCACCATGGTTTTTAGGAATCAAAATTGGTGTTGCTGCTACTTCATTGGCAATCCAAAGCGTATCTTCATGCAGGCTGAGCATATAATCAGCACCCGCTTTTCCACCACGCAGCAAGTCTTCCGGTTCCAGGGAATCTATGCTGACGGTAAAACCTTCCTGCTTTAAAGTTGAAATGGTTTGTTCCAGATGTTCGAAGGGGGTTCCCGGCAAACAGCCTATATCAATGACATCGGCGCCATTATTTTTATAATAATAGGCCCGTTTAACCACTTCATCGACGGCAACATTGGGCGCATCAACAATTTCGGCAAATATTTTGACTTGATAATGTGATAAATCGACTTTATGAGCTGCTTTACCAAAATAAAGCGGTAGATCCTTTAATTCTTCCGGGCCGCGTTCAATGGTTATGTTCATGTCTTTGGACAAGGCTTCCAAATCGCCGCGACAGCGTCCGGGCACTATGATTTTGTCGGCATTATAGGTATCTTTTAACCGCCGTTTAATCATATCTGCGGTCATCAAGGCAGCGACTTTAATACCTAATTGATGCACAGTATAGTTAAATTCCGGCTGCATTTTTTCCAGAATCTGGTGGAGTTGCTTTTCTGCCAGACTGCCGGTTAAAAAAAGGATGTGTTCCGTCATGAGAGTGCTTTTAACCGTTTATCAACGGCCTCAATCAATTCTTCTACGCTTTCCACGACATCGGTGTAGGGAAAACGGCGGAGTTTATCAGTTGCTTCCAGATCAATCGGCCTTGGGTAGACCATCACCTTTCCGCCGGGCGCGGTGGTTTCCATTTCCGGTGCAATATCACACGGGTAGACAATGCTGGGAACTCTACATTTACCCGCCTGAGAATACAGGTTGGTGACTAATGAATCGGCAATACCCAAAACACACTTGGCTATAGTGTTGGATGTGGTCGGTGCCATGATAAATGTATGGTAATGGCCTTTATAAAAATGACCGACAGGCGGCGCCGAAGCTGCTTTATCCCTGTAAACAGGCATTCTGGCACGAATTTCATCAAGTTTAATACCATACATTTTAAGTACTTCTTCACCCGCATGACTCAGGTAGAGATCAACCCGATCCAAAGTCAGCAGGTATTCCAGGCATTCTTCAATATAGTGGCCGGATCCGGTAATGGCCCAGGCTAAACGAGGTTTGTCCATTAAGTTATTTAGGCAATCAAAAATTTTGGGTATTATACCTGATTGCATTCAAAGGAGCTTTTACTCTATGTTCAGTCTTGAAGATAAGCCCAAAATTATGGGAATTTTAAATGTCACACCGGACAGTTTTTCCGACGGAGGACTATTTAATAATGTTGATTCGGCAATCAAACAAGCTGAACTTATGATCATTCAAGGTGCGGAGATTATAGATATTGGCGGTGAGTCAACACGACCGGGGGCAGACCCCGTTTCCGCACAAGAGCAAATCAAACGGGTCATACCGGTTATTGAAGGAATCAGGTCCGTACTTTCCAAGGATATCTTGATTAGTATTGATACCACACTAAGTTTAGTAGCCAATGCTGCACTGGATGCCGGCGCAAATATCATTAATGATGTTTCAGCCGGTTTGGCCGATGAAACGATTTTAACTCTGGCCTCTGAACGACAGGTACCGATTATATTGATGCATAGCCAGGGTTGCTCTAAAACCATGCAGGATAATCCATATTATGATGATGCCGTCAATGAAATTATGGATATTCTTTACCAGCGGATTAATACCGCGCTGCATGCCGGTATTGATAAACATAATATTATTATTGATCCGGGCATTGGTTTTGGTAAACGCAAACAAGATAATCTGGATATTTTGGCGCATTTGCAAAAGTTTGTAGACATGGGCTACCCGGTCCTGCTGGGAACCAGTCGCAAGCGATTTATGGGGAGCATTTGTAATGTCTCAAGTCCGGCAGAGTTGGTTACAGCAACAGCTGTTACCACAGCGCTTGGTGTGATGGCAGGGATACAGTGTTTCAGGGTGCATGATATTAAAGAAAACAAACAAGCTGTCGACGTGGCGTGGGCAATCAAACAATCTGAAAAAAATAAGCTGCAGCATTTAAAACCTGATAATATTTAGGGTAATTACTGGTGTGATTTTTATTTTTTAGGTCACTGATTTGGAGAGCAAAAATTTCTCTTAAACAAGCCTGGACAGCCCTTGTTTTATTGATCTCAATTATACCTGTCGGGGTATTGATGCTATGGGCTGTTCCACAAAGTTATGAAAACCGGTTAGTTCAATCTTTATTTGCAGAACGGCAAACTATTGAACTGATTGGCAATGAAATTGATCAGGATTTTGTTCGCATTGGTCAACTGTTAAGCAATAAAAGCATTGAACTAGATTGGAGTACACAAAATACAGCCGGTATTTTACAAATAAAATCCATATTACAGTCGATTGTAGAAAAGGAAAATGCTATTACGGCACTGTTTGTTTTAAATAAACAGGGCGTCATCACAGGTACTCAGAAACTGTCAGTAAATAATCTATCTATTGGTTTTAATCATGCACAAACCGGTCGTCCTTTTATTAACGTATCTGCTCAGAAAAATGATCAACATGAAATTCAGTTATTTTTGCCGATAAATAAGGGCCTGGGACAGATTTTGTTGGCAAAAATCAATTTTACACAATTGCAGGGATGGAGCAGGCTGGCTACAAACTCTAATGACGGTATTGTTCTCTTTATCGTCGATCAGCAGGGGCGACTGTTATCGTCGTTACCTGAGTATGCGATAAAGACAGGCGTTTCTTTAAATCATCAGGGCAGTATTAAACAGGCTTTATCAGGTGATAGTCTTTCAGTTAAAAAAATCTATAAAGGGCTGACTGAACAAAGAGTTCTTACCAATAATGTCTTAATTCCCTCCTTAAATTGGTTTTTAATCTCGGAAATTGAATATACGCGTTTTCTAAAGCCAATTCGGCATTATCTGATACTAATCCTGCTTTCTTCTTTCCTGAGTTTAACCATTGTTATTTGGTTTGCCAGTCGAGGAGCTACAAGGTTTTTAACGGCCATACAAGGTGTTTGTCATTTGCTTGAATCAGATGCCGGCAGGCAAACGCAAAAAAACTTTCATTCCTTTGGGATAGCTGAACTGGATCAATTGAGTCATGATCTACAAGCGGTTGTTCATAAACGCAATCAAGCGGAAGATAATCTAACAAAAAACAAACAGCGAATCGATTTTTTGCACTATATTTTAGCGGAATTAATTCGGACATCGAATTTATCCGAGGGTAATATTGCAAGAAATATTCAATCCATAACTGAAGTGGCCAGTGTGGTATTGAAGATCGACAAAGTGAGTGTATGGCGCCTAAGTGAAGATCGTAGAACGCTGGAGTGCCTTGATTTATATGATATAGCTGACAGTAAGCATCATCAGTCGAGAGCACCTCTGCGCCAGGAACTATACCCAAAGTATTTTGCCCAGTTAATGCAAATTCGATCTATAGTTTTTGATATTGACAGTGTTTGCGACGGCACGAAAGAGTTATCGGATAAATATTTACCTCAACATGGAAGCTCATCAATATTGGATGCCCCCATTCATGTTTTCGGTAAAACAGCAGGGGTTTTATGGTTGGAGTCGATTGATGATAAGCAGAAATGGTCTCTAGAGGAACGCAGTTTTATCAATTCATTAACTGATTTATTGTCCATTGCTTTTGAGATTCCAAACAGAAGAGAAGCAGAACAGGGGCTACAACGGATTCAAAAGCTTGAGGCTTTGGGAAAGCTGACCGGTGGTGTGGCTCATGATTTTAATAATATGCTGGGTATTATTATTGGCTATGCAGATTTATTAAAACTATCATTATCAGATCAACAGCCTCCACTAGCAAATTATGCTGATCAAATACATTACGCAGCCAAACGAGGTGTTAAGTTAACTGAAAAACTGTTGTCTTTTTCCAGACAACATCAGGTTGATGCCCGGATGGTCAATATCAATACTATTCTTAACAACCAGCGACAACTGTTGGAAAAAACCTTAACTGCGAGAATTACACTTTCCTTGAACCTGGCTGAAGATTTGTGGCCTGTGTGGGTCGATATCGGAGACCTGGAAGATACGATTATCAATATCAGTATTAATGCCATGCATGCGATGAAATCAGGTGGTAAGTTTGAGCTGAAAACCGATAACCATACATTAACAAAGTCTGAAGCAGATAATCTTCAAATCTCTGCTGGAGATTATGTTGTTATTCATTTAACCGATACCGGAGAGGGTATGGATAAATCGGTTAAAGCCCGTATTTTTGACCCGTTCTTTTCCACCAAAGGAAAACTTGGAACCGGCTTGGGCTTATCTCAGGTTCATGGTTTTGTTGAAAGAATAAATGGGGGGATTAAAGTGGTTTCCGAACCCGGAAAGGGAACCTGTTTTTCCATTTATTTTCCTCGTTACACCGGCCCTGAAACTACGGATCAGGTTATAAGTGAAATTGAGAAAATTGATTTTACAAAATTACGTGGTAATGAAACCATTCTATTGGTTGATGATGAACCCGAGTTACTTGATCTAGCCAACACGTTGTTATCGAATCAAGGATATAACATCATTCTTGCCCAGGATGCTGCGTCAGCGCTTGAGAAATTAAAATTCAAACAAGTGGACCTCATGCTCACTGATGTTATTATGCCCGGTCTTGACGGCTATCAACTAGCCGAAAGGGTCAGGGAATTATACCCATCTGTAGCTATTCAACTGAGCAGTGGCTTTACCGATAACCGGCAGGAATTAGTGGTGGATAAAAGCCTGCATAATAATTTGCTTATTAAACCCTACAATGCCTCTACGTTGTTTAAGCGGGTTAGAAGTTTACTGGATGAACATAAGGTAAAACAAAAATCCACTAAACCGGAATTATTCAACGCTGAATTATTTGTCTGGGATCAGCAAAAAATGGGAACAGGTATTGAAGTTGTAGATAGGGATCATAAAACTTTGTTTGCAATCATGAACCGTTGTTTACAACTGTCGAAACAAGATCCTGAATATGAAGAAAAAGAAAGCCTTATCCTTACAGAACTCGTTGACTATACCCATGGCCACTTTAAGAGAGAAGAGATAATTATGCAGGCTTGCGGTTATCCCAGTTTAAGAAACCATAAGAAAACGCATCAATTTTTGCTCAAGCAGGTCGATCGTAAATGTGCCGATTTTAATGCCGGAAGACTTAGTTCCAACGATTTAAGTCAATTCCTCGGCGATTGGTTGATTGAACATATTTATCATCTGGATCAGGGAATTAGTGTTTACACTAAAGGCAAAGAGGCGGAAATAGAGCAGGCATTACGGCAAGAGGGTGAAAATGAAAACGGCTAGGGAAATAATTATTGTTGATGATGACAAACAGCTGGCTAATTTGTTGGAACTAATGCTTGAACCATTGGGTTTTACCTGCCGATTGTTTTTTTCTGTTGAAGATTTTTATGCCTTTCCGATCAAGCCGGAAGATATAATTTTGCTTGATCTGATTATGCCCGATGTCGATGGTGTTGAAGTTATTCGCGAATTAGCCAATCGACACTGCACTGCAAATCTTATTTTAATGAGCGGTTATGATAGGGGGGTTTTATTAAGTGCTGAGAAGTTGGCTAAAGCTCATGCCCTTAATGTCTCAGCCAGTCTCTGCAAACCAGTAGAGATGGAAGTTTTACGTAAAACTATTATCGATATTGCACAACAAGAACCCCCAACTCAGATTCACCCAATCATACAACACACAGATCAACAGGCATTAACTGCTGAAGACTTAAAAGTTGCGCTCATAAACGATCAGATCCATTTGCATTATCAACCTCAGGTGGAACTATACAGTAATGAACTGACCGGTGTTGAAGCTTTGGTTAGATGGCAGCACCCTGAACGTGGTTTGGTCTATCCTGATCAATTTATCTCAATAGCCGAGCAGCATAAATTGATGGATGAGTTAACTGCCAGAGTAATAAAGTTAGCTATAAAACAAGGTCAGGCGTGGAAAGATGCCGGTCTTGCAATTCAAATTTCTGTTAATGTTTCTGCCGACAACATCACCAGCTTGGCCTTACCAGAAAGACTGACCGAGTTGCTGCATGACCAGAAAATGGATGCCACCCTGTTTATGCTGGAAATTACTGAAACAGCATTGATGGGAGAACTGTTAACCTCTTTGGATATTCTAACCCGTTTGCGCATGAAAGGGTTTGGTTTATCTATTGATGACTTTGGTACCGGTTATTCCTCTTTATCCCAGTTACACAAGGTACCGTTCAATGAGTTAAAAATTGACAAAAGTTTTGTCATGTCGATGCAAAAAGATGAGCAAAGCCGCTCTATTGTTAAAACCTGTATTATTTTAGGTCATGAATTAGGCATGGAAGTGGTTGCCGAGGGTGTGGAATGTGAAGAAATTCTCGGTATCCTGAAAGAATTCAATTGCGATATTGTCCAAGGCTATTATATTGCACGACCGATGTCAGGAGAACAGCTGTTAACCTGGTTACAACAACGCAGTCAATAAGCGTATTATCACAGGTGTTTTTCACCGTAATTACATGCATGCCAAACTCATACAACTGCAAAGTCATTTAAAAACCTCAAGCTTAACCAAGCTGGATTTCCCTATATTAAAACAACACCAAATAGAACTTTGGTTAAAGAGAGATGATCTTATTGATCCGGTCATATCCGGTAATAAATGGCGTAAGCTTAAATATATACTGAATCATGCGCTCAACATGCAAGTTGATACTATAATCAGTATGGGTGGGGCATATTCCAATCATTTACACGCATTGGCCTATGCGGGCCATAAACTGGGTTTAAAAACCAGGGGTATTATTCGAGGTGAACGACCTGCAGTTCTAAATCCCAGTCTGCTGGATATGATCAACTGGGGTATGGAACTTGAGTTTGTATCACGAGCCGAATTCAGGCGATTTCGAAATTATAAACATTACCAGTCATTACCTGGTATACAAGCCTCTCAATATTGGTTGCCGGAAGGAGGTTCGACCCGGCTGGCATTACGGGGTGTTGCTGAATTGGTCGATGAAATTAATGGTGATTACGATTATATAACCGTACCTTGCGGCACCGGCACCACGTTGGCAGGTATTGTTAAGTCGATCAGACCGGGAACCAAAGCAATTGGTTTTTCTGCTCTAAAAGGTGGTGGGTTTTTAACCGACGATGTGATTAAATTAACCGATAGTCCGCTCGAAAACTGGCACATAAATATTGATTATCATTTTGGTGGTTTTGCTAAGACAACGGAAGAATTATTGGCGTTTATCAACCAGTTTCAACAACAAAGTGGAATTATATTGGAGCCTGTATATACTGGTAAAATGCTTTATGCAGTATTTGATTTGATTGAGAAACAGTATTTCCAGCCCGGTAGTAAAATAATTGCAATTCATACCGGCGGTTTACAAGGAAAAAGGGGCTTTAACTCCAAATTCTTAAAGACGTAACATTTAAACCTTAAAATATCAAAAAACAGGAACCCAATGGAAGAAGAGCAAGAACCGTTAATAGACTTAAATAATCCTGAACTCTATATTAATAGAGAGCTTAGTTTGCTCGAATTTAATTCAAGAGTACTGGCTCAAGCCTTGGACGAGACAGTACCTTTATTGGAACGTTTAAATTATTTATGTATTTCCTGTTCCAACCTGGATGAGTTTTACGAAGTCCGTGTCGCCAGTGTTTTGCAAATGGCATCAATGGATCCCGGAGCGGTAGGTCTGGATGGCTTAACGCCGAGTGAGCAGTTGGAAAAAATATCCGAATATTCACATGATTTGGTTGACGAGCAATACCGGGTTTTAAACGATATATTGATTCCCAAGCTGGATGAGGAAAATATTCATTTTATTCGCCGGGATGAATGGACTGCGGCACAGCAAAGCTGGCTAGAGAGTTTTTTTAATGATGAACTATTGCCCATCTTAACGCCGGTTAGCCTTGACTCGGCCCATCCATTTCCGCGTATTCTTAATAAAAGTTTAAATTTTATTATCTCTTTAACCGGTAAAGATGCCTTTGGGCGTAATAGTGGCAGAACCATCTTGCAGGCACCGAGGTCATTACCCAGAATTGTTCAACTGCCGACCGAAGAAACCAATAGTGGTCCGCATGATTTTGTTTTTTTGTCATCTATTATTCATGCATTTGTTGATCAATTATTTGATGGCATGATTATTAAAGGCTGTTTCCAATTTCGTGTGACCCGGAACAGTGACTTTTTTGTTGATGATGATGCTATCGATGATTTATTGAATGCCGTACAAGGCGAGTTGGCCATGCGTAATTATGGTGATGAAGTACGTCTTGAAATAGATAGCAACTGTCCTGAAGAAACGGTTGAATTTTTGTTGGCACGTTTTAACTTGAGCCATGATCGTTTATTTTTGGTTAACGGACCGGTTAATTTAAACCGGTTACAGGAAATAATTGGTATGGTTGAACGGCCTGAATTAAAGTTTCCATCGTTAAAACCATCAAGACCAAGCCAGTTATCACGCAACAAGGATTTTTTTGAATCCATTAAAAAACAGGATATTTTACTGCATCACCCTTACGAGTCATTTAATCCGGTCATTGAATTTTTGCGCCAGGCCGCAGCTGATCCGGATGTTTTGGCTATCAAGCAAACCTTATATCGGACCGGCGCCAATTCACCCATTGTTGGCGCTTTAATTAAAGCAGCCAGAGATGGGAAAGAGGTTACTGTAGTTATTGAATTACGCGCCCGTTTTGACGAAAAAGCCAATATCGATCTGGCGGCAAAATTACAGGAAGCTGCCGTGCACGTGGTTTATGGCGTGGTCGGTTATAAAACGCACGCCAAAATGTGTTTGGTTTTGCGTAAAGAAGGAAAGAAATTACGTAACTATGTGCATTTGGGGACCGGTAACTATCATCCCAAAACGGCACGCTTATATACCGATTATGGTTTGTTTTCTGCCAATAAAGAATTGGGTGAAGATATTCGGCGTATTTTTGTTCAGTTGACCAGTTTAGGCAAGGTAACTAAATTACATAAGGTTTTACAGTCCCCCTTCACTTTGCACAGGGATTTGATGAAAAAAATTGATCGTGAGATTGATCATGCCAATGCCGGTAAACCGGCATCTATTATCATCAAGGTCAACGCAGTCGTGGAAGAACAGTCGATCCAGGCCTTGTATCGGGCATCTCAGGCGGGCGTAAAAGTTAAATTGATTGTGCGTGGAATTTGTTCATTACGTCCCGGAATTAAAGGGGTGTCAGAAAATATCGAAGTGCGCTCCATTATTGGTCGATTTCTCGAGCATACCCGCGTCTATGCCTTTGAAAATGGAGGGGACTGGGAGGTTTACGGTTCCAGTGCCGATTTGATGAACCGGAATATGTTCAACCGGGTGGAAACCTGTTTTCCTATTGAACATAAAAAATTACATGCCCGGGTTTTACATGACCTGGATGTTTATCTGCAGGATAATTGTCAGGCCTGGATATTGCAGTGTGACGGCAGTTATCGACAAGCCCATCCGGAAGAAGATGCTACGGCCATTCAGGCTCAAGCCGTGTTAGAACATGAGTTATCAGGCTAATGGCCAAGGTTAGGGAAGTTGTGCAGTTGGGTGCACCGGTACTCAGGCAGCAGGCAGCCCGAATAAATGAAATTGAGTGTGAACAGGTTAAAGACTTAATTGGGGATATGCAATTGACGCTGGCACAAAGCCAGGGGGTTGGTCTGGCTGCGCCCCAAATTGGAGAGTCTTATCAGGTAATAATCGTGGCATCCAGGCCCACACAACGCTACCCCAACGCACCGTTGATGTCACCGACTGTTATGATTAATCCCCGGTTTACCGCACAATCGGGTAGTAGAGTGAAAGATTGGGAAGGCTGCTTAAGTATACCGGGTATCAGAGCATTGGTGCCCAGGTATACGAGGATCAAGGTCGAATATCTGGATGCTCAGGGAAAACCGGAAAGCCGGATTTTATCCGATTTCATCGCCAGAGTGTTTCAGCATGAATACGATCACCTGGAAGGCAAGGTGTATTTGGATAGGGTGGAGGATAATCGGGATATT
Organism: Methylococcaceae bacterium; assembly: GCA_050303415.1. Classification (GTDB taxonomy): domain Bacteria; phylum Pseudomonadota; class Gammaproteobacteria; order Methylococcales; family Methylomonadaceae; genus JBNLBS01. The sequence goes on along the minus strand of JBNLBS010000022.1, from coordinate 11,718 downwards.
ATTGCCGAATCGGAATTTTTTAAACTAATTTCCTGATGAAGAAAGCAGGGGGCCGGTAGACCGCCCCCCTTAAAAGTGTTAATTAATTCGGGTGGCAATCTCACCACCGGCCTGGGTCTTAACCGCACAAAACTTAAATTCCGGAATTTTCGCCGCCGGATCCAATGCTTCATTGGTCAGCAAGTTCGCACTGGCTTCGTTATAACAGAATGCCATAAATAAGCAGCCTTTTTGCACGCCTAAATCAGCCCGTGCATAGGCAGTCAATTTACCGCGGCGGGATTCAATAGTAATTAACCCACCGGGTTCTATGCCCATTTTTTGCAGGTCTTCAGGGTGAACAGTAACAACCGGATCAGGTTCAATCGCATCCAGGGTGGCAGAATGACGGGTCATACTGCCGGTATGCCAATGTTCCAATTGACGGCCGGTAATAAAAATTAATGGGTATTCTTCATCCGGCATTTCGTCGGCATGTATATATTCGGCAGGAACAAATTTCCCTTTGCCTGTTTCGGTTGGGAAACCATCGGTAAAGATGATTGGTTGTCCTGGGTCACCAATATTTTCCAGCGGGTAGGTCAGTGAATCCTGTTGCTCCAATCTATCCCAGGTCATACCGGCAATACTGGTCATAGCCTGACGCATTTCATTAAAGACATCTTCAGGACCTGAATAATTCCAGTCACAACCTAACCGGTTGGCGATTTCCTGAATAATCCATAAATCCTGCTTGGCTTCACCCGGTGGTGTCACCGCCTGTCTGCCCATTTGTACGCGGCGATCGGTATTAGAGAAGGTGCCGTTCTTTTCATAAAATGCGGAAGCGGGCAGAATGACATCGGCAAAACCTGCGGTTTCAGTTAAGAATATATCCTGCACAACCAAATGTTCTAAAGCCGCGAAAGCTTGGCGAGCATGATGCTGGTTAGGATCTGACATGGCCGGATTTTCACCTTCAACATACATACCGAATACTTCATTATCCAGAATGGCGTGAACCATTTCCACGGTGGTTAAACCGCGTTCAGGATCAAGTTTGGTGCCCCAAAGTTGCTCAAATTTTGCCTGATTGGCCGGATTGTCAACCGGTTGGTAGTCAGGGTAAACCATCGGTATCAGACCGACATCCGAAGCACCCTGAACATTGTTTTGTCCACGCAGCGGATGTAAACCGGTTCCTGGTCTACCTATTTGACCGGTCATTAACGCCAAAGCGATTAAGCAACGGGCATTATCGGTACCGTGAATATGTTGTGAAACGCCCATACCCCACAATATCATTGAGCCTTTAGACGTAGCATAAAGTCGAGCAACTTCACGGATGGTTTCCGCATCTATACCACAGATCGGAGCGACTTGCTCAGGGCTGTATTTTTGAAGATGTAACCGCATATGAGTGAAATCTTCGGTATTTTGGGCGATATAGTCATCATTCTGCAGACCTTCTTCCAAAATTACATGCATCATACCGTTAAGCAGGGCAACATCGGTATCGGGACGAAATTGCAGGACATGAGACGCATATTTGGCAATTTGGGTCCGGTTCGGATCCATCAGAATCACTTTGGTGCCGCGCTCTGCCGCATTTTTCATAAATGTTGCGCCGACTGGATGGTTTACCGTCGGATTGGAGCCGATAATAATTACAACTTCAGCCTGGCTGACATCTGACACCGGGTTGGAAACCGCGCCTGAACCCAGGCATTCCAGTAAGGCAACAACCGAGGAAGCATGGCATAAACGGGTACAATGGTCGACATTGTTACTGCCAAAACCGGTACGTACCAATTTTTGGAATAAATAGGCCTCTTCATTGCTGCCTTTGGCCGAACCCAAACCGGCTAAGGCTTTTTTGCCTTTTTCATCGCGGATTTTTTTCAAACCATTGGCGGCAAAATCCAGTGCCTCTTCCCAGCTGGCTTCTCTAAAAACCGTATCCAGGTCATTCGGGTCAAGCAATTCAGTGGTTTTTGCAACTCCTTCGCGACGGATTAACGGCTTGGTTAAACGTAATGGGTTGTGAATATAGTTAAATCCGAAGCGGCCTTTGACGCAGAGTCTGAAGTGATTGGTATCGCCGTCACGACCTTCTGTATAAAGAATTTCATTATCTTTAACATGATATTTGATTAAACAACCAACACCACAATAAGGACAGGTTGAATTCACAGTTTTATCGGCAACTTGTAAACCGACGTTGTTCGCCGGCATTAAAGCGCCGGTAGGGCAGGCTTGAACACATTCGCCACAGGCAACACAGCTGCTTGCCGCCATTGGGTCGGCGATATCGAAAACAATTTCGGCATGGTCACCCCGATGAGCCAGACCGATAACATCATTCATCTGTTCATCACGACAGGCCCGTAAACAACGGGTACACTGAATACAGGCATCCATATTAACGGCAATGGCTGGGTGGGACAGATCAGCTTCGGGTTGCAAGCGACCTTTAAAACGCGGGGCATCCAGCTCCAGTCTTTCAGCCCAGTAATCCAGTTCTGAATTAAGGGTGTATGGGGATTTACCTTGATCCGGCATGTCGGATTTAAGTAATTCCAGAACCATTTTTTGCGATTTTTTCGCGCGTTCGCTTTCGGCCTGTACATTCATGCCCTCTGTTGGCATTCGGCAGCAGGAAGGCGCTAACGTTCTTTCACCGTCAATTTCAACTACACAGGCCCGGCAATTCCCATCCGGGTTTAAGCCTTCCTTGTAACAAAGGTGAGGAATTTCCTGATCATGTCTTTTAGCTGCTTGCAGGATGGTTTCACCTTGAAAGGCAGTAATTTCTTTACCGTCCAGTTTGAAGCTGATTGATGGTGTGTTTTCTGTATTTTCAGCCATTGATTAATCTCTACTAAACAGTGGTTATTTCAGTTCTTCAGGGAAGTATTTGATGACACATCTAAGCGGATTCGGCGCTGCCTGTCCCAAACCACAAATTGAGGCATCGGTCATTACCGAAGACAGTTCTTCCAGTAAATCGGTATCCCAACTCTCCTGGCTCATCAAATCGGATGCTTTAGCGGTACCCACTCGGCACGGAGTACATTGTCCGCAAGATTCCTCTCTGAAAAAATTCATGGCATTAAGCGCTAAATCTTTGGCTTTATCCTGCTGAGAAAAAATCATAACTGCAGCGGAACCAATAAAACAACCGTATTGGTTCAGGGTGTCAAAATCCAAAGGAATATCACCCATTGAGGCGGGTAAAATACCTCCCGAAGCACCGCCAGGGAAATAACCGTAAAATTCATGTCCCTCTTTCATGCCGCCGCAGTATTCTTCAATTAACTCTTTAACGGTAATACCGGCGGGTGCTAAATGAACTCCCGGTTTGTTAACGCGGCCTGAAACTGAAAAGGATCGCAGGCCTTTGCGCTCATGGCGACCATGAGAGGCAAACCATTCGGGACCTTTTTCAATAATATCTCTTACCCAGTAGCAGGTTTCCATATTATGTTCCAAAGTAGGACGGCCGAACAGGCCGACTTCAGCAAGAAAAGGCGGTCTTAAACGAGGCATGCCCCTTTTACCTTCAATCGACTCAACCATAGCCGATTCTTCGCCACAAATATAAGCACCGGCACCGCGGCGAAGGTGAATTGGGGGGAGTTTATAGATATCAGATGGCGGGTTGTTTTGAAGACTGATGATTTCTTTGGTCAGAATTTCACGGCAACCGGCATATTCGTCGCGTAAATAGATATAGATTTCATCACAGCCTACAGTTAAAGCGGCGATTAACATACCTTCAAGAAAGCGATGCGGGTCTTGTTCCAGATAATGTCGATCTTTAAACGTACCCGGCTCACCTTCATCAATGTTGACAGCCATCATTCTTGGGCCGTCAAAGCCTTTTACGATACGCCATTTCCTGCCCGCCGGAAACCCAGCTCCACCGAGTCCTCTCAGGCCAGAGTTTTCCATTTTGGTAAGAATACTTTCGGGGCTTATCTGGCCTTCCAAACATTGCCGTAAGCTTGTGTAGCCGCCTTCGTTTAAATATTGCTGATGATCAATATAATCTGTAACGCGGGCTTTAATTTCATTGTTTTCAACCGCAGAGGTGACAGTTTCAACCGTTGCAAGGTCTATAGGATTTTGACCTACAACTGCAACCGGTGCATGCTGACAACGACCTACACAGGGTACTTTCTGGATTCGGGTTGATTCATTTAAACCGGATTCAAGTGCTTCGATTAGTTCATGTGCACCAGCCATTGCGCAAGAGACTGATTCACAAACTCGTACAGTTAATGTCGGTGGTGGATTCTGGCCTTCTTTAACGACATCAAAATGATGATAAAAGGAGGCAACTTCATACACTTCAGCCGGAGACAGTTTCATCTCATGAGCTAAAGCAACAAGATGTTTTGATGAAATGTGTTGATAACTATCTTGAATTTTATGTAAATGCTCAATTAGCAAGTCTCTTTGGCGAGATTCAGTGCCCAAAAGTTGCTGTACTTGTTCCAGCGCGGCCAGATCAACGCTATGACCTTTAGGGCCTTTGCGTTTCTTTTTAGTGATCTGTTCAAGGGGTATGTTTATAACTGCCACACTTTTTCCTCCACATTATCCTGTACTTAGAGCAGGGCTTAGACTTTAAATTTTGTTAAAGCACAATATTGTTTAAGTAGTCGTTACTTTTTTAACATTAGTTTGGGCACTTTAACTTAGCTGTCATATAAGGTTCAAGTCATCATTTGTTAAAGCAAGCATCAGAAAAAATGATATTATTACTTTCTAATACAGCCGCCAGTGCATGTTTAATCATATCATAAACTTTCTTGACTAAGACTGTAGGAAATTAATTTGAATCCTAATCATTTATTAACTTTTGCCATTGTTGCAAGATTTAAAAGTATTACGTTGGCTGCAAAACATTTGCACTTAGGTCAACCGGCAGTGTCAGGGCAATTGAAATTATTGCAGAACACCGTCGGCGAACCTCTTTATGAGCGTAGAGGACATCAAATTCAATTAACTCCGGCTGGATTTGGTCTATTGGAATATGCTAATAAAATGGAGCTGGATTATACCCAGGCGATTGAATACACAAGGCGTTTACAAAAAATAAATACCGGCAATTTACGCTTAGGCTCAACCACGACCATAGCCAGTTATTATTTGCCGCAATATGTGGTTCAATTGCAAACGGCTCATGCCGGCGTTCAGGTATTTATGACGACGGCTGATACGGCAGAGATTCTGCATAACCTGGATTCTTTAGATCTGGGGTTTATTGAAGGGCCGATAGAGGATGCGGCTTTATCCGGTGATTTCCAGCTAATTCCATGGCAGGATGATGAGATCGTTCTTGTATTACCTGAGGACCACGAAATAGCCCGAATTTATCCAGATATTGTGCCATTAACCGTATTTAATGAACATCAGGTCATTTGGCGTGAATCCGGCTCGGGAGCTCGACAAGTGATAGAAAAGGCCTTGTTGGAAGCCGGAATTGTGGCACCGGTTAATATCGAAGTGACTGGCGTTGCCGGTATTAAAGAATCTGTGAGGGCCGGGCTAGGCATCGGTTTTTCCTCATCCCAGGCGCTACGTCATGAAAACAAAGGCTTGGTTGCCAGACGACTTAATTCTGCACAAGGGTTAAAATGGCATTTGAATATTATTGCACCCAAGGATCAGATCCAATCCAGGGTAACGCGGGCTTTTTTGGAATTATGTCTGAATTAAACTTTACATTGAGGATGTCGTGAAAACTTTTATACTTTTATTGGGCTTCTTGCTTTCCCTGCCAGTCGCTGCAGTTTCCAGGCTGTCAATTCAGCAGGTAGCCCCCGGGATATATGTTCATTTTGGTAAACATGAATTACCGGATAACAAGAATCATGGCGCTATTGCCAATATCGGCTTTATTGTCGGGCAGGATTGCGTTGCTGTCATCGATACCGGTGGTAATCCGCAACAAGGATGGGCGTTAAAAAAGGCCATTAAAAATACTACTGATAAACCTGTATGTTATGTCATCAATACCCATGTTCATCCCGATCATATTTATGGCAATATTGCGTTTAAATCGGCAAATGTTAAGTTTATAGGACATCATAAACTGGCTCGAGCCATGGCTACCAGAGGCACTTATTATATTGATAAGGCCGCCGACCAATTAGCAATTAAATTAACTGAAAAAAATATAATACCCCCTGATTTACCGGTAAAAACTCAATTGCAAATTGACTTGGGCGGACGGTTCTTATCTTTAACGGCACATCCAAGTGCTCATACAGATAATGACTTATCGGTTTATGACGAAAAAACCAATACTTTATGGTTATCCGACTTGTTGTTTCGCGAACACCTGCCGGTCATTGACGGCAGTATTTTAGGTTGGTTAAAGGAGCTTAACCGGCTGGAAAAAAATCACTACGCTGTTGTCATTCCGGGTCACGGTGCTGTGGAAAAAGACTGGCCCAAAGCAATGCAGCCGGAAAAGGCTTATTTGCAGATGCTGGTTAAGGAAATACGGCAGTTTATTCAACAAGGTAAATATCTGGAGCAGGCAGTTAAGGAAATTGGCTATTCTGCTAAAGACCAATGGTCTCTATTTGATCAATTCCATCGTAAAAATATTACTACAGCTTTTGCAGAGCTGGAGTGGGAAGACTAATCTTTCAATATTCGAGGTATAAAATGAAGAAATTACAGTTTTTAAAAGTCTTTTTATTAGCTTTACTGCTGACGCCCTTGCAGGCTTCAGCCGCAATGAAAGACGAAACGGCTTGGAATAATGTTTTAAAAACTCAATATTTTGCCGGTAAAAAAATTCAGGAAGGCAATGATGTTATTGAAATTGAAGCGCCTTATCGAGCTGAAGATCCATCATTAGTACCGCTTAAAATTATCAGTAAGATCCCACAAACCGATACACGCTATATTAAGAGAATTCTGGTTTTAGTCGATAAAAACCCATTCCCGTTTGTTGGTGATTTTGAATTTACCCCGGCATCCGGTAAGGCTGATTTGGCCATGCGTGTTCGGGTCAATACCTATAGTTATGTTCGCGCTATCGCTGAAACCAACGATGGTAATTTCTATATGAGCAAAAAGTTCGTCAAAGCCAGTGGTGGTTGTTCAGCACCGATTGGCGCTGATTTGGATGCGGCGATGAAACGTCTGGGTAAAATGAAATTCAGATTGGATAACGGTGTTACTGCCGGTAAGCCGACACTGGCGCAGTTATTAATCAGTCATCCGAACATCACCGGCATGCAAATGGACCAAGTGACCCGTTTTGTCAAAAAATCACATTTTGTCAAACAATTAAACGTGTCTTTTAATGGACAGAAGATCTTAACGGCTAAAACAGATATCGCCATCAGTTCTGACCCGAATTTCAGGTTCTATTTTGTTCCTGAAAAGGCGGGTGAGTTGAAAGCGGAAATTACTGATACTTCCTGTGAAGAGCCAACGAGTCGTTCAGTGTGCACTTCCGGAAACTCTTATTCGCAAACTTATCGAGTCGACCTGTAAGTCTGTTAACCCTCTCCTTATGGAGAGGGTTTTGAACGTTCTATTTTTATTTGGCAAAACAACTTTCTTCGGCGTATTGTTCTGCTGCTTGTAATTTAGCACGTAAATCCTTGGATTGTTTCGGATCACGAAAGATTGCACCATTTTCACCCGGCGTTCTGCGCAAAAAACTAAAAGTTTTTGCCGCGTCATATTCTTTAAAACTGATTTTTTCCGCTAATTTATCCGCCTTACAAGAACATTTATATTGATTTATGTAGGTCAGTCCGCCATGTTTGGCAATACAGGCTAAAACATAGTCGACTCGGTCCTGTGTTGGAAAGTCATTAACAAAAACTTCTTCTTTATTGTCCTGAAACATGGCACAACCGGTAATTGTTGTGGCAAGGATTAGGCTTGATAAAGTTTTAATGTGTTTCATAAAAGGATCTCTTATTCCCATAAAGTTGAAAGTGAAAAACTATGCTCCGCAAATGGAGCGATTGATACGGTTTGCTGTTCGGCATAGGAGGCAATTAACAGCCAATGTGTTTCTTGCCGCTGGTAGGCTTCCAATGTTTGAAGGTTTGGATCAATCAACCAAATAAATTTAACCCCTAAATCAGCGTAAATGGGCATTTTAACAATTCGGTCGACTCTGGCAGTAGATGGAGACAATATTTCGCAAATCCAATCCGGTACGACTTCAAACCAGGCTATATCAGGAAGGGACGGCATGCGTTGTTTTTTCCAGCCAGCGAGATCAGGTACCATGATATGACCACCAATATGACACTCCGGTTCATCCAGTATCCACCAACCTCCAGGACCGCCTTTACCTTTTTGAAAAGGGGACACTAATTCGTCACCAACTGATGATGATGCTAAAGCATGTTTAGGAGCAGGTCGGGGATGAGTTTCCAATTGACCATTAAGAATCTCACCGACCATATTTTCCGGTAAATCGATAATATCCTGATAATTTGCTGGTTTTATGGCTTGATTTAACATAGAAAGATTATTCCTCAGCTGCAAAATCGACAATGTCTTTAAGCATTTGGTTCATTGTAGCTGAAAATTCATTCAATTTACTGTTGTCGGTATCGGTTGGCAATAAATGGGTTTGAATGATGGTTTTACCGTTATAAAAATAGGTCACCACATTGCAGGGCATGTGCCTGACAGAGTGAGGGGACATTAACAGCAAAGTTTTTGCATGCGTTAAATTGCAAAACTGAATGGTATCGTAATCAGGAAAGTCTTTCGTACCTCGATCACGAATAACCTTGCCGACATGGCTGTGCCCGGTTATTCTAAAATTATGTTCGGTAATTGCCACTTCCAGCTCAGCTAAAACATCCGCATAGGGTTTTACGGTTTTTGCTTGGTAATATTGAATAAATTCCCCTGTCGGCTGACTGGAACAACTTATAATAGATAACAGCGTAAGCAGAATTGATATGGCTTTTAATATTTTCATCGGATAAAGCTTAGCATTATGAAACAACAAACTAAAGTCAGTGGTGTTATTTTAGCAGGTGGATTAGCCCGCAGAATGGGAAATCAGGATAAGGGACTGATTAGTTTTAAAGGACGCGCGTTAATCAGTTATGCAGTTGATGCAATCAGTCCGATTGTTGATCAGCTTTTTATTAATGCCAATCGAAATTTATCTGCATATCAACAGTTTTCATGCCCGGTAATATCCGACCAAACAAACAGCTATGATGGACCGTTGGCTGGAATATTAACTGCAATGATATCGGCTGAGCACTATATTTTGTTAGTGATGCCTTGTGATTCGCCGATGATTAAATCTGAACATTTACTTTCTTTATTAAAAGCACTGATAGATAACCAGGCCGACATCAGTGTGGCTTTTGATGGTGAAAGACTGCATCCTGTCTTTTTAGCGATAAAAACCGATTTACAGGATAGCCTGCAAGCCTATTTGAACAGCGGGCAACGCAAAATTGACCGCTGGTTGGAGCAACATAAACTGATCAAAGTCGATTTTAGCCAGGAACCGGAAATTTTTATCAATATCAATACGCTGTCCGAACTTTCTGAATTGGAAGCTCACCATGACTGATTTATATCAACCCAAATTAAGTGATGCAGGGCTCAGTTTTTCCAGTATTTCAACGGCTGTTGATGAGAAAGGGCAATGTAGAGAAATTGAATTGGTCGGGGAACGGGCATTAACCATTTATGTCGATAAACAGGAAGTTGTGACCCTGATGACTATGGGTACCTGTCCGGAACTGCTTACTCTGGGATACTTAAAGAATCAGGGTTTTTTCGACAATATTGCCGATATAAAACTGGTCCAGGTAGATTGGGAAACCGAAGCTGTTGCGGTGGTGACCCATCTGGGGGAAACAAATTTTTCATCGCAAATGGAGCAAAGGACCGTTACTACAGGTTGCGGGCAGGGGACCGTTTTCGGTCGGCTAATGGATAAGTTAAAGCAAATAAAACTGCCTGCAATCAGTATTAAACAATCCACCTTGTATCATATACTTGATATGTTAAAAGAGCATAACGAGGTGTATAAAAAAGCGGGTGCAGTCCATGGTTGCGCTTTATGTTCAGAAGACAAGATCGATTTTTTTATTGAAGATGTTGGCCGGCATAATGCTGTTGATGCCATTGCCGGCTATATGTGGCTGAATAATATTTCAGGTGCTGACAAGGTTTTTTATACCACCGGCCGGTTAACTTCAGAAATGATAATCAAGGTATCGCAAATGGGGATTCCCATTGTCCTGTCGCGCTCCGGCGCTACCCAAATGGGGTTAAAAATGGCGCAGCAATCCGGAGTAACAATGATCTCGAGAGCCAAGGGCAAACATTTTTTAGTATTAAACGGCGCAGAGAATATAGCTTTTCAGCCCGGTAAATAAGAATTTACCCTGTCTGGTTTATTTATCTTTTTCCAGGTCAGCAAGACGCTGTTCCATTACCTTAATCTGTTTCATTAAATCCGGTAATTTGCTTAATGCTGACTGTTCACGCCAGGCAATTCGTCTTTCCTTGGCTGGAGCACCAAAAACCTGAGTTCTTGGCGGAATATCACTGGCCACACCGGAGCGGGCAGCAACTACAGCTTGAGCACCAATATTAACGTGATCGGCAATGCCGGCATTACCTGCTAAAATTGCATTATCACCGATGGTGCAAGAACCCGAGACACCGGTATGACCACACATGATCACATTTTTACCGACCTTATTGTTGTGCCCGATCTGAACAAGATTGTCAATTTTAGAACCTGAACCGATAAAGGTTTCCCCTTGGGCGCCACGGTCAATACAGGTATTAGCGCCAATCTCAACATTGTCTTCAATCACGACATTACCGACTTGCGGTACTTTAATGTGGATACCTTTACGGCATTTATAACCGAAGCCGTCAGCACCGATAATACTACCGGAATGGATAATGACATTGTCACCAATCACACAATCATCATAGATCACCGCATAAGGATAAACCTGGCAGTTTTTACCAATTTTGACATTATTACCGATATAGGCACCGGGTAAAATATCACAGCCATCGGCAATTTCACTGCCATTGCCGATAAATGCAAAAGCGCCGACGTGAATATCTTTTCCTAGAATAGCATCGCCGGCAACAGAGGCTTCAGGAGAAATGCTTTTGTCATAATTTCGTGCCGGATGCAGAATATTGATGGCATTGATAAAGCTGATTTCAGGATCATCGCATTTAAGAAGACATAAACCTTCAGGAATATCATTCGCAGAAAAATCACTGGCAACCAGGCAAGCCGAAGCATTGGAATCAGTAAGATATTTTGCATAACGTTTATCGGTAAATACCGTAATCTGTCCTTGTTGGGCAGACATGATGTCCGCGGTTGAATAAATAGGAAGCGATGCATCGCCACCGAAAACTTCAGCATTTAATTGTTTTGCAAGTTCTAGGATGGATAGTGTCATTATTATTTTTGTTCCTTAAAAGATTATGAGTATGATACCTAATTTGACGCATATGCAAAAAAAGAAATTGTTACTTTGCTCGCGCAATAACATTATTAACATCTAAATATATACCGATAATTCGTAATGGATACTTACAATATTTAGAAAATAATTATTCCCGCAAAACGCCTAATCCTTTATGCGAAATTTAGGAGCTATAGTCAAATCTGGTGTATAGAGAATCAAGCGGCGTCCTGTTTTTGATCTCCCGTTTGTTTAATGCCGTCGA
>JBNLBS010000021.1:0-66193 GCA_050303415.1 Methylococcaceae bacterium | reverse complement strand
TAGCCCCGGGCCAGTCCGATGCCGGCTATATACAGTTCGCCGGCAACGCCGACGGGAACCGGTTGCAGCTGGGCATCGAGTATATAAAGCTGGATGTTGTCGATCGGCCGTCCGATGGCGACGGTGCTGGTTTGGCTGTCATCCGCCCGGCAGGTCCAGGCACTGACGTCGATGGCCGCTTCGGTCGGGCCGTACAGGTTGTATAGTTGACTGTCCGGTAAGCGGTGCTGGACTTGCTGTTGCAGGCTGGTTGGCAGGGCTTCGCCGCTGCAGATGATGCGCTGCAAACCGGTGCATTTTTGGGCTTCCGGGTCTTCGATAAAGGCTTGCAGCATGGACGGCACAAAATGCAGGGTGTTGATCTGCTCGCTCTGTATCAGTTGGGCCAGGTAGGCGCTGTCTTTATGCCCGCCCGGTTTGGCAATGACCAGCCGGGCGCCGGTGATCAGGGGCCAGAAAAATTCCCATACCGAGACGTCGAAGCTGTACGGGGTTTTTTGTAATACGCTGTCCTGTTGGCTCAATCCGTAGCTGCGCTGCATCCAGTTCAGCCGGTTGGCGATGGCACGATGGCTGTTGGCGACGCCTTTGGGTTGTCCGGTGGAACCGGAGGTGTAGATGATATAGGCGATATTGTCCGGCTGCAGGGTTATCTTGGGTGCCTGTGCAGGCTGTTGCGCCAGGACTTCACCCAGGCTTTCCAGCGCTAGCTTTTGTCCGTTAAAGCCCTTCAGGCAGTCGGCTAAGCCCTGCTGGTACAGACAATACTGTGCCCCGCTGTTGGCGACCATGTAGTCCAGCCGTTCCTGCGGGTAATCAGGGTCCAGCGGCAGATAGGCGGCACCGGCCTTGATCACCGCATGCAGGCTGATGACCAGCTCAAGACTGCGATGCATGCACACCGCGACCGGACTTTCCGGTTTAACTCCCTGTGCAATCAGATAATGCGCCAATTGATTGCTGCGCTGTTCCAGTTCGCCATAGCTTAGGCTTTGCTGTTCAAACACCAGGGCGACGGCATCGGGGCAATTGGCCGCCTGCCGGCTGAGCCGTTCCGGCAGTAAAGTTGTCGGATACGGATAGTCTGTGGCGTTCCAGTCAAACAGTAGCGACTTTTTATTGTCATCACTCAGTAAGGGTAAATCAATGACTTTCCGGTTCAGATGTTTCGGTAAGGACTGCAAAATAACCTGATAATAATTCAGTAGGCGTTCTGCATCATCCTGGTCTAAAACATCGGTATTGTATTTTAGGGAGCCGATAAACTCCCCGCCCGCTTCCATCAGTTCCAGTGACAGGTCAAACTGTCCCTCCTGCTGGAACAGTTGGTGAGGAGCCAGCTTTAAGCCCCCCCAGTTTACCGCCGCATCCGGATTGGATTGGCTGCTGTTAAGGTCCAGAATTTGTTGTGCTTTTTGTAACTGCTGAAAGACAAATGCCGCCTGAAATAACGGCGGCCTGCTGCTGTCACGATCCAATGCCAGACGCTCCAGCACCATGGCCAGAGGAAACTGCTGGTGCTGCATAGCGGACAATACTTCCTGACTGCTGGACCGGATAAAACCGCTTACGCTTTGCTTGGGATCAGTCTCAGACAATAACGGCAGCGGATTAACAAAATAACCGACTGTTTGGGCATAATTATCATCATCCCGCCCGGACAGTGGCGTACCTATACACAGCCTGTTCTGTCCGCTGCAACGGTGCAATAACATTTGATAGGCGGATAGTAACAGCACATATAATGTCACTCCCTGTTCGGCAGCCAGTTGCTTTAACAGCTCAATATGCTGTTTATTCAGTCTTAGCTGACTGGAGGCGCCCCGGTAGCTTCGTTGCGCCGGAAAAGTTCTTTTAACCGGCAGATTCAGTAACGGGGGTGGAGAGCTGAATTTATCCTGCCAGTATTGCCAGTGTTGTTCCAAAGCGCCCGACTCGACCTGACGAATCTGCTGCAGGGCAAACTGTTTATACGTTGAATGGGGTTCGGGTAATTCAGGTTCCTGACCCGACGTTAATGCGGAATAGATCTCGGCCAGCTCATCCAGCATCAACCATAAAGACCAGCCATCACCGATGATATGATGAAAAACCAGGAGCAGCAGAGATTCCTGTTCGATTTTAAATAACCTGGCCCTGAAAGCTGATTGCCCGGCATTAAGATGGAAAGGCTGCTGGTAGTGCTCGATGACTTCTTTATTCAATCTGTCTTCAGTCCAGCCGCGTCCGTCTATTTGCTGAAAATTCGCCTGACAGTCCTCGCTGAAGGATTGAATCGGCTCACCGGCCTGTTCACTAAACCTAAGGCGTAAAGCCGCATGACGCTGCAACAGGTAATTTAGCGCCTGAGAAAAAACAGTCGGATCAATTTCAGATAATATTCTGGCGGAAAAAGCGACATTATAGGCGGCACTTTCCGGCGCGGTTTGATGCAAAAACCATAAGGCACGTTGACCGTAGGTTAATGGAAACGGCTTAAGTTCCTGTTGTTCCAGGTAGTCGATCAACTTTTGTTTATTGGCTTTCAATTCGGCCATCAATGCCGGTGTCATGGCCTGCTTTGGCGCACGATACCGTAACTTACCTTGCGCCAACCAGACGTCTATCCGTAAATCATTTAATCGTTGCAAAAAACCTTTCATGCTTAAATTTCTCCCTCCAGCATGTCTTCTTCCTCTTCCTGAATTGCCAAAGGCTCAGTCGAATTTTCAGTGTCTAATTGTTCCAACAGATAATCCACCAGCACCTGAGCGTTACTTTGCAGCAACTGACTGACCGGTATTTCCAGCCGCAATTGCTTGCGCATGAGCGATCTGAATTCAACGGCCGCCAATGAGTCCAGGCCTAACGAACTTAACAGGGAATCCAATTGTAACCGCTCGGGCGGTAATTGTAATATTCCGCATAGATGCTGACGAACAAAGTCAGTTAGCAGCGCCTTCCGCTGTTCGCCATTTGCCAGCTGTATCCGTTCAAGCAGGTTGGTTTGTTGTTCGGGTTCATGATTAATTAGATACTGTAAAAGACTTTGTATTGCCCCACCGGCAAGGCTTTGTGACAGTTTGTTCCAGTCGAAATTGACCACACTTAATTGGCTCTGGCGCTGACTGATTGCTCTATCCAAAATTGATCCGGCCTGCTCAGTGCCGATCAGACCGATTCCTGACTGTTGCCAGAATGTGCGCAATGCATTGCTGCTTTGTTGCTGAATTCCGGTTTGCCACGGCCCCCAATTGATTGATAGTGCCGGATAGCCCTGGTGTTGCCGTTGCCATGCCAATGCATCCATAGCCGCATTGGCCGCCGCATAAGCGCCTTGTCCGACGCTGCCCAATACCGCATTAAATGATGAATATAACAGAAAAAATTCGACCGGCTGAGTTCTTGAATATTGATCCAGTAAAACAGCCGCCTGTAATTTGCTTTGGTTAAGTCTTTCCAGGCGTTCAGGTGTTTGGTTGACCAAACGGTCATCATCGGTAAAACCGGCACAATGCACAATACCTTTTAATGGCTGTCCGCCGGCGGCGATATCTGAAAACAGTTGCTCAACTTCTGCCCTACTATTGATATCTGTCCGACTGATCGACAGTTGTAAATCCGGATAGGTTTCGGATAATTGTTGTAATAAATCGGGTAAAACCGGTTTATCCTGTCTGCTGGTTAAATACACCCGTCTTGCGCCACGCTCCACCAGCCAGTTAACCGTAATCTGACCTAACGCCCCAAGACCACCGGTGATTAAATAACAAGCTTCTGCCGATATTTCAATTTCCCGTTCCGATATAACCGAGTAATGCTGTAGACGTGGCACCATCAGGCCTTGCTCAGTGCTGGACAAGCGCTGTTCATGACTGTCATCCAGCAGTGCAGGGAGCAATTCACTATCACTGCTGATATCAATAATGCGTGGATTTAATTCACTGTGCTCTTGAAACAACACAGCAGCCAAACCCCATAATGCCGCGCCGGCATAATTCACTGTTTGATAAAATTCGGCTAAGGCCTGACGGCTGACCAGGGTCAATTTGGGTGTCGCAGTGTTCAACCGACTTAACAAGTTGACAAACCTGCTACAGGCAGACATCGCATGTGCCGAATCGGCAGACATTGATAAAGCGGTTAAATCGACCAGCTCATCGATGCCGTCAAGATGGCCTGGGTTCAAGTCTTCCTGTTTTATTAATTTAACCTGATGCCCCTGCTCTATCAGCTGTTGAACACAGGCATGTTCCGGCTGATCGGTTATAAAAAGCCAGGATTTTATCGAAGATTTTTTTGCTGTCGTGTAGGGCTGCCATAAGTTGACATAAAACCAGTCGACAGAAGTCTGCAGCAATTGTTGCAACCGGGATTTATCCTGCTCTATCACCTCGACCCCATTAATTGCAAACAAGGGTTGGCGATCACGGTTATAAAATATCAGATCAACCTTTTTATCCGTCCCCTGTTCGGCTGCAAGCCAGTGAAAATCGGAAATATTGCCGGAAAAACACTGAATTTCACTGATACTTGCAGGCAGGTTTAATTTGCCTGAAGATGCGTCAGATGTCATCACTGCCGCCAGCATTTGCATTGCCAGATCCAATACCACAGGATGAGCGATGGCAAAGTCATCGGTCAAACAACCGTGGTGCAATTCGGCTACGGCGTGATTGCCGGTTTGTTGCCACAGCTGTTTTATACCTTGAAAATCCTTCCCATATTCCAGACCGTGTCGGGCAAATAAATCATAAAATTGACTGCCTTCAATGCAGGTACCGGTTTTAGACGACAATAAAACGTCAGGTTTGGACGAAATAAGCTGTTTGGCAGTGCCGGTTAAATGTAATTGCCAGGAGCGGGTATTTTCAGGCTGGCTGTAGAATTCAATACCATAATCCTGATCTTGCTTTGTTAACAGCATCTGCAGGGTGACGTCACCCTGTTCAGGAATCAACAAAGCACGTTCAATGGTCAGGTTTAGTAAAGTAAAATCAGATACCCCGAAACGCATATACAAGGCATCGTAAATACAGGCAACAAATACTGCCAGGGGCGCAATCTGCATACCGAAGACTTTATGCTGACTTAGCCAGGGCTGATTTAGAACATTTAATCTAAGCTCATATACCGCCGTATCGTCGGAAAACGCACAATTACTCAGCCATTGCCCGGAATAATCCTGTATTTTGCCTATCTGAACCGATTGCTTGTCCAGCCAGTCCGGCCAATAGCGTTTGCGTTGCCAGGGATAAGTTGGCAATTCGGTGGCTTTACCCGCCAATAACTGCGACCAATCCAGTTCAATACCGCCGGCAACCAGTTCGGCAATAGACTGATTGATAGTGGCGACCATGTTTTCACCCCCGCACGGGGCGATACTGCAGATGCTGTCATCACTTTGTTGCAGCAATGAAGTCAACACCGCCTTGGGGCCTATTTCAATGACCGTATCCACTCTTTGCTGGGATAAATGCTGTAATCCCTGGTAAAACTGCACCGGTTGACGTAAGTGTTGTGTCCAGTAATCGGCCTGGGTAAAACAATCCTGTTCAATGTTCGCGGTCAGGTTGGAAATAACCGGTAACTGCGCCGGTTTTAATTCAATGCCCGATAATACGGCTGAGAATGGTTCAATGACCGACTCCATACATTGAGAATGAAAACCGTGCGAAGTGTGCAAGCGTGAATAAGACCAGCCATGCTCGGAACATTGGTTTAAAAAATCATCCAGCTGCGCAATCGGCCCGGACACGACATGATTGTCGACCGCATTAAATGCGGCAATAGATAAGGCTGGAAATAGCGTTAAGGCCTCGGATAAAGGTTCAACCGTGACAAAAACAGCGGCCATGCCGCCGTTACCCGGTGCCTGTTGCATCAACTCGGCCCGGGCGACGATCAATTCCAGAGCCTGAGCCGGATCAAACACGCCGGCAAGACAGGCGGCAACATATTCACCAAGACTGTGCCCTAGCATACAAACCGGTTTAACGCCCCAGGCCAGCCATTGCTTTGCCCAGGCATATTCGAAGGCAAATAAAGCCGGCTGTGCATTGACGGTAAGCTTGATTTCATCCGCTGTTTCATCCAGCAAAAGCTTTTTTAAATTAAAATCGGTATATTTTTGTAACAGTTGATCGCACAAATCCAGCTGTTCGGTAAAAACCGGATAATGACCGTACATTTGCGCCGCCATTCCGGGCCATTGAGAGCCCTGTCCGGTAAACATAAAGGCTATGCGCCGGCCGGTTTTTGCCGTATCACAATAAGCCCCGGCGGTTAAGCTGTGGCTATACGCAAACTGTTCCAATTGTGTTCTGACTTCGTTAATATCGGCGCCAGCCAGGACCAGTCGATGTTTGAATCGGGAACGAAAATGAATGCTGCTGAAACAGATATTGTCAAATTCAGCCTGATCACAGTCCTTTAGCCGCTTGGCATAATCACCGGCCATTGCCTGTAGGGCGGCCTGGTTTTTCGCCGATAACTGTAACAAGGGTACAACTGATCGATCTAAAACCTGTTCCTGTTTATCAATCGTATCCGGTGCCTGCTGCAAGATAATATGACTGTTGGTGCCACTTAAACCAAACGAACTGAGTGCAGCGGTTCTGGGTTCTATACTTTCCGGCCAGGTTTGATATTGCTTTGGGATCTTAACCGGCCAGGATTGCCAGTCAATATGCGAACTCGGTTGGGAAAAATGCAAATGCGGGTATATTTCTGCATATTTCAGGCTGAAGACCGTTTTGATAAGCCCGGCAATACCGGCAGCCGCTTCCAGGTGGCCTAGATTGGTTTTAACCGACCCAACAAATACCGGCTGCTGATTATGTCCGTAACAAGCAGCTAAGGAACGCATTTCGATCGGGTCTCCCAGTGGTGTGCCGGTGCCGTGAGCCTCGATCAATCCAACCTGCTCGGGTTTTACCTGCGCCGCGGTCAAGGCCGATTGAATCACCGCCTGTTGGGAAGGACCCGAAGGTACGGTCAGGCCGCCACTGGCACCATCCTGGTTTACCGCGGAACCTTTAATCACTGCCCAGATCGTATCTCCATGTCGTTGGGCATCCGACAGGCGTTTTAATACGACAGCTCCGCAGCCCTCGGAACGAATAAAACCATCGGCCTGTTCGGCAAAAGTCTTGCAGCGTGCTTCAGGTGATAACATCTGCGCCCGGCTGAATGCCACATAGGTTTCCGGCGCCAGTATGACATTGACGCCGCCGGCTATCGCCATTTCACATTCATTGTTTCGCAAACTCTGGCAGGCATTATGTACCGCGACCAGGGATGATGAACAGGCTGTATCCACGGCCATGCTGGGGCCGGTCAAGCCTAAAAGATAAGATAACCGTCCGGCCAGAATGTTTAATGAAGCCCCCGTCCCCAAATAGGCATCAATTTGATCCAGAGGCAGATTTTTGGCCAGTAAGGCGGCAAAATCAAAACTGCTGGCACCGGCAAATACGCCGGTTCGGCTGGCAAACAGCTCGGCCGGGACGATATTGCCTTGTTCCAGCGCTTCCCAGCACACCTCCAGCCATAAACGCTGCTGCGGATCCATAGCCATGGCTTCGCGCGGTGAGATATCAAAAAATTCGGCATCAAACTCATCCACCCGTTTGATAAACCCGCCTTCCTGCACATACATTTTGCCGGGCTGGTCCGGGTCCGGATGAAAATATTGCTCAACCGCCCAGCGCTGAGCCGGTATTTTACCGATTGCATCCTGCCCCTGGGTCAATAACTGCCGAAACGCATCCAGCCCTTTTTCCGCCCCGGGAAAGCGACACCCCATACCGACGATGGCGATCGCTTCATTATGCTGTTTTTCCGATTCATCCAGTCGGGCTTGCAGGCTGTCGATCTTGCGCAAGGCATCCAGCATCAATTTTCGATTATCGACTTTTTTTGTACTCTGCTCAGTCATTTGTTAATCCATTTCGGCCAGACGTTGCTCTAATAAATCTGACAATTCCTGTTCTGAATATTCATCCAGATCATCTGTGACATCGTTGTCCGCCGCACTAAAATCAACTGCTATGTTATCTTTTAAAAAGTTTAATAACGACTCCAGAGTCGGATAATCAAACAACAAAGTTGACGGCAGTGTCAATGCCAATAATCCGGCCAGCTGACGGGTAAACTCCATGGCTAACAGAGAATCAAATCCTATATCGAAAAAACGTTGCCTGGATTCCAGTTCAATGCCGTCAGGTTGACGCAGCACTTGTGCTATCAGTTGCCGCACCGCCTGTTCCAGTTCCGGTAATCGTTGGTCCGTAGCTAATTGATTTAAGCGCTGCATCAGACCGCCTGCTTCCTGTGTATTACCAAGCGGTGTGTCCTGTACAGCCTGGTAAAAAGCAGGCACTTCACCCGGCATTGCAGCTAAAAATACCGGCCAACGTAACGGCATTACTGCAACTTGAGTCGTGTGTTGCATTAATAACCGTTTAAATATAGATAATCCCGGTTTAAATTCAATCAACTCCACGCCTTTGTCTCTTAAGCGTTGAGTATTGTCTGCCGACATCCCTGCCCCCTGCCATGCTCCCCAGTTTATGCTCAATGCCGTTTGACCGCGTTTTTTTCTTGTCTGCATCAGCGCGTCGACATAGGCATTGGCTGCGGCGTAATTACCTTGCCCGGGAGAGCCGGTAATTGCAGCCATTGATGAAAAGGCGACAAAAAAGTCCAATTCATCAACCGGTAATTTTTCAGCCAGGTATTCCAGTGCATTAACCTTGGCTCCCCAGGGCTGCATAAAAGCTTCCTGAGACATATTGAGTAAAGCAGAATCCTGCAGCACTCCCGCAGCATGGATGATACCGGCCAATGGCGGTAAAGATTTTAAACGTGCCTGTAAGCTGTCTATACCACCGGCTAGAGATAAATCAGCTGCCACGCCGATAATTTCAGCCCCGTTAGCCGTCAATTTATCCAGCACCTTATCCTCAATCGATGCCAGCCCACTGCGCCCGACCGCCACAACACAGCGCGCGCCTTGAACGATTAACCATTCAACGACAGCAAAACCTATGGCACCGGCTCCCCCGGTCACCAGATAGCTTTTATCCGCTTTAATGTCTAACGCAGATTCAGACTGCTCAAGCTCGAAAGGCATTAATCGAGCGGTAAAAATTTGCTCACCCTGTATCGCTAACTGCTGTTCGTTACGATCAGCGGATAATGCCTTTAAAAACGTCTCAATGTTCAAGCTATCAACATCCTCTGCAGCCAACATCAGCCATTGGCGCAAAGGAAATTCCAATAATGCTGTTTTTAGCAGGCCTATTGCCGCACTTTGTTTTGGGCAGACCGGTTTTTCTCCAAGACCCGATGTATCTGTGGTGAGTAAAGTCAGTCTGCCGGCAATACCTTGTTGTTCCAGTTTAAGAATCAAGCCCAGTAGCGCAATACAAACACCGGCGGGCTTTTCGGCCTGTACAAAATCAGTCGCACAAAAAATAAAATGCGGTTCTTTATCAGGTGCTTGACCGGACCAGTATGCATCATCCTGTACTTGCTCCGGGCTGATGACTTCATTATCAATAGTAAATTGAGCAAGTTTATCCGACAAAATTTGCGCACTGGTTGACCCGACAAACAATATTTTTTTATTGAATGGGGCAGTATCAGTTTCATCATTCAGTAACTGCCATTGCTGCTGATACAAACTACGATCAAGGCTTTCAGGAGTCAAAGCGGACTGTAATGCGGCTTCGGAAAAGGGTTGAAATACAATCCCCGACATAGATAGGACGGGTGTGTCGGCTTTGGGAGCGTTTAATACTAAATCCACCTGACTGGCCTGCCGGTTTCTGTCTTGCACCCGGGCATAACACTGAACCTGCTTAACATCGCCCTGTTTAACGGCATTGACAGCGGAGGGGTAATAATCGATTTGTTCAATCGCTGCAGGCAACCAGCTTGATTCATCCCCGGTCTCACCCACGGCGACACCGGCTGTTTGCAGACAGGCATCCAGCAGTAATGGATGTAGAATATATTCATCATTATCGATCGCCGCGACAGTTGCAGTTGCCGTGTGAGCGTTTTGCCGTATTTTTTCCAGTATCTTAAAGCTGTCACCATATTCAATCTGTTTATTTTTAAATAAACTATACAACTGATCAGTTTCAAGGCTGTTCATTTCATCCATGTCGTCGGCAGCAACAGCTAGGGCAGAATCAAGTTCGATTATTTTCGCTGTTAAATGTCGTTGCCATGATTCATCCGGCAAACGGGAATAAATGCCAATTTCAAAAACCTGCTCTGTCAGCGCCTTGGCTTGAAGTTGAACTTGCGTTGTGTTGGCTGTTTGCAGGATTAAGGGACTTTCAATTTTCAGTTGTTTAATCGTTAACCCAGGCCGGTTTAACAAGCGCAGGCCCGCTGCCGCCAGCATTTCCACCATTGCGGCCAAAGGCAATAGATATCGTCCATAAACTTTATGCTCGGACAAAAACCGCGGTTTATTAGCGGATAACAGTGATTCGTAATAGATTGTTTCACTATCGGCTAAATTGATTTGCCGATGCAATAATGGATGTATAGATGAAGTGTCGGATACATTATTTGCGACAAGCGCCTGTTTGGGTAACCAGTAGCGACGCCCTGAAAAAGGATAAACCGGCAAAACCGGCATGTTGCCTACAGGCCTTACGGGAAACAATTGTTTCCAGTCTATATCCCGGCCATTAACATACAATCCGGCAACCGCCTGTAACAGACTGTTTTTCTGATCCGGTTGCACACTGGAGACAACACGATCCGGGTTGATATCGTTGGCCACCAATAAAGTCGCCAATACCGGCCTTGAGCCGCATTCTATAAATAGGTCATAACCATTTGTTTTTAACGTTTCGATACTTTTTGCAAATAATACCGTCTGCCTGCAATGTTTCAGCCAGTAATCCGGCTGACTGATTTCCCCGCCGACTTCCTGTCCGGTTACATTTGAAATAATGGGCAGATAGGGTCGGTTAAGGCTGACCGATGCCAGTTTTTGCTTGAACTCAGCCATCACAGGCTCCATCATCTCAGAATGAAAGGCATGCGAAACCGGTAACAACTGACTATGAATATCGTGTTCCGACAGACACTGTTGCGCTTGTTCAATACCCGCTTTGTCACCCGATAAAACGCAATGCTTTGGGGAGTTAACGGCGGCGATATCTAGTCCCAATAAATTATCGCCTAACAGCTGAGTCAAATTTCCACAGTCAGACAATACCGAGAGCATGGCCCCCTCCCCAGGGGCATTCTGCATCAACCGGGCTCTGGCAGCGACCAGTTGTAGGGCATCCTTAAGGCTAAACACACCGGCAATACAGGCGGCGACATACTCACCCAGACTGTGGCCCATGACCACACCGGGCTCAAGGCCAAAGCTTTGCCATAATCGATAAAGCGCATAATCGAAGGTAAAAATCACCGGTTGAGCATAAGCGGTCTGTTGCAGTAGTAGATCATCGGAATCGAACATCAGGTCCTGCAAAGGTATATCCAACAAACCGTCCAGATATCCTGCACATTCATCAACTGCCTGTTTAAAAACCGGCCACTGATGATATAAATCCCTACCCATACCGCTGTATTGACTGCCCTGACCGGTAAATAACATAACCGGTTTTTTGCTCTCGTTATGTTGCCCGGAATAATATAAACAGGAATGTTTATCACCGTTGGCCAGAGCTTGTAGAGCATCATTCAGGTGCTGATCATTGTCAGCCAATATCACGGCACGATGTGAAAAATCAGTACGTCCGATAGCGGCTGCATAGCAAACCGAATTAATATCTACAGTCTCCTGCTGCTTCAGCCAATGCTGATAATTTTTAGCTGATTTTTTTAATGAATCGGTATTATGAGCCGACAGTTTTAACAGCCTGTTCTGATCAGTGTCCTGTGCACTTAAGGCCGGTTTATTGTCATCTGCCTGTTCCAGTATGATATGGACATTAGTGCCGCTCAAACCAAAAGCACTGACACCTGCCCTGCGTTTTTCCCCTTGAACAGCCGGCCAGGGCATTAATTGACTGACGATTTGTATTGGGATGTCCTGCCAGGGAATATGCGAACTGGGCTGATTAAAATTTATATGTGGCGGCAGCATTTTATGTTGCAGCATCAGCACGGTTTTAATCAAGCCGGCTATTCCCGCCGCCCCCTCGGTATGGCCAAAATTGGTTTTTAATGAACCTATATATAACGGATTATCAGTCGATCGCTCAGCCAAGACCGTAGTCAAAGCACTAATTTCTATCGGGTCACCCAATGCCGTCCCGGTACCATGCGCTTCCACATATCCGACCTGTTCGGCTGAAATTCGGGCATTTTTAAGTGCAGCTTTTAAAACCGCTTCCTGGGCGCGCTCACTGGGCACTGTCAATCCACTGCTTCGGCCGTCATGATTGGCAGCTGTCCCTTTGATGACTGCACATACCGGATCTCCATCCTTTAAAGCATCCGATAAACGCTTTAATACCACTAACCCGACGCCATCGCCCCGGCCTATACCATCCGCTTGTTCGTCAAAGGTTTTGCACCGCCCGTCTTGGGCCAGCATCATGGCCTGACTTTCCGTAATACCGGCTCTGGGCGATAGCTGCAGGTTCACTCCGCCCGCCAAAGCCATATCGGTTTCCCGGTTACGCAGGCTTTGAACGGCCAGGTTTACAGCCATCAAAGATGATGAACAGGCGGTATCCACCACCATGGCAGGCCCTTGCAGGCCATAATAATAGGCTAATCGGCCGGCGATAATGCTGGGTGCGTTACCGGTACCTGTATGCACATCAATGGCAGATTCATCCTTGATCAGCTCGGAATATTCCTGAGTCATACAGCCGATATAAACACCGGTACGGCTGTTACGTAATGTTTTGGGATCTATCCCGGTACGTTCAAAAGTCTGCCAACTGGTCTCCAGTAACAAACGCTGCTGTGGATCCATTTGCTCAGCTTCTCTGGCAGAGATATTAAAAAAATCTGCATCGAACAGGTCTATATCATTGATAAAAGAACCATAACGGGTATTGATCTTGCCGGCTGTCTGCGGGGCTGCATGATAGTATTTCGACAGCGACCAACGTTCGGTCGGAACTTCTGTGCTGGCATTGTTGCCGACTGCTAAATATTCCCATAACGCTTCCGGCGAATCACAGCCTCCGGGAAACCGGCAACCCACAGCAACCACTGCAACGGGTTCATGCTCCTGTTGCTGATATTGCGCCAGTTTGCCCCGCAGGTCCCTTAATTCCTGCAAAGCGCGGCGCATCACTTCCTGTTGCTTGTCCTGTTCCGACACTATAGCTCCTCACCGTCAAGTTGCATTAACTCTTGTTCCAGCATTTGAAGTATATCTTCTTCCTCTTCGGCCAATTCGACTTCTTGTTTATCGACGAACAAATCGGTAAAAATTTCATTCCTGAAAAATGCCGACAACTCATCCACCGATGGATATTTAAATGCTAATGTCGACGGCAGTTTAGCTTCAACGGTTTTTTGTAATCGGTTTTTTAACTCCAGTGTCATTAACGAATCCATACCCAATTCTGAAAAACCTGCATCTGCTGCCAACGGATCTGATTCATTTAACCCCAGAACGCTGCGTACTTCGGCCAGTAAATAATCACGCAAGAAATGATGCCGCTGTGGTGCGGGTATATTGGATAACCGTTGTTGCAGCATAATCGTCTTTATCTGGAGGACGGAATGAGCTTTAGGCCTGAATGTCTGCGTTAATGAGGACGGGTTGTATTTGAATTTATTCCAATCGATAACAAAATAACCAAACTGAGGCATATTAGCAGTACACAACCGGTCCAGGCAGGTAAATGCCTGTTCGTAAGAAATCTTTGTCACACCAATTTCCGCCAGCTGGGTATCTTGCTGTCTATCGGCCATTCCCTGTCCTGTCCAGGGGCCCCAGTTGATACTCAGCCCCGGCAATCCCTGCTGATGGCGCCAACGCATCAATGCATCCATAAAACTGTTGGCTGCGGCATAATTCCCCTGTCCCGGCGCTCCCAACAAAGAGGCAACGGATGAATAGGCAATGAAATGATCCAGTTCCAGCGGCAAACTGTATTGATGCAGATTCCATAAACCAGCTACTTTGGGTTGTAAAACCTGTTTAATCTGCTCAGCGGTCAGGTTTGCTATAGCGCTATCATTCAGTACACCCGCTGCATGAATAATGCCTTTCAAATTGTCTGCATATCTGTTTAAAACCGACTGTACAAAACCGGCATCGGCAATATCCCCCCGCTCTTCATTTACTTCAATCCCTTGTCGCCTGATATCCTCTAGATACTGAACAGATGACTGAGGCATTCCATGACGTGACACCAGGATAAAATGTTTAATGCCTTTTTCAATTAGCCAATTCATTGTTTGCCTGGCCAAAGCGCCGGAGCCGCCGGTAATCAAATATGCTCCACGCCAGTCCTGATCTTTAACATCATCCAATTGTTTTGTGCCATGAAGCCTGGGAACAAATAATTGACCTGAACGTAAGGCAATTTCCGTTTCCATAGGCAGGACATTTATTAATTTAACAAGCTCGGTTAAGGTTGCGTTGTCAAAATCCAGCCACCGGCACTGATTTGAAGGATATTCATTATTAAAACAGCGCAGCAATCCGGCGATGCTTTCCCCACACAGGTCAACCAGATCTGTCGTCAGACAGTCTCTTTTTTGTTGACTCAAAAACAGCGGTTTAGGGATAGAGCCTTCTGAGAACTTAATAACGCGTTGTAGAAATTGAACCCCCAGTTCAATCTGCTGCTGGACCTGTTCAAAAAGTTGAGTTTGCAAAGGTTGAATATCAAGACAAAAAATGACTGTTTGCGCGGAGCAACTTTTTAGCGCGACAAAATCCTCAAGGCTTAAGTAATTTGCAAAATCGGCGGCTGATGCAATTTTCTCGGCCAACTCATTGCCGACAAAAAGATATTCCTCATCCTCTTGGATGACATCATATTCATCAGCCAAACCAATCTGCAGCCATTTGGTATGATAAAAATTTCTAGTATCGGTTAAAGCCTGCTGTATTAATTTTTGATCCGCTTTACGCAAACTGACTGCAGTTAACGTGACAAAGGGCTTACCCTGTTGATCCAGCAGATAAACATCCCCGGAAACCACACCTTTTTCACCCAAACCATCCTGATCCAAAACCGCATAGCAATACAGCTCTTCAGGCATTTCGCCCTGTACCAGCAACTGCTGAATACCGACCGGAATATAGGTATCGGTATATTGCTCAGGAACGGCTGTTCCCAGTAATTGAAAACAGGCATCAATTAAACCGGGCGGCAAACCAAAAGCCCGTTCTGAGGAATCTGCTTTACGCATTTCCGCAAAAGCCTGGTGTTTACCTTTATGAATGGTCTTAAACCAGCGAAAACTACCGCCCAGCTGTACTTGCTGAGAAAACAATAATCGGTAAAAACCGCTCACATCGATTAATTCTTCACATTGTTGACGAAAATCTGCGAAATTTAGATTCTGCCTTTGCCCGTCTTGCAAAACGCATAACTCCGCCAGCAGATGAGACTGATAATCCGTTTGCTGTTCATCAAGTAAAGTAATGGCTTGAGCTTTATAATGCTGCTTGTCTGTCGATGAAAGACAAATCTGCAACACGCGTTGATCCTGTTCATTCAAGCTCAACGCTTCATTAAATTCAATCTGTTCAATTGAAAAGCCTAAGTTATCAAATAACTCCCGGCCAATAGCAAGCAAGGCGGATAAATGGCAGGCACCGGCGACCACAATATGATCGAAAACCCGGTGATCCAGCAAGAAAGGTAAATTTTGTGCACCGATTCGTCCCTGGTACAAAATATTATCCAGTAAAGGAGAACGTAACCTCTGTTCCAGCATCGGATGCAATTCAGGGCCAGTTACCGGCTTTGGCTTGTTTGCTGCCGGTTTAAACCAGTGACGCTTTCGTTGCCAGGGATAATTCGGCAGATCGATTATTTGTTGCCGGCGTTCCCGATAAAACGCCGGCCAGTCCGGTTGGGCGCCATGTTGATATAAAGCCGCCACTATTTTCTGGCTATTAAACCAGTCAGATTCTTTATCATCTAAACAACAATATGCGTTTACTGATTCCTGTAGACACAACGGCGTTAATACCGGCCGCGCAGCCATTTCAATAAAAAAGTCAGTTCCCAGTTGTCGGACGCAGGTCAAAGCCTGGTGAAACAATACCGGTTGCCTGGCATGTTGTAACCAGTAGTCCGGCATCGTTAATTTCTCAGTTTCCTGTTGACCGGTTACGGTGGAAATAAAAGTTATCTGCGGCCGGTTGAATATTATCGAACTTAAACAGGCTTTAAATTCAGTTAATACAGGTTCTACCTGGGGCGAATGAAATCCCCGGCTTACGGGCAATGCCCTACTCTGTATGCCTTGCTCCTGAGCCTTGATTAATAGCGTTTGCATGGCCTCGGCAGCACCGGACACCACCACTTGTTCGGGTGCATTTACCGCAGCAATAGCCAATTGATCCTCCAGACCGGATAATAAACCCCTAACAGCTTGCTGAGTCGCGTAAAGCGCTTGCATCTGACCGTTTTCCGGCATGGCCTGCATCAGTCTGGCTCTCACAAGCAGGATCTTTATCGCTGAATCCAGGTCTACAACACCGGCAATACAGGCGGCAGCGAATTCCCCCACACTATGTCCCAAAACCATTGCCGGTTTAATGCCAAAGGACAGCCACATGTTTGCCAACGCATATTGCAATGCAAACAAGGCCACTTGCTCATGTTGAGTCTGCTTAAGCAGGATTGCTGAATTTGATTCGTAAAGCAAAGCATATATGCCGATATGCTGTTGTTTTTTTAAGGCCTTGTCACACGCTAACAAACTGGCCTTAAATACCGGCTGACTGATAAACAAGTCCGATCCGGCTCCGGCTTTAACACTGCCCTGACCGGAAAACAAAAACACCGGTGCAAACGGTTTTTTATCGACCTGAATCAACTTGTTATTATTTTGTACGCTTTGCAAAAAGCCTCGAAGCTGTTCAATATCCTTAATGACTGTCGCAATTCGCCAATCAAAATCATCTCGGCCAATATTGGCGGTAAAGCAAAAATCCGCCAATTGATCTGATGCTAATTGATTCAAGACCTGAAGATGTTGATCAACCCAGTCGCTAAGCGCCGGGGCCGTTTTGGCCGACAGCTTAAAAACACAACTGGTTTCTTGCTGACGTGTTTGTTCCCTTTTTGGTGCCTCGGCCACCACCACCTGACCATTAGTGCCGCTTAAACCAAATGAACTGACCAGTCCCATAGCTGTTTTATCAGTCTGCAGCCAGTCACTAGTTTTGGTAACCACATTAATCGGGTGATCCTGCCAGGAAATATTTGGATTTGGCTGATCAAAATGCAAACTGGCGGGAATTTTATGTTTTTGAACCATTAATGCCAGTTTTATTAAACCGGCAATGCCCGCCGCCGCCTCCAGATGGCCAATATTGCTTTTAACCGAGCCTATCATTAGCGGTTCAGTTGAGTACTCACGCAACACTTCAGCCAGCGCTTTATATTCAATCGGGTCACCGAGTTCGGTCCCGGTGCCATGCGTTTCGACATAGCTTAATTCATCGGCAGAGATATTGGATACGGATAAAAGCTGCTTTAATAAAGCCCGTTGAGCTCGACCATTGGGCACCGTCAAGCCGCTGCTGCGGCCGTCATGATCAACCGCCGAGCCCTTAATAACAGCGACGATTCGATCGCCATCACGTTGAGCATCCGATAAGCGCTTCAGCGCAATCATGCCGGCACCCTCACCGCGCCCATAGCCATCTGCTGCAGCTGAAAAGCTTTTACAGCGCCCATCTTTTGCCAGCGCATGGGAACCTGACATTAAAATAAACGCTGCCGGTGATAACATTAACTGCACCCCACCGGTTAATGCCAGATTACATTCGCCGGCACGCAGACTTAGACAGGCCTGATGTAAGGCAACCAGCGAAGATGAACAGGCCGTATCAATGGAAAAACTAGGCCCCTGCAATCCTAACAGATAGGACAAGCGCCCCGATGCAAAACAAAAACCATTACCGGTGCCGGTATATAGTTCTTCTCCGTCAGTATCTGCAGTTTCCCTTAATAATTGCAGATAATCATGCTGCCCGATGCCGATAAACACGCCGGTCTGCGTGTTTTTTAGTCGGGAGCTGGCGATACCGGCATGTTGTAATGACTCATGCGCCAGTTCCAGTAACAAACGATGTTGTGGGTCTATACTGTTTGCTTCGCGCGGCGGTATGCCAAAGAATTCAGCGTCAAAACCATCGACCTGACCTATAAAAGCCGCTTCATTTACATAGGTCGTATTGGGTTTCTCACCGGTTGGGTCATAATAGTCCTTATGCGGCCAACGTTGTTCGGGAATTGGCTGAACAGCATCCGTTTCATCCAGTAATAATTGCCAAAATTTCTCTAAATTATCAGCACCTCCGGGAAAACGGCATGCCATACCGATGACGGCAATAGGTTCATGACTGTTTGTTTTATATGCATCCAGCTTGGCCTGAAGTTTCTCAATAGCCATAAACGCCTTTTGTAAAGGCGTAAGCGCAGTCATTTTTTCATTAACAGTCATGCAAACTTATCCTACCATCCTAGTAAAACTATCCCATGCATTCTATTTCAGAAACCTCAGTTAAACAAATTTGATATTAAATTAGTGCCTGACTAAAATTTGAAAAGTCTGGAGTAAGGTATGAATTGTCGATGGATAAGTTGTTCTGTCAATCGTTAATTCAGCCAGTGGAAGACTAAAATTTTCTATTGAAGGCAAGTTAGAAAAGGCTATTACATTTCTGCTATCTGAATTTTAATTTTTGCTGAAGATCAAAATTCTAAACTCGTACGGCTAATTGATAGTTAAATAGGTAAAAAAATTTAACATAGAACATCCCGTCCCAGCGCTATGTTAAATTTTGAAAAACTTCGTCAGTTGGTCTTTTATACCTTCAGTTAAGTCACCCAACCTCCCTTGGCGGCTAATAATAAACGCTAACCCATTCAGTTTTCAGAAGTTCCCGGCTCAACTGGCAAAGCAGACGGTTTTTCTTTAAATAGCTCGGCAATTAAATCAAGTTGTGCTGAAAATTGAGGTAATGCAGGTATTTTCCAAGCTTTACCAAGCACTCTGCCTAATAGATTATTCAACCAAGGCCTGTCTGATCGAGCATGATGAATAATAAACCGGTATCCTTCGCCATCGTTGAACACAGCAAAATCTTCCAGCCAGACTTCAATCGTCTCTTCTTCGCCGTATAATCTGGTTTTAACGTAAAGTTTTCGTTCATCGACATCGAAGTTAAACTTCAACAGTTCGGCAATACCTTTTAATACGATATTTGATACCCAAACAATCAAAATGTTTGGCGTCATTTTGATAATAATTTTGATTAGAATAGACTGGATGCTCATTATTTTGCCTTTATTAAATTGTATGAATACAGTACGTCGATATTGCTTTAGTTAAAAGCTTCGACCGGCTTTAAACCAAAAGCCATTGATATATTTGAAAACGTCGAAATTTCTGCTGTCATGTATTTGACAAGCGCAGACAGAATTGAATTCGAAAACTTTAACGATTGTCTTAAGCCCGATAAGAGATTTAAAAAAGTTCGCACAAGCGTAAGGAAGGATTGTTTTATTTATAAAACCCCGGCTAATTTGAACTTTCTATCTTTGTTCGTTCATGCAGTTGAATATTTATAATTCTTAGTGTGGCAAGGACAGCAGCAAAAACCTGGTTTGAGTGCACACCTCGCGTTCTGCGCGTCCTATTATCACAATCCCAGGTGATAATACATTCGGTCAATGCATTGGTGTGCCCGCCTTTTGGAATCCTGACTTCGTAGTCCTTTAATGCTGGTAAAGTATAGTCATGCAGCTTCATAACTTTATTGATAGCGTCAATAAATGCATCAAAACCACCATTACCTGAACCGGATGCTAGATGTATTTCCCCGCCCACATCAACTCGTATACTAACGGTTGCTTCCAAATTTAAACCGCTGGTAATGGAGCAATTTAGTAGCTTAATATGCTGATAATTTTTACTTTCCAATACATCAGCGATGATAAAGGGAAGATCATCTGTGGTAATGGTTTGTTTTGAATCGCCTAATTTAACAATACGGGCAAGTACCTTTTTTTGATTTTCTTCAGAAAGATCCAGTTCCAGTAATTCCAGGTTTTTCTTTAGGGAGGCTTTACCGCTCATTTTTCCCAATGCATAACTATGTATACGCGAGAAGCGTTCCGGGACTAATCGACTTTTATATAAGCCCCCCTTATGATCACCGTCCGCATGAATTCCAGCCGTTTGGGTAAACACGTCAGCACCAATAATAGGCGCATTGGCTGCTACACGTTTGCCGGAGAAATTTTCCACCATATTACTGATGCGTACCAGATGACTTTCGTCGACCGATAACTCCATATTCATCTTATCTCGCAGCACTACAGCAACCTGCGCCAAGGAAGCATTACCCGCGCGCTCACCCAAGCAGTTTACTGTGCAGTGTATGGCATTAATACCGGCACGCACTGCAGCCATAACATTGGCCGTAGCCAAACCGTAATCATTATGGGGGTGAAAATCAAATTGCAGTTCAGGATATCGATGACACATATCCCCCAAGCTTTCATACACCTCGTCAGGTGCCATGACCCCCAAGGTATCCGGCAACATAAAATGACTGATGCCTGTACGTTGCAGACTGTCCATCAACGCATAAACATAATCCCGATTATCCATATAACCATTGGACCAGTCCTCCAAATAAACATTAACTGTCAATCCCTTACCTAAAGCATAGTTAACGGTTTTGAGGATATCATTTACATGTTGTTCCAGCGTTTTACCCAATTGGTCCCGGCAATGTTTTTCACTGCCTTTGGTCAACAGGTTAATGACGCTGCCGCCGGTCTCAAGTATCCAATCAACACTAAGAGTATGATCGACAAAACCCAATATTTCTACGCGACCGTCAAAGCCTTCCTGGTTAGCCCATTCATTAATTCGAGTGACCGCTTTTTTTTCACCTTCGGAAACCCGGGCTGATGCAACTTCAATACGATCTACCTGTAATGATTGCAGGAGTGCTTTGGCAATATTGACTTTTTCGTCAGGTGAAAAAGATACGCCTTGTGTTTGTTCGCCATCACGTAGCGTAGTATCCATTAATTGGATATGCCGGGGTTGTGTGGACATGTTTATTGCCTAGGAAATACTAAATTTATTATCTTGCTGTTGGGTTAGACATCGTCTAACCCAACCAAATTGTATGGAGATTTAAGCCCAAAGCCAAGGATAGGCTTGCTTGTGCTTTTCTTCATACTGATCTATTTTGTCTGCATGCTGCAAGGTCAGACCAATATCGTCCAAACCTTTAATCAGATTTTCCTTACGGAAAGGGTCTACATCAAATTTGAAACCATTCCCGGCAGGCGTTGATATTTCCTGGTTTTCCAGATCAACCGTAAAACGGACACCTTCGTTAGCCGATATTTCCTGCATTAATGCCGCCAACTGATCTTTGCTGGCGACAATAGGCAGTATGCTGTTTTTAAAACAGTTATTGTAAAATATATCCGCATAGCTGGTGGAAATAATAGTGTTAAAACCGTAATCGGCAATTGCCCACGGCGCATGTTCACGTGAAGAGCCACATCCGAAGTTATCACCGACTACTAAGATCTTAGCACCCTTAAAAGCCGGTTTATTAAGTTCGAACTCAGGATTATCACTGCCATCTTCATTAAAACGCCAGTCATGAAACAAGTGTTTACCAAAACCGCTACGTTCCACTTTCTTAAGAAATTGTTTGGGAATAATCTGGTCAGTATCAACATTACTACGATTCATTAACGCAGCAATACTTTCATGTTTGTTATAAGGTTGCATAATATTTTTCCAGTTATTCTTTTAAAGATTACGAATATCAACAAAGTGACCGGCTGCTGCTGCGGCGGCGGCCATTGCAGGTGATACAAGATGAGTTCTGCCCCCTTTACCCTGACGACCTTCAAAGTTCCTGTTTGAAGTTGAGGCACTGCGTTGACCGACAGTCAGTTCATCACCGTTCATGGCCAAACACATGGAACAACCTGGCTCACGCCATTCCCATCCGGCTTCGATAAAGATTTTATCCAGACCTTCTTCTTCCGCTTGTTTTTTAACATGGTAAGAGCCCGGTACCGCGATTGCCGTTACGTTGTCCGCAACTTTAGTACCCTTAGCCACTTCAGCGGCAATACGAAAATCTTCGATTCGACCGTTAGTGCACGAACCAATAAAAATCAGATCAACAGGAATATCTGTGATTTTAGTATTCGCTTTTAAGCCCATATACTCTAAAGCACTGGCACAGGCCTGACGTTTAATTTCATCGTCGAAATCTTCCGGTGCAGGAACGGTACTGGTTATACCGGTTACTTGCTCAGGCGATGTTCCCCAGGTTACTTGAGGTTCAATATCGGCGGCATTTAATACAACTGTAGCATCATATTCTGCACCTTCGTCAGAAGGCAAACTTTGCCAATAAGCCAGTGCCTTATCCCAATCATCTCCGGAAGGAGCAAACTCGCGACCTTTCAAGTAATCGAATGTTTTATGGTCCGGGGCAACCAACCCGGCTCTGGCTCCCGCTTCAATCGCCATATTACAGAGCGTCATGCGGCCTTCCATAGTCAAATTGGTAATTGCACTGCCGGCATATTCGATAACATAGCCCGTGCCACCCGCTGTACCGATTTTTCCAGTAATTGCCAAAGCAATATCTTTTGCCGATGCGTATTTGGATAGTTCACCATCAATACGAACCAACATGGTTTTGGATTTTTTCTGAGGCAAGGTTTGAGTTGCCATCACATGTTCAACTTCCGAAGTACCTATACCAAAAGCCAATGCGCCGAAAGCTCCGTGTGTTGCCGTATGGCTGTCACCACAAACCACCACCATACCCGGATGTACAAACCCGTGTTCCGGCACCACAATATGAATAACTCCATTATTCGGGTTTTTCATATCATACAAATTCAAACCGTTTTCCTGACAGTTCTCGGCCATGGTTTCGATTTGCTTTTTAGCAATCGGGTCAGCAATTGGCAGATCTCTGTTTTTTGTTGGCACACAATGATCCATTGTTGCCAAAATACTGTGCGGATTACGCACCTTACGTTTGGCCAGACGTAAACCTTCAAATGCTTGGGGACTGGTTACCTCATGCATTAAATGACGATCAACATAGAGTAATGGGGCTTGACCTGTTGCTTCAACCACTAAATGGCTGTCCCAGATCTTTTCGTACATCGTTTTTTTCATTGTTTATTCCAAAACTTACGAATCACTTGTCGTGCCAGTGAATTCTATAATGCAATTTATGCAGATATTAAAATTAGCCGACTATTATCTTATAAATAGAGGGCTGAATGCAATTGCAAGCAAACATACTCACTTTTGATATAGCTTTTTAACATGACAAAATCCGGCTTAAAAAGCTTTATATTGAACCAGTTCCCAGCTTTAGTAATTTTGTACCAAAGTACAATATCCTCTAGACCTATTAAAGAGTATGTTTAATATAAATTCTTTTTTTGGAGAAGGTCATGAGTACTAGATTTGACGATATCAAAAGTAAACAAATGATGAATTTTGCTTTGCATGAAGAGATTGAATGGCAACATCAAACGGAAAGATTCTCAATGAAGGCGGCGGAGAAAAATATTTTATTAGCCTCGATGTCTTTCATTGTGATTTTATCGTGGCTAAGTGCTGTTATTGTTAGTTTTTTTTCAAACAGCAAATAATTGACTGTACTGTAGCCAGATGAGTTACTATGCTATTAACAAATTAGTTTGAGGTAGTTATGAGTCCGTTTTCAACTGATCCAGAGCATCAAAACAACAATCTGTATTACCAGAGTCAAGCCAATTTTATCTATCTGTTGCAGGCGCTCGGCTTTTTGCTTGGCGGTATTACATTTGTCATTGCCGTGATTTTAAATTACGCAAACAGAAAACATGTAAAAGATACATGGCTTGAATCTCATTATAATTGGCAGATAAAGACCTTTTGGGTGGCACTGGTTCTGCTTGTAATCGGCACGATCACACTGCCCCTGCTAATCGGTTATGTGGTGTTAATTGCTGCAACCATCTGGACAATTCATAGAATTGTATATGGCTGGATTGCTTTGAAAAAAAAATCAGAAGTAAAACCTTTTTTTAAACCATCGGCTTAGAATTTGCCAACAAAACACCTGCCTAATCAAAAAAACACATAAATACGCTGGCATCATGCCAACACTGTATTGGCCCCAAACAAAGTGCTATAGATTCTTACAGGCAATGAATAATTAACGCCTATAAATTAAATACATAACCACAACAAGAATCATACAGGCCAATCCCTCGGGCGTTTGCATAAAACTGACAAACTTATCAGTTAACTGCGTTATACCATTAGAGATGGCTTCATTTGAAGGCATTCTGTTAAACAAGTCCTTCATAGTTTGCCCCCTGCAACAAAAAGCTTTTCGCTTTGGTTTAATTTCACTAAAAACAATAGTTTAGCTTAAAACTAAGGACGCACTCACATTTTTAATTAATTGGTACCAAAGTACAATATCCTGCTTTGTTTGAAATCTGTATGCTGTTATCAACTTCTATTTTTAGGAGAAGATGATGAATGAAGTAGATGACATTAATTATGAAGATTTGGATGATCTTGCATTATCCGACCATGTTGAATGGAATCATACTCAATCGCAAGAGTTTTGCCTGGAAGCAATGGACATTGAGTATATCTGTTAATTTTTTTGTAGCGCCTCCTCTCAGGCTGACCCAGCTTTGTCAATGTGCTTAGCTGGGTTATTTACGGCTCACCGCTTTTTGTTAGTTAATTCTGAATCCCTTAGCGCCTTATCAAGCCAACGTTCCAATACCGCCAGGATATAATTTTTTTCATTAGCTGATAAAGGTCTCCCTAAAGGTATCTTATGCCATTTAGCCAGACAACCGCGACAGCAACAGGCAGTGGCATGCTGCGCAACAAACACCGGATGACCTTTAAAAGGGGTCTGTTTGCCATCATTAGTCGGAAATGCAGATGATAAACGCTTATTGATAAAATCTTCGGCATGAACAAGAATAGTATTCAATCCCTTGCTGTGCAGATATTCCATATCTTTACGTTGCAGATGAAACTTTTGCCGAAATGTTGAGTTTGCTAAAGCAGAAAATAATTCTTCCAAGTCTCTCATAAAATTTTAATTGTTCTCACAAAAACAATTACCCCTTCTACTGAGTTTAAGACGCCTGCTGATACCCTAATTTGTATCATTTTTAATTGAGATCAATTAGCAACTACCATAACCAACTGGTGAGAAAAAATATAACTCCGATCCACTATTTAGTTTAAGTTTAATCTCATTTTCAATCATTATCGGATCAATAAACTAAAACTAATTCATTAAGACTGCAAATTACTTCAAACTTTATCCCACCAAGAGCAAAAAACTACAGGCATAAAAAAAGCCCTAGCATTTCTGCTAAGGCTTTCATTTACCTGGCTCCCCCGGACGGGCTCGAACCGCCGACCTAGTGATTAACAGTCACCCGCTCTACCAACTGAGCTACAGGGGATTAAACTTTTCTCTCAATCTAATGGCGCGCCCGGAGAGATTCGAACTCCCGACCGCTCGGTTCGTAGCCGAGTACTCTATCCAGCTGAGCTACGGGCGCCTTATTGAGCCGCTTATTATGCTATTTTATTACCTTTGTGTCAAGTTTATTTCTAAACTTTTTTTCTTTATTTCTTATGGCGGAGAGAGAGGGATTCGAACCCTCGATGGGCGATAAAACCCATACTCCCTTAGCAGGGGAGCGCCTTCAGCCTCTCGGCCATCTCTCCAAAACTTTTTAGTTATTACTCTTCAGAACCCGTCAATCCGGCTGATTCTGCTTGTTCTTTCTTGATCCGTTCGTAAATCTCTTCTCTATGCACCGAGACTTCTTTTGGAGCATTGACTCCAATACGAACTTGGTTACCCTTAACCCCAAGAACAGTGACTGTAATCTCATCACCGATCATCAAAGTCTCCCCTACTCGACGAGTCAAGATAAGCATAGCCTCTCCCTATGTTTTTTTTAAAGAATCCGCTTTATTCATGTAGCGGCTAACTAAGCTGTGCATTATACCAGCTTTATTACACAAATAAAGATAGATTTTAAATTTATTTATCTAATTCAAATGCTGCATGAAGTGCTTGTACTGCGGATTCCAAATACTCTTCATCAACAACAACAGATATTTTAATTTCCGATGTTGATATCATTTTGATATTTATATTCTTATCCGCTAAGGCTTTAAACATTGTACTGGCAATCCCGGAATGAGAACGCATTCCCACACCAACGATTGAAACCTTTACAATATCATCATCACCGGTCACTTCTTTAGCGCCCAGACCGGAACATGTATTCAACAGGATCTGTTTTGCCTTAGAGTAGTCGTTTCTATGTACGGTAAAAGTAAAGTCCGTCGTAGCATCACCGGCAATATTCTGGATGATCATATCAATTTCAATATTGGCATCGGCGATTGGGCCTAGAATTTTATGTGCCACCCCGGGCAAATCAGGCACACCTGTGATGGTTAATTTTGCTTCATCTCTGTTAAATGCTATGCCGGAAATTAAAGCTTCTTCCATTTCTGATTCCTCATAGGTAATGAGCGTACCATTACCTTCTTTAAATGATGATAAGACTCTTAGCGCAACGTTATATTTGCCCGCAAATTCGACCGATCTGATCTGTAAAACTTTTGAACCTAAACTGGACATCTCCAGCATCTCTTCAAAAGTTATTTTTTCCAGTCGCTTGGCTTTAGGCTCGACCCGCGGGTCTGTGGTATAAACGCCATCGACATCGGTATAAATATGACATTCTTCTGCTTTTAAAGCCGCCGCCAGAGCAACCGCGGTAGTATCAGAACCACCACGCCCTAAAGTGGTAATATTCCCATGTTCATCTGCCCCTTGAAAACCGGCAACGACAACGACTTTACCTTGAGCCAAATCTGCCCGCATTCGGGTGTCATCAATATTTTTTATTCGTGCCTTGGTATGCGTACTATCGGTTAATATATTGACCTGTCCTCCGGTATAGGAACATGCCGGACAACCCAGGTCATGCAGCGCCATACATAGCAGGGACATCGTAACTTGTTCGCCAGTGGATAATAAAACATCCATTTCCCTTTCAGTAGGCTCTGCCTGCATCTCTTGAGCCAGGGCGGTTAAACGATTGGTTTCACCGCTCATGGCAGAAACTACAACAATCAACTGATCGCCTTGATCATGCGCTTTTTTTACTTTTTCGGCGACCGATTTTATACGTTCTACAGTACCTACCGAAGTACCACCGAATTTATATACATATAATGCCATTTTCGTTACTACCTTAAGCGCCTATGTGTTCCTTTACCCAAGCAGGAACCTGAGCCAAGGCCTTAGCTAATGCGGAAGGGTCATTGCCCCCGGCCTGAGCCATATCTGGTCTACCGCCACCTTTACCCCCTACCTGCATAGCAACTGAATTAACTAAATCGCCCGCTTTTAATCTTGAAATCTGGTCTTTGGATACGCCCGCAATCAAACTGACTTTATCCCCATTTACAGTTGCCAAAACAATGGCAGAGCTGCCTAGTTTATTTTTTAAATGATCAACCATATCACGCATGGACTTGGAATCAACATCCTCCAATTTGACGGCCAATACTTTTATACCGTCAACGTCAACAGCTTGTGCTGTTAATTCACCTCCAGCCGAACTGGCCAGTTTTGCTTTTAGACGATCAATTTCTTTTTCCAGTTGTTTATTTTTATCGATCAGCTGTTCAACTTTTTCAACTGCTTTGTCTGGTGTGCTTTTAACCATTCCAGCAATATTACCCAGAACCTTATCCCTGTTTTCAATCCAATCAACGCAAGCTTGACCAGTGACGGCTTCCAGTCGTCTTACGCCTGCTGCAACACCGGTTTCACTAATGATTTTGAAAAAACCAATATCTCCCGCTCTGTCTACATGAGTACCGCCACAAAGTTCGGTGGAGAAGTCACCGATGGTTAAGACCCTGACTTCATCACCATATTTTTCACCAAATAGCGCCATTGCACCCACTTGCGTGGCCTCATCTTTTGACATAATTTGCGCCGACACGGGTGCATTTTGTCTGATCTGCTGATTGACCAACTGCTCAACTTTGCTTATTTCTTCAGCAGTCATCGGTTCAAAATGTGAAAAATCAAACCGTAGACGCTCCGGGTTAACCAGCGAACCTTTTTGAGCTACGTGATCGCCAAGAATCTGTCTTAATGCAGCATGTAAAATATGTGTAGCCGAATGATTCGCTTCGGTTGCATTACGATCATCCTGATTAACCTTGGCCGTACACAATTGACCGTTGCCAATACAACCAGAGACAACGACACCCTGGTGCAGGAATAAATCTCCACCCTGCTTTTGCGTGTCAACAACCTTAAACAAAGCACCATTAACCTCTAAAAGCCCGGTGTCACCAACCTGACCACCTGACTCGGCATAAAAAGGGGTTTTATTGAGGACAACAACACCTTCCTCACCTTCATTCATCTGTTCTACCGACTCACCTTTTTGATACAAGCCTTTAATCTCTACCTGTTCCGATAAAGACACATAACCGGTAAATTCCGTTTGCCCGTCATATTTAATATCCTGATTGTAATCGGCAGCAAAACCACCCGCCGCACGCGCCCTGTCTCTTTGAGCCGTCATTGCAACTTCAAAGCCGGCATGATCAACCGTTAAATTATGTTCACGCGCATAATCTGCTGTTAAGTCGACTGGAAAGCCATAGGTATCATAAAGTAAAAAGACCGTATCCCCCGGTATTACATTACCTTCCATTTTAGCAATACAGGCTTCCAGTATCTTCATGCCCTGCTCCAAGGTTTCAGCAAAGCGTTGTTCTTCTTTTTTCAGAACACGTTCGACCTGTTCCTGATTGTCTTTTAACTCAGGGAAAGCTTCTCCCATTTCTTTAACTAATGGCTCAACAAGCTGATAGAAAAAGACATCCCGAATTCCTAAACGATAACCGTGACGAATAGCTCTACGAATAATGCGTCTAAGTACATAACCCCGGCCTTCATTGGATGGCATGACTCCATCGGCAACCAGAAAAGCACAGGAACGAATATGATCGGCTATCACGCGTAGTGAACTCTGAGATAAATCGGTAGTTCCGGCCAAGTTGGCGGCAACTTTCAGCACCCCTTGAAACAGATCAATTTCATAATTGTTATGCAAACCCTGTAGAACGGCAGCAATACGTTCCAAGCCCATACCGGTATCAACCGAAGGCTTGGGTAATGGTGTTAAAGTTCCATCCGCATCCCGATTATATTGCATGAAAACCAGGTTCCAGATTTCAATATAACGATCACCTTCTTCATCCGGCGAACCAGGAGGGCCACCGGCAACTTCTTCACCATGGTCATAAAAAATTTCAGAACACGGGCCACAGGGACCTATGTCACCCATTGACCAAAAATTATCTTTAGCACCAATTCTTGAAAAACGGGCAGAGTCGATTCCTACATCTTCCAGCCAGATTTGTTCAGCCTCTGAATCTTCTTCAAATACGGTTACCCATAATTTCTGTTCAGGAATTCCAAGTTCTTTAGTTAGAAAATCCCAGGCATAATGAATAGCTTCTTTTTTAAAGTAATCGCCAAAACTGAAATTGCCCAGCATTTCAAAAAATGTGTGGTGTCTTGCGGTATAACCTACATTTTCAAGATCGTTATGTTTTCCCCCTGCTCTGACACAACGCTGGCTAGTGACCGCTTTGGTGTAGTCACGCTGTTCTCTACCAAGAAAAACATCCTTAAATTGCACCATGCCCGCATTGGTAAACAATAAAGTCGGATCATTTCCTGGCACTAATGAACTGGAAGGCTGAACGGAATGTCCGCGTTGGCGGAAAAATTCCAGAAAGGCAGAGCGCAATTCAGCGCTGGTCATATTCTTCATATCTATCAAGGGTTCTATCTAAAGTATTTAGTCAAACTTTATCTTTAAATGATCAAATAATTGGCTGATTAATCCAGCCGAAAAACCACGTTGTAATAAAAATCGTGTTCTTTTTGCCCATTCCTTTCGGCTGATAACGGTTTCATCGTTATATTTCTTTCTGTACAGTTTTTCCAGTATTGAAAACCAGCTTCCATACTCATCCCTCGCCAAGGCTTGTAAATCAAAGTCAGGCACACCTTTTTGAGCCAGCTCGTAAGCAATCCGCACCGATCCATAACCTTTTTCCATTCGCTGTCTTGCATAGCTTTCTGCATACCGAAAATCATCCTGCCAGCCATTTTCCGTACATTCAGCAACGACTTGTTCACAGTCTTGCCTGGAAAAACCTTTTGCCTGTAATTTAAGCAATAACTCTTTTTGGCTATGCTCTCTGCGTGCCATCAGGTGTAGGCACAAATGCTTTATCTCTTTATACTGATCCGACACGTCCAATCAGATTTAATCCTCATCTTCTTCGACAAGAGAATCAGTGTGAATCGTCAATTTAGGGAATGCTTCAGCACGGATTTTCGCTTCGATTTCTCCCGCTATTTCAGGGTTTTCC
Organism: Methylococcaceae bacterium; assembly: GCA_050303415.1. Classification (GTDB taxonomy): domain Bacteria; phylum Pseudomonadota; class Gammaproteobacteria; order Methylococcales; family Methylomonadaceae; genus JBNLBS01. The sequence continues at coordinate 35,461 of JBNLBS010000021.1, read as the reverse complement.
TTTAAAAAAGCTTTAACATTATCTTTGCCCTGCCCGATTTTATCATCGCCATAGCTGTACCAAGAACCAGACTTTTGAATGAAACCGAATTTAACCCCGAGGTCGACCAGCTCACCTAAAAATGAAACCCCTTCTCCGTATAAAATTTCAAATTCAGCCTGTTTAAATGGAGGTGCGACTTTATTTTTAACAACCTTAACCCGGGTTTCGTTACCCACCACCTCATCGCCTTTTTTTATAGCGCCTATACGACGTATATCCAAACGCACTGAGGAATAAAATTTTAACGCATTACCGCCAGTAGTAGTTTCCGGGTTACCAAACATCACACCAATTTTCATTCGTATTTGATTGATAAAGATAACCAATGTGTTGGAGCGTTTTATGTTGGCGGTTAATTTACGCAAGGCCTGTGACATAAGCCGAGCTTGCAGGCCCATATGAGAGTCACCCATATCGCCTTCAATTTCAGCTTTTGGCGTTAAAGCCGCTACCGAATCCACGACTACGATATCAACAGCATTCGAACGAACCAGCATATCGGTAATTTCTAATGCCTGCTCACCGGTATCAGGCTGAGAGACCAATAAATCATCTACATTAACGCCAATCTTTTCAGCATAACTGGGGTCTAATGCATGCTCAGCATCAACAAATGCAGCAGTTCCGCCGGTTTTTTGCATTTGTGCAATAACTTCAAGTGTTAACGTGGTCTTACCCGATGATTCCGGCCCATAGATTTCGACAATTCGACCTCTGGGCAAACCACCACAACCTAAGGCAATATCCAAAGACAACGATCCAGTGGAAACAACTTGAATATCACGGCTGGCAGCAACATCACCCATGCGCATTACCGACCCTTTACCAAATTGCTTTTCAATCTGCATTAATGCAGCACCTAATGCTTTCTTTTTATTTTCATCCATTTTCTTGCCTTTTAATTAGTTTGATCTAATAGCAAACCTAACCGGGTATTATCACATAGTGTTATTTGTTGGGATAGCATTAGATGCTTTTTTAACAAAAAAATACGCTTTAAATTTAATCTTAAAAGAACTTAAGCATCAGTTTGCAGCATTTCCATAGCAAGATCAGCCATATTAGCTGAACCACCGCCCTGACCTAACTGCATCTTCACTTTTGCCAGTTCATTCTGCATCTGTTGAGCGTAATCTTTATCTTGGAGTATACGTATGACTTCGTCAGATATTTTATCTGCCGAAGCATCATGCTGAATCAACTCTTTAACCACAGGCTTCCCCGAGACAATATTGGGTAAACCGATAAACTCAGTATTGACTAATAAACGTCCTAACCAGTAGGTGAGTGATGACAATTTATAGGTGATTACCATGGGCACAGTTAACAAAGCAATTTCCAGTGTTGCTGTGCCTGAGGTCGTCATCACAACATCACAGCATTGAATAACATCATATGGTTGATGTTTGATAACCTGAATATCTAATGTTGAATCTTTTAAAAAATCATTTAAAAGCTCATCATTGACGGTATCGGCCTGAGGCAAAATAAACTGTACATCAGGTATTTTTGTTTTAATTATTTCTGCTGCAGACAGCATAACCGGCAACATGCGCTTTATCTCATTTCGTCGACTACCCGGCAGCAGACCAACTACGGCCTTGTTTTGATCCAAAGAAAAATACGCCAAATCCTCCGCCTTACTGCGCTGAGGAACAACTTTATCTACAGATGGATGCCCAACATAACGGACCGGTATATCTTCAGCATGATAATATGCGGTTTCAAAAGGAAAGATAACCGCCATCATATCTATAACACGCCCATATTTCTTAACCCGGCCCGGTCGCCAGGCCCAAACCTGCGGACTGACGTAAAACAAAACTTTAATACCGTTCTGCTTGGCAAAACGAGCCAGTTTGAAATTAAACTCTTTATAATCCACACAAACCAGCAAATCCGGTTTTTCATCCAACAACAGTTGGTGCATCTGTTTAAGAGCTGAACGAATTTCGCGATAATGTTTAATCACCTCAACCAAACCAATGACGGCAATATTAGAAGAATCAAAACGAATATCTATACCCGCTTGCGCCATCTTATGGCCTCCCATGCCCAAACCGGTTATTGAGGGCTGCTGAAGCTTCATTGCCAAAAACATATTGGCTGCATGTTGATCACCGGATGCCTCACCGGCACTAAACATGACCTTTGCAACAGTTTTATCAGTCAAGGCTGTTCCTATCAAAGCTGGTTTCCGGTTGGCTTGAACGATCAAGCCAGTACCGAACGAATTACCGATACAATCTGTTCAATATTTTCATCAGATAGCGAAGGACATATTGGTAACGAGAAACAGTTATCAGAAACAGCTTCGGTTACGGGTAATCTGACATCAACACAATCCTCTTTAAAAACATTTTGTCGGTGTAAGGGTACCGGGTAATAAACTGCGCAGGCGATTTGCTGATCCTGCAGAGCCTGCATTACTTCATCACGACGATCACACAACAAGGTGTATTGATGATAGATATGTTCACCCAAGCCATCCTCATGAGGTGTTTGCAGCGGTAAATCGGCCATCAAAGTTGAATATTTATGAGCTGCTCGACGACGCGCCTGATTATATTGATCGATACGTTTTAATTTGGCTCTTAAAATAACCGCCTGCATCTCATCCAGTCGACTATTAAAACCCACAATGTCATGATAATAACGTACTTTGGAACCATGGTTACGCAGTTGACGAACAGTTGCAGCCGTCTCATCAGAATTGGTTGTTAATAAACCGCCGTCACCAAATGCACCAAGATTTTTGCTGGGAAAGAAACTAAAGCCTGAAGCATGACCGATCGATCCGGTTTGCTGTCCGTTAATTCGGGCACCAAAGGACTGGCAACAATCTTCAATCAGTTTTAACTGGTTGTGCTGACAAATTGACTGTATACGAACCATATCAGCTGGCTGGCCAAAGATGTGAACCGGCATTACCGCTTTGGTTTTAGGGGTAATTGCCTTTTCTATTGCTTCGGGACAAATATTGAAGGTTTTTGGATCAATATCGACAAACACGGGTTTGGCACCGACATATTTAATCGCTTCGGCGGTCGCAATAAAGGTAAATGCGGTGGTAATAACCTCATCACCTGCTGTTATACCTTCCGCCAACAAAGCCAAATGCAAAGCATCAGTACCCGATGCCACACCAATGGCATGTTTTACACCCAGATACTCTGCTGTTTCCTGTTCAAAAGCCTGTACATTGGGGCCTAAAATAAACGAACAGTTATCAATCGTCTGGGCAAGTCCCTGCTCAATTTCATCTTTAATTTCTAGATATTGAGCTTTAAGGTTTACCATTGGTATCATAAATTTTTTCTACCTTATTTCGTGTTTATTAATCTTTAATAAAATTTGATTTCTGTTAAACAATCTGAGGTTTGGTCGATAGCAAATCTGTTATCTGGATTGCTGTCGCCAATGCACGTTTACCGGCTTCGCCGGATACCAGGGGGTTTTCACCGGTTTGTATGCAATTAACAAAATGTTTGATTTCTTCCAGCAGCGCATCGCCATTTTCAAAAACGGATTCTTCAGTTTCTATTTCCGGAATACCGGGAAACATTTCTTTCTTCCCGGTCTTATGCTTGGTTAACACGCGATTCTGGAAATCTACCGAAATATATGAGCAGGGTCGGAACATACGCATTTTACGTTCCATCTTCATACTGATCCGACTGGCAGTGACATTTGCCACACAACCATTTTTAAAAGTCAACCGGGCATTGGCAATATCCGTTCCTTGAGTTAATACAGCCGTTCCACTGGCATCGATACGTTCAACGTCAGAATCAACCAATGCCAGGATAATATCAATATCATGAATCATTAAATCCAAAACCACACTGACATCATTGGCCCTCGGATTAAACGGCGACAATCGATGAGATTCAATAAACAGCGGTTTCTTATCGATATGATCGAGCCCCATTACTGCCGGATTAAAGCGTTCAAGATGACCGACCTGAAGAATAACCCCTTTATCTTCAGCAATCTGTATTAATTCCTCAGCCTCTTCCACAGTGACAGTAATTGGCTTTTCAACCAGCACATGACAACCATGCTGAAGGAAATCCTTTGATACCCGATGATGCAAGGTAGTTGGCACCACAATGCTAACCGCGTCTACTTTACCCAATAATGACAGGTAATCGGTTAAGGCTTCGGCACCATGTTTTTGTGCCACCTCTTTAGCTGCATCTTCATTGACATCAACAACAGCAACCAATTCACAATCAGGAAGCGAAGCATATTTCTCAGCGTGAAATTTACCCAGATAACCGGTACCTATCACTGCGCATTTTAATTTTTTCATCTATATTTTGAGAGTTTTTCAATAAATTTCAGCTGAATAGTATATCTTGAAATGAAGTGACTGTGTTTTCAGCCAGAAAAGAGCGTTATTGTAGACTATTAGAAGTTATTCAGAAACAGCCGCGGTTTAAATACAAAGATCAGCCATTAATCCAAGGCACCTGGTTTTCCAATAAAATAACCCTGCGCATAATCTACACCAAATTCTTCGATAATTTTTAGGATTTCTTCACTTTCAACAAACTCAGCAACAATTTTCTTACCTAGAGCCCTGGATATATCAGTTAATGCGCGAACAAAAATTTTATCCTCCTCATTAACATCGATATGCTTAATAAATGAACCATCAATTTTTACATAATCAACCGGTAAATGCTTTAAATAGTAAAACGATGAAAAGCCAACACCAAAGTCGTCCAGAGAAAGCAGACAACCCGCATTTTTAATTTTATTGATCAGATTCTTAGCGGCCGCAAAATTGTATACTGCCGCCGTTTCAGTAATTTCAAAAATAATTTTTCCCGGATCAACATCCGGGTTATCTAATAAGAAGGTAATGTCATCAAAAATAGTTGTGTCATTGAACGAATGCCCCGATAAATTCACTGAAAGCTTATAGTCTTTACCCGCTCGTTTAAATTTAATGTGCTGAGCAATAGCCCTTTTAACAACCTGCCGGTCAATTTGACCTATCAACCCGAGTTCTTCAGCCTGCGGTATAAAATCTCCCGGCATAATCATTTCACCATCATCCAGACGAATACGCGTCAGACACTCATAATGAGTAATTACATTGGTTTTAATATCCAAAATCGGCTGAAAATATAAAATAAACTGATCTTTATATATCGCTTTCTCAATGACGCCTTTCCAATACAGTCTTTTTGTCAATCGGGCTTGATACTCTGTATCAGGCGAAAAAATATGATGCCGGGCGCCACCGGCTTCTTTTGCTTTATACATTGCCAAGTCTGCATTGGATAACAGTTCGTCAGGAGTAGAACCGTGCTGAGGATAAATCGCAACACCAATGCTGGTACTGATTTTATAAACCTTGCCATCACATGGAAAATCGATTGCATGAAGAACTTCATTGATTTTTTCAGCAACACTTTCAATACCCTCAGGCTCAGCATCCGGCATAATAACAGTAAACTCATCCCCGCCAATTCGACATAATAAATCGGTACTGCGCATTGCATCTTTTAGCACCCGAGCAACTAGACGCAACAAATTATCGCCTGCACCATGCCCGCAGGTATCATTAATCAGCTTAAATTGATCCAGATCCAAATAAAACAAGGCAACTTCATGAACATAACGTTCAGCCATTGCCAGGGTGCTTGCAAACTCAGTTTGAAAACGTCGACGATTGCTTAAGCCAGTCAATTGATCATAGGTCGCCATTTTTAGCATTTGCTTTTCGGCATTTTTATAGGCACTGATATCCACACCCAGAGTCAAGACTATGGCCTCTTCATCATTTTGCTTTGGTTTGATAAGCGTATGAATCCAGGAAATATCGCGATTGGTACCCGATTCAGTTAATAACAAACTGTCAATCTGAAAAGGTTTTGAATTAAGACCGGCATGTTTTCTTAAGTGATTTAGTTTCTCAAGATGCAATTGTTCCGAACTGGGAATATAGACATCAAATAATTTACCGATAAGCACATCACTGTCCGCTCCAAATTGATCCATTCCAACCTGGTTAACGGTTAAAATTTGTCCGTTTAAATCCTGGGTAATGATAATAATGGGAGCAACTTCGACTAATTGATGAATAAAATCACGCTCTGCTGCCAAAGCCTGGGTTTTATCCATTAAGCTCAATGCATTTTCCCTTACCTCCTGTTCCAAGTGCTCTAGTTGACTGGTCAAGGTTAAAGCCGTGTGGTTAAGTTTATCCAGCTCATCATAGCCAAATGCGGTATCGTTACTGCCAATAATTCTTCTAAACTCACCGTATTGCTGTTTAGCCAATAACGGCAAGGAATTTGACAGTACGACCACTCGCCTTAAAGACAAATGCAATACTAATATTAACAGGCCCAAAGAGAATAAAAGACTCAGAGCACCATAGAGCCATACAGTGGTTAAATCATTTTCTAAGTTTTCTAGATCCCAAGTGACATTATCAATCAATAAAAAATAAGGCGAAGAATTCAGCAACCCATGATCTATAGGAATAATTGACACTTCATAGGATTTATCACCAAACTTTATAATTTTGTTGGTTTCTAAAAATTCCTCAAATGAGTGATTTTTCGATAAATATTTAAACAACTCAATATTGTGTTCATAATCTGTCATCACAGATAATTGATAAGGCCACGTGCCTTGTTCCGAATCCTTTTTATGTGGAATTAAAATCCCAATATCAGAACCGGTTGCATGTTGATATTGAATGATGGAATTATCAAACGAACGAGTTATGGTGAAAACACCAACCAAGTCGCTATCACCCAGAATTGGAATAATCACCTGCTGATAGCAAATTTCAGTACAGATAATCAAATGCGTGGGCATTTCAGATTCAATTACTGATTCGATTACTTGCGATTGATAAGGAAGCTGTATTCCCCAGAGTCGAACCAATTCATTATCTTTATTAAAAAAAGCTGCGTTTTCCGCCCCCCAAACAAACTGCCCTTTTTGCCAGTTTCGATCCAGTATTTCAATAATAACAGCCTGTTCATCATCAAATTTACTGGATAGCGTGTTATTTAAAGAAAACAGTTCGGCAAACTGCTCCAGTACAAGAAAGGAATCCTCCGCCAAGGCATTGGCAACATTACTGTAGCGCTGCTGAATATTTTTTCGCTCTAAAATAAAGTCATCTTTAGCATCCAGATAGACAAAATAAGAAAAAAAACTATTTAATAATAAAAAAACAGTGCCAAAAAAATAGGCTAATTTCCATTTTAAGCTAAAAAAGAATCCTTTTTTTCTCATAAAAAAACTTATCCGATTAAATAAACACTAAAGATGTATTAAACAAACAGTTTAGTGCCAACCGCCATACTGCTTGGTTGGATCTCCCTTGAACCCTGTCGAAGTTCGTTTTCCACTGGATTTTTTACTTTGTTGTATTGCATGTATTGCAGCTTTAGCCATATTTTCCTTGGTTAAACCACCCAAATCTCGAGCCGACCTAACCACCAATGTGGATAAACTGGTAATATCCTGCAATACTGCATTAGAATCAATAATGACTGCTTCAAGCAGCTCTTTCTGACCGGTCACCTGCAGTAATAACGGGTAACTTGAATTTTTGGGGATTTCCACACGATATTTTGCATCATTATTAATTGTTGTTCGCGCTACCAATTGATCATTAGCATCCTTAACCTCAACGACACCCTGAGTAATCAACTCCCCCTGATAGGAAACAACACCTTCAATCATTTTTTTTGCAGAAGCTGAACTGGTATTTGTAGCATTATCACATCCCGATAACATCAACAATAACCCTGTTAAAATAATTTGTATTAATCGAGTCATAAAAAACTACCTGGAAAATTTTATCCAACGCAAACGATTGGCGTTGGTTACCACGGTTAATGAAGACATCGCCATCGCCGCACCTGCAATCATTGGATTTAGTAAAACCCCAAAGAAAGGAAATAACAACCCTGCAGCAATCGGAATACTGATAGTGTTATAGAAAAAAGCACCAACCAGATTCTGTTTAATGTTAGTCAATGTGGTTTTAGACAGCGCCATAGCCTCAGGTACTTTAAGCAAAGATCCCTGTAAAATAACCACATCGGCACTTTCAATTGCCACATCAGTGCCGGTACCAATGGCCAAACCGACATCTGCCTGTGCCAAGGCAGGCGCATCATTAATACCGTCACCCACCATACCCACGACTTCTCCCTGTTTTTGCAATTCCTTAACTACATTAGCCTTATCCTGGGGTAACACCTGAGCCCGTATTTCCGAAATCCCAGCTTGCTTAGCAATAGCATGGGCCGTAACAGCATTGTCCCCGGTTACCATCAGAATACGAACACCTTGCTGCTGTAATAATTTAACCGCCTGTGTCGAATCTTTTTTGATTGGATCAGAAACGGCAATAATACCGGCAATTTTCTTGTCGACAGCTAACAACATTGGTGTTTGTCCAAGGCCGGACAATTCATCCAATAACGCTTCATGTTGGGTATATTTGACTTTTTTACGCTCCATTAATGCTTTATTGCCAAAGTAAACAGAGTGATCTTGTATCTGAGCTATTACGCCATGACCGGCGATTGCTTCAAATTTATCAACTTTGCTTAATTGTATCTGCTCTTGCTCTGCGCTGGTCATGATTGCCGCCGCCAAGGGGTGTTCAGATCCCGACTCTATGCTGGCAGCCAGCTGCAAAAGCTGCTCTTTTGAAAAACCGTTAAAAGCTTCAATCATAGAAACACTGGGCTTACCTTCGGTGACAGTACCGGTCTTATCCAGAATTAAACAAGTCAATCCGGCCGCAGTCTGTAATGCTTCACCTTTACGGATTAAAATACCAGATTGTGCGGCCCGGCCAACTGCCACCATTACTGAAATAGGTGTCGCCAATCCTAACGCACATGGACAGGCAATAACCAAAACCGTCATTGAAGTGACAAAGGCATAGCCCAAAGAAGGATCGGGTCCGACAAAATACCAGAGCCAAAAAGTCACAAACGCCAGTGCCACTACAACCGGCACAAAAATACTGGAAATTTTATCGGCTAACCGGGCGATTTCCGGTTTACTGCTTTGCGCTTGTTTAACGCTGTTAATAATTTGCGCCAAAGCAGTATCACGACCAATACGCGTTGCTTTAAATAAAAAACTACCTTTTTGATTCATGGTTCCAGCCACAACTTCAGAACCTTCAGTTTTTTCTACCGGAATCGGCTCCCCCGTTAACATTGATTCATCGACTGTTGAATGACCTTCAAGAGTGATGCCATCCACGGGTATTTTCTCACCGGGTCGTACTCGAATAGTTTCCCCCAACCCGACTGATTCAATGGCTATATCCTGCTCTTTACCGTCCCTAATGACTCTGGCAGTTCGCGGTTGCAAACCGATCAATTGTCGAATAGCACTGGAAGTTTTACCTCTGGCCCGGGTTTCCAATGCCGACCCTAAGTTAATAAAAGCCAAAATGATCACGGCCGCCTCAAAATAGGCATGTTTGGCCAATGACGGCAAAATCTCGGAATAATCGATAATGATACACGAGTATATCCAGGCAGAACCGGTTCCCAGGGCTATCAGGGTATCCATATTGGCTTGACCCAGAGTCAACGACTTAACAGCACCGCTATAAAAATGCCAGCCGGAATAAACCAGAATACCAAAAGTAATAATAGCTATTTGAGGCCAAAACAAAATTCCAAAACCAACCCCGATTTCAGGCAACCAACCCATTTGGCCCAGAAGCATTAAAGGTACGCCGAATAGGGCTGCCACCTCGGCCTTCTTCATTAACTGCTGATAATGCTTTAATTCCAGTGCCTCTTGCTCATCGGGGTCTTCAAACCCTTCCATAACAGCTGCTTCATAACCGGCATCTTTGACTGCCTTGGTTAGTAAGGATGAGTCAACTTTACCTTTTACAACAGCAGAATGATCGGCAAAATTAACACTGGCAAAATTGACGCCCTCTACCGAAGCTAATGCTCCTTCAACCGCGCTTACACAACCGGCACAGCTCATTCCTAAAATTGATAACCTGATCTCTGCTACCGAATCATCACTATTTGTTTGCATGGTAGTCATTATGCGACCTTGTCTAAATCGTTATTAGAATTGTTTTACTCGACAGTATATCCGGCATCAATAATTGCTCGGGTAATATCATCAAGACTTACTATGCCGGCATCATAATCCACAGTAACTTTTGCGGCTTTACTTGATGCTGATACCTCAATAACGCCATCAAGTGCTTGTAATTTACTGGTTACATTAGATTCACAGCCACCACATTTCATACCATTTACAGACAAAACAACAGACTCTGACATATACCTTTCTCCCAACTCATTTAATAATTATATATTTTCCATCCAACAATTTAGGCCACTCAGTTCACAAGATTATAATCATTCATTTAGCAAACCAGTTAACTCAGAAATTTACTTTCAAATTTCATATCGAACTCGACTATAGATGGATGTTCATGTTATAAATCCTTGCATATAGGCACCATAATAAAGCATCAATGCTTAACTGGTAAATGAAAACTTGTAAATACCCTGAATATCTATCCTTACCTCTTCAATTAGTAAAAACCTTTATTCAGAAGCACTTTAAACCATCTGATCATACTATTATGAAATTACTTTTATTCTTTTTTAGTTATTTATTAACATTATGTGCCTATGCCGCTGAACTGGGTGTAATAACCAGTGATCAGCTGGAAGTTTTTCAATCGACAAATAATGCGCTGGTGATTGATATCCGTACACTGCAAGAGTGGAACAAAACAGGAACGATTCCATCCAGCAGTAAAATTGAGTACTTTGATACTGAAGGAAACTACAACACCCGCGCATGGCTGGCAAAACTTGAACAATTAAAAAAATCCACCGATCAGCCGATAGTTCTAGTCTGCCGCTCTGGTCATAGAAGCGAAACGGTTGGTCAACAATTAACTAAACAACTGGGCATGGAAAATGTTTATCATTTGAAAGGCGGTATCATGTCGTGGATTAACTCCGGTAAAGAGTTAGACAAAACCTGTCCAAACAACCAGCTCGCTTGTAAATAATCATGACGAATTACACGATCACCAATCAAGCTATTGCCCTGGCTGGTATTTCCCAGGCGGCGGCTATCGTACAGCAACTTGCCACAACCGGCAAAGCTGAGACTGATGCTTTCGAAGCCAATATCAAAAGTCTATTTACCAATGATGAAGAAGGTATAGCCAATGTATTTGGCGGACTTAAAGGTTTGAGCCTAGGATTGAACCAGCTAAACCAACAACTTACCGGTTACAATATAGACAACCCGGAACAGGCCCGGTATGCAGCTTCACTGGTTTTTTTGGAAAAACAATTATCCGGTAAACCGGAGATGATGAATACCATTTTCAAAGGAATTGAGCGCGCGAAAAATCAATCAGAACACTTCGGCATGTTTCATGAAAATGTACTTGCCAATCTCGGCGATATTTACCATACGACTATCAGTACCTTACAACCCAGAATCATGGTAAATGGTGAACAGGAGTATTTATCCAACCCTGATATTGTTAATAAAATAAGAGCTGTCCTGTTATCCGGAATACGCTGTGCTATTTTATGGAAACATTGTGGTGGTAAGCGCTGGAAATTCCTGTTTTTCCGTAAAAAATTACAAGATGAAGTCCAAGCATTATTAAACCAAATTTAAACTTTATGACGCCTTTGATTAAAGCAGAAAACCTTTACCGATATTATGCCGGCCACTGCGCCGTACAAGATGTGTCATTCACCCTGAACAAAGGGGAAGTTTTAGGTTTTTTGGGTCCTAACGGTGCGGGTAAGACCACCACCATGCAAATGCTATGTGGCAATTTGGCCCCCAGCTCCGGCCAAATTCAGATTAATGGTTATGATATTCTTGATCAGCCGACATCCGCAAAGATAAATTTAGGCTATTTACCCGACACCCCACCGCTATATAATGACTTGACGGTCCAGGAATTTTTATCTTATTGCGCACAACTGCATCAAATACCCAGTGCTAATCAACAGTCTGCAGTTGACAAAGCTCTTCAGCGTTGTGGTTTATCGAAGGTCAGCAAACGCCTGATTGCAAATTTATCCAAAGGCTATAAACAACGAGTCGGTATTGCCCAGGCCATCTTACATAATCCCAAGGTGATTATCCTCGATGAACCCACAGTCGGCCTGGACCCTATCCAGATTCGTGAAATCCGCAGTTTAATTAAAGAACTGGGGCAGGAACACGGCATTATTTTATCCACTCATATCCTGTCGGAAGTACAGGAATCCTGCTCACATGTTCAAATTATCCATCAAGGCCGGTTAATTCTACATGAGACCATTGAAGGGCTGAATAAGCTGATGGATACAGCCACACTGGAAGTTTATACCGGTAAACCGGTTGATCTGACACTATTATCTGAAATAGCCGGAGTGACTTCTATTCAGGATTTGGGACAAAACAAAATTCATATTCATCATAGCCAAAGTGACAATCCAGTTGAGGCTATTGCAGGTTTTATTATAAGCCAGGGCTGGGAGTTAAAATCGTTAGTTCCGATTAAAAAATCAATGGAAGATATTTTTATCCAGCTCACGCAAAAAAATATTGAGGCAAACCAATGAAAACATCATTAATAATCGCCTCACGGGAATTTAAAAATTTGTTTCTATCGCCATTAGCCTGGACCATACTGGGAGTTCTGCAATTTATTCTGGCATTTCTATTTTTGACTCAAGTGGAAACTTTCAACCGCATTCAGAGTAAACTGACCCATATCGACAATGCGCCAGGGTTAAGCGATATCATCATTACCCCCTTATTTGGTAATGCCGCCATCATTTTATTACTGGTCACACCATTATTGACCATGCGCATAATCAGTGAAGAGCGACGTAACAACACGCTGTCACTCTTGCTAACAGCCCCTGTCAGTAATATGGAAATTATTCTGGGTAAATTCCTGGGAGTATTTTCATTACAACTCATGCTTACCGGTTTAATCACCTTAATGCCGCTTTCCCTACTCTTGGGCGGTAATATAGATTTCGGTAAATTATTAGCGAATATTCTGGCACTGACGCTGTTATTGGGTGCATTTACATCAATTGGTGTATTTATGTCCAGCCTGACCAGCCAACCGACAGTAGCGGCAATCAGCACCTTTGGCGCCTTGTTGTTTCTATGGGTATTGGACTGGACAGTCGGCATGGGAGACCAGCATAGCCAACTATTTTCATATCTTTCCATATTGCGCCATTTTCAAACTATTCAAAGCGGTCTGATCAGCACCAAAGATATTTGTTATTTTCTTTTATTTATTACGACATTCATCCTGTTCACCATTAATCGGCTGGATAGTGACAGGCTGCAAAAATGAAGATTACTCAATCCATACACCATCGCATCCGTTTAAAAAACTGGTTAATCACGCTGGCACTGATTCTGTTAATGGCGGCGCTTGCCTGGTTAAGCGTACGTTATAATGCCAACGTCGATATAACTGCAAACAAAAGTCATTCGTTATCAATAAAAAGCCAACAGACATTGGATGCCTTACCGGGTGAAGTATTAATCACCGCTTATATCAAAAATGAACAGGCTATCCGATTACAAATAGCTGAATTAATAGAGCGCTATAGCGAATACAAAAAAGACTTACATTTAACTTTTGTCGACCCGGAAGCGCAGCCGGAAAAAATCCGCGAGTTGAATATTGGTGCTACCGGCGCCATAGTAGTGCAATATAAAGATCGTTCGGAACAGATTACCTATTTAAGTGAGTCCAGTCTTACCAATGCCCTGCAACATCTGGCTTTTGCCAAACCGCGCTGGCTCAGTTTTTTATCCGGTCATGGTGAACGCTCGCCACATGGTGCGGCTAATTTTGATTACAGCATATTCAGTCAGGCCCTTAAACAACGTGGCATACGCAGCGAAAAAATCAATTTAGCACGTACCCCGCACATCCCGGATAACTCTGATCTGTTGATTATTGCCACCCCAAAAGTTAAATTACTGCCTGGTGAAAAAGACATTATCCTGAAACATATTCAACAAGGTGGCCACCTGCTATGGCTGATGGAGCCCGATAATATCACCTTCCCCGAACTGTCTGACTTTCTGGGTGTAAACCCATTACCCGGCACCTTGTTGGATAAAAGCAATCAACTATTCGGGATCGATGACCCGCGTTTTATATTAATTGGCGACTATAGTGACCATCCTGTTGCCCAGGGCTTTAAAACTATCAGTCTTTTTCCGGTCAGCACTGCTTTAAGCGTCAGTGATGAAACCGACTTTAACAGCGAAGTCCTGTTACAAACTAATGACCAGGCGTGGACGGAACACGGGACCATCGACAAACACAGCCAATATGATGCCGACAGTGATGAACAAACAGGTGCCTTAACTCTGGCCTATGCATTAACCCGCAAACTGGGTGAACACCAGCAACGCATCATTGTCGTTGGTGATGCTGACTTTCTTTCTAATGCATATATCGGAAATGTCGGTAATACCGACCTGGGCTTAAGAATGATCAACTGGTTGACCCACGAAGATCAATTTATCCAGATAGCCAATAAAGCAGCGCCAGACAGCAGTCTACAATTATCCAGCACCGCTATCATTATGATCGGTTTTGGCTTTTTGATTGTTATTCCACTCGCTTTTGTTATTGCAGGCATTATAATCTGGCGCAGACGTAAGCGCAGCTAACCGAATGCCCGAATTACCTGAAGTAGAAACCACTTGCCGTGGTATAGCACCGCATATTCAACACAAACACGTGACCGATGTCATTATTCGTCAGTCCGGATTACGCTGGCCGGTCCCTAATGATTTAAAACAGCAGTTGATCGGGCACCCGGTCAATGAAATAAGCCGTCGCGGCAAATACCTGCTGCTGCATTTCGTCAACGGTACAGTCATTATTCACCTGGGTATGTCGGGAAACTTAAGAATTGTCACGCCAGACCAGCCGGTCAAAAAACACGATCATGTCGATATTGTCTTTACCGATAACACCATCCTGCGGTTTAACGACCCCAGACGTTTTGGCTGTGTTTTATGGACGGAGCAACCGGTAGAGCAACATAGCCTGTTGTCAAAGCTTGGACCTGAACCGTTATCCGATAACTTTAATGTGGAATACCTGCACCAACAGGCAAAAGGAAAGAAAACCGCTGTCAAATCATTGCTTATGGACAGCCATGTCGTCGTTGGTGTCGGCAATATTTATGCAAATGAAGCATTATTTATGGCCGGCATTCATCCAACCCGGGCAGCCGGTCGGATTTCATTAACACGCTATAAAGTTTTGACCGATAAAATTAAAATCGTATTACGCCAGGCAATAGAACAAGGCGGCACTACCTTAAAGGATTTTGTGAATGAAGCAGGCAAACCAGGTTATTTTCAGCAGCAGTTAAATGTCTACGGGCGCGTTAATCAGCCCTGTATAAATTGTCAGCAAACATTAAAAGAGATACGGCTGAATAACCGTTCAACCGTTTATTGTCCACATTGCCAGCATTAATGATTATGCCTGCGAAAACTAATCGTCATGTAGCCCATATTAAACTTTCGTAATACGAGCTAGGGAGCGGCTTTTATTTGGAACTTTTTGCTGAGTTACTGTTTACGCGTAAAGACATACTTTATCTCGGTAGACAACTCATCGTTATATCGATAGCCGTCCACATTAAATGCTTTCATTGCTTCCGGCTCGGTTAACTTGTTTTGAATGACATACCGGCTTAATTGACCACGGGCTTTTTTCGCGTAAACACCCATCATTTTATATTGACCGTTTTTCCAGTCCTTAAACTCAGGGGTGATCACTTCACCTTTTAAAACTTTGGGTTTAACCGATTTGAAATATTCGCTTGAAGCCAGGTTAATCAAATAATTGCTACCAAGCTGCTGCAATTGCTTATTCAATGCCTCGGTAATCAATTCACCCCAAAATTCATACAGATTTTTACCGCGCGGATTATCCACTTTACGCCCCATTTCCAGTCGGTATGCCTGCATCAAATCCAGCGGTTTCAACAATCCGTATAGTCCGGACAAAATCCGTAAATGCTCCTGAGCAAAGATAAAATCATCCTCAGCAAACGTTTCAGCTTCCAAACCGGTATAAACATCGCCCTTAAAAGCCAGCACGGCCTGTTTGGCATTTTCCGAAGAAAAAGGTGTATGCCAGTTGGCAAAACGATCAACATTTAACTCGGCAATCTTCATACTCACCTGCATGACTTCCATAATATCCAAAGCCGAATACATACGGGCACGGTCAATTAACAGTTGAGAGTCCGCCAGAAAATCCGGCTGACTGAACCTCTCAGTCTTCGCAGGCGTATCAAAATCAAGTGTTTTTGCAGGAGAGATAACAAGTAACATGAATAATTTAAATAAAAAAAGATAACAGTATAGCGTCAATTTTAAGACAAAACATGCTCATCAAAAAAACCGGTGCCGTTTCTTCATAGCCAAATAAAAAAAATACGGCCCAAATGCAGCAAATACATGCTTGATGGCATGACCGCCAAAGCCAATTAACTGATAAACGTCAGCATCCATTAATTCAAAAATCTTCGCTATAAAATACGCACCCAGCATAGCCCAAAGATAGCCCGTGTGACTATAACGTGCCGGGAACATCAGGATAATCATCGGGATTATCAAAATCGGGCCAAACTGAATCAAGCCGTAGAACCTTAAGTCCCCTCGTCCAATGTGTTCAGTGATTGACCAATAAACTACTGACGCCATACCAAATAAGATCAACGGAAACAGCATTTTTAATGCGGCTTCCTCATTAATGTATTCACCGATAATAATTGCCGTAAACGCCATAAACCCCACCGTCATCGGTAAACGATCCCAAACTAAAGAGTTATTCGATGGCTGCAGATGGTAATAACTTGAGCCTAAACAGACCGCCCCGATAGCTATAAAAAAAATCAGGTAACATAAAAACAGTGAAGTCGAATAGTTTAATACCTCACCTTTATACAAATCGTTAACTGCTATAAAACTGACCACCAAAAAAGGCAGATTGGACACAACGTTCCAGAAATGATCAATCCCAAGTATCTTCTGCTGATCAGCAAAATCATGATATTCCAGATCCTGAGCAATCGGCGAGATAAAAAACATCGTTAAAACAGCAACCAATAAAACCAAATAAAGTACGTAAATTTTAAGCAAATAAGCGTTTTTTAATGGTAGATTCATTAGAAAAGTAAAGACCGAAAGAGTAAGCTTTGTTTTATACCCTTTTTATAACTTACTTTCTACAATCCTATGACTAAACCAGCCAAAGTTGCATTGCCCTATTTTGACCATTTGCTGGCACTGCTGCATGAAGGCAACCCAACACTTGAAAAAAGTTTCGGTCGTCATGTGCACTGGGGTTATTGGGCAGAACCCAAACAAGCCGAATTAAATGATGATGATTTTGCCGAGGCAGCTGAAAACCTAAGTGCACAGGTTTGTGAGGCAGCCAAGATAAAAAACGGGCAAACCGTTTTAGATGTCGGTTGCGGCTTTGGCGGGACTGTCGCGCATCTTAACGAAAACCACCAAAATATGAATCTATTCGGTCTAAATCTGGATGACAGGCAGCTAAAAAGAGCTAAGCAACACATTAAAGCCATCGGTAGTAACAATATTCAGTTTCAACAGGGCAATGCCTGTTGCCTGCCCTTCCCTGATAATTCTATCGATGTCATCCTGGCTGTAGAATGCATTTTTCATTTTCCGGATCGACAACTATTTTTTCAGGAAGCATATCGGGTGTTAAAACCGGGTGGTTATCTGGCTTTATCAGACTTTGTCCCGACCAAAGCTTTAGCTCCACTGATGAAGTTCAAACTTCCAGAATCGTTTGGTAACGGCTTTTATGGGCAGTGTAATGTTGAATGCACAACGGAAGATTACCTCAATCTGGCGAATAAAACCGGTTTTAGTAGGGTGCTTGAAAACGATATAACCGCCAATACCATTCCGACCTACAGTTATTTAAGGTCAATCGGTACCAAACAGGATAAGATCATTTTCAGTGCCTTATTTGAAACCTTTTTGATAGAAGTATTCAGCCGAACAAGACTATTAAAATATCTGGTGTTTTCATTCCAAAAATGCTGATTAACCCCTTTTTTTGGGGCTATCTGGCTGTCCCCCCCACTCGGCCCAGGAACCGTCATACATAGGAACATTAATCAGACCGATTTGATAGAAAGCCAGCGCCAAAACGGCTGCTGAAACACCTGAACCACAACTGGTGACGATAGGTCTGGATAAATCAACTTGGGCAATTTTAAATAATGACAGCAACACGTCACTGGCTAATAAGGCCTGTCTATTATCGGTTAAGCCCGCATAAGGAATATTGATACTATCGGGAATATGACCGGCTTGAATTTCTGGATCTGCTAAAGGGCGTAGTCCTAAAAAACTGTCTGGTGAACGCGCATCAATAATTTGATACTCACCGTTTTGCTGAACACTACGCATTTGCTCAAGATCAAATACCAATTCAGGCCTGAATCGAGCGTTAAAAGATGTACTAACCGGTCGTGGTGTTTCATCGGTCAACGGATAGCCCAATTGCCGCCAGTGATGTAACCCCCCATCCAGTACCTTGACCCGGTCATGACCGAATACTCGGAACATCCACCAAACCCTGGCTGCGGCAAAAAAATGATTATTATCATAAACAATAACTATGGAATCATTATCAATTCCCATCGCTCCCACCGCCTCGGCAAAGAAATCCGCATCCGGCAATGTATGAGGTAAAGGGCTGGTTAAATCAGCCACCTGATCAATATCAAAAAATTGTGCCCCGGTTATATGGCATAGTTCAAATTCACTCCTAGCATTACGCTGCTGCCGAGGCAGAAAGAAAGTGGCATCCAGAATAACCAGATTTGATGTATCGAGACTTTGCTGTAACCATTCGCAGTTTATCAGAGAGGATTCTGTCATTCGGTTCACAATAAAATATATTAATTCAAACAGTTTTTATCATTATGTTTAGGATTATTTACCCAATCGCTAACCGGTTTAACTTTCATGCCCCGATAAGCATCACTTGCTAAAAGCGGGTCAATACCCTCAATATCAGCCTGTTTGTTAAGCCAATTTTTATAGCACTGGCGGTCTACAATAACCGGCATACGCTCGTGCACAGGCTTTATCAGTGCATTGGCTGCCGTGGTAATAATCGTACAGCTGTATATGGTTTCAGCATTATGCTCCCAATATTCCCAAAGCCCGGCAAAGGCAAATAACTGCCGGTCTTCACGATAAATATGGAAAGCCTGTTTGCCTTGTTCCTGTTGCTGCCATTCATAAAAACCCGTGGCAGGAATCAGGCAACGGCGTTGCCGGTATGCTGATTTAAATGCCGATTTCTCAGCGACCGTTTCGGCACGGGCATTAATTAAACGATAACTCATTTTATCGTCTTTTGCCCAATGCGGAATCAACCCCCAGTGGAGATACACGGCTTTATAGCTGCCATCATCCAATTGTACAACCGTCAGTATTTTCTGCCCCGGCGCAATATTAAAGCTGGTTTCATAGCGCGGCAGACGATGCAAATTGAAGTGTTCAATCACCTGCTCCGAGCTGGCTGTTAAATTAAATCGACCACACATAGGTTTATTATTAGAAGTTTAATTATGTTCATTGTAGGATAGTGCTTAATATCCGTATCTAAATATAATCGTACATATAACCTAATTTTTTATTTCTGGTTAGTAAAGAATCCTTAAGTAACAGGTTGAGTAAAACTACAAGATACATTGCGACAATATGCCAAAATTAATAAATTAACTCTATTGATGGAAAAATGGATTAATTTGATCGGCACTTTATAACATGCCAGATCGAACGTACATTAGAGTGTAATTTCTGCAGATGTAACGTGATCAAAATTTCTTCCAAGGCGGCAAACAGGCAAATAATCGCGGCCATCCTAAAAGGCCATACGGTGTCAAAAAGCAACAGAATAAAAAAAGAGCCTCCCATTAATGCGGCGGCAATTTTAACCAGCCAGGTATGGTAACTGGTGAATGCACGAAACTTAATAATGCCGATTGCAACCGGCAACAAATAACTGGTAATGGTAATCAACACAAAAAATTTCTCGCGTAAAATTACCTCTGGCCAAAGCCACCAGGTACTGATGGCAATAGTCGAATAAATTAATAAATCCGCCCAACTGTCGAGTAAGGCACCTAATTCGCTCTGCTGGTTTAATAGCCGAGCTGCCATTCCATCCAAAACATCACTCAGGAATGTGATTGCCAGTAAGATTAAAAAATAGCCGGCAAAGCCAAACCACGCCAGCCACAGCAATAGCGGGGCGCTAAAAAAACGAAAACAGGTAAGTATGTTGGGTAGGGTAATCAGCTTCTGAACATTGCTAGGCTTCATTTTAAAGCTTAAATGTAGCTAATAAAGGCGCATGATCCGATAAGCGATTCCACGGCGCATGAGTCAGGCGCTCACATGCTATGGGTTGCATCCCCCGATAATAAACCCGATCCATATGCAACATAGGCAGCCAGGATGGAAACGTTTTTGCATGTCTGTTA
Organism: Methylococcaceae bacterium; assembly: GCA_050303415.1. Taxonomy (GTDB): domain Bacteria; phylum Pseudomonadota; class Gammaproteobacteria; order Methylococcales; family Methylomonadaceae; genus JBNLBS01. The sequence continues at coordinate 14,795 of JBNLBS010000021.1, read as the reverse complement.
TGCAGCGTTTGATGAGCTTCTTGTAATCTTAAATGCTGGTGAAATCGCTTTTCCGCTTGCCCTGTCCAATCATTAAAATCTCCGGCCACTATTAAAGGCGCATTATCTGGAACATGTTCATCTATACGCTGACATAATACGGCAAATTGTCGGCGTCGCTCTATACCTATCAAGCCTAAGTGGATACAGATAACATGCAATTCACCACTCATATCCCTGGGAAGTTCAATTACACCATGTAACAGGCTGCGGCTGGCCCAGATAAAGGGGGAAACATTAATATTTTCCCAATGCAATAATGGATATTTACTGAGCAAGGCATTGCCATGGTGACCTGACTGATAGACAGCATTTTTGCCATAAGCAAAATGCGGCCAGACATCTTTCGACAGAAATTCTGAATGCGAGCATTCAGGCCAGTTTTTGTGTTTTTGCTGGTGTACGCTGTGTTCGCCCTGCATTTCCTGCAAAAATAAAATATCCGCATCATTTTTAACCAGTGCTTCCCTGATCTGGTGTAAGATAAAAAAACGGTTGCCGGCACTGAACCCTTTATGAATATTGTAAGTTAGAATGCGTAAATGATTTTTGTGCATAAAAACATACTCTAGCGTAGTTTGGCATAGGTGTTAGGGATCACTAATAGGGCTTTTTTCGGATATGAAATCTAAACAATATTGGTGAAAGTATCACTTCAAGGACAAAAAATAAAGCGACACAAATCCCCCCGGTCAGAATATTTAGTTGAAGTTCATCCAGCAAAAAAAATACCGGTAATAAAGACTCCGGCATCACATCCATTATTCTAAAACGGCTGCTTTCAAACAGACCCAGACGACGTTTAGTAAAGCTGGCGGCTAAATCCCCACCCATTGCCAACACACCAAACAATGCACCGGTCTGATGCGATAATTCGAATAATGGCGCCAGCAAAGTAGTAGTCAATATGGCGATAAGCAAACCACGCCAGGTTTTGCTGCAACCCAGCAGCGGTCGGTTATCGTAAAACCTGATGCCAAAATCAATCCGCCAGGCTGCCAACGTACCGAAAACATTCCTTGCCAACACCGGCATGCCATTAGCTGCTGTTAACAGTATCAGAGTATTAATAATATATTGCCAGTATGGGATATTTATTTCCATTACTGTTTCCCTGCCTCCCCAATCAACAGCAAGTCACCATGCTGTTAACAACCGCCGTCCAGGTCTTGGCTATATTCTCATGATTATAACCGCCGCCGCCCAAGGCTATCAGTTTTCCATCGCACAACTTATCGGCCAAGCGACAGAGTCTTAGCGCCGCATGAGCATGTGATTTTTCACTATAATGCAAATGGGTAATGGGATCACCATTTATGCTATCCGCACCACATTGCAGCAGGATAAACTCTATTTCATGTTGCAATAAAAACGCTTCGACCGAGAGCCAGGCTTTCATAAAATCATCATCATTCGCTTCCGGCGGCATAGGTATATTCAGCTTACTGCCTTTTGCATTATCACTCCCCGTTTCGTCTGCCGCTCCTGTCCCCGGATACAAATAGCGACCATCTTCATGCAGGTCGGCAAAGAATAGGTTAGGATCATTTTCAAAGCTATAAAACACACCATCACCATGATGCGCATCAATATCAACATATGCGATACGCTGAATACCATATTGATAACGTAAATATTCAATCGCGACACCACAGTCATTAAACACGCAAAAACCGGCTGCCATATTTCGCCGGGCATGATGTAATCCTGCTATGGGGATAAAGGCGCGTTTATATTCTTGATTCATTAAGCGGTCGATAGCATCACACACAGTTCCGACAACCGTGGAAGCCGCCTCAAACATACCTACAAAGGCCGGGGTATCGCCTAAATCCAAATAGCCTTCACCGGATAAGGATAGCTGTTTTACCTGCTCAACATAGTCATGACTATGGAATAATTCCAGGGTAGATTGTTCAGCCACTGTTGGCGGCAATAAATCGACTTTTGTATCCAAGGCCTGCTGATAAAAAGCTTGTTCAAACGCCTGATGCCGTTTAGGCCCAAAGGGATGATCATTACCAAAACCATAGCAGGCCAAAGCATCACCCAGATATACACCACAATTATGTTGCCGGCTCATAGCTGCCTCCTGGTAAAATCTCTATATTTAAATTAGAGCTATTTTAGTGATACCGAGTAAATAAAAACTAGACCTTTAGCTTTTATCCATTTAATAATAAAAACTCTTTTCCATTTAGATTTTAAATTGATCTATAAATGACAATCGACACAAAATTAAAATAACACGATTGATTATAGGTAACACTACTTTGTTGGAGATTTAAGAATGTCAGAAAAAATACAACTTGAAGATATACAAAAACAACTAAACAATTTAGTTGAATATTATCGTAAAAATATCCCCGTATGGAATCGGAGATTTACCCGATTTTCCAGATGGTCATCACACGTAACCGGCAGACCTTTGGCCTTCAATGTCGCAATCTTTATTATTTTGGCATGGGTTGTCAGCGGGCCATTATTTGGTTTCAGCGATACCTGGCAGTTGATTATCAATACTGCAACTACAATAGTCACCTTCCTGATGGTATTCCTGATTCAACATACCCAAAACAAAGATACTGATGCCATGCAGGTTAAGCTGGATGAGCTTATCCGTTCAATTGAAGGCGCACACAATGCATTATTGAATCTTGAAGAACTGGAAGAAGAAGAATTGGCGTTGTTTCGCGACCGCTATTCTTATCTTGCCAAAAAAGCCCGTATTGATATAGAAAAAGGCATGCCCGATACTGGCACACCCGATTTGGAAGATTAAAAGGCAATTTTTTAAGTTGTCTATTTTTTTGAATTTTAACTAGGTCTCCTTTCCCCCCCCTCTCCTTTTGTTCCGCACTTAACCAGGAGAGGGAGTAAGTGACTCTGCGCCTTTACACAGTAAGCGCAGTATCACGCCCCCGGCAAGAGACTTGCTCAAGGCTCTACTTGCACCTTTAACGATCTGGTTCGGTTAATCGCTGCGGCCACTTCATTTCTTCTCGGTAATGACAACAGTCCCGGATATTCAGGCTGTAAAAAACACAAGCCATGCCGTTCCAGTTGCTGATAAAGCCAATCAAGCCAGTATTTGATGGTATGAGTTTTACTGCCTTGGTGTTCCATCGCCTTTTTTAGCCGCAACAAACAATAGCCAATGGCCAATATTTGAGAGGCCTCAATAAGTTGAGGCAAAGCTTCCAGATTTATCAAATCCATCCCATATTCCAGTTGCCTGGGTGCATTTCTTAGGCTTTTTATGCGTTTGGGAATTTGTTTGTTCAGCCTTTGATTGATGTAAGCAGGGTCAAAGTTATCAGAAGCCAAGTATCTTTGGCTTGAAAACTTTATCTTATGCTGAATTTCATTTTTTATTTCACCCAGCTCTTCTCTGACCTTGGCAGTTATATCCTGACACTGATAGTTATCCATCAGCAGACAGGTATCTGCTTTTTGTAAAAAACGACCTAAGCCACCGACGACAAAAATCATGGAAACGTGATATTGACACCACAAAGAACGTAGCGAATTGTAAAGCGGTTTAATCGGTTCCTGTGTTGAACTCATTACTTTTGCAATGAGCTCATCTCTGAGCATTAAATTGGTTGCACAGCTGTCTTCATCAAACAGCAACAAATTAGAGCCTGCTTCCAGCGACTCTACAATCATGGCCGCCTGTGAAGTACTTCCGCTGGCATTATCGGTGGAAAACTGTTCGGTATTCATGCCGTTGGGCAACATGCCGATAAATGCACTGATATAGACATTTCGAATACTGCGACCCTCTTCTGCCCGAATAAAAACCGCATCCTCACGGGTGACGATATATTCCCGGCCATCATCAGGAATATGCGCATAAACTCCGGCTATAATTGCCTGTAACAAAGTCGATTTACCATGATAGCCTCCCCCAGTTATGCACGTTATCCCTTCCTTAATAGCCATACCTTGAATCACTTCGGTATCAGAGATGGGAATATCGACCTGGCAAGACATGGGTGATTGAAATGGTACGATGTTTTTTCCGATTGCCGGGCGGTCATCAATACCGCTTTGTCTGGGTAAAATTGCACCGTTGTTGATAAAAACAGTTAGCCCGTTTTTCTGCAGATAGTTTTTTATTTGCTCTCGTTTATGTTGAACATCAAGATATCTATCTAACAGTTGTCTGCTTGCTTGATCATAATTTTTGTAATACAGGGCAAAGTCTACCATTGCAGTTAATTCCTTTTCAAACATCAGCCATGCCTGACCGGCATCAAACTGGCCACCGCCGGAACCTTTTGCCGGAAGACTGAAGATAAAGCGTAACTCAATATCGTTATCTACAAACAAAATGCAATCGCGTTGCAGCATTTTTTGGCTGAATTCAATGGTATAAAACGATCCGCTACCGTCTCTACCACGATTTTGTTTAGCAATCCGATCAATGCCTAGTTTAAAGCGGCGGATTATAAAATCCGCCATAGCAATCCGGTAAATGGATTTAGCCATAAACAGATCAGGGAAACCTGTCGCTTTAACCGGCACGGTTATCTCTGCTATCGATGCCGGATTAGCCCCCGGGCTACCTTGAATTCTTATAAATCTAAAGTCAAAACCTGGAAACTTATAACTTCCGTTTAATTTCCGAATATGCCTATATGGCTGATCAGCAATCGACTCAATCTGTGTTTTTAAATTTTGCACACATACCTCTGCCGATTGTTATTTTTTAAAAAAGGCAATCAGAAATATCTTTGAATAATAGAAACCGGAACAGCAAAGATAACTGCAGTAAGCCATTGCCCGATAGAGAAAAGGTAGGCTTTTTTTAATCTTGCAATTTTACTCCAGGCAAAATGAATTTTGGCATGACAAAGCGGATACTTCTGATAACGCTGATGCATTTGCTTAACAAAAAGCTCTGCGTCTTCAAAATTGCTTGTCATAATTAAACTTTGCAAGGTAAACCAATCTTCTGTAAACATCTTGCTTAACCAAAGATAAAACGAGCACTAGAGAGTTGATTAACCTGGTTTTTTGAGCATTTTGCGTACCTCACCCAAGTGCATTTCTTCGATTGAAATCATACGTCGGGCATACTCTTCCAGCATGACATGGCGATCGTTAACCAGGTCCAGCAACTTGTTGTATTCGGATAACGCCAATATTTCATGTTCCAGCGACTCTTTTAAAATATCGCCTATATCGTGTCGATGGGTTTCTAATAATGAACCAATTGACAACGACGGGTGCCCGCCGAGATGAGTAATTAATTCGCCGGCTTCGCCGGCATGATTCAAAGATTCAGTGGCTTGACCACGCATCCAGGAAACAATGGGAATACGATTGTAGCCAAAAACCATTAATGAATAATGGGTATAACGAACAACACCGGCCAACTCTGCTTCAAGGATATTATTCAGTACATCAATCACTGCTTCAGTATCAATTTCTGTGTTAGACATAACTGCCTCCTGTTTAAAATTATTCTTATAGCTTAATTTTTTATTCGATATGGCTTGTTAAAATTATAGTCGACCATCACGGCGAAGTCGGCTGTTAACCTGAAAATGGTATATATTGGCAACTATTGATCGAATCAGCGGCAATCCGATCAACCAAGCAATCGGTCGCAGTAGATTTACCCGCTGCATTAATAAAATATAGGCATCAAGCTCAGAAACAACACACCCGTTTTCATCTTTAACATGAAGCTCGGACAATGCCTTCTTGGGGTCTATACCCATTGCTCGCAACTTTTGTTCTTGCCCGGTAATATCAATCCAGCAAACTTTATCAGCCGTATTACCGGCCAGTTTCTGATAGGTATCCCGATCCTGAATACATTTATCACAGGCACCATCATAAAAAACACAAATTTCACCGCTATCCCGTTTCATCTTGCTGCCTCCAGGCTACTTCAAAACCAGGAATCATAAATAAAGAGACCAAAATTACCGGGGTATGTTCAATTCAATTGTTTAACTAATCTTTTAAAATCCGCTAACCAGTCATTAAACTCACAAATATAATTGTAGCCGCACACCCTGGTTAATGGCTTATCCTCAATAATATCCAGAATTTGTTTACCCCCCTGTATTGTCAGTATGTCAGGTCCATATGGATTCAGGCACATAGCAGGCCCCGGGGAGAAAACATAATCACAGATAAACAGAACATCCCGATAAATATACACCGTAAAACCGGGCGTATGACCGCCAATGTGATAGGCAGCAATACCATGAAAAGTAAAATCAGCATTGAAACGCTTATCCACAGGGAATGGTTTGGCTAACGGATGGACGGCGTCTGACGAGTGCAGATAAACTTTCGCCTTCCAGCGTTCACGATATAGATTACAAGCACCCATAAAATGTAAATGGGTAAACAGAATGGCACTTACCGGCGATAAATTACGATTAAATACGGAGGGGCAATCAATCCAAACTGCTGTATTCCCTGTTTCAATCCTGTACGCTGCATGCTCCAGACCCAGCTTTGGTTCTGACTGTAGTTGTGTAATCTCAGCATTTACTTGACGGAAACTGACTCGATAAATCTTCTCAGCCTGTTCCCATTCTAAAAAACAATCACAATCAGCGCCGCAAAATGGACAGGTTTCGGGTTTGTCGCCAATCATATTATAGCCACATGTTTTACAGACCCATTGCATCATCTTCACTCCCTGCTGAATATTCTTTCATCGAACCCTAAGGAACTGCGTTAAAGTACATAAAGCATTTGTTTCTAACTGATCATCTAATTATTTAGACCATAAATTAAGTTTAAGCCATCCTTCAACTCATCCAATCTTAAGACCGGTTGTCGATTGATACATAGCCCAGATTGCCATTGTACTAACCAATAGCTAAAGACTATCATTAACGCCATGACTAAATTAAATCCTCACTCGGCCTCACTTAAACGCAGTCTTCCACTGCCTCTGGTGACTTTTTATGGCATAAGTACCATTCTGGGTGCCGGTATTTATGTGCTGGTCGGCAAAGTCGCCGGCTATGCGGGTATGTATACGCCCTTTGCATTTATAGTGGCCTTATTTCTGGCGACTTTTTCCGCCTTCTCTTATGCTGAATTATCCGCCCGTTATCCTTTATGCGCCGGTGAAGCCGTCTATATATACAAAAGCTTCAACAACCGAATAATTTCCATATTTATCGGTCTTTGCATTAGTCTAGGTAGTGTTACCTCTGTCGCAACCCTGCTACACGGCGTGGTCGGATATCTTAGTGTGTTTTTTCAAAGCTCAGAAACAGTGACCATTATTGCACTGGCATTGCTAATGGGGCTGGTGGTAGCCTGGGGAATTACCGAATCGGTTTCTATTGCCTCGTTAATGGCCTGTATCAGTATAGCCGGTTTACTGCTGATTATCTGGATAACGCGTGACCATCTTTACCAGCTTCCCGACCGCTTACCGGAAATGCTGCCTGGTTTTGAATTTTCCGTCTGGGAAGGTATTTTAATCGGAGGATTTGTTGCTTTTTATGCTTTTTTAGGTTTTGAAGATATCATTAATGTTGCCGAAGAGGTTCATAACCCGGAACGTAATCTGCCGCTGGCAATTATACTCGCTTTAATCATTACCACGTTGTTATACCTTGCCATCTCCGTTGTCTGTATACTCAGTCTGCCGGCAAATCAGTTGGCTGAAAGCAACGCTCCTCTGGCCCTGATATATAGCCAAATAACCGGCACTTCACCGATTATTATTACGCTGATCAGTCTGGTTTCCATACTAGACGGCGCATTGGTGCAGATTATCAAAACTTCACGTATTTTATATGGTATGAGCCGTCAGGGATGGATGCCTGACTGGCTTGGAATCGTGAATGCCAAGACCCATACCCCGATATATGCAACCTTTTTTGTTACCTCGGTTATTTTACTGTTTGCCTTGTCACTGCCTTTGATTAATCTGGCAAAATTATCCAGCTTTATCACGCTATTCGTGTTCACCACGGTTAATTTTTCACTCTGGCGATTAAAATCCACAGTTCCACCGATTGAAGGCGTGTTTACCGTACCCTACTGGGTGCCGGTGATCGGTTTTTTTATTAGCGCTACCTTTGTCTTATATCAACTGTTTTATCAGTTACTTGGTTGATCAGCATTGTCATAAACTCTTAACAAGGATTTTAACTCCAGTGCATTGTTAAGCGCCGCACAATTGGCATCATTGTCAAAATAAACAAAAACCTGCCGATTATCGGATAGCCAGTCGTTAATCTGTTCTGCCCATTGCAATAACTCATCCGAACGGTAGGAAGACTCATAAGTGCGGCTGTGACCATGCAGACGAAGATAGACCTGATCAGCCGTCACCCGCCGCCACATTGGCCAATCAGCGGAATCGGAAATACAAACAGCAATACCGGCATCAGTCAGGCAGCTTGCCGTTTCATCGTCAAACCATGAGCTGTGACGAAACTCCAGAACATGATGAACATTGTCCCACTGCCTTAATGCTTGTAAAAAAGCTTTTACCCGAGGCAAATCTTTTTTTAGAAATTTTGGCAGCTGCCATAGAATGGCGGCTAGTTTTTCAGCTAAATATCCAGCATGTTGTTTTTCAATCAATACCGAATCTACCGGCTCAAGCAGTTTCTTATTATGAGTCAGGTAGTGATGTGCTTTAACAGTAAACCTAAAAGAATCAGGAGTATTTTGATACCAGCGCAGGAAAGTATCCGGGGTTTGCAAACGATAAAAAGTAGCATTAATTTCTACACTTGAGAAATGTTCTGCGTAATGGCGAAGCCAGTCTTTATTTGCGACACCGGTGTAAAAACACTGTTTCCAGTGCTTGTAACTCCAACCGCTGGTGCCGATATAAATCTGTTTCACGGTTCAGCCTTTGATACAGATAACCGGTTCCAGTCTGACTACTTTTCGGGCCAGCCCCGCCTGTTCGGCAACATCGACGACGGTGCTGACATCTTTATAGGCCATTGGTGCTTCTTCTGCAACGCCACGCATGGAGGGACTACGAATAATAATACCCTTGGCCGCCAACTGCCGGACCAGCTCGGATCCATTCCATTGCTGATGGGCCTTGCGGCGACTCATGGCCCGTCCTGCGCCATGACAGGCCGAGCTATACGCACGTTGTTCACCTTCCGCCGTACCGCATAATATATAAGAAGAAGTACCCATGGAACCCCCGATCAAAACAGGCTGGCCGACTGATTTGTAGGCAGCGGGTATGTCCCGATGGCCGGGTCCAAACGCGCGTGTTGCGCCTTTTCGATGTACAAACAATTCTCTTGCTACGCCATCAATCCAATGCTGTTCTAATTTACAGGTATTATGGGACACATCATATAACAGCCTGAGGTTTACCTCTGGAAATACCCTGGATATCGCGTGTCGGGTTAAATGCGTAATGATCTGGCGATTAGCCAGCGCGCAGTTTATCCCGGCACGCATGGCACCCAAATAGGTTTTGCCCAGTTCTGAATTCAAGGGCGCGCAGGCTAACTCACGATCGGGTAAATTAATCTTGTATTTAGCCGCCGAGATGACCATTTGTTTTAAAAATTCGGTGCCTATCTGATGCCCTAAGCCGCGAGAACCGCAATGAATACTGATTACAATGTGATTGGTTTTTAAACCGAAAGTGTCGGCCACGGCCCGGTCATACACTTCGGCTACGCGCTGCACTTCCAGATAATGATTTCCGGAACCTAGGGTTCCCATCTCATTCTTTTGACGTTTTTTAGCCCGTTCGGAAACACAGGTGGAATCGGCGCCGTCCATGCAACCCTGCTCTTCAATATATTCCAGATCACCCTCTTCTCCAAAGCCCTGTTCAACCGCCCACCTTGCACCCCCTTTTAGCATGGCATGCATTTCCCTGTGTTTTAAGTGAATAATACCGGTACTACCTAAACCGGCCGGCACTGTTTGGTATAACTCGTCAGCCAATAGATGTCTATGCGTTTGTATGTCGGCAATCTCCAAACCGGTATGGAGAGTACGAACACCGCAGGATATATCAAAACCAACCCCGCCGGCAGATATCACACCCCCCATTTCCGGATCGAAAGCAGCCACCCCGCCAATCGGAAAACCATAGCCCCAATGGGCATCCGGCATGGCATAAGCGGCTTTGACTATTCCCGGTAAAGTGGCAACATTGCTCAGCTGTTGGAATACTTTTTGATCCATCTCCTTAAGCAACTGTTCATCAGCATAGATAATTGCCGGCACATGCATTGCGCCTTGAATTGGAATCTCCCAAGTCGTTTCATCACGCTGAATAAATTGGCTGGTGTCCATAATAAATCCGATAATTAAACTGGATGATTCATTGACGATTCCTTACCAAGTCAAACATCTACAACACATTGAGCAACCCAACTATTTGCAGATCTTTGATAAACACGAAGCTCGGTAAAAGTCGCCCCCTTAATTTCTACTGCCGGATGGTGTTTTTGTCGATCAACGGTTTCGCCATAAGCCTTCCCCTTTAACACTCCATGGTTAATAGAAACCTGATAGCGGCTGAACAGCATACCGCGAACAGTCATTTGATAAATCAGCTCGTTAATCCAATCAACAAGTAATAATTCCAATTCGGGAGCCTGGCAATAAATATCGATAACTTCCGATGTCGAGACCAATTCGGGATCAGTAATGACGGCAGTCATCGCAACGGCAATCTGCTCAAATGCCTGTTCCGGTGAACTGGCAAAGCTTCGAATGCCTATATCGGCATCATGCTCAAAATGTTCCCAACTCGGTTGCATAGTAATAGGTCTTACTCAATAGCTTTAAATTAATTCGACCTGACGCCGGTCTTAATAATTAAAACCGACAGATCGTTTTCAGGAAACCATTAAACAGTTATAGTAGCCTTAATCACAAAGCAAGCAGGAGAAATCAATGAAAATTCAGTCGCTAGCCGTTTTATTGTTAATCTTATCCTCTCTGACTCTATCCGTGAATGCACGGGCCGGTTACAAATCGATTGCCAAAGTTCATCATGTCGTGATTGTTTGGCTGAAACAGCACGGTGACGAACAGGCACGACAGCAATATATTACCGCCAGCAAACGTTTGGCTAAATTACCGGGCGTATTAACCTACCACATTGGAACCCCGGCTTTAATTAAACGCAATAAACCCGGTCCAGGCAAGGATGATTCATACGATATTGCCGTTACCAGCAGTTTTGCCGATCAAAAAGCGCTGGAAAATTACTTAAATCACCCTAAACATGATGAAATTATCCAAAACCAGCTAAAACCTTTGGTTGACAGCTATAAAGCTTATGACTTTATAGAATAGGTTTCAGTATGACGCAAGCAACGGATAAAACTCGTATTGTGATAATGGGGGCGGCCGGTAGGGACTTTCATAATTTCAATACTGTTTACCGGAATAATCCTGATTATCAGGTGGTTGCTTTTACTGCCAGTCAAATTCCCGAAATTGCCGGACGTATCTACCCTGCTTCGCTCGCCGGCCGGTTATATCCGCGAGGAATACCGGTTGTCGATGAAACCGAACTGAGCGAACTTATTCAAATTCAGGATATTGATCAGGTGGTCTTTGCCTATAGCGACCTGTCCCATGCAGAGGTAATGCACAAAGCCTCAGTCGTGCTGGCCAGCGGCGCCGATTTTCTATTTTTGGGACCGCAACGAACCATGCTTAAGGCCTGTGTTCCGGTAATCGCCTGCTGCGCAGTACGCACCGGTTGCGGTAAATCACAGGTAACCCAATATTTATCACAGTTACTGAAAAAACAGGGTTTAAAAGTTGCTGTCATCCGCCACCCCATGCCTTACGGCGACCTGGAAAAGCAAGCGGTGCAGCGCTTTGCCAAAATGGAGGACTTTAAAACCGCCAATTGCACTATAGAAGAACGGGAAGAATACGAACCACATATCGCTCTGGGTAATATCATGTATGCGGGCATCGATTATGAAAAAATCGTTGCCCGCGCCGAACAGGAAGCCGATATCATCCTGTGGGACGGCGGCAATAATGACTTTTCCTTTATTCGTCCTGACCTCCATATTGTCCTGGTTGATCCGCTTAGACCAGGCAACGAAACCAGTCATCATCCCGGAGAAGCAGTATTGCGTATGGCGGATATCAGTTTGATTGTAAAAACCAATTCTGCTGCGAATGCCGATATTCAATCGGTCAGCGAGGCGGCGCGGCGGATAAATCCGTCAGCACCGATAATTCAAGGCGCATCGATCGTACGATTAGACCAGCCGGAATCAGTTCGCAACAAAAAGGTCCTTGTTGTTGAAGATGGCCCCACCCTCACGCACGGCGGTATGGCTTACGGTGCCGGCTATATTGCGGCTTGTCAGTATCAGGCGGCAGAAATCATAGACCCCCGTTTATACGCCGTCGATGAAATAGCCAGACTCTATAACAATTTTCCGCATATAGGACATGTATTACCGGCCGTAGGCTACCACCCGACTCAACTTCAGGCCTTGACCGACACCATTAATGCGGCTGAGGTTGATATCGTCATTTCCGCAACTCCATGCGATCTGGCGGCGTTAATTCAAATCAATAAACTCGTCGTCCGAGCCAGTTATCATTTTGAAGAAGTCGGTAAACCAGGGCTGAGCGATCACCTTGAAAAATTTCTTAAACGTATGAAACTGTCATAATTACTTCAGGGCTTATCCATATCGAAGACAAACAATAAAATATAGAGATTAATTATTTTAATGAAACATCATTCTTTACAAACCCAGGCTGAACTTGTTGATAGAATTTTAGCCGAATTCAACACAGCGAAGCATGAAGATGACGATGTTATAAAAGCAAGAATATCCGCTTTAATCAGCGAATATCTTGCTTTAGACGGCGCGACTGAAAACCGCGAAATAACCATCCTGCTGTCCGATATCCGCGGTTTTACCGCATTATCCGAACGTTATAAAGCCGCAGATATTGTCCGTATATTGAATTTATATTTTACCGAGATGAATGAAGTCATTTTGCGTTATGGAGGACAAATTGACAAATATATGGGGGATGCCATTATGGTTTTATTCGGAATACAAGACAACAATATCGACCCGGTACATAGAGCCGTTGCCTGTGCGGTTGAAATGCAAATTGCAATGGATAAGGTCAATCAAAATAAGTCACTTGGCTTACCGGAATTGTTTATGGGAATCGGCATTAATACAGGTATGGTATCCACCGGCCTGGTCGGCTCGGAATTGCACAATGAATATACCGTTATCGGTGATGGTGTTAACCTTACCTCCAGAATCGAAGCCCATAGTTTACGCGGACAAATTCTAGTCAGTGAACACAGCTATAAAAAAGTTAAAAATGAAGTCGGTGTAGGCACTGTTAACAAGGTTCGTGTCAAAGGAAAAAGCAAGCCGGTCACCCTTTATGAGCTAACCTCCGTCCACTGGGATAAATATCTTGAAGTGCCTAAGCGGGAAATCCGTAACAGTATCCGAATTCAGATAGAAGAGAAATTCCCCTTCCAGATCATCAAAAATAAAACAGTTCTGCCCGAGGTTAAAACCGCCCGGTTGCAGGACTTAAGCTATCATGGTCTGTTTGCCGTTTCTCAAGAGCAGCTAGAGCCCTATACGGATATCAAGCTATCGCTTTCATTGTCAATTCTGGGCGGTGAAACACGCGATATCTATGGCAAAATAATGAGTGTACGCAAAATCGACAACCAATATGGCTACGGCATTGAGTTCACTTCTTTAGACCAAGACAGTCAACAATCAATAAAATCTTTTATCGACCGGATAATAGCAGGATTGTAAACCGAATAGCCGGGTAATTATCGGCTAGGATTTATCATTCGACCAACGTTCCTCCACCTGCCCCTTCGTCCCGATAAATACAGCATCGGCAAGGTCCATAAAAATGCCATGTTCTACAATACCGGGCAAAGCATTCAAGGCCGTATTGATGGTCCCGGCGTCAAGCTCGGGTTCAAAAGATATATCAAGAACCAAACTGCCGTAGGAAGTTATTGCCCAACCGTCATTAGCGGCATTCCGACGCAATTGCGCTTTTCCACCCAAGTCCTCAATACTGCGCTTAACCATCTGCCAGGCAAACGGCATCACTTCGACCGGAATCGGAAAACGGTCGCCAATATGCTGTACCAGCTTGCTATCATCAACCAAAACCAGAAAAACATCGGCAGCGTGGGCTAACAGTTTTTCCCGCACCAGATCGTAGCCGCGTCCCTTCAGTAGGGTCATATCCGGAGTCACCTCATCCGCCCCGTCAACATAAATATCGAGCTGCCGGACATGTTCCAGGGCTACTACAGATAATCCCATTTCCTGCGCTTTTAGTGTACTAACAAGGGAACTGGCGACAACTTTGACATCAAGCCCTTCCCGCTGATTGCGCAAAGCCAGCGCTTCAATAAAATAATCGGCCGTTGATCCCGTCCCCAGCCCGACAAGCATACCTTTGTTGACCTGTTCGACGGCCCGAAGCGCCACACATTCTTTATCATTCATAATACCCTCCTATGCTCATCAAAAGTGCCCATAAAACCTGATAGGAATACGTTCATGGTACATCCAAGTAAGAGACTTAGCCACCTGCTTTGATACATTAACTGGGGTAATAATTTATTGACTTAAATTCGATCGATTAAAACAAAGGCATATTGAATTTATTTAGATTTTTACATTTGAGATGCTGATATTTAGATCACAGTATAAAAATAAAAATGTGATAGCTATCCCAGATTGGTATTTAGGTGCTTTTATTAAGGA
>JBNLBS010000020.1:0-76327 GCA_050303415.1 Methylococcaceae bacterium | reverse complement strand
CAAAGCAGAAATCTACGTACTGTCAAAAGACGAAGGTGGTCGTCATACACCTTTTTTCAACGGCTATCGTCCACAGTTCTATTTTAGAACAACAGACGTTACCGGTGCGGTAGAATTACCAGAAGGCGTAGAAATGGTCATGCCAGGCGATAACGTAACAGTGGAAGTAAAGCTGATTGCGCCAATCGCGATGGAAGATGGTCTGCGTTTTGCTGTACGAGAAGGTGGTCGTACGGTTGGTGCTGGTGTTGTTGCTTCAATCATCGAGTAAATAAAAAATGTCAAATCAAACTATCAGAATCCGTTTGAAAGCATTCGATCATAAATTAATTGATCAGTCTGCTGGTGAGATAGTAGAAACAGCAAAAAGAACGGGTGCCCAAGTTAAGGGCCCCATTCCTTTGCCTACTAAGAAAGAACGTTTCACTGTCCTGATTTCACCGCATGTGAATAAAGATGCTAGAGATCAATACGAATTAAGAACCTATAAAAGGTTGCTTGATATCGTTGAGCCAACTGATAAAACAGTTGATGCTTTGATGAAATTAGATCTAGCAGCTGGCGTAGACGTTCAAATAAAACTGAATTAATAAGTAGAGGGATTGGCAGATGTCAATAGGTCTTATAGGTCGTAAATGTGGTATGACCAGAGTTTTTTGTGAAGATGGTTCTTCGGTGCCGGTAACGGTATTAGAAATTAATTCTAATCGTGTTACACAGGTAAAAACAGTTGAAACTGATGGCTATAGAGCTGTTCAAGTGACTGCTGGCGATAAAAAATCTTCGCGTGTTAATAAAGCAATGGCTGGTCATTATGCTGCAGCGAATGTTACGGCTGGTCGTGGTCTTTGGGAATTTAGATTAGAAGACGGCGAAGGCGATGACTTGTCTGCTGGTTCCGAGCTTTCAACTGATGTTTTTTCTGCTGGTCAGTATGTTGATGTTCAGGGGACAAGCATTGGTAAAGGCTTTGCTGGTGGTGTGAAACGGTACAATTTCAGAATGCAGGATGCCACTCATGGCAACTCTGTCTCGCATAGAGCTCCTGGTTCAATAGGTATGTGTCAAACTCCTGGTCGAGTTTTTAAAGGTAAGAAAATGGCGGGTCACTTGGGCGCGGTTAAAACCACCACAGAAAACCTGACGATTCATTCAGTTGATACCGAAAGAAATTTAATTTTGGTCAAGGGTTCGGTTCCTGGCGCAAAAGGTGGGGATGTGATTATTACCCCTGCAGTTAAAAAGCGAAATAAGGGTTAGGTCATGAGTTTGCAAATACCTGCTATAAGTGCGAATGATTCTGCTGGTTCTGTTGAAGTAAATGAAGCAGTATTTGATCAAGCGTATAATGAAACATTAGTGCATCAGCTAGTCACAAGATACCTGGCTGGGGCGCGTGCTGGTACTAAGGCGCAAAAAAATCGCTCAGATGTGAGTGGCGGTGGAATAAAACCTTTTAGACAAAAGGGGACAGGACGCGCAAGAGCTGGTACAATACGCAGTCCACTGTGGAGAACTGGCGGAACTACATTTGCAGCACGCCCTCGTTCATTCGAGCAAAAGCTGAATAAGAAGATGTTTCGTGTTGGTTTGCGTTCAATACTGTCTGAGTTGGTGAGACAGGGTCGTCTGGTTGTAAGTAACGATATTGCACCAAGCAGCCCAAAAACTAAGGAATTAGTTGCAAAACTGAGTGGATTGGATGCGAAGCGTGTATTGATTATTTCGGATAATGTTGATGCAAATTTAGCGTTAGCTTCTAGAAATATTCCGTATGTTGAGGTTATCTCCGCTGAAAACCTAAGTCCTGTTTCATTGGTTGCAGCAGATAAAGTGATTGCTACTTCTGGTGCATTGAAACAACTTGAGGAGAAATTGGCGTGAGTGTAAATAAAGCAAAATTAGCTGGAGTTGTACAGGCACCGATTATTTCTGAAAAAAGCACAATTGCTGCTGAAGAAAATAATCGCTTTGTGTTTAAAGTACAAAAACAAGCGACAAAATTACAAGTTAAAAACGCTGTTGAGTTGATGTTTGAAGTTGAAGTTGATTCAGTTCAAGTGCTTAACGTAAAAGGCAAAAAGAAAAGATTTGGTCAAGTCATGGGTAAACGGTCTGACTGGAAGAAAGCTTATGTAAAGCTTAAGCCTGGTCATGATATTGATTTCTCTGCGGCGTAATTGAAATATAGTATTTAAAGGTCAATAGGAAACGGTAGAAAGCATGGCTATTGTTAAATCAAAACCTACATCACCCGGGTCACGGTTTGTTGTACGTATTAAAAATGATGAATTACATAAAGGTAAGCCTTATGCTCCACTGATTGCTAAAAAAAGCAAAACAGGGGGTCGTAATAATCAAGGGCGTATAACTACACGTCATGTAGGTGGTGGTCATAAGCAACACTACCGGGTCATTGATTTCAAAAGAAACAAAACTGACATTCCAGGTATTGTTGAGCGTTTGGAGTATGATCCAAATAGAACGGCAAATATCGCTTTAATCCTGTTTAAGGATGGTGAGCGCAAATATATGATTGCGCCTAAAGGTATGGTTGTTGGTCAGGAAGTTCTTTCAGCAGAAGTTACACCATTAAAACCCGGTAACTGCATGCCGTTGAGAAGTATTCCAATGGGTACAGTAGTGCACTGTGTAGAGCTAAAACCTGGTAAAGGCGCACAGATTGCTAGAAGTGCTGGTACTTCAGTGCAGTTGGTTGCTAAGGATGGTCCTTATGCGACATTACGGTTACGTTCCGGTGAGATGCGTAAAGTAATGGCTGACTGTAAGGCTGTTATAGGTGAAGTTTCTAATTCAGAACATAATCTTATTTCTTTAGGTAAGGCTGGTGCAACCCGTCGTAGAGGTATTCGACCTACGGTTCGTGGTGTAGCTATGAACCCGGTAGATCACCCGCATGGTGGTGGTGAGGGTCGTACATCAGGTGGTCGTCACCCTGTTTCACCTTGGGGTATGCCGACTAAAGGTTATAAGACTAGAAAAAACAAGCGTACTGACAATATGATTGTTAGACGTCGTAAGCAGAAATAGAGAGGAATTAACGTGCCACGTTCAATTAAAAAAGGTCCTTTTATTGATCATCATCTGCAGAAAAAAGTAGAGAATGCAGTAAGTACCAATAGCAGGAAACCGATTAAAACATGGTCCAGAAGATCAATGATTATCCCGGAAATGTTAGGGTTAACAATCGCTGTACACAATGGGCGTCAGCACGTCCCTGTTCTTGTTTCTGAGAATATGGTCGGACACAAATTGGGTGAGTTTGCACCTACCAGAACATATAAAGGCCATGTGGCTGATAAGAAATCCAGATAGAGGTTATTATGGAAGTTTCAGCAAAATTAAGTAATGCACCTCTATCTGCGCAAAAAGCAAGATTAGTTGGCGATCAAATAAGAGGTCTACCAGTCGAGAAGGCGTTGGAAACATTAAATTTCAGCACAAAAAAGGCTGCCGCAATCATGAAGAAAGTTCTTGAGTCGGCTGTTGCCAATGCTGAGCATAATGAAAGTGCCGATATTGATGAGTTAAAGGTGTCGACTGTTTATGTGAACGAAGGTCGTACATTAAAAAGGTTTAAGGCGAGAGCTAAAGGACGTGCTAATCATATCCTGAAGAGAACCTGTCATATAACAGTTAAAGTTGCAGAATACGAGTAGAGGCTAACATGGGTCAAAAGGTACATCCAACGGGTATACGTCTTGGTATCGTCAAAGATTGGAATTCTAGATGGTATGCAAATAGTCAGGATTATCCAGTATTCCTGAAGCAGGATTTAACTGTAAGAGATTTTTTACGAAAAAAATTATCTCATGCATCGGTGAGCAAAATCCAGATTAATCGTCCGGCAAACAACGCCCACATTACCGTACATACCGCTAGACCCGGTATTGTAATCGGTAAAAAAGGTGAGGACATTGATAAGTTGAGACAAGAAGTGTCGGCTATGATGGGTATTCCGGTACAAATGAATGTAGAGGAAATCAGAAAACCTGAGCTGGATGCTCAATTGGTAGCTGAAAGTGTTGCTCAGCAATTGGAAAAAAGAATAATGTATCGCCGTGCTATGAAGCGTGCGGTTTCAAACTCAATGCGATTGGGTGCTGAGGGCATTAAAATCAATGTTGGGGGGCGTTTGAACGGCGCTGAAATTGCTCGAAGTGAATGGTATAGAGAAGGTCGAGTGCCTTTGCATACATTAAGAGCTGATGTTGATTATGGTACTGCTGAAGCAAATACAACTTATGGCATTATCGGTGTCAAGGTTTGGATTTTCAAAGGCGAAGTATTTAATATGGATGCGGTAGCTGCATCTGATAATTCAGAATCTAAGAAATAGGTGAAGGGAAAAGACGATGCTTCAACCTAAAAGAACAAAATTTCGTAAGCAGCATAAAGGTAGAAATACGGGTATCGCTGTTCGTGGATCATCAGTAAGTTTCGGTGAGTATGGCCTTAAGGCTACAACTCGTGGTAGAATAACGGCCCGTCAAATTGAGGCGGCTCGTAGAGCAATTAATCGTCATGTTAAGCGTGGTGGTAAATTGTGGATCAGGGTTTTCCCAGATAAGCCAATTACCAAAAAACCATTGGAAGTAAGGATGGGTAAAGGTAAGGGTAGTGTTGAATATTGGGTTGCACAAATTAGACCTGGTACAATGCTATATGAAATCCAAGGTGTTTCAGAGGAATTGGCTCGTGAAGCCTTTCAGTTGGCATCTGCTAAGCTTCCTGTGAAAACTACCTTTATAGCTCGGTCGGTGATGTAATGAAAGCAAGCGAATTACGTAATAGTTCAGCTGAAGAGTTGAATGAAATGTTGCTCGAAAAAGCAAAAGAGCAATTTAACTTGAGAATGCAACAAGGCAGTGGTCAGCTGAGTAAGCCAGATCAAATGAAGAAAGTTAGGCGTGATATTGCGCGCATTCGTACTATTTTAAATGAACAGGCGAGCGCATAAAGATGACAGAAAATACTAAAATACGAACCATTACAGGTCGTGTAGTAAGCTCTAAAATGGATAAAACCATTACTGTACTGGTTGAAAGGCTGGTTAAACATCCGGTTTATGGTAAATACATCAAGCGATCAACTAAGTTGATGGCTCATGACGAGCAAAACCAATGTAATGAAGGTGATGTGGTTACAATCACTTCTTGCAGACCGATGTCAAAGAACAAGAACTTCAAGTTAGTTGAAGTATTGGAAACCTCTAAGTAGAAATACTTAAGAATTAAGTAAATTTAGGAATTAATCATGATTCAGATGCAAACTAACCTTGACGTTGCCGATAATAGTGGCGCAAAAAAGGTCATGTGTATCAAAGTACTGGGTGGGTCGCATAGACGCTATGCTGGCATAGGCGATATCATCAAGGTCAGCGTCAAAGACGCTATTCCTCGTGGTCGAGTTAAAAAAGGCGAAGTATATAATGCTTTGGTCGTAAGAACTCGTAAAGGTGTGCGTAGACCTGATGGTTCAGTTATCCGTTTTGATAATAACTCAGCGGTAATTTTAAACGCCAATTTGCAGCCACTTGGTACACGTATTTTTGGCCCTGTTACACGTGAGTTGCGTGGAGACAAATTTATGAAAATTGTCTCTTTAGCACCTGAAGTATTATAAGGTAGGGGTAAAAATGCAAAAAATTAAACAAGGCGATGATGTAATTGTATTGACTGGTAAAGACAAGGGCAAAGAAGGCAAGGTTCTTAAGGTTCTTGGCGGTAAAGTGCTGGTTCAAGGCATCAATCGTGTCAAAAAACACCAAAAAGGCAACCCGCATGCGGGAATATCCGGTGGCATTATTGATAAAGATATGCCAATCGATATCTCGAATGTCGCAATATACAATCCTGAAACTAAAAAAGCGGATCGTGTTGGTTTTAAATTTCTGGAAGATGGTAAAAAGGTCAGATATTTTAAATCAACTAATGAAGTTGTTGATGCCTAAGGTGCAGATGAATCATGGCTAGATTAGAAACAGAATATAAAGAAAAAGTCTTACCTGCTTTAGTTGAGCAGTTTGGCTATAAGTCTATTATGCAAGCTCCACGAATCGAAAAGATTACACTCAATATGGGTGTTGGTGGTGCAGTTGCTGATAAAAAAGTATTGCAAGCAGCTTTAGCTGATATGGAATTAATTTCTGGTCAAAAACCAGTTGTTACTTTGGCTAGAAAATCAATTGCGGGTTTTAAAATTCGTGACGATATGCCTATCGGTTGCAAAGTGACATTGCGTAGCGACAGAATGTATGAATTTCTTGATCGCTTAATCAATATCTCAATTCCTCGTATTCGTGACTTTAGAGGTATGAGCTCTAAAAGCTTTGATGGTCGCGGTAACTATTCCATGGGTGTTAAGGAACAGATTATTTTTCCTGAAATCGATTATGATAAAATCGACACCATTCGTGGTATGGATATAACAGTGACAACAACTGCACAAACTGACGATGAAGGTCGTGCATTGTTAAAGCTTTTTAATTTTCCATTTAAGAACTAGGGCTAGAGTCATGGCAAAGAAATCAATGATTGCGCGTGAAAATAAACGCGTTAAATTGGTCAAGAAATACGAGGCAAAACGCGCTGCGCTGAAGGAGATCATTAGAGATCCAAATGCATCTTTTGAAGATAAAGAATCAGCTCATTTGAAATTGCAAAAATTACCGCGTGATTCTAGTTATGCTAGATTACGTAACCGTTGTAACCTTACCGGTCGCCCACATGGCTATTATCGTAAGTTTGGACTGAGTCGTAACAAACTGAGAGAAGCCACTATGAGAGGTGATGTTCCTGGTTTGACCAAGGCTAGCTGGTAATATCTGTTGGTAAATTTTGGAGAATTATTAAGATGAGTATGACAGATCCAATAGCAGATATGTTAACACGCATTAGAAATGCGCAGTCTGCTAGAAAAAAAGATGTAAAGTTACCTTCGTCAAAACTTAAAGTTGCAATCGCGAATGTATTAAAAGAAGAAGGTTATATCAGTAGCTTCGAAACTGAAGTTAAAGGTAGCCACAAAGAGATGACCATCGTCTTAAAATATTATAAAGATCAGCCTGTTATTGAGACGGTAAAAAGAGTTAGTCGTCCAGGTTTGAGAATATATAAATCACACGATGAGTTACCAAAAGTCCTAGGCGGTCTTGGTATAGCAATCATTTCCACTTCTAAAGGTGTGATGACTGATAGAGCTGCTCGTGCCATTGGTCATGGTGGCGAAGTTATTTGTACTGTTTCATAGAGAGTAGGCTAAGTTATGTCAAGAATTGCTAATGCCCCAATAACAGTTCCAAGCGGAGTAGATGTTACCATTAAAGGAAACGATGTTTCCGTAAAAGGTAAAAACGGTCAAATGTCTGCTGTGATTAATGAGGCTGTTAAAGTCGATTACACTGATAATGTTATCAGTGTGGTTTGGGACGAAAATGATATGAAGGCTAAAGCTCAAGCGGGTACCGCTAGGGCTGTAGTAAACAATATGGTTACTGGTGTAGCTGTAGGGTTTGAAAAGAAATTAACATTAATTGGTGTTGGTTACAGAGCACAAGTAAAAGGTAATGTATTAAATTTATCTCTTGGCTTCTCTCATCCTGTGGATTTTGATATTCCTGCAGGAATAACTATTGAAGCACCTAGTCAGACTGAGATTGTTGTAAAAGGAAGTGACAAACAGCAAGTCGGTCAGGTCGCGGCAAATATTCGGGCTTATCGTCCACCAGAACCTTATAAAGGTAAAGGTATCAGATATTCTGATGAATATGTTGCTAGAAAAGAAGCCAAAAAGAAGTAAGGTAAAGTGATGGATAAGAAAACTTCCCGCTTAAAACGCGCATTGAAAATGCGTAGTAAGATTAGAAAACAAAGTATCAGTCGTTTAACTGTGCATAAGACATCAAAACATATCTATGCACAGGTAATTAGTGATGATGGAACGCAAACTCTTGCGAGTGCTTCAACTGTACAGGCTTCGGTCAAATCAACTGTTAAGTCAACAGGTAATATTGATGCGGCTAGTGAAGTCGGTAGATTAATCGCAGAAAAGGCTGTTGCGGCAGGGGTAACAAGTGTTGCTTTTGATCGTTCAGGTTTTAAATATCATGGTCGAGTGAAAGCATTAGCAGATGCTGCACGTGAAGCTGGATTAAAATTTTAGGGGAATAAAATGGCTACAGCTCCATCTCAAGGTAATACAGACGGCTTACAGGAAAAATTAGTTTCTGTAAGACGTGTCGCAAAAGTAGTAAAAGGTGGTAGGGTCTTTGGTTTTACTGCTTTAACAGTTGTTGGTGACGGTGAAGGTCGTGTTGGTTACGGTGTAAGTAAGGCACGTGAGGTGCCTATTGCAATTCAAAAGTCATTAGAGCAAGCACGTAAGAACATGCATAAAGTTGCACTAAAAGACGAAACGTTACAATATCCAATCGTTTCTTCAACAGGTGCAGCAAAAGTTTACATGCAACCTGCTTCTGAAGGTACAGGTATCATCGCTGGTGGTGCTATGCGTGCTGTTTTTGAAGTTGTTGGCGTGCATAATGTATTAGCAAAGTGTATCGGTACAAATAATCCAATCAATGTAGTTCGTGCAACTATTGATGGTTTAGCTGGAATGCATAACGCAAAACAAATTGCCGCTAAGCGTGGGTTATCAGTCGAACAGATTATTGGATAGTAACGATGGCAACTAAAAAAATAAATGTTACGATGACCAAAAGTAGTATTGGTCGTTTGCCTAAGCATAAGGCCTGTTTGCAGGGTCTTGGTTTGCGTAAGATTAATCAAACGGTTGAAGTTCTGGATACACCAGAAAACCGCGGTATGATCAATAAAGTATCATATATGCTCAAAGTTGAGGAAGTTTGATGTTTTTAAATACATTGCAATCTACTCCAGGTTCAAGAAAAAAGGCCAAAAGAGTTGGTAGAGGTATAGGGTCAACTTTAGGTAAAACTTGTGGTAGAGGTCATAAAGGACAAAAATCACGTAGTGGTGGTTTTCATAAGGTCGGTTTTGAAGGCGGCCAAATGCCGTTACAAAGAAGATTGCCTAAAGTCGGTTTTACATCACGTGTAAAAAAATACTCTGCTGAAGTCAGATTAAATGAACTTGCTTCGTTGTCAGCGAATGTTGTCGATTTAGCAGTATTAATCGATGCGAACATTGTACCGGCTTTTACCAAGACCGCTAAAATCATAAAGTCTGGTGAAATTAATAAAGCTGTTACGTTAAAAGGTATCAATGTTACCGCAGGCGCAAAGGCTTCCATTGAAGCGGCTGGTGGAAAAATAGAGGCGTAATCGAGTGAGTACTTCAAGAGCAGATATGGCTGAAAAGCTGGGCGGTTTCTCGGAATTAAGAGCAAGATTATTATTCGTACTAGGGGCATTTTTTGTCTACCGTACGGGTGCACATATTCCTGTTCCTGGTATTGATCCAAATGCACTAGCTATCATGTTTGAACAGCAAAGTGGCTCCATCCTGGATATGTTTAACATGTTCTCTGGTGGTGCACTAATGCGTCTTAGTCTATTTGCCTTGGGTATTATGCCGTATATCTCTGCATCGATTATTATGCAGTTAACTACTGTTGTTATTCCAGCTATGGAACAGCTAAAAAAAGAAGGTGAGTCGGGTCGGCGTAAAATTTCGCAATATACGCGTTTTGGGACAGTCGTACTGGCAACCTTTCAGGCTATCGGTATCTCACTTGCTTTGCAGAATCAAACAGCTGGAGGTTTGCCGGTTGTAATTAATTCAGGCATGAGTTTTGTTTTTATTACTACGGTCACATTAGTTACAGGTACAATATTTTTAATGTGGCTTGGTGAGCAGATTACAGAGCGTGGTTTAGGCAACGGCATTTCACTTATTATATTTGCTGGTATCGTGTCTGGGCTGCCATCTGCAGTTGGCGGTACGTTAGAGCTTGCCAGAACAGGTGAGATGAACGGAGCTTTCATTATTCTCCTGTTTCTGTTGGCAATCGCTGTGACCGCTTTAGTTGTATTTGTAGAGCGTGGACAGAGAAGGATAGTTATTAATTATCCAAAAAGGCAGCAAGGAAATCGTATGTATGCCGGTCAAAGTAGTTTTTTACCTTTAAAGCTGAATATGGCGGGTGTTATTCCTCCAATTTTCGCTTCAAGTATCATTCTATTTCCTGCAACTGTTGCTGGGTGGTTTGGTAAGTCTGACGGCTTTACATGGTTGCAAGATATAGCTACAATGCTTTCCCCTGGACAGCCGGTTTATGTCTTGTTCTATGCAGCAGCAATTATATTCTTCTGTTTCTTTTATACGGCTTTAGTCTTTAATTCAAAAGAGACAGCGGATAATCTTAAAAAATCAGGCGCTTTTTTGCCTGGTATTAGGCCTGGACAGCAAACCAGCGCGTATATAGATAAGGTGATGACGCGTTTGACGTTGATTGGTGCCTTCTATATAGCTGCGGTCTGTTTGTTGCCTGAGTTCTTGATTGTTTACTGGAATGTTCCTTTTTATTTTGGTGGAACATCGTTGTTAATTATTGTTGTTGTGGTTATGGATTTCATGTCTCAGATGCAAACACATATGATGTCCCAACAATATGAAGGGTTGATGAAGAAATCTAACCTTAAAAGATAAGTCAATTTGAATTAGGAATTAGCTGTGAAAGTACGTGCTTCAGTAAAAAAGATTTGTAGAAATTGTAAAGTAGTAAAAAGAAATGGTGTAGTGAGGGTTATCTGTGTAGATGGCCGTCATAAACAACGTCAAGGTTAAAATTTGTTGCGCCATAATAATTGCGATGCTATAATTCGGCGCTTAACTTTAGAGTAATTGCTCACGGGAGTATCTAGATGGCACGTATTGCCGGGATAAATGTACCAGACCATAAGCATGCAGAGATTGCATTAACGGCTATATATGGTATTGGACGTCAAACAGCACAAAATATTTGCGAGCAAGTTGATATTGCTCCAACGATTAAGATTAAGGAATTGACTGAGGATCAGCTTGAGTCGATTCGTAACGTCATTTCCAAAATGACCGTTGAAGGGGACCTTCGAAGAGAAGTCTCAATGAATATCAAACGTTTGATGGATCTTGGTTGTTACCGTGGTATAAGGCATCGTAGAGGATTGCCATTAAGAGGACAGAGAACGAAAACTAATGCTCGTACTCGTAAAGGTCCACGTAAACCGATTAGAAAATAAGATATTCTGTAAAGAGGTCTAAGTAATGGCAAGTCCAAATCGTTCCAGAAAACGAATTAAAAAAGAAGTGGCTGATGGTATAGCCCATGTTCATGCTTCTTTTAATAATACAATCATAACTATCACAGATAGAAAAGGCAATGCTTTGTCGTGGGCTACTTCAGGTGGTTCAGGCTTTAGAGGTTCTAGAAAAAGTACCCCTTTTGCGGCTCAGGTTGCCGCTGAAAGAGCTGGTGCTGTAGCACTGGAATTCGGTATGAAAAACCTTGATGTTATGATTAAAGGTCCAGGTCCTGGGCGCGAATCTGCAGTACGTTCTTTAAACAATCTGGGATTTAAAATTAGTAATATTGTTGATGTGACACCAATTCCTCATAATGGTTGTCGTCCCCCTAAGAAACGTCGCGTTTAAGAGATCAGGAGTAATTTATTATGGCAAGATATCTTGGCCCTACTTGTAAACTTAGTCGTCGTGAAGGTACAGATCTATTCTTAAAGAGTAGAGGAAAAACTTTAGATGGTAAGTGTAAATTAGATCAACGCCCTGGTCAGCATGGTACAAAACGTACTAGAAATTCTGACTATGCTTTACAGTTAAGAGCAAAGCAAAGAGTACGTAGAATCTATGGTGTTTTGGAAAAGCAGTTTAGAAATTATTATAAAGCGGCTGATATGTCCAAAGGTGCAACAGGTGAAAATCTGTTAAACCTTTTAGAGGCTCGTTTGGATAATGTTGTCTATCGTATGGGTTTTGCTGCTACAAGAGCAGAAGCTCGT
Organism: Methylococcaceae bacterium; assembly: GCA_050303415.1. Classification (GTDB taxonomy): domain Bacteria; phylum Pseudomonadota; class Gammaproteobacteria; order Methylococcales; family Methylomonadaceae; genus JBNLBS01. Next base: position 64,326 of record JBNLBS010000020.1, on the reverse strand, counting down.
CAATTGGTAAGCCATAAGTCTATTCTTGTTAATGATGTAATTACTAATATTCCATCATTTCAAGTTAATCCAGGCGATGTTGTTTCTATTCGTGAAAAGTCAAAGAAACAGCAAAGAATTATCGATGCTTTAACCGTTGCTGATCAATATGGTTTGCCAACATGGGTAGAAGTAAATGTTAAAGATATGTCGGGTACATTCAAATCATTACCGGATCGTGCAGATTTAGGCAGTGATATTAACGAGCAGTTGGTCGTTGAACTTTATTCTAAATAATCTATAAGTTAGGGATATAAATGTTTAATAGTATTTCTAGCCTGTTAAAGCCTCGTTTAGTTGAAGTGGTTAGCAAATCGCCTAATCACTCAAGAATCGTAATTGAGCCTTTAGAGCGCGGATTTGGGCATTCCTTGGGTAATGCATTAAGACGTGTACTTTTGTCATCAATACCGGGCTGTGCTGTTACCGATGTTGAGATTGAAGGCGTTCAGCATGAGTATACAACTGTTGAGGGTATTCAAGAAGACGTTATTGACATCTTGCTTAATTTGAAGAATTTGGCGGTTGTTTTGCACTCTAAAGATGAAGTTGTTTTATCTTTAAATAAAAGCGGACAAGGGCCTGTTACAGCAGCTGATATTGATCTACCTCATGATGTGGAGATTATCAACCCAGATTTAGTGATAGCCAACCTGACTCAGGCTGGCGTATTAAACATGAAAATTCGGGTTCGTACAGGTCGTGGTTATGAGCCTGTCAGTGCCAGATCAGCTGCAGATATGGATAGTTCGATTGTTGGTGCTCTACAGGTTGATGCTTCCTTTAGCCCTATCGAGAAAGTTGCTTATCAGGTGGAAACAACCCGTGTTGAGCAGCGTACTAATCTAGATAAATTGGTTATCGAACTCGAAACAAACGGTACAGTCGATCCTGAAGAAACCATCAAGCTGGCTGCTACCATTTTACATGATCAATTATCCGTGTTTGTTGACTTTGAAAAGGTCAAAGAGCATATAGTTGAGGAAGAGCCTGAAGAAGAAGATACATTTGATCCTGTTCTTCTGCGCCCGGTAGACGATTTAGAACTGACCGTGCGTTCAGCAAATTGTTTAAAGGCTGAAAATATCTTCTATATTGGTGATTTGATTCAACGTACTGAAGTTGAATTATTAAAAACTCCAAATTTAGGCAAGAAATCTCTTACAGAAATAAAAGATGTGCTTGCAGTTAAAGGTTTATCGTTAGGTATGCGTTTAGAAAACTGGCCGCCTGAAAACCTTGTCGACCCCAATCAAGCCGTAATTTAACTAACTTTAGGTCTACTAACAATGAGACATCGTAAATCTGGTAGAAAATTAAATAGAAATAGCAGTCATCGTAAGGCGCTATTTAGCAACATGGCAGGTTCTTTATTTACTCACGAGTTAATTAAGACTACTTTGCCTAAAGCAAAAGAATTAAGAAGCATAGCAGAACCTTTAATTACTTTATCTAAGGAAGATAGTGTAGCTAAAAGGAGAATGGCTTTTGCAAAACTTCGTGATCGCGATGTGGTTACAAAGCTTTTCAATGAGCTGGGTCCACGTTATAAAGACAGAGCTGGCGGTTACTTACGTATAATGAAATGCGGTTATAGAGCTGGTGATGCGGCGCCAATGGCGTATGTTGAGCTGGTTGATAGGCCCGTTGATGAAGAGATTGATGATTAGTCATTAATTTAATAGATAAAAAAACCGGCAATAGCCGGTTTTTTTATGCCATGAATTCTGAAGCAAACTGTGCGGCAACTTTATATCAATGCCGCACTGTATTATAAAATTACCTTTCCAGTAAATCTATTTTGTTAGGCTTGCCATTCCAGTCGTCGGCATCTTCCAATGGAGGGATAACCTCGCTGATAACAGGCCATTTTTGTGCCAAATCGGCGTTTATTTCTATGAACTGCTCCTGACCTGAAGGTAGCTCGTCTTCGGCAAAAATTGCTTCTGCAGGGCATTCTGGCTCACATAAGGTGCAATCAATGCATTCGTCTGGATCAATAACTAAAAAATTTGGACCTTCGTGGAAGCAGTCTACAGGGCAGACGTCAACACAATCTGTGTATTTACATTTAATACAGTTTTCAGTGACTACAAAAGCCATAATGTTTACCTGTGGATTAGTTGTAATAGTTGAAAATTAATATCGTATATTAGCAGAAAACGTATGATTAACGCAGTTGTTTTCTGTCAATTTACAACAAACTTGATTGATTAATGCTGGTTGCGCTTTTGAATTTGGCGATTTATTTTACACTGTGATGTTAGGTTTTTGGCGTAAATAGCATAAATTTTCTAGCGATCAATTTCTTGCGCTCGGTCTTTGACTATCATGCTTGGATAACAGAGCATTAACTAGTTATGCTTGTAATAAGTCAATTTGAAGTTTATCGGTAATATTTATTAAAACTAAAAAAAGCATATTTACCACGTCAGAAGGGGAGCTATGAGCAGGTGGCAAAAGGGCTGACTAAAACGCTAAATTTAATACGCATGTAGCGAATTTCATTGCGATTAGTTGGTGCTGGCAGTTTGAAATAATGATATAAACAGGTTTTTAGCGTGATTAACTTTTCGCTGTTGTGTTCTTTCTAAGCCTTTAAGTGCTTCGTTTTGAAGTTGTAAGTCGGCGTAGAGTTGTTGCTCACGTTTTGGGGCGTTAATTGCTCTATTGAAATAGATTTCTGCTTCTTTTGCCCGATCCTGACTCAACAAATAATCAGCATAGAAATAATTGGTATCTATGCCGTTTGGGTTTATTTTTAACGCAGACAATAATAATTGTTCTGCTTTAGCTTGATCGCCAAAGGCAATTGGCCAGCCGGGAGCCATATAATATAAAGTGGCTAAAGTAACCAATGCCGAGCCATTCAGTGTTTCGCGATCCAGTTCGATAGCGATGTTTAATAGGTCTCTGGCTTCATAAATAGCGTTTAAAGCACTTAAGCCATCCATGTGTCCGGCATTTGTTGCTTTGATGATTGCTTGCCAAGTGATTACTTCTGCCTTGTTAGGGTATTGTTGGGCGACTTGACTAGTGTAGTCATACAGCTTTTCAAAAGCCTGTTTTTGTTGGTGAACAGGTGTTCTGTAATAAATATTTGCCCACTCGGATTCGATGCTTAAAAGCGATTCGGCTAATGTGCCGGCAAAACCGTTGGTGGTTAGTAGTAAAAAAACAACAAAAGTAACTTTTTTCATACAGTAAATATAGAATAAAACTACATTTATTGCAATATGTTGCTGAAATATTTAACTTTCGCTCCATGTTGTAAAAGGGTGAATTGCAAGGTTATTGTTGTAATATCGCAAATCATCTGTCACTTCTTTACCTAGCCAGGCCGGCTTGTCAAAACTTTCATCAATATCATCCAGCTCAATTTCAGCAACAATTAAACCCTTATTATCGCCATAAAATTCATCAATTTCCCAGCAGTGCCGGGAAATTTTGACAAAATGGCGTGTTTTTTCAATTAAAGGTTTATGGCAAAGCTTAGTTAGAATTTCGTTGGCATCTGTTAGTGGTATTTCATATTCGTATTCATGCCTCGAATTACCAATTGTTGCGCTTTTGATATTTAACCAGGCTTGCTTTCCACACGTACGGACTCGAATTGATGTTGTTGGCGCAGAGCTTAAATACCCCTGTTTATATTCAACTGAATGAGTGACAAGTTGACGCCATGAGTCGTCTGCGAGTAAAAATTTGTGTTCTATTTCAATCGCCATAAGTATATTTGAATTGTTTCAAATTAATCATCATTTAAACAATGACTACCATCACAGATGGGTGGAATTTGGCTAGAAGCACAAGCACATAAATAGCTCTTTTTGGTTTCCTCTGCTACAAAAATAACAGGTTTATGGTCAGTGCCGCTGTGGGAGCCATCGCATAATGGCATTTCTTGGCTTAAACCGCAGCTGCACCAGGCATAACTTTTACCCTCTTCAAGATTTGCTGGAAGTGGTGCATTGGTTTTTGTTGCCATAATCTAATCCTCTAAATGATTTTAAAATGTGCAATATTGTATGATATTTAAATTATCTTATACATCTTTCATTATCCATTAGTGTTAAGCCAGGCATACTTTTATAATACGGATAAAAGCTTGTTGGCTTGTATTGATGAGCGTATTTATTGTATTTGCACTTTATTTAATTGAATAGCAATGCTAAAGTGATAATACTTTATTAAAACACTCGGTTTTTATTTTTAGGAGACATACATATGGCATTTGAACTTCCTGCATTACCTTACCCAATGAATAGACTTGCGCCGCATATTTCTGAAGAAACGTTAGAGTTTCATTATGGAAAGCATCATCAGACTTATGTTACAAACCTGAACAATTTAGTGCCTGGTACTGAATTTGAAGGTAAGTCTTTGGAAGAAATTATTGTCAGTTCTTCTGGTGGCATTTTTAATAACGCAGCACAAATTTGGAATCATACTTTCTACTGGAACAGTTTATCACCTAATGGTGGTGGTGAGCCATCAGGTGCGTTAGCGGATGCAATTAATTCTAGCTTTGGTTCTTTTGCCGCTTTCAAAGAAGAATTCACTAAATGTGCGGTGACTACTTTTGGTTCGGGTTGGGCCTGGTTGGTTAAAGATGCGGATGGTAAATTAGCATTGGTTAGCACCAGCAATGCTGGCTGTCCATTAACTGAGGGGCAGACTCCTCTGTTAACCTGTGATGTATGGGAACATGCTTACTATATCGATTATCGTAATGCACGCCCTGCATATTTAGAAGCATTTTGGGCTTTAGTTAATTGGGAATTTGCTGAGCAAAATTTTTCAGCTTAATTCTTTACTAATACAGCTTGATTGAAAGCCATCTACAGCTTAGGCTGTTGATGGCTTTTTTATGGGGGAGGCATAATGCCTACAGTTTTAATTACCGGTGCTAACCGGGGTTTAGGATTAGAATTTGTTAAACAGTATGCTGCAGCGGGTTGGCAGGTATTGGCTGGCTGTCGTGATCCAAATAAGGCTGAACAGCTTCGAACGATTCAGGCTCAAAATTCGCTGATTGAGATATTTACTTTAAATGTAACAAATTTTACTCATATTGATACATTGGCTACTCAACTTGAGGGTGAAGCTATCGATGTATTGATTAATAATGCAGGTGTTTACGGTGATAAATACGCATTTGGACAATTGGATTACCAAGCCTGGTCAGATACCTTGGCGGTTAATACTTTAGCTCCGGTTAAAATGACGGAAGCTTTTTTGCCGCATGTACAGCGAGGTACAAAAAAAATAGTAGTGGTTGTCAGCAGTCAAATGGGCAGTATTGCTGATAATGGTAGTGGTGGTAGTCTGTTTTATCGTTCTAGTAAGACGGGGGTTAATGCGGCTATGAAGACGCTTGCCTACGATTTGGCACGCTATTCAATCGGCGTGCTTATTTTTCACCCTGGCTGGGTCAAAACTGATATGGGTGGGATAAATGCCTTGATAGGAGCCGAAGAAAGCATCGCTGGAATGCGTCAAATTATTGAACATTTTCAGCTAAAGCAAAGTGGACAGTTTATTAAATATAATGGCGAGATTATTCCGTGGTAATCGATTTTTTAAGTGCAAGTTCTTTAAGTTTCATCATTGCATAAATCGATTCCAGATAAGGACAGTCAATCTCCAGCTCATGAGCTTTACGGACAGAATTACCCAGAATGGCTTCAATTTCCATTGTATGGTGTCGATCAAAATCCAGTAACATGCTGGTTTTATAGGGCGGCATAGTATAGGTATTGCTGATATTGATATCAACTATGTCATCGGGCAGTGCATGGCCGCAGGCTTCGGCAATTGCGCAGACTTCTCGCATAATATGACGAACTAACCCTTCTTGTGTTGATAATATATCTTTAGTCAACAAGCCGCCGGAAAGCACAGATAAAGGATTAAATGGCGCGTTCCACACGCATTTTTGCCAGCGTCCGGCAATAATGTCTTCCGTACAAATACACTCCAGATCGCATTGTCTAAACAGCTGGGCCAAATGTTCAGTTTTGCGGCTTATTCCGTGTGGATAGCTGCCCAGTGTCAATCGACCATAAGCAAGGTGGGATATGACACCGGCCTCTATGCGATTGCTGCATACAAAGGCTAAAGCGCTGATGACTTCATTGTCAGGAAAGGCGTCGGCAATCTCCTGTTCGATATCAATACCATTTTGAATCAGAACTATGCTGGTTTGTGCCGACACCGCATCCTGAATCAGTTTTACCCGATTCAGCTCGGGCAAAACTTTGGTGCATAAAATCAAGTAATCGGCTCGATCAGGGTATTCGCCGACATTGGCTAAAATTTGATGAGGACGGAAACTTAAATCGCCAAACTGGGAACTTTCAACTTTAAAACCATAATTCTTAACCTGCTGATAATCACTGCGGCAGACAACCGAAATCTCAGCGCTGCTTTTCGCTAACAGGGCACCATAAAATCCACCTATAGCACCGGTTCCGACGATTAAAATTTTATCAGTCATTTAATTCATTTAGAATCTTCTTAACAAAGGGTAGTGTTAGTTTGCGTTTGGCTGATAATGTAGCGTGATCAAGCTTGTCTAGCAAGCGCCATAATGAAGGCAGGTCGCGTGCATAATGGTTGAGCAAAAAACGAGTAACCTGAGAGGGTATATCAAAGCCAATCTGGTTGGCTTTATAAGCTAACGCCTGCATAAGCTCGTCATCTTCTAAGGTCTGTAGCTTGAGCGTTAACCCCCAGTTTAAGCGGGTCTTAAGGTCTGGAAGTTCAACAGGGATGTATTTTGCCTGACATGAAGCCGACATAATCAGGTGATGATCTTTGTCCCTGTGTTTGTTGAAAAAGTTAAAAAAAGCTAGCTCCCATTCTTTATTGCCTGCAATTGCTTCAATATTGTCCATGCAAACCAGGTCAATATCGTCAATGCCATTTAGAATGGCTGGGTCGGGTAGATTTTGTTTTTCAAATGAAAAATAAAAAGTAGTTAATTTATGTTCGTGCGCCAATTGACAGCAGGCTTGCAACAAGTGGCTTTTGCCTACCCCGGGATCACCCCAAATCAGTATTTGTTGTTCACCTTTTCCAGTGGCGCTTTGTTTCAGATGGCTGCTGATTTCCTGATTACAGCCGAAAAAAAAGCTTTTAAAGGACTGGTTGGCGTTAAATTCAAACAGTAAGGGTATTTGCTCAGACATTTTAGCTTTGCTTTCTATACCGAATGAATAGTGCGCAGCCCATAAACAACATTAAACTGAAAATAACTTCCAACAATGCATAGAGCCTTTCATCAGTATTGACATAGGCTTCAGTGGAGCCGTGAGTAAAATAAGCAAGGCTGATATAAGCCGCCCAGGCGCAGCTTTTTGCCCGTGCATGCAGTAATCCGCGCATTGGAATTAATAATGGGCTAACAGAAAAAATAAGCACCAGTGCAATCGGGACGGTCGTGGATGGTGACAGTACTGTGTGCCAAAGCATTAGCAAGCCAAAAAGAGCAAAAAAGCCGCAAAGCGCAATTGTGTGATAATGACTTGCTTTAATCTTCATTATTTTTGCTGCAGGTTTAATGCCGTTGTCGCCAGTCTTGCCCCGAAGGCAAAACATAAGTTCTTTTCATGTTCGCTTAATTCCTTACCGGCAGAAGATGCATGGCTGGGGCCATAAGGGGTACCCCCTGTTGTGGTATCACGAAGTGAAACTTCACTGCTGGGAATGCCTAAAATCATCATGCCATGATGAAGTAGCGGAATCATCATGGATAATAATGTACTTTCATGTCCGCTGTGCATGCTGCCGGTAGAGGTAAAAACACCCGCAGGTTTACCGGTTAAGCTGCCCTCAAACCAGGCTTCGGTACTGTTATCAATAAAATGCTTTAATGCTGCCGCCATATTGCCAAAATGGGTTGGACTGCCTAGCGCAAGGCCATCGCAGTTTTTAAGGTCTTGCATTGTTGCATAAGGAGCGCCTTGTTCTGGAATGCTGTCTTGTGTTTGTTCACAAACACTGGATACTTCAGGTACGGTTCTGAGAATGGCTTCCGCTCCGTCAATTGATTCAACGCCACGGGCAATATGGTTTGCCATTTTTTCAGTTGCGCCATAACGAGAGTAGTAGAGGATCAGAATATTGCTCATAAATTTATTGATAAATGTAAGTTTAAACAGGTTGATGGTTTTATATAAAAAACACTAAGCAGCTTTCACAGCTGCTTAGATAAGGCGGAAACTTGTAACAGAGTATGTTATAAAATGTTTAAAACATTTTCCGGCGGGCGGCCGATTGCGGCCTTGTTATTCGCTAAAACGATTGGACGTTCAATTAATTTGGGCATTTGAACCATGGCTTTGATTAACGCCTCTCTGCTAAGAGAGGTATCGTTAAGGTTATTATCTTTGTACTCTGCTTCGTTTTTGCGCATCAGTTGTCTGGGCTCAATATCAAGCATAGTCAGGATTTCCTCAATCTTTTCTGCGCTAGGCGGATTTTTCAGGTATTCGATGATTTCCGGTTCAATGCCTTGCTCGTTTAATAACTGCAAGGTTTGACGAGATTTGCTACAACGCGGGTTGTGATAAATTTGTACGCTCATGGGTTACCTTTCCAGCAAATATATCGACTATAATAACACCTTTCTGGCTTTTTCAGTTAATCAAAAACCATTGTTTATGCTGATTAAAATGCCCAATTAGCCATAAATAAAGGAAACAGGTAGCAGGTGTTAAATATTTCATTAATAAAGGATCGACTGGAACAATATTGGTTACTGACCCGGTTTGATCGGCCAATCGGGATTTTAATTCTATTGTGGCCGGCTTTATGGGCTTTATGGCTGGCCAGTGACGGCAAGCCCGACTGGCTGGTGTTGACAGTGATCTGTGCCGGAGTGGTTTTAATGCGCGCTGCCGGATGTGTAATTAATGATTATGCTGATCGGGATTTTGATCCGCATGTCGAACGCACTAAACAAAGACCGCTTGCGGTTGGTAAAGTCAGTCCAAAAGAAGCCTTATGGCTGTTTGTAGTGTTGTGTTTGATCGCTTTTATAATGGTTTTACAGCTTAACCTGTTTACCATTGCATTATCGTTTGTTGCCGCCTTCTTGGCCGCCAGTTATCCATTTATGAAGCGTTATACACATTTACCCCAGGCTTATTTGGGGATTGCCTTTGGTTTTGCCGTACCGATGGCATTTTCGGCGCAAACCAATGCCATTCCGGGTGTTGCCTGGGTAATGTATCTGGCCGTGGTGCTTTGGGCTCTGGTTTATGACACTATGTACGCCATGGTAGACAAAGATGATGATTTAAAAATTGGCATTAAATCCACGGCCATTTTATTCGGTGAAAAAGACCGTGAAATAATGGCGGCATTACAGTTGGTTATTTTGCTCTTGTTGGTTGTCGTTGGACAGATGCAGGATTTAGGTTGGGCTTATTATTGCGGATTGGCCGTTGCAGCAGGTTTGTCTGTGTATCAGCAAGTATTGATCTTCAACCGGGAAAAGGCATTATGTTTTAAAGCTTTTTTAAATAACAACTGGTTTGGACTAGCGGTGTTTGCAGGCTTGGTGATGGATTATTTGATTGCATAGCCTACCAAATGAACAAATGTAGGCCGGAATAGCCCATAGGCGTTTCCGGCAAAATTTAGCAATAGGAAAATGCCGGAAATAGTCATTCTCGCTTTGCTTGAATGGATTTATTCCGGCCTACAATGTTTTATAGGGAATTCAGGCTTTGTTTTAAGGCTGTTAAAAACGCCTGGTTTTCTTCCGGTTTGCCGATGGTAACTCGTAGGCAGTCGGCTAATAAGCCGCCTTGAGGCGATAGATTTTTAATCAATACGCCTTGTTGTTTAATGTCGGCAAAAATTTTATCGGCTTGCCCTGCCGGGGTTTTAAAAAGTATAAAGTTTGCGGCACTAGGCGCAGCTTCAATACCTTCCAGCTGGTTTAATTGTTCAAGGACTATGCTTCTTTGCTGACAAATCTTAGCGGTTTGCTGGTCAAATATCTCACTGTTTGATAGTGCAAACTCTGCTGTGATTTGGGTCAGTGTATTGATGTTATAAGGCAGGCGGATTTTATCCAGCTGCTCGACTAAATCGGCATGACCAACCAGATAACCAAGGCGCAAACCGGCAAGTCCAAGTTTGGATACCGTACGCATCACTAACAGGTTATTGTATTGATTCAGTCTGTTTAAAAAACTGGCGTTGGCAAAAGGGGCATAGGCCTCATCAATAATCACCAGGCCGGGTGCGGCCTCAAGAATCTGTTCAATCGCTTGCTCATTAAACAAATTCCCGGTTGGGTTGTTGGGGTAGGCGAGAAAGATTAATGCCGGTTGTTGGCTTTCAATCGCGGCCAACATGGCCGGTAAGTCCAGTTCAAAACTATCGGCTAATAGCGGCACGCTATGATAATCAAGCCCCAGGCTGTCGCTGATCTGTTTGTACATGACAAAGCCGGGGGTGGGCGCTAAAACAGATGCGTCCGGCGGTAATGCCATCAGTAGTAATTGAATAATCTCATCCGAGCCATTACCCAGCAAAATATCAAATTGTTCGGGAATTTGATAAAGCTTGCGGATTGTTTTGGTTAATGGGCCGGCAGCCGGGTCCGGATAACGATTGATCGGGCAATCTTTTATCAACTGTAGCCACTGCTGGACGGTTTCTTCGGGCCAGTTATAAGGGTTTTCCATAGCATCCAGTTTAATCAATCCACTGGCATTGGCAACTTTATAAGCAGACATAGCCTGGACTTCCGGGCGAAACAGTTTTGTAATTAAAGCCTGTCGTGACATGGTCAATTTAATTTTTGATTCTATATTCGGCAGAGCGCGCGTGCGCAGTTAAACTTTCGCCGCGTGCCAGAACCGATGCTGTTTTGCCCAGCTTATCCGCACCGCTTTCGGAACAGTTGATCAGGCTGGAACGTTTTTGGAAATCATATACTCCTAAGGGAGATGAAAAACGAGCAGTACTTGACGTGGGCAAAACATGGTTAGGCCCTGCGCAGTAGTCACCCAGAGCTTCAGCGGTATAGCGGCCCATAAAAATAGCGCCGGCATTGCGAATTTTTGCACATAAGGCATCCGGACTCTCAACCGACAATTCCAAGTGCTCTGGCGCAATACGGTTGGCAACCTCAGCCGCTTCATCCAGGCTGTTGACTTTTATCAGCGCACCTCTATTGCTTAGTGAGGTTTTAATTACCTCGGCGCGTTCCATATCCGGTAGTAATTTGTTGATACTTTGTTCTACGGCATCAATAAAACCGCCATCATCGGATAATAAAATGGCTTGCGCATCTTCATCGTGCTCGGCTTGAGAGAACAGGTCCATTGCCACCCAGTCCGGATTGGTTTTGCCGTCACAAATCACCAGGATTTCAGAAGGGCCGGCGATCATATCAATGCCGACTTGACCAAATACAAGTTTTTTAGCCGTTGCCACGTAAATATTGCCCGGTCCGACGATTTTAGCGACAGCCGGGATGGATTCAGTGCCATAGGCTAATGCAGCAACAGCTTGTGCTCCGCCAATGGTAAAGACTTTATCGACACCTGCCAGATAAGCAGCAGCCAGAACCATTTGATTAGTTACGCCATCAGGGGTGGGGACTACCATAATCAACTCATCAACCCCGGCGACTTTGGCAGGGATGGCATTCATTAATACGGAAGATGGATAGGCTGCTTTGCCCCCGGGAACGTACAGGCCGACTCTTTCAAGTGGGGTGACTTTCTGTCCAAGCAAAGTACCATCGGCTTCGGTATATTGCCAGGATTCCATTTTTTGTTTTTCAGCATAAGCTCGAATGCGTTCAGCTGCAGTGCTTAAGGCTTCAGCTTTATCTTGAGGCAGCTCGTTCCATGCTTGCTTAAGTGTATCCTGGCTAAGTAATAACTCTTCAGCCTGCTTAAAATCAGTCTGGTCAAAACCGTTGGTGTATTCAATCACCGCCTGATCACCACGTTGACGCACATCAGCAATAATATTCAGAACCCGTTGATGAATTTCCAGGTCATCGTTTTCATCCCAGGCTAACAGATTACGTAATTGCGATTGAAAATCAGCCTGCCTAGTGTCTAGTTTTCGGATGGATAGAGTGCTCATGATTGTTGTTCGGCTAATGTTTTTTCAAATTGATCCAGTAAAGTCTGAATGGCCTGATGTTTCATTTTCATTGCCGCTTTGTTCACGACTAAACGCGAGCTGATGTGCATAATTAAGTCACGCGGTTCAAGGTTATTCGCTTTCATGGTATTGCCCGTCTCCACCAGGTCAACGATGTAATCACTTAAACCGACCAGGGGAGCTAGTTCCATAGAACCGTAGAGCTTGATAATTTCAGCTTGAATACCGCGGTCTGCAAAATAGCGCTGTGCGGTTTTTACATATTTTGTGGCTACACGCACTCGGCCGGATATTTCCGGTGCGTCTTTATGTGCAGCGGTCATTAAACGACAGCAGGCGATTTTTAGATCCAATGGTTCGTACAGGCCTTCTGATTCATGCTCCAGCAGCACATCTTTACCGGCAATGCCCATGTCAGCAGCGCCGTATTCGACAAATGTCGGCACATCCGTGGCACGGATAATGACTAAGCGGACATCATCACGAGTGGTACGCAAAATCAGTTTGCGGCTGGTTTTCGGGTCGTCTATCGGTGTAATACCTGCCGCTTCAAGTAATGGCAGGGCATCTTGATAAATACGGCCTTTTGATACAGCAATTGTAAGCATAGTAAAACCTTAAAACTTAATTGGGTACGCGGCGAATGGTGGCGCCAAGCTGTGCCAGCTTTTCTTCAATATGATCATAACCACGGTCAATGTGATAGATCCGATCAACAATGGTTTCGCCTTCTGCAACCAGCGCAGCCAATACCAGGCTGGCTGACGCTCTTAAATCAGTTGCCATTACCGGTGCCGCAGTCAGTTTGTCGCTGCCGGTACAAATAGCGGTATTGGATTCCAGTTTAATGTCTGCGCCCATACGCTGCATTTCCTGAACATGCATAAAACGGTTTTCAAAAACGGTTTCGGTAATAATGCCAACACCTTCTGCTATACAGTTCATCGCAGTAAATTGCGCCTGCATATCAGTCGGAAAGGCTGGATACGGGGCGGTATGAATGGATACCGCTTTTGGTCGATTGCCTTTCATGTCCAATTCAATCCAGTCTTCACCGGTTGTGATTTCCGCTCCGGCTTCTGTTAACTTGGCTAAAACGGCATCTAAAATCGTTGGGTTAGTATCTTTTAATTTAATTTTGCCGCGTGTCATGGCCGCAGCGACTAAATAAGTGCCACACTCAATCCGGTCGGGCAGAATATTGTAATGCAAGTCTTTAGGCGCCAGTTTCTCAACCCCTTCAATGGTTAATACATCGGTGCCAATGCCACTTATTTTTGCCCCCATGGCATTTAAAAAATTAGCCAGGTCACTGACTTCCGGTTCTTTCGCCGCATTTTCGATGGTTGTCGTGCCTTTAGCCAGCACTGCAGCCATCATTAAGTTTTCAGTGCCGGTTACAGTGATTTTTTCTAAAATCAGATGACAACCGGTTAATTGCTTGGCTTTGGCGTGAATGTAACCACCTTCAACTTGGATATCGGCACCCATTTTTTCCAGGCCATCCAGGTGAATACCAACCGGGCGAGTGCCAATGGCGCAACCGCCGGGCAAGGAAACATGCGCTTCGCCAAATCGAGCTAGTAAGGGGCCTAATACCAAAATAGAGGCACGCATGGTTCTGACCAGTTCATACGGAGCATCAAAATTTTCAATAGTGCTGGAATCAACTTCGATGTTCATCTTTTCATCGATGACCAGCTGAATACCCATGCGCCCCAACAATTCCATTGTGGTGGTGATATCGTGTAAATGCGGAATGTTGCCAACGCTGACTGGTGTTTCTGAAAGTAAGGTTGCAGCCAGAATAGGTAAGGCGGCATTCTTAGCACCGGAGACGCGTAATTCGCCGGATAGAGGGGAGCCACCGCCAGTAATAATAAGTTTATCCATAATAATGTTGTCGATTATAGGTAGAGTTAAATAGAGGCAAACGCTTAGTCTGACTTTGGCACAAAATATTCTGACAGATCGAAGCCGCTCAGCTTTGCCAGTTTAAGCAATTGATCCGGGGTATTGTCCAGAAATAACTGAATATTTTTTAAACGTGCATATTTCAGCCATTCAATAATCAGGGCAAGTCCGGCGCTGTCAATATTGGAGACCTGTGCCAGATCAACAGTAACTTGACTGGCCGAAGCGATAAACTGTTGAGATTTTACCGTTTTTTTATCTATAGTGGCGAATGTCAGATTGCCATCGACTATAAATTTTCCCGTTCCCTGGTTAATAATATTGATATTTGACACTATTTTTCGCCATCCTCATCTTTAAACAGGAAACGACCAATCACTTCTTCCAGTACGATAGCTGACTGGGTGATTTCAATTTTGCCTTGGTTTTCCAGAAAATCCAGTGAGCCACCGGGTTCAAGACTGACATATTGCTCGCCTAGCAGACCGGCGGTATAAATAGAGGCGGTAGTGTCTTCAGGTAAGGTATTGTATTTCGAGTTAATTTTCATTGTGACCACCGATTCATAAGTTTCAGTGTCAAAACTTATGTCCGTTACACGGCCAATGCGGACGCCGGCAACCGATACCGGCGACTTTACTTTAAGTCCTCCGGAATTTTCAAAGCGGGCAATGATGGTGTAGTTATCTTCATCCAGAGTGAAAGAACCTAAATTGCTTACCTGCATGGATAAAAAGAACAGCCCGGCAATGCCCGAGGCGACAAACAGGCCGACTAAAGTGTCTTGGGTGGTGGTATGCTGCATGTTAATCATCTCCAAACATGAGTGCGGTCAAAATGAAATCGAGACCTAAAATAGAAAAAGCGGAATTTACTACGGTGCGAGTAGTGGCTCGACTGACACCCTCCGAGGTTGGGATGGCATCGTAACCTTCAAACAAGGCAATCCAGGAAACGACAAAACCGAAAACCAGGCTTTTAATCACACCATTTAGAATATCGTCTTCAAAGTCCAGATTGGCCTGCATCTGCGACCAAAAAGAACCGTCATCCACACCTAACAGACCGACGCCAACCATTTCACCACCGAGCACCCCGATGGCACTGAATAAAGCGGCCAGTAACGGCATGGAAATAATGCCGGCAAAAAAGCGCGGTGAAATAATACGTTTGACCGGGTCAACCGCCATCATTTCCATGCCGGATAATTGTTCGGTTGCCTTCATCAGGCCAATTTCAGCTGTTAAAGCCGAACCGGCACGCCCGGCAAACAGCAAAGCGGAAACCACAGGGCCCAATTCCCGGACTAGAGACGCGGCGACCATAACCCCCAGGGTTTCTTCGGCGCCAAAGTCAGACAGAATATAAAAACCCTGTAAGCCCAGTACCATACCGACAAACAGCCCGGAAATGGTGATAATTAAAAAGGTTAAAACCCCCACCGAATGCATTTGATTGATTAACAATCTTGGGCGCGGTAATAAATCAACCAAACCGGTCAGGGTGTGTAGTAAAAAAAACGTGCTTCGACCCAATTTGGTGAAACTGATACGCGTTGCCTTACCTAAACGTTGTAGAAATAGTGTCATCTGTTTTTTTGGGTTAGTATTCTGATGGACTTAACAGGTCATCCTGATAATCAACAGCAGGATAGTGAAAATGAACCGGGCCGTCGGCTTTACCTTTCATAAACTGCTGTACCCATTCCGATTCAGATCGCTCTATTTCATCAGGGGTACCGTGATCGACTATTTTTCCTTCCGACAGCACATAAATATAATCGGCAATCTCGGCGGTTTCCTGCACATCATGCGAAACAATAATACTGGTCAAGCCCAGTGTCGTGTTCAATGATTTAATCAAATGCACCAGCGCCCCCATGGAAATAGGATCTTGTCCGGTAAATGGTTCATCATACATGATCATCATGGGATCGAGAGCAATTGCTCTGGCCAGGGCAATACGTCGGGCCATTCCGCCGGAAAGCTCGCTAGGCATTAAATTACGGGCTCCGCGCAGACCCACTGCGTGCAATTTCATCAACACCAGGGTGCGAATCATCGATTCGCTTAACTGAGTATGCTCTCTTAACGGAAACGCGATATTGTCGTAAACATTAATATCAGTTAACAAGGCGCCGCTTTGAAACAACATGCCCATGCGCTTACGTAACTCATATAGCTCCGATAGGCGCAGTTGATGGACATTTTGTCCATCTACATGAATACTGCCTTGTTCAGGTTTTAACTGACCGCCGATCAACTTAAGCAAGGTGGTCTTGCCGGTGCCGCTAGGCCCCATAATGGCTGTCACTTTACCGCGTTCAAGATCAAGCGAAATATCATCAAAAATTTTCCGGTTACCACGGGAAAATGTCAGATTTCTTACCGAAACAATACTGTTTGAATTGACGCTGTTATCCATGCGTTATTTTGGCACTATAAAAATATTTAAACCGACTATTCTCTATGACTATGCGTAGTTAAGTCAATGATCAACTTTTGTTATTAAATATATCATTGCTTTTGTTGGTATTGTGGGGTGTGTTGGCATCAGTGTGTTCCGACATGAATGTACGCTTTTGTAACCGATTCCGCAGCTCATCTTTATTAATGGATAACATAAAATTTATCCTTAATAAGGTATTACAGTAGGCCGGCGCTAGCTTTATAATTGCAGTTGCAGTTGCAGTTGCAGTTGCAGTTGCAGTTGCAAAACGTAACCCGAATTTTCTCGTTGCATCGATTCAGCGGGGAAATGCTTACGACGCTAGCAAACTTAAGGTATGTATTTTCGCGGAGGGTCAAGGGGGCTAAGGTAAGGTGCATACAAAAATCAACAATGGGCTAAAATATTCTTGTTGGAATGCACTCTAAGGGCACAAACACTTTGTTTTTTCTTCCCTTCAAACTATCCTTAAAAGCATTGTTGCCACAAACATGGCATAATAATTGATTTTTAACTCAGAAACCTATGTGGATTAACTTTTTTACCCTGTTGGGCGGCTTGATCGTTTTAGTTTATTCGGCAGACAAATTTGTAGATGGTACAGCTTCAATCGCTAAAAAGATGGGGGTGCCGCCACTGTTGATTGGTTTGACTATTGTGGGTTTGGGTACTTCTGCGCCTGAAATATTGGTTTCAACCATTGCATCATGGCATGGTAATCCAGGCTTGGCTGTAGGTAATGCACTGGGTTCAAATATTGCCAATGTCGGCTTGATTTTAGGTTGTACGGCTTTGATTTCTCCTTTATCTGTCCATTCGGGTATGTTGAAGCGGGAGCTACCGATTTTAATGTTGACCAGTATTTTCTGTTATTTACTCGCTTTTGACGGTTTAACTTTAACTGACGGCTTGCTGATGATAGTTGGGTTGGTTTGTTTTTTGAGTTGGTTGGCCAGAACGGCAAAGCAAGAAAAAAACCATGATATTTTTGCGGATGAAGTTGAAAGTGAATTGGCAGACGGATTATCGATGGCCAAGTCTTGGATTTATTTTATTGTCGGCTTGATTGGTTTGCTGGTGAGCTCCAGGTTATTGGTCTGGGCCTCTGTGAATATAGCCCACCATCTGGGGATTAGTGACTTGGTGATTGGTTTGACGATTGTTGCCCTTGGAACCAGTTTGCCTGAATTAGCGGCATCTGTTGCCAGTGTATTAAAAGATGAAGATGATCTTGCTGTCGGTAATGTTATTGGTTCCAATATGTACAATTTGCTTGCCGTTTATTCTATTCCCGGCTTGATAGCACCGGGTGCTTTGGCTGAAAGTGTAGTCAGCCGGGATTTTCCGGTTATGTTGATGTTTACCGGTGTTCTGTTTTTCTTAGGCTATGGTTTTAGAAAACAGGGGCGGATTAATCGTTTGGAAGGTTTGTTGTTATTATTGGGATATGGCAGCTATCAATGGGTTGTTTATCAAAGTACACTGACGGTTACCGCTTAACACAGAGATTGACATGCAGGCTGAAAAATTAAAACAAATGGGTTTGGCGGTGATTCAGGCTGAGGCGCAGGCGGTTACTGCGCTGGCACAGCAAATCAACGATGACTTTGTTGCTGCCTGCGAGTTAATGTTTAATTGTAAAGGTCGGGTAGTCGTGACCGGTATGGGCAAATCCGGTCATGTTGCCGGTAAGATTGCCGCAACTCTGGCCAGTACAGGAACTCCGGCGTTTTTTGTTCACCCCGGTGAGGCCAGTCATGGTGATTTAGGCATGATTACCACGCAGGATGTGGTTCTAGCCTTGTCCAATTCGGGTGAAACGAATGAAGTTTTAACTATTTTACCTATTATTAAGCGTCTGGCGGTGCCATTAATTGCAATGACCGGCAATCCGGCGTCCACTTTGGCTCGGTTTGCCAATACGCATATTACGGTAGCGGTTGAAAATGAGGCCTGTCCGCTTAATCTGGCGCCAACCTCCAGTACCACCGCTGCTTTAGCGATGGGGGATGCGATGGCGGTGGCATTACTGGAAGCACGTGGCTTTACCCCGGATGATTTTGCCTTGTCTCACCCTGGCGGTAGTTTGGGTAAACGCTTGTTGCTGATGGTCAGTGACCTTATGCATACCGGAGACAAAATCCCATTGGTTAAAGAAAGCGCATTGATTTCTGAAGCTTTATTGGAAATGACTGAAAAGCAATTGGGTATGACAGCCATTTTGGATGCCGATGACCGGATCGCCGGTATTTTTACCGATGGTGACTTGAGGCGTATGCTGGAGAAGGATTTCGATATTCATAATACGCCTATCAAAGAAGTGATGACTGCAAATTGTACCGTGATTGGGCAGGATATGCTGGCGGCAGAAGCTATGCAGATGATGGAAAAGCGCAAGTTTAACGGATTGATTGTGGTAGATGAGCAGAAAAAGGTGTTGGGGGCGTTGAATATGCATGATTTAATTCGGGCGGGTATCGTTTGATATTGGAATAACGTAGATGCAGGACATAATTGAAAAGGCTAAAAGATTAAAACTATTGATCCTGGATGTGGATGGCGTATTAACCGACGGCAAACTTTTTTTTGATAATCAGGGACAGGAGTATAAGGCTTTTCATGCGCGTGACGGACATGGCATCAAGTTGCTAAGGCAGAGCGGTGTAGAAGTAGCCGTTATTTCCGGGCGTAAATCCGCGTCGGTGGCTTTACGCATGAAGAATTTAGGCATAGAGCTGGTTTATCAGGGGCATGAAGATAAACGGGCGGCGTTTCAGGAAATTATCAACAAGCTGGGTATACGACACGAGCAGGCAGCGCATATCGGTGATGATGTGCTGGATTTACCGATTATGGTTAGAGTCGGGTTGGCTATTGCGGTAAATGATGCCAACTTTGCGGTTAAAGAAAGAGCCGATTGGTGCACGACGTTAAATGGTGGGCAGGGAGCGGTAAGGGAAGTCTGCGATTTAATCATGCAGGCGCAGGGAACTTTTGACCAGATTATAGATACTTATTGTTTGTAATGCGAAATCATAGTCCGTTTTTTTTAATTGTTATCAGCCTGGCTTTATTAAGCTGGTGGCTGGTCAAATTAACGGGTTCAGATGAAGTTGAGCGGCATGTGGTGCCAAAACATAGTGTTGATTATTACAGTGTTGACTATGTGAAGTTGGAAATGGATGTACAGGGCAAGCCTAAAAGTAAAATTCTGGCCGAAATGCTTGAACATTATAGTGATGACGGTAAAACCCATTTACAAAAACCGGTGATGACGTTTTTTAATGCTCGAACCCCTCCCTGGATCATTCATGCCGAAACCGGTATTTTATCGGCTGACCGGAAAAATGTTCTATTAAATGGTAAAGTAGTTGTTAATAGGGCTGCAAAAAAAGGCGTTCGACATCTCACGATTAATACATCCAATGCTCGCGTTCAACCCGATATCAGTTACGCTGAAACAGATGAGTGGGCAGAATTGATCAGTCCGCCTCATGTAACAACGGGGATAGGGATGGAATTATATTTTTCCGAGCCATTGCATCTTAAGCTACTCAGTAATGTAAAAGGAAAATATCTACTTAATGAATAAAAATATTTATCTTTTTTGTGTTGTTTGTTTGCTGACTTTATTGAGCAAAGTTACGCTGGCGTTGGAAACCGACCGGGATCAGCCGGTTTATATTGACTCAAATACCGCCACGTATGACGATAAGAAAGCCATTAGCATTTATATTGGCGATGTGGTGACTATTCAAGGAAGCCTTAGAGTGGATTCAGATCGTCTCGATGTTTATTTTAAAGACGGTGAAATCTATAAAATGGTTGCTACCGGTAATCCGGCTAAATACAAACAAACACCAAGTCCAGGTAAAGAGGATATGCACGGTCTTTCTTTAATCGGGGAGTTTTACCCGAAAAAAGATTTATTAATTTTAAAGAAGCAGGCGGTTATTTGGCAGGGTGGGGCGAAGCAGTCCAGTGATTTAATCCGCTACGATACCAAAAACTCATTACTTAAGGCCGGAGAAACTGAGACGGCAACAAAGCGCGTTCATACAGTAATATTACCCGGTAAGAAAACAGAAACAACAGATGACGACACTAGCGGCAAAGCATCTAATTAAAAATTACAATAAGAGAAATGTGGTAGATGGCGTTTCCTTGCATGTTAATACTTGTGAGGTTGTCGGTCTGTTGGGTCCTAATGGGGCCGGTAAAACCACCAGTTTTTATATGTTGGTTGGTTTGATCAAGGCTGATGAGGGTGAAATTTTACTGGATGATCTGGATATCACTCAGTACCCTATGCATGTCAGAGCGCAATTAGGTATTGGCTATTTGCCCCAGGAGCCATCTGTCTTTCGCAAATTGACTGTGGCGGATAATTTACGTGCGGTGCTGCAAATACGGCCGGATTTGTCAGAAGGGCAGATTGAATTGGTGATTGAAGACCTGCTGCAGGAGTTTCATATTACCCATTTGCGTGAACAAGTGGCGGTTGGGTTATCCGGTGGTGAACGCAGGCGAGTGGAAATTGCACGGGCTTTGGCAACAGAGCCACAGTTTATTTTGCTGGACGAACCTTTTGCCGGCGTTGATCCGATCTCGGTCGAAGATATCAGGGATATTATTGATCACCTGAAAGAAAGGGGCATTGGTGTATTAATTACCGAACATAATGTCAGAGAGACCTTGGGTATTTGTGATCGTGCTTATATTTTGAATAATGGTCAGGTGATTGCTGAAGGCGGCGCGGAAGAGATTGTGAAAAATGAAGAAGTGCGTAAGGTTTATTTGGGTGAAAATTTCAGTCTTTGATGATTAGAGTGCAATGAAACAGTCTTTACAGCTTCGTTTAGGCCAGCAGCTGGCCATGACTCCTCAGTTACAGCAGGCAATTAAGTTATTGCAGCTGTCTACACTGGATTTGCAGCAGGAAATCCAGCAGGCTTTAGAGTCGAATATGATGTTGGAGGTTGAAGACGACAGCACTCAGGAAGAACAGGAAATTCTGCCGGAAAAAGTTGATAATAGCGACCAAATTACAAGCGCAGGTTCGCAGGAAGAAATTCCTGATGAACTGCCGGTAGATACTTCATGGGATGATGTTTATGACACTGTGCAGGCTTCAAGCAGTCAGGCTGCACCGGAAAATGCCGATTTTGAGGTTCAACGGAGTAAGTCGGAAACATTGCAGGATCATTTGTTATGGCAAGTGGAGCTAACCAATTTTTCTGAACAGGACCGTGCCATTGCGACAACGATTATCGATTCAATTAATGATGAAGGTTATTTAATTACCTCTCTGGATGAAATCTATCAGGGGCTTCAGACTCAGTTGGAGGATGTTGACTTTGATGAGGTAGAAGCTGTATTGCACAGAGTGCAAAATTTTGACCCTGCCGGCGTGGCTGCTATCGATTTGGCTGATTGTTTAAAATTACAATTACAACAATTGCCGGAAGATACCGAGTATTTATCGGAGGCATTAACTCTGGTAACCAGACATCTGGATTTATTGGCAGCTCATGATCAAAGTAAATTATTACGCAAGCTGGGCGTCAATGAGGAGAAGTTGAGGAAGATTATTGCCTTAATCAGGACATTGGATCCTAAACCCGGTCTACAGATTGAGGCCGGCAGTTCCGAATATGTGATTCCGGATGTTTACGTGAAAAAGGTTGACGGTAAATGGCAGGTTAATTTGAACCCTGATATTGCTCCAAAACTGCGTATAAACCCTTTTTATTCGGGTATGATTAAAAGAGCGGACAGCAGCCGGGATAATACCAGCATGAAAGATCATCTGCAGGAGGCGCGTTGGTTTATTAAAAGCTTACATAGCCGGAACGATACATTGCTGCGTGTGGCGCGTTGTATTGTCGATAAACAACAGGAGTTTCTAGAACATGGTGCAATTGCCATGAAAGCAATGGTGCTTAGAGATGTGGCGGAAGAACTGGAATTACATGAATCCACTATCTCCAGAGTGACCACACAAAAATATATGCATACCCCAAATGGCATTTATGAATTTAAATATTTCTTTTCCAGTCATGTATCTACTGAAGGGGGCGGGGAATGTTCAGCTACAGCTATTAGAGCATTCATTAAAGAATTGGTGAGTAATGAAAATCAATCAAAACCATTAAGTGATAGTAAAATAGCTGATATGTTGAAGGAAAAAGGCATTAATGTTGCGAGAAGGACTATAGCCAAATATCGCGAAAGTATGTCAATACCATCATCAAGTCAGAGAAAGCGGTTAATGTAATCGCCAATCTACAACTAAATTAATCTTAAATTAAGGAGTTAATTCCATGCAAATTAGTGTAACTGGTCGTCATTTAGAAGTGACAGATTCTTTAAAGGCGCATGTTGAGTCAAAATTTGAAAAATTAGAACGTCATTTTGATAAGGTAACAGATGTTCATGTTATTTTAGGCGTGGAAAAAATGGATCAAAAAGCTGAAGCGACTGTACAAATCAGTGGCGCAAAATTGTTTGCCGAAGATCATCAGGAAGATATGTATGTTGCGATTGATAATTTGGTTGATAAATTAGACAGACAAATTATCAAGCATAAAGAAAAAGTCGGCAGTCATCGTTAATTTAATATTAATGGATAGGGGCTTAAGTGAAGATTATTTTGTTTTTGAAACTTAGGCCTTTCTATAATGAAACTGATTATTGTTAGCGGTCTTTCAGGTTCTGGTAAAAGCATTGCTTTAGACACCTTGGAAGACTGCGGCTATTACTGTATTGATAATTTACCGGTTAATCTTTTAGATGATTTTATTGGTAATGTGATGCTTAAAGATCAGCAAACCTATGCTAAAACTGCAATTGGTATTGATGCCAGAAATCAAACTGAAAGTCTGGTTGGCTTTACTGCGAATCTGAATCAAATTCGAGCCAGGGGAATTGCTTGTGAGATCATGTTTATGCAGGCCGATGAGTCGATTTTGCTTAAGCGATATAGCGAAACCCGAAGGCGCCACCCGTTAACGGATGCAAATTTACCATTAAAAGAGGCGTTAAATATTGAAAAGGAGATGCTGACACCCGTTGCCAAATATGCTGATATAGTGATTGATACAAGTCGGACACATTATCATCAATTGCGTGAACTTATTCGGAATCAGGTGGGAGAGCGAAAGGGGCAGCATATTTCAGTACAGTTTCAGTCGTTTGGGTATAAGCATGGAGTACCGTTGGATGTGGATTTTGTGTTTGATGCCAGAAGCCTGCCAAATCCTTATTGGGCAGCAGAATTAAGAGCTTTGACGGGAAAAGATCAGCCCGTTATTGATTTTTTAGAAAAAGAAAATATTGTCACTGAGTTGCTTCAGGATATTGTTGGTTTTATGCAACGTTGGATTCCTAGATTTGAATCGGAAGGCCGAAGTTATTTAACGGTTGCAGTAGGATGTACAGGAGGCCAGCATCGTTCGGTTTACCTGGTCGATACGATTGCCCGTAAATTTAAGGAACAGGGCCTTAATGTAATTATTCGACATCGGGAACTGGTTTAATTCGCTGAGTTCGCTGTGACTAGCCTTTTAGGCTATTATTTAAGCAACAAGTGTTTAAAAACCAATTTCACTGCCAAATATCAAATTCAACTTAATGGATTAATGTATCAAAATGCCATCTACAGCTAATATCGATAATAAAGAAATACCGCAAAAACAAATTTCAGATTTGCTGGCAAATGGCTCCCTTTACAAGATAAGAAGCTATATTCATACTTTGTATCCGGCTGAAATAGCTCACTTGCTTGAGTCAATTCAACCTGAAAGCCGTAAAAAAGTCTGGTCTGTTATTCCACCCAGTGTTATGGGTGAGATTCTGGTTAAGCTGAATGAAGAAGTTGCAAAGGGGCTGATAGATATTACCGGGCCGAGGAGTCTGATAAAAGCAGCCGAATTACTTGAATCAGATGATTTGATTGATCTGTTGCATGTGCTTGAGGAGCCTTTATTAACCAAGGTTCTGGATTCTATAGGTAAACCGGAGCGAATTCGTCTGGAATCAGCCTTATCGTATGATGACGATAGCGCGGGCGGTTTAATGTCGCTTGATGTACTGATGATTCGACAAGACGTTTCATTGGATGTGGTGTTGCGTTATTTGAGAAAACGTGGCGAGATTCCTAAAGATACCGATAGTTTGTTCGTTGTCGATCGGCATCACCATTTATTAGGTGCGTTAGCCTTGTCAGATCTGTTGACAAAGGATATTCATAGCAAGGTGGTTGATGTTATGGATGAAAACGTAGAAGGTATTTCCTGTCATCTACCTGCGACAGAAGTTGCCTTGTTATTTGAGCATAGAGATATGCTGTCTGCTCCGGTCGTATCAGATAGCGGACTGTTGCTGGGCCGGATAACAGTTGATGATGTGGTTGATGTGATCAGGGATGAAGCGGATCATTCATTAATGAGTATGGCTGGTCTGGATGAAGAGCAGGATATGTTTGCCCCGGTGGTGGTCAGTGCCAAGCGTAGAGCTGTTTGGTTAGGCGTTAATTTATTTACAGCATTTTTGGCCTCTTGGGTTATTGGCTTATTTGAGGCTACTCTGGAACAAATTGTCGCGCTGGCGGTGTTAATGCCGATTGTTGCCAGTATGGGGGGTATTGCCGGCAGCCAAACCTTAACTCTGGTTGTCAGGGGATTGGCGTTACGCCAGATTGGCGGCACCAATGCGGTTATGCTGCTTAAGAAAGAAATGTCAGTTGGTGTGGTTAATGGCGCTGTATGGGCGATTGTAGTAGCTATTATTGCGGGGATCTGGTTTCACAGTGCCGGACTTGGGTTGTTGCTGGGTATGGCCATGGTGGTTAATTTGGTTTGCGCGGCATTAGCGGGCGCGGGTATTCCACTGTTATTACAGCGCATAGGTATCGATCCGGCTCTAGCCGGCGGTGTCTTGCTAACGACCGTCACTGATGTTGTTGGATTTGTTGCCTTTTTGGGTTTGGCAACAGTTTTTTTGCTATAAAATGAATTATATGCTGATTATGACGGTGAGCTAAGGCCGCCTTTGCCCTTTACTGGTGACGAAGGTTTATTTTAAAGCTAAAACTTCGCTACGGCCTTTTTTCTCAATGCTGATTTTTTCTTCACGTGCCAGCCAACCGATTGCACGCTGAATATCATTCTTATGAATCCCAGTTTCTTTAGCGACTTTTGAAATGCTGGAATCGCCGTTTTCGTTTAAGTGTTTCCAGACTAGGCCCGCTGCGTGGCCGATTGCTTCAGACATAATGTTTACCTCAAGTGAGTTGTTGATAACGATTAGAATATACTCTAACTGTATAACTGCTTCAACCGGTATCCGCAATTAAACTTATTTTTTTCGATTTTTCTTTTTTTCCTCCTTTTCATCGGGCAGGATAATATTCAGCTCCAGTGTTTCCTGGTCATCATCCTGCTCCAAGTGAACGGTGATTGCATCTTGTCCCACATTCACGTACTTTTGTACCACTTTAAGTAGTTCTTGCTGAAGTTGAGGCAGGTAAGAAGGCTGATTGCGCGATTTACGTTCATGCGCAACCAGAATTTGTAACCTTTCTTTGGCAACCTGGGCTGATTTTGGTTGGCTGGATTTAAAATAATCTAATAGGCTCATTATTTACCCCTAAAAAGCTTCCCAAACAGTCCTTTTTTATCGTCAATAAAGCGCATTGGTACATCATCCCCAAGGTAGCGGGCGATAATGTCAGAGTAGGCTTGACCGGCGTCGCTTTTCTCATCCAAAATGACCGGTGTGCCGGCATTTGAAGCGTTCAATACCGTTTTGGATTCAGGGATAACGCCCAGTAAATGTAAGGATAAGATTTCCTGTACATCTTCAACACTGAGCATTTCACCTAATTTAACGCGTTCAGGAACGTAGCGTGTCAATAGCAGGTATTCATTAATCGGGTCTTCATTTTGTTCGGCGCGGCGTGATTTGCTGGACAATATTCCTAGCATGCGATCAGAATCACGCACTGAAGAGACTTCAGGGTTGGTAACAATAAAGGCATCATCGGCATAGTACATGGCCAAATGAGCGCCTTTTTCTATACCTGCCGGCGAGTCGCAAATGATGTATTTAAAGTCTTTGGCTAAGTCTTCCAGGACTTTACCAACACCTTCAAGAGTTAAGGCGTCTTTATCTCTGGTTTGCGAGGCGGGCAAAATATAAAGCTGGTTACAGCGTTTATCCTTGATCAATGCTTGGTTAAGTGAAGCCTCACCATTAATAACGTTTACAAAGTCATAAACCACTCGACGTTCACAACCCATAATTAAATCAAGGTTACGCAGGCCAACATCAAAATCTATGACTGCTGTTTTATGGCCTTTTTTGGCCAGGCCCATAGCAATGGCAGCACTCGTCGTGGTTTTGCCAACGCCA
Organism: Methylococcaceae bacterium; assembly: GCA_050303415.1. Classification (GTDB taxonomy): domain Bacteria; phylum Pseudomonadota; class Gammaproteobacteria; order Methylococcales; family Methylomonadaceae; genus JBNLBS01. Next base: position 37,368 of record JBNLBS010000020.1, on the reverse strand, counting down.
CCTTTTCCTGATGTTACGACAATGATTCTAGCCAATGTTTTATCCTCTAACGTTCCTAAATTAAATATCTTCAATGATTAGCGCTTGATCTTTTAAATAGACCTGTACCGGTTTATTTTTAATCTCATCCGTCAAATCTTCACTGATTTTGTAATTTCCTGCAATTGAAATAAGTTCAGCTTGAATATCATTACAGAAAATCCGTGCTTCAGTATTGCCTCGAACACCTGCTAAAGCCCGGCCCCGCAGACGGTTGTAAATATGAATATTACCTTCCGCCATGACTTCTGCGCCTGCACTGACCTGAGCCATAATGATAAGGTCGCCATCGGCATAAATACGCTGACCGGATCGAACCGGTTGAGAAATCAGCATAGTCGATTTCTTTTCGCTAGACGACTCTTCTGCTTCTTCTTGTGTTGGCTCACTGCCGGCTTGTTCTTGCGAACTTTCTACGTCTACCGGTTTGGTCTCTTCGACCGGTAACGGAACGCTTTTTGTCTGTGTTGAAGGTTGAACCGGAATATCCAGTTTAAGAGCCGCTTCATTTTGAGCTTTAGTGCCATTACAAAGGCCAATAGGCAGCAATTTTAATTCACGAATAATATTGATTGTTTCAACAATGTTAATAGTAGAGTCTTTAACAGCTTGAATATCAACTAAGACGGGTGAATTTTTAAAAAAATCCGGTGCTTGTTGGATCTTTTCTTTTAATTGTTGTTTGACGGTGAATGGGTCAGGATCAAACAAAACCAGAACAGGTACAGACAGCGAGCTGCTTTTAAACTCAAGAGCATTTTTTTTATGTGCTGTTTGTGGTGAATTGCTGGACATCTGTTCCGTCATTATTTTTTTAAGTAATTAATTTTTATGATTTTAACATTGCTGATGGAAAAAATCATATGACTAATATTGGAATAAGTCGATTATTAACCAATTTTTAATTTCTTGCGAGAGAGACTGGAATAAATCGGTGATCAATGAATGGGCAAGCAAGCCCGCTAATGCTTATTATAGCGGGCTGAATTTGGAGAAATATTTGCGTCTAAGGCAGCATTACACCTCTGATGGTAAAATACAGAAACGCTGCTAAGAGACCTGATAGAGGGACAGTTATAACCCAGGCTGCGGCTATTTTATACAAATGAGAACGTGTAACCAGCTCTTCACGATATGCTTTTTCCAAGCGTTTGCGATCTTTCTTTTTTAAATAGCTTGACGATTTTTGCGCTTTAATGGTTTTTACGATTTCTCTTTTACCGTCTATGCTGGCGACGATAAATTCCTGTAATAAGGCTTCGACCTGCTCGGGATTATTATCTTCATAATGCTCCCTGATAGTTGCCATGCGCTTTTCATTGCTGTGTTTTAAATATTCTCTTAAAAAGCCGACACCGAAGATAGCACCCACTGCGGTATGGGTAGAGCTGACAGGTAAACCAAGTTGGCTGGCGATAATAACGGTAATAGCGGCAGCCATTGCAATGCAGAAGGCGCGCATTTTATCCAATTCGGTAATTTCAGTACCCACCGTGCGAATCAGTTTTGGACCGTAGAGAGCCAGACCAACAGCAATACCCAGCGCCCCCACCATCATGACCCATAATGGGATGCTGGCTTTTTTGATAATGGCGCCGCTGAATACGGCATCGTTAATAGCAGCTAATGGACCTACGGCATTAGCGACGTCATTGGCACCGTGAGCAAAACTTAACAGTGCCGCCGAGCAGATCAACGGCAAAGTAAATAATGTGTTAACGCTGGTCTTGGAATTGCTTAGCTTTGATGCCGCTTTGCTGATCAGTGGTTTAATGATTAAGAAGGTGACGACTGAAAAAACCAGACCAATACCACCGGCTGTTACTATGTCTACCTTCCATATTTTTTTTAGACCTTTCATGATCAGGTAGGTTGAAAAAACCCAGACCATTAGAGTAATTAATAACGGTACGGCCTTTTTGGCCGCCGCAAGCATATCTGATTTATAAGTGATTGTGTGTTTAATAAAATAAAGAAAGGTTGCAGCAATTACCCCTCCCAACAAAGGAGAAATAACCCAGCTGGCTGCAATCTTACCCATCACAGGCCAGTTGGCTATGCCAAAACCGCCTGCCGCAATGCCGGCACCTAATACGCCGCCGACAATTGAATGTGTGGTTGAGACCGGAGCATTTAATGCGGTGGCAATATTAAGCCACAGTGCCGCGGCTAATAGTGCGGCCATCATTAACCAGATAAAGGTATTGGCATCTTTAATTAAAGAGGGGTCAATAATGCTTTTCTTAATGGTGCTGACAACTTCTCCACCGGCTATAAGCGCGCCGGAGGCTTCAAAAATGGCGGCAATAATAATGGCGCCGGTTAAGGTCAGGGCTTGAGAACCAACTGCAGGACCAACATTATTAGCAACATCGTTGGCACCTATATTAAGAGCCATGTAGGCACCAAATACTGCGGCAGTTATGAGTATATGATTGCCTGAATCTGGAAGAATAAATGACGATACAAAGTACACAACAGCCAGAATAAATGAGAATGCGAATAGCGCTTTGAAAATGTCCTGATTGTTGAATTTTGAATTTTGTAATGTTTTGGTGTTCATTATACAGTTCCAAGCATATATAAAATGTGCGCCAATTATGTCAAAAAAGAGAACTTAATTACAGTTAAGATGCAAAAGAATTGGCCTTCTCTATTTAATCGTGTTTTACAGTCGCTCATCAAGTTCGATTGGTAGTGGAGTAAGCGTTAATAGATAAAAAAATAATAAGATGAATTAAACCCTTTGTTTTATAAGGTGTTTGGGTGTTTTGCAAGGCTTCGGCAGCTTGCAATTTTTATGGATTTCGTTTACTTTAACTTATTGTCTAAAAGGCTAGGGGTGCATAAAAATGCTGAGAAAAACCCTTTGAACCTGATTCCGGCTAATACCGGCGTAGGAAAGCCAATATCTTCCTGCGCTTGAGACTTAATTATAGTGGAGCTAAGCATGAGCGCTGTCCGTAACGATGTTACAGCTACTGAAGTCAGTAGTGTGAAAATTGATTCCTACCCTGCATCAGAAAAGATTTATGTGCAAGGTAGCCGCCCTGATATTCAGGTTCCAATGCGTAAGATTACTCTGTCTGACACCCCTGTTCATTTTGGCGCAGAAAAAAACCCACCTTTATATGTCTATGACACTTCAGGTGTTTATACCGACCCAAATGTTGAGGTTGATCTGAAAAAAGGTCTTAAAGGTATTCGTACTGCGTGGATTGAAGAACGCAATGACACTGAACTACTGGATGGCCCGACCTCAAAATTTGGTCTGGAGCGTTTAAATGATCCGGCAACAGCAGATTTGCGTTTTGAACATATTCGTCAGCCTCGCAGAGCCAAGGCTGGAAAGAATGTCAGTCAAATGCATTATGCCAAACAAGGCATTATTACACCGGAAATGGAATTTATCGCTATCCGCGAAAATCAGAAAATGGAAGAAATGCAGTCGCTTTGGAAGGATCAGCATCAAGGTGATCCGATGGGGGCAGCGATACCAAAAGTCATTACCCCGGAATTTGTGCGTGACGAGGTAGCCAGAGGGCGTGCAATTATTCCAGCCAATATTAACCATCCGGAAGTAGAGCCGATGATTATCGGTCGTAACTTTCTGGTTAAGATTAATGGAAATCTGGGCAACTCCGCTGTCACGTCTGGTATCGATGAAGAAGTGGAGAAAATGCTATGGGGTATTCGTTGGGGCGGTGACACCATAATGGATTTATCGACCGGTAAAAATATTCATGAAACCCGTGAATGGATCCTGAGGAACTCGCCTGTGCCGATCGGCACCGTTCCTATTTATCAGGCGCTGGAAAAAGTAGATGGTAAAGCAGAGGAATTAACCTGGGAAATCTTTAAAGACACTCTGATTGAACAGGCTGAGCAAGGTGTGGATTACTTTACCATTCATGCCGGCGTTCGCTTGCATCATATTCCGTTAACAGCTAAAAGAATGACGGGTATCGTCTCTCGTGGTGGTTCCATCATGGCGAAATGGTGCCTGGCTCATCATACAGAAAGCTTCTTATATACTAATTTTGAAGAAATCTGTGAAATTATGAAAGCTTATGACGTGTCATTCTCATTGGGGGACGGCCTGCGTCCCGGGTCAATCTACGATGCCAATGATGAAGCGCAGTTTGGTGAGCTGGAAACGTTAGGTGAATTAACCAAAATTGCCTGGAAGCATGAAATCCAAACCATGATTGAAGGTCCGGGGCATGTGCCTTTACACATGATTAAAGAAAACATGGACAAGCAGCTGGAAGACTGTCATGAAGCCCCTTTTTATACATTAGGCCCACTAACTACTGATATAGCACCTGGTTATGACCATATTACATCGGCTATTGGTGCGGCAAATATCGGTTGGTACGGTTGTGCCATGTTGTGTTATGTAACGCAAAAAGAACATTTGGGTCTGCCAAATAAACAAGATGTGCGCGAAGGTATTGTGACTTATAAAATTGCGGCACATGCGGCCGACTTGGCCAAAGGCCATCCCGGCGCACAGGCTCGTGATAATGCCATGTCCAAGGCGCGTTTTGAATTCCGTTGGGAGGATCAGTTTAATATTGGCCTGGATCCAGAAAAAGCCCGTGAATTTCATGATGAAACCTTGCCCAAGGAATCCGCTAAAGTGGCTCACTTTTGCTCTATGTGTGGACCGCATTTCTGCTCGATGAAAATTAGTCAGGATGTTCGCGACTATGCGGCAGAAAAAGGGTTAAAAGAAGAAGAAGCCTTAAAGCTGGGTATGGATGAGAAATCCAAGCAATTTCTTGAAGAAGGTGCGGATATTTATCATAAGGTATAAAGTTTCGCTGCTATTTTGATTTAAAAGCCCTATTGTGAAAACAATGGGGCTTTTTTATATGCTGTAAATTTATTCACAAGACTGAATATGGTGCCTGATTGGTGTCAGGATGACAAAAAAATAACCGTATGTTGCAGGATAAAACGGATTGAGTTGGCTGTTAGTCCGGGGGGCATGAGGGAGTGGAGTTTCTGAAAGTCATGTAAAGACAAACTGGCCTATCATAAAATATATTGTAAGCTATTGAATTGTATTAAATATGAGCTGTTTAATTACTGACCTCCTGAAATAACCGGCGTAGGGCTTATCTTTCTTTACTGTGAATAGTTAATAGGTATAATCGCTGTAATAGAGCTATTGATTAACCGGGCAATTTAATGCCAAAGTAACTGGATTTATAAATTTAATTATGAGCAGAACAAAAATTAACAGACAAACAGGATTTACCTTGCTTGAGTTATTGGTCGTACTAGGCATTATTGCCTTGTTGGCAGGTATTGTCGGGCCTCAGGTTATGAAGCATATGGGTGCCTCTAAAACCAAGGCAGCCAAGGTGCAGATTGAAGATTTGGCCGCAACGCTGGATATGTATAAGCTGGATGTTGGGCGTTATCCAACTACTGAACAGGGATTACAGGCACTGGTGGAAAAACCGGCTGATGTTAAACGTTGGAATGGGCCCTATTTGCGCAAAAACAAAATACCGTTAGATCCTTGGCAGGAAGCTTATCACTACACCTCCCCAGGTGAACATGGCCGGTTTGATCTGTATACTTTTGGTGCAGACGGTCAACAAGGAGGGGAAGGCGAAGATCAGGATATTGTCAGTTGGGAATAAAAACCTTGCTTTCGGATTATTTGATTTAGTGATGGCCTGAAATGCTGAATCTGAATTCAAATATTGAGCTGGATGTAAATAAATTCTTCCGCTGGTGGGCGGCTGAACTGGCTGCTTTTATCCCGGACAAGCTAAAGCAACTCATTAGCGAATCTCAGGGAATAATGTTGATTAAACCAGTCGAGGGCGGTTTTCTATTACGTTACGAGCAGGATGGGCAGTCTGAAGACTGGGTTCATTTGTCGGTAAACGAACACGGTCAAACTGATGCTCAACAATTAATGCAAAAGGATGAACGACTGCTTAAGGCTAGAAAAATTCTGGCTCTAAATGCTGACGATGCGATTAGTAAAGAGTTGATTTTACCCTTGGCTGCGGCAGAAAATTTGCAGCAAGTGATGCGCTATGAGCTGGATCGCTATACACCGTTTAAACCGGAACAGGTTTATTTTGCGGTGCAATTACAGAATAAGCAGCCCGAACTGGGGCAGTTGAATGCGAAATTGATTGTGGCTACTAAAGACCGGTTGGATTCCTGGTGTCGTGATTTAAAAAAATTGTCTATAGTGCCGGATTTAGTTGAGTATGAGCCGGATCCGTCTGATAGACGACCAGGCTATGAAAGTTATAATTTATTGCCTGCGTGGGTAAAACCCAAGCAGAGTAACCTGCCCAAGTTGGTTTATACTGCATTATGGAGCCTGTTATTTATCCTTTTTTTGGGAGTTTTCGCGCTACCTGTCTGGTGGCAAAGCCAGACTGTTGATTCGTTACAGAAGACATTAAAAACGCTGGGTAAATCAGCACGTATGGTTGACGAGACTCAATCTGAAATCGATCGTTTGATTGAGGCCAGTAAGGCCTTGATTTCGGAGAAACGAACGGCGCCGTCTATGCTGCAGGTTCTTGATTCATTGAGTGAATTGATAAAGGATGATACCTGGTTAACGCATTTGCAGTTTACCGGGAACAAACTGCAAATGCGTGGACAATCTTTATCAGCATCTAATTTATTAACTCTCTTGGAGGCTTCGACGCTATTTGCAAATGTTCGCTTTGTCTCTCCGGTGACGCAAGATAAGAAAACGGGCTTGGAGCGTTTTCAACTGAGTGCGGAAGTTGTCGTGGAGAGCGGGGATGAATAAGGCGGTAAGTCAATGGTTGGCGCTAGGGTTGTTAATGGTCATTGTGTTGCTGGTTGTCTTGTTATTATTATTGCCGTTAGTGATGAAAGCAGCGGAGCTTAAAGAAACAGCGGGTGATCTGGCATTTAAATTAAAACGTTACGAACGAATTCTGGCGCGTAAAGATGCGGTGTTCGACAGTGTTGAGAAATTAACGGCAAAGTATCAGGAACAAGGTTATTTTTACACACAGAGTACCGAAGCATTAGCTTCAGCAGCATTACAGGGAGCCATTAAAACCACCATTGCCAATGCCGGTGGGCAGTTAACCAGTACACAGATTTTACCGAGTAAAAATACTGAGGGATTTGTCCGCGTTGCAGTTAAGGTCAGAATGTCCGGCGATATGAATGTGTTGCGTAGTGTTTTGTATCAACTTGAATCGGCAACGCCGTTATTGATGATTGAACAAATGGACATTAGGCCGGTGCGCGGCAAAAGAAATAGGCAAACGCGGAAAATTGAGCCGAGCAGCGAGTTGAATGTAAACTTTCAGGTACTTGGTTTTATGAAGGCATCAGCACAATGAATTTAAAACTGATTAAATTACTAGCTGTTGTCTGTGGTGTTTTGTTGCTCGTCGTATTGTTGGAATGGCTGTATTTTTACTTTATACATGCTCAATTGATTGACGAGATTTCCAAGGTTAAAACCGAACCTTATCAGGCGGATGAGTTGCCGATGATAGATCTTGAACAAAAGGCTGAAACCAGTTTTAAAGCCATGGTTGAGCGTCCTTTATTCACCGAAGGGCGACGTGAGTTGATAAGCGAAACTGAGGATACCGAAACAAAAGCGATGGAAACCAGTCTGCAAGACTGGCAATTAATAGGAATATATTCAACAGACAAAGGATTGACCGCTTTATTTACTTCAACTAAAAGGACCGCAGACAAAAAAACATCTTTGAAACTGGTCGAAGGTGATGAGCTGGCTGGAAGAAAGTTGGTGGAAATAAAACCGGAAAGTCTTGTCTTGGAACAACATGGACAAAAAAAAATATTATTGTTACGCGACATAAAGCCTAAGAAAAAAATAACTGACATAGCTCCTAAAACGGAAAACGTTATTAAACAACAGTGAGCTTATTTCCCGGTCTATACTACATAGACAATCAGTCAATCGAGCTTAAATCTACAGGCAATTGTTTGTTCTTATCCCTAACGATGCGAGTGATAGTTTTAGTCTCCGGCACATCTTAGTTAGTATGAGATAATAAACAATTCGCTTATTGATCTAGTCAGGATAATGCATAAATACATAGAAAATATTTTACGCGCCAGGGTTTATGATGTGGCCGAAGAAACCCCGCTGGATTATGCGCCGGCACTGTCAAAGCGTTTAAATAACTCAGTCTATCTAAAACGGGAAGATCTGCAGCCGGTGTTTTCGTTTAAATTGCGAGGTGCCTACAACAAAATGCTGCTGTTAACCGATGACGAGCGAGCTAAGGGGGTAATAGCGGCATCAGCCGGTAATCATGCGCAAGGTGTCGCTTTGGCAGCAAAAAAGCTGGGAGTAAAGGCGCAAATTGTAATGCCTAAAACTACACCGGAAATTAAGGTGTCTTCGGTTAAAACTCGAGGCGCCAAGGCAATTTTATTTGGTGATTCGTATGATGAGGCTTATGAGCATGCCAAAGAGCTGGCTGATCAAAAAGGTTTTTGCTTTATTCATCCTTATGATGATCCGGATGTGATTGCGGGGCAGGGGACTGTCGGCATGGAGATTTTAAGGCAGGAAGCGGGGGATATAGAGGCTATTTTTGTACCGGTTGGCGGCGGTGGTTTGATTGCCGGGGTTGCCGCTTATGTAAAATTTGTTCGTCCTGAAATTAAAGTGATCGGTGTGGAACCGGATGATGCTGATTGCTTGAATCGTGCGTTACAAGCAAACCGTCGGGTGAAGATAAAGCAGGTCGGCCTGTTTGCTGATGGTGTGGCGGTCAAACAAATTGGGAAAGAGCCTTTTCGTTTGGCTCAGCAGTATGTCGACCAGGTGATTACGGTCAATACCGATGAGATCTGTGCGGCGATCAAGGATATTTTTGACGACACCCGGTCGGTTGCTGAGCCTGCTGGCGCATTGGCTGTTGCCGGCATGAAAAAATATGTCGAAATCGAACAAGTGCAGGGGCTGAGGTTGATTGCGATAGACAGCGGTGCCAATATTAACTTTGACCGACTGCGCTATGTTGCTGAACGCGCTCAAGTAGGTGAACACAGGGAGATGTTGTTGGCTGTCAGTATTAATGAACAGCCGGGTAGTTTTCTAAAATTTTGTAAAACCTTGGGTAAACGTAGCATTACCGAATTTAATTATCGTTATTTTGATGCCGAACAGGCACATGTCTTCGTTGGTTTGTCCAGTACCGGCATGGATTCTGATCGCAGTGAATTAGTGCGGAAAATACAGAATCATGGCTTTGAGGTCATTGATATGACCACCAATGACCTGGCGAAAGAGCATATACGCTATATGGTTGGTGGGCATGCGCCGCGGGAGCTCAATGAAGTTATTTACAGTCTTGAATTCCCTGAACGACCCGGAGCCTTATTAAAATTTTTAACGGCCTTAGGTAGTCGTTGGAATATCAGTTTATTTCATTATCGAAACCACGGTGCGGCATTTGGCCGGGTATTAATGGGCGTACAAATGGATAGAAATGAACGCAACGTTTTTCAGCAATATATAGAACAGATGGGGTTCAATTATCAGGAAGAAACCGAAAATCCTGCCTACAGCCTATTCGCTGGAGGCAGTGAGTTAAGTGCAAAAAAGAAAAATTAGCTGTTTACAAATTGGCAGCTACATTATCTTTTGATTCGTTATGCCCGCTTGGTTTGTGATTACTGATTTTAGAGACTTTGTGTTCGGCTTCCTTCAGGCTGGACATTAGTTTGGTTTCGCCTTCAAAACTACCGCCTTTTTCGATGGTCAGCTCGTCATAAACCAGTTTTCCTCTGACTTTACCTTTATGAAGAATCTCGATAACGGTGCTCTCGGCCGATCCTTCAAACGTACCGTTAATGACAAAGCTCTTGGCATTAACTTCACCGTTCACTGTCCCTTTGGTGCCAATAGTGACGATATTGTCAGAATGAATGGTGCCTTCAATTTCACCATCAATATGTAATGATGAAGAGAGGATTACGTCGCCTTTTATTTTTGTCCCAGCAGCAATAATTGTCGCGCCTTTGCCTAAAGACTCTGTTGATTTTTCACTATCATGTTTACTAAAGACTGCCATTTTATTCCTGCCGTATTTTGAAAAATTGAATCATAGCTATTGATGTCCCAGTTGATAAAATTAACCGGGTCAATTGAAACACCAACGAATCTGACTTCATAATGAAGGTGCGGGCCACTGCTCAAGCCGGTATTGCCGGTTAGAGCAATCAGTTGATCTTTGCTCACCACATCCCCCGTTTTCACCTTGATTTTATTTAAATGAGCATAATAACTCTTAAAACCATAATTGTGGATAATAATTAACAGGTTGCCAAAGCCGCTTTTACGATGAAATCCGGCATATTCGACAATACCGTCGGCAGTGACATGAACCGGTGTATTCATCTTGGCTTTTAAGTCCACGCCTTTATGAAAAACTTTTTTCTTTTCTATCGGGTGAATACGCCAGCCAAATTTATCCGTTACTTTTTTACTGTCAACCGGACTGCCGTTCGGTATGCTGTTCAACATATGATGTTTTTGAGCCGAACTGATTTTGGCCAGATTTACTCGCTGTTCCAACGTTAAGTCTTTGCCTTCTTTTAAACCGATCAGGTTTTCGATATCTTCAAGATTGTCACTGAAGGTTTCAAGCTCCATAGTCTTCTGAGATATTTGTCGATTCAGCGTCCGTATGATCGCCTCATGTTTAATATTGGCTTCATGCAGTATGCGTTTTTTTTCTTCCAGATTGTTCACATCATTCATTAACAATTTAATGATAATGCTGCCAACGGCAAAAGTTGCCAGGGTAAACAATATGGTGATCACTATTAATTTTCTAATAACCTGGTGAATATTAAAATGCTTGGTTCCTTCCAGGTCAGTGACCGTTATAATCAGTCTGTCGCGCATATAATGTTCCGTAACTACTGCTTAAATTCTATTTTTCCATTATTTTCGAGTTCAGCTTAAATCAATTTGCGCGATTTCAGTCTAGCTCAAATTTGCATTTTCCAATTATTGAAAGTAATAAATTGAGTTATAGCTCACAAGTTGATGAAGCTCAATTATAGTCGATTGCTAAAGCGGTTGTCTAAACGGCAGTGACCGGTTGTAACGGGCGTCTTAACTGATATTAAGAAATGAAAAAGTGTATCTCCCACCTGCGCCGTAGCACGCTTTCGTCCTTGAACCGGAGGTTCAAGTGGGAGCTTGGTTAACACATCAGGCTTCCTGTATGAAACAGGCATGCACACCAATGCTGACAGCAGCACCCGGGGTAAAAATAGGTTCAGGAAACACCCAGCGCACCCTCGAACGCTGCAGGAGATACAAGGCTCTATTTTAACGGGATTTACTAGTTTTCTAAAATGTTTTCTATCTTGATCCGTAATTTGTTTAACTGCTCGGAAATGAGGAAGGATGTAGGGTTATGATTTTGAGAGACTAAAAGTTCATTAGCCATGTTCAGTGCAGCAATTACCGCAATTCGTTCGGCGTTGTTTACCCGGCCCGAGTCTTTAATTGCGCGCATTTGGCGATCTAATTCCTTTGCCGTGCTAATTAATGTTTCTTGTTCATCTTCAGCGCAGGCAATTTTATACTCCTTATCCATAATGCTGAGGGAAACGGGGGCGGTGGTTTTGCTCATTAACCGTTCTCCATTGCTTTTAATCGGGTAATCATGGCTTCTACCCTTGTTCTGGCCAACGTGGTTTTTTCCAATAACTTGGCTTTTTGACGGACAAGCTCTTCCTGTTTTGTCTTTAAAGAGTCATTTTCATTTTTGACTTGCCGGTATTGCTCAATCAGAGCATCCAGTTTGTCTTCCAAGTCTTTTAATTCAATAGAATGATCTTTTTCTGAATGAGTCATGTTTGCTGTTAAATTTTCAGATCTGTGGGTCGTATTGTAGGCTTTTAAATGAATATTTTAAATTCAAGTATTATCCAGTTCACCAATCAATGTTAGCATAAGCACTATTTTTTTTTTAGCTTATATGTATTGGGCCAATATGTCTTATCAAATAGTAGATGATTTTATTAAACATAGTGATGCCGAGTTAAGTGCAGCTGAAGCGCATGGGATGGCGACAGGCATGCTGTGTGTCGATGGCAGGGTCAGTTGTCATAACTGGCTAACGGAGTTGTTTGGGAATGAACTGCCGGTCATTGATGAGGAGCATTCGGTTTTAGTCGAGCTGTTTAAGCAAACTGCTATTTTGCTGGAAAGCAGTGATTTTGAATTTGATTTGTTTTTACCCGATGAGGATTGTTCTTTGGTGGATCAGGTTGAAGCACTTAAATTCTGGTGTCAGGGGTTTTTGTTGGGCGTCGGTTACGCGCAGTCGAGTGGCGAGTGGCCGGGTGATGTGGGTGAAGTGCTTAAAGATTTGGTAGAGTTTACCAAGCTGGATATTGATGTCCATAGCGAAGAAGATGAAAATCATTTTATGGAAATATGTGAATATTTAAGAGCGGCAGTAGCGTTGGTGTATAGTGAGTTAAACCAAACACAGTCGGAAACAAAGCATTAATAATTAAATCTTTATCAAGTCAATTAACCGGATTGTTAAATTAAATGAAACAAAGCGAATTTAAAAAACGTCGCAAACAGTTAATGCAGCATATAGGTGTCGGTAATATTGCATTAATTGCCAGTGCGTCTATGCGCACACGAAATAGGGATGTGGATTATCCTTTCAGACAGGATAGTGATTTTTATTATTTAACCGGTTTTAATGAGCCGGATTCATTGGCGGTATTTATTCCCGGGCGTCAACAGGGGGAATACATTTTGTTCTGCCGTGAGTTTGATGAGAAAAAAGCTTTGTGGGAAGGCGCCCATGCAGGTCTTGAAGGTGCCACCACGCATTACGAAGCTGATGACTCATTTCCAATTGACGATCTGAATGATATTTTGCCTGGTATGCTGGAGAACAAGGATAAAGTATTTTATCCAATGGGACGGGATTCCGATTTGGACCATCACATTCTGGAATGGATAAATCATATTCGCAGTCAATCCAGAACCGGAATTAATGCACCGGGAGAACTGGTTTCATTGGAACATATCGTACATGAAATGCGGTTGATAAAAAGCGCAGAAGAGCTTAAATTGATGCGTCGGGCGGCAGAAGTTTCTGCAGAGGCGCATATAAGAGCCATGCAGTGCTGTAGGTCCGGTATGTACGAATATCAGATAGAAGCGGAAATTGTCCATCATTTTATTAATGACGGTCTGCGAGCGGTGGCTTATCCATCAATTGTTGCAGGCGGAAAAAATGCCTGTATTTTGCATTACACCGAGAATGAGGCCAGGTTAAGAAAGGGTGATTTGCTGTTGATTGATGCGGGTGCCGAATGTGATCATTATGCTGCGGATATTACCCGCACTTTTCCAATATCCGGTCGCTTTTCCCAGCACCAAAAGCTCTTGTATCAACTGGTTTTGGATGCGCAATTTGCGGCGATTGAACAAGTTCAGCCCGGTCATGCCTGGCACTTGGCGCATGACGCATCGGTTAAAGTACTGACCGAAGGCTTGGTTGAATTGGGTTTGTTGGTTGGTGATGTGGAAACCCTGATTCAAGAAGAAGAATATAAGCAATTTTATATGCATAGAATTGGTCACTGGCTGGGCATGGATGTACATGATGTCGGTGACTATAAAGTTGATAATGAATGGCGTATTCTGGAACCCGGCATGGTGTTAACAATAGAACCCGGATTATATATTCCGGCAGATTGTCAAACTGTTGAGGCTAAATGGAGAGGTATCGGTATTCGTATTGAGGATGATGTTTTGGTGACAAAATCCGGATATGAGGTGTTAACTTGTGATGTTCCAAAGACTATCGAAGAAATAGAATCATTAATGCAGGCCGGCTAATGCAGGATGAATATGACTTATTAATTGTGGGTGGTGGTCTGGCAGGTAATTGTCTGGCGCTGGCATTGCAACAAACCGATTTAAATATTGCGATTATTGAAGCCAATACTCGTGAACAGCTGCATTCGTCACCGGCTGGTGATCGAGCTTTGGCCCTGGCCGCCGGCACGGTAAAAATGCTCGATGCTTTAGGTGCCTGGCAGGGGATTGCCGATAAGGCAACCGCGATAAAAAATATTCATATCTCTGACCGAGGGCATTTCGGCAAGGCGCGACTTTCAGCCAAGCGGGAAAAAGTCGAGGCATTGGGTTATGTGATCAGCGCCAGGGATATTGAAGATCATGTTGCTGCCCTAGTGGCTGGCAGTTCAATCGTTCAATATTGTCCTGCACGGGTGGTCGGTTTGATGTCGGCGAGAGATCAGGTAAGTGTCAGTTTAAAACAGGATGATAAGTCCTTAACATTGTCCGCTCGATTGTTGGTAGGGGCGGATGGCGGCAATTCATCGATTCGTAATTTATTGGAGATTGCCCAGCAAACTACAGAATATGGTCAAACCGCATTGGTGACGACGGTAAAGTCATCTTTGCCCAATAACAATGTGGCATATGAACGATTTACCTCATCCGGACCGTTGGCCATGCTGCCGGTGGGAACTGATCAGTGCTCCGTTGTCTGGACACGAAGCCATCAGGACGCCAAGGCATTGATGACCGGGAATGAAGATGACTTTATTGAACAGTTACAGGCTGATTTTGGTTATCGCCTGGGCCAATTAACGCTGACTGCACCACGCAGAGCATTTCCATTAACCCTGGTTCGTGCGCAACAAATGTTTTCCGGTCGTGCGGTTATCGTCGGCAATGCAGTTCATCAGTTGCATCCGGTTGCCGGACAGGGTTTTAACCTGGGGTTACGAGATGTAGTACAGCTTGCCGAGATGATATTGCATCAACATCAGGATCAAAAGGATATTGGTGGTCAAGATTTTCTAAAAGCCTACGAAAAAGCCCGAATACAGGATCATGACCGTGTTATTGGTTTTACAGATAATGTCGTGCGAATCTTCTCGAATGAATGGTTATCATTGGCAGCCGTTAGAAACTTGGGGTTGGTTTTGCTGGATCATATTCCGCAGGCTAAATCGTGGCTGAGCAGACAGGCAATGGGAATCGCCGGGCGTATGCCTAGAATTGGTAACAGGAGGTAGCATGTCGAATCAATTTGAAGTGATTGTGGTTGGTGGGGGCATGATCGGCGCGGCGACTGCATGTGCTCTGGCACATGCAAATATTAAAGTGGCATTGTTAGACCGCTTCGAGCCTAAACGACAATGGCCGAAAGAGTCGGTTGATCTTCGCGTTTCAGCCTTGACTAAGGCATCGCAAAATATTTTACAGTGTTTATCGGTTTGGCCGGGTATGGTTGAACGAGGTGTCTGCGCCTATAAGGATATGCGGGTTTGGGATGCGAATAATGGACATGGCGAATTACACTTTGATTGTGGTGATACTGTTCATGAGGAATTAGGCCATATAGTGGAAAACCGGATCACTGTGGCTGCATTATGGGATCGGTTGGAACAGTTGCCGACGGCAAGCTGTGTAACACCCGTTCAGGTAACCCGATTACAGGTAACTGAGCAGAGTGCTAATGTTGAGTTACAGGATGGTCAGAACTTACAGGCCGATTTGGTTATTGCTGCGGATGGCCGTGACTCGGCACTGCGGACTATGATGAATATTGGGGTAACGGGCTGGGAATATCAGCAACAAGGGCTAGTAGCCACAATTGAAACGGAAAAAAGCCATCAGGCAACAGCTTGGCAACGTTTTTTACCCGAAGGGCCCTTGGCGTTTTTGCCGTTGAAAAATGGTCATTGTTCCATTGTCTGGACATTAGCCGAGGATACGGCAAAAAAATATCTGGCGCTTGATGACGATGAGTTTTTGCGGATACTTCAACAGTTTTCCGGTGGAATACTGGGTAATATGCTATCAACCAGTGCACGTGCTGCATTTCCTTTACGGTTTCAATATGCTGATTGTTATAGCAAAAAGCATTTTGCCTTGGTGGGTGATGCCGCTCATGCCATGCATCCTTTGGCGGGGCAAGGCGCGAATGCCGGTTTGTTGGATGCAGCGGCAATAGCCGAGTTAGTAATTGCTGCCAAACAGCAGGGGCGGCCATTTTCCGGTTTACGATGTTTGCGACGTTATGAGCGTTGGCGAAAAGGCGATAACCTATTAATGATGACCACTATGGATGTGTTAAATCGTACCTATAAAATTTCATCGAAACCCTTTACCAGTCTGCGTTCAACCGGGATGAACTGGATCGATCATACGGCGTTTGTTAAGCGCTGCATAAACGAACATGCCATGGGTTTGAGAGATGATTTGCCAAAGTTGGCTCAAGGGGAAAACTGTTGGTAAATCAAAGATGAGCAGAATTAATTTACCTGATTCATATGCATCTGGTATATTTGGAGCCTAGCGAATTTTTGTTGTCTGCTAAAACGGTAGGCATCTGCTTAATTTGGAAATAATAATAATTCATTTGATAAGGTAGGGGCAGAGTTATGACAGAAGGGTTGTTTGTATTAATTACAATGTTTGTTGCTTATGTAGTCTATGTCATTGTTGGTGAAGAGGATGCAGAAGCTGATAAAAATGCTGCTAAGGATAAAGGTGCAAAACCTGTAGCTAAAAAAGCGGAAACAAAAGCGGTTGCTTCCAAACCAGAACCGACAAAAGCAACAAGCGCCAAAGCCAAACCAGCTAAAAAAGCAGCGACTACTGCTAAAGCTAAACCTGAGGAAAAGGCCAAAAAAGCGACTGAAGATAAGCCTAAAGCGGCGGCTAAAAAGCCAGCTGCAAAAAAAGCGACTGAAAAGAAGGCTCCGGCTAAGAAAGAGGCTGAAAAGAAACCTGCGGCAGCTAAGGCGGCTAAACCAGCTGCCAAAAAAGCCAAGCCTGCATCGAATAAGGTCCAATTACGTAATCCGGAAACAGGTGAAGTCAGTACGGTTCCCAATGGCTATCGTTTTTATAAACGCTGGATAAAAGACGTTATGGTCAAAGAAGGTTTGGTAGAGAAGGTATATAAAAACAACGAACTGGATGATGCCGCCAATGCCAAAATTAAAACGGCTCTGGATAAATTGAAAGCAATGGATAAATATAAAGCATAAATCGTAAACCAGCAGACTGTTATTATCAGACTGCTGGTTTTTTTTATTCCAGGCCCAGTTTCTTTAAGCGGTAACGCAGTGAGCGAAAAGATAATCCCAATTGTTTGGCGGCAGCTGTTTTATTCCATTTGTTTTCTTCCAGGGCGGTATTAATGGCCTGTTTTTCTATATCCTCTAAATATTCTTCCAGCGGACCTTGATTAGGATCATAGTCGGTTATGTCCTGACTATCCATCTGGTTTATAGGCAGATTTAAATCTTCGCAGTTGATAGTATCGCCTTCATAGAGTGCGAATGCCCGTTCCAGAATATTCTCCAGTTCTCTGACGTTACCGGGAAATTGATATTTTTTAAGCGCGGTTAACGCATCACAGGACAATGTCGGTTTGGTTTCAAGCGATGAGCTGAGTTTACTGATTATGTAATCAACCAATTGCGGTATGTCTTCCGCTCTTTGTCTTAATGGAGCTATATTTAAATCAATAACGTTAATTCGATAAAATAAATCCTGCCTGAAACTGCCTTCCTGAACCATTTTATTCAGGTCTTTATGTGAAGCGCTTAATAAGCGAACATCGACAGGAATTTCATGATACTCACCAACCGGACGGATTTTTTTTTCCTGGATTGCTCTGAGTAACTTTACTTGTAATGATTGTGGCAGATCTGCGACCTCGTCGAGAAACAGAGTGCCGCCATCAGCCGCTTGAAACAAGCCCTTCTTGTCATTACTGGCCCCGGTAAAACTGCCTTTTTTGTGACCGAAAAACTCACTTTCCATCAACTCCGGTGGAATCGCTCCGCAGTTAACTGCAATAAAGGCGTTTTCCCTTCGTGGACTTTGTTGGTGAATCAATCTTGCCGCCAGTTCTTTACCCGAACCGGATTCACCGCTGATATAAACAGGTGCTTGACTGCGAGCCAGTTTTTTTATTTTTGTTCTGACCTGTTGCATAATTTCAGAATTACCCAGCAGGGTCTGCCTGCCGTTTTCTGTCGTATCTCTGGAGGGAGAACTAAGCTTGATTGCTTTTTGTACCAGCTGCCTTAGACTGTTTAAATCAACTGGTTTGGATATAAAGTCAAAAGCCCCCATCTTCATGGCTTTGATCGCGATATCCATATTGCCATGCGCGGTAATTACGGCAACCGGCATGGGGGATTGTGAGTTTTGAATATCTGTCAGTAGTTGTAAACCATCACCATCCGGCAGTTTCATATCTGTCAGACATAACTGGAATGAATGTTGGGATAGTAGCATTTTTGCGCTGTTAATATCGGCTGCTTTACAGCATTGGATATCCATTTGATTGAGTGTGATTTCCAAAAGCTCAAGAATATCCGGCTCATCATCAACAATTAAAGTGAGTGGTGTAGTCATATTTCAATGATTAAATGGTCTGAATTTACTAAGCTTAAACGAAAGCAACATCGTTTCAGGTTGCTGAGATGATAACTCAAAGTCGCCTGATTAAGTTCGGCTAATTCTTTGGATATGTATAAACCCAGGCCAGTGCCGGTGTTTGAGGTGGTAAAGAATGGTTTAAACAAATGTTTCATATGTTTTTCGGATAAACCGGTGCCATTATCGATGACATCAACACAGATAGTGTTCTTTTCCATGTAGGCATTAATCTGTATAGGCCCTTTTTCCGGCTGACCGTATTTTACGGCATTAAGGCATAGGTTATCCATAATTTGTTTTAAATGACCCGGGTCTATAAAAACGGTTAAATTTGCTTTTTGAACAGTCAAGGTAAAAATGTGTTCATCGAAATCATGTTCCTGAATCATCTGTGTAATATACTGCTCCAGCCAGTTCGATAAATCAACTCGTTCCCGCACCGATGCGCTACGCTTGGATAAATGCAGCATATCTTCGATGATTTTATTAACTCGGTGAGAGTGGTTGTGAATAATTTCAATCAAGCGCCTATCCTGGCTGGATAGGTTTATGCTCTCATTTAATAATTGTCCGGCGTGACTTATGGCACCTAAGGGATTGCGTATTTCATGCGCTATGCTGGCGGTCAATTGGCCTAATGAAGCTAGTTTGCTTTGTTGCAGGCGTTGATTGTATAAGGCTATATCCTCCAGAATAATCATGTAGGATGGTTCGTTTTGTGTGGGCAGAAGCATAAACCTTAGGTGTATTTCATCTTGACCGGGCAGTTGAAGCGGCGCAAAGTCCTGGTTGGCATTTTGTATCCAGTTATTTAAGGACAAAGATAGATACTGTGAAATATCACTGAGCGTGCGGGGAATAAAAGGCAGATTGGCAAGCCGTAGTGCTGTCTCATTGGCAAGCTGAATTTTTTGACTTTGGTCGGTAACAATAATGCCTGACTGCAGATGCTGAATAATATATTGATTCAGTTCTTCGAGCTTGAAAATAGCCCGGTTTTTTTGTTGATTTAACTGTTCAGCCCGTTGAGCAAGTATATAGGATAATAATGCGATGGCAAAATAGGACGCGCCTAACAAACCGGCATAAGTATAGGATGAATTTTTTAAAAAATTTGTTTGCATGCTGTATATATGCTCTGATAATACGGCAAGACTAGCCAGGGCGGCAAACAGCATGGCACAGCGCCCACCAATGAGTAATCCTCCAGCGGCAATGGATACCGCCAGCAACATACCCAGCCCGCTGTCTATGCCGCCACATGCATGCATTAACAAGGTCAGGATGATGATGTCGGTGAAAATTAAAATTTGCGCTTGTGTGGAATAGCTGGCAAAGCGCCATATAATGCTTGTGACCGATATAATGGTCAGAAACATATAGCTTTGACTGCAGATAATAAACAGTGTGCTGTTATGAGAGCCGATAATTGAATTGACCGAGGCCGTATAAAAAAGCAGCAGCAGGATGCAGCATAGGGTAAAACGGTACGATAAATACACTTTTAACAAATGCCAGGCCTGCTGAACGGGGATACCGTAACCTTTAGAAAAAGGGCATGGGTATATAGTTTCCGGGGAATGTTGTGACATGGTTAATTTATCAATAGCGTTTTACTGGGACTTGGCTAAAATAATAGCTGATTTTAATTAATCATAGCATTGTTGTATGAGTTAGGAATGCTACCCCGCTCATATTTACCAACGGGAGATGAAATGAATATCCATGAGTATCAGGCAAAAAAACTATTTAGGAACTATGGTATCAATGTCCCGGATAGCAGGCATGTTGTAACCCCAGAGGAAGCGGAACAGGCTGCCAGAAATCTGGGGGGGGTAGCTTGGATGGTGAAAGCTCAGGTCCATGCCGGAGGACGCGGTAAAGTGGGCGGCGTAAAGTTGGCAAAAAGTTATGAGCAGATTGTCGAATTAACTCGGGAAATGATTGGTAAACGATTACAGACTCAACAAACTGCGGTGGACGGGTTGCCGATTGATTCGGTTCTGATTGAAAAAACCAGCATAATAAGACACGAATTTTATTTAAGTATTTTGGTGGACAGGGTAACCGAACGAAATATTTTTATAGTTTCACCGGCTGGCGGGATGGACATCGAAACCGTTGCCGAGGAAAACCCTGAAAAAATAATTACCCTGACTATTAACCCGGCCGCCGGACTCCAGTCTTATCAATGTCGCAAGGCAGCGGCTGCGTTGGGATTAAATAATAAACAGATGCGCGAACTGGAAAAGATAATGACCGGAATGTATCGCCTGTTTCTGGAAAAAGATGCCAGTCAGATAGAAATAAACCCGTTGATTGAAACTGATGAGGGTGAATTACTGGTGTTGGATGCAAAAATTAACTTTGATGATAATGCGGTGGCAGCACATCCTGATATTTTGGCTTTGCGTGATCCGGGGCAGGAGGACGAAAAAGAAAATAAAGCGTTGCAACATGGCTTAAATTATATAACCTTGGATGGCAATATTGGTTGTATGGTTAATGGTGCGGGTTTGGCCATGGCTACCATGGATCTGGTTCAGTTAAAAGGCGGTAAACCGGCTAATTTCCTTGATGTCGGTGGTGGCACCACGACCGAAAAAGTGGCTGAAGCTTTTAAACTGATTTTATCCGATAAGAATGTTAAAGCGGTATTGGTGAATATCTTTGGTGGCATTGTTAAATGTGATGTTATTGCACAGGGTATTTTGGCCGCAGTTGAAGAAGTTCATGTTGATGTGCCGGTAGTAGTGAGATTGGAGGGTACTAATGCCGAAGCAGGTTTGGCACTACTGCATGAATCAGATCTGGGTCTGGTTGCGGCAGAAAGTTTGTCCTATGCGGCTGAACAAGCGGTAACTCTGGCGGAGGCGGTATGAGTATCTTAATTAATAAATACACAAAAGTCATTTGTCAGGGGATTACCGGCAAGCAAGGCTCATTCCATTCTGAGCAGGCGCTGGCCTATGGAACAAAGCTGGTTGCCGGTGTGACACCGGGTAGAGGTGGGCAAACCCATATCGGTGTACCGGTGTTTGATACCGTAGAACAGGCGGTAAAAGAAACAGGCGCCACAGCGACCATGATCTATGTTCCGCCTTTTTATGCGGCTGATGCTATATTGGAGGCGGTTGATGCGGGCATTAACGTGATTGTCTGTATTACCGAGGGGATTCCTGTACAGCATATGCTACGGGTTAAGGCGGCAATGGCGGGAAGTAATTCTTTATTGATCGGGCCCAATTGTCCGGGCGTAATTACGCCAGGGGAATGTAAAATTGGTATTATGCCTGGCAAAATTCATCTACCGGGTTCTATCGGTATCGTCTCCCGTTCGGGTACATTAACCTATGAAGCTGTTTATCAGACTACAGAACAGGGCTTAGGGCAAAGTACTTGTGTCGGTATTGGTGGTGACCCTGTGCATGGGATGAATTTTGTCGATGTCTTAAGTCAGTTTCAGGCGGATGAGCAAACCCAAGGTATTGTCATGGTTGGGGAGATTGGGGGCCATGAAGAAGAGGATGCTGCTGACTATATTAAATCCCATATTACCAAGCCGGTGGTATCTTATATTGCCGGACAAACTGCGCCATCAGGAAAGCGTATGGGCCATGCAGGTGCCATTGTCACAGGTGGTAAAGGCACGGCAGAAGGTAAGATCGCGGCGTTAAAAGCAGCCGGTGTGGACGTGGTTAATTCACCCACAGATATAGGCGAGGCAATAAAAAGGTTCTTTTAGTTGCTGATTTTGTAGTGCAAAGTAAAGCTTTGCTTGTTGTTACCATATAATCCAGTCTTAACGAATGCCCTTAAAAATAGCCATAGCGCAAGTTAATCTAGTGGTTGGCCATATTGATGCCAATGTGAAAAAAATTATTCAAAGCAGTCAGTACGCAAAACAAAAATTAGCTGCCGATGCGATTGTCTTTCCTGAGCTGTCTATTACGGCTTATCCTCCGGAAGATTTGTTATTAAGACCGGACTTTCTTGAGTCAGTTACGGAGGGTTTGGCCGAAATAGTGACTCAGGTAAACGGTATTGATCTGATTATTGGTTATCCGGAAGTTGCCGACGGAAAGCTGTTTAACAGTGTTGCCGTTTGGCGTGATGGCGAAAAAAGAGCCAATTACCGAAAGCACGCATTGCCTAATTATGGTGTTTTTGATGAGCAGCGATATTTTTCAAGCTCTGATCAAATTTGTGTGTTTGAATTAAAAGGCAGTCGTATAGGCCTGACTATTTGTGAAGATATCTGGCAAACCGCATTAATTGATATCAATAAAAAGGCGGGTGCGGATATTATTTTGACCTTGAATGCCTCACCTTTTCATGCCGGTAAGATTCATGAGCGGGAGGAACTGGTTCAGGCACAGGTCAGACAATCACAAATACCGCTGGTATATGTTAACCAGGTGGGTGGGCAGGATGAATTGCTGTTTGATGGGGCTTCCTTTGTTGCCAATCAACAGGGGGAAATCGTTTTTCGTGCAGAAGAGTTTAAAGAACAGATCAGCGTGGTCGAATTCGAAAATTCACAACCGGTTAAAACGGACTGTGCCCCACTTTACCAGCCGGTAAACAGTGAATATCAGGCATTGGTTCTGGGGATTCGTGATTATGCTGAAAAAAACGGTTTTAAGGGTGCTATTCTGGGGCTTTCCGGAGGGATAGATTCGGCTTTAGTTTTGGCGCTTGCTGTCGATGCTTTGGGGGCGGACAAAGTTGAGGTGGTTTTGATGCCGTCCAAATATACCCAGCAAATGAGTATCGATGATGCAGTATTGGAAGCAGAGGCCTTGGGGGTTAACTATCACATTATTTCAATCGAACCGGCGGTGGCAGCTTTTTCCGGTATGTTGGCAGATGTTTTTGCCGGCAGCGAAAAAGATGCGACTGAAGAGAATATTCAAGCACGTTGTCGGGGTATCGTTTTAATGGCTATATCCAATAAACAGGGACGATTATTGTTAACAACGGGCAATAAAAGCGAAATGAGTGTCGGCTATGCCACGCTCTATGGTGATATGGCCGGCGGCTTTGCCCCCATT
The DNA here is from genome assembly GCA_050303415.1 of Methylococcaceae bacterium. Classification (GTDB taxonomy): domain Bacteria; phylum Pseudomonadota; class Gammaproteobacteria; order Methylococcales; family Methylomonadaceae; genus JBNLBS01. The sequence goes on along the minus strand of JBNLBS010000020.1, from coordinate 13,770 downwards.
AAGGATGTACCCAAATTATTGGTTTATAAGCTTTCCCGTTACCGTAACACCTTGTCTCCGGTTATTCCTGAGCGAGTAATTAATCGGCCGCCTTCAGCGGAGCTGGCACCGGATCAAATCGATGAAGATTCATTACCGCCTTATGAAGTATTGGATCCGATTTTGGAACGTTATGTGGAACTGGATCAGTCGGCGGAAGAAATTATTGAGGCGGGTTTTTGTTCTCTCGATGTGGCAAGGGCGATTACTCTGGTGGATCGCAATGAATACAAGCGACGTCAGTCACCGCCGGGAATAAAAATCACCAGTCGGGCATTTGGTCGGGAGCGGCGCTATCCAATCACTTCAGGCTATAAGGGAGTCTAACCGAATCGTAATAAGTCATAAAAATATGACTGTTGTCATTAAATTGTCATATAGGCTTAATATTCTTGTCATCATCGATTTGCATAATAAACCGACTATTCATATAGATAGAGAGCAAGAAATGAGAATTAAAACTAAAGCATTTTTGGCCGTAACCGGCTTTATTTTTGCAGTATTAACAACAGGAACAGCACAGGCAGTATTAACCGTTGATGACAGTGTGCCGGCATATAATAAAGCCAGTGGTATCTCCGGTAATTTATCCAGTGTTGGTTCTGATACATTGGCGAACCTGATGACGCTGTGGGCGGAAGAATTCAAGCGGTTATATCCAAATGTGAATATCCAGATTCAAGCGGCCGGTTCCTCGACTGCGCCACCGGCATTAACTGAAGCCACTTCAAACCTTGGGCCTATGAGTCGTAAGATGAAGGATAAGGAATTGGATGCTTTTGAAAAGAAATATGGTTATAAGCCAACAGCTATTCCTGTTGCCATTGATGCTCTGGCGGTTTATGTCAATAAGGATAACCCCGTTAAAGGTTTAACCATTCCTCAAGTGGATGCGATTATGTCATCTACTCGTAAGTGCGGCCATGAAACAGATATTTCCTCTTGGGGTCAAGTTGGTTTGGACGGGTCATGGAAAGATAAAAGTATCCAGCTATATGGACGTAATTCGGTGTCAGGTACTTATGGTTATTTTAAGAAAAAAGCTTTGTGTAAAGGCGACTATAAAAATAATGTCAATGAACAACCTGGTTCAGCCTCTGTAGTTCAATCGGTGACTTCATCACTAAACGGTATTGGTTACTCGGGTATCGGTTATAAAACTTCAGGTGTCAAAGCGGTAGCATTGGCTAAAAAAGCCGGTCAGGATTTTATTGAAGCAACACCTGAGAATGCGGTTTCCGGTAAATATCCATTAGCGCGTTTCCTGTATATTTATGTTAATAAGCAACCTAATCAACCGGTAGCGCCATTAGAAAGAGAATTTATCAAAATGGTATTATCCAAATCAGGTCAGCAAGTTGTTATTAAGGATGGCTACATACCACTGCCTGTTAAGGTGGTTGAAAAGGCTTTGGCTTCAATAGAATAAAATCGATTGCAGTCTACAGGGAGGTTTTATCCGGAACATTTTATATTCTCCCCTCTTTAATATATAAATTATTCGGATAACATAGAGCGAGCCGGGGTTTGTGCAGACAAATCCCGGCTGGCTTTTTTTAATTTAAAATTATGATTGATTTTTGCCGTATGTCGGAAATAAACACGAGAAAACAAAAACCAAAGTCATCAGCTGGTTACTATCAAAGCTGGCGCCAAATAAAAGACCAGTTAGCAAAGCATTGTGTGGTTGCTGGTGGCTTGGGTGTAATCGTCGCCATTGTTTTAATTTTCTTTTATTTACTCTATGTGGTTTTTCCGTTGTTTATCTCGGCATCGGCACAATCAGTCAGTCAGTATGAAATTCCAGAGCCTGAATTAGGACGGACTTTGTTATTGTCCATGGAAGAACAAAATGAAGTTGCGGTTAGATATACCGATACCGGTCAGGCGGTATTTTTTTCGGTACCGACAGGTAAAACTATAGCCATTTATGAACTGCCGGTCCCCAAAGACCAACGCATAGTCAGTTTTGCTCACGGTGCACCAAATACCGGCGTGGTTATTTATGGTTTGGACGATGGTCGGGCAATGGTGGTCAAACATCGCTATAAAGTTTCCTATCCGAATGATAAACGTGTCATTACGCCGGTTATTGAATATCCATTAGGCCAGGTTCCTCTGGTTTTGAGTAAGCAAGGTAGTGCTTTGGACAAGGTAGCGGTGGAAATTAATGAAAATATGACTACGGTTGTGGCAAAAACAGACGATGAACGAGTCATTTTAGTCCGCTTTGAAAAGGAAGAGTCACTATTTGATGACGAAGGCAGTTTTGAACGCACTGACAATGTTCTGGATATTGTTGCCGATAACATCAACTTTATCCTGATTGATAAAGATCAACGTAACCTGTTTTTGCTCACACAAGATGGTCGGCTAAGCTATTTTGATATTGGCAATGCCGAACGACCAACTATTATTCAGCATTTAAATGTTGTCAAAGCGGGCGAAAAAATTACCAACGTCACTTTCTTAAATGGCAGCTTATCAATACTGCTCGCCGACACTAGTGGCTTATTGTCGCAGTGGAGTTTGTTGCGTGATGCGCAGAATCGTCCGGCCATGCAAAAGCTGAGGGCGTTTAAAATTTCGGAACAAAATATTGCCGCGGTTAATGCTGAACAGCGACGCAAAGGTTTTGTTACTGTTGATAGCGAAGGTATGGTCGGAGTGTACCATTCCACGGCAGAACGCGAATTGATCAAAGTGCGGGCGGCCAGCAGCAAACCGGTGGCGATGAGTTTATCGCCGCGTGCCAATGCCCTGTTATTGCAAACTGAAGATAACCGTATCGCTTTCTGGCACATAGAAAATGAACACCCGGAAGTTTCAGTCAAGTCTCTGTGGCAGGAAGTCTGGTACGAAAGCTACCCAAAACCGGACTATATCTGGCAATCCTCTTCAGCCAGTAATGACTTTGAACCCAAATACAGCTTAACGCCTTTGGTTTTCGGTACCTTAAAGGCAGCCTTTTACGCTATGTTAGTGGCCGTACCGTTAGCGTTAATGGGCGCCATTTATACCGCTTATTTTATGGCGCCGGGTATGCGCCGACTGGTAAAACCCAGTATCGAAATTATGGAAGCGCTACCCACGGTTATTTTAGGCTTTCTGGCTGGGTTATGGCTGGCTCCATTTATTGAAGAGCATTTAATGGGTATATTCACTTTGTTATTAGTGCTGCCCATTAGTGTTTTGGTATTCGCTTTCGGGTGGCAATTTTTACCGAATAGTTTGCGCCATAAAGTTTCGGAGGGCTGGGATGCGGCTTTATTAATTCCGGTGATCATCATCAGTTCATGGCTGGCATTTGTGATCAGCATGCCTTTAGAACAATGGATGTTTAATGGCAATATTCAGGGCTGGTTCAAATCAGAATTTGGGATTGGTTACGATCAGCGTAACTCCCTGGTGGTCGGACTGGCAATGGGGTTTGCCGTTGTGCCTACGATTTTCTCAATTGCCGAAGATGCCATATTCAGTGTGCCCAAACATTTAACCGTGGGTTCATTGGCATTAGGCGCAACGCCTTGGCAAACGATGATAAAGGTGGTATTGCTGACAGCAAGCCCGGGTATCTTTTCAGCTGTTATGATTGGTTTGGGAAGGGCCGTAGGTGAAACCATGATCGTATTAATGGCGACCGGCAATACGCCGGTGATGGATTTAAGTGTGTTTCAGGGAATGCGTACTTTATCAGCCAATATTGCGGTTGAGATGCCGGAGTCGGAGGTGGACAGTACTCATTATCGGGTATTGTTTTTAGCCGCTTTGGTATTGTTTATGTTTACCTTTATTGTTAATACGTTGGCCGAACTTGTGCGCCAGCGACTACGTGAAAAATACAGTTCATTATGATTAAGCAATGGTTTAAAAGTGGTACGCCCTGGATTTGGTTAAATGCCGCTGCCGTCAGTACCTGTCTTATCTTGGTAGTTGGTCTGTTGGCATTGGTTACCGTTCGCGGGATTGGTCATTACTGGCCGTCCCGGGTTGCACAGTTTAACTATCAAAACAACCAAACGATTATCGGTGAAATTGTCGAAAGCAGCGAAATGAGTGCTGAGCAAGCTCGGGATAGAGGACATCAAGTTGAAGCCGGCTCGGATATTTTACTGCAGTATTTGTTGAAAACAGGCAATCGGGATGTCACGGGCATGGATTTTCGCTGGATTAAAGCCGGTGATATTAAGCAGCAAACTTACCCAAGTGAACTGATGGTGGTGGAACGTCGTGAATGGGGTAATTTTTATGGACGACTGGTTGCAGTGAAGGAAAATGGCAAGGTGGTTAGCTCTGACCAGCCTCTTGAGGCACTTGCTCAGAGAAAAGTCGAGCGGGTACTGGGTATTTTTGAAGAGATTGAATACCTGGAAAAAAAGGAAATCGGCTCGGTTAACTACAATATGGAGCAGTTAAGGCTTAAGCAAAAAAGACTGCAACTGGATAATCAATGGAATGATGCAAACAAGCAGGCACTTGCCAGGCAAAGAGCTGAATTGGATAAGGCATATCAATCCTATCAGGGAAGGTTGGGTGAGCTATACCAACAAATCAGACGTGACAGCCTGGTTATGATTGAAGCAGGCGGCATGGAAAAAGAGATTCCTTTAGCCAAAGTGGTTAGGATTTACCAACCGAATGCCATGCATTTAGGGCAAAAAATCAGTCATTATTTTGAAAAACTGGCTGAATTCTTAAGTGATGACCCGCGCGAAGCCAATACCGAAGGTGGAATCTTTCCGGCTATATTCGGTACCGTTATGATGGTGATTATTATGTCCATTATAGTCACCCCGTTTGGTGTCATTGCGGCGGTTTATCTACGCGAATATGCCAAGCAGGGCTTTGTGACCCGTTTGATCAGGATTGCCGTTAATAATCTGGCCGGGGTACCGTCTATTGTTTATGGGGTCTTTGGTCTGGGTTTTTTTGTTTATATTCTGGGCGGTAATATAGATCAGCTGTTTTTTCCTGAAGCGGCTCCGGCTCCTGTGTTTGGTACCCCGGGTTTGATGTGGGCTTCTATTACCCTGGCATTATTAACATTGCCCGTGGTGATAGTATCGACAGAAGAAGGTTTATCCCGAATTCCTAAGTCAATTCGCGAAGGCAGCCTTGCGTTGGGTGCAACCAAGGCTGAAACCTTATGGCGTACAGTCTTACCTATGGCCAGTCCTGCCATGATGACCGGTTTAATTCTGGCGGTAGCCAGAGCGGCGGGTGAAGTTGCACCGCTGATGTTGGTGGGTGTGGTTAAACTTGCACCGTCATTGCCGTTGGATGGTAACTTCCCGTTTTTACATCTGGATAGAAAATTTATGCATTTGGGGTTTCACATATACGATGTTGGCTTTCAAAGCCCCAATGTAGAAGCGGCTCGGCCTTTAGTTTATGCAACGTCTTTGCTGCTGGTTCTGGTTATTATCGGGCTTAACCTGGCAGCCGTTGCAATCAGAAATCATTTGCGCGAAAAATACCGGGCATTGGAAGGTTAAAAGATATGACACAACGTACACATGCTATTGATATGAGTTCATTAACGATAGGGCAGGGAGAAAAACAGAAAGAACCGGTGGAAACCTGTATCAAAATTGAAAACCTGGATCTTTATTATGGGGAGAAACAAGCGTTATATTCAGTCAATATGGAGATTCCCCAGCAAAAAGTAACGGCTTATATCGGTCCCAGTGGCTGTGGTAAATCGACATTGTTACGCTGCATCAACCGGATGAATGATCTGGTCGATAGCGCACGTATTGAAGGTAAAGTAATACTCGACAATGAAGATATTTATCACAAGTCGGTCAATGTATCGGAGTTGCGCCGGCGTGTTGGTATGGTATTTCAAAAACCCAACCCTTTTCCCAAGTCCATCTATGAAAATGTCGCTTATGGCTTGCGTATTCAAGGTATTAATGACCGCAGAACCCTAGATGAAACGGTGGAAAATGCCTTGCGCGGTGCGGCATTATGGGATGAAGTGAAAGATCGGTTACATGATAATGCTTTAGGTATGTCAGGTGGTCAACAACAGAGGCTGGTTATCGCCCGAGCCATCGCGATCGAGCCGGAAGTATTACTTCTGGATGAACCGGCTTCCGCATTGGATCCGATTTCAACTTTAAAAATTGAAGAATTAATCAATGAGTTGAAAGAAAAATACACCATTGTTATCGTTACTCATAATATGCAACAGGCTGCTCGCGTATCGGATTACACAGCATTTATGTATATGGGTAAATTAATTGAGTTTGGTAATACCAGTGAGTTGTTTACCAACCCCAGCAAGAAGCAGACAGAAGATTATATTACCGGTCGGTATGGTTAGGAGATAACAATGGAAAACAGTAAAATTGGTCATCATATTTCGCAGCAGTTTAATAAAGAGCTGGAAGATATACGACATAAGGTTTTAACCATGGGCGGGCTGGTAGAGCAGCAGATAGACCTGGCGGTCAAAGCTTTTATGGATGGCGATATGGAGATGGCGGAACTGGTGATCAAGCAGGATGACCAGGTAAATGCACTGGAAATTGCCATAGACCAGGAATGCTCCCAGATTATGGCGCGCAGGCAACCGACTGCATTTGATTTACGTTTGTTGATCAGCGTCATCAAGGCTATTACCGAGTTGGAAAGAGTCGGTGACCAGGCCGAGCGTATTGCCCAAATGGCCATTCATTTGGCCGATACAGAGGGTAAACGCGATCATTACTATGAGCTTCAACACTTGGCCGAGCTGGTAAAAGACATGCTGCACGGCTCGCTGGATGCTTTTGCCCGATTGAATGTGGATGATATTCTAACCATCACCGGCCGGGATGAAAAAGTCGATCGGGAATATGCCAGTATTATCCGTCAATTAATCACTCGAATGATGGAAGACCCTAGAAACATAACCCGTACGTTGGATGTGTTATGGACAGCCAGAGCATTGGAAAGAATAGGTGATCATGCCTGCAATATCTGCGAATATGTGATTTATATGGTCAAAGGCCAGGATGTCAGGCATATCAGTCAGGAAGAAATGGAGAAAAAAATTAAAGGGTAATTTTAATACTTTATTATTCCTGATTTATCATAAACTGGTGACATTCAGCGTTTTAATAACTATACTGAAACCGGCGATCGATGCAGCTTATTTTTTCAATGCCATTACTGCCGGTTACAGGCGGGTAGAAAACGTTGCCTAATCCGATGAGGTTTAGTGCGAGGTTTGCAAAAAATTATCGAATAATGCACTAACAGTGAATGCTTTGGCGAACTGACATGTTGCCGTCGGGGCGGAGTCTGGGATCTAATGATTCTCAATGCGGCAAATTTGTTTTTGTGACATGAGGTTGCAAAGTTTTTTATGACGACCCAAGGGGGGCTATGCCCGGGGGTTAGTATCATGGATAAAAAAATTCTGATTCTTGGCCTACAGGTTGATTATGGATAAGATCGAAACAGTATTAATAGTAGATGATGATGAAATAGCATTGTTGCTCTTAAAAGAGAACTTCGAGTCAGCCGGTTTCAATGTTATTACCACAACGGAAAGCACCCAAACAGTTAAACTGTATGAGAAATATAATCCGATTGCTGTGATTATTGATATATTTATGCCTGATAAAGATGGTATAGATCTGGTCAAAGAATTAAAAAAGTTGAATAAAGATATACCGGTTATTGCGGTGAGTTCACATAGTGAGTTTCTTCAAATTATTACCGATTTGGGAGCCGATCGTGCGTTTTCCAAATTTGATCCCATAAAAAATATTGTTCAGGCTGTAGTGGATAGGCAATTTAATTAAATTTCATTATTTTCAAGTCTTCTTGAAATAGTCGTTCCAGCAATCTGATATGCTATAGTCCGCTTGGAATAACGAAGGTAACAAAGTGGCTTTAGAAAACGCACCCAGTTGGCAGCAGCATTTAGCGTTGGAGTTCGAACAACCCTACATGCAAAAGCTTAAACAGTTTCTTAAGGCAGAGAAAGAAAAGCATAAAATTATTTATCCGCACTCAAGCAACTGGTTCCATGCTCTGGAAACAACGCCTTTAGATCAGGTGAAAGTCGTTATTTTGGGACAAGACCCCTATCACCAACCAGGGCAGGCGCATGGTTTATGTTTTTCTGTATTACCGGGAATAAAAACACCACCATCGCTAGTCAACATTTATAAAGAATTACAAACAGATTTAGGCATTACACCTGTAGCGCATGGGTATTTGGAGAGTTGGGCAAAACAGGGCGTATTATTGTTGAATGCAGTTTTAACGGTAGAAGCCTCCAATGCCAATGCACATCAAGGTAAAGGCTGGGAACAGTTTACCGACAAGATCATCGCGACGGTCAACGCACGTTGTCAACATGTGGTGTTTATGCTGTGGGGCAGCTATGCGCAAAAAAAAGGTGCAGTCATTGATGATCAGCGCCACCTGGTTTTAAGAGCACCGCACCCATCGCCATTGTCAGCTCACCGTGGATTTTTGGGCTGCAAACATTTCAGTTTGGCTAATCATTATCTTGAGCAACATGGAAAAGCACCGATTGATTGGCAGTTGCCTGAATCAGTGGAAAAGTGTGATCGCAATAGTATCATTGAGTCGTGAATTCCAGTTCTAAGTGCAAAGGAAATAAGCTATTTTGCAGATTGATATCTTGCGATTATCAAAAATAACCAAACATATTCTATCGGCCATGGCGTTCAATCTATTTCAATGGGTAAAAAAATCGTAATCATCTTTAGATACGGGTATGCCAATATGCATTGGCTCTTTGGAAAAACGTAAGAGCTTATAGGTTTTCTTGGCATGAAAGTATTATTCATTCAGTTACCATTATGCATAGTGTTTTTAATGATTATTAATGGCTGTGCCCAATACCAAACAGTGAAAAAAAGTTATCCCTTATGGGGCGAAGATATTATTCTGACTTCCGGTGACAATCGCAGCCGGCATTTACAAATAATAAAACCTAAGCGTAGCGCTTCTATACAGGCTTGTATCCTGATGGTTCATGGCATGAATGAATACATTGGGCGTTATGCTGAAATCGCCCGGTATTTTGCAGATCAGTATATCGTCGCCGGTATAGATTTGACTGCACATGGTCTCAGCAACTCGGTTTTTGAAGAGGCTCAAACAGGCTTAAAAACTGAGGCAGCAGACTATGATGTCAGTGGCGCATTTGTTGAACAGGCACAACTGCGTAATCTTCAGCCTATGCGAGATGACCTTGAACAAGCCCTGAATTATTTGATCCATCGCTGTGATCAACAGGCCGGTGACAAAAACTTACCGGTTTTTATTCTCTCGCATAGCTTAGGTTCACTGGTATCCGCCTCTTATTTGCTGCAATTGACCGATATTGATCTCAAAGCCCGAATCGGCGGTATTATTTTTGCCGGCCCCGCTTTTTCTGTCACCCAGGTTCCGGGTTGGCGTGGCTGGTTTCAAAATCCAATGGTTTATTTCAGTTATCATACCCATGAGCATTTTCTCAATCCTCATGATGAAGTCTTACCATTAATGTTGTTCAATCAAATATTATCGTTAATCACAGTGCCCATTCAGGATAGCGTGATTGAATTATTATCATTACCGGGGTTGCGGCAATTGTTTTCGCCATCAACGCCGGATTGGGTGGTTAATTACTTAAGCAATTGGGAACAAGAGAGAGAACGTCATAAAGCAGACCCCTACATTATTCGCCGCTCTATTCTGCGCTATGTATTGGCTGTGGAAAAAGAAGTGATTCAGTTCCGGAGAAAAATGGCTCGATTTAATACCCCGTATCTGCTGATTTATTCCGAACATGACCCCATAACGCCGGCTTGGGGAAACATGGATTTTGTCACAGCCACCCGACAAAACCATGTGCATAATGATGTGATGATGTTGGCTGGAGAAAACCACCATGAGCAACTTTTTTCCACGCCGGAAATGCGGCATAAAGTCTTACAAAAAATTCATTCCTGGCTTGAGTTGAGAATTTCACAAGATTGATGCTGAAATATAGTTACCCTCGTTCCAAAATCAACATAATATTGGGTTCGCCAACCACATAGATTCGTCCGTGCTTGTCCATGGTGACGCCTTCCGGTTGGTTAATGGCATAGTGTGGCAGCGCTATACCTTGGTCAAAGCTGAATTCGGATTGAACATCCCCATTTAGATCGATTTCCAGCAGCCGGTGCGATTCATCACTTAATACCAGTATATGTTGACTGTCTGGATCGGCATGTAAACCGGATATATCGTTTAACGGCAGATTATCAAAATTATGCTTGGCAGTGCCTCGCTGATTGGAATGTAATGTAGGTGTTAGTAACTCAGCGGGCAAATGGCTGACTCGGATGGGGTTCTTCTCGTTAGCGATAAAAAGTCCGGTTGTTTCCGACCAGGCAATACCTTCCAGTCCCAGATTATCTTCGCGATCGGTTTTAAAATCCAAACTGGCATATTCCAGAGCATTCAGTTTAGTCGTGTTTTTGTTCAGACGAACAAACGTTACTTTACGACGACGTTCTTGAGTAATCGCATATAAATCGTTGCGGATATGAGTGACCGCTTCGGTATCATCAAAGTTAACCAGTTCGATTGAGCGAATCACATGGCCGGATAAATCCAGTTCAAACAACTTTTCCGGACTATTGGTGACGGCAAAAAGCGTATTGCTGATTGGCGAATAGGTGATGCCGGATAAATCGTCCGGAATTTCCTTAATAATGTGAGTTTTTACTATTTTATATTGCCAAAGATTTAACGCGTTCTTGTTAAAACCAAATAGCTCATTGCCGGTTGTGGATATTGAACTCAATGGGGTCATCAATAGACTGAACAGAATGATTCTGGCTGACGGATTCACAAATGGTCTCCAAAATTTTAACTTGGAGGATTTTATCGACTGAATATGTCAAATTGATGACATCAATATTAAAAGATGCTTCGCCAAAAAATTAAACGTATAAACAGGTTTAAACAGTCCGGTCTGAAGACTATTAATTTATACAGCACATTGAATTTATAACATAAAACCGGTTTGACAATTTAAGGCTCAATAGATATGGTCAGATGACAGGGGAGGTGATAATGGTCTTAAGAGTTGATCTAATTATCGGTAGCTTATTTATGCCATTGCTTTCATATTAATTTGTAAACTAAAACAAAGCTATGCTTGAAGAATTCATTCATGATACCCGTATTGCCTATTTCTCCATGGAAATTGCGCTGCAAAACAATATTCCCACCTATAGCGGTGGTTTAGGCATATTGGCCGGTGATACCATACGCTCTGCTGCAGACCTAGAGCTACCAATGATTGCAGTCACTCTGGTGAGCCGTGCCGGTTATTTTCGCCAACAGCTGGATGCCGAAGGCGTTCAGACTGAACATCCGGATTGTTGGCAGCCCGAGACAGCAGCCAGTCCCTTGCAAGCCAAGATAGCGGTAAACATTGAAAATAGGCTGGTGTGGGTTAGTGGCTGGTTGTATATTCTGAAAGGCCACATGAACGGTCGACAGCCCGTTATTCTGCTGGATACTGATGTGGATGAAAATCAAGAAGATGATCGCCAGATTACGCATTACCTGTATGGCGGCGATGAATCATACCGGCTCAAGCAGGAGATCGTGTTAGGTATTGGTGGTATACGTATGCTGCAAGCACTGGGCTTTAAAGTCCGCCAATACCATATGAATGAGGGGCACTCGGCATTACTTGCCATTGAATTGTTGCGCCGTTATGCCTACCCCGTAGAAGATCTGCGTTCAGGCGAATCGGCCTACGACATTCCGCAAGTGAGGGAGATTTGCAATTTTACCACGCATACACCGGTTGAAGCCGGTCATGACCGGTTTGGTTATGATTTGGTCGAGCGGATTCTTAGCGAGGAATTTGACCCCGCAACTCTTAAACATCTGGCCGGTGACGATACGCTTAACATGACCCGACTGGCCCTTAATTTGAGCGAATATGTTAATGGTGTTGCCAAACGACATACTGAAGTATCACGGAAAATGTTTCCAGGCTACCGGCTTCATTCGATAACCAATGGGGTACACCCTTTTACCTGGACTGCCAGGAGTTTTATAGACTTATATAATAAGCACTTGCCTGGCTGGTGTCATGAACCTGAAATGTTGGTACGTGCGGAGTGCTGTATCAGCGATAAAGCCATCTGGGAGGCTCATTACCAGGCAAAGTCCAGGCTGATAGAAAAGGTCAAAGAGCTATGCAATATCAAACTACAGCCGCAGATACCGACCTTCGGATTTGCCCGGCGTATGACCGCATACAAACGACCTGACATGTTATTTTCCGATTTGGAACGGCTTAAGAAAATTGCCCGGCAACGGCCCTTTCAAGTGGTATTGGCTGGTAAAGCACATCCGCGGGACTTGGATGGAAAGCGCTTGATAAGAATCATACACCAGTATATTCAAGAACTGTCCGATGATATTACCATGGCTTTTATTCCGGACTACGATATGGATATTGCGCAGGCAATGGTTTCCGGTGTGGATCTGTGGTTGAACACACCATTAAGACCGATGGAAGCATCCGGAACCAGTGGTATGAAAGCGGCATTTAACGGCGTACCCAACCTCAGTGTTCTGGATGGCTGGTGGATTGAAGGGTGTATCGAAGGTATTACCGGGTGGGCGGTCGGAGATGATGCTATCACTTCAAACGGTGATGATGCCAAGTCGCTGTATGACAAACTGGAACAGACGATATTGCCCTTGTATTACGATGACCGAAACCGATGGATCGCAGTAATGAAGGGCGCCATTAGTAAAAATGCATCGTTTTTCAATAGTCATCGTATGATGCGGCGTTATGTGACTGAGGCTTATATTCGATAGTTAGCATGATCAATGAGAATTACGTCGGTTAAGAAGGATCGTCTGTTAGATAGTTAAAATACATTTTAGAGGCAACCGGCCGGTTGCCATATTTGCAGAACTATATATTTTTTGAGGCGGTTTGCCGTGTAGGGGCAATGCTTTATGGTTGCCCTTGATAAGGTGCGGCTAAAGCCGGATGTTTTAATCGGGGTGTTTACCCCGAACTCCTTGTTTTAATCGCGGGCTCGTCCGCGAAGCCGAGTTACTTTTTTTAAACGGATAAAAAAAGTAACCAAAAAAATCCGCCCCCACACCACGACAGCCCCGGCGCTTCTCGTTTTTCAGTGGGTTTGCCAGACGGGGCATCCAAGCCCCGCTGTCAAATGCTCACCTCCCTGTGAGCACCCTACGGGCTATTCCACCGAAAAACTGCGATGCTCGGCGTGGTGAAAGGGGGAATCCAATGACAAAACATCTGTGCTAAGCTAGTCAATCTAAGATAATGAATGAGTTTTATTGCTAGTATTATGAAAAATACGTATTATCCATATCTGCATATCATATGAAAATGAATGTTATTTCTATTTAGAGAAATTGATTTTATAACCGCTTAAGCTAAATATTTTTATGAGTCTTGGTGAGATATACAGATCAATATAATTACTTTTTAGGTTTCATAAGAAAGTTTTTTTACTAAGTTCATGGATAAAAATCAGAAGAAAGAACTATTTAGTAAAGCTTATGTAAAAGCATTAGCCGCTCAGTTAGGGTTTCGTACGTCTGAGCCTGATGTAGACGATGATAGTGTGGATATAATTGTTGGACGAAGCCGCTATCGCGGAGAAGGCAGGCTTGGTCATCGGAATAAAGTGTAACCTCATTTGTTTCCTCTTA
>JBNLBS010000019.1:0-80544 GCA_050303415.1 Methylococcaceae bacterium | reverse complement strand
TCTGTCCCATTTTGATACCTTAATGTTTGACGTGTATTGTCTCTCATTAAAGTGTCCGGTGCTATTAAACCACTACATATGATCCTGAACAAGGGAGGTATATTACCAGTGATCCTATCGACCTAGTCGGTGGTCTTAATACTTATGCTTATGTTGGGGGGAATCCGATGAAAATAGTGGACCCATCAGGCTTATATTATTGCTATTATTCAATAAGCCTGCATTTTATGAGTTGTACACCGAACGATCCTAAGAACCCCTATTTTTCTAGCAATGAATACACAGCAGGAAATAACCAAAGTTCCTCATGTAAGGATTGCCAAAATAACCCTGATCATACTGATGTTCAGGATCATGGACCATTACCAACGGGAAGTTACATAATTGAACAACAAAAATCAAGGGGTCAGCCAACTTGATTTGGAGACAAAGAAATCAAGGGGTCAGCCAACTTGATTTGGAGACAAAGGTTTACTAAAGTTCATAAATGGCCAGATTACCCCGAATTGTTGTTCCCAATCAACCGTTGCATATTATGCACCGTGGAAATAATAGACAGGATATCTTTGAATCTGAAGAGGATATGATTCGCATCAAAGAAGATATAGCCTATGCCCTAGCCAAATCAAGCTGTTCTCTACATGCTTATGTCATCATGACCAATCATTTACATTTGCTAATCACGCCTGCTGAAAAAACACAGCTGAGTCAGTTTATGCAAACAATGGCTAATCGATATGTTCGTTATTTTAATGCCACCCGAAATAGAACAGGCACTATCTGGGAAGGTCGGTTTAAGTCATGTTTAATTGACAGTGAAAATTACCTTTTTAGTCTCTATCGCTATATTGAAATGAATCCTGTCAAAGCGAATATGGTTAAGAAAATGGCTGATTATCCATGGTCGAGTTATCGACATAATGCATTAGGCGAAGAAAATAGTTTAATTACGGAACATGAGTTATATAGGAGTTTGGGCGAAAGTGTAGCGAGCCGGACAGCGAATTATCAGAAAATATTTAATACTCCAAGTAGCAAATCACAAGACCAACAAATTACGGAAGCAACTATACGAGGCGAAGTTTATGGTAGTAGTGAGTTTCACCATAAAATCAGTCAGTTAATTTCAAGAACAACAAAGCTTACATCACATGGAGGAGATAGAAAAAGTGAAAACTATAAAAATCAAGTTGGCTGACCCCTTCAATCAGGACTAGCAAAACCTGCTCCACCGATGAAAAGATAATGTAGAGGATACATTGAAAAACATTACTGAACTTGATCAAGAGAAAACAAAAAAATTAACTATTGACGCTAGATTGTTAGCCTTGCGCTGGGACTTAATACCTTGGTGTCTTGTTTTAGATCTTGATGTTCCAGTTTCTGAAGCTGCTGATGCTCCACTCCGTCGTGCTTGGATTGTGTTTGAAGGTATATCAGAATTATATTGGCCTTTGCTCAATGCACGTTTGCCAAATGGTTGCGGATTAATTAGTCAAATAACTATTGAAAAGCTATCTGATAATTTCCAAATCTATAAATTTTGGGGGCTCTTGCCATCTTTTTCCGATGATGATTCTATACATAAATATCCATCTAAAGAAATAAGTATAAAAGCCAAAGAAATGTCTGGGTTTATTTCTATTGAAGCCAGACCTAAAGGCAAGTATCTTGAAAGGAAAAGCAGAATTAGTTTAGCTTCAGATGATGAATTATTATCTGCTTTCATTTCTACTAGGTCAGCACGTAAGAAGGAACCCGAAAAATAGGGGGTCAAAATGAAGCTCCCCTAGTTTAGGTGAATTCAAGTTCCAAGTGCAACACTTTTACTAGGTAATAAGGCATCGCAAGAATCTGATTAATTTAAATCACCACAATTTAAAATCAGGCCCCCTTGATTCTTGCTGGCCACCCGTATGCTGGAGCTGACACCCTCCGGTATTGTCGATTTTAGGGGTAATTATGAAGATTACTTGCGCAGTCAGGAAATAGAGTAAATAGAAAATACCTGTGATATAGGCTTTGTTACTGAAAAGGCTATTTTACAACAACTTAAAGATCTGAAGCCCTAGGGACCTTCTTGTTTATTCAATAGAGATTTGCTGAGTCCGGGTGCAAGACGAATCGGGGAAATAATGGTTGCTACGTCAGCGACGTCGATTTTGGCTGGCTGGGATGCTCCAAAATCTATCACGTGGCAGTGGTGCCTACGGTTTGAAAGCCCGGCAACAGTTAAAGAGTCTTTTTCCTGCCTGGTTATTCGGCTAAAGCCAGTAAATCTCTTTCAAGTATTTCGCTATCGCCCAGGTTTAATTCGACCAGTCTGCGTAACTGTGAGATGCTGTCGATATCTATATGTTCACATTTGAATCCGACTTTATTGTCTATGGCATGTGATACAGACAGTGTCATTTGTATTTTTGCATCCACAGATAGCTCAAGAGTTAAGGTATAGTTTTGATCCGGGTCTTCATGCCAGGTATTTTCAAATTTCAGCAGACAGCCTTTTAAAGACAAGTCCAGAATTTCGCAGTCCCAGATTTGTTGTTGTGAACTTAACTTTGCATTGGCATGATAAAGAATGCGATGAAAATGTCGCTGATGATCTTTTTTTTCAATGGTCATGCTGAATTAATCCTGAAAAAACTGCATTGTAGCGTTGTCAACCACAATAATATCATTATTGTTCAATTTAACAGTGGTATCGCCTAACGGCGTTTTGTTAATAGCCAAGGATGCATTGTTCTCCAACGCAGATACAAAATAACCTTCTTTTCTTTTTGCTATAACAATAACACCGCTGCCTTTATGACCAAGTTTAGTCATGACTTTTTTTAGCGGTAAAATTCTACCGATATGTTTGCCATTCATAATTTGCAAATTACCTTCCGGCAAAGAGTGTTCCGTTTCAAGATGGAAACTATCTTCTTCCTGTTCGGGCTGTCGGATTTCCTCATCAACAAATGACTCGGCGGTATTGAATATTATGTAGTGTTTTCCAATGGTTATTTTGTCATTATCCTGTAATGTACAGGATTTAGTTTCTTCGCCATTGATGATCAATGGATAATCATCGTTAAGCTGTTTAATAATACATTCCTGATCGTTAATGATGACAGCCGCGTGCGCAGGCGCTACTGCCAAACTATCGACAGTTATATCATTGGTTTCATCTCGACCAATATGCGCAACACCACTATCAATCAAATCTGATTGGATTGCCTTATCTTTAAAAAAAACAGTAAATTTAGCCATTATTTGTTTTTATCACCCCGTCCACAGAAACTAAGTATAGTCCGGTTTGTTTTTTGTGCTTAAAAAAAAACATAATTTCGCGAACAATTACCGATTTCTTTATCGGCATTATTGTACTTAGGTCTGCGGGTGAAACCTGACCAGTTTAATGGTGTTTTTATCACGCTTGATGATTTCCAAAGGATAACCGTAGAGTCTGACGCTGGTTCCCGGTTCGGGGATGGTTTCCATTACATCAATAATCAGGCCGTTAATGGTTTTTGGACCTTCTGTTGGTAAGGACCAATTGGTTTCCCGGTTAAGCTCTCTAACAGTTACACTGCCATCGACCAGAAAACTGCCATCTGTCTGTTTTCTTATATGGTTTTTTTCTACAGTTAAACCACCGACTATTTCCTGTAACAGATCTTCCATGCTGACCAGTCCCTGTACGTCGCCATATTCATCAACGACTAAACCGATCCGTTGCTTTTCAGCTTTAAAATTTTGCATCTGTTGGTGTAAAGGCGTATTTTCAGGAATGAAAAAAGGCTTAATTAAGCTACTGACAATATGTTGTTTATCTAATTTATCCTTATTGATAAGAATCAGCACGCGCCTTAAGTGCAGAAATCCGATAACGCGATCAATGCTTTTTCTATAAACGGGTAAACGTGTTAAATTGCTGCGCTGAATTTGATCGATAATATCTTCAATCGAGTCGTCAAGATTAATGCCTTTGATTTCATTGCGTGGAGTCATTATGTCTTCCACCGTCGCAGATTCTAGATCTAAAATACCCAACAGCATGTTTTGATAACGAGTAGGCATTAAATTACCCGCCTCTGAAACCACAGTTTTTAACTCCTCTTTACTTAGTGTGTCTTCCTGGTGTTTGCTGGCGTTGATACCGATAATTCTAAGTAATAAATTGGTAAATAAGTTAACCAGCCAGACAAAAGGGTATAAAAGTTTGAGTAACGGCCCATATATCCGGGCCGCAGGAAAAGCAAGCACTTCTGGTTTTATGGCCGCCAGCGTTTTAGGTGTGACTTCGGAGAAAATAAGAATGATCAGGGTTAATAACAGGGCGCCGATAGCAATACCTGATTCTCCGGCAATACGCATTGCTATGATAGTGGTTAATGCCGAAGCCAGGACATTAACAAAATTATTACCTAATAAAATAAGACCAATCAAGCGATCCGGTCTTTTTAATAAGCGGTTTGCCCTAATAGCTCCAGCATGCTTTTTCTTGACTAAGTGTTGCAGGCGATAGCGGTTTAGAGACATTAATGCAGTTTCAGAGCCGGAAAAAAAAGCAGACAGTACTAGCATTAATGCAAGTATGCCAAATAGCATACTAAGGGGAATATCGTTCAACGAAGGGGTACTCAATAGTTATTAAAACAACCCTAGTTTCTATGATGAGAAAAATTTGTCAAGTATCTAAGCTATAATGTTGCTGGCGAATGGTATTAAAATGAATTAAGAAACTGTCTGAACAAGTTGATATAAAAGAATTTTTGACAGGCTTTATAATCGATGCTTAACTTTATGTTTAATTGTAGGATGACCAGCTGGAATTTAAGCAAATTTAAATGTTAAGGTTCTTTTTGGGATTCAGTCACTTTACTTAATTACAAGGTTGAATTAAGTTTAGCGTCTAGTTTTACTTCATAATTATCGGATGAGTTAAATAATATGGCATTGCCAGGTATTTTGTTAATTGATGATAGCAAACTCAGGTCATCGCAATTTGAAACAATTTTCCAGTTCATGGAATATTCTGTAGAACAAAGTGATTCTGAAAATTATGAAGACAGATTAAACGATATTTCTGACGTGTCCGTTGTATTTATCGGCAGTGGGATGGAAAAACAAGCCGCCATTATTAAAAATATATCGGCTCAGGTTGGTGACATCCCTTTGGTTTTACTGATAGATAAGGGAACAGCGCTAAAAGTACCCAGTGCGATAAATAACACCGTATCAAGTATTTTGGAATGGCCCTTAACATATCCTGTTTTGCAGTCATTTATGGCAAAAATCCCAGTACCTGAAAAAACTTCTACGGTTGTTCAAGCATTCTCAAAACCATCAATTGCCCGGCAGAAATTGAAGGGTAAGAGCCAGGGGATTTCTCAAGTATGTCAATTGATCGAGCAGGTTGCCGAGTCGGACGCCACAGTATTGATACTGGGTGAGTCCGGTACCGGTAAAGAGGTTGTGGCCAGATCTTTACATGATTCATCAACTCGGAGAAGCAAACCTTTTGTGCCGGTTAATTGCGGTGCGATTCCAGGTGAATTACTGGAAAGTGAATTATTCGGGCATGAAAAAGGTGCATTTACCGGAGCCTTAACTTCTCGGCAGGGGCGGTTTGAGATGGCAGAGGGTGGAACGCTGTTTCTGGATGAAATTGGTGATATGCCTATGGCAATGCAGGTGAAGTTACTCCGGGTGCTGCAGGAAAGAACTTTTGAACGGGTGGGCAGTAATAAAACAATTGACTGTGATGTACGCATTATTGCCGCCACGCATAGGCATCTTGAAGATGAGATCAATGCAAACCGCTTTAGAGAGGATTTGTTCTACCGGTTAAATGTATTTCCTATTGAAATGCCTGCCTTAAGAGAGCGTACCGAAGATATTCCATTGCTGGTAAAGGATTTGATTGCCAGAATGGAAGCAGCAAATCGTGGTTCAGTGAGGCTGACCGATAATGCGTTGGCGCTATTAATGCAGCACAATTGGCCGGGTAATGTCAGGGAACTGGCAAACCTGGTGGAACGCTTGGCAATTATTAATCCCAAAGGCGTGGTTGACTGCATAGATTTACCGGAAAAATTTCAGAATTATGTGGTTCCTGAGGATTTTAAAATTGACCGGGATGAACCAGAGCCTGAAATTAATCAGACAGAGGCAGAAATGGAGGCTCCTGTTACGGTTACTTCCGTTATACCGGGTATACCGGAACAGGGTATCGATTTAAAAGAATATCTGAATGATATGGAAAGTGTGCTGATAAAACAGGCCTTGGCTGAGTGTAATGGTGTAGTCGCACATGCCGCCAAGCGATTAAATATGGGACGTACTACCTTGGTTGAGAAAATGCGAAAATTGGATTTAAATCGTTAATTGGAGATGTCATTATTTTGACGGTTGGAATTATCGTTAAATTTCTTTATAAATAAGGGTGCTGGCAAAATCACTGCGTGATTCCTGGTACATTGATCGTTGGGATATGGAGTGAGTGGGAATGGCCGGTATGGAGGTAAGAATATTCCGGTTTTAAGACATTCTTATACAGGATTCAGAAGGTTTGCCTAGTCTGATTTTATTGTCTTGGCCTGAAAATTGCTTTTTTCACAAAAACATCTGTTTAAAGTGAAATGAGCAAAATGAGTACATTAGATCATCAGCACAATCATAAGACCGAACAACTGACCGATGCGTTTCGCATCTTTAATCAGTTATCTCAAAACCTGACCCAGTCCTATCAAGGCCTGGAAGCACAGGTCGCCAAATTACACCAAGAGCTCTCTGCTGCACGAACAGAACGTATTAATACACTGGTTGAGAAAGAGAAAATAGCCAATCGTTTGCAGGAAATTATGGCCGCTTTACCTGCGGCGGTGGTTATTTTAAATGCGCATTCACAGGTGTTGGATTGTAATGCCATTGCCGTGGAGTATTTGGCAGAGCCTTTAATCGGTTTACCCTGGGAGCAAGTAGTTGAACGCAGCTTGATGTCTGTATCTAACAGTCCGCATGAAAGGCAGTTAAAAAATGGTCAGCGGGTCAGTTTGACCAGCAGTCAATTGGCCGGGCATTCTGAACAGGTTATTTTATTATCTGATGTCACTGAAATGCATGCTTTACAGGATATGGTCAATCAGCAGAAGCATTTATCCTCAATGGGTGAAATGGTAGCCAGTATGGCGCACCAGGTAAGAACTCCGTTATCCACCGCTATTCTCTATGCATCTCAAATGAGTAATCCCGCATTAAATGAGGGTAAACGTCAACGTTATTCGAAAAAAATTCTGGAACGTTTACAGCATTTGGAGAGACAAGTCAGTGATATGCTGGTGTTTGCCAAGGAAGGCCGTTTGTCCATGACGGCTTTTTCCTTGACCGGTTTATTTGAACGGATAAAAGAAAACATGGCGGAAGACCTTGTCGGATCAGCAATTAATTTCAGGTTACAAAGTTGTTTGGCTGAAGACGAATTTCAAGGTAATGAAAATGCCTTGCGGGGTGCTTTAATGAATATTTTGACCAATGCTGTTGAGGCTTTGGCCGATTCAGCCGGAGTAATAGAAATGAAGGTAAAGCAGACAGGACAAAATATTGACATCGTTATTTCTGATAATGGTCCGGGTATTAATAATGCCCAATGTGAACGAATTTTTGAACCGTTTTATACTACCAAATCACAGGGTACCGGTCTTGGCCTGGCGGTAGTTGAGAATGTTATTCGAGCCCACAACGGCATCATTCGTTGTGATTCGGAACCCGGAAAGGGGACGGCTTTTACCTTATCCCTGCCGAATAAGAACAATAAATTCTCTTTCTTGCCGGGAGGGTTTTCCGGTAAAAGCCTGATCGAACAAGAGGTGACTCATGAATCAGTATGATGTGTTAGTTGTTGAGGATGATATAGCCTTGTGCGAAGCATTGTGCGATACCTTGGAAATTGAAGGTTATCGGGTTATTTCGGCTAATAATGGAACAGAAGCAATGTCCTGTCTGGCAAAAGACAAATTTAAAATAGTCATTAGTGATGTACAAATGCCGGTGATGGATGGCTTTCAGTTATTGTATAACATTAAAAATCAATACAGCGAAACGCCGGTGGTGTTGATGACAGCATATGGCACAGTGTCCAAAGCGGTAAAGGCGATGCAGTCAGGCGCCAGCGATTATTTGATTAAGCCTTTTGAGGCCAGTGCGCTGGTTTCAAAGGTGAATGATTATGTGACCGCTAAACCAAGTGCGGCTAATGACAGGGTGGTTCATGATAATAGTATGAAAAAACTGTATACCCTGGCGGCAAAGGTGGCTAAAACTGATGTGGCGGTGTTTTTACAGGGTGAAAGCGGTGTTGGTAAAGAAGTTTTTGCCCAATTTATTCATCACAACTCCAAATATCAAGGACCTTTTGTCGCGGTAAATTGTGCAGCTATTCCTGAAAATATGCTGGAAGCCATGTTATTTGGTTATGAAAAAGGCGCCTTTACCGGTGCCGTGCAATCGATGGCCGGCAAGTTTGAACAAGCTCAGGGGGGTACTTTGTTTTTGGATGAGATTGCCGAAATGGATTTAGCATTACAAGCTAAACTGTTACGTGTGCTTCAGGAAAAAGAAGTGGAGCGCATTGGTAGCCAGAAAAAAATAAAATTAAATGTCAGAATTTTGGCGGCAACGAATCAGCAATTAAAACAGCAAGTTGATAATGGCTTGTTTAGGGAAGATTTGTATTATCGCTTAAATGTTTTTCCTATGCGTATACCGGCTCTACGAGAGCGGGTTGATGATATTTTGCCACTGGCAATGGAATTGATGCAGAGGCATTGTTCTAATGGTCAAAAGCGCCCTGTTTTTTCAGCGGATGCGGTCGAAAAAATGCGAGCTTATAGCTGGCCGGGAAATGTGCGCGAGTTGGAAAATGTTGTTCAAAGAGCGCTGATTTTGTCTTCAGGATCCGAAATAACAGTCGACGACCTGATTTTGGATGATATGCCTTTTGTTTTGACGGATAAAATCTCAGATGATAGCCAAGTTTTTGAAAAACAAGAGCAGGATTCAGTTTCCAGTTTAGGTGACGGTATTCGTTCAGCAGAGGAAAAAATTATTTTACAAACTTTGAATGAGGAAAAAGGCAGCCGTAAATCGACAGCAGAAAAATTAGGTATCAGCCCAAGGACTTTGCGCTATAAAATTGCCAGAATGAAAGATGCCGGAGTTGTTATTCCATGCTGAAAAGTTGGCGTGAAAAATGCTTATCGTTCTGTTAGTATGCTTTAACCGTCAGGAGACAGTTCATGAGTGATATAAATGTAAATCAAGTTTTGGCACAAATGCGGGCAATGTCTGTTGATGCCGGTAGTAAACCGCAGCCGGCCGAGTCAGGTAGCGGGGCGGATTTTGGCGCGTTATTAAAACAGTCGATAGATGCTGTTAATGAAACCCAACAAACAGCGGGAAAGATGGTCAATGCATTTGAAACCGGCGAATCAGATGCCAGTGTCGCAGAAGTAATGGTGTCTTTACAAAAAGCCAATGTTTCTTTTCAGGCCATGGTTCAAGTCAGAAATAAATTAGTCGACGCTTATCAAGACATTATGAACATGCCGATGTAATGGACTATTTAGTGATTTTATAGCATGAGTGAACAGCAAAACGTCAATAATCTGGTAGAAGTCGGTTCTAAACAAGCTGCCTCCGAGCCACCTTTTATACATCCGGCAATAAAAGGTCTGTCCGGTATGAATATGGTCAGACAAATCGGTTTGATGCTGGGTTTGGCTTTTAGTGTTGCTATCGCTGTGGCTGTTGTTCTATGGTCACAAGAAGATTCGTACGATTTATTGTATAGCAATGTTTCCGAGGCTGACTCTGCCGAAATTCTGGAAATTCTCCAACAGCAGAACATTGAATATAAAGTTGATACCGGTTCAGGCGCGATCATGGTGCCGACTGATGATGTGCGTAAAATCAAGCTGCAACTGGCGGCGCAAGGTTTGCCAAGAACCACCGGTACAGGTTATGAGTTACTGGATAAGGAACAGGGGTTTGGTTCCAGTAAAAGTGCAGAAAGAACCCGTTATCAAAGGGCTTTGGAGGGTGAAATCGCCCGGACTATCATGGCGATTCAGAATGTAAAGACCGCAAGAGTATTATTGGCTTTACCGGAACAATCCGTTTTTTTACGTAAGCGTAAAAAACCCAGCGCCTCGGTTGTGGTTAATCTTTATCCGGGAAGGATATTGGAAAAGGGCCAGATTGAATCGATTATTCATTTGGTTTCTTCCAGTGTTCCCATGATGGAATCCAGTCAGGTGACTGTTGTCGATCAGAAAGGACGGTTACTAAATTCAAAAGAATCTTCGACTGAATTAGGTTTATCGACCAAGCAATTTGAATACAAAAAAAATGTAGAGGAACATTTAACCGCCCGCATTGAAAATATATTGATACCGCTAGTGGGCAGTAACGGCATGCGAGCCCAGGTTAGTGCCGATGTGGATTTTGCCGTTACAGAAAGAACCCAGGAAATGTTTAATCCTGATTTACCTGCTCTACGAAGTGAACAGGTGCAGGAAGACAGCAGTAATATGTCTTCTGTCCAGGGGGTGCCCGGCGCATTATCCAATCAACCGCCACCTGCAGGTGTTGCACCGGAGAAGGTATCTGGTGGTGATGAAGCCGGAGGCGGTACCGTTGCCTCGCCCGGTTCTGCCAGCAAAAGTGCAACACGAAATTATGAATTGGATAAAACAATTACTCATACTCGGCTGGCCAGCGGGGTCTTGCGTCGCTTGTCGGTTGCCGTGGTTATTGATAATCGGCATGTTCCGGCTGAAGACGGTACTGTAATCAGTCAGGTCTATGCGCAGGAAGATATCAATCGTTTCGCCGACCTGGTCAAACAGGCGGTAGGCTTTGACAGTACCCGGGGGGACCAGGTAACTGTAACCAATGTGGCTTTTAAAATGCCGGAAAAAATGGAAGCATTGCCGGACATTCCGCTCTGGGAGCAAGGCTGGTTTATTGATTTAATGAAACAACTCGCGGCCGCTTTGGTTATTGTATTTTTAGTGTTTGGTGTTTTAAAACCAACTATGCGTGGTTTGATTGGTCGATCTGAAGAAGAGGAAAAGGCTCAACAGCTATTACTTGTTCAGCAACAGGCTAAAGAAATTGGCGGCATAGTCATGTTTGACAAAAACGGCAACCCGATGGCGGTACGTGTCGATGACAAGGGGAAACCTGTCGATGAGAAAGGGGTACCCATTGCTGTACCGGCCGGCCAGGAAGGGGAAGGAAGATATAGTGCGGCAACAGAAGATTTATTGTTATTGGAAGCGCCAATCAGTTATGACGCACGTCTGGAATATGTGCAGGAATTAATTAAAGAAGATGCCGCGTTGGTTGCTCAGGTTATAAAACAATGGCTGAATGACAATGGCTGATTTAAGCGATATTAGAAAAAAAGAAAGTGATATTTCTCAAGTTGAGAAAGCCGCATTAATTCTATTGGCGGTTGGCGAAAGTCGGGCGGCGGATGTTTTAAGGCATTTGGGGCCTAAAGATGTACAGCTGTTGGGTTCGACCATGGTGGGGATCTCGAATATCTCAGCGGCAACCGTTGATGATGTACTGAGTGAATTTATCACGCTGATCAAAACTCAAACAGGACTGGGTTTAAAATCAGATGATTTTATTCGTAAAATGCTGACCGAGGCGCTGGGTGCTGAAAAAGCCGGCGGTATTATTGACCGAATCTTAATGGGGGCCGACAGTAAAGGAATTGAACAATTAAAATGGCTGGATACCCGTTCCATTGCTGATTTAATTCGTTTGGAACATCCTCAGATTATAGCCATAGTTTTATCTTTGCTCGATAGTGATCAGTCTGCGGAAGTATTACAGTTTTTACCTGAAAATATGCGTGCCGATATTTTAATGCGAGTTGCCACGCTGGAAGGTGTACAGCCTGCTGCTTTACGTGAACTGGATGAAATTATGGAGAAACAGCTGACCGGTAGTGACAGCATGAAGTCATCTTCAATAGGTGGTATTGATGCTGCGGCCAGTATTTTGAACTTTATGGAGGCTTCCAGCGGTGAATTAATCATGGAAGATATTCTGGACAGCAGTGCCGAACTGGGGCAACAAATTCAGGATAAAATGTTTGTCTTTGATGACTTGGCCAATATTGATGACCGAGGTATGCAAACGTTGTTACGCGAAGTATCCACCGATCAATTATTGGTTGCCCTGCGAGGGGTGGATGACTCCTTGAAAGATAAAATCTTTAACAACATGTCTAAACGTGCGGCAGAAATGTTGCGTGATGATCTGGAGGCAGCTGCCCCTGTCAAACTCAGTGAAGTTGAATTGGCACAAAAAGATGTGTTGGCAATAGCCAAAAAACTGGCCGATGCCGGGGACATTATGTTAAGCGGTGGATCAGATGAACTCATCTAATGTAACGAAATTTTCCGAAGAAGAGCTTGAAACATTAACGGTCTGGACTTTACCCGGGGTTAATGGTGATGGTTCGGATCAGGATACGGAAGAGCAAGTGCCGATGGTCACCGTTGAGCAGATCGAAGCCATTCAAAAAAGTGCCTATGATGAAGGTTTTGCCCAGGGTAAGGAAGATGGCTTTAAACAAGGTATGGAAGAAGGCAGGAAGCAAGGTTATGACCAGGGTTTGAAAGATGGCTATGAAGAAAATAAGCATTTGTTACAAGAGCAGGCTGCTGAGTTTTCCAGACTGATGGAAACTCTGGCTGAACCGTTTAAGGACCTGGATGAAAAGGTAGAGAAAGAACTGGTCAAGCTGTCTATCGCTATTGCGACAAAACTGCTCAGGCGAGAGTTAAAAATGGATCCTGGGCAGGTTGTTGCGGCGGTTAAACAGGGCGTGGAGGTTTTACCCATGTCCTCGCAAAAAGTAACGGTAACTTTACATCCAGATGATGCTGTTTTAGTTCGTAATGCATTGGAACTGGACACAGAAAGTTCACCCTGGAATATACAGGAAGATCCGTTAATCACTAGAGGTGGCTGTAAAATCGATACCGAGCAATCTCATGTAGATGCAACTGTGGAAAACAAATTATCTTTGGTCATTGCTCAGGTGATGGGTGGTGAACGTAGAGAGGATCGTTAACGGTGAAAGTTTCTGCTGATCGATCTGAAACCTGGCTCAATCAGTTGAAAACGTATACTGATAGGCTGGATGCACCGGTGGAAATGGTGGTAGAAGGCAAGTTGTCGCGCATGGTCGGTTTAACATTGGAAGCCGTTGGCTGCAGAGCATCAATCGGTTCCAGATGCCAAGTCGAGAATGTCAGCGGAGAATTAATTGAGGCCGAAGTCGTCGGTTTTGCCGGAGACAGAATCTTTTTGATGCCAAGTGGCGACACGCATGGTTTGGAGCCCGAGTGTAGAGTCATCCCGTTAGGTAAAGACAGTCTGGTAAAAGTGGGTTACGGTATGCTGGGCAGGGTGCTGGATGGTTCGGGAAAACCGCTGGATGACAAAGGTCCGTTAAGAACAGATGCGGGAATGCCTTTGCATGGAACGGCAATTAATCCTTTATCCCGTAAACCCATCAGAGAATATCTGGATGTTGGGGTTCGGTGCATCAATTCAATTCTAAGTGTGGGTCGTGGGCAGAGAATGGGGCTGTTTGCCGGAACCGGGGTCGGTAAGAGTGTCTTGTTAGGCATGATGACCAAATTTACCAATGCGGATGTCGTCGTCGTCGGGTTGATTGGTGAAAGGGGGCGGGAAGTTAATGAATTTGTCCAGAAAACATTGGGTGAGGAAGGCATGAAGCGAGCTGTTGTCGTTGCCACACCGGCTGATTATCCGCCTTTGGTCAGAGCCAATGGTGCATTAATGGCCACCAGTATTGCCGAATATTTTCGAGACCAGGGCCTGGATGTTCTGTTATTAATGGATTCATTGACTCGTTATGCCCAGGCGCATCGGGAAATTGCCCTGGCCATCAATGAACCGCCAGCCACTAAAGGCTACCCGCCCTCAGTGTTTGCTAAATTACCTCACTTGGTCGAACGGGCGGGTAATGCCGATGTGGGCGGAGGCTCAATTACCGCTTTTTATACCGTATTAACCGAAGGCGATGACGTCAATGATCCCATTGCCGATGCTGCTCGAGGTGTTTTGGACGGTCACATTGTATTATCCAGAACCCTGGCCGATTCCGGTCATTTTCCGGCGATTGATATAGAAGGCTCCATCAGCCGGGTAATGCCGGATATAGTTGATGAACAGCATATGCTGTTAGTCAGAGAGCTCAGACGCATGTATTCCCTATATCAACAAAACCGCGACCTTATCAGTGTTGGTGCTTATCAACCCGGCTCTGATCCGAGAGTGGATCAGGCGATTGAAAAATATTCGCTGATTATGGAGTTTTTACAGCAAAGTATGAATCAACCAGTTGATTTTGAACGTAGTCTAAACGAACTGGCTACGCTTCTAGATGTGCAGCCTCCGGCAGGTGAATGATGAAGAAAAAATCTCAACGAATTAACGATATTGTTGAACTCAAAGGGATTGAAGAAAGCAAGGCCTTACAAATTTTCGCTGAGTCGCAAAAAAATCATCAACAAAAACAAAACCAGTTGCAAAGCCTGATTCAATACCGACTGGATTATTTAAAGAAATATCAAGCGCTGGCAGATGGTGGCGTCAATATTAAACAGTTGCTGGAATACCGGTCTTTTATGGATAAGCTGGATAAGGCGATAAAAGAACAAGAACAGGTGGTTAAACAAGCTAATTCAAAATTGCAGATGTGTAGACAAGGATGGGAAAAAATTCACTTTAATATTAAAGGCTTGCAGAAGGTTTCAGACTCGGCTTTAGCACAGGAACAAAAGCAACAGGCAAAGCAGGAGCAGAACGAACAGGATGACCGGGTTTCCAGTGCCAGACAGAATAGTACAAATGGCATGGGAAATGCTTAATATTAAGGCAAAGCTAAAAAAAGCGTAATGTGTCAATTATTGCGAGAAATAATATGAATATTGAAAACTCAGGTGTACTGGCAAAACTGTTTAAATCAGAAGCGGGAGCTTCATCATTATTGTCTGGAACAAAGGGTGCCGAGGGTTTCTCTGAAGCTTTTAAGGAACAGCTTGAACAACTAACCGGTATTGACGCCGAGGCACTGATTGCACAACAACAAAAACAAGGTTTGACCGGTGCGCAAATTCTTGCCTCGCTGACCGGCAAAGAATTGCCGGAAGGTATGATGGATATAGACCTGGAACAGACGCTTGCCGCTTTAACTGAAGTTCTGGAACATATCGAAATGGCCGCTGCCGATTCCGAGGCGGCCTTAACAGCAGAATTGTCAGAAGAAAATATTGCAGAAATAAAACAATTGCTGGTGTCAATCGATAATGCCAAAGGATTGGCGGATATAAAACAGATGCTGGCATCGGAAGAGAACACCGAAGCTTTACAAAATATAGTCAAACTGGTCAATGGTGAAATAGATGAACTTGAACATGGCTTAGAGAAAGACACGCAGGGGGCGGCATTATTGGCATCTTTGCTTAAACAGTCTCAATCATCGGAGCAGCCTCAATCAGAACATTCTGGGGCATTCAGTAAAAATTCTGAGGGTAGCCCTGGTATATCAACACATGTTGACGGTGAAGAACTGAGTAAATTAAAAGTGGCAATTGGTCAGGGCGCAAAACAGGTTCTGTCTCAATTAGATAATAATGAACAGGGTAAAGCAGTAATGAGTACACAAAATCAGGCAACTGCTAGCTTAAGTTCGAATGCTTCGTTATTGGATAAAGAACCCGATAACATGCCCTTTGATAAAGATGCATTTGCAGCCAAAATAAGCAAAACGAATGAAATGATTGCGGCTGCCAAACAGGGAAAATTGGAGATAACGGAGGCAAGTCTGCCAAAATCCAGTGAAGAACATTCGGTCAGTAAACTGGTCTTGAATATGCTGCCTGAAAACAGGTCATCCGTAGCAGCGAATAACAAGGTGGAAATCCCGGCCATGAATCAACCGGTAAACTCTCCCGGCTGGAATAAAGAGTTGGGTGAAAAAGTGGTTTGGATGTTTAATAAAACTATTCCATCTGCAGAAGTCAGGTTAAATCCGCAGCACCTTGGTCCGATATCAATAAAGCTTGATGTCAATCATGATCAGGCCAGTATCGCTTTTACCGCACAAAATGCGGTGGTAAAGGAGGCGCTTGAACAGGCTTTACCTAAATTAAGAGAAATGCTCAATACACAGCAATTAAATTTGACTGAAGTTACTGTGACTCAGCACCAATCGTCTGACCAGGGTCAGTCTAGGGGGTTTGATCGGATGGCGCAGGAAGAGAGACAGGGGCAGAACCAGGGCAATCAGACTAATGTGGGTGATTCTGGTGATGTTGCTGACGATCTAGCGAATGAAATTGACAACGGCAGGGCTGTAGCCAGTAACGGCTTGTTGAGCATTTATGCGTAATGGCTGTTAAATACTTATTCATGGCATCATAAAAAATAATAATGGTATAAATGAAGGGGAGTAAATATATTGCTATAAAAAGCTTAGTAATAGCTGTCAGGTTGGATCTTGGCAATGAATTAGCCAGGATATTTATTAGCCGTATTAATATTTTCTAATTGTGATTATAAATGTATAAGAAAATATACGGTTTTTAAAATGGGTAATATTTGTTATAGAGAATACCAGTTTTAAAATATTTCCTTATATTATCTATGGTAGAATGCAGATGGGTATATAGTTGTTTTTATATGTCTTTGATTTTGTTAAATAATATAGGGACTAATAAATGAAACTTTTAAAAAATATTACGTTTGTTCTTTTTATCGTTACTTCTTCTGTTGTTTTTGCCGGCGTTGGTGAGATTATAGACCTGGTATCAGAGAAAGTTACTGAAGCATCAAAGGCTATTGACAATGGCTCATCTAAAGAAGACGTTATTCTGTTAATCAGAACGGCGGCAAAAGTAGTTAAGGAAATACCACAAGGTGACAACATTGACATAAAGCGTCAACGGGCTAACGGGCATTTAAAACAAGCACGCTTTGCAGCACAAAAAGGTAACTTAGATGTTGCTAAACAACATTTAGCCGAGGCGAGTAAAGGCTTTGCTGATTTAAGAAGTCAATTTTAATTTATTATAGCCGGGTATTCATTTCAGGACACTTTCGAGTGTCCTGCTTCATTTATATATTAATTGAATTAGCGGTTTTCTGTGTCCAATCATATCAGATACTGGGTTGGCTCATGCTGTCGACACTTACTATTTTTTCCTCGGATATCAGGCGATCGTGTTTTCACTGCAGACCAATGAAAGCCGTTTCAGTATTCTATAAGCGTATTGCTACCACAAAATTATTTGCAAACGGGTGATCCACATTTTCCTCTTGTGCAGCAGGAATTTCATCGTCCCCCTGTTCAAGATTGCTCCAACAGTAAAGCAGTAACGATACCGGTATCAACTCCACGGATATGTTAAATATAAAACTGAAATTCCCGGCTTCGTGCGAGGTTTGACTTCCTAATATTTTAGCCCGGTCGCATAAACTTGTTTACTAGGTTATGATTTATTAGGTGTTTTTATCTGATATAGTGTGGATATATTGATTAGTGTCTGACATATATCTATAAAACAGGGGGTGGAATACAATTATGAGTAAAGTAAAAGATCAATTGTATATCGTGCTACTGAGTATTCATGGTTTGATTCGCGGAAAAAACCTTGAATTAGGACGGGATGCTGATACCGGCGGGCAAACATTATATGTCCTGGAACTGGCAAAAGCCTTGGCCAGTGAACCCGGGGTTTGTCGAGTCGATTTGATTACCCGACGGATAGTCGATAGTACGATAGCGCCTGAATATGCCGAACCGGTTGAAACCTTGTCAGAAAATTTACGCATAATACGAATCGATGCCGGCCCTGATAAATATATCCCAAAGGAGCAGTTATGGGATTATATGGATGCGTTTGTTGATAATGTAACCAGCTTTTTTAAACAAAGCGATACGCTGCCGGATATTATTCACAGTCATTATGCTGACGCCGGTTATGTCGGTGTTCGTTTAACCAGTTTGCTTGGCGTTCCTCTGATTTATACCGGGCATTCTTTGGGCAGAGTCAAGCGTTACCGTTTATTGGCCAGCGGTCTTTCAAGTGTTGAAATTGAAGAACGTTATCATATTGCCCGCAGAATTGAAGCTGAAGAGCAGGTCTTGGCAAGTGCAGAACGTGTCATTACCAGTACCCGTCAAGAAATTAAAGAGCAATACGAGCTTTATGATTATTATCAACCCGAGCAGATGCGGGTTATTCCGCCTGGAACTGATTTAACCCAGTTTACCCCGCCGGAACAGGATGATCTTGACTCGCCCTTGTTTGACAAGATTACTTATCATTTAAAAGATGCTCAAAAGCCAATTATTCTGGCTCTTTCAAGACCTGATAAACGTAAAAATATCACCGCTTTGGTTGAAGCGTACGGTCAGTCGGCGCGCTTGCAGGAATTGGCCAATTTAGTCATAGTTGCTGGAAACCGCGATGATATTGACGATTTGGATGATGGTGCACAAGAGGTTTTTCATGAATTATTAGTCGCCATTGACCGTTATGATCTTTACGGAAAAGTCTCCATGCCAAAACATCACCGACGCCAACAGGTGGTGTTGTTTTACCGAATTGCAGCTGCATTAGGTGGTGTGTTTGTTAATCCGGCTCTGACTGAACCTTTTGGTTTGACTTTAATTGAAGCTGCGGCGACCGGATTGCCGATTGTAGCTACTGAAGACGGCGGGCCAAGGGATATTATTGGAAATTGCCATAATGGTTTTTTAATCGACCCGTTGGAACCGGAATCAATCAGTGATGCCTTGTTAAGGTTGTTGACCGATAAGAAACTATGGTGCAAGTTCAGTAAACAGGGTTTAACAAATGTCCGTGAACATTATTCCTGGAAATCCCATGCCAAACGCTATATGGAATTAGTCCAGCCGATTGTGCAACATTCCGAACGGTTAACCCGGGAGCCTGTTAACAGGCGAAATCAACTTTATTCCGACCGCGCCATAGTCAGTGATTTGGATCAAAACTTATTGGGTGATATGGAAGCACTGCAGGAATTGACGGGTTTGATACGTAAACACCGTAAAAGCACAAAATTTTCTGTAGCGACGGGGCGTCGATTAGATTCCGCCTTAAAACTGATGAAACAGTATAAAATCCCTGAGCCGGATATTTTAATCACCAGTAGCGGTACAGAAATTAATTACTCGCCGAAATTAGCGACAGATATTGCCTGGGAAAAACATATCGACTTTCATTGGACGCCGCATAAGATCAGAAAAATTCTGGATAATTATCCGGGCTTGCAGAAACAACCCAAAACAGAACAAAGCCGTTTCAAGTTAAGTTATTACATCGATACTTCAACAACGGATATAGAAGAAATTAAAAGTTTATTGCACCAGGAAGAACAGTCTGTGTATGTACAGTTGGCATTTGGCCAATATTTGGATGTTTTACCCCAGCGTGCCTCTAAAGGCTTGGCATTACGTTATGTAGCGGATAGATGGGGTATTCCATTAGAACGCATCTTTGTTGCCGGTGGTTCGGGGGCCGATGAAGATATGATGCGAGGGAATACGCTGGCTGCGGTCGTCGCTAATCGTCATTATGAGGAATTGTCACAATTACTGGATGTCGAGCGCATTTATTTTGCCAAGCAAAAATTTGCTGCCGGAATTATAGAGGCCCTGGACTTCTACGATTTTTTCAACCAATGCAAAGACCCCAGAGAGGAGGTCAGTTAAATGAATCAGTCAAGATTACTTCTCTGCTCCGACATGGATAGAACGGTCATTCCCAATGGAAAGCAGCCGGAGTCGCTGGATGCCCGACAACGATTTTCTGACTTCTGTGCATTGCCGGAAGTAACATTGGTCTATGTAACCGGAAGACATCTGGCGCTGGTCAAGCAGGCGATTAAAAATTATGCATTACCAGAACCAGATTTTCTGATTACCGATGTAGGAACCAATATTTATCAATTTCAAAATCAGCATTGGCTCGAATTGCTGAGTTGGAATGAAGAAATTGCCAAAGACTGGAAAGGCAAAAGTCACGAACAGATCAAACAGTTATTCCGCCATATAAAGAACTTAAACTTGCAGGAAGTCAGTAAACAAAATACCTATAAGTTAAGTTATTACTTACCGTTACAAGTTAATAAGGATAATGTTATTGCTCAGATGCAGCGTTGTTTGGATGAAGTTGGTGTTGATGCCAGTTTAATCTGGAGTATAGATGAGCCCAAGGGTATAGGACTGTTGGATGTGTTGCCGAAAAACGCGACCAAACTACATGCAATCGAATTTTTATATCAGCAATTGGGTTATGACACGAAGGAGGTTATTTTTGCCGGTGATAGCGGTAATGATTTACCGGTACTCAGTAGCGAGATTCCATCGGTATTGGTCGCAAATGCAACCGATGAAGTAAAACAAATGGCATGTAAACTTGCCAAACAACACAATCTTGAAGACCGGCTTTATCTTGCCAAAGCCCAATATTTAACAATGAATGGGAATTACGCGGCAGGCGTCTTGGAAGGCGTATGGCATTTTATGCCCGAATTTCGCAGTCAACTGCAATAAAGAGAGGCTTCATGATGAACAATAAAAAAATTTATATCTTTGGCGAAGTATTATTTGACTGTTTCCCAAGCGGTGAAAAAGTCCTGGGCGGTGCTCCTTTTAATGTTGCCTGGCATCTACAGGCTTTAGGCGACAAGCCTAGCTTTATCTCAGCTGTCGGGGATGATGAGATGGCGCAACACATTTTGCTGGCAATGGATGAATGGGGACTGGATACGGGCTTCGTGCAACGAAATTTAAAGTATCCGACGGGGCAGGTTGAGGTTAGTTTTACAGATGATGAACCGCATTACACTATTACACCGGATTGTGCCTATGATTTCATAGATGCAGACAAGCTTGAGCCTTTGGCTTCAGACTCTATTTTGTATCATGGCACTCTGGGATTGCGTAATGCCGTTTCGAATGCGGCATTTAACCGACTTAGGGAAAATTCACAATTTTCCGTATTTTTGGATGTGAATTTACGCAGTCCCTGGTGGCAAAAAGAAGATGTTTACCGGTGCCTGGGGCAGGCTCGTTGGGTCAAATTAAATCAGGCTGAATTACAGCTTTTAGGTTTTTCAGACGGCGATATTAAAAAGGCAATGACAGATCTTCAGCAGCAATTTGGCATCGAGCAATTGATTGTCACTCAGGGCGAGCAGGGCGTGTTACTGCGAACTGAGGCCGGGGAATTTCACTACAGCCAACCGGAAACCGTTAAAAACGTCGTTGATACCGTCGGTGCGGGAGATGCATTCAGTGCGGTTTTTATTCATGGTTTACTGCATGCATGGTCAATTACCGACACCCTGACTGCAGCCCAGCAATTTGCCGGCAAGATTGTTGGTTTACGCGGTGCAACGCCTGCGACAGTTGATTTTTATCATGAGCTGAAGTTTTGACGAGTTTTTTTATTCGACTTGCCCTGCTTTAAACTGGTAGTCTAAAAGTCAAAGTGTTTATCACTTCTCTTTTCTTTGCACCGGTGACAGGATGGATTATGTACGAACAGGTTTCGCACACACTGTTAAACAAAATTCTTAATCAAATAAAACCTGAAATTTCCAAACAGGACTTACGCCATTTCTATACCCGACTGGGAGCCAATTTTTATGCGATTCATTCACTATTCCAACGACTTTACGGGGATAGGGATGATTTTGAACAACAAACCCTGGCTCTTGTGGAAACGATGGCGCGTCAATACATTAAACGCCCCGATTATTTAAAACAGCTCGATCTTGACAGAGAGGAGGACTATAACTGGTTTCTATCGCAAAAATGGGTTGGCATGGCTTTATATTGTAACGGTTTTGCCGGCAACCTTAATGGCGTTAAAGAGCATTTACATTATTTTCAAGAACTGGGTGTAAACCTGATTCATATTATGCCGATCATGAGCTGTCCGGAAGGCAATAGTGATGGCGGATATGCAGTCAGTGACTTCAGGAAAATAGATGAGCGTGCCGGCAACTTAGACGATTTACAGCAGTTGACGTCTGAGATGCGCCAGAGAGAAATTCTACTGGTTCTGGATGTGGTGGTTAACCATACCTCAGATGAACATGAATGGGCGCAAAAAGCACGCGCAGGTGAGAAAAAATACCGGAATTATTTTTATACCTTTAAAAACCGGAATATCCCCGATATGTTTGAGCAAAACATGCCTGAAGTATTTCCGGAACATGCCCCGGGCAATTTTACCTGGGACAATACCATGAAGCGTTGGGTGATGACGGTTTTTAACAATTATCAATGGGACTTGAATTACAGTAATCCTACTGTTTTTATAGAAATGCTCGATGTACTGCTGTATTGGGCAAATCACGGCGCTGATATATTACGGCTTGATGCCGTCGCTTTTTTAGGAAAAAAAATTGGCAGCACCTGTCAGAATGAGCGGGATGCTCATTTAATTCTGCAATTAATGAAAGACTGCTGTCAGGTAACAGCACCGGGCGTGGTTTTTATTGCCGAAGCTATCGTTGCCCCGGTGGAAGTCATTAAATATTTTGGTGAAGATGCGGTTATCGCCAAGGAGTGTGAGATTGCCTATAATGCAACGTTTATGGCTTTATTATGGGATGCTGTGGCCACTAAAAACACCCAGCTTCTCAATCGGGGCATTAAAAGTCTGCCGGTTAAACTTGAGCGGGCAACCTGGTTGAACTATGTTCGCTGTCATGATGATATCGGTCTGGGATTCGATGATAGAGACATTGTGCAGGCAGGGTACGAACCGTTTTCCCATCGAAAGTTCCTGATTGATTATTACACCGGCAAATTTGATGATTCCCACGCCAGAGGGCTGCCTTTCAGCCAGAATGAAAAAACCGGGGATGCGCGTATTTCCGGTTCATTGGCATCTTTGGTCGGCTTGCAATATGCTTTGGAAACGGGGGATGAAAAGGCAACAGCAGATGCGGTCAAAATTATACTGTTGTTGCACGGAATGATTTTATCTTTCGGCGGTATTCCGTTACTTTACTATGGTGATGAATTAGGCACAATAAATGACAGTAGTTATCTGAATGACCCCAATAAAGCCGATGATTCACGCTGGGTGCATAGACCGATCATTGACTGGGAAAAAGCTGAGCTAAGGCATTCTACAGGAACCGTTGAATATGAAATATTCATGGCATTAAAAAGAATGATTGCGGTACGCAAGGAAATAGAAGTCTTTGCCGATTTTAATAACCGTGAGTTGATTGAAGTTAAAAATCCCCACTTATTTATAATAGGGCGTTATCAACCCAGTAAACCAAGTGAGCGGGTATTGGTCATCGCTAATTTCAGTAATAAACCCCAACATCTAAATCTGGACGAGATAGGTGACTGGGCCAAAGCCCAATATGGACATCTGATCGACTTATATACCGGACAGGAACCGGATATTTTTAAGAATACCTTGGTTATTCCGTCATTCGGTTTTTACTGGCTGAGCGAAATCTGATTGCTGACAAGCCGTGCTTCTTTTATGCTCTTTTGTCAGAGCAATACAAATGTTGGTAATCAGGCGACGACGCTATAACTCATTAAGGGCATTTTAAAATGAATATTGTGAAGTTATTAGTTGTTTTTATTATGGCATTACAACCCTGTTATGCAGATATTGACGTGATTGAATGGGATTCCGGTTCTAGCGGAAGTTACTCTGAAACTGATTCCCAAGCTCAAGTTGATATTTATGTAACCAGCTGGTGTCCTTATTGTCGGAAGGCCATTGCTTATCTGGATGCCAACGGTATTTCATATAATAAATATGATATTGAAGAGGATTGGGATGCTGCTGCACGTAAAAAAGAAATAGCGCCCGGTTACAGCGGAATACCTTTAGCCGTTATCAATGGAAAAGTTCTAAAAGGGTTTAATAAAAAAAAATATGCAGCTGCTTTAAAATCACTTAAATATAGGTGAGATTCAAAAGCCTGAGCAAAACTATTTAACTTTGCGGTAGTTTAAACCGGTCTTTTTCTCCCTTAACCCCCTGGTTTTGGCTGGAGTTTTAGCTCATAGACATTTCGCTTGGTGAACACATTTAAGATTGTAGGTCAGTCGATAAACAGGGAACGATTTAGGAGGGTCGAAATTTATTAATGTGAATTCAGTATTAAGCATGCTGTTCCGCCCGAATCAGCAATGATAAAAAACTAATCTAGTGTTCATACGGGTAAAAATTGCTACTATCGTTCTTGTCCGGGTTCAAGAAAGTTTCAGAAAAACCTGTTTATCAATCCAAGAGTTTTTGCGCTTTAATCTTTTTTCAGGCAATAAGAGGAAATTGAGTAAAAATACACTGTATTATTAACTCGATTAATGGTTTGAATCAGCAACAGTCAGTTTATAAAGGAATTACTATGAATAGTGAAGATCATCAAAAACGCCCTATATACATTCATTATTCCGGGCAGTCTTTATTAGAAACTTCGCTGCTAAACAAAGATTGCGCATTCAGTCAGGAGGAACGGCAGACGTTCAATTTGCAAGGTTTGCTGCCGGAAGTTGTTGAAACCATTGAGCAGCAAGTCGAGCGTGCTTATCAACAGTTTTCCCAGTTTAATAATGATCTGGATAAGCACATTTATCTGCGTAATATTCAGGATGCCAATGAGACCTTGTATTTTCGTTTGATTATTACCTATCTGCCGGAAATGATGCCGGTTAT
Organism: Methylococcaceae bacterium; assembly: GCA_050303415.1. Taxonomy (GTDB): domain Bacteria; phylum Pseudomonadota; class Gammaproteobacteria; order Methylococcales; family Methylomonadaceae; genus JBNLBS01. The sequence continues at coordinate 55,705 of JBNLBS010000019.1, read as the reverse complement.
CTATACACCCACTGTTGGTCTGGCCTGCCAGTTGTTTTCCCGAATTTATCGGCGCAAACGGGGGATTTTTATTGCTTACCCCGAACGTGATCAGATAGACGATATTCTGCAAAATGTGACCAAACAAAAAATCAAGATTATAGTGGTGACTGATAGCGAACGTATTTTGGGGTTGGGCGACCAGGGCATAGGCGGTATGGGGATTCCTATCGGCAAACTGGCATTGTATTCCGCCTGCGGTGGTATCAGTCCGGCCTATACTCTGCCTGTTACCCTGGACGTAGGTACCAATAATCAGCAATTACTAAGTGATCCTTTATATATGGGGTGGCGGCATGAGCGAATTACCGGCGATGAATATTACCGGTTTATAGATCAATTTATTGCTGGAGTTAAGCGTCGCTGGCCGCATGCCATGATTCAATTTGAAGATTTTGCCCAGCATCATGCCACACCTTTGCTGCAAAAATATCGTCAGAATATTTGTACCTTTAATGATGATATACAAGGTACGGCGGCTGTTGCCGTCGGCACGTTGTTAGCCGCTTGCCGGGTACAGAAGAAAGCGTTAAAAGATCAAACCATTGTGTTTGTCGGTGCGGGTTCCGCCGGTTGTGGTATTGCCGAACAAATTATTGCGCATATGCAACTGGAGGGGGTATCGGAACAGCAGGCTTTGGATCGCATTTTCCTTTGTAATAGCCAGGGTCTGTTGCTGGAGGGAAATGAGAGAATTCAGGATTTTCAGGAAAAATTTGCCAAGCCCGTGACTATCCTAGATGACTGGGGAATGTCGAGCCCGAAAGTGGATTTACTGGATACTGTTAAAGGAGCCAAGCCCAGCATTATCATTGGCGTTTCCGGTCAGCCTGGAATGATTACGCAGGAGATGATCGAGTTCATCTATCAACATTGCTCCAGACCCATTGTTTTACCGCTTTCTAACCCCACTTCACGGGTTGAGGTGTTGCCTGAGGATGTCATCAACTGGACAGAGGGAAATGCGATAGTGGCTACCGGCAGTCCTTTTCAGCCCGTTGTTTTTGAGGGGCAATCTTACGCTATTGCCCAATGCAATAATAGTTATATTTTTCCGGGTGTCGGCTTGGGTGTTGTGGCCTGCGCTGCGGAGTATGTGACCGATAATATGTTTATGGCAGCCAGTAAGGCGTTGGCAGATTGTTCGCCCTGGGTATTGGGGGACAGTCAGGATTTGTTGCCCGCTTTGAAGGATATTCGTAAGCTGAGCCGGACGATTGCCTTTGCTGTAGGGATGCAGGCGATGGAAGATAAGGTTGCCAAAAAAATATCCGCCGAGGAACTTAAACAGGCTATCGCTGAAAACTTTTGGTTTCCTGAATACCGGCAATATAGAAGAACCTCTATATAAGTGTCTAGTATCTCTGGTACTTAACTATTTTTTAAGTGGTTTTGTCAGGCGGGGCATCCAGGCCCCGTTGTCACATGCTCTTATCCCTTTGAGTTAATTAACTAAAAAACTCCTCGGTATTTTTATTGGCATCTGGGTTTAGCTGATTTTCTTCCAGGTCATGATCAGTCAACGCCAAAGAGTCCAGTTCACCCTTTAGATCCTGTTTTTGCTGTTGGCGTTTACCGGATTGACAACGCTCGTGCACGCCGCCTTTGCGTAACATCGGTGAACGAGCGACATAGTTCCTAGGCCGTAACATGACCAGCTCCCAAATCCATCCTATACCAGTAATAGTTTAGGTGTTTACCCTTGCGTTTACGGTTTCTAAAGTACCGATCTTCAGATAGGAAAGTCGGCTCCTGTTCGGTACAGGTAAAACAAAAGCGCTTAGGTAAATCGGTATATAAAGACCGAGGCGGCAGCGTAGATGAGATGGACTTTAACCAGGCGCCGCTTTCGTAGCTGTGATAATAAATGACGTTTATACCCAGCTGCTTGTAGATAAAATCGATGCTGGCCGCCAACATCGCTTCATCCCACATTTTGCGGTATGGCATTAATACTTTATCGCAATAGCTTTGGACTTTTTCCAAGTCGGTCTGCAAACAGTAATTTGCGGGTAACCGTCGTTGATTTTTTTGACATCTTTTGACATAACTCAACCACCATAGCGCATTCCTAAGCCAGTCGTTTTGAATTTCTTCAATCAGGGCTTCATTGCGGTCAAAATCCAGATCTATACGTGCCCAGGCCAGTGTTTCCCGAAATAACTCACGTTCATCCGGCTGCATAACCGGATGCCCGCAACTGCGTAGGCTATGATGTTTCATCGGCCTTAGCAGTTTGTTAAACAAGGCATGATGCTGATTGCTGAAATTCAGTTGCAATACCAGATTGTAGCCATGTCGGCAGGTTTGTTGCCAGCTTGCCCGTTCTCCGCCCCATTGGCTTAATGTAAGTAAAAACTGCCTGGTAAAATCCGGCCAGATACTGTCCAGATCATGCTTATAAAGCACACCGTCACCACACTGGGAGCTCAAGCTTTTAACCAGCGGTCGGTTCAACAGTTTTGCCCAAGGTGTCGTCTTAAGCTCGGAAAGTTTAATCCCGTCTTCAATTAAATCGGATAACAACATTAAAGCGTAGCGATCTTTAAAATAGTGAAATCTGGTTTTACCTTTAGGCATGATTTCAATAATTTCTTTAATAGTTTCCAGTTTCATAACAATTTTCCTGTTGCAATAAAACCGGATGCCCAACCGAACATCCGGCTTATCCTTTGACGCAAACGACTTGTTTCAGGGTATGTACAATCTCAACCAAGTCTGATTGGTTCTCCATTACGTGATCAATATCCTTATAGGCCGCCGGAATTTCATCGATAACGCCGCTGTCTTTTCGGCATTCAATGCCTTCAGTCTGCGCTTCGACATCCCGATAACTGTAGCGTTTTTTGGCCTGTGAACGACTCATTACCCGGCCAGCACCATGTGAGCAGGAATGAAATGAAGCGGCACAACCTTTACCCCGAACGATATAGGACTTGGCCCCCATGCTGCCGGGAATAATACCCAGCTCGCCTTGGCCGGCACTGATCGCCCCTTTGCGGGTCAGATAAACCTGTTCCCCGAAATGCTGTTCGAGCGCAACATAATTATGATGGCAATTAATCGCTTCCTTGCTGACTTGAAATCGCGGCAGGACGTCTTTCAATGCATCAACTATCGAACGCATTATTTCCCTGCGATTCCACATGGCATAATCCTGCGCCCAATGCACGGCTTCGACATAATCCTCAAAGTATTGTGCACCTTCAGTAAAATAGGCCAGATCCTTATCCGGTAAATGTCCCAGTTGTTGCCCCATATCTTTTTTGGCCAACTGGATAAAGTAACGTCCGATCGCATTACCAATACCCCGACTGCCGGAATGCAGCATAATCCAGACGTCGTTGCTTTCATCCAGGCACAGTTCAATAAAATGGTTGCCGCCACCCAAAGTACCCAGTTGTCTAACCCAGGTTTGAAATGGCTTTTTCTGCATTTTTTTGATCGCCGGATGCTTTTCCTGTAATCGGCCCAATGGTTCGGCCAAAGCAATAATGGTCGAATGTCTGGCCATATCTTTGTTATGCATGGCAAAGCCGACAGGTACGGCCGCTTCAATGGCGTTACGCACCGGTTTTAGAGTGTCCGGTAATTGTTCAGCTTTAAGCGTTAACCTGACCGCATTCATTCCGCAGCCGATATCAACACCCACTGCGGTAGGTATAATGGCGCCCTTGGTCGGTATCACCGAACCCACGGTTGCGCCAATCCCCTGATGCACATCAGGCATGGCCGCAACATGACTATGGATAAACGGCATTTGCGCGATATTGCATAATTGCTGAATGGCACCGTATTCAATATCTTCGGTCCAAACTTTGACCGGTACCTTGCCTTTTGTCATTTTCATTTTTATAGGCATAATCTTATCCTCATCGACCCGAGCCCCATTGCCCGGGTCTTATTCCTGCTCTATGTAACAAATCAGTTTGCAGTGTTTAACACTGCAATGGTGCTTAACCAAGAAGATCTGATAGTTACACATTGATTTTAACGGTATCTTTTAAGACACCTTCCAAACCGCCGAAAACGGTCATGCGGTCAATTTTGCCGGTGACTTTTTCCAAAACCTCCAGCTCTTTCAAACGCATTAAAGTTGGATTTTCATCCATCAATTTTGCAGTGTTCAGCAATGACCGGGTTGCTGCGGTTTCTTCGCGGCGTTTTAAAACATTGGCCTGAGCCTGTTTTTCCGCCTCCACTAACTGGTTTAAAATCGACTTCATATCACCCGGCAAAATAATGTCTTTAATACCGACTGTAATAAAGCGAATACCGCAATCTTGAATCCTTTCCAAAATGTATTTAAATACACATTGTTCGGCCGAACCTTTTTCCGCTAATAAATTATCCAACGTATTACCGGCTACCGCTTGTCGTAAACCGAATTGCAATTCGCGGTACAAGTAATCGAACATATCCTTGAATGCTGAACGTATTTTCACCGCATCCTGTATTTGAAAGGCCACTGACAGATTGATTCGTAATGACACTTTGTCTCCGGTCAAAATTTCCTGACCTGAGACTTCCATCATTTGAACCCGTTTATCGACCATTTCGACTTTAATCGAGCGGTTGAAACGCCAAAATGCATAGACACCAGGCTGTAATTCCTTGATCAACTGACCGTCGACAATCAATAAACCGACATGCTGGTCCGCCACTTCGGCAACAGTGATGTAGTTAGCCAAAACCCTGACCAATGCAGCATCTCGCACACGGGTCAATAACCGGGTCTTGTCTGCATCCAATTGAAAATCGGATTTAATGTCGATGACTTCAACGTCTATATCAATCAAACCTTTCCAGTAAAACGTTCTGGTAGAAGGCGGTAACACCTCAGATAATAGGCCGTTGCGGTAGACCAAACCTACTTGGTTTTCATTCAGCTGGATGACCTGGAAATAGGTTTTGCATAAATCCTCGTGCTGCTTTAACAACACATCCTCCAGACTGTGTTTAAAAACCGGTTCGTTCAAGTCGAAAATTTCGACTTTAATCCGGTTGCGCCAATCGACAAAGGTGTAGACGCCGGATTCCATAATGTCCTGTAAAGTCCGGTTGTGAAAAAACAAACCGCGTTCATTTTCGGCAATGATAAATCGTTTGATAAACATTGTTCCCTCCATTCCCTTTTTGTTGCCTTTTAAGGCAGTATTATTGTTTAAATCCTTATTGGTAAAAATTTAGGTTCGGCGCCACGACCTATTGGCGGATGTTGTCTGGCGGAAAAAGTAAAGACCTGTTTGCTGATGTGGACATCCTGTCAAGCGCGCCCATCGAATGGACCTGTATCAATAAACTGTTCTGAACTTTATCCGGCTGACACCATGCAAAGCCAATACGCCGTTGTCTCCAACATCCTTTGTCAAACAAACTCCATATTCGCCGACTGGCGCCGACCCTACGATCCGAAGATCAAAATAAACCTGTGTTGCAGGTTAAAAGTGAAAAGGTAGGATTCGAACCTACATAAACGGATTTATCATCCGGGCTCACCAAGAGCTACTTTTCCAGGATCGAAGAAAGGGACTTGAACCCTTAACAAGTTGATTATGAGTCAACCGCTCTACCCATTGAGCTATCCTCGAGTTATTGAACCACTATTAATCGGGTACACAGTCAACAAAATGTATCGTGCGCCGGACAGGTATACAGAACCTGAACCGCTGGATTAACAGCATCCGTCCAATTCGGTACATCGGATTATCGATGATTAATGTTTAGTTATAACAACAAGCTTTTTGCAATCATGTCAGTTACCTGAATTCTGCGGTCAGGCTGATACCGGTCACGTTAAGTGCATCCAAAACCTGACTGACAAATCTACCTCAAGAACTAACGGTTAAAGTAGGTAGCCTGTCCTTGGGCAATAAAAAACCCCGGTTGGCAGAGATCCAACCGGGGTTTCTACTGAAACTTTAATAAGTTGGAAGGCAACTGCACGGCCTTCCTGAAACGGAAGACCTAACTCAACCTGTAACAAACAGCATGCAATGTATAAAGCATTGCTATTGCCGGCTGCTTGCGTATATTTAGTTTTCCGTTGTTAAAAGTCATCAGGGAATAATCCTAATAAATTAAATGTTGGTGGCATTATAAAATTAAAATCAAGATTGTCAATATTTTTTTTCAAGTTTCTTGTAAAATGTTGTGCCAATAAATGAATTGATTGTTCACACCAAGGTTAAAAAGCAAAATTATGAGCGAAAAAACGATTGCGGCACGGATAAAAATGGCTAGAAAAATGGCCGGGCTTAATACTCAGGCTGCGCTATTGGAACAAATACCGGGCTGGAGCGCATCACGAATCGGTAATTATGAAGCCGGTATATCAACCCCGGGGCCGGATGATATATTACGAATTGCCAAAGCCACACAAAGTTCACCCTGCTGGCTGATGTTCGGGCTCGGACCTATTCGGCCCAATGCCAGGGATCTGCAGGCCATCCGGCATCAAAACCTGTGTAATAGTTATGAAGAAATCAAAGACCAGGAAAAAAAATTAAATGAATTCGTACACTCTTTAGACATCGATATTGATAAACTTTTGTTATTTATTGATAACCCGTTTAAAACCATCTCCAGAACCATTGCGAGAAAATATGAAAGTCATTTTTCACTTCCTAAGGGCTGGATGGATGAACAGCATGTTGAGCACGATCCATTGTGCTTGTCATTTCCGGAAGATATACGCGAACTGATGACCTTATATTCATCCTTGGATCAAGCACAACGTAAACTGGTATTGGAAACAGTAAAAACATTAAGCTCAGCGCTTAATCGAATGGATTAACCATTAAGCCGGAAGGAGCGTAGGTTGGATGAGCGATAGCGCTTGTGCCCTTTGGGTATAATCCGACACTGGGTAACCACAAATGCCTAAAACAATGTCGGTGGGATTGGTGGAATGCACTGCGTTTTTCCACCCCACGTTTTCCACTCTACTAAGCCAGATAGCCAAACGAGGGAAAACATTTTGTTTTTCCTCGTTTTTAATATCAAGCGCAGTAATGATTAAACAATAAATGTTTGCATAGTGGTTAACAGCTGGGCAGATAGATTTTGCATTTCCTGGCTGCTGAGGGTTGTTTCCTGGCTACCTTCCGATGTCTCTTGTGCATAATTGCTGATCTTGATGACATTAGCATTAATTTCTTCCGCCACAGCTGATTGCTCTTCCGAAGCACTGGCGATCATGGCTGTCATGTCATTAATTTCTGCGATCATGTCGGTAATATTATCCAGTGCCTGTTGACCTGTTTGAGCCTGCTTGGCTGTTTCCAACGCATTTTGTGAGCTTCGGGTCATCACATCGGCACTATTTTTAGCACCTTGTTGCAATTTCTCAATCATGGACTGGATTTCTTCAGTGGATACCTGGGTCCGACTGGCAAGCGTTCTAACTTCATCAGCAACTACGGCAAAGCCACGGCCTTGTTCGCCCGCGCGCGCAGCTTCAATCGCCGCGTTCAGTGCTAATAGATTGGTTTGCTCGGCAATACCTCTAATAACATCCAACACCGAGCCAATATCGTTACTTTGTTTTTCCAGTTCTTTAACGACATTTTCGGCTGATGAAATATCAGAAGAGAGCTGGTTAATTGAAATAATGGTATTGGAAATATCATTTTTTCCGCTTTGGGCTTGTAGGTCACCATCATTTGCTCTGCTTGCAGTTTGAGCGGCATTTTTGGCGACATCGTTAACGGTTGCGGTCATTTCATTCATAGCAGTCGCAACCGATTCGGTTTGTTGCTGCTGCTCAAAGATATTTTGTTGGGTTCGAGTGGAAACCGCCATTACTCTATCAGTAGCGGCACTCAGTTGGTTGCTGGCCTCCAGAATTTTATGTACGGCATCCTGTTTTTTTACCAACAGATGATTAATATGCGTGGCCAACTCACCAAATTCATCTTTGGCGGAAGTGTCCAGTCGTTGCGTTAAATCAATCCGATTACCTGCTACGATTTTTTCAATTGCCTTACTAAATGCAGTAATTGGACGCGACAATATATTGGTGAACAGTGTTGCGGCAAAAGTGGAAACAATAGCGACTGCCACCAGAACGGCTAAGGCAACAATAATTATAGTATTTTGCAGTTTTATTGCCGGTGCAAAGGCTTCGGCTTCATCTATTTCTGTCAATATAGCCCAATTAACGCCGAATATATTGAGTGGCGCATAGGCTGATAAAACCGATACGCCGCGATAGTCGGTAAAAATATCACTTCCCGATATGCCGGACAACGCGGCTTGCACACCTTTAGTTCGAACAGATTGCAGGCCGATATTGGAGTTTTTGCTGCTGATCGTATTGGTGATTTGTTTGTCAACCCCGGTTTTCTCTAACGCTTGAAGATAGCCGGGTTTGTCTTCAATTAAAAATCGACTCATACTGCGGGTTTTAAAATCGGCGCCAACTATATAGGACTCGCCCGATTTTCCCATGCCGACAGATTCCCAGTTGCCGTTATTCGTCATTATATTGTTGATTTTATCGATTGGCATTTGGAAAATAAGAATGGCAACTTTTTGGCCGTGGTCAAAAATAGGCGTCGCCATGAAAGCTGCGGACGAGTCGTAAGACGGTGCATAGGGCTCAAAATCTTCCAGCACAGTACTTGGTGAGGAAAGCCTGTTAGCCCGTTCGAATGCTTTACCCAGCCCGGATTTAGCAAAAGAACCGTTTTTGAGTGAGGTTGCAAAATCGATTTCTTTAAAAACCGAATAAACGACCATTCCGGTATCTGGATCCACGATAAAAATATCGTAATAACCGAATTTCTTCAGGTAGTCTCTAATGTGTGGGTGGTACAAACCATGCAGTTGACTATATTGGCTTCCGTCATCGGCTTGCATTAAAGCATCTTTACCTCCTAATGGATGACGGTTGTTTTGAATATACAGGTATTGCAGGGTGGTACCGGTAGAGTCTAATCTTTCTAAAAACGAGCGGGTATTGATCTGCTGTTGGCTGTCGTTTTGTTTGTTGTATTCAACAGCAAACTGGCGCGTGTAATATTGGCTTAACTGTTCGCGCAAGCCGCTTGTTGTATTTGGCATGAATTCATTATCCAGACTAGCGGTTGCAGCTTTAAAACTATTGGCGGCATCTATGATCATACGGTCATTAGCCAAGGTCAGTAGCTGGTTGTTTATTTGTTTAAAATATTGTTCAATCCGTAATTTATTGATTTCACGAACAGAGACCATGTGGCGCATTGCTTCGGAGCGTAATGTTTCGTTGGATGACTGTATTGCAAGCCAGCCTAAACCCACGCAGGCGGCAATTGTTGAAAAAAGGGTTAACAAAACTGTGCCAAGTGTGAGTTTGTGCTTTATTTTCATATAAGTCTCTTTAAAAATTAATAAACGATGTATTGATCCGGCCGGTTTTTTATCTAAAAACTATAACCTTCCTCGATTAGCAAAATGCTTATATAAAAGGAATTCAAACGTAGATTTCGATCTACATTTAAACGGATCAATTTAGGCAAAACTGAATTATAAAAAACCATGACGATAATGGTGCCTGAGAAATACCGTATCCGGTGAAGTATATTCGATCGTGACTTTGAATACGAGGCTGCTCGTAGGCTGACGAAGATATCCGGCATTATGTTTTGGCATGTTATTAAAAATGCTTGTCAATATTTTCTCCATAAATATTGCCTTACTCAAAACCTACTCCTTTGCCCCAATTTTTTTCAAAATGAATGTCATTTATATGATGATGAATTTTATGTCGTCACCGATCAAATATTCTTTATAGTATCGTTGCCAAATAATTGTTTATGATCAAAACAACCCTGCTGAATAAAATATAGAGCCTGTTCGATTACTGACTTATGTTGCATGATAAATGTGTGGGAATAGGGCAGCAGCAGAAAATCTTTCATGCCTTCAAGTCTGGCGCTGCTGACCGATACCTTGCCGTCATTGGCATCTGAAATTAAGTCGGATAATAATGGATTCCAGCTTTTGTTGCCGGTGATAATGCCGGTTTCAAAGTTTAATTCGCCTAGTTGCCTGGGTATGCTGTTTTGATCGGTTCCCAGTTGCAAACCGGCGGGGCCGTTGCATAGATAAAATAATTTCCAGTGGCCTATTTTGTCGACTATTTCGCTGCCTCGGTTGGGGGGTGCCAGCATGACGGTGCGGCCCAAATTCTTAACCGTTTTTTTTGATAAATAATAACGCAGCAGTATACCGCCCATGGAATGGGTTAAAAAATGTATGCGCCGGCAGTGTTTTTGTTCGGCCTCTTCAATCGCTGGTTTGATCGCTTCTATTGCAAGCTGCTCAATGGTTTTACGCCTGGACGGATAACTGACATTGATGACATGGTAGCCGTAAGAAGAAAAAATATGCGCTGCTTTGTTCATACAGCGATAAGTCCGGGCCAGTCCATGGAGCAGGATTATACTCTCGCAGTTTTGTTCAATCGGGCTGAGACTATCTTTTAAACTGTCCATAGCGCACCAATATAACCGGTAGCAATAACAGGTTTAATAGGGTTGAGGAAAACAGCCCGCCGATAATAATGGCGGCCATGGGCCCCATGATTTCCCGCCCGGGGTTATCGCTATTAAAGGCGATTGGGAACATGGCCAGGGCGGTTACCAGTGCGGTCATTAATATAGATGGAAGCCTTTCCTGGGCGCCGCGTATGGCGGTGGATTGGTTCCAGGGTAATTGTTCCTCTTCGACCAAATGGCGAAAATGAGACAGCAGCATAATACTGTTGCGTACGGTGATGCCGAACAGTGTAACAAAGCCGACGATGGAACCAACTGACAGGGTGGCACCGGTCAGGATAACGGCTGCTACGCCGCCTATTAATGAGAATGGAAGGTTTGCCAGTGTCAGCGCAACATGGCGCACACTGCCCAAGGCAATATAAATAAAAATCAATACTCCGGCACCGGCCATTAAGGAATGCAGAATTAAATCCTTGCGTGCCTCTGCCTGCTCGACGGCGGCACCGGTAAATTCCGGATAAATATTGGCCGGAAAACTGACTTCATGCAGTACGCGCTGTTTTAACGTATGCATAAATTCATCCAGGTCTGCATTAATCACATTCGCGGTGACTGTTTGCCGTCTTTGAGCGCCTTGGTGCAGAATATTGTAACGGCTGGCGGTGTGTTTAATATCGGCAATCTGTTCAAGGCGGATGAGTTGCCCGCTAATAGAACGAATAGGCAGTTGACCAATGACTTCGGGACGTTGTCTAAGCTCCGGTGTCAGTGCAACGGCAATGGGATAAATACGATTGCCTTGCAGGTTTTTACCCACCACTTTACTTTCGTAGGCGGCTTGTATGGTATTAACTACCTGCGCCGGGCGTATTCCCCACAGGTTAAGCTTATCCATATCCAGTTGGATTTGTAGCAGCGGGGTGCCGGGCGGAGATCGCAGTTGCACATCAGCCGCGCCGGGTATGGTGCGCATAATTTCTGCTATGGCTTGGGCTTTGTTGTCTATGGTTGGGAGGTCATTACCATAAACGTTAACCACCACCGGTGAAGTGTAGCCGGAAATGGTTTCATCAACGCGTTCGGTTAAAAAGGTGTTGGCTTCATACAAGATGCCTGGAAAACCGGACAGGATTTCTCTGAGCTGATCGAGCACGTGTTGTTGTTCGCTGCCTGACATCGGTTTTAAACGTACTTCGTATTCGCTGTAATGGCTGCCGTAGGTATCGGCTCCGCGTTCGGCGCGGCCGGCCCATTGCGAGACCGATTCGATACCGTCAATTTTTACAAACTGTTCGGTCAGTTTTGAGCCTTGACGAATGGATTCCTGTAATGAGGTGCCGGGGATACTGGTAGTGTGAACTATATAATGGCCTTCGCGCAGTTCGGGCAGAAATTTGCTGTCGATAAACAAAAATGACAATAAGCCTAAAACGCAGATGGCAACGCAACTAATGGCAACAGTTTTAAAATGATCAAATGTACCCTGTAGCAAACGCAAATAATAAGGTTTGATACGGCTGATCATCGGCGGTTCGTCCTGATCGTTGAGATTTTGGCCAAGTAACAGATAACACAAGGCCGGTGTTAACGACAGGGCGACCAGTAACGACATTAGTATCGCCAGAATATAGGACATGCCCAACGGTGCAAACAGGCGTCCGGCAACCCCGCTAAGGGTTAATAACGGCACGAATACCAAGGCTACGATAAAGCTGGCATAAACCACTGAGCTGCGGACTTCCATTGAGGCTTTGTAAACCACTTCGGCAATGGGTAAGGGCTGTTTTAGCAGTCGATTTTCCCGCAGCCGGCGAAAAATATTTTCAGTATCGATAATGGCGTCATCGACGACTTCACCCAGTGCTATCGCCAATCCGCCCAATACCATAATATTCAGATTAACCCCTGTTTCCAGCAGAATTATAATTGCACTGACTAAAGACAATGGGATGGCGACGGCGGAAATAAAGGCGGTACGGAAGTTAAATAAAAACAGATACAAAATAATTAATACAAACAGACCGCCTATCAATAGGTGGCCGGACAGGTTACTGACCGAGCGTTCAATATAGTCGGCAGGACGAAATAAATGCGAATAAAATTGAATATCCTGCTGTTTAAAAATTCGGTCAAATTCGGTTAATGCCTGTTCTACTTGTCTGGATACGGACAGGGTGTTGGCACCGTATTGACCGATGACCATCATCACAATACCCGGTTTGCCCATTATTTGCGCGGCGCCAATAGGCGGTTCGGCGGCATATTGAATATGACTGATATCCCCCAGGGTAAGGTGCTGGCCTTGTTGATGGCGGATGATTATTTTTTTGAATTGTTCAGGGCTGGTCGGTTGTCCGGTTACCTGTACGGTAAAGCGCTGGTTGCTGTTTTCGATAAAACCGCCGCCCTGAATCTGCCCGGCCTGTGAGGCGGCCCGGATTACTTCGTCGACGGATAAATTAAAGCGGTGCAGTTGAACCGGATCGAGCTGAATTTGCAGTTGTTGGATTTCGCCGCCGAAAACATTGACATCTGATACACCGGATACAGCCATTAAACGTGGTACGATGGTCCAGTCCACCAGGCTGCGTAAAGCCATCAGGCTTTTACTGTCGGAACGTAAGCCGATGGTCAGTACCGTGGCAGAGGAGGAGGATAAGGGGACGGGAACCGGTGTGGCGACACCGTCCGGTAATTGTTCGGCAATACTGAGCAATCTTTCGCTGACCAGTTGCCGGTTTCTATAGATATCACTGTGTTCGTCAAAGGTGGCGGTAACGATAGACAAGCCCTGAATGGATTCCGAGCGTATCGACTTGAGTCCGATCAAACCGCTGATGGCGGTTTCGATCTGCTGTGAAACTAGAATTTCCACCTGTTCGGAAGACAGTCCCGGCGATTCTGTCTGAATAATCACCTGCTTGGGTGAAAATTCCGGAAAAATATCCAGACCGGCTGAAGAAAAACGAAAAACACCGTAAAGCAGAATCAGTACCGCAAAGGCAATGACTATACCGTAGAAACGAATGGAGAAACGTACAAGAGCTGCCAGCATTTTATCAATTAATCGTCATCGTCTTCATCAGGAATTAATGCTCTAAATTCCTCGGAAAGCAGCATTTGGGCGCCGGTAATGACCAGTTCATCATCAGGCTTGAGTTGATGCTGGTTAAAATAGCCGGTCGGCGTGCTAATTAATCTGGGGATAGCAATACGGGTAAATTCATCGTCATCGGATTTCACATAAACAAATGTTTGCCCCATATGCCAGAAAACAGCCGACTTGGGGATAATGACGCCTTGTTGTGCATTTTGATGCTCCGGTAACCATGCGCTAATCTGCATGCCGGTTTTTAACATTGGGCTTTGGCTGACAAAATAATAACTATTACCCTGGTTGATTTCGCCGGTGCGTGGTGACATGGAGATGTAATCGGCAGTTATCGCCTGTTGTCTGTCTCCATTTGGACTGACTACGATCTGGGTAACCGAATCAGCTAATACTTGACCGGCAGGCAGGGTGATTTCCAATAAATGTTGCTGACCGCTAATAAATCCGGCTAATGCGTCTTCTTTACTATCGGATAATATTTTGTCGGTAAGCTCGGGTCCCCAGCAGACTAGGGATTCAGCATAAATTGCCTTAAGCTGAAAGTGAACAGCGTTAAACTGAGCTTTATCCGCCTGCCATTTGGATTTTTGACTTTGAATCTGGCGTTCGGATACCACTTGATTGTTATATAAATCCTGTAAACGTCTAACGCTCTGTTGTGCCTGATTAAATTTGGCTTTGGCGCTACTTTGTTCAGACTGAGCTAAAAAATAGCGTTTGCGTAACTCTAATAAGGGTTGAATGGATACAACCCTGCCGTAACTTAGCCGTTCTGCCTGATAGTGGCTAATTGGTAAAACCAGGGTTTTTAAACCGGCTGTTTTTTGTGCGTTTGGGTTTAATTTGACTATAAATTGATGTTTTTCATCGTTGTTATCTTCATCTGTTTCTATCCGTTCTTCTTCGTTTAGCACTGGCTGAGCATAGGCGGGTGCGGAAAAAAAATCTGCATTAGTTAGTAAGTAAATGGCAAAGAGAAGGTAAAATAAAGGGCTAGAAAACATGCTTGCTGTCAGTCACTAAAAAGTTAGCGCTAAATTATAACCCGAATCTTAATTTGGTTATGTGTATTCGATAGTGAAGAATTAATAGATTTTTTAGTTGTGTTTAAAAAATAGCAGGTTATGCTTATCCCGTTAAAACAATATTTTGAGAGAGAAAATGAGCGATTTTCCGGAAAATTTAAAATATGCAAAAACTCATGAGTGGGCCAAGTTGGAAGATAATAATCTTGTGCGGGTTGGTATTACCGATTTTGCACAAGAAGAGCTGGGTGATTTGGTTTTTGTTGAAATGCCTGAGCTGGGGAAAAAACTGGCGGCAGGTGAGCAATGCGCAGTTGTTGAATCAGTCAAAACGGCGTCTGATTTATTCAGCCCTGTTGCCGGTGAAGTGGTAGAAATTAATGACAGCCTGAATGATGAACCTGAACGGGTTAATGATGACCCTTATGAAAGCTGGATATTTTGTATTAAAGCGGATGATTTATCGGCGTTGGATTTGTTGATGGACGCGGATGCTTATCAAAAGATGGTGGAAGCTTAGTTATCCACATATTTTGTGGATAACTCTGTGGGAAAGTTTGGTGTAAAGATCATAAAAAGCTGACTTTATTGATGTTTTTTTAGATTGTATTGAATTTTATCATCTTGCTAAGATAAATAAAAATCAATAACTTAGGCTTTGTTTTAGGGGTTGTAAACGAATCTTTATAAATATTGTAGTTTGTTGCGTACAGCATGTGTGTATTTATACTAATACCAGTACAAACTGGCCGTTTTTTTTCGTAACAGGTAGGTTTTATGGCTAATCAAAATGCAAAGGGAATAAAACGACTGGTAAATGCAGTTTTTTTTTCAATTTCCGGTTTTAAAGCGGTCTGGCAGCATGAAGAGGCTTTTCGACAGGAAGTCTATTTATTGATTGTTGCTACACCTTTGACTTTCTGGTTGGCAAATACATCAGTAGAAAGGGTATTAATGCTTGGCAGTGTCGTCTTAATTTTACTGGTGGAACTGTTAAATTCGGCAATTGAAGCCATAGTTGATAGAATTGGCTTGGAACGGCATGAATTGTCGGGTCGGGCAAAAGATATAGGTTCTGCGGCGGTAATGTTGGCTTGTATATGGGCGGCGGCTACTTGGATTTTTATTTTAATTTAGAGTTAAGAGGGAATAAATGAGCGCATTAATTTGTGGTTCTATGGCATATGACACCATTATGGTTTTTCATGACAAATTTAAAAATCATATATTGCCGGAAAAAGTGCATATTTTGAATGTGTCATTTTTAGTACCGGTGATGCGTCGCGAATATGGCGGTTGTGCCGGTAACATTGCCTATAATCTCAATTTGCTGGGAGAGACGCCTTTAGTAATGGCGACGGTCGGACACGATTTTGGTCCTTATGCCAACTGGATGAGTCAATGCGGCCTTTCCAACAAGTATATTCGTATTGTCGATGGTGAATTCACCGGTCAGGCGTATATAACCACGGATGAGGATGATAACCAGATTACTGCGTTTCATCCGGGTGCGATGAATTCCTCCCATTTAAATGATGTTGTAACAGACGGGGTTGAAATCGGCATAGTGTCACCGGATGGTAAAGAAGGGATGCAGTTACATGCTCAACAATTTGCCGACGCAGATATTCCGTTTATTTTTGACCCGGGTCAGGGTATGCCTATGTTTAGTGGTGAAGAGCTGTTGGCTTTTATGGAACAGGCAACCTGGGCTACATTTA
Source organism: Methylococcaceae bacterium (assembly GCA_050303415.1). Lineage (GTDB taxonomy): Bacteria > Pseudomonadota > Gammaproteobacteria > Methylococcales > Methylomonadaceae > JBNLBS01. The sequence goes on along the minus strand of JBNLBS010000019.1, from coordinate 39,324 downwards.
ATGACTATGAGTCTGAATTAATGCAGGAGCGTACCGGGCTGTCATTGGAACAACTGGCAGAAAAAGTGGAAGCCCTGATTATAACTATGGGTGCACAAGGTTCTAAAATTTATTATAACGGGCAATGTATTGATATTCCATCGGCACAGGTTAAAGCAATTTGTGATCCTACCGGTTGTGGTGATGCTTATAGAGCCGGTTTGTTGTATGGCTTGGTGAATGAATATGACTGGGATGTGACCGGGCGTATTGCTTCTTTAATGGGGGCGATAAAAATTGAACACCATGGTACTCAGAATCATTCTTTTACTATGGATGCTTTTAAACAACGCTATCAGGAAAATTTTGGTTCAACATTTTGAGTCTTAATAATACTCAACGATTATTGGAAATTATGGCTCAACTGCGCCATCCTGATGACGGTTGTGCATGGGATGTTAAGCAGGATTTTTACAGTCTGATTCCTTATACCATAGAAGAAGCCTATGAAGTTGCCGATGCCATTGAGCGTAATGATCTGGACGATCTGCGCTCGGAGCTGGGTGATTTGTTGCTGCAAGTGGTGTTTCATTCGCGCATTGCGGAAGAGCTGGGGTTGTTTAATTTTGATCAGGTGGCGGAAAGCATTTCCGACAAACTGGTGCGACGTCATCCGCATGTTTTTTTCGATGTGGTTTATGACAATGACGAACAACGTCAACAAGCCTGGGAAGAAGCTAAAGCACAGGAACGGCAGGGGAAAAGACACGGCAGGGAACCGGATAGTGTGTTATCCGGGGTAGCCAATAATCTTCCTGCCCTGGTGCAATGTGAAAAAATACAAAACCGGGCGGCCAGTCATGGCTTCGACTGGCCTGAAGTGCTGCCGGTTTTTGACAAGGTGGAAGAAGAACTGTCTGAGGTGAAAGAAGCCTGGGAGTCGGGTGACCAGGCGCATATTCAGGAAGAAGTAGGAGATTTATTACTGGTTGTGGTTAATCTGGCCCGACATTTAAAAGTAAACCCTGAAATTGCGTTAAAAGAAGCGACCAAAAAGTTTTCCGGTCGTTTTCAATATATAGAACAACAGGTTGAGGTATCAGGGCGAAGTTTAAGGGATTGCCGCTTGGCCGAGCTGGACGCCTTATGGGATGAGGCTAAACAGGTGTTAAAGAAATAGCGGATTCCTCCATAGTTCAGGCATACCTTTACCTTGTTGGGTTATTCCCGTACCGGTTTTTTTTCAAGCTTTCGTTGTAATGTTCGTCTGTGCATATTCAATGCTCTGGCTGCTGCGGAAATATTACCATCGTGTTGCATTAATACATTTTGTAAATGCTCCCATTCCAGCCGTTTTATCGAGAGCGGGTTTTCACTGATCGTAACTGAAGAATCTCCTTCGTTTTTATGCAGAGCTGTTAAAATTTCATCGGCATTGGCCGGTTTGGTTAAGTAATGAATCGCACCGAGCTTAATGGCTTCAACGGCTGTGGCAATGCTGGCAAAGCCGGTCAGCATCACTATCTGTGTGTTGCCGTCCAGGGTGATCAGCTTTTTTACCAGTTCCAGGCCGGATTCATGACCAATTCGCAGATCAATCACGGCATATTCCGGCTCTTGTTGTTCCGCCAATGCAATACCTGTTTGTACATCATTAGCCACCAAAACTTCATAATCACGTTTTTCCAGTGCACTTTTTAATACCAAACAAAAGGTTTCATCATCATCGACCAGTAACAGCCTGGGCTTGTCTATGTCTTCAGTCATGGTTATTCTCACTCATTAACAGGGGTAGTGAAATTTCAACGCAAGCACCACCCGTCTCCATATTATAAAACCTTATAGTTCCACCCAGTCGTTTGATTGCTGTATTGGTTAAGAACAAGCCCACCCCAAGGCCGCTCTTATTGCTGGTAACCGGTTTTTTTCCTGCAAATTCGTCGAAATCTGGGGGGAAGCCAGGGCCATAGTCGCGGATTTTAAAATGTGCTTCGTTTAAATTCCATTCAGCATGAAACTCTATTCCTTTATCAATTGGCGTTGCATCGGCGGCATTATTCAAAATATTAATAAAAGAATGGGTCAGCGTTCTGTCAGCAATGATTTTAGCATCGACAGCAACCTCGGGTGAGATAAAAAAATTTAATTTGGTTTCCGGTTTTTGAGTTCGCCACTGGTTGAAAATTTCATCGATATATTCGGTTAATAACATAACTTCGCCGGACTCTGCCCGCATTTCTCCGGCTGAGGCCGACATAACCGATAACGCTTCTTTACAGCGAGCCAATTGTTGCTGGATGATCTGGGTTTTTTGTTGCAAATCCGGGAAACGGTGAGCCGGGTAATCTTTTTCCAGTTCGTGAGCACAGATGGCAATAGTGGCCAGCGGTGTTCCCATATCATGTGCGGCACTGGCAGCCAATGTGCCCAGTGAAACGACTTTTTCATCGCGCAGTGCATTTTCCCTGGCATCAGCCAGGCTGCGTTCCTGAACCTTTAGGGTTCTTGCCAACTCGACGACAAAATAAGCAACCAGACCGGCACTGAAAACAAAACCAAACCACATGCCAAAGACATGTAGGTTAAAGTAATGCTTGTCACTTATTGTGTGTGCTTTAAGCAGCATTTCATAATCACTTAATTCCGGTTCCGGATCTGGCATATGGGGTTCAATCGTGGGTAGCGGAATGTTGTATGCAATTAAAATGGTATACATGGAGCTGGTAAGTATCACCATATACCAGGCATAAGACTGGGGCAAAGTTATGGCAGTAATAATCAGCGGTAACAAAAAAACCCAAATAATAGGGTTGGAGGCGCCGCCAGTCAGATAAAGCAACGAGGCAATGCCGAAAACATCAATCACCAGTTGGGAAAAAATCTCCAGTTCGGTCACCGGATCGTCGGTCTGTAATCGCATCCAGGTATAGAGGTTTACTGCAGCTACAGACATGATTACCATCCAGAGCTGTTCCTGGGGTAGGTGAATCCTTAACACATGAATGGAAATGAGAATTAGAATGACTTCACTGGCGATCATCAGGCTTCTGAGAATGAATAACCATTCCAGGTTTTGTCTGGCCGATAGCCCTGATTTGGGTAATATTTGTGCAAACATGGATTAAATATAAAAAAGCGGTTGCTGCTAGTCGATTTATTATGACATTGAATGAAAAAAAATGCGCCAAATTGTTAACACATTGAAAATAAAGATTTTTAGTCAGTAATTTAGATAATAAATAAAAGTAATTAAACTAATTTTTTTATAGATTATGTGAAGTAGTATGAATATTTAATAGTGCAATATCAGGGGTGCGACAATATGTCACATTTTTCTTTGCAAAAAGTATTGCTATTATTATTCTAACTTTTAAGGCCTTAAATTTTTAAGGTTAACAGCTAAAAGTTGCGTTATATCCTTCCTAATATCCTGAGGTGGTTTTAAACCACCTTTTTTTTGTAAAAAAATCAGCATAAAATTCATAACCTATTGATATAAATCAATTATATTGCTTTTTTATTAGGCTGGTAGTTATAAGTACTTATTGCAATATTATCCCTTTTTATTTCACGGTTATAATATCCAGCTTTAATGTTTTAAAGCCAATAAAATAATTTTCATTGTATAAAAAAGATTTCTTTATTTGGTTTGAGATCAGTATTAATACGCTATTTCACTTGTGATAGTATTGTGTTGGTTTTAATTAAACGGTATTCCCAAGCCGCCCAGACCGCAATATCCGTCAGGGTTTTTTGCCAGGTATTGTTGATGGTAATCTTCAGCATAATAAAAGGTAGTGGCTGGTATTACTTCGGTGGTAATAGAAGCAAATCCTCCTGGTGACAAACGCTTTTGATAATGCAGCTTGGATACTTCCGCTGTTTCCAGTTGCTGTTGATCATAGGTATAAATACCGGAGCGGTACTGGCTGCCAATATCATTGCCTTGCCTCATACCTTGAGTAGGATTATGTGCTTGCCAAAAAGTTTCCAGTAATTGCTGGTAGGGTGTCAGTTTTGGATCATAAACCACCCTGACCACCTCATTATGTCCGGTTAATCCCGTACAAACCTGTTTATAAGTCGGGTTTTCAATCTCGCCATTGCTGTAACCTACCGCAGTAGTGTAGATACCCGGAATTTGCCAGAAGCATCGTTCCGCCCCCCAAAAGCAGCCCATCCCGAATAAAGCCATTTTTAAATGCTTTGGAAAGGGTGGGGTAATGTTGGTTTGCAGTACAAAGTGTTTCATTCTGGAGCCGGTTAGACATAGCTTAGAAAAAGTGAATCATCTAGAGCTATATTAGCACTTGGTCAAAAAACTGAGTAGTGGAAAAATGAAACGTCAAATTTAAGGCTTGCCTCCTTTTTCTCAATTTCATTTGAAGATAAGCCCTCTCCTGATGGACAACTGCAAGGATGCAGAAGGTAGGGCAAAGAAGGAGCAATTGCCGAGAGGGTTTGGCGGAGGAGAAATTAAATCATGTTTTTCAGCCAATTTGTTTAATTTTTTTTCGAATCCTCTGTTTTAATCGCGGGCTCGTCCGCGAAGCCGAGTCACTTTCTTTTGCGTCGACAAAAGAAAGTAACCAAATAAAATCGACCCTACACCACGAAAGCCCCCTGAGCTTCTTGTTTTTCACTAGGTTTGCCAAACGGGGCATCCAAGCCCCGCTGTCAAATGATCTCATCCTTGTGATCACCCTTCGGGCTATTTTACCGAAAAACTGCGATGCTCGGCGTGGTGTAAGGGGAGTGGGTAATGGCCAAAGCTTTTTTTATAAATGCACTATGCAAGTCTTGACCCCGTCGATTTTTGGGAAACCTAAATCCTTTTTTTAATCTGGTGAATAAAGTTTGGTATGTAGTTTTTTGGGATAGCTTTGAAAAATTACGTCAGCTTGTTTTTTAAACTTTGATGCCTGTTGGGTTCTATCTGTTAATTCAAGAAGCTTGGTAAAATCAGTTAATATTTTTGCATAGTATGGATGTTTGTTACCCGTATATCTATGCAATATAGAAATAGCTTTCTGGAAAGCGTTTTCAGATTTTAAGAAATTTTTGTTTGTCAGGTAAATATTTGCCAGTCTATGTTGAATTGCTGCAACACGAATATTAGTGGGATTATGAATCTGCTGAAAAGCTAACAATGCGTTTTGAAGCTGCATGATATCGTTTGAAGTGTTTGTTTTATAGTAGATGGCTGTCTGATAGCCCTGATATGAATTATAAGCAGATGCTCGTTTTTGTTTTTTTAAAATATTCAGTGATCTTCCATATAAAGAATTGGCGGCTTTATAATCTTGCTTAACTTCGTAAACAGTAGCCAAATTATATAAATTCGGAATCAGAGATAGATGTTTGGAACCAAACTTTTTTATTTTAAGTTCTAACGCATGGTTATAACAATCGAAAGCGTTGTCGTAGTCTTTAGCAAAAAACTGTTTATCGCCTTCGTTTTCCAACTGAATCGTATGAGCAAGCTCTGTGGCTTTATCTGAGGTACCTTGAGGCGAAGAAATTGCGCAACTAAATGAAGATATATCGGGATCAAGGTTTTTTTTTATGCTGCAGCCCGTAATTATTAAAAATAATACTGGGAAAAACAATATTGACAATTTTTTGCATGCCATTTGAAAGTTTAAAGCAGTTTTAAGTTTGAAAGTTTTTGTTTTTACTAGATATGGATTGAATGATCCTAAGTATATCAACATATGCCCGATAGTGTTTCTATCGGACATATGCAGTACTATAAAGAGCAGATTTATTATAGTTCGTTCTTTTTGACTGGAGGCAATAATATTCCAGATTCACCCAAATCACAATCAACATGTCCGAAAGCCGATGGACTAATAGTGTTGTCATGAGAAGCTAAAAAGTCAATATCTCCGCCAATCATATCATAAATGATGTTATCGTCTCCGGCTCCGCTAGGACCATTAGGAACGTAGTCCAAATTCAGATTGTCACGGACCTTCCAACCAAAATTATGGTCTTTACAGGATGTGTCTCCACTGACACCGAGTCCGCCAACAATTTCTCCATCTGAATTATAGAGTGCAAAACCGCCACCAAAGACGATTTGCCCCCCCACTTTTCTTCCTACCATAGGATCATTGGGTTGGCCGTAGTTTTCTGGGTTACCTCGATAGGCGGCTTTGGTGTCAGTCGGGTTGCTGAACTGTAAGCCCCATAAGCTGCCACCAGGCTGTCCTGAAGCATACAGATTAGCAGTAGAAAGGGCATAGCCTTCTAAACTGTATGCATTTGCTGTATAAGCTTTAGCAGCAGAAATTACACGGCTGCCAGGCCATTGGTCTCCACGCTCTGTTCCTGTGAAGGCAACTGCACAAACAAAACCGTCTCTGTTGACGATGGTGCCCCACATATGAAGGTTGAAACCACCATTAGAATTATAACCAGAAGCATCTAAAGCGGTTTTAAGTTGTTCGTGCGTTGGGACATCCTGACAAATTGCTCTTGCATCATCGTCATCATCAGCAAAAACGGATGAAGAAGCCAAGATTAAACTTGTCGTCAAAATTGAAATATATTTTTTCATATTATTATCCTCTGAACTTGGAGTATTAAATTAAACATTATGGAATACAGATATTCCTATTCAAATTAACCCCTCCAGCATAAGGAAAGTCCACCCCCCTCTCTTATCACCTCCAATCCGTTGGCAATGCCGGTTGGTTGTTATGATTCATTCTGAGTGAATCTGAATCTGATTATAAGGACAAGTTTTTTGTGTTTGTATTGTACAAAAGTACTATTTTGGTGCAAAATCATGAAAAATTATGTTTTGTAATCCATAGATTACAAAAAAATCAATGTTTTGTAATCTATGGATTACAAGCCGATAACTTTTAAACAAATTTATTTTTTCTTGTTCGGCAATACTTGCCTTTTTTGCTTTAGACAGAGTAAATTAACTGCTTAATCGTCTGGTTTTATTTCGGATACGGTTTTTGTTGGGTTTATTCGTTCTTGGTGAACGGTTATCGTAGGGAGATTTAGTTTTTACCTTTTTTCTGGCGGCTGGTTTATGGTTGTTTTGCTTTGGCTTGTTTTTGGGTTTTTTACCCGTATCCAAAGCAACTGGTGCATATCCCGTATCTGCGACTCTGGGGATTTGTTTGTTTAGCAGTTTTTCAATGGCACCGAGTAAATGTGCTTCCTCAGGGGACACAAATGAAATAGCCTGGCCTTGTGAACCGGCTCTACCCGTACGACCTATACGATGAACGTAATCTTCGGCGACTGCCGGCAGGTCAAAATTAATCACATGTGGTAGTTGATCTATATCAATACCCCGAGCGGCTATATCAGTTGCAATTAACGCGGTAATGTTCCCGTTTTTAAAACCTTCCAGTGCCTTGGTGCGGGCCGATTGACTTTTGTTGCCGTGTAGCGCGGCACAGCGAATGCCATCATGAATAAGTTGTTTACATAAACGATCTGCACCATGTTTGGTTCTGACAAAAACCAACACTTGCTGCCAGTTGCCATCGCCAATCAGCCAGGATATTAATTCGCGTTTGTTTTCTTTTTGAATGGCATAGACCAGTTGTGATACGGTGTCGGCAGCGGCATTTTTTCTGGCGACGGCAACTTCAGCGGGGTCATTCAGCAATTGTTCGGTCAGAACTTTTATTTCTTTGGAATAGGTTGCTGAAAACATCAGATTTTGTCTTTGATCGGGTAGGGCGTCGATGACTTTGCGAATATCTCTGATAAAGCCCATATCCAGCATCCGGTCAGCCTCATCCAGGATAAAGAATTGTACTTGAGACAGATTAACTTTCTTTTGATACATCAAGTCCAACAGTCGGCCGGGCGTGGCGACAAGTATATCGCTGCCGCGTTGTAAGCGTTTAATTTGAGAATTGATGCTGACCCCACCGAAGACAACTTCAGCATGTAAAGGCAAATGTTTGCCATAGGTACACACGCTTTCATAGACCTGAATCGCTAATTCCCGAGTCGGGGTAAGTATTAAGGCTCTTACCGGGCGTGGTTTTTTTCCCGGCTCTTGATTATGAAGCAGTTGTAATAGGGGTAAAGTAAATCCTGCCGTTTTCCCTGTGCCGGTTTGAGCGCCGGCGAGCATATCTCTGCCTTGTAAAATATAAGGTATTGCTTGTTCCTGTACCGGGGTTGGTTGTGTGTAACCTTGTTCGGCAATAGCTTTAAGCAAAGGTTCTGATAGCTCTAATTCATTAAAGGTCATTGGGTTTTATGTTCTCAAACTTAAGTGATAAATATCTGGGAGGCTGTATATGCGGGAAGGACTTGGATATCTATTTTATCGTTAAAGGCTGTTGTGGGATATTTTTTTTATGTGTTAAAGCTTAAATTAAATATAATTGCAGCCTTGATTGAGTCATTGTTGTGTCATAAAACTGTGTTAGGCTCAAATTTTATTTATGGAGTAAATAATGTGAGTAATCAGTATCTTTTGGATGTTATAGCGGTACTTTGGCTGGTTTTGGCTTGGATGGGATACAGTTATTATTCCGGGATCAGAAGTCATCATGTCAGTTGCTTAAAAAATATTCGTAATGAATATATTTTGCGTTGGATGCAGTCGTTTAACAATCGGGAAATACGTATTGCTGATGCGACTTTTTTTACCATTTTGGAAAGAAATGTGGCGTTTTTTGCCTCAACTTCGATGTTGGTTTTGATCGGTTTATTGTCCGGATTGATGAATTTGGAGCAGATCATGTCGACAATGAACAAAATGGCCTTTTTTGACTGTAAAACACTTGATCTTTTAGCTGCAAAACTGCTGTTGCTGATTGCTATTTATATCTATGCGGTGTTCACTTTTACCTGGTCTATGCGTCAATACAATATGGTGATCATGATGGTTGGCGGTGCGCCACAAGTAGGTGAGGATGAAAGGGTGCGTCAAAAATATGCAGAAAAAGTCGCAAATGTGCTGCATTTGGCCAGCAATACCTTTAATTACGGTCTGAGAGCCTATTATTTCAGTCTTGCAGCGCTATCGTGGTTTATGCATCCTGTATTGTTTATGCTGTTGACACTATGGGTGGTGTTGGTTTTGTATAGGCGCGAGTTTAGTTCTAAAACCTTAAAAGCCATGCAGATGGCTTGAAAATTTGAATTCAACAATGAAACGGCAGGGGGCGGTTGTTTGAGATTGCTTTATTCTTTTGAAAAAATAAACGATTTGTTTCGTCCTTTTTGCTTGGCTTGATAAAGGGCTTTATCAGCTTGTTCGGTAATTAGTAACATTAAACTGTTTTTTACTTTTTCATCCGTTTTATGGTTTTCTTTACCATGTAAATTGATTAGGTTTTTATCGGGCAAATGTGTTGGAAATTCAGCTATGCCAATACTTATGGTTACAGGCACTAATGCATTTTCCTTGTTTTTTAGAGTTAATGACTCTATATTTTCTCTAATTCGTTCGGCTGCTCGCTTTGCCTCGAAAGCATGTGTATTAGGCAATAAAATAACAAATTCTTCTCCACCATAACGAATTGCATCATAATCGCGTAAGCAGTTAGATACATTTATTAAGACTTCATCGCCAAACAAATGGCCATGCAGATCATTTATGTTTTTAAAATGATCTATATCCATTACCAAGATGGAGAAATAGCTATTATGGTCACGATAATATCGATCAATTTCCCTGGTTCCAAGGCGTTCGAATGCTTGACGATTGTATAAATTGGTTAATTTATCAACGAATGAACGGTTAATTTGATAGCGAATAAAAGGCGGGTTTAATACTTGAGCATCATCATGAAATGAACTTAACCATTGATGTAATAAAAAAGTATTTTTTACCTTTTTGGCCGTTAAGGTAAAGTAGCCTAGCGTTCCTGTCGGCTCAGATAAGATCAGCTCATCACACTTAAGAGGATGTGATTTTACATAAAAGTATGCTTTGTTTGGAAACTCGACGATGAGTGTGTCAATGATTTTCGGTTCGGTCGGGTGATTGAGGTAGGTTTCAGAAAAACTATTTAAATCAAAGTCTTTTTTAGGCGGAATGGAATTTTCATCCGTTAGATTTACGTTTACAATTTTAGCCAGGCTTATCAGGCAGGGCGTCAGGCTGTTTTCATAAGAACCGACAAGAAAAAACTTCTCGTTTCTAACGGCTATTCCAAAAGGGTTGAATGAAAAAGATCGCTCTTCTACGGTATTAACGTCCAGTTTCTTATTGTGAAATAGCGCTTGTTTAACAATTTCGGCAATAGATCTTTCTCTGTCAGATTCTTTATCTTCAATTACACCCTGCCAGTGAGACTGGATAGAAATCCTATTTTCCCAATCTATAATGGGATTGGATTCGGTTTGATTTTGTTTTTTTGTGTCAGTGGATTCCTTTGTATTTAATGCATCAAGTACTTCGCGAGGTAATAAATAAGAAAAATATTTTTGCGCAAAATGCAAAACAAAGGCTTCAGCTGTAGTTTTATTCATGGTTGAAAAATAATTGAAAGGATTGTAAGTAATTGCTTACTTACACTGTGTGTTATGAAAGATAGTGAATCGAATATGATGTGTCAATATTTTTCCGAACATAAGTCTATGCAAACAATTTAATCACCGAACTCATAATGTGCCGAAGCCGGAGGTTATTAGTTATCGTTTTTTGCGACTGAAGTTTGATAGCAAGCTGCTAGCAGGTCCTGCATTTTTTTTAGCCCCAGTTTTCGGGTTAGTTTTATATTGCGTTGTGGAATTTGTTCCGGATCCGGGTAACTTTGCAGGGCTTTTTCTATGCTGGCCTCGCGGATCAGATGCAGCATTGGATAAGGTGAACGGTTGGTGTAGTTGGCCGGGTCATCATCCGGTGCATTTTGAAAACAATAGTCGGGATGAAAGCTGGCCAGTTGGTAAATGCCTTCATAGCCTTGGTCAACTAACAGTGCGTTGGCATAGTCTAAAAACTCCAGGTAGTCGTCAAATTTGCTAAAGGCGTTTGGGTAAATGAGCAACGTGGTTTCAATTTTTGTCTCGGTATCCAGCTGATGGCAGGCCTGGATTAATGCTTGCAAACCGGATTCTATATCATTGCTGCAGATAACAATGTAGTGTATTCGCCGTTGTTGCTGTACGGGTTTGGCAAATGGGCAGATATTGTAAGCAATAATAACTTTTTCCAGCCATAACTGGGTTTGCGCAATAATATTTTCTGTGTCCATGCTTTTTCCATTAAAAAAGCCCCATTATGAGGGGCTTTTAATCTAATACATGTTGCTCTGTTGTTCTATGTGTGACTTACACCGGCAGCAATTCTTTCTTCTCTTTTTTCTTTGGCTTTTTCAATTTTGGAAAAGACTCTCAGAATATCAGTAGCCGATAATATGCCGATAATTTTGTTTTTGTCATCGACCACAGGAAGTGCGCCGATTTTTTTGTCGGCCATTAATGCTGCTGCTTCTGAAGCATAGGTGTCAGCAGTAACGGTAATCACGCCACGGTGCATGATATTTTGAACTTTTTTGGGAATAACATGAAGTTCGGTGCTACCGGGAGCGGCTGTTGTAATTGTATTGGAATTGCTTTTTGGGCCTAGTGTTTTGTATAGATCTCTATCGGATACGATACCCACTACTTTACCTTTTTCTATGACGGGTAAATGGCGAATTTTTTCATAATGAATCAAGAAAAAAACGCGATCAATCATGTCATGCGGTTCGACAGTAAACACTTGTGTGGTCATTAAATCTCCGACGCGCATAATTTTTTTCTCCAGAATTGATGTCAAAGTGCTAAGAATAAGGAAGTGAAGCTTTTTTTACAAGAGATTAAACCATCTATTTGTTATAAAATAGACGTTGACTGGTAAAAATACCTTAATATTTTTACGATTTATAATTTTAAATAGCAAACGAATTGGAGTTATTTTTTATGCGTATCATCCTTTTAGGTAGTCCGGGTTCGGGTAAAGGAACTCAAGCACAGTTTATTACTGAGAAATACGGTATTCCTCAGATTTCAACGGGTGATATGCTGCGCTCGGCAGTTCGTGAAGGGTCACCTTTGGGGGTGGAAGCTAAAAAAGTAATGGATGCCGGTGGTCTGGTATCGGATGACATTATCTTGGGTCTGATTAAAGAAAGAATTAAAGCCTCCGATTGTGAAAAAGGCTTTTTGCTGGACGGTTTCCCCCGCACTATTGCGCAGGCCGAAGGCTTGTTGGCTATGGGCGTTGAAATAGATCATGTTATTGAAATTCAGGTGGATGACGAGCAGATTATTAAACGTATGGCGGGACGCCGGGTGCATCAGCAGTCGGGCCGTACCTATCATATAGAATTTAACCCGCCTAAAGTTGACGGTGTGGACGATGTTACTGGTGAAGCTTTGATTCAGCGCGATGATGATAAAGAAGATACGGTACGTAAACGTTTAAATGTTTATCATGAACAAACCAAGCCATTGGTCGACTATTATTCAGCTGAAAGTGCCCAGGTAAAGTTTGATTCTGTTGCCGGGGTCGGTACAGTGGATGAAATTACCAGTAAAATCTTTGCTGTGTTAGGTTGATTCAGGTTTATTTCGCTTGTTTTACAGTGGAATAATTTATTGCAAACAGTTGTAGTAACGATACTAAAGAAGCTTCTATGTCAGGTAAAACTTTATATGACAAATTATGGGACGATCATGTTGTTTATACAGAAGATGATGGTTCCTGCCTTATTTATATTGATCGTCAATTAGTCCATGAGGTGACTTCACCTCAGGCATTTGAAGGTTTGCGTCTGGCCGGAAGGCAACCCTGGCGTACGTCAAGAAATCTGGCGGTGGCCGATCATAATGTACCTACGACCGACCGGAATGAAGGCATCGTTGATCCGGTTTCCCGTCTACAGGTGGAAACGCTGGAAAAGAACTGTACCGAGTTCGGTATTACCGAGTTTAATATGGCTGATATCCGTCAGGGCATCGTCCATGTTGTGGGGCCGGAACAAGGCGCCACTTTACCCGGTATGACAGTGGTTTGTGGTGACTCGCATACTTCAACCCATGGCGCATCCGGGGCTTTAGCGTTCGGTATAGGGACATCAGAAGTGGAACATGCCTTGGCTACGCAGTGTTTGATGCAGAAAAAATCGAAAAATCTGCTGATAAAAGTCAATGGTCAGGTTAAAGCCGGTATCACGGCCAAAGATATTGTGTTGGCCATTATTGGTGAAATCGGTACTGCCGGTGGTACCGGCTATGCCATCGAGTTTGCCGGTGAGGCGATTCAGGCGTTGTCGATGGAAGGCAGAATGACTGTCTGTAATATGGCGATCGAAGCCGGTGCCCGTGCAGGTTTAATCGCGGTCGATGATACTACTATCGATTATTATCGAGACCGGCCTTTATCTCCGAAGGGTGATGACTGGTTTATGGCTGAACGTATGTGGCGTCAATTGCATTCTGATGCTGATGCGGTATTTGATAAAGTGATTGAATTCGATGCTGCCAGCATTAAACCGCAAGTCACTTGGGGGACGTCGCCGGAGATGGTGGTAGCGATTGATGATGTGGTGCCGGATCCGGCTAATGAAGCCGATGAAGTTAAAAAGCAAAGTATTACGCGAGCATTGCAATATATGGATCTTAAAGCAGGGCAGGCGATTACCGATATTAAGCTGGATAAGGTGTTTATCGGTTCGTGTACCAATTCAAGAATTGAAGATATTCGTGCCGCTGCAGAAGTGATCAAGGGCAAAAAGGTGGCTGATAATATCAAGCTGGCTTTAATGGTACCGGGCTCCGGTTTGATTAAACAGCAAGCCGAAGCGGAAGGTCTGGACAAAATCTTTATTGACGCAGGGTTTGAATGGCGTGAGCCGGGTTGCTCCATGTGTTTGGCTATGAATGCCGACAGGCTGGACGAAGGAGAGCGTTGTGCTTCAACCTCCAACCGTAATTTTGAAGGCAGACAAGGATACGGTGGTCGTACTCATCTGGTTAGCCCTGCTATGGCGGCAGCCGCGGCTATAGCCGGTCATTTTGTTGATGTCAGATCTCTTTAATCAGGTGTTGTAGTCATGAAAGCATTTAAAAAAGTAAGCGCATTGGTTGCACCTTTGGATAGGGCAAACATAGATACAGATGCCATTATTCCCAAGCAGTTTTTAAAATCCATCAGACGTGCCGGTTTTGGCCCCTATTTATTTGATGAATGGCGGTATCTGGATCATGGTGAGCCGGAAATGGATTGTACCAACCGACCTTTGAATCAGGATTTTGTCTTGAACAAGCCTGAATATCAAGGCGCTGAGATTTTATTAACCCGGGAAAATTTCGGCTGTGGTTCATCCCGAGAGCATGCACCCTGGGCATTGGAGGATTATGGTTTTAGAGCCATTATAGCGCCCAGTTTTGCCGATATTTTTTATAACAACTGTTTTAAGAACGGTTTGTTGCCGATTGTTCTGGCTGCCGACCTGGTCGATGAATTGTTTAAGGAACTGGAGCCCGGCTACCAATTAACCATTGATTTGGAACAGCAAACCATTACCACACCGTCAGGCCGCAGTTTGAGTTTTGAGGTCGATGAAAATCGCAGATATCGCCTGTTAAATGGTTTGGATGATATTGCCTTATCTCTGCAACATGCCGACAAAATCAAAGCCTATGAAAAAGAACGTGCGAAAAGAGCACCATGGTTGTTTGCTGATTAATATTCTGACAAACAACAATTTGTACGAAAATAGGGTTAATTAATGACGAAAAAAATTGCAGTTCTACCGGGGGACGGGATAGGCCCGGAAATCATTGCAGAAGCGATTAAGGTTTTGCAGTGTTTAAATAATCAAATGGGTTTGGGTCTGGAGTTTGAAAATGGCTTAATCGGTGGGGCAGCCTTTGATGAGTATGGTTCGCCGTTTCCACAGCACACTATAGAGTTGGTTAAACAAGCAGATGCCGTGTTATTGGGTGCAGTTGGGGGGCGAAAATGGGAGTCGTTGGATATTGCGCTTAGACCGGAAAAAGGTTTGCTGGGTTTAAGATCGGTATTGGAATTGTTTTCCAATTTACGGCCGGCCATTCTATATCCACAATTGGTGGATGCGTCTACCTTAAAACCGGAAGTGGTTTCCGGTTTGGATTTAATGATTGTAAGAGAGTTAACCGGTGGTATTTATTTTGGCCAGCCTCGCGGCATAAAAATACTGGAAGATGGTGAGCGTCAGGGGTATAACACGCTGGTTTATACCGAGTCGGAAATAAGGCGTATCGCTCATTCAGCCTTTGACATTGCACAAAAGCGTAATAAACGCTTATGTTCTGTGGATAAGGCAAATGTGTTGGAGTGCACGGAATTGTGGCGAGAAGTGGTTGATGAAGTGGCAAAAGATTATCCGGATGTAGACGTTACTCATATGTATGTTGATAATGCTTCCATGCAGTTGGTTAGGGCCCCGAAGCAGTTTGATGTGATGGTTACCACCAATATGTTCGGTGATATCTTGTCAGATACCGCTGCAATGTTGACCGGTTCGATTGGCATGCTGCCATCGGCGTCGTTAGATGCTAATGGTAAGGGTATGTATGAGCCGATTCATGGTTCAGCACCGGATATTGCAGGACAGGGTATTGCCAATCCGATTGCAACTATTCTGTCCGCAGCAATGATGTTGCGTTATACCTTTGATGAGGCGGAAGCCGCAGATAGAATTGAAGCGGCAGTTAATGCTGCATTGGATGCAAATATTCGTACCGAGGATATATATTCTGAGGGTATGAGAAAAGTGAATACATCTGAAATGGGTGATGCGATTGTTGCCGCCTTACAGAATGGAGCAGTTTAATGAGTAAAAAATATAATGTTGCCGTTGTCGGTGCAACCGGTGCGGTTGGTGAAGCCATGTTGTCAATACTGGAAGAACGTAAATTTCCAGTCGGTGAGGTATATGCCCTGGCCAGTAGTCGTTCGGTGGGAAAGAAAATAGCCTTTAATGGCGGCAGTTTAACGGTTCAGGATTTGGCCGAATTTGATTTTTCCAAAGTTCAAATCGGATTGTTTTCTGCCGGCGCGTCCATTTCTGCTGAATATGCTCCTAAAGCTGCGGCAGCAGGTTGTGTGGTGATTGATAACACCTCACAATTTCGTTATGACGATGATATTCCCCTGGTGGTCCCTGAGGTTAACCCGGATAAAGTTGCTGAATACACGACGAGAGGGATTATTGCCAACCCGAATTGTTCCACAATTCAAATGTTAGTGGCATTAAAACCGATTTATGATGCGGTGGGTATTGAGCGAATCAATGTTTGTACTTATCAGGCGGTTTCCGGTACGGGGAAGCAAGGTATAGAGGAGGTTGTTCAACAAACCTCTAGGCTTTTGAATGGTAAGCCAATTGAAGCAAAAGTTTATCCAAAGCAGATTGCTTTTAATGTATTGCCGCAAATTGATGTGTTTATGGACAATGGCTATACCAAAGAAGAAATGAAAATGGTTTGGGAGACGCGCAAAATTCTGGGTGATGAAACTATCAATGTCAACCCTACTGCGGTTAGGGTGCCGGTTTTTTATGGTCACTCTGAAGCTGTGCATATTGAAACACGAAATAAAATTGATGCAGACAGTGTGCGCAATTTATTAATTAACGCGCCTGGTGTAACGGTAATGGATGAGCATAAAGATGGCGGATATCCAACGGCTGTTACCGAGTCTTCAGGGAATGATGATGTTTTTGTTGGCCGGATTCGCGAAGATATTTCACATCCAAAAGGTATTGATTTATGGGTGGTTGGAGATAATGTTCGTAAAGGAGCGGCATTAAATAGCGTTCAAATTGCCGAAGAACTAGTAAAAAATTACATCTAGGCTAAGCTTAGTTGTATATTTTATTGTTATAGATAGAGAGTATGGCGAATTTGTGTGAAGGAGAATGTAGTGCGCAATTTAACTAAGACTATAGCGCTAGTATCGTTATTGGCTCCGGCGAGCGGGTATCCATTGGGAATTGGCGATATAAAATTGCATTCGGCTCTTAATCAAAATCTCGATGCAGAGATCGGTTTGGAAGTTTCCGTTGGTGAGCATATTGATGATATTAAGGTAAAACTGGCTTCTCCTGATAAGTTTGACGAAGCCGGTATTACCTGGAACTATTTTTTATCAAAAATTAAATTTGAAAAAATAGCTCGAGCAGATGGTTCAATTAGTATCAAGCTAACATCATCAGAAGCTTTAAAAGAGCCCTTTCTTGATTTTATGCTGGAGGTAACCTGGCCTAAAGGCAGGCTTTATCGTGAATTTACAGTTTTGGTGGATCCACCGGCTACTTATCAGCAAACTGTGGTGCCAGTAACCGTAACGTCCAAACCTGCTGTTGAAAAAACTGAACCTAAAGCGGCGGCTGTGACTAAGGACTTTCAGGTGGAGTCACCGGAGGCTCCTGCTAAGGAAGTGCAGCAGACTGCCGTGACAACAGAGGGACAGGTAAAGACGACAACTGCTGATAAAGGCGATACGCTTTGGAAAGTGGCTGAAAGGGTCAATAATAATGATGATGTTGCCACGGAACAGATGGTTATTGCTTTATATGAGGCAAATCCGAAAGCTTTCTATAAGAAGAATATTAATGCCCTGATGGCAAATGCCTCTATAGACGTTCCTGAAAAGAATGAAATTATTAAAATTTCACGTACGCAGGCGTTGGCGGAGTATAACAGACAAAATAAAGTGTGGCAGGGCCGGATACAACCGGTTTCTGAGAAAAAGTCTGAACCAGTTGCTGAGGAGAAACAACCGGAAATTGACAGTAAATTAACGTTAGTTGCACCAACAGAAGAGGATATTGCAGAAGATGTTGTTCTGGCCGCCGGTGAGACGGATGATGTGCCGGGTGATGAAGGTGCTAAGGTTGATGAAACGGCAGTGACTGTTGAAACAAAAACTGCTGAGACTGAAGAAACGGCTAGTTTGAGAATTAAGTTAGAGCGCCTGGAACAGCAACTGATGATGATGCAGAAAATGTTGGCATTAAAAGATGCCCAGATAGCTGCATTACAAAATAGAACACAGCCGAAGGAAGCAACAGTAAGTGAAGAAGAGAAGGCGTCAATCGATTCAGTTGCAAAATCACAGACAAGTATTCAACCGGATCAGGTTGCAGAGGAAACTTCAAAACAAGTAGCACAGCAGACACAGGGTGACCAGGGAAAAGTTGCATCAACAACAGCGACAGCTACTACTGCACCGGCTACTGCAGCCAAACCCACAGTAAAAAAACCGGAAGCGACTCCTGAGGCAAGCAAGCCCGCTGTAATCAAATCCGAAGAACCGAAAAAAGAAAAAGTACGTACAAGAGTAAAACCAAAACCCGAAGTTATAACGGATGATTCGGGAATAGGACTGTTTACATGGATTATTGCAGGGGGGGCGGCACTAATTTTTGGCGGATTAGGTGTGTTGTGGTGGCGTAAGCGCAAAGTTGAGGAGCAAACCAATAGCGAAAGCATGTTTGCTGCAACGTCTGAAATTAATCTGCCTAATACGGATGAAGCGCTGGCTGTTCCTATTATGGAAGATAATGCCAGTTATGATATCGGCAATACTGGCGAAAGTTCGTTTATCAGCGATTTTTCTTCAGCAACAGATTTTGATGCTTTTGAAACCGAACAAACGGAAGTGGACCCCGTCTCTGAAGCAGATGTTTATTTAGCTTATGGTCGGTATCAACAAGCTGAAGAATTAATGCGTCAGGCAATAATAGATCAGCCGGAGCGCGATGAATGCAAATTAAAATTGCTTGAAATTTTTTATGCCAATGAAAATTTGCAGGCGTTTGACGAGTATAGTAATCAGCTGGCCGCCGAAGGAAAGCAGGAAGACAGTGCTTTTTGGGATAAGTTGTTGGAGATGAGAAAAGAACTCAGTCCTGATTCGGAGTTAAGCTTGTCCGAAGCTGGAACGACAGCTGAAAATGCAGCTTCCGACACAGAAGCAAAGGCATCCCCTGCTGAGCAGGTAAATGATGATCTTGAACAGGAAAAGCAGTCAGAGTTTGAGGATACGGATGACTTGGATGCTTTGGATTTTGATTTATCTTTAGATGATTCGGTTGAAGATATTATGGCGGAGGATTTGGAAAAAGAACCCGCTGTTGATGAGCCGAAGGATGAGGTGCAATCATCAGAAGCTGAACCGGAAGAAAGTTTTATGGCTGACTCTGTCACTGAGATAAAGGCCGAGACTGAGACTGTGCAGGAAATTGATAATCATACGTTAGACTTTGATTTGGATAGCTTTGATTTGGACTCCGATATGCAGGTTGAGGCTAAGGAAAAGCCTGAAATAGCTGAAGACCGGACACTGGACTTTGATTTAGATTCACTGGATTTGCCGAATGAAAACGTCGCTGATACATCAGATAGTTCAGTACAGGCTGCATCGGAAAATACTGAAGAAATTGAATCAATAGATTTTGATTTTGAGTTGCCTCTTGAGGAGGAAGGAACTCTTGAGAAGACAGAAGAGTCAGGCATTTCATTAGATTCGCTTGAATTACCGGAAGGCTTGGAACAAGAATCTGACGCTGAAGAGGAAAAGACAATTGATGAATCCGACTTCGATTTTGATCTTGATTTTCCTGATACTGAAAATCAAGAGCAGAGTTCAGAGCAAAATGTTACTGACCTAACCGACATGGATGAATTTGAAACCAAGATTGATTTAGCAAGAGCCTATTTGGGAATGGATGATAAGGAAGCAGCTGAGTCAATGGCCCGGGAAGTTTTAGAGAAAGGGAATGAAAAACAAAAAGAAGTGGCTCAATCGATAATCGACAGTTTAGGTTAAAGTGTTAAGCATTTAGCTATAAAAAAAGCCCGAAAGGGCTTTTTTTATAGCTTAAAATAAATGGGCTTATTGTGGGCTCAGTGCATTATTAAGTTTATTCATAATATCGTCTTGTTGAGCGCATAATTCCTCGGTCCGTTCTTGAACCAGGTTGAAATAGTACCATCCTTCAGAGTTTTGTTGGTTTAACAGAGCGCTTTCCAATTGTGCACAGGGTTCTTTTATATCATTAAAACCACAAAAACTGACGGTGCCTAAAAGTTTGTGAGCTAAATCCATTGCATTTTTAAATTGTTCTATTTCCATTAGGTTTTTAATGGAAGCCAGTTGTTCGGGCAGTTCGCTAAATAGTTTGTCGAATATCGTGTGAGTAAGTGCGTAATTATAGTTAGTTTTGTCTAACATGATTTGTATGTAGTCTGGTGATGACGATATATTTTTATCCTCGGGTTTCTCCGGCAACCATAGATTGATAATTTCAGCCAGCTGTTCAGCTAATACGGGTTTTATCAGACATTCATCAAAGCCCAGGGCGATGATATCTTTACGTTGGCTGTCTCTGGCGTGAGCGGTTATAGCGACGGTTGGTGTATTGGTGTTAATACAATCTTTAACGCGGCATTGTTTAATCAATTCAAAGCCGCTATAGCCGGGCATTTGCAGGTCAAGTAAGATAAGATCAAATTTGTTTTTTTGAAAATATTCCAAAGCTTCATTTCCATTTTTGGCCATGGTAATATTTTGCGTGTACTGTTCCAGTTGATGACTGAGTAATAAACGATTGATTTCATTGTCATCCGCAATCAGAATGGAAAAAAGTTGAGTTTCTTTTAACATAAGCAAGTCCTTGATGCGTTAAAAAGAGGATTTGTTATTTAAATCAAATTATTAGGTGTGCTTTTGTGAGTATAAAATGGAACGATGTGAAAATAGTGAATGATTATAGCAGTTAATGTTGGGTTGTTAAAGCTACATTAACGAAGCGAGAATTAGTACTTGTTTTATCAGAGCTAGGAGATTTTATGACGATAGATCGAATGGTATTGGCTGTTGCGGGCATGTTTATTTTAACCAGTGTATTACTGGCACATTTACATTCATTGTATTGGCTATGGTTTACCGGTTTTGTCGGTTTGAATTTATTACAGTCCGCAATAACAGGCTTTTGTCCCTTGGCGATAATTTTGAAAAAAATGGGCGTTAAACCGGGGAGCGCATTTTAAATGTAATGTGTTGAATCAAACATTTAAAATAAGGGTAATACTTTTATGGTTTTACCCTTTTTTTGTGACTGTAGTAAATCATGCTTTATGTATATACTGTCCATTAATTGTGTACTATAGTCGGTTAAAATAGGTGTGGATAGTGTGGCCGAGCGTCAAATATCTGTTTTTTGACAAAGCATTTATTGATAGGGTATTTTCTAGCGCATTGGTAATGTATTGTTTTTTATAAAATAATATAATTTGGCTTAGGTTTTGCTTGCATTTAAAAATTGGAGAAGGGTCTTAATATGGCAGAGAGTGAGCAGGAATTTGAATTGGGTGAAGAGGGTGGAAAGCGTTCCTTTAAAAAGCTGATCATAATAGTAGCAACCGTCTTGTTATTAAGTGCGGGTGGAATAGCGGTTTACTTTTTTTTAATGACTGATACGCCCAAAGACTCTGTTGATGAAGAGCAGGTTGCCGTTAAAAATGAAACTTACTTTTATATGGCGGACCCTTTAATTGTAGACTTTCCTTCGGGGTCGATTGCCAAGCTTGTACAGGTGTCTTTGTCATTACTTGTTGAGGATGATGGAACCCCGGATATTTTGACCAAACATGAACCGATGATTCGAAATAATTTATTAATGTTGATTGGTTCCCAGGATGTTAATGGCTTTGCTACACGAGAAGGCAAGGAACAATTGCGTAATGCGATCAAGCAGGAAATTATAAAGGTAATGGAAAAAATGGAAGAAAAGACTCAAATTAAAGAAGTTTTTTTTACAGCGTTTGTAATGCAATAACATGGCTACAGCTGATTTACTCTCACAAGATGAAATCGATGCCTTATTGCATGGTGTTGATGATGGCGATATAGATACTGAAGGTGATGGTCAGGAAACTGATGCCGGAGCGAAAAGCTATGACTTTAACAGTCAGGAGCGTATCGTTCGTGGTCGAATGCCGACTCTGGAGATGATTAATGAGCGCTTTGCCAGATATTTTCGTATTACCTTGTTCAACTTTTTGCGGCGTTCGGCGGAAATCTCTATTTCCGGTATTCAGGTGCAAAAATTTTCTGAATATGTTCAGGGCTTGTTTGTTCCGACCAATCTGAATGTAATTAAATTTTCGCCTTTACGTGGGAGAGCTCTAATTGTGATGGAGCCACGACTGGTTTTTACGGCGGTGGATAATTTTTTTGGTGGTACCGGACAATTTTATAATAAGGTTGAAGGGCGGGAGTTTACTCCAACTGAGATGCGCGTCATCAGGATGATGATGGAAATGATTTTTAAGGATATTAAAGAAGCCTGGAAGCCTGTTATGGATGTGGATTTGGAATATATGAACTCCGAAGTGAATCCGCAGTTTGCCAATATAGTCAGCCCATCTGAAATTGTGGTTATCTCGACAATTCATGTTGAATTGGAAGGTGGTGGCGGTGACATTAATATCACCATGCCGTATTCAATGATTGAGCCAATCAGGGATTTGCTTGATGCGGTATCCAGTGATCGTGGAGAAGTAGATAGTCGTTGGCAGGATTCTTTGCGCTTTGAGTTGTTACGTACAGAAGTGGAAGTGAATAGCTTATTGCTGGAAAAAACACTTCCATTGAAACAGATTATGGAATTCAAGCAGGGTGATGTGATTCCTGTGGAATTACCTGAAACGGTAATATTAAAGGCGGCTGGTGTACCGGTTTTTGAAGGTAAAATTGGTATTTCCGATGGTAATTATGCTGTACAAATACAAAATAAACTGACGCCTGACGATCTTTAAAGGATATCGGCTGTTATGAGTAAAGATTTGTTAATGAGAAAAGTGAATATACCGGATAGGTTGGGATATGAGTGAACAAGATTCAAATGATCAAGATGATGCGGCATTAGGTGATGAATGGGCGGCCGCCATGGATGAGCAGGCTGAAACAGAAGCCGGTGGTGATGTAGACTGGGGTGATGCCCTGCAGGAGCAGGCGGCAGCGGAAACCGCAGAGGCCGCAGCTTTTGATGAATTAAGCGATGAATCCATTGATGATCCTGATTTGCATGGTACGGATGATATTAATATGGATGTTATCCTTGATGTACCGGTCACTATTTCTATGGAAATCGGTCGGACAATGATCAATATCAGAAATTTATTGCAATTAAACCAGGGCTCTGTTGTGGAATTAGACCGCTTTGCTGGTGAACCGATGGATGTATTGGTTAACGGTACTTTAATTGCGCATGGTGAGGTGGTGGTGGTTAATGAAAAATTTGGCATTCGATTGACGGATGTGATCAGTCCGTCTGAACGAGTAAAGCGATTAGGCTAATGTTTGCCAAACTAATTATCTGTTTTTGGGGCTTGCTCTATTTGCCTTCCTCCTTAGCAATAGTGAGTAATGAGTTACCAAAACAAACAGTCAGAACCGTTTCTTCGGGTGATGTTTTAAACTGGTCTGTTGGTTTGCTGGTAGTTCTGGCAATCTTTTTTTTATCTGTCTGGGTCTTGCGAAAATCCGGCCAGTTGTCTATTGGTGGTGTGGAAAAAATGCGTGTACTCAGCGGTTTGTCACTGGGTATGAGAGAAAAGGTGGTGTTACTGCAGGTTGGACAAAAACAACTGGTTCTTGGCGTGACGCCAGGGCGAATTGAAACCTTGCTGGTTTTAGAAGGCGATGACCGTTTGTTGGCACATCAGCCTACAGAAGCAGGCGATGGAAATAACTTTTCGCTTAAGCTAAAGCAGGCAATGAAAGGTAGTTCTCGTGGTTAAAATAAGCGGCCGACAGCTACTGGCGATATTTGCATTATTTGTGTTATCGATGCCGACATGGGCTGTGTCCGGAGTTGAAGCAGTAACGGTCACCACAAATCCGGAAGGTGGCCAGACCTATACGGTCACTATTCAAATCTTAGCGTTAATGACCATGTTGACGCTGCTACCCGCAATGTTATTAACCATGACTTCATTTACCCGAATCATGATTGTGTTAAGTTTGTTACGACAGGCTTTGGGAACCGCTCAGGCACCCAGTAATCAGGTCCTTTTAGGGTTATCATTGTTTTTAACTGTATTTATTATGATGCCGGTGTTTGAAAAGGTAAATACAGAGGCGGTTCAACCGTACCTGGAGGAAAAAATTACTGTTACCACTGCAATTGAAAAAGCCTCCCAGCCATTTAGACAATTTATGTTAAGGCAGACGCGGGAAGCGGATCTGGCATTGTTTGTCCGGATATCAGGTCATGAGGAACTTGAGACAATAGAGGATGTACCTTTTTCTTTATTGCTACCGGCTTTTGTAACCAGCGAATTGAAAACAGCTTTTCAGATAGGTTTTTTAATCTTTTTACCCTTTTTGGTGATCGATTTAGTCGTTGCCAGCGTCCTGATGTCCATGGGTATGATGATGCTATCCCCAATGATTATTTCCTTACCGTTTAAATTAATGCTTTTTGTTTTGGCTGATGGCTGGGCATTGGTTATGGAAATGCTGGCGGCAAGTTTTTATGCCTAGTTTGGTTTTTAAAGGAGCGCGGGGGGAATGACGCCAGATACCATTTCAGTGCTTGCTGAGCAAACCGTGATGGTCGCAATAAAACTTATTGGCCCCATTTTATTATCCTCACTGGCTGTTGGCTTGGTAGTATCAATGTTTCAGGCTGCAACCCAGATTAATGAACAAACCTTGACCTTTATACCAAAACTGGCAACGGTGATTCTGGTGCTGGTTATTGCCGGCCCGTCCATGTTACAGGTGATCGTGGATTTTTTCCAAGATCTTATGCATCGGATACCAACGTTAATAGGTTAGTGTGAATTTTTCAGAACTGGATATGCTATCGATGCTGGCTGATTTTTTATGGCCATTTATGCGTATTAGCTCAATGTTTGTCAGTATTCCCGTTTTTAGTGTTAGGGCTGTTCCGGCCCGATTCAAGGTAATTTTGGCTATCTTAATTACCCTGGTGGTTATGCCGGTCATTGACTCAGGTCCGAAGGTTGAAATATTCAGTTATCAGGGGGTGATGGTAACCGTTCAACAAATTGCTATTGGTATTATTACCGGCTTTATTTTGCAAATGGTATTTGTCGTGATGGTCGTCGGTGGACAGGCCATTGCTTTCAGTATGGGACTGGGTTTTGCATCAATGGTTGATCCGGCCACCGGTATTCAGGTTCCCGTGGTGGCGCAGATTCTTGTTATTTCGGGTAGTCTGCTGTTTTTGAGTCTGAACGGACATTTATTGTTAATTGAAATGCTGGTAGACAGCTTCAAAACCATACCTATCGCCTTGGATGGATTACAAAAAACCGATATATGGACGGTAATCGCCTGGGGTAGCCGAATGTATGCCGGCGGGGTTCTGCTGGCGTTACCGATAATGGCAACCATTTTATTTGTCAATATTTGTTTTGGTGTCGCTTCCAGAGCTGCTCCGCAAATACAGATTTTCGGTGTCGGTTTTCCAATAACTATTGTAATGGGCATGATTTTGATTTGGGGAACTATTTCAGCAATTTTAGATGCTTTTTCCACTATATTAACTGAAGGCTATCAGTTGGTTAGTCAGGTTTTGCACTTTTAGTTGAATGAATCGATATGGCTGATGATACTGGGGATAAAACCGAGGAACCTACGAGTAAGCGGCTTGAGGATGCGCGTAAAAAAGGTCAGGTACCTCGTTCACGGGAGCTGAATACTTTTGTCACCTTGATGGCCGGCTCAGTAATGTTGTTGGTTATGGGGCAACATATTGTCCATGGTTTATGGTTGATTATGCGAGAGCAGTTTCAATTGAGCAGGGAAGTAATCTTTGACCCTGCCAGCCCAGTGATTTATTTTGAAAAAGTTATTTCAAATGGACTGATATTAATACTGCCGTTTGTATTGGTTTTGCTTGTTGCGACATTGTTAACACCGATGATGATGGGGGGATGGAATTTCAGTATGGAAGCGATGCAGCCGAAATTATCTAAGTTTAATCCCCTGACCGGTTTAAAAAGGATGTTTGGTTTGCAGGGGTTGGTAGAGCTGATCAAAGCAATTTTAAAAGTAGTATTGGTATTGTTTGTCGGGTATCTGTTATTTAAGTTTTATATTGACAGTTTTTTAGCGCTTAGCACAAAGACAGTAACTCAGGCTATGGCTGAGGCCGGGGATAAGCTCAGTGTGAGTTTGTTTCTTTTGAGCGCTTCTTTATTAATACTGGTATTGATTGATGTGCCCTATCAATTATGGAATCATACCCGGCAGTTAAAAATGACTAAACAGGAAGTTAAGGATGAGCATAAGGATTCTGAGGGCAATCCTGAGGTAAAAGGCAGGATCAGACGCTTGCAAATGGAAGCGGCCCAGCAACGGATGATGGAGCAGGTGCCTAAGGCTGATGTGATAGTGACTAACCCAACCCATTTTGCAGTTGCCTTGAAGTATGATCAGCATGGTTCAAGTGCACCTATATTGGTGGCAAAAGGTGTTGATTTAATGGCTGCACATATTCGAACTATAGCAACTGGCGCGAACGTGCCGTTGGTGGCGGCACCGCCATTGGCTCGCGCTTTGTATTATTCAACCGAGTTGGATCAGGAAATACCACAAGGCCTGTTTTTAGCGGTAGCGCAGGTATTGGCTTATGTCTTTCAGTTAAAAACAGCTCAGGAAAAAGGTTGGGCCGCTCCTAAGCCACCGGTTGATTTACCTGTGCCGGAAGAACTTTTGGATCAATAAGTTATGGAATTGAGTAAAGCAAATAACGCTTTAAAGTTAATAACCAAATCCGGCCTGGGAGCGCCGGTTGTTATTTTAATGATTTTATCCATGGTAACGTTACCGTTACCGGTTTTTTTATTGGATTTGTTTTTTACTTTCAATATTGCCTTTTCATTAATTATTCTCCTGGTGGTGGTTTATAACCTGAAACCGCTGGAATTTTCCTCGTTTCCAACCGTTATTTTAATTGCAACGCTTTTAAGACTGGCACTTAATGTCGCTTCTACCCGTATAGTCTTGCTGGAAGGTCACACGGGAGGAGATGCTGCGGGTAAGGTAATTGAGGCCTTTGGTTCCTTTGTAATTGGCGGAAATTTTGCTGTCGGTTTAGTAGTGTTTTCGATTCTGGTAATTATTAATTTTGTGGTGGTTACCAAGGGTGCCGGACGGGTGGCCGAAGTGGGCGCCAGATTTACTCTGGATGCGATGCCAGGTAAACAAATGGCGATTGATGCCGATTTGAATGCCGGTTTGATCGATCAGGATGAAGCGAGAAAGCGTCGGGCTGAAGTCGCTTCCGAGGCCGATTTTTACGGTTCTATGGATGGTGCCAGCAAATTTGTGCGTGGTGATGCGATTGCCGGCATTATTATTTTATTCGTCAATATTATAGGTGGCTTGGCAATCGGGGTCGGGCAGCATGATCTAAGTTTTGCCGAAGCCGGTAAAATCTATGTTTTGCTGACTATCGGTGACGGTCTAGTGGCACAGATTCCCGGGTTATTATTATCAGCAGCGGCTGCTATCGTGGTAACCGGGGTCAGGGGGAGTGATGAAAATGTCGGCGAACAAATAGGTACCCAGCTTTTTGACAATCCGAAAGTGTTGATGATTACTGCTGGAGTATTGGGCTTGTTGGGGATTATTCCCGGTATGCCCAATTTAGTTTTTATCTTGTTGGCATCGGCTTTATTGGGTGGCGCGTATTTAGTGGAAAGACGTCATAAAGCAGTCGAGCAGGCTGAGGAGATAAGAGAAGTGGAGTTGCCGCCACCGGCGCCTGAAGTTAAAGAACTAGGCTGGGATGATGTAATGCCGGTTGATTTGATTGGTCTGGAAGTGGGATATAAATTAATTCCACTGGTTGATAAAAACCAGGGTGGCGAATTAATGACGCGTATTAAAGGTGTACGTAAGAAGCTTTCACAGGATTTGGGCTTTTTAATACCGTCGGTCCATATTAGGGATAATCTGGATTTATCCCCTACGACTTATCGTGTTTCTCTTATGGGAGTGACGGTAGGTGAAGCAGATATACAGCCGGATATGAATATGGCGATTAATCCCGGCCAAGTATACGGGAGTTTAAAAGGTACGCCGACACGTGATCCGGCTTTTGGTCTGGAGGCAGTCTGGATTGAACCGAATCAAAAAGATCAAGCCCAGACTTTGGGTTACACCGTGGTTGATAATGGTACGGTTATAGCCACTCATTTAAGCCATATACTTCAAACTCATGCTTATGAATTGTTTGGTTATGAGGAGGCGCAGCAATTACTCGATAACTTAGGCAAGTTAGCTCCCAAACTGGTTGAAGATCTGGTGCCCAATGTCCTGCCTTTGGGTGTGGTGGTCAAAGTACTGCAGAATTTATTGCAGGAAGGGGTTTCAATCAGAGATATACGTACGATAGCTGAAACTTTGGCTGAGTATGGGCCTAAGAGTCAAGATCCGGACATTCTGACATCTGCTGTCCGGGTTTCATTAGGCCGATCAATTGTTCATGAAATCAGTGGCATACAAAATGAATTGCCAGTTATAACATTAGACCCAGAGTTGGAACAGTTATTGCATCACTCTTTGCAAACGGCGAGTGAGAATGGCGCCGGGATTGAGCCAGGGTTAGCAGAGCAGATGCATCAGTCATTGGAAGAGAACGCCCAAAAGATGGAAATGGACGGGCAAACACCGGTTTTGCTGGTGTCATCATTTATTCGGCCTTGGTTAGCCCGGTTTGTTAGGCACTCAATAACAGGACTGAACGTGCTGGCCTATACTGAAATTCCTGAAGATCGACAGATTAAAGTGGTTTCAACAGTAGGCCGTAGAGAATAAGGTGATGAGGTAGCAGTATGAAAATTAAACGTTTCTTCGCTGAAGACATAAGACAAGCAATGAAAATGGTAAAAGAGGAGCTGGGCTCGGATGCTGTTATTATGTCGAACAAGTCAGTGGATGGCGGAGTTGAAATTGTCGCGGCACGGGATTTTGACGAACAACAGGTTCATTCTCGATTAGAAACGGAGAGGACAGCCAGTTCACGTCCGGCAGCTAAAAAAACGCCTCATTTGTTTGATTTTGATGCTGAAAAATCAAATTTACATGTGTTGGGTAATAAAAGAAAGAAGGGGGCGGACGGATCAATTCCACCCTTACGCTCTGGGCGTCAAAATACTGACAAATATGTTGGTTATGCTGAAAAAGCAATGCTGTCCTCAGCTAACATTAGATCTCAACATCATCAGCAGGCAACAAGTCATGATCGGCATATAACCGGAGCAAGGATGGAGCCGGTTAAGCCGGTTAGCAGATTGTCTGAATCACAAGCTGCTGCATTGGTTGAACAACAGGTTGATAATACTTCCGATCGAATGTTATTAAGCATGCGCGAGGAATTAAAGGCACTTCGGTCTGCGATGGATAGCAAGTTTTCTGAGTTCAATTGGACTAATAACATTCAAAGTAACCCGACCCGGTTGGATTTATTGCAACGCCTAGCGGGAATGGGTATTTCAAAAAAATTATCGATCAAAATCACTAATAGACTGGGCAGCCATAAAGATATGAATCTGGCATTTGAAAAGGCTCAGGATATGCTGGCTAATGCCTTACCCATTGAAGGCGACAGTCTGCTTGAATATGGGGGGGTGGCTGCGTTGGTTGGACCTACAGGCGTCGGCAAAACCACCACTATTGCCAAATTGGCGGCAAAGTTTATTTTAAAACACGGTCCAAGACAGGTCGCATTGATTACCACGGATAATTATCGAATTGCCGCTCATGAGCAGTTAAATATTTATGGCCGAATTTTGGATGTTCCGGTCAGGGTTGCGGCCAATGCCGAAGAACTACGTAACTTAATCAACAACTTTTCTGATAAACGCCTTATTCTGATTGATACAGCGGGAATGAGTCAGCGTGACCAGCGGGTATCTGAACAAATCGAATGCTTACAACAAAGTGATATTCACATTAAACCTTACTTGGTTATGTCTGCAGCAACTGAGATTAAGGCAATGAATGAAATAATCAAAACCTTTAACGCATATGATCCGGAAGCCTGTATTTTGACTAAGTTGGACGAATCGGTCAGTAAAGGACCGGCACTATCCGCTTTAATTGAAAACAGAATGTCGTTATCGTATATCACTGATGGTCAGGAAGTGCCTGAGAATTTACACTTGGCGGAGGCTAAAAAGTTGGTTGCTCAATGTGTGGCAGAGTTGGATGATCAAGGTGATAATGGCGAAAATAGCTATAATAATGTAAGTTATGAAGATTGGGTGGCACAGGGATATGCATAATTGGTCTGATCAAGCAGCTGGAATACGAAAAATGAAAAAAATGAATCCCGTTCGGGTTATTGCTGTAACAAGTGGTAAGGGCGGTGTAGGCAAAACAAATTTATCGGTAAATGTCGGTGTGGCTTTGGCGGAAATGGGGCGACGAGTTGCCTTGCTGGATGCCGATATGGGGTTGGCCAATGTCGATATTTTATTGGGTATTTCACCGCAATATAATTTGTCTCATGTTTTAAATGGTGAAAAAACACTGGATGAAATTATGATTGAGGGAGCACCTGGCTTGCAGGTTATTCCGGCCTCATCCGGTATTCAACATATGTCTGATTTATCGACTATTGAACAAGCCGGCGTGATTCGGGCGTTTAGCGATATTAATAAAGACCTGGATGTGTTGATTGTTGATACTGCAGCAGGGATTTCACCATCTGTTGTTAACTTTGCCAGAGCTTGTCAGGAAATTGTGGTTGTTGTTTGTGATGAACCGACTTCCTTAACGGATGCTTATGCCTTTATTAAACTGTTAAACAGGGATTATGGCATAAGTCATTTTCAGGTAGTGACGAATATGGTGCAATCGGTACAACAAGGTCAGGCATTATTCAATAAATTGTCGAAAGTAACAGATCAATACCTGGATGTAGCATTGAGTTTTGTTGGCTCGGTGCCGTTTGATGAATATTTACGTAAATCAGTTCAAAAACAAACACCGGTTATTAAGGCATATCCACGAAGTAAAGCTTCTCTCGCGGTAAAAAATATTGCTCGAAAGATCGATTCCTGGCCGTTAAAATCACAAGCCGGTGGTTATCTTGAGTTTTTTGTCGAGCGAATGATTCAATACAGTACTCAAGAGGATGTTGCATGAACGGTGCGGCAATGTACAGCTCAGTACAGGCAGGCAGCAGGGATGACCTGGTCATGCAGCATGTATCTTTAGTTAAACGCATTGCTTATCATTTATTAAATAAATTGCCCAATTCAGTACAGGTTGATGATTTAATTCAGGCCGGCATGATCGGGCTGCTTGAAGCGGTCAGAAATTATGATGCAGCACAGGGGGCCAGTTTCGATACTTATGCCGGGATTCGTATTCGAGGATCAATGCTGGACGAAGTCAGGCGATCGGACTGGACGCCACGTTCGGTACATAAAAAAGCCCGAATGGTGTCGGAAGCAATCCGAAAGATTGAAAATGAAACCGGTCGTGATGCTAAAGATAGTGAAGTCGCCAATGTTTTGGGTGTTAGTGTTGATGAATACAATAATATATTAATCGACTCTATAAGTTGCCGAATGTTTAGTGTAGAGGAATTGGCCGATACAGGGGATTATAGCCTGAGCCAGTCTCAAAGTGAGGATGCGCAACCGATAGATAGTTTATTGCAGCAGGGTTTTAATCAGGCATTGGCTGCAGCGATAGACAGCCTGCCGGAAAGAGAAAAGCTGGTGATTTCGCTTTATTATGATGAAGAACTTAATCTACGAGAGATCGGTGAGGTTTTAGACATCAGCGAGTCACGAGTGAGTCAAATCAGCAGTCAGGCAATGATGCGATTACGAGCCAGGCTTGCAGATTGGCGTGAAGAACATGATAATGAAAAGTTGAGTATAGGATAGAAGTTTTTAAATTTCGTTTGTTAACTTTTAAATTAACGGGACTATTTATTTCAAATGGAATTTATGGGCTCAAGTCTTAGTTTTTTTGGTCGATAAGAAAATTAATTAAAATAGTAGTTTGGAGATGGTTCTTGAATAGAGATATGAAGATTCTTGTTGTTGATGATTTCTCAACAATGAGGCGAATAGTAAAAAATTTATTAAGAGACCTTGGCTTTACCAATACTGTTGAAGCGGATGATGGCAATACTGCTCTGCCTATACTTAAAGCAGGCGGCATTGATTTTCTAGTAACAGACTGGAACATGCCGGGTATGACAGGCATTGATTTATTGAAAGCCGTTCGCGCGGATCCAAAATTAGCTAAATTGCCAGTCTTAATGGTAACGGCTGAGGCCAAGCGTGAACAGATTATCCTGGCTGCCCAGGAAGGTGTAAATGGTTATGTAATTAAACCCTTTACTGCTGCGACATTAAAAGAGAAAATTGATAAGATTTTTGAACGCATAGACGGCTAGCCGTAATAGTAGGGGTAAATTAATGACTGATAATGTTCGCTTGAGTTTGGCTCGAGACTTAGTGTCAGCTCTTGAGAAAGATGATGAAGCTTCGGCTGACGAAATTATGGATCAAATTGCTGGTGTACGTGAGACGCAACTATTTAGGGAAGTCGGGCGTTTGACTCGTCAATTACATGACACCATGAACAGCTTCTCGATTGATTCAAAAATAACATCGCTTACTGAAAACGATATTCCAGATGCAAAAGAACGCTTGAATTATGTCATCAGCATGACAGAAAAAGCAGCCAATCAAACCTTGACCGTTGTCGAAGATTTGCTACCGGTTTCAACTCAATTGACTGAACAGGCTGAACAATTATCAGCAAAGTGGGAGCGGTTTCTGGTAAGAGAAATGCCGTATGAAGAGTTTAAAGGCATGAGTCAGGAAATAACCGAATATTTTAAAAAGACCACAGGCTCGTTAGACAATATGTCTAAAGGTTTGAATGAAATACTGATGGAACAGGGGTTTCAGGATATTACCGGACAGATTATCCGAAAAGTGATTGATTTGGTCCAAGAGCTTGAAACCAGTATGGTCGAATTGGTTAGGATATCAGGTGGTAAGTTTTCAGAAAAAAAAGTCGAAGATGATCAGGCTTTACCGGGCCCGGTTGTACCAGGTATAGATGATAAGAAAAATGATGTGGCAACCAGTCAGGATGATGTTGATGACTTGTTGTCCAGTTTAGGATTCTGAGGAATTGGACGATGGCGATTGATCTGGATGATGAAATTTTACAGGACTTCCTGGTTGAGGCCGGGGAAATACTGGAGCTGTTAGGAGAACAATTAGTAGAACTAGAGCAAACGCCTGAAGATTTAGATCTGCTTAACGCCATTTTTAGAGGTTTTCATACGGTAAAAGGGGGTGCTGGTTTTTTAGCTATCGATCCATTAATTGAAATTTGTCATAAAGCGGAAGATGTTTTTAATATTTTAAGGCAAGGCGATAGAAAAGTTTCTGCTGAACTGATGGATGTTTTTCTACAGGTGCTGGATGTAGTCAATGAAATGTTTGATCAGATTCGCTCCGGAGAAGACCCGGTAGCAGCAGAACAGGAGCTATTAGCTAAGATTCAATCATTTAACAGTCCGGAAAGTGAATCAGCACAAGTGGCTGAAGAACCGGTTGTGCAAGAAGAGATGGCGCCGGAGCCGGTTGAGGGGGGAAATGAACCGGCGGGTATTATTGAGCCGGATGCAGTCGAAGCAGAATTTGAGAATATGCTGGATTCAGCCTTAGGCGAGACAGTTACAAGCGTTGACAAGTCCTCCAGTGATGAAATAACCGAAGATGAGTTTGATCAGTTGCTGGATGTTTTACATGGTAAAGGTCAGTTTACCGGAAAGGTTGCTCAGAACAATGAGGGAACACCTGATGCAACAACAGCAGAACAAAAACAAAGTACGTCGTCTGCTGATGAGATTACCGAGGATGAGTTTGATCAGTTGCTGGATGATTTGCACGGCAAAGGCAAGTTTACCGGCAAGGTGTCACAAACCGAAGGTATCAATACCGGTGCGGAACAGGCACAAGATACACAACAAGGTGCTCCGGCTGCTGATGAAATAACCGAAGATGAATTTGATCAGTTACTGGATGATTTGCATGGCAAAGGTAAGTTTACCGGCAAAGTGACACAAACCGGGGACACCGAAACCGGTGCCGGACAGGTAAAAGAAACACAGCAAGGTGCTTCGGCTGCTGATGAAATAACCGAAGAGGAATTTGATCAGTTACTGGATGATTTACATGGCAAAGGTCAATTTACCGGTAAAGTGAAAGATCCTCGACCAGAACCTGCTCAAGCTGAGCCTTCAATCCCTCGATCCGAGCCGAAACCGGAACCAACGCCTAAGCCAGCGTCCAAAGCGTCCACCTCTACGGCTAAAAAAACTGCCAAACCGGCTTCTACTCAAGGTGAAACTACTGTCCGTGTAGATACCCATGTGCTGGATGATATTATGAATATGGTTGGCGAACTGGTTTTGGTTAGAAATCGTTTCCAAACTTTAAAAGATGCAACGGAGAGCAGCGAACAATTAACAAAAGCGGTGGCTAATTTAGATATTGTCACCGCAGACCTGCAACTGGCTGTGATGAAGACCAGAATGCAGCCGATCAAGAAGGTCTTCGGGCGTTTTCCTCGCGTCGTTAGAGATTTGGCCAGAAGTCTGAAAAAAGAAATAAAACTGGACCTGGTTGGTGAAGAAACTGATCTGGATAAAAATCTTGTTGAGGCCTTGGCCGATCCATTAGTGCATTTGGTTAGAAATGCAGTTGATCATGGTGTTGAAAGCCCGGAGGAAAGGATGGCTGCCGGTAAGCCCAGGGAAGGCACAATTATTTTAACGGCCTCACAGGAAGGTGATCATATCGAACTATCGATTAAAGACGATGGGAAAGGGATGAATGCCGATGCATTAAGGAAAAAAGTGATTGAAAAAGGCCTGATGGATGAGGAAAGTGCCTCAAGACTGGATGATAAAGAATGTTTTAACTTAATCTTCCTGCCCGGTTTTTCAACAAAGACAGAAATCTCTGATGTTTCTGGTCGGGGGGTCGGTATGGATGTAGTTAAAACACGTATCTCGCAAATGAATGGTACGGTTGAAGTTGATTCACGTGAAGGTGTTGGTAGTACGATAACCATTAAAGTACCCCTTACCCTGGCTATTATGCCGACACTCATGGTTAAACTGGCTGATCAAGCCTTCGCCTTACCATTGGCCAATGTATTAGAAATCCTTGATTTGGACCTGGGGGTTACCAATGTCGTTGATGGGCAGCTGGTTGTTATGGTCAGAGAAAGAGCACTCCCGTTGTTTTATTTAAGCGACTGGCTGGTTAATGATCCAAACTATGTCAGAGAGGAAGTGGGGACCGGCCATGTAGTTGTTGTTAACGCCAGCGGACGTCAGATCGGCTTTGTTGTTGATCAGCTGATTGGACAGGAAGAAGTGGTTATTAAGGCTTTGGGTGCAAAATTACAGGGTCTTGAAGGCCTTGCCGGTGCAACCATTACCGGTGATGGCAAGATCGCTTTGATTTTGGATGTCCCGGGAATGATGAAAAGGTATGCGCATTAAAATGGTTTATAAGGTATGACTATTCGAGTATTGATTGTTGATGATTCACGCTTTATTTGCAAACGTATTAAACAGATACTTGAAGAAGAAAATGATTTTAAAGTTGTAGGTATCGCTGTTAACGGCAAGGAAGGCGTTGACATGGCTGCGACATTGGAACCGGATGTAATTACCATGGATGTCGAGATGCCGGTTATGGACGGAATAACCGCGGTAAAACAAATTATGGCCGGTTCGCCAACACCGGTACTCATGTTTTCAGCGACTACTCAGGTGGGCGCAAAGGCGACATTAGATGCATTGAGTGCTGGGGCTATTGATTTTTTACCTAAACAACTGGACGAAATTGATAAAGATCAGGATACTGCCAAACGTTTATTAAGAAGACGTGTACGCATGGTTGCGATGCAGGCGGCAAAAATAAAAAGGCAGCCGAAAAAGCTCGGCAGCAATGTCAGAGACTATTCATCGGCTAGTGCGCTTAGACAGGCAACAGCTGTCCGACCCAGAACAGCCAAGAATTATCAGTTATTAGTAATAGCCGCTTCTACTGGGGGTCCGGTTGCAATTCAGAAAGCATTAACAAAAATTCCGCAGAACTGTAACTTACCCATCATTATAGTTCAGCATATGCCGACTAATTTCACTAAAAGTTTTGCTGAACGTCTAAACCAGTTATGTAAGATACATGTGAAAGAAGCCGAAGATGGTGATTTGCTTAGACCAGGGTTGGCATTAATTGGCCCCGGTGGAATGCAAATGGAAATTACCGGAACCCGAAGTCAGCACCGGGTGCGTTTAAGAGAAAAAAAAGCGGGAGAAATTTATAGTCCATGTGCTGATATTACTCTCACATCCATTGCGCAGTATTATACCGGTAATGTCCTCGCTGTTGTTATGACCGGTATGGGATCTGATGGTAAGGAAGGCGTCGCTAAGTTAAAAAGAGGTGGGGCAAATATTTGGGCACAGGATGAAGCCAGTTGTACTATTTACGGTATGCCTAAAGCTGTGGTTGATGCCAATTTGGCTGATCATGTTTACAGCCTAGATGAAATAGCTAATGAATTTCAAAAGATAAGATAATGGATTTTTTAAGCATTTTTGGCATTATTCTCGGTATTTCAGCCATTGTTGGAGGAAATTTAATTGAAGGCGGGACATTAGCGTCTTTGTCAAATGCACCGGCTTTTTTAATCGTATTTGGCGGCACCTTGGGCGCAACTTTATTGCAGTTTCCACCGCATGTATTTTTTCGAAGTTTACAAATGGTCTGGTGGATTGTTAGACCGGTTAAAATAGATTTGGGACCAGAGATTGAAAAAGTTGTTGATTGGGCGTCCTTAGCCAGAAAAGAAGGCTTATTAGGCTTGGAGGGGGTTATCGAATATGAAAAAAACAGCTTTGCCCGGAAAGGCCTACAGTTATTGATTGATGGCAGTGAGCCGGAAGTTATCAGAGACTGTTTGGAAGTGGAATTGAATTTTAAGGAACAAATGGATTTGCAGGCATCCAGAGTGTTTGGTGCAATGGGAGGATATGCGCCAACAATTGGTATTATCGGCGCGGTCATCGGCTTGATCCATGTTATGAGTAACCTCACTGATCCTGCGCTGCTGGGGGCAGGCATAGCAACGGCATTTGTTGCCACTATTTATGGTGTCGGAATGGCCAATTTAATTTTCTTGCCGATTTCAAATAAATTGAAAATGTATGTGTATGAACTGTCTCAGGAAAGGGAAATGTTTATCGATGGTATTACCGCTATTGCTGAAGGTGAAAATCCCAGGAATATTGAAATGAAACTGTCCGGCTACCTGCATAAAAAATAGAGTCGTTTTTTTATGAGTAAACGAAAAAAAAAGCATATTGATCTCGAGGATAACGATGAGCGCTGGATGGTTTCTTATGCTGATTTTGTTACCTTGTTGTTTGCTTTTTTTGTCGTTATGTATTCAATTTCTTCGGTAAACGAAGGTAAATATAAAACTTTGTCCGATTCTTTGGAGCATGTATTCCCAAAAAAGATATCTTCAAAATTTAATCCGATAGAATTGGATTCACCCTCAGCTATAAAAATCAAACCCATTAAACTGGAACAGCCCACCGAAGAAGAAATTAATAAACACAATGAGTTGAGTGAAGAAATTCTTAAAGAAAGACGACGCTTGGGCAAGGTAACGGAAGATTTCAAAGAAATCCTGGAGCCTTTTATTGATCAAGAGTTGATTAGTGTAAAGAATAATGATTTCTGGGTGGAGCTGGAGATGAATAGTGAATTATTATTTGCCAGTGGTGAAGCAACCCTGTCAGCAAAAGCGCAACCGGTATTAAGAAAAATATCGCAAATTGTTCGGCGAATGCCGAATGTAATCAATGTGGAAGGTTATACTGACAATGTTCCGATCGAAACCCTGGAATTTCCATCAAATTGGGATTTATCTTCAGCCAGAGCAACAACCGTGGTACGGGAGTTTATAAATCTGGGTATCAATCCAAATCGACTGTCAGCAATTGGCTATGGAGAGTTCCACCCTGTGGCCGATAACAGTGAAGAAGCAGGGCGATATAAAAACAGGCGGGTGACTTTGGTGTTAATGTCTCAAGCATTTGCTCGCTATGGAACCAATGACGAAGAGCGGGCTAGGTTATTGAATTTAGCTCCTTCCAAAGGTGAGGAATCATCTTTTACACAAAATGTATACTGATCAGGGAGTCTGCTGATGAAAGTGTGGACTGTATCAAACCAAAAAGGTGGGGTAGGAAAAACAACCACGGTTATATCACTGGGAGGCCTTTTGGCTTCCTGGGGATTTCGCGTGCTATTGGTTGATCTTGACCCTCACGGTGCATTGACCACCTATTTTAAGATGAATCCCGATGATATAGAAACCAGTGTTTATAACCTGTTTCATGATGTGAGCCAGAAAAAACAGAAAATTAATCCTGAACCCTATATTGTTGAAACTGCTTTTGATGGAATTTCAGTGCTACCGGCGTCAACCGCTATTGCCACCTTGGATCGTCAGGTTGCAAAATTGGGTGGTATGGGGCTGGTGATAAAGCACTCGCTGAACAAAGTATCCGATCAGTATGATTATGCCTTAATCGATAGCCCTCCTATGTTGGGCGTGTTAATGATTAATTCGTTAGCGGCGTGTGAAAAATTAATCATTCCGGTTTTATCCGAGTTTTTGGCTCTTAAGGGTTTGGAAAGAATGATGCATACCTTAGAAATGGTCTTTAAATCCCGTCAAAATAGACCCGGTCTAACGATAGTGCCAACCATGTTTGATAAACGCACAAAAGAGTCTCAGGAAAGTTTACGCTTTTTGCGCATAGAGTATGAAGAATTTATCTGGAAATCAATGATTCCGGTTGATACCAAATTGAGAGAGGCAAGTCGGTTGGGAATCCCCGGCTCTTTATATGCACCTACATCGAAAGCAATTGAAGCTTATACCGAATTATTGGAACAATTACTGGTTGATAATGCAAATGCTATTGGAAAAACGGCAATGAGCTAATGACAACTACAACAAGTGGTGTACAAAAAGGAAATGAGGCAGATGTAGTCAATCAAGAGTATGCGCTTGATTTATACATTAAAATGCTACTGGATGAGCCTTCAGATGAAAGTGTAAAGCTTGAACTAGAATTAAAGTCAGAACCGAAGTTAATAATTGAGCCAGAGCCAGAGCCAGAGCCAGAGCCAGAGCCAGAGCCAGAGCCAGAGCCAGAGCCAGAGCCAGAGCCAGAACCA
>JBNLBS010000018.1:0-84546 GCA_050303415.1 Methylococcaceae bacterium | reverse complement strand
AAGTTATTCACCTGCCACCTAAGCAGCTATCCGCTTAAGTGAGCCAGCTATTATAACCGCTTTAACTGGCTTGTCAACACCTTGTTAACTTTTTCCTTCCCTGCCTCCCGACGCCGCTGTGACCAACAACACCGAAAGGGCCGGCCATTATACAACCTCTAAGACCACTGTCAACGGTATTTTTTAATTAAATTCGCCTAGCTTTGCCCAAACTCTTTAAGCAATTGTTTTGTAAGCAATGTACTTTTATTTCAACTATACTTCTGAACTTAATAGCTATATTATTTCGATACGGGCAAACTTTCTTTTGCCAACTTGATATACATGCTTTGTATTTATCGGCACAACCAGCTTATTATCCGATACTTTATCACCATCTATCTTTACCGCACCCTGTTTTATCATGCGCATGGCTTCCGAGGTGCTGGCCGTCAACCCTCCCTCCTTAAGTATATTTGCAATCAAGCAACCGCCGCTTTCAGCTTTAATTTGTCTTTCGTCCATTTCATCCGGCATAGCACCTCTTTTAAAACGCGCTTCAAAATCCTCTAAGGCTTTATTAGCCGATGCCGCATCGTGAAATCTTTCTATAATTTCCTGAGCCAACATTACTTTATAGGTACGCGGATTTTCACCCTGCTCGCATGCCATTTTCCATTTTTCAATATCCGACATGGGTTTAAAACTGAGCAGTTCATAGTAACGCCACATTAACTCATCCGATATTGACATTATTTTTCCAAACATATCATCCGGAGTATCCGCCACACCTATATAGTTATTTAAAGACTTGGACATTTTCTGCACACCATCCAACCCTTCCAGGATTGGCATAGTCATCACCACCTGAGGTTTTTGACCATATATTTCCTGCAATTGTCGCCCGACTAATAAATTGAATTTTTGATCGGTACCGCCCAGCTCGACATCCGCTTTCATTGCAACCGAATCATAGCCTTGAATTAATGGGTACAGAAATTCATGAATTGCAATCGGCTGCCCACTCTTGTATCGCTTACTAAAATCATCTCGCTCCAACATTCTGGCAACTGTATGTTTCGCCGCCAGTTGAATCAAATCCGCCGGCGACATGGCGTTCATCCAGCTGGAATTAAACATGACCAAAGTTTTAGTCGGATCCAGAATCTTAAAGACCTGTTCTTCGTAGGTTTTGGCATTCTCAATGACATCATCCCGGGTTAGCGGTTTACGTGTCACGTTTTTACCGGTTGGATCACCAATCATGCCGGTAAAATCACCAATTAGAAAAAGAACCTCATGCCCCAAATCCTGGAATTGTTTTAACTTATTAATTAATACAGTATGACCAAGATGCAAATCAGGTGCGGTAGGATCAAAGCCTGCCTTGATTCGTAGAGGGCGGCCTTCTTCAAGTTTTTTTACCAATTCCTCTTCAACCAAAACTTCATCTGCGCCTCTCCGAAGCTGAGCCAATACATCTTCTTGCAACTTACTTCTCCTGTACTAAAATATTACGAAATTGTTATTATTATAAAGATAAAGACGATCTCGCAGAATAAATTCTTTCAATGATCTATAATAGGACTGTTTTAAAAAAGAATTTTTAAATTTTATAGATCGGCCTGTAAGCCCTATTTAATAAGTAAATGATTGTGAAAAAAAGAACCTATAACCCCATATTACTTGGTTTAAGCTCTATTGTTGTTGCCGGTGCAAGTTACGCTTTAATTGCGCCTGGCGATACCAATACGATAGAAGAGCCTACATCGGTGCTAGTTGAAAGCAGTATTGCTATTCCTGAAATTTCTCAGCCAGTCATTAATCAACAAGCCCCTGTGCAGGTCTTAGCAGAAACCGAAAAAGAAACAACCAACCTGCTAAAACCCCAGATACATAAGATTAAACCCGGTGAAAGTATTTCCAGTATTTTTTCCAAATTAAATCTGAGCAAGCGTACTTTACATCAAATTATTCATACTAATGAGTATGGCAAGCAGTTTGCTGATATCATTCCGGGAAAATCGCTAGAAATCGTTACCAATGTAAATGGTGAGCTTGAAAGCCTGGTTTACAAAAAGAATGCCATTGAAACCTTATCCGCCTCTCGTGATAATGATGGCTTCAATGTTAAACTGACAAGTAAGGAAGTCAAAACCAAAATTGCCAGTGCCACAGCAACCATACATTCGTCTTTATTTCTGGATGGTAAAAAAGCCGGTTTGTCCGACAAGCTGATTATGCAACTAGCCAACATTTTTGCCTGGGATATCGATTTTGCTCTAAACCTAAGAGAAAACGATCAGTTTACCCTGACCTATGAACAACAATATGTTGACGGTAAAAAATACGATACCGGCAATATTTTAGCGGCTGAATTTACCAATCAAGGCCACTCCTATACAGCCGTTCGTTACGAAGACAGTACCGGCAAGGTTAGTTTTTATACGCCGGACGGCAAAAACATGCGTAAAACCTTTTTACGTACCCCCGTCGATTTTGCCCGCATCAGTTCACGTTTTAATTTAAAGCGCAAACATCCGGTTTTAAACCGAATTCGAGCACATAAAGGGGTTGACTATGCTGCAGCAACAGGAACCCCAATCAAGTCAACTGGTGACGGCAGAATCGCTTACCGTGGCCGTAAAGGTGGCTATGGACGTGTTGTTATAGTGAAACATGGCCAGGGTTACAGTACCTTATATGCTCACATGTCGGCCTATAAGAATGGCCAGAAAACCGGACAACATATCAAGCAAGGCCAAGTTATCGGCTACGTTGGAAAATCCGGCTTAGCCACCGGCCCGCATTTACATTATGAATTCCGTATCAACGGTGTGCATCGCAACCCATTAACCGTTAAATTCCCACACGCCAAGTCAATTAAGCCGACTCTGATGGCGGAATTTAAATCCCAAACAGAACCGCTGTTGAGCCAACTCAATATGGCTAAACTTTCCGGAACCACCGTGTTGGCGCAAAACCAACAGTAACTTTCCACATTATGGCTGAATATTATATTGGCCTTATGTCAGGCACCAGCGTCGATGGGATCGACGCTGCCCTGGTTGAGTTTAAAAATAATACCCCCCGGTTAATCAACTTTGATTTCACCCCTTTCGACCAAACCACGAAGGACACAATCAAACGCCTTAGTCATGCCGACCAAGCCATTCTATTAAGAGACTATGGCGCTTTAGATTGCCACCTAGGGCATTTATTTGCCTCAGCCTGTCTACGACTGATTGAACAAACCGCTTTATCAAGTCAGGACATCTGCGCTATTGGCAGTCACGGACAAACCGTTTACCATGCCCCGGAAATTACATTGCCTTTTTCTCTGCAAATTGGCGACCCTAACTTAATTGCAGAGATTACCGGAATTACCACAGTCGCTGACTTTCGTCGCCGGGATATAGCGGTAAAAGGACAAGGCGCACCTTTAGTCCCGGCCTTTCATCAAGCTGTTTTCAGTCACGCCGATGAGAACCGCTGCATAGTCAATATTGGCGGCATAGCCAATATAACCGTTTTATCTCAGACCGAACCAGTTATAGGTTTTGATACCGGTCCTGGGAACACGTTAATGGACTTATGGATTCACCAACACTTGGACCAACACTTTGACAATAATGGTGCTTGGGCGCGTACTGGCAAGATACACCCCCATCTGCTTACTCTGCTGAAACAGGATCCGTATTTTTCGGCCCAGCCGCCAAAGAGTACCGGTAAAGAATACTTTTCTTTAGCCTGGCTGGAACAGGCTATTACTGATGTACACCAATATAAACCGGAAGATATTCAAGCCAGCCTATGCCAACTGAGTGCGGAAACCATTGCAGACGCAATTAAAAAATATTGCCCAAATAATCAGCGCACACTGATTTGCGGCGGCGGGATTCATAATCAATATTTACTGAAATTAATCGAACAGGAACTGGGGCAAAGTGTTTCGTCAACAGAAGCTTACGGTGTTCACCCAGATCATGTTGAGGCAATTGCGTTTGCCTGGCTGGCCAGACAAAGCCTCAATCAATTGCCCGGCAATTTAACCGAAGTAACAGGTGCCGAAACACCTGTTATTCTGGGCGGTATATACCCGGGCCGGAATTAAGCTGAAAATGAAGAACCGCAGCCACAGGTTGTGGTTGCATTAGGGTTGCGAATAACAAACTGTGCACCTGCTGCATCTTCTTTATAGTCTATTTCCGCACCTTCCAAATACTGAATACTCATGGCGTCAACCAATACCGTTACCCCGCCATTTTCAACATGAGTATCATCTTCGTTAACCTCTTCATCAAAGGTAAAACCATATTGAAACCCGGAACAACCGCCGCCAGATACATAAACCCGAAGTTTAAGGTTATCATTGCCCTCTTCAGCAATCAATTCGCTAACCTTGGACGCAGCGCTGTCAGTAAAAACAATAGAATCAGACATATAAACCAACACTTAAATTAATAAAAAATAAAACAAAGTATGCCTTTACCAAGCATTTTAGTCAAGAATTAGGGATACAGGGCCATAACCTTCAGACCTTCATACTCATCCAGTCCGCACATCAGGTTCATATTTTGTACCGCCTGACCGGCAGCGCCTTTAACCAGATTATCAATCACTGATAAAACGACAAGAGTACTCCCGCCCTGCGGCTGATGAATGGCAATCTGACAATTATTACTGCCACGCACATTACGGGTGTCAGGATGAGCGCCCACCGGCAAAACATCGACAAATCCCTCATTCGCATAACGCTGTTCATATAAAGCCTGAACCTCAGCCACATCCCCAGTTATCTGACCATATAAAGTCGCATGAATTCCACGAATCATCGGCACAAGATGCGGAACAAAGGTTAAACCGATCTCTTTGCCAGCCACCAACTGTAAACCCTGGGTAATTTCCGGCAAATGTCTGTGCCCAGCTACCCCATAAGCTTTAAAACTCTCACCGGTTTCGCTCATCAAGGTACTGACCTGGGCTTTACGTCCTGCCCCACTGACACCGGATTTAACATCGGCGATCAGATGATCAAAATTAATCAGACCATTTTCAATCAAAGGCAAAAAACCCAATTGAACGGCGGTTGGATAACAACCGGGACAGGCCAACAGCTTGGCTTGCTTAATCGAATCCCGATTAACTTCCGGCAGTCCATAAACGGCTTCAGCAATCAAATCCGGACAGGCATGTTCCATTCCATACCAACGACTCCACTCCTGATCGTCTTTAATTCTGAAATCAGCGGATAAATCGATTACCTTAACGTCTTTA
This sequence comes from Methylococcaceae bacterium, assembly GCA_050303415.1. Taxonomy (GTDB): domain Bacteria; phylum Pseudomonadota; class Gammaproteobacteria; order Methylococcales; family Methylomonadaceae; genus JBNLBS01. The sequence goes on along the minus strand of JBNLBS010000018.1, from coordinate 79,290 downwards.
GTCAAAAGCTGCTCGGCCATCAGCATTGCCGTTCCATTTGGCGTGGCAAAAAAGACCACGTCGCATTCAGCCAATTGATCTACATCCGGCTGACTGAATTCAACCTCAATAGAACCACGCAAACTTGGATATAAAGCATCCACACGGGTGCCTGCATCCGAGCGGGAAGTCACAACAGCGACCTCAACCTGCTTATGCAAAGCCAAAATGCGTAATAATTCCACCCCTGTATAGCCGGTTCCCCCGACAATACCTACACGAATCATATTTTTTCCTGAATCTTTAAATCATAACCATGAAGACGCATATAATACGCGTAATTACCATTTAATAAAATTACTGTGACAGTTAAAACCCATGCTTGCCATTGAAATAACAGAGATCCCGGAAGGCAATTGCTTAACGCCTTGTCAGCGGGAACAACCCGCAATAACAGAAAACGAAGTGCTGATTAAAGTCGAAGTGGCAGGCGTTAACCGCCCTGACATCATGCAGCGCCAGGGCTTATACCCCCCTCCACCGGGTGCTTCCGATATTCCCGGACTGGAAGTAGCGGGCACTATTATTGCAATCGGCAAACAAGTCAGCCAATGGCGAATCGGCGATCAGGTTTGTGCTCTGGTCACCGGCGGTGGATATGCCGAATACTGTGCGGCTTCGGAACAACTTTGCCTCCCCGTTCCTGAAGGAATGAGCCTGATACAGGCCGCCGGTTTACCGGAAACTTTTTTTACCGTCTGGAGCAACCTATTTGACCGTGGACAACTGAGCACCGGGGAATCTGTCTTGATTCACGGCGGCAGCAGTGGCATTGGTACCACGGCCATACAAATGGCTAAAGCCTTCGGTGCAACAGTTTATATTACAGCGGGAAATGATGAAAAATGTGCCTTTTGTACAGAATTAGGTGCAGACCTTGCCATCAATTACACCCGACAGGATTTTGTCAGCATTATTAAACAACATACCGACAACAAAGGTGTTAACGTGATTTTGGATATGATTGGCGGTGACTACCTGCCACGCAATCTAAAATGCTTGGCAACCGATGGACGATTGCTACAAATTGCCATACAAAATGGCGCTAAAAGTGAACTCAACCTGGCCGCAGTCATGCTCAAACGACTCAGCATTATCGGCTCTACTCTAAGGGCAAGGGATATTAATTTTAAAGCGCAAATCGCCCAAAATCTGTATCAAAATATCTGGCCCTTATTGACCTCAGGTCAAATCAAACCCATTATAGACAGTACATTTCCATTAACCGACGCCCAAAAAGCCCAACAATATATGGAAAGCAGCCAACATATCGGCAAAATTATTCTAACGGTATCAATATGAGCTATAAAACCCTTATTTCATGCACCACGCTGGCCGGACACCTTAATAATGTTAACTGGGTCATAGTAGACTGTCGGTTCAACCTGGCTGACACCGAAGCCGGAGCCTATAAATACCGGCATGGGCACATCCCCAATGCCCGTTATGCACATCTGGACAAAGATTTATCGTCACAGATCACCGTCAAAACCGGCCGCCATCCTTTGCCCGACATAACCACATTTTGCCAAAAACTAGGGCAATGGGGCATCAGCAACAACACACAAGTGATCGCCTATGACGATGCCGGAGGCGCTTTTGCCGCTAGACTATGGTGGCTGTTACGTTATCTTGGGCACGACAATGTTGCCGTTTTAGATGGCGGCATGCAACACTGGCAACAACAAAACTTACCGATCACAACTCAACTGCCAAAAATTCAACCCGCTATATTCAGGCCTTACTTGAATGAAAACCTGTGCCTAAGCGCCAGTCAAGTGGAAAAACTTCTGGCACAAAAAAACCTCACCTTAATAGATGCCAGAGCACTAGAACGCTATTGCGGTCAAACTGAGCCGCTGGATCCGGTTGCAGGACACGTCCCTGGAGCCATCAACAGGCCTTTTCAATTAAATCTGGATAAGCAAGGTCGATTCTTACCCCCTGAATCCCTGCAACAACAATTCAGTCAACTGACCGACAGGAAATCGCCCCAACAAGTCACCCATATGTGCGGATCCGGCGTAACCGCCTGCCACAACCTGCTGGCTATGGAATATGCCGGACTGGAAGGTTCAAAATTATATGCCGGTTCGTGGAGCGAGTGGATTACCAATCGAAACCGTACTGTTATCTCCGTTTAACTTTCTTATTCTGGAAAACAAATGCAAAAAATAACCCTTATTTTTCTGTTCACAACCTTAACCTACGGTATTAGTTTCAATGCAAAAGCGGGATGGTTTGACATATTTAAAAGTGCAATTGATGAAGCCACGACTGAAGACAACCAGGCTGTAGTTCGCGAAGCCTTATCCAATACCGAAATAGTTTCTGGTTTAAAAGAAGCCTTGGCTAAAGGCGTAGAAAAGGCAATCAACACGTTGGGTAAACCGGGCGGATTTTTGGGCAATCAATTGGTTAAAATAACCGTGCCGGAGAGTTTAAAAACAGTTTCAGCAACTGCCCGGAATTTAGGCCAGGGACAGATAGTCGATGTATTTGAAACCACGCTCAATCAGGCTGCTGAAAAGGCAACGCCCGAAGCTGCCACAATTCTTGCAGAGGCAATTCGCCAGATGTCTGTCGACGATGCAATCACAATATTGAACGGGCCCAATGATGCGGCCACCCAGTATTTTAGGAAAGTTTCGGAAAAATCATTGGTGGAAAAGCTAAAACCTATTGTTGCGCAAGCAACTGATCAGGCCGGAGTAACCGCCGCCTATAAAAATCTGACAGGACAGGCGGCGCCATTTTTAAGTGATTTTCTTGGCAACGAAGCATTGGATCTGGATCAATATGTTACTAATAAATCGCTGGACGGATTATTCAAATACATTGCTTTGGAGGAAAAACGTATCCGCGAGAACCCATCTGCTCGTGCAACAGATCTTTTGAAGAAGGTGTTTAAAAATTAAGGGACTTGGCAAGAGTTGATGGTTGAGAAATACACCCGATCATCTCACCGGCCACCCAAATGACCGGATTAAGTCAGACAGGTGTCCGGTTATATAAAGAACTGACGGACTGAATCATTGATCCAATGATTGCACTCCGTTGGTTTGATCGACAAATAAAACCGCATCAAACTGACTGTTAATTTGCGCCGTTTTATAATGATAAATATGCTCTTCTTCAGGTGAATAAGCGACCCCGACAAAACGTTGCCGGTGTTTATCCAGCATAAATTCCCAGGGGAGATATTTTAATCGCATCACAAAACGCTCCACGTTCAATTGATGAAACAAAGCCGAATAGCTATCGTTTGAGGCTGGCAGTAACGTTTTCATCCGCGCCGGCTGTCCCCATTCATCGGCAGCCATGACTTGTCCTTGATAACTAAGCGCCCCCATCAGGAAAACATTTTTCTTTCCCTCCTGCTGACGAAGAAGTTGCCCCAGACTGACTTCCCCAACCTCACTAGCCGCGGTTGCCCTGGCATCGCCGACATGAGAATTATGCGCCCAAATAATCACCTTAGCCGAGCGCTGTTGGGATCTTTGATTTTCAATAACCGCATTAACCACTGTCAACATGGCCTGCTCTCGGTTATTCCATACTTGTTCGTCTTCTGTTTGATACAGCAATCGATAATACTGCTCCGCCGCTCGAATCATCAGTGCATTGATATAGAAATCAAAGTATTGCTGCTTGTCTTGCATTAACGCTGAATCTTCGCTGGTTAGCTGAAACTGTTGTTCAGCCTGGGTTTGACAGGATAACGCCGGCTCTTTTGCCACGCGTTGACCATAAACCAGCGAATTATTATTAAACCTTGAAAAACAATCATAAAGAGCAAGCAATTGATCGCTGACAGATGAGGAAGCATTGCTTAATAATAAACGATTGTGTTCTATCGAAACATAGAGACTAAAAAGATCCATGCCGAAAAAACCAACGGGCTGATGAGTATCGCTTTGATTGAACTGTCGTAACCAGTCGACAAATTTCACCATGGTTTTATTGCGCCAAACCCAGGGAAAGTAAAGTTTAAAACCGGACAACGCCTGTTCCGGCGACCCCGTGTCGTCATGATTAATAAAATGATTAACGTTCTGACTGCCCGGCCAGTTACCTTCAATAATCAGTGTAGAAAAGCCATGTTTTGCAATCAGATACTTGGTCAGTTCGGCCCGATAATGATAAAATTCACGCGTACCGTGTGTGCCTTCCCCCAGCAATACAAACTGCTTATCACCTATCCATTTAGCCAACCGTTCAAATGGAAAATGATCGGCTTCAAACGCTATTGCTCGCCCGGTTAAACTTTTCTTGAGGTTGTCATCTTCAGCTTGTTGCAACCCATCACTTTCCGCTGTTAGCACAACACAAAAATATAGCGATAAAGTAATTAACAAGTACCTGAGGATACGGATCATAATCGCTCTCCTATTTAGGGGGTATTTACACTCGTTTTATCCCTCAAAACAGCCTATGACAAAGATATCAGACTAGCACTGAGACTACTGTTTCGGATATTATTTAGTGTTTTTATCCAAGCAAAGAAAAAGTTTATAACCTTTTATGAGCAATGTTAATCCAAACCAACCCGCCGAGGTAATTTGTCCCTGTAGCGGCACAACCAAAGAAAAGATTCAGCAGCTCATCGATAAAGGCTCCGATAGTTTAGAAGCTATCTCGGCCGCCACCGGTGCCTGTAGCGGCTGCGGTTCATGTGATGTTCTGGTTATGGAAATTCTTGCCGAGAACTCTTTGCCGACAGATTAAAAATTTAGCTAAGCTTGCAAGCTGATTTTAATTATTTCTTAATCAGTAGATTAAAAAAACACGCATATCCTGGCTTTGTATTTTGTAGCGGACACTCTTAAGTTTATTTGTGAATTTAAGTTCTAAGAGTTGCACTTTGAGTTTGAATTCACATTACTTGGGCTCTTCTCGGTTAGTTGGCCCTTTAAGCTCAATTATGTTCCCGTCCGGATCCGCTACATAAATTGAAGGGCCGCTGCCATCAGCACCGTATCTTTGCTCAACTGGGCCGGGTTCATAGCCAAGGTGGACAAGATGATTGCGTATTGCCGTCTCATCAAACGGCTCGATTCTCAAGCACAAGTGATCAAGGTTTCGCCCCTGCTTGCCGGGCGCTGCTCCGCCTGATTGTCCCAGTTTTCCATCGACTGGTACTAAGTCGATGAGCGCGTTTCCAGCCCGGAGTTGAATGAGGCCGATATCGTCTCGGCGTCTTTCCACTGTACATCCTAGAGCATTGCAATAAAAATGCAGCATTTGTGACAAATCAACGACGCGCAAAACAAGATGATCAATTTTAAGTATACGAAACATAAAGTATGCCCATCATAATACCTAACTATTTTTCATCAGGCTAATTTACCCAATATCTTTCTAGCTGACTTTATGTGTTAGAGCTTTATGTGTCAACACCAATAATTTCAAACTATTAGATCACATCATACACACAACATTAAACACAAATCATTTTGCCATACCGATAAGCTCATCCTCCTCTTTTACCTGCAAATTTTCAAAGCTCCTGCCTTAACCCACACAGATCTATTTTTTGGCTTTTAAAGAATTCCTTCAGGTCAGGGCTCCAGAAATGTTATTTAACCAGTTTTTTACATCCTGTCTTAACTGTTCCCTATGTTGTGCTGTAATGCCTGCCGGATCAAATCGGTAACCATAATGTTTTTTGGTAATTGCAATTAACGCCTGATCATTAATTCGTTTTGCCCACTCTGAGGCTGACTCATTGCTTAACCGGGCTTTTTCTGTATTGCTTAAGGCTCGTTCTATTAAATACAATTCAGAATCCTTGCCTGGGTAATTATTTTGCGAACCCCTGCTTTGTATCTGTTTTTTTTGCCGGGTCATTTGCAGTCTGGATGAATATAAGCGCCAGAACAAATAAGCGGCCAATACATCAGCGACACCAATCCACAAGTCAACAGCCCTTCTGTCTGACTGGACTTGCTGGTAGCGCCAGTGTTTATAAGCGAAACTGAGTGAAGAAAACCAGTCGTACAAAGATTGAAAAGGATCGGCGTTATCTTCTTCTATATTTAACCATTGTGCAGGCGTGGCATCGACAGGCTGCCAATTGCCGTTGATATATGCACTGGCCCAGGCATGGGCATGTCGGCGCCGGACGATAAACATTTTTTCTTCAGCATCATATTCGCGCATGGCATAACCATTGGCCAACCGAGCTGGGATGCCGTAACTTCTAAGCAAAAACACGCTGGCAACGGCAAAATATTCACAATGCCCGGCTTTTCGTTTAAGCACAAAATCCTGCAAGGCTTTATCTGCATCGGTATTTGCCCCAAGAAACAGGGTGTAATAATAATTTTGTTGAAAATAACGGGTTATTGTTTGGGCAATGACTTTTGCCGGTTGGTTTTCAAGCTTTAAATCCTGTTTGATTAATGCAATCCAGTTTAAATGCTGTTTAGGAATATCCAGGTCATATCGCCCTGTTTTTCCCGGCTGTTGACCGGTATAAGTTACCTGAAAACGCACAAATTCAGGAGCCTCCGATAATTTAACCGCACCTAGTTCATTATATTGCAGGATAGCGCCTTCCAGCCCTGTTATAGCCACGATTCCTGCAGGTAATGCGAGTATGGATTCCCGCTTGGCTTGCTGAAAAACAACCAATTGCTTCACTTTTCCGTTCGAAATTTTCTCTAGCGATGGCTGGGAATTAAATGTTCGCTTGGAGGCATACCAAGATTGCCCCATATAACGGTCATAACTTGATTGGTGCAATAACAAAGGTTCGCTGGCTTTTATCCGGTATTCAATCCGATCCGACATTTTCAACTCGCCTATATCGCCTATCGAGGTACTGGTTTTAAAAGGATCGGTTTGCCAGTCACTAAGCCAGTCCACCGCTTTTTCTTCGATGATAGTATGTAACTTACGTAAGCCTTGTTGCCCGCTAAAAGCAATGCCGGTTGACATTAATATTACTATGGACCAGATAAGAATGGAGTTATATCGGGGCCGAGCTGTCCATAGAATTAAGATAATAACGGCTACCGTAATAATAAAGTAAGCCGGTGTCTGATCATTTGCCGCACCTGCACTTAACAGACATACCCCGGAAAAAGGGATTCTAAAATCCAACAGGGTAACCTGATTTAGCGGCCTTTTTCGTACCGAATAAAACAAAACGCCCAAGGGGATTTTGCCCAAGGTACTGAATAATTGAGCGAATAGCACCGGTGCAAAAAATACCGGCAGCCATTTTAGAATGATAAATACCGTTTTCTGCTCTGTTTGGGCAAAGATGCCATATAGCACGCCTAACACAATGACCACCGTTGCCAGGTCGCCAATACGATGAAACTGCTGTTGGCTAATCTGCCAGCGCCATGAAGTTAATAAACTTATGCTAATAACCGTAGTTAACACTGCGCTCACCGGCCATTGCTGATTAAACCAACCCCAGGCCAGTAACGAAAGTAACAGAATCAGCAGTTTGCTTTTCATATTTCTGCCAAATCCCGCTCTAGGCGGTGAAAGTCCAGCGGATAAAAATACGCCGGTTTATGCGCTATTCCTGCTGTATTTAGTGTGCCGTCATGAATTAAAAATACAGCGACCGGAATATCCATCGCATTTAGCTGCTTGACCAGATTTTGCCTGGGCTCATCCCAATGCAATAACACACAGACAAAGCTGCTACATTGTCCGGCATGATGCATGACTGCATCTTGCAGCTGGATAAAATCATCTTGTTGACTTTGCTGCACGGAAGCCAGTATTTCCTGCAAATGAGGCATATGGTCAACACCCCGTCCGGCGGTGAAACAATAGGCTTTTTGCTCGACAAACATCAGATCCAGCAAGGCATCATTTTGCCTTTCGCTCATGGCTATCGATGCTGCGACTGACACCGCCGCTTCAAATTGTTCGTTGTCTAACTCCCCGGCAAAAGTATCCAGCAATAAGGCGCGGCGTACGAAATATTCATCCTGATATTCCTTGACAATTAACTTGCCGTGCCGGGCATAGCTTTTCCAATGGATATTATTTAACGCATCACCTTGTCTATACTCCCTTAACGACATAAATTCGGCAGAATCCCCTACCGAATTGGCTAAGGCAACGCCGCCCGCCTGATATTTACGTTTGCCGCTTAAGGCTAACGGCGCAACCGGATAACGCTTGGGCAGTACCAAAAGGCTTTGTTTTTCGCCAATATAAAACAAGCGCCGAAACAGGCCGAGCAAATCGGGTTTGGCAATATAACTGCCGGTAAAAGTCAATTTGCCCCGCCTTAACGGGGAGAAGTTTATTTTTATCTCAACGGTTTGATTCGATATTGAAGATATGGACTGCTCGTTAATAAAACCGCCCCGCTGGTAGTTCAGATAACGTCGCCATTGTCGAAAACTTATACCTCGTTTAATCCAATGCTTATGTCTGCATTTATAATAACCGGTTAATGTCGAATAATCCGGTAATGGCTCAGCCAACTGTTCAATCAAAGCCAGATTGTCGTATTGTTTATTGACGGACTGATTAGTCAGCCTGACGGAATAAGTCACCGGTTCTCCCACGGTGGCATATCTTGGCAACTGGCGGACAACGGAAAACTTTGCGCGATTAAATAAACTTAGGATTAGCGAACAAATAAAAATAACCAATAAAAACACAAACAGCTGGTAAGTCGTGGTGGCTTTGGTATCAATACCAAAAATACCGGAAGCTATCAGTAAAATAAGTAATAAATGTCCGGTCACGGTAAAATGCTGCCGAAACCATCGGTCAAACCGATAAACCCTTAAATATTGTTTTAGGATAAATTGCCCCGGCATCGGCGTTATACCGGTACAGGAATTTTCTGAACTATGTCCTGTACTAACGACTGTGCATCCACACCGGAAAATTTACTTTGTGAATCCAAACCCAGGCGGTGAGCAATGACGGGTACCGCCAACTCCTTAATCGCATCCGGGGTAACAAAATCATAACCGTCGATTAAAGATAAAGCCTGGGCGCAGCGCATTAAGGTTAATGATGCCCTGGGGCTGGCGGCCAGCTTGATTTCTTCACTGTCCCGGGTTGCAGAGACAAGAGCAACAATATAATGCTTTATTTCCGTACTGATACGCACCTGCTTTACCTGATGCTGTAAAAATTCCAGTTCGGAGAATTCAATACACGGTTTTAATGACGCCAGCGGATGCTGCTCTTCCTGAGAGTTGAGGATATCAACTTCCTGTTCCTTGGTGACATAACCCAGACTGAATTTCATTGCGAAGCGGTCCAACTGGGCCTCCGGCAATGGATATGTGCCATGAAATTCGACCGGATTCTGGGTGGCAATGACAAAAAATGGGGACGGCAAGGGTTTGATCTCTCGCTCTATACTGACCTGATTTTCCGCCATTGCCTCTAACAATGCGGACTGCGTTCTTGGGGATGCCCGATTGATCTCATCCGCCAATAACACATGACAGAAAATCGGCCCTTTTTCAAACCGAAATGTTTGTTGCTGTTGATCAAATATTGAAATCCCCAAAATATCCGACGGCAATAAATCCGGGGTAAACTGAATGCGTTGAAACTCCGCCGAGCTGGAAAACGATAAGGCTTTGGCCAGTGTTGTCTTGCCTGTTCCCGGCATATCTTCCAATAGCACATGGCCACTGGCACTAAATGCCGCCAACAGCCATTGCAAGGTGCGCTGCTGGCCAAACATCACTTGCGATAAGTTGCGCTGTAGTTTATCCAAAATATTCCTGGCTTGCTCAAATGGTACGGCCGATTCAGTCATAGGGTCACACTTAAAGCGTTGGCAATACCAATAAAGCTATCAAGATATTAACACTGGAGCAATATCTTTTAATTATCGAACAAATAACGCCATTAAATGAGGGGCTTGCTTTTTACCCCATAAACTATTCCTTCAAATAAACCAGGCCCTTTTAAGCGCAGTAAAAACCTATGACATGGATAAACTATTCTTTGTACCGAAAAAGTTTAGTTTGATATCCCGGTGATAATTGGCGTTATCAGAGCAGTATAAAAGATCAGAACTATTGCACCAATATTTGTAATTTCAGGCCAAAAAGCGAGAAATGGACCACCCAAAGTCATCACCCAAATAACAAAAGAAATGGAACTTAGCGTTATTTGTAACCACGATGTCACTTTTTCTACAAAATAAAGCCATAGCGGCGTGGATATAAAACAAGATACAAAAACTATCCATAAGACAGTATTGTTTTCTTTTACAATTGTTATTGCTGTAGCCGCAACATATACACCAATAATCTCACTTGGAATATTCTTTAATAAACGGCTAAGGTAATTATCTTGTTGATTGACAGGTCTGCTCATTTCAACCTCTTTTTTGTTGTATATCTAAACAAATACATCTTGCTAATAGAAATTATTTTTTACTACAGAACAATACCAAACTCAATCAAAAACTAACATAAAAGGTGATTCACATAGCAAAAACATCAACCATTTTTCCATTTGTAATCAATTTCTTACAAAAACAGCTTTTGGATTTATTTGTTTCTTGGGGAAATTTCAGCTGATTAATTTACACGCTTTGTCAGCGACCAAACCAGTTGAAGGATTAATAATTTACAAACAATTTTTCGCCAAATCATGGAAAAATAACCTGATTTTGTTATAAAATGGCCGGTTACTGATTATTCAATACTATAAATTATGGGTGTAGTGGCAATTTATCCGGGAACTTTTGATCCCATCACCAACGGTCATCTGGACCTAATTATCAGAGCCTCAAAGCTTTTTGATAAAGTCATCGTGGCAGTTGCTGTAAACCAGGAAAAAACGCCCTTGTTTCGTATTGAAGAGCGGGTTGACTTAGTAAAACGGGTAACGACGGAGTTATCAAATATTACCGTTATTGGCTTCGATGATTTACTGGTCGATTGCGCCAGAAAACATCAAGCAAAAGTTATTTTAAGAGGTTTACGAGCCGTTTCTGACTTTGAATTTGAATTTCAGATGGCAAGCATGAACCGACACTTAGCCCAAGAGCTGGAAACCATGTTCCTGACCCCGGCAGAGCAATATGAATTTATTTCCTCCAGCATGATCAGAGAAATAGCAAAATTAAAAGGCGATGTCTCAGCATTTGTGCCTGAAATTGTGCAACAACAGTTAATTAAGAAATTTAGTTAGGAAAATCCATGTCCCTTATTATTGATGATGAATGTATTAATTGCGATGTTTGTGAACCCGAGTGTCCGAATGGTGCAATTTCTCAAGGTGAGGAAATTTATATCATTGATCCGGATCTGTGCACTGAGTGCGTGGGTCACCATGATGTACCCCAGTGCATAGAAGTATGCCCTGTAGACTGTATCGATAAAGATCCTGCGCATGAAGAAAGCCACGATACCCTGTATCAAAAGTACGTAAAATTAACCAGTTAAGCCGGTTTAGTTTAAACCTTTACGCCCTGTATGCGGTAATAATTTCAAGAAAATGCCTTCTCCAGTACGAGAAGTTTGGGGAGAGAAAAAACCGGTTTTCTCTCTCCTAACCCGACCCTCTCGGCAATCGCGCCTAGCATTGCCCTTACCTCCTGCTTCCATGCAGTTGTCCATTAAGAGAGGAGGGCTATACTTAACTTTGCACAACCTGCAGAGCTATTTTTTCCACCTGATTATCGTTCCTTATCAGATGGCGGCAATTAAGCAACCTTTAACAAGATCATGGCGAATAATGTCACTTTAACGCAATTCATTATTGAACAGCAGCGCGAACAACCTGAAGCAACAGGTGATTTCACCTCATTACTGAGCGATATCATCACCGCCTGCAAACAGATATCTCACCTAGTTAATCAAGGTGATCTAATAGGCATTCTGGGCAGTTCCGAAACAGAAAATATTCAGGGCGAAGTACAAAAAAAGCTGGATGTTATTGCTAACGATATTATGGTAAACGCCTTAAACTGGACAGGGCATTTGGCCGGCATGGTTTCTGAAGAGGATGATGACCCCATCACTATCCCTGCTCAATACCCTAGAGGTAAATATCTGGCCTTGTTCGACCCTTTAGATGGCTCGGCCAATATAGACCTTAACTTAACCGTAGGCAGTATCTTTTCTATTTTACGTTGCCAGGAAGGTATTCAGCCGACACTGGATGACTACTTGCGCCCCGGCAGCGAACAGGTATGTGCCGGTTTTGTCTTGTACGGCCCATCCACCATGATGATTTTAACCACCGGACATGGTGTCAATGGCTTTACCTTAAATCAGGAGATTGGTGAGTTCATTCTGACTCATCCCGATGTTAAAATTCCTGAAGATACCTGCGAATTCGCCATTAATATGTCCAACCAGCGCTTTTGGGAAGCCCCGGTTCAGCGCTATGTGGAAGAGTGTTTGCAAGGCAAAGAAGGCATACGAGGTAAAGACTTTAACATGCGCTGGATTGCATCAATGGTGGCTGAAGTTTATCGCGTCCTCACCCGTGGGGGCCTGTTTATGTATCCTTTTGACTATAAAGACCCTGACAAAGCGGGCCGCTTAAGATTGTTATATGAAGCAAACCCGATGGCCTTTATAGTCGAGCAAGCCGGTGGCGCATGTTCCACAGGCCGTCAAAGAATGCTGGAAATAAAACCGGAACAGATTCATCAGCGCGTCCCGGTTATTTTAGGCTCCAAAAATGAAGTTGAGCGTATCGTCAGCTATCATTTGGAACATTAAATATCTATTGGCAGTCGATTATCCAATTGCGCCTGGTTGGTACAAAAAAACCGGTCTTGCAGATATTTGCGCTCAAAGCAACGGACATCATAATGCACCCAGGTCGGAGCAATATTTGACGGCTCCAACGCTTTCCGGTTGCTGGCATTCCAGCCGATTTGAGCAGCTGATTTTTCAACCAACAACCCCCTGACGCTGTCACAGCGAATCATATCGTCACGCTTATCAGCTACAGGCTGACTGATATCCAAATCAATGGCTTTACCGTGATGGTTAGTACTTTTTCGACCCTTTTGTTCATTATTGATACTGCAGCGATAGCCTGAGGAGATAGTAAATTTATATTCAGGTGCATAAAAGAAAACAGCCCGTGCAGCCCATAGCAATAATCGATGAATACCGGGATATTCATAGCGATAATACATTTCCAGCTTGGGTTTTCCACTACGGTATTTGCCTTTAAAGCGTTCCTGGCCGAAACCGCCGCACTGTTGGCAGGGGCATTTAAGCGCATTAAAATCGATAGGAAATTGCCGGGCAAAATCATCAATTGCCAGCAATGTATTCCTGTCGACAACCCCCGAAGGTTTGGCCATTTTCATAAAATCTTTTTGAAAGGTTACTACCTGTAGTTCAGTTCCTGGACCAAAATCACCATCAGGAAAAGTTCCCCTAAATCCGGAAAGCCTGATTTGTAATTCCTCTACATCATCGCCTTTCTGATTACGTTGTAAAACACGCTGACCATATTGCATAGTTTTTCTCCACGTTTTGTTTACACAGTAAAATCACATAAACAATATTGCTAAGGATTACTTAAACCGCACTTTAAGGCATTAAATTTCCTTGCCTACATGATTGCGATGCAATTTGTATTAATAGCAATACTCTAACTCATTGCCGCATTGAACTGCGCTGCGTTTATTGAGCTTGAAAACCGGCTTTATTTAAGTGTATCGATATACTTTATGTCTGGTAGAGTATAAATTCTCGCATCATTTTGCCGCTGCAGAATATGTTTAACAGGACGCCCATCGATAAATTCAATCAAACCAAGATTACATTCCGCCGTCACATACGTTTTTTCATTATCCGGCAGCAAGTGCACTCTGGTTTCCCAGGATTTAAATATATTCCACGGAATAAGACGCCTTAACCAACCGGTAAACTTACTGGTTTCGGCTTTAAATTCACTCGCTTCCTTTAACGCTATCGCTTGAAATTCAGCCGGTTTATTTTTAAATGATGAGCTGGTCAACTGGTAACAATATAATGAGAATTCCGTTTTGGTATATTTTGCCAAGGCTGAAAATGAATAATGGGTATCGCCGGATATAAAGGTGCATTGTTTGACATGCATCTGTTCACTAAGGCATATCATAAAATCCAAAAAACCCTGTTGATTTGAAACCCATGCCTCTGCATCTAATGAACGGATCAGTTTTCTGGTTAAAAACCCGCTTTCTCCCAGTAAATTTTCAATCACTTTTATCCATTTATAGCGATCGATTAAGCCGGCCAGTTGTAATACTAATTTTTGCGCCTTTTTAACGACTGAAAAGCCCATGACAGGAACTGCCGATATAAATACCGGGCAGGTTTGCTCAGATACAAACTGACTGCTTTTGAGTTTTAGCCATTCAACTTTCAACCAGTCCCTTGCATAACGATCCAGTAATAAAGGCAAATAACTATCGGGCAAGGAATCTCTCTGCGTACGGGAATCTAAAGCAATAATGGGCGGATCAACCGGAATTGAAAATCCCCAGCCTCTATGCTTCCAGGTATGCAAATCATATCGTTCGGCCATGTCTCCGGTTGCTTTCTGGTTGAGCAGATGCTTATAGATTGAGCGACTAAGTTCTTTATCAAAATTATCAGGATCATTTCCCCAGCCCTGAAAAGCCCAGTAAGATGCCAAGGCATTGGAAACAATTCGCTGCCCTAATGCAGATTTTCTGACATCGTCATACCAAAGGCTTGTAATGTTCCAGTCATCGGTAACATCATGGTCATCAAAGATCATATAAGTTGGAATATTTGCCAATAATCGGCGTACTTTAGGCAGTGTTTTTTGAAATTGCTTTAGCGCCTCCAACTGCTCATCAAATGCTTTTTTTGCTTCCTCGACATTTTCACCACACTCTTTTTCCAAAGCCTCCCATTTTAAAGCCGGCTTCCAGTTATCAGCATTGCCCAACACATAAAGATACATCGCGGCAAACTCACCGAAACTGAACAAATGATTCTCAGATTCTGTCGAGCTAAAACCGGACTGACCGTCTTTTAGCAACTGCTTACGACTGTGAAGCGGAATAGTCGCAGGGTCAACGGTTTTATCCGTTGACTTTTTAAACGCTACCGGTAACAGCTCACCGTCCGGAAAAAGTTTTCCTGCTTGTTTTCTAAGCATGGATAACAGGCCAATCGGCACATCATCAGCATAAATCTGATCCCCCGTTAATAACAACAGGCCGGGCCTTTTATCCAAATCAGTAAGCGTATCGGCAAGGATGTCATCAGCATAACTTAATGAGTCCTCCTGTCCCGGTTCACCACCATGAGGTTTTCGACAGCTGCCGTGTAGAATTGTTTTAATCTTGCCTGGAATATAAAAACCGGGGTAAGGAGCCCCCTTATAGGTAAGCTTGGATAAATCGAGTTCGGTTTCTTCGCCCTTGGCAGAGACCTCAACCAACTGATAATAAAGCAGATTATCATGAGGAAACTTTTTATCTGACTGCGGATATGCCTGTAGCAAATAGATAAATAAATTTTCTCCTAACTGAACACGGCATTTAAAAAATTCATCTAATCTGGAAACACCGATTTCCGCACGCTGATCAGATAAGATTTTTAATTTTAACGACAGTTTCTGTTTAGTTGCCAACCAGATACAAATCCGATTTTCAGTCACCCTGCGTACAATTGGTCCAGCCAGTAATATGGAAGCCATACCCACTCCGTCTTATTTTATAAGTGCACCTTTTCAATACTAACAGACAAACTGCTTCTTTTAAAAATTTTATTTTTCTGCCCGATAGAATAAACAATCAATACCATATTGAAGTGTACATATTTATTTTTCAAAACAGGTTAAGCAGACTGGATAAAAAAAACATGCATAACAAACGCCTATAGTCAGCTGCAAATTAATTCGTTCGGAACGGGTTATCAACCTTGAGACGACAACCAACTTTGCATGAGCGGTTCAATCAACATATAAACCGCTCAAACAATTAGATAAACAAGTTATTTGTAACTTACATAAGCAAAAATTGCTATAACAACGACTAATACAACAACAAGTGCTGCCGCCGCCCATTTATCAGCCGGAGTCTTCAGCATTTTTTCTGACTGAATGACTTTTTGTTCTACACCTTCAATTCTTGCATCGACTGCTTTAAATTTACCGCGATTATCTTTTTCTGTTTGGTAATAAACCACATCCCCAACTTTGGGACGGCGAACCGAGCCTTTTAAGGCTGAAATATGAATAAAAACATCCTTATCATCGTCTTCCGGCTTGATAAATCCAAAGCCCCGATCATCCTTCCATGTTTTTAATTTTCCTTTAAATTCTGTCTTGGCCATAAAGTATATTCCTGTTACCTGCAATCATAACCTTTGAGCAAACTAAACAACTGAAAATGATTTAGTCGCTCAAAAAATCTTGCGTTCCGATTAAATTGATTAACGCTGCCTATAAAGGCTGCTGCTCATATGTTATTAATCAACATTTTTCTTGATAACAGTTTCGCCATCAATAATCAGCTCAGAAATACCACCTATTTTAATATGTAGTGTACAGCTTGCTTTTTTAAATTTATTTTTCTCTGTACCATCCCATTCCATCGTGACATAAGTATCTTTATCGGACTTGGTG
Organism: Methylococcaceae bacterium; assembly: GCA_050303415.1. Taxonomy (GTDB): domain Bacteria; phylum Pseudomonadota; class Gammaproteobacteria; order Methylococcales; family Methylomonadaceae; genus JBNLBS01. The sequence continues at coordinate 62,670 of JBNLBS010000018.1, read as the reverse complement.
CTTGATGGGAAAAAAACTTTATCGCCTGTTTTTTCTTCAATAGCTCTAGGACATTTGCGATTTGCCATAGACTGCAATGCTGCATAGGTTCTAATCATTGAAGCCGCTTCCATTTCTTCATTCGTTTGCTCTTTATTTGATCCAACCATAAAAAAACCGATCACAATAAATGCAACTATCCCTGCAATTATTTTATTTGTTTCTGACATCTAAATTCTCCTGTTATAAGGCTTTCTTCTTTGTTTTCATATTCATCCTGTATGTATACTTCGCATACACATTCGCGCAAAGCATTAAAAGCTACACATACTCAACGGATTCTATGCGAAATACTTCATATCAGCAATTAAAGAAATTCCAATTACTCGATAATTAAAACTCCACCCCTTGTTCCGCCTTTATCCCTTGAGCATAGGCATGCTTTATTTTTTTCATTTCAGTCACCGTATCGGCAACCTGAATCACTTCTTCCGGTGCATTACGACCGGTCAAAACCAAATGCAGCCAAGGCGGCTTCATCTGGGTGATAAAATCGGCAATTTCCTGACCGGAAATCCAGTTATAGCCACAGCAATAGTTAATTTCATCCAATAGCACAAAATCAAACTCTTCTGACAAAATTTTCTGTTTACTGAACTCCCAGATATCCCGACTGGTTTTAATATCCTGCTCCGGGTTTTTGGTATCCCAGGTAAAGCCATCACCCAAGGCATGCCATTCTATATTATCAAATCGTTCGGCAGCTCTCTGCTCGCCGGTTTGCCACTGACCTTTAATATATTGAATCACACACACCTTCATGCCCCAGCCTGCAGCACGAAACACCATACCCAACGCGCTGGAAGACTTACCTTTCCCCTCGCCTGTGTTTACCAGCACAATTCCGTGCCGCCTGTCTCTTGTTTTCATAACCACCAATCCGTAATTACTTCCGGCGCACTGGCAAAATACCAATGTATATACGACGCCCGTACATTTTTATATCGAATTCCTTTGTCGCCACGCGAAACTTCAAAACAAGGCGCTAAGCCATCATCCAGCTCGCGTTGTGAATGATGAAATTCATGCCCCTTAAGACCTGAAGCTTCTTCCCGATAGCCTAATGATGTTAAATTGTCCCGCATTCTGGAAACATAAGGCAGGACACCGGCCATAGGCCAGGATTGCCCCTGGTGATCGATTAATGCCTTGCCCAGCATCATTGCGCCACCACATTCGGCCAGCACCGGATGTCCCGTGGCTATAAACTGCTTTAATGATAACCAGCTGGTAGAAACCGATAATTGTTCAGCATATAGCTCGGGATACCCCCCCGGTAACCAGACTATATCGGTATTATCCGGCAAATCGTCACCCGCAATCGGAGAAAAGTACCGTATGCTTGCCCCCTGCTGAATTAACCAGTCCAAATTGGCCTGATAAATAAAGCAACAGGCCGAATCTTTTGCAATAAGAATGTTTTTACCGGCCAACAAGCCCGCGTTTTGCGTTTCAACCATCGGTTCGGGCCAAAATTCGGTCAACGCCGCCAACAAAGCCTTTTCGTCTACATGAAAAGTGCTTAACAAATCGGGTACAGTCACTTCTTCCGGTCGTTTTAAGCCTAAATGCCGCTCCGGCAGAGCCGGTGCATTTTTTTCCATCCAGGCTAATAAAGCGGGCATCCGGTGTTGATGCAATAACTCTGTTAATAATTTGGCGTGATATTCACTACCGACCTGATTGGCAATCACCCCGGTAATCACCACTCCAATTTGCTCGGCATAATGGCAGAAACCACTGACCAGCGGTACGATTGAACCACTCATCCCCTTGGCATTGACGACTAAAATGGCCGAACATTGCAAAGCTCTAGCCAAATCAGCACTGGAGCCCTGTTGACCCACCCCACTTCGGCCATCAAAAAAGCCCATTACCCCTTCAACTAGCGCCACCTCGCTATCGGACTGCCTGGCTAATAACTGCCTGGATTGAATTGAGCCAATCATCCCGGTATCTAAATTATAAGAAGGCTTTCCGGTGATCACCTGATGCCATAAAGGGTCAAGAAAATCCGGACCGGCCTTAAACGGGGAAACAGAAATACCACGAACTTTTAAATACTGCAGCAAAGCCAGCATAATAGTCGTTTTACCGCAGCCGGAATGGGTACCAGCTAATAAAGCTAATTTCATATCTTTTAAAACATCAAAAATTCTCTAAAACTCATTGGCCTGAAACTAAAATATTGAAGCTCTCAAAAACGGGCAATGCTGAAAGTATACTCATTAATAACTGGTACCCCTTAATTAAAAATTACAGCTTGGTCAATTTTGAAAAATTAATAACCGCATGAACAAGACTATATTCATTTCTAAGAAACAAGAGAACATGATTTGAAGGGAGAAATGACCAGTGAAGATTAGACTATCAAAGAATTTTATAAATCAACTTTTTTAGCTGAATTGATTTAGCCAGAGCATTTGATCAACAATACAATAAAGTTGATTTTTAATTTAAACGCTTAAGATTAAACAAAAATCACCAAATCTACAACAGGACTACATTGTTAGAGTATCCATTAAATCAATCATAAACTCCATTACTTCATCGTCAACTGTTGACCATTTGAGAAATCCTAAACTTGATAAAACATCCTGGCCCTTTTCATCAGCGTTCATTTCCAGTAGTACATTTCTGAATGCTTCTCTTTTATCTATTGACTTAGGACCAATCATTAACGAATGATGCACGCCATCTATCTTGCTTCTTACCAGAACCTTAAGCTGCTTTTTAAGTACACGTGAAAAATCATCATATGCTTCCGCCAGAAAAATACCAACATCACTATTACCATTCAACAACTGTTTTGCGACTAAAATAAAGTTATATTCAATTAGAACTTCGGTGTTTTCTTCATTTAAATCAGCTGGCTCCAGCATGCTTATTCCCATCATATGTACCCCGGGGGAAATGGCGCTGACAATTTTAGCCCCGGATTGCAATTGCCCAATTTTTTCTATTGAACTTTTGGCACTGACTGCCACTACTGTCTCATCCGATATTCCGTCAGCTTTTACTAAAGGTAAGAACCCTTTATCACGGACCAACATTGAAGCAGCATAAGGATTGGCATAAACCAAATCAATTTCATCATTTTCCAGGCCTGCCCAATAACTTTGAAAATCACTATACATTTCCATGTGCATTCAAGCTCCGGTGTGTTTTTGTAACCAAATATTTAAAATATACCAACCGGATAAATGATCTGGCGTAAAAGCGGGACTAACAGTAAACTTAAAGGGTATTAATTAATTCCATAATCAGATCATTATTGGATAAAGTTTGGGCATTTATCAAATATTTTTCGAGAAGGCTTCCTTCGTATACATTTATTACTTACCTCCTTCCTTTAAAATAACGGTTGCTATATCCTAACAATCCCAACCATTTTTCTCCTCAATTTACTGAATCCCATAAATGTTGAAAAGCCACTGATGGCATACCCGGGTTTCTAAAAACGATACGATGCTACTATTAACTTAGCTTTGGAAAAACCTTACATATCAATAAATGATTGAGATGGGTATTAAGCTCAGCTTGAGGGGTGTTGATTGAATCAGCGAGCTATCTGGGGAAGGTATTTCAATCCCAGTATAATAAAACCCTTCTCAATATTTGAATCAAGGGTAACTTATTTATTCTCCCTAGATATCTCCCCTTCCTATCACTAATCAAAAATTACCCACAAATTCAAAAGAGGTCTATATCAGCTCTGCAATACTTTCTGCGGCTCTTTTAACATCTAAAAAATCAAGCCTAGTCTGGCATTCGGCTTTGCAACTATTGTCAAGACGGCTTCATCACCCGCATATGTCATTAACACATAGCCTAGATCGTCCTTTATAAGCACCTGCTCAAGCTCGCCTCTGTTTAATTCTTGCGCCGTTCTATCACCCAGTGATAGCATTGCTGCACTCATGGCACCCACACGATCTTCATCCAGACTCGTAGGTAAAACAGATGCCATCATCAAACCATCTGAAGAGACAACCCCTGATGCCTCAATTTCACCTGAAGTTCCATTTAGTTCTGTTAATACAGATGTAAGCATATCGCCTATCATATTTATTCCTCGTAAAAAAACAGAAATATTTTTTCAAAATTCTTTTTGTAATTAAATCACTTAGCATAACGTTTACATAGAGCCCAGATTAATGTCACAAAATCCGGTTGGTTAAAATGAGGAATACCTGCAATCACAACCACAAAACGGATTCCTCCAACATAAAGCGGCCAAAAACCAATCTGACTACAGCCAAATGCATCAACAATCGACCAAGCCTGACTGCCCAACCCTAAATTATTTTTTAATAATCCCGATCTTTTCTGATGAATATTATCAATTTCAGCACTTAAGGCAGATAATTCTTCAGCTACTTCATGAGGAAAACCACTACAGGCCAAATAAAACCCCTGGTCATCAGCCAGTAAAACCTTAGAAGTTTCGGAGATATTAGCCAATAACGGTGGTAAAATTTTATCAAGCGGCCCTTCAGGGGGTTCTATTTGATCTTTAACGCCTTGAACCCAACCAATTTTCTGACAGTGATGAAGTAATTCAAGGGCTTTTTCAGCTTCTTGTTCACCTGTTAAGTTCTTTAATGATTCAATATTTAATCTCGGAGTTTCTGCCTCGAGGAACAACCGTTTTAGAAACTTTCTTGATTTATCCTCTTCAAGTGAAGAAACAGCGTAGTAAGAACCAACAGGTGTTGGATAGAGAAACAATCCATCAACTAATGTATATTTACCCATATCCTATTCATCCTCTAATCCTGGGTCGAGAGAAAACAATAAAGCCTGAATCAAAACCGAGACATCACTCTTCGTTCTTGCGTCAACAGAAAAAACAGCCGGTTTCAAATCGTAGCCCTGAAGCTGTTTATGATAATCATCAATGGTTGGTTTATTGCTCAAATCCATTTGAGTAACACCTATCACAAGCCCGGTACCAGAAATAAACCCGGAAAAAGAATCCAAAAAAAACTTCATATCCTGAAAGGGGTCGGCCCGAGTGTTATCCAACAATAAAACAAGCCCGATCCCTCCAGTTGTTAAAATGTCCCACATAAAATCAAAACGTTCCTGCCCTGGTGTTCCATATAAATGAATTTTCTCTCCATCATCCAATTTCATTACTCCATAATCCATTGCTACCGTAGTTGATGACTTTCTTGTCTTTGTCATATCACTAGCCGAAGCATCAGTTTTAACCGTCGGTACATCACTAATTGATTGAATAGCGGTTGTTTTCCCTGCTCCGACTGGACCGGTAAAAATTATTTTATACTGACTCATATGTTCTCTCTAATTATGCTCGCAACTTACCCAGTATCTTGCTAAAGAGCCCTTTAGATTTTGTTGCTTTAACTTCTGGGGGCGCGACTATTTGATCAACCTCTCTTTCCGCTTGACCAACTAAGCCCAATGTATATGCAGCACTTATAAAAACAAACACATACTGCGGGCTGATTTTTAAAGAATCGGCAATATTGGTTAATGTTCTCGGACCTATAATTAATAAAGCTGCAATTCTTAAAGCATGAGGAGTAATGACCAACCGCGTAAAATTTGGCCACCGCTTAAGATATACCGGCCGGTTAATATCTAATGAATTCGGATATCTACCTTTTGATGTCCAGATTGCCAATTTCCATAAAAACGCATCCATATCATAAAAATTATCCATTTTATTCTTAACACCGGCGCTAAAATTCGGACTCACAGAACTCAAGCTTATCCCATTACTGGAATTTTTAATGGTAAAACCGGCTAAAACTCGCAATTGTTTATCGTCTGCATCCAACCAGACATCATGACTATGCGGAAATATAATGATTGGTTCCCAACTTGAGTTGAGCTGTACAATACGGGCTTTTTCTCTAGCTACTTTAAATGCTGATTGCACATAACCAAGAAAATAATTTTGGGGGTTAAAAGAGGCATTTAATACCTGGGCGCGGTCAGAAAAATCAATCCTGGCATCATTTCCTATATAAATAGAAAAGCCTCTTTCATTAATATGCTTTGCAGCTTGATGCTTGGATGTTTTCTTGATCTCTTCGTTATCGATATTTTTTTTTACTTCAAGTTTTTGTTTAATATCCGGTTCTTTTTTTGCAACTTGCGATATTGATGCATCCGGCATCGGTACCGAAGCTTTTTTCTCTGGCATCTGAGTTTTTTTTGTCAATTCACTCTTTAATTTTAATGCACTGGCTTCTTTAAGCCCGGCAACCAGAGCTGTCGCTTGGACAGGCTTTTTAACAAAAATCGTTCCTTCTATCGATAACTCTTTTAATGAAAGAATTAAAATAGGTCTATTGGGGGCTTTTGATTGCCTTTCTGCCACCAAATCATTGACATTAGTAAAATCGGCATCAATAACATCGACTTCAGCATCTAACTCATCAACTACAACAGCAATTCCTCTACACGGGCCTTGAAGGTACATAACCATAGTCTTAAGTGTACGCCCATCCATCCCGTATAAGGCAACCCGTATTGGTTTCTCATTTTTACCTCTCATTGTTTTTTCCAGAAAAAAAGGCGGCTAATTCCTGCCATTCCGCTGATAAGTCAAATTGTTTTTCAATTAAAGCATCATACATTCTAGAAAAAGCTTTATCATTCCGGGTTACTTTATAAAGCTCTAAAAGCTGATTTTGCAATTCTTGTCTTTCCGGCTCTAACAATATGCCCTTTTCCAAAACATCTATCGCCTCGTCAAGCTGACTAAATTCAATATAATCATTTGCCAATTTAAGTGGGTCATGTTCTGTTGTGTTATTAGTTTCCTTACTCAACAGACAACGAGTTCCAATAACACCGTCTGTATGAACAGAAAACTTATTTCCGGTCAATAACGAATGATCTTCATGTGATAAATATTCAACCAACAAATTCATTTGTTGTTCTGTTAAAAAAGGCCGCCCAATCGAAATCATTCTTTTACTGAGCTCTTTACCTCCACCATTCAAAACCCACAACAAATCGACTAATGCAGCATATAATCGATCAGAATCTTTGTTATTGCGGGTTAAAAATATTCTCTTTACATGTGAAGTTAATTGCTTGGGTTTGCTTAAAACTTCACAGGTAATTTGATGATATAAGTGCTCTTGGGAATTTTTATCAGTCAACCAAAACATTTCTTCGACTGAAAAACTATCATTTTTTTCATCAGGGACATTGTCCTCAACGAAAATTGGATAACTTTTTAACATTTTGTCTACTTTTAATTCGCTTTTCATTTTGGTTTAAACGACCTTAATTCAAAGTTAATCATCCGTGAAAAACTTGATAGTCACACATAAATTTTTGATTATAGCTTAAAAAAATGGCTCAACTACATTTTCAACAAACCAAATGTATAAGATTCCATACCTGAGGCAGAGGGTTAGTTCTTAGAGACCAAATTTACTTTTATTTGCCGTTCCGAATTTGTCATGAGAACAAATACGTTTCTCCCAAATTCTAAAAAGCACATTTAAAACCATTTTAATGTCACAAAAAAAACAACAAAAAAGACAAGGGCTAATGAATTAAAAATTGTTGTAGTTGGTAATGTTGGCTCTGGAAAAACAGCATCCATAAATGTACTCAGCGCCCCCCCTGTAATCGGTACCGAGGCTAAAACTTCGGAAAAATGCATTACACCGAAAAGAATCAACAACCGTTACGATGGAATATGGAATTGTTAACATCGAAGGAATTAAGATTCATTTATACGGCTCCCCCGGACAAAGGCGCTTTGAATTCATGGCCGATCTTTTATTAAAATGTATCATTCCTCTTAAATAACATTTTAATAAAATGACACAGAATTTCTAACACGTCTAAACAATCCAACTTATTTATTCATCAACTTACTCTCCAACAATTTAAGACTAAAAAATATTTCTTTGAAATATAAGCTCTTGCACTGTATCAAAATTATTGAATTCAAATAATTAAGATAAAGATCAATTACAATTGGTATTTTTTAGTCTATCGTATTGCTATACTTTGCAGATTTTTTATTGAGAATAAAGGACTATGGACGTTATCCAACGCATTGCAAAAGAACTCTCGGTCAACCCCAAACAAGTCAGCGCAGCAGTAACTCTACTTGACGAAGGTGCGACTGTTCCGTTTATTGCCCGTTACCGAAAAGAAGCGACTGGCGCTCTAGATGACACTCAGTTGCGCACACTGGAAGAACGACTGATTTACCTGCGTGAACTAAATGACCGTCGTGCCAGCATTCTGGACAGCATCAACAGCCAGGGCAAACTCACGCCGGACCTGGAACAGGCGATCAATGCTGCCGACAGCAAAACGCTGCTTGAAGATCTTTATCTACCTTACAAACCCAAGCGCCGCACCAAAGCACAACAGGCGCGCGAAGCAGGCCTAGAACCGTTAGCCGATGCCCTGCTGAACAATCGTGAACTTATTCCCGAGCAGGCCGCAGAAGATTATATAGATGCCGACAAAGGTATTGCCGATACGAAAGCGGCACTGGATGGAGCCAGACAAATCATTATGGAAAGAGTTTCCGAAGATGCCGAATTACTGGCTGAACTGCGTGAACATATCTGGGATAAAGGCATTATTCACGCGACTGTAGTGAAAGATAAAGAACAGGAAGCGGTCAAATTTAAAGATTATTTTGATTATCAGGAAGCTATTAAAAAGATTCCCTCACATCGTGCATTAGCATTATTTCGTGGTCGCAATGAAGATCTGTTAAGTCTAACGCTAAAACCGGACAGTGATGAAGACATCGCGCATCAACACTATGAACAAAGAGTAGCAAAACATTTAAATGTTACCGACACCAACAAACCTGCTGATGCTTGGCTGGCTTTAACTGCCAAATTCGCGTGGAAAGTCAAACTGTTCACCCGTATAGACCTTGATTTGAAACTGCGTCTTAAAGAGGCCGCAGAACTTGAAGCGATTAGAGTCTTCGCCAGCAACCTGCGAGACTTGTTACTGGCCGCCCCAGCGGGAGCCAAAGCCACCATGGGACTGGATCCCGGTATCCGCACCGGGGTAAAAGTTGCAGTAGTTGATGGTACCGGAAAATTGCTGGCAACTGAGACCATTTATCCCCATGCGCCACGCAATCAGTGGAATGAGTCTATCGATACACTGGCCAAAATGATTCAACAGCACCAGGTTAATCTAGTCAGTATTGGTAACGGCACGGGTTCCAGGGAAACCGATCAACTGGTTGCCGACTTAATGAAGCAACATACAGAGCTTAAATTTAACAAAATCATGGTTTCCGAGGCGGGAGCATCGGTTTATTCCGCCTCCGCACTGGCGGCTAAAGAATTTCCACAACTGGATGTTTCTCTAAGGGGTGCTGTATCCATTGCCAGACGCTTGCAGGACCCCTTGGCAGAACTCGTCAAGATTGAACCCAGGTCTATCGGCGTCGGCCAATACCAGCATGATGTCAACCAAAGCCAATTGGCCAGGATGCTGGATGCCGTTGTCGAAGACTGTGTCAATGCTGTCGGGGTTGATGTAAACACGGCATCGGTATCATTACTAAAACAAGTCTCCGGTTTGTCCGACAGTGTTGGGCAAAACATTGTTAATTATCGTGATGAAAACGGGCCTTTCCATAATCGAGCCCAACTAAAAAAAGTCCCGCGCCTTGGAGATAAGGCTTATCAGCAGGCGGCCGGTTTTTTACGTATTGTTAACGGCGATAATCCGTTGGATTCCTCAGCCGTTCACCCGGAAGCTTATCCCGTGGTTGAAGCCATTATTAAAGAAACCGGTGAACCAATTGGCAAACTGATTAATAATCCGATTTTGCGGCAATTAAACCCGGCAAATTTTACTAATGAGCAATTTGGCTTGCCGACCGTAACCGATATTTTACAGGAACTTGAAAAACCCGGCCGGGATCCACGCCCTGAATTTAAAAGCGTCAGCTTTAAAGAAGGGGTGGAAAAAATTACCGACCTGACGCCGGGCATGAAACTTGAAGGAGTGGTCACCAATGTTGCCAATTTCGGCGCATTTATTGATATAGGCGTACATCAGGATGGCTTGGTACACATTTCCCACCTGTCCGACTCTTTTATTAAAGACCCGCGTGATGCAGTTAAAACCGGCGATATGGTCAAGGTTAAAGTATTGGAAGTGGATGTTGCCAGAAAGCGTATTTCATTAACCATGAAACAGGATGATGCTGTCAGCAAAGTTAAGCCTGCTCGCGGCAAAACCCAAAAGCCGGCCAAACAGCCACAAGGCTCAATGGCCAATGCTTTTGCAAAAGCGCTAAAGAAATAAGACTTAAAAGCTCTGCTATACTGACTCTAATATAAAAAGAAATTCACAGGATTACCCATGAGAAAAAATAAACACGCCCTTTTTATTACGTTAATAACAGTGTTGTTAGTCTTTTTTTCACCACTGAGCAGTGCCGAACAACAAAGTTATGGTGATAAAACCAGTGATAAGTTTGCCAGAAGTATGAGTAATATTGGTTTATCCGTGCTGGAAATACCCAAAAACATTATTAACCGCACTAATGAAAGCAATGTATTCTATGGTTTTGTTGGCGGAGGCTTTCAGGGACTAGTCAACATGGCTGGTCGTATAGGCGTTGGTATACTCGACCTTCTTACCTTGCCGTTACCTACTAAGCCGGTTACCGACCCGATTCATCCCTGGCAGTTATATTTTGAAAAAGATACACAATATGAAAATATCTTCGTGTTGGACTTTGAAAACCAATAACTGAACAGTCTTTACAGCCGGCATTAGCAACCAAGCAGTTCCTAATGCCGGCTGTTTATCTATAAATCCAATCTTTTCTTGCTCAACCAACTTGTGTATTTATTTCAGCCTTGCCGGCTATTCTATTGCAATGGATTCACTTCTTGTGTTTTAAAGCCGGTTACCGATAATTCTTTATAACACATTCACAGCTAAGTAATTTTACCCACCCAACATAAACATATCTTATTGATTTAATTTGCTATCTTATACGTTAAGCGTATATTTGACAGAGTCATCCAAAAAAAGAGGCTCATATTATGCAGAATTTAAAAGGTTTCTTATTGGCTATTGGCGCTATTGCTGTCGTTTATGCAATTTTGGTACTAATGCCCATGTTGTTTACTTTTTTATCCTCAGGCGAACTTAGACCGTAACGCTAACCACCACTTTTCGCTTGGCTTTATTTGCGGCCAGTGTGTATCAGCCATACTGGCCGCCACAGGATCATATTGCCAGGCCAAAATGCTACTTTAACCAGTGTCTCTAATCACTACCGTTCAGCTTGCGTCAAGAACTTGATGTTTTTTTTAAGATAACAGCATAAAAACTTAATTTTAATACTTTTTTTTATCTTTTTTATATGTTACCTTGAAATTTGCCTAGTGTTGACCGGGGAGGTTTTATGACTGTAACAAGCATTCAACTTCAATCAGACGTGGAAGAATCTTTAAATACTGCAGCAGAAGAATTGCATCGCAGCAAAGACTGGCTGATTAACCAGGCAGTTAGGGACTTTTTGAAAAAACAGGCCCATGAAAAAGCTCAAGGCTCAACAGCTGCCTCCATACTGGATTTTTCTAAAGCGGGAAAAGACATCGATGAAGCAACAGTCAGATTGTGGCTGGAAGAATGGGGCGGTTCATAACAATTGACAAAAACAGCTTAGTCAATTTTAAACACTTACCCCCCTCCCCTGGCCGATCGTATTTTCCCCTCCGCCCAATCTATATCTCTGTTATTTGTTAAGCTTTAGCGGGTCAACAGATAAAAAATTCGGATAACTTAGCCCGTACCAACGTCGGGTATACAAATACTGTCGGATTGGCGTCTTAATCAGTAACAATAATAAACCGATGGAATATAGACACCATACTGCCGCCCACTCATTCATATTGCTGGTACTCATAAATGCCAGCGTAGGCCCGGTAATAAAATGATATAACACCATACGCCAGGAGCCATAAAAAAGTGGTAGCAAAAATGCAGCATAAACATAGGAATTGGCCATCTGAATACTGTCATTGGCAGGAATCGCCCAGGCAATATGCCATTCCCCTGATGTTGAACAGATTTGTTTACCGCAAAAAGGCATACTCAACGAATCGCTGCTAAAAAAGGGTAATCGGTAACTTTTATCAAAGCAGTAGTTAAACCAGTCAAACGGGTAAATCCGCATCATAAAAACCACTGCGGCAACAAAACATAACATATATACAGTGGCTTCAATACGCTGGCGGACTTCTTTCGGAATAAAATGCAATGCAACCGCATTGACAAAAAAGGGCTGAAAAGCGATATGCATATAACCCAGAAACGTCGCAATCTGATTGTTCGAGTTATAACATTGATCAATGACAGTATAGGTATAGGCCTGTAACAACTCCATCAAAGAAAAGTAAGCCAGTGCACCGCATAGGGCTTTTGACTCACCCTTATAATAAAAATAAGCCGTGCTTATAAACCCCGTAGCAGCCAGCCCCGCCGACGCTTCTCCACTCCAGCACATAAATACTCCAAAAATTTAATGAATCGCGCACTGAACCAAGCAAAAGATGACACAAAAACAATATCAACCATCGCTATTCATCAATTCCTAAAAATGAGGCGCTGGGTATACAGGGCATTTCCGTCATTGTACACATTATCTGAATTTAAGCTTAAATTTTGTCCCTCGAAAAGTGTAATTAAGCTGCTGAACGCATATCACAGCTCTTTTATCATTAACAGCCAATTGCCACCACATCTGCAGCCTGGAAAAGTAACGACAGGCAAAACATCTGTGACGTTAAAACCTAAAAAATCATACAACTTCTTTGCCTGCCTATTTTCAGAGGCAACAATCAGGCTGATAGCATCACATCCAACAGCTTTGGCTTTACACTCTGTATCAATTATTAATGCCTGGGCGACACCTTGACCTCGGTATTGTTCAAATGTTGCCACTGCATTTATATACCAGCTTCCGGGCGCCTTCGATTCCAATTCAATTAATGGACGAACAATACGAGGAAAGTCGTTAATATTCCCAAAATGGTAGGGATTATCCTGTCGATAAGACATAATCATTCCGATAAGAATATTATCTGCGACGCATACTCTCGCATTTTTATAACTGAAGCCGCCTTCCTCCCGGGCCGCCCTTTTAGCACCTACATCCCAAGGCGACTCACCCTTTTCGGCCATATCTTTCCATAAATATTCGGGAATCCCCTCACCCGCCAAATTAATTAATTTGGCCAAATCAACAGCATCTTCCCTGTCGGCGTCTTTTATCAGCAAAACTACCTCCCCCCTTCAAGACGATGAAATAACAGACAATAAAAAAACTTCCCTATTTTCTGTATTACGGTTGTCCATATACAAAACTATAGCTATTATCAAGCAAATAGTTTTCCTATTTCAGCTTAACTATCGAATCTCCTTTCTGACGATACGGCATTGCAAGTCATAGTCTCAAATTCAAACGGTAAATACCCATGTTCAATAGTGCGCTTAATATTTTAAAACTGGTGTTTCTGGTCTTATTAACCGTTTCCTGTGCCGGCAAAGTACCGGGAATCAGTGAAACCAAGTTGGAGCAAATAGAACAGTCTTACGGAGAGCAAGCCAGGCTGCGTGTTGAAACCTGGCGCCATTTGATTGCCGACAATCAGGCCAAGAGCACTATGGAAAAATTAACTCTGGTCAATGATTTTATCAACAAATTGCATTTTGAAGATGATAGCGTCCATTGGCAGCAACATGATTACTGGGCCACTCCTATAGAAAGCCTGGCCACAAACGGTGGTGATTGTGAGGACTTCGCGCTGGCCAAATACTTTACCTTGCGGGAATTAAATGTAGCAGAACACTGTTTACGCATAACTTATGTAAAAGCCTTATCAATCAACAAAGCACATATGGTTCTGACCTACCAATGTATGAGAGAGGAGACACCGTTGGTTCTGGATAACTTAAACAAACTGATACTGCCAGCCTACCAGCGCCTGGATTTATTACCGGTTTATAGCTTTAATACCGAAGGTTTATGGATTGCCAAGCAGAGGGGTATGGGAAAAAAAGTCGGCAACCAAAAACGCTCCAGTTTATGGACGGAATTTTTACAACGCATGCAACTCGAGTCCCATAGTGATCAATAACGCGTTAGAAGTTCTCTTCTTGCATAGTGTCAATATTTAACTTATTAGTACTGACAAGCCAATTGCTCCTGTTTTGATTACCGGAAAAACTATTATTTCGGAAGTTCCTGCAAAACCCGGTCAGCTACCAGTTTGTGCCCGGCATTATTCCAGTGCGCATCACGCGCTAAATAAAAGCGATGGAATGCGATGTTAATAAATTCGGGTAACAAATCAATACAGTTTAAATCCAGCGTTGTACAATTATTCATGACCTGTTTAATCAACAATCGCTTTTGAAATGCCCGGGCACGTTCTTCCTTGTTTAATCGGGTATGGTTAGCCTGGTTTTCGTCGTTATAGACCAGAAAATCTTGTGGAATAAGAAAATTTACCAATGTGCAGGATGGATTTCTTAGCAAACACTGTGTTTTTAACTCAGTTAAATACCGGAAAACATCGTAACAGGCATCCGGTTCCTCACCGTTGTCAAAAGATTTCGTATTAGGCGTATTCGGCCTGGATTTGGCTGAGAAAATATAAGCCCCATATTTACTGGCATATAACTTAGTAAAAAATTTTTTAAGAAAAAGCGAATGTTCCGAGGCAAACTGAACAAAAATAGGATAATCGGATCTGTCACCGGTAATATTGCCGTTGGCATCGATAATTCTTAACGGATAGCCACCTACTTTATACGATAGTAGTTTCGATTCGTTTAAATCAGACTGGCAATCATTGCCTAAATAAGTAAAGGTAAAAATCTTTTCGGGAGCATATCGATTAAGCCTGAAATGTAACAGATAATGCGGTGCTGTGAACCCGGCATTGTAAGCAAAATTGGCAATATTCAGATTTTTTCTTTTATTCGAGACAAGGTCGCTAAAGCGTTTGCCCTGCTTAACCCCATGACCAAAGGTAAAACTGTCACCATAAAAAATCACATCGACGGGTCTATCAGGGTCAAAATTGATCTCTCTAAAGCCATATTTATTAACTTGAAAAGACTCCTCTGAGGTATCGATGAACCGAGTATAATAACCTGGCTTAAATGAGTAGATTTCCGGCGTAGCATCCGGATAGGCACTGTTCCAAAAACCGAATAAATTGCTTTCGTCAACATGTCGGGTACTCTGTTTTATCCTGTAATAAGCTTCGACCGGGATAAAACAAAAAATAGCTAAGCCTATAAAAATAAGGATATTAAGCACTATTAATTTAAACACCTTGGCTAAACGATTTTTTTCTATAGACATAGCAACTTAATTTGACACGGATATAAAAAAAAGGGCACGATGGCGTGCCCTTTATATTTTTCTTATATTCACCGATTTGTCCGTTGAATATAAAAGTTAAACATCGTTAAAAAGGCGTTTACTTTACCGATTGCAGATAACCTTCTTTTCTGGCCAGATAGTCGTCGACAAAATCCTGCATAGGACCTTCTTCATATTCTCGCATGCCGCTGATGACTATTTTTTTAAAGCCGCTGCCAACGATTTTATCATCGGATTTAATCTGAAAACGTAAATAGGCGTCGCCGCGTTTGCCGTTAACGGTCAGTTCCGGCTCTAACATTTCAACTTTGGGATTACTGAAGTCCAATGTTTCAAATTCGAGACTCATGCTGTCATACATAACCAGCGGTCTGGACAGATTAATCATAACATTCTGCTTGGCCATTAATGGCACCAGCACGTAAGGAAAGTTATGTCCGGAAAAGGCCACATAGTCTTTGATCAAGGTCTCCAGCATGCCCTCTTCCCTGGACTGTTCTCCGCTACGCTCTACTTTAAGTATGGTTTTGTTATTACTGCCGTTGACATCAAACTGCTGTTCCTCGGTTTGGGGAAAATCCAGAGTCACACCATGGCCCAGCATACCGGTAAAGGTAAAGTTCATTTTTTTACTTAAGCCGTATTTATCCAATACGATAGCAAACAATAAATCACCTGGGACACAAAAGCGCTTAGCATCCGCATCATGCAGCGGGTTAAAGTCTTTGGCAATTTCTTTTGCAAACAGGCTGCCTTGTTCGGCGGTTATTTCTGTTTGCTCGTTTGGGCCTGAATAGTATTCTTGTAAAAACATAATTTTTTATATTGTGTATGTAACCAAGGAGTATAGATAAAGAGTTAATTATTCTGTTTTAATCCGTCAATGCTGCTACTTTATGACATTTAAGCCTATGAAACCTTTTTCAGTTCACTCATACCATTAGGTTTTTTAGCCATTTCCACCTGAACTTTAATATTTTTATGCACCCCTTCGACGTGAGAAATCACGCCAACGACTTTGCCGTGACGGTGCAGGCTTTCTAAAGTGGTAATAACGGTATAGAGCGTTTCGGCATCCAACGCGCCAAAACCTTCATCCAGAAACAGGGAATCAACCGAGCGACCATTGTTGGCCATTGCCGACAAACCTAATGCCAATGCCAGACTGACGATAAAACTTTCTCCTCCGGACAGAGACTTAGGTAATCGCCTGACGCCTTGTTGATAGGTATCCTCAATTTCCAGTGCCAACCCCTGATCACTTGGACGCTGCCTAATATAATAGCGTCCACTGATTTTTTCCAGCATTTGATTGGTCTGTGACAATAACCTGTCGGCCATCATCACTTGCACCCTGCGCCTGAAGGCCATACCGTTTTCTTCAGTCAACTGTTTAACTTCTAACTGGCATTCGTTGACAATTTTTTGCTGATTTTCCAGCTCCGGTAACAGCACCTCATAATTTTGCCGCTGTTGTTCAGTTTCAAACAATAATTGCTCCATTCGCCTGACTTCCAGCGCGGCAATATCAACTTGTTCGTTAATCGTTTTGAGTTGTTGCTGCAATTCTTGTTGTGATAAACCTACCGGCAGACTCGCCTGCTCTGTTGCCAGTCTGGCTTGAAGTTGCTCCAGCGTCTGAGTTGCTGTAGCTATTTCAGTTTTTTGTATCTCTTGCTCGGCTTCTATGTCTGAACGACGCTCAATTAAGCTCAGAGTTTCTCTCAGCTCAATAAGATCGTTAAATTCTGTGGTTAAGGTCCTTGCATTTAACGCTTGAATTAAATCGTTTAACTCAGACTCCAGTTGAGCGTATAGCTTTTCTTTTTCAACAATCAGCTTTTGTTTTTCAATTAAGGCTAAATGCAGACCGACAGTCTCTTCCGCTTTTAATTCGGCATTCAGCTTTTGCAGTTTTTGTTCCAGAGACTGTATGCTTTGTTCACAATCAGTCTGTTTTTGTTGCAAAGCGTCCAGTTCTTCCGCCACCGCTTTGCGCCTGAATTCATAACCATGATAATCCTGGCGTCGTTGATTCAGCCGATCGAATAAAGCATCTTCCTTGCCTTTACCAGGAAGTTTTTCACCTAATTTAGACAACTGCTCGGTCAGCTGTTTGACCAGTATTTTTTCTTCTTTTTCGGCATCGCTTAAAGCACTGACAGTATCTTTAAGTTCTTGCGGCAGCCTATGCCAGGCCTCGTCCAACTGACTGCCGCTGGTTTGCAATTGTTCTATCAACGCTTCCTCTCTGGCGATCAGTTGCTTGGTTTTTTCGACCGCATTTTTCTCGCGCTGATATTTTGCCGCTAACGTTGCAATATCTTTTAACTCTGTTTTCTCGGCCTTTAACAATTTTTTAATGACTTTGGAATTATCAATAGTCAAACGCTTGTTCACCACATTTAAACGACTGCTGACAATAGCCCATTCCGAGTTAATTTTAGCCAGTTGCTCTTGAGTGGATTTGTTTTTAACCCGCTGCTGTTTGCTTTTTTCAATTTTTTCAGCCAGATTCACCAGATTTTGCTTCAGCGTTTGCAATTTTGCTTTCTGGTCGGCCAAAGCCTGCATGGAATCATGATCTTCCGGCGGATGAGTCGCATAAGGGTGCTCCAGCGAACCACACAAAGGACAAGGATCTCCCGGGGTTAAATGCCTGCGTTCCTGCTGCATTTTTCTGGCCAGGTTTTCACGCCAGACCGCATCTTCCAATACCACACGGATATTTTTTTCCCGTCGGTACTCCTCTGTTGCCTGATTCAGGTCTTCTTGTAAACGTTCAAGGTCAAGTACCAAGTGATCTTTGGCTGGCCTGAAAAAAGAAAAACCTCCTTTGGTCAGGTTTTCATAGCTTTTACTTAATTCATACAGATATTGGATATTATTAATACGTTCCTGCTGCTCGGCACTTAAATCCTGTACTTTTTCAATATCGTAACCCTTAACCAGCGTCTGCATTTCATTTTCATGCTGCTGCAGTTTAAGCTTAAAACTTTTTATTTTCTTGTGTGACGTTTGAATTGCCGCCGTATTCTTTTTTAATTTACTACTCGTTGTTTTAGTGACTTTTGAAGACGATTTTTTCTTACTGGATAAGGACTTAATTTGTGCCCGAACCTTGGTTAACTTGCCCACTTCCGGCATATTTTCCAGCAGGACTTTATCTGCCGCATGCGCTTCCAGCCATTCCAGAATGTCTTTCTGCACCAGTTGTTTTTCTATCAACTGGTTTTTAACCGGTTGTAAAACACCTTGCTGCTGCTGTTTTTCCAATGATGCCTGGCTGATTTGCTCATTCAATGCACCGATTACTTGTTTTTGCTCGGTAATTGATTTTTTTGCGGCAAGGGTTTGCTCCTGTTCGGACAAACTCATCATGGCCAGTCGGCTTTCCAGCTGCTTTTGTTCATCCCTAAATGCAGCTAAATCATCCTTGCTTTGCCGAACCTGCTGTTCTTTTTCATTAATCTGGTTTACATCCTGTTTGAACTCCAACGCGCCCTGCGAAGCATCAATCCGGTTCAATTGCTGCTGCTTTTGTTCCACCCCGGCTTGCAACCGGTCAATTTCATGTCCCAGCTGAACGGCTTGTTGCTCAAGTTGCTGAATATTTTCCACACTGGCCTGCTGTTGCAGCAAACCCTGCTGTTGTTCTGTCAGCTCTTCCAGCTGTTGTTTAAAATCGAGCAGGTCATGTTCATTGGCTTCCCTGGTTTCAGCCGGCACTAAATCAATCGCATCCAATTGCTGCTGTAACTCGGCTAACCGGGTTTCGGCCTGTTCCGCCTTATCCAGCACTTCCTGTTTATAATCGGCATAGATATCGGTACTGATGATTTTTTCCAGAATATCCATGCGCTCATTGTCCAGCGCATTTAAGAATGCCGCAAAATCACCTTGGGCCAACATCATGGAGCGGGTAAAATTACGGAAATTCATACCGGTAATTTCGGTAATCTGGCTGCGGACCTGTTGGGCATTATCGGCTAACATCTGCTCACCATCGGTCAGGCGCAGTAACTGCATTTGTGCCGGTTGCAATTCCCCCTGAGGATCGTTATTTTCGCGCTTTACATACCAGCCCGTTCTATAGCGCTGTTTATCCAGAGAGAACTCCAGCTCGGCAAAGCAATCCGCAGTGTTTTTGGTCATCACGTGTTGACCAGGACGGTCAAAACGGAAGGTTTCACCATATAAAGCCAGTGTTATTGCGTCCAATATACTGGTTTTACCCGAACCATTCGGTCCTGTAATAGCGAAAACACCCGAGTCAACAAATGGCGACTGATCAAAATCAATTTGGTTTTCACCTTCTAATGAATTGATATTTTTAAAATAAATTTTACGTATCTTCATTGTTTAATGATGTTGACCAAAATGTGTAAACCCGGTTAATTATACTTTGCTGCAAAACAATACCATAGTGTTGAAGTGACATTTTATGTCATAAGATAATAACTTGCGTTATTTTATGCTATTAAGCTATTGAATAGTAATTTAATACCCGACTGTCATACCTTCAAAACTGAACAATAGCACCCGCTTCCTAGCCGGTTTCCGATCAATTCCGTCTTCGACAGATTTTTATCTGCCTGTTGATGAAAAAATTAATTGAACATTGTTTAATTATTCTCTATAGTAAACGCAAGATTACTGCAATAGAGTTTGCTAAGATGCCTTGTGGAGGCGCATTATGTTAAAGAAGTTTTTATTTTGTCTACTTACTTTGCTTTACCGGGTCGAAGTCAGTGGACTGGAAAATTATAAAAAATCCGGTAAGCGGGTACTGATTATTGCCAATCACACGTCGTTTTTGGATCCGCTTCTGCTGGGAGTGTTTTTACCCGATGACATAACCTTTGCCATTAACACGCAAATATCAAGACGCTGGTGGATCAGGCCGTTTCTGCGTCTATCGCGTGTTTTCCCCATGGACCCGACCCATCCATTGTCATTAAAGTCTTTGATTCATCATATGGAAAATGATACCCGGACGGTTATTTTCCCTGAGGGTCGTATTACCGTAACCGGTTCACTGATGAAAATTTTTGACGGCCCCGGTATGGTTGCCGACAAATCGGGGGCAACGGTATTACCGGTGCGCATTGAAGGCGGCGAATATACGCATTTCTCGCGTCTGCAAAGAGTGATTCGTTTACGCTTGTTTCCCAAGATCACCATAAAAATCCAGCCCCCGACCAAGATCACTCCTCCAGTCGGTTTAAGGGGTAAAGCCAGGCGTCAATACAGCGGTCATCTTTTAGCCGATATCATGACCGAAATGATATTTAAAACCAGTCATTTTCAACAGACTATTTTTTCCAGCTTACTGGAAGCCAAAAAAATTCATGGCGGCAAACATACCATTGTTGAAGACCTGGAGCGCAAGCCGCAATCCTACAATACCTTAATCACCAGCAGTATAGCTATTGGAAATGCCTTACGCAGGATTACCGCTAAAGATGAAAATGTCGGAATCTTTCTGCCCAATGCGATTAAAACCTTATATGTGATTTTGGGCTTGCAACTGCATGAACGCATACCGGCCATGCTTAATTATTCCACCGGTTCGGCAGGTATGCTGTCTTCCTGCCGAACGGCTCAGGTCAAAACGGTATTAACATCGCGTAAATTTATCGAACTGGCGAAACTGGAAAACGATGCCGAGCAACTTGCGCAACAAGTTAAACTGGTTTACCTGGAAGATTTGGCGAGCTCGATTTCCGGCTTGAGCAAGCTCAAAGCTTTAATTCAATGCCATACCACGCCGTTATGGTATAGGGCTAGGAATTATGATCCGCATAATCCCGCAGTGGTATTATTTACTTCCGGATCGGAAGGCACGCCGAAAGGAGTGGTACTTTCACACACCAATATTATTGCCAATCATAAACAGTTAAAAGCCCGCATCAGCTTTAATGCACAAGATCTGGTGCTTAATTTTTTGCCTATGTTTCACTCTTTCGGCTTTACTGTCGGCACTATGCTGCCCATTCTGGACGGCATGACCACATTCTTTTATCCGTCGCCGTTGCATTTCAGCGTTATTCCTGAAATGGCCTATGAAACCAATGCCACTATCATGTTTGGCACCAACACCTTTTTAGCTGCCTATGCCAGAAAGGCACATCCATATGATTTCTATAATATGCGCTATGTGGTTGCCGGTGCGGAGAAACTGCAGAATAGTACTCGCGAAATCTGGGCCGAGAAATTCGGCATACGCATTCTGGAAGGTTATGGTGCCACGGAAACAGCGCCTGTAACATCGGTCAATACGCCCATGTACTATAAAGCCGGAACGGTCGGCCGTTTTATGCCCGCCATGGAACACCAGCTGGAACCCGTACCTGGAATTGAGGATGCAGGACAACTGCATGTAAAAGGGCCCAATATTATGCTCGGCTATTTACTTGCCGATAATCCAGGGCAACTGGTGCCGCCTGAATCTGTCTTCGGCAAAGGCTGGTATGCTACCGGCGATATCGTTCATGTCGATGAAGATGGTTTTATCCATATCCGCGGCCGCAGCAAGCGCTTTGCTAAAGTAAGCGGGGAAATGGTGTCATTAACCGCTGTAGAACAGTTAGCCGTTAGCGCATGGCCGGATGCCCAACATGCCGTAGTCAGCCTGCCTGATGCGCGTAAAGGCGAACAAATTATTTTGCTGACCACAGAAAAACAGGCGACGGCAAAAGCTTTGGCCGATGCGTCTGAAGGTGTTGCCAGCATCAGTTTGCCGAAAAAAGTATTCATTGTCGATAAACTGCCGGTGTTGGCTACAGGAAAAACCGATTATCCGCAAGCTACCGATCTGGCCGATCAATTAATGAACAGCGAGTGAAAGTCCCGTAACAAGCCTTTCGTTCATCCCTTGACAAGCTTAAGGGGTGAGCGGAAGTATTTTAATTAAATGAGACAAACGCAGCTTTTAAAATATCCGTCAAATCCTCCGCCTGCTGAGGACAGCTGCACAAGAACCCCTGCCCCAGGTCACACCCCTGTTTAATCAAATAATTCAGCTGTTGTTTGGTTTCTATGCCTTCCGCAATCACTTTACAGTTCATACCGTGTGCCATAGAAATGATTGCCTCAATAATATTGCAACGCCCATCAACACTGATTTGACTGACAAAACTACGATCTATCTTGATATAATTCAGCGGTAATCCACTGATTCTGGATAAAGAAGAATAGCCCGTACCAAAATCATCCAAAGCGATCTCTATTCCCGATGACTGTATCTCGGACAATGTCTCCATCACACTGATCATATCGCCCATCAATGCTGTTTCGGTAATTTCCAGTTTAATTCTGTGGGCCTCAACCTTATATTCATACAAAAACGCATGCATTTGAGCCAACCATTCATCCAAACGTTTAAATTGAATAGGCGATAAATTAATTGCCACAACAAGACCGTTTAGACCAGACTCATCCCAACGCTTTATCTGCTGAATAGCCACTTCAAGCACATATAGGCTTAAATCATGGATAAAGCCGCTTTCTTCAGCAATTGGAATAAAATCATCAGGAGCAATCAGACCTAATTCCGGGTGTTGCCAACGGATTAACGCTTCAACACTACTGACCTTTGCAGACTGCAAATGCCAAATCGGCTGAAAAAAGACCTTAAACTCCTTGTTCTCTATACCCTGCCTGAAACCGGCTTTGAACAATTGACGCCGACTGGCTTGTTCTGTCATTTCTGCGGTAAAAAACTGGTAGCCATTTTTTCCGCTACTCTTAACTCCGTACATAGCCGTATCAGCATGTCTGATCAAGTCAGCATCATTTTTACCATCGTTCGGATACACCGCAATGCCAATACTGGCAGAAACAACAGCGGTAATATTGCCCGGCAAAACAAAGGGCTTTTCCAATAACGATAATATCTTGTCGGCAACACATTCGATATGTTGATTATTATCAATATTATTCAGGATAATTGTAAATTCATCGCCCCCTAGCCTGGCCAGGGTATCGCTATCGCGTACACAAACTTTCAATCTTTTAGCGACCTGAATCAACAATCGGTCACCGGTGTGGTGCCCGGCACTGTCATTTACTTCTTTAAAATGATCCAAATCTATAAACAATAATGCCAGTTTTGATTTATTTCGTTTCGCTGTCGCCAGTGTTAAATGCAGACGCTCATTAAAAAGCTGTCTATTCGGCAGGCCTGTCAGTGTGTCATAATTCGCC
Source organism: Methylococcaceae bacterium (assembly GCA_050303415.1). Classification (GTDB taxonomy): domain Bacteria; phylum Pseudomonadota; class Gammaproteobacteria; order Methylococcales; family Methylomonadaceae; genus JBNLBS01. The sequence continues at coordinate 39,017 of JBNLBS010000018.1, read as the reverse complement.
TGATAATAAATCTTTTCTTCCGCTTTCTTTCTTTCCGTCACATCACCAAAAACGGCAATATGTCGCTGCACATTCCCTTGCTCGTCAAAGACCTTGGAAATAAAGGCGGTTTCCGCATACATCTTACCCATTTTATTCCGATTCCACAGTTCGCCTTCCCAATGTCCCTTTTCATTCAAGGCCTGCCACATATCGGCATAAAACTCAGTATCCTGCAAACCAGAACTCAAAATATTGGGATTTTTACCACGAATTTCCTCAGCAGTATAACCAGTTATCTTGGTAAAGGCGGGATTGACAATTTCGATCCGATTATCAACATCAGTGATCATAATGCCTTCATGGACGGTATCAAATACCATTTCCGCAAGTACCTGCTTTTCATTTATTTGCTGGGCATCCATGACATTTATAAAACCGCCCTTAATGATTGAGCCGTAATTTTCACAAGACTCCGCTATGGAAATAATTGCTTTCACTTGTACGGATAATCCATCCTTGGCTGGCAATTGAATTTCAACTGCCACTTCTTTTTGTTCAGCCAGCTGAGCAAATCCCTTGTCTACCAGATTGCTAAACTGATCCTCGGCCAGAATTTTTTTTAAGAAATCTTTCTGTTGCCACTCTTCTTGTGTATGCCCGGTCAACTGCTCAACTTGAGGGGAAACATAGACAAACCGACTTTCATTTAACAAGTATTCCCAGGCAACAATATCGGTATGGGCAATTAAAGAGTTATAGTAGCTTTCCACCTTAGCTTTCGATGCTTCCGCCTTTTCTTTTTCGATCTGCAATCTATGCTTTGCCAGCACTTTTTCAACACATACCGGTAACAAGTCCAGAAATACAGCGGCATTATCTTTTGCCAAAAAATCATCCGCCCCCTGCTTAAGGGCATCCAACATTAAATCTTGGTCACTGTAGTCAGATAAGATAATGCTTGAATTCGCATAAGAGCGCAATTGAATTTGTTTCAGGATATCCAACCCATGCATATCGGTTAGACATATGTCGATTATAGCAAGATCAAACCTTTGTTCCCGCATCCTTACTAGAGCCTGGACACCAGAATCGATAATTGTCACTAAATATCCATGCTGACATAATGCCTCATTCGCCTGTCTTGTCAGCTCTGTATCATGAGCTATATATAGGAGTTTTGTCTGAATAATACTCATTGCAAAATCTTGCGCAGTTCATTTCCTGAATTCAAGCCATCAGTTGCTGACTAGTTAAAATCACCTGAATTATACTAGCATCAAGTATTATTTATTTATAAAAATCAGTAGTATTACTTAAATATACAGCTATAGCGATTCACGCCACCCATCGATAAAACTTTCGACCAATAACACAATAGTTTCTTCTACATCCAGAATACCCGTAACATCTGCCTTCCCGGTCAGTGATAAGATACAGATACCATGCACCCCACTCCATAAGGCACGGGCCGCTTTTTTACATTGTTGTTCTGAACACTCCGGAGCCAATCGTGCAAACTGCATTTCAACCGGTTTAAAGACCTGATTTACGTTGTCCTGATACCATGGTGGAATAATATGATCAGCAGGTATACGGTGCTCAAAAATCATACTCCAGCGATTAAAATTCTCATGGGCAAATAACAAATAGCTTTTTGCCAGTGCGACAATACATTGTTTAGCCGGTGAATCAGCATTGACCGCCTCCAACTGCCCACCCAAGTCTGACAGGGTTTTCGCCTTAACATGCATAATCAAATCGGCCATATTTTCAAACACCATATATATACTGCCGACGGTATAACCGATTTCCACGGCTATTTTGCGCACTTTTAATGCCGCAAAACCTTCATCAACCACAATATTTTCTGCGGCTGCCAACACCATTTGTTTAATCTCATCCTTACTGTGCTCACTTCGTCTGGCCATTTTTTCACTTTATAGTTCGTTTGTTTTCATCTATCAACAACAGCTTGTTCAAGCAGTCTGTTGCGAGTCAAAATAATTAACCAAAAAATTAACCATTGTTGTTATTTTGGCCGGTAAAAACCGGCGCTGCAAATAGGTTGCGTAGATAGCCAACGACGGTATTCTAAAGTCCTGTAGAACTTCTACCAGTTCACCTTTTTCCAAATAACTGGCAACCGACAGTTCCGGTGACTGAGTAATTCCCATGCCTAAAGCAGCAGCCTGACACAGGACTCGCCCGTTATTACAGGCAAAATGCCATTGTGGTTTTATCTTTCTGGTTTTTCCTTTCTGATTAAACAACCAGTAATCTTTATGCGGCGTATCGGTGTAATGCAAACATCGATGCTCGGCCAAATCATTGATATCTTTCGGCTCGCCATACTCTTTTATATAGTTAGGTGATGCATAAGTACATAAGCGTGTTTTAGCAATTTTTCGGGCAACCACACCAAGATCCAGAGTATCGGTCACTAAAATAGCTATATCAAACTGACCGTCACTTAAATTAACACCGCTGTTATGTAGCGATAAAGTTACCTTAATGCCCGGATTTTCCTGCTGAAAGGCTTCAATTGCAGAAGCCATATAGAGCCCGCCAAAATCAATCGGAGAGCTAATTTTTAAAGTCCCTTTAACATTCTGACCTAATTGAGCCGTCGACTCTTCCAATTCGGCAAAGTCTTCCAGCAATTGCTTACTGCGCAAATAATAGCTTTCACCCGCCTCCGTCAAACTGACGCTACGCGTGGTTCGATTCAACAATGCCACCCCCAGTGAGCCTTCAAGCTGTGTCATATACTTACTAATCATCATGGCTGATAAGTTTTTTTCCCGGGCAACAGCGGCAAAAGTCCCCAATTCAACGATACGACAAAAAACCTGCATATTTTTCAACTTATCCATAACATACCCTTTATAAACCTTAAGTTTACATTGTATAAATTTATTACCCCATTTAAAACTATTGTTTCTTGCGCTAGACTGCACTTTGGAGATAGTTTTAAGCCGTCGGGCTTTAGCAGTTTACTGTTAGGGCTTGACGGTTTTTTTACTCCGTAACTTTATTGATAACGATAAATAACCCTTACTTACAATCGTTTTCGCAAAAACCCGAAAAAATATTCCAAATTTACCAGTCGAGGTACACATGAGTAACATCCTTAACGAAGTTTTAGCGGCCAACAGAGATTATGCAAATAACTTTGGCGACAAAGGTAGTTTACCCATGCCACCGGGAAGACATTTTGCCATATTAACCTGCATGGATGCGCGTTTGGACCCTGCCAAGTATGCCGGGCTCGCTGAAGGTGACGCCCATGTTATCCGTAATGCTGGCGGCCGAGCCAGTGATGACGCGATTCGTTCATTAGTTATTTCTTATAAACTGTTAGGTACCCGTGAATGGTTTGTTATTCACCATACCGACTGCGGCATGGAAACGTTTACCGATGAAATCATGCGCGATTTACTCTCCAGCAGTTTAAAAACCGCCAGTATAGAAGCCGACGGCTGGCATGACTGCTGTGAAGGCCCCGGCTCTCCGGAAGCCAAACATATTTCATGGCTGACCATTAAAGATCAGCAAGAAAGTGTTCTGGAAGATGTACAACGTATAAAAAATCATCCATTGGTTCCATCCGATATTCCGGTTTACGGCTATATCTACGACTGCAAATCCGGTCGCCTGGTTGAAGTCACCGAAGCGACAGAAGCCGGTAAAGCAAGCTAATAACTTCCTTTTAGCCATAAGCTTTAATGCATTAGGGCGGAATGGAGAGGGCAACAAAGTATCTTTAACAACAACAATAAAAAGTGATATTTCGTTGTCCTCTCCATTCCGCCTTAGTCTCTATAGCTACCCAATCTGAAGAGTCACACAATATCCATACCACAGCATAGAGACACGAACATCGAGTCTCTATGCTGCTGATTACTATTTATCCTTTCTCCTATTCAAAGGATGATTCCCTATATTAGACAGCCTCCCAAAAAACTCTTCATTTACGAATAATAGAAGATACATTCACTGCCGCCTATCATAACAATGGCATAAAGATAATCTGTCAATACCGCAATTCACCTGGTTTCAAATTCATATCAGGCCGTATATCGGATGTCATATGCCATGCCTTTATGACAATCGCGCCGATCCTTGATAAATACATTTCATCATCAAAAAGATCCCACCTGGATTAGGTTGATCCTATTGCTGACATAAACACGAAACACCGGATCGATAAAAAATGATCCGGTATCACAAAAATAATGCAATGCTACCTGTATAGAATATTAGCGTATTAAAATATGGCAAATAACCTACTAAGTGCGGCATATCACACACTTTTTTGGGAGCACCATCACGCTTTCTTCATAAAATAGAATATATTCCTTTAATTTCATGAAGATATAGAACTGGCACAGCGCTTGCTATATCTATAACAAGCTAACAAGTTTACTCGTTTTAAGGATTAAATTAGCTGGAAGGCTAAGGCAGGGAAGCAACGAGTATGGGAGAAGGGCTTCTCCCCCACTGCTGAACGACCGTCAAATCAACCCGGCAGTGACTTTAAGTTAGTGTGACAAAAACACTATGACTAACAATAAAATAGGAGAAACCCTATATGAAGCATTATAACAACATGGCTCGCCAGGCGGGTATGACATTAATCGAATTAACCGTTGTACTATTGGTTTTGGTTGGTCTGGCCGGCTTATTGATTCCTTATGTATCGGGTTTTGTCGGTAAAACGCATGACAGCACCGGTACTTTTAATGGTGCGGCTCTGGATAACAATGTTCAACGTTTTTTAACTGAAAAAATGCGTTATCCAAATCGTATGGAAGCATTAATTAATGGCGCAGCTGGAACAGCAGCTGCAACAGATGCTACATGTACTACAGCAGCGGTAGACACAGTATATTGTAAAATGATGGCTCCAGCTTTTTTCGGCACCACTACAGCTGATACAGGTACTGCCGGTGCCACAACTATGGTTGCAAATTCCTTAGCTGCTGCGGGTATTACGGATATTTACTACAACAACCCTGATACAGACAACGCAACTTTTGCTTCTGTTACTGGTGGTCAAGTAACTTTAAATGATGGTGCGGCACACGTATTAGCAACAGTTTCAGCAACACCGAGTGCTGGCATTACAACTGTTGAACAGCATTTAGCTGAAGCTTTTGAGCGTCCTCAAGATAACTTTGATTCAACTTGTTATGACTATGTAGTATTTGGTATTGGCGATCAGTCTGAATTAATCGGAACAACAATGAACACAGCACCAGTACATTTCGCCCAGCAAGGCAATATGGGACCGGCTCTTAAATACAACCGTTTCGTTGCTGTATTCCAAGTTGATAAAACAAACGCTGCTGTAGCAGGTGTTGCCGGCACTAACAAAGGTTGTGCCGCCGGTATGGAAGCAGCCAAATTTGTTGGTACTGCTATGGCAATGGGTTCAATGGCTGGCCACTTGTGGGGCACTAGCCATAGCTTAGCGCATACATGGGAAAATATAGCGGCTAACTAACCCAGATAAGTAACTACTAACTCATTAGCAACAAAATGCGTTGCTAACCCAATCCAACCAAACCCCTTCCCCTCTCATGAACGGGGTTTGGTTAGATCAAACAAGGAGCGTTTTATAGCAAAAGGACTTATTTAATAACTAAGACCGGAGCCGGTTAATCTCACCCCGGCTCCCCCTTATACCGCTGCATTTTCTTATCAGAGTGCAGCGGTATAGGTGTTTTACCGGCACTGGTTTTGTCTGCGTAGAGACGCGATGCCCGCGTCTAAAACAAAGGCATAAAGGGCTAATATGGCAAGAGCTACAAGGAGTGACAACGGACGGAACAAACACCGAGACGCAAGCATTGCGTCTCTACGATGAATATTGACAGAGAGTACAGGTAGAAAGATTTTAACTAAAACAACAATAAAATTGTTATTCAAAAGAAATAACAAAGACATGATTCTTTCCTTATTTATAGAGCGTTAACTCGTCCACGTATTAATCAAGCCCCTGACCATGAAGTTTTCCGGTTTTAAAAAACGTCCCGCCTATACCTTGCTGTTTATCACCGAGGTCAAAACCTTTCGTATTGATGCGGATCGTAAGGGCGTGCTGATTTCCGAGCTGGAAACGATTGAACAAGGCTGCGAAGACCCGACCCGACTGGCCAAAACCATCCTTAAAATCAGTGAACAGTCCCCGCCTTTTGGGGCAAAAACCTGGCTGTTGTTTTTACGCCTGCCGGCCCATTTACTTAGTCTGCCCACCATGCAGGTACAAGGCGTGGATGATGAAATGCTGTTGCAGGCATTGGAATTTGAACTGGAAGGCATAACCGGGCAATCCTCTATGGACAGCCGGACGGCTTTTCAGTTACTCAGAAATGAGGATGATATGAGTGAATACTGGTTAACACAGATTGACCAGTTATCTTTGGATGATACCGTTAAAGCGCTTAAGAAATGCAAAAGTAAACTGGCCGGTTTGCTTTATCCGGGTGGCTTGCCAATGCCGCTTAATGCGCCTGAAGATTTCGACTGGCTGAGACTTGAGGCCTGGCCCAATCAACTCTATGCACTGTCTCAAAAGGAAGATGACCTGACTATGCAGGCTTTTTCCTTTGACAATCATCATTGGCAAAACGAACTTGAGCAATGGCTCATGGATTTTCCTGACTCGACCCTGTCCGAAGCTTTATTTAACAATAAACTGGAAGTACTGCCGGAGACCCGGAATCAATATCATTTAAACAGAGACCATGACCTGATTTTGTGGCTTGGTTTATGGTCTCAATGCCTGATTACGGATAAAAATCCTTCTGTTCCCATCATCAAACCCGCCGGCTCATACAATCCGGATATGATGTGGATGGCAGGCACCGGCGTTGGAGCACTGGCATTATGTTTACTGCATGCCGGATGGTTTATCTCTCAGTCTAATCATTATCAGTTTGAAGTTGACAGGCTGACCAAGATTGACCAGTCAATGAAGGGCATACGCAAACAAATTACCGATAGCCGCGGGCAAAAGGACAGTTTGCAAAAAAAACTGGATAAATTACAAAACGACGCCGAGCGTATTCCTGAAACAATCGTCAATCTTCAACAACGCCCGGCAAAACTTTTAAAAGCACTGGCATTGGGACGGGACCCTAACCTGATCATTGAGACCATTGAAAACAGTAAAAACAACCTGGTCATTAACGGCGTTACATTAGAACCGCTGTTGGCGAATCAACTGGCGGTATATCTGCAAAACAACCTGCCTAATCTCAACTGGCACGTGCAAGCCCCGGTTAAAAAAGATATGAAACTGTTTGACGGGGGCGGCCCCTGGTCTTTTGAGATTACCCTGATTGATGAAGGCATTCCCGGTTTTAGTCTTAAGGAAAAACAATCATGACACCTGAGCAACAACGCGAACAATGGCTGAAGAGGGTATTGCCGGGTTTGGTCATCTCTGTCATTTATTTTGTTTTTATCAGCAATATTGTTAGCGACAAAGCCAAGAAAGCCGAAGAGGCCTATATCAAACTGATGCAGCGGGGTATTTCTTCAGCGGCTATGCCGGGCTTACAAAGCCAGAAAAACAGTTTGCAAAATGAACTGGTTAAACTAAAAACCCTGGATACCGAAACTCAGAACAGTCTATCGGAAAAAGCCGGATTTCTTTACGGTAAAAGCAACAGTAATGAAACCGTGGAACAGATTGCCGACATTTTTGCCCAACATCATTTACGCATCACTGAAGACGCTGTATTGAGCGATTCAAAAACCGGCGATTTGCCGAGTTCCATTGAGGATATCAGAAACTGGTTACACGATTCCTTACAAACAGAAAAGACCATAACGCTGCAACAAATCACATTTGTCGGCCGTTACCTGGATGTTTATGCAATGTTATCGCATTTATCTAAAAACGGTGTAAAAGCACTACCGGTCTTTTTAACCATGACCCACCTTGACGGTTATGGGCAGGAGAATACAGGTTTGAAAAAATGGCTGTTAACACTGTGGATTTAAAAAAAGCACCCAATAATGAGCAGCGTTCCGATGAACGGCAAACCGTTTCCGGTTGGAATGCTCTTATTTTTCAGGATATGGATTCCATTATTCATGCCCAGGTCATTGATATGAATAGCAATGGAGCCTGTCTGGTGATTACTAACAGCGATCACTGGATTACGGAAAAAGCAACCATGACTTTACATATTGAAGCCCAAAACCGCAGTTTTACACGCATGGCTGAAGTATGCTGGCTGCAAAACTTTGATGAAAATCTGCACTTTGGTATTCGATATATAGATCATATAGGCTTTGCTCCCGATAATCATGAATTACAAATTGATGATGTCAAGGTGTGCCCGACCTGCGCATTGAAGTTGCCCGCCAATATCGCGATGCGGCAGAAAGTACTGCCATTCTTATTACAGGATAATGTCACGCATATCGCCTGCAGCGCCCCGGAAAATCATCAAACCGTTAAATTACTGGAGCGATTTGTTAAAACCGAGATAAAAATTTGGCGTACCCCTGCTCTTCAGCTGGAGGCCAAATTAAGACAAGTCTATGGCAGCGCTCAAGGGCAAAAGATTCAGGCTTTACCCAATACGGCAGCCAATGAATCTCAGGATTCAGCGGTTAATTTGGGCGATGATCTGTTATACGCCGCCTTTATGCGCCAGGCATCGGATATTCATATCGACCCTGGTTTTGACGGTGCCACCATTCGTTTTCGTACCGATGGCCAGCTGGAAGTGTTTAACTCAATCAACATTAATATATATGCCGAATTAATCAGTCGCTTAAAAGTGATGGCCGGCCTGGATATTGCCGAAAAGCGCTCCCCCCAGGACGGTCGATTTTCCCATCAGTTTAGTGCGGCAGACCGTCGTATCGATGTGCGTGTTGCAACCCTGCCGACAAAATACGGTGAGCGGGTGACTATGCGTTTACTTGCAGTACAGACTGAATCACTGACATTAAACAAACTGGGTTTTACCTTCCAGCATCAGCATCTGATCGAAACTTTTCTGCGCCGAATCCAAGGCATGATGATCATGACCGGCCCGACCGGCAGCGGTAAAACCACCACCCTGTATGCAGCGATTCGCATGTTAATGCATGAGCGCAGCGTTAACATCATTACCATTGAAGACCCGATTGAATACGAAATTGCCGGTGTCGCTCAATGTGAAGTGGATGGTAATGACAAGGTAAGTTTTAGCAAGGCGTTACGCAGTATTTTACGTCATGACCCGGATGTCATCATGGTAGGCGAGATACGCGATAAAGAAACCGCCGATATTGCCATTAAAGCCGCATTAACCGGCCATATGGTATTAGGCACACTGCATACCAACTCGGCTGCAGCCACCGTTACCCGGCTGTTGGATATGGGCGTTGAACCTTACCTGGTTGCCGCTGCTTTACGCTTGGCTGTCGCCCAGCGCTTGCTGCGCCGCTTATGTAAGCATTGCAAAATTGCCCGGCCAATGACCAAACTGGAAGCGATCAGCATTAACCGTCCTGAACTTGCCCAACAAAAAATATATGATCCTTGCGGGTGTATTTACTGTGGCGGCAAAGGTTATTCCGGACGGATAGGTTTATATGAAATGCTGGAATTAAACGAAGAATGGGCACGGTCGGTTGCTGAAGGTGAAGGCGAATCCCAGCTGGTGGATAAAATGCGCCAGTCCGGTGTTAAAAGCCTGCTGGATGATGCGATTGATAAATTATTACACGGCGATACCTCTATTTCAGAGGTTATTCAAATTGCCTCTTCCTGGTAATCATGATGGCTGTTTTTACTTATAGCGCCCGACAAAGAAACGGTCAACAGATTAATGACTCGATTGAAAGCCCTTCCCGTGAGGCTGCCATTGCTACGCTACGCAGTCAGGGGGTTTTACCGCTCCAAATCACCGAATTAAAAACCCAAAGCAATACCGGTCAGTCATTCAGCCTCAACCCGCTGGATTATCGCTCAATTAGCAGTGAAGATATTGAGCATGAATTTCACCAGATTGCGGTAATGTTACGTAGCGGTATCAGCCTGCTGGATGCGTTAAATATGACTTTACGCCATTGTCGGGTTGGTGCTCGCAGCACCTGGCAGGATTTAGCCAAACGGATTCAACAGGGAAGTTCGTTTACCGATGCCTTAACCCAGCACAAAATTTTCAGCAACTATACCATTCAGTTGATCCGGGTCGGTGAGCAAACCGGGCATTTAAATATTGTTATGGATCAGGCATCCGAAGAAATGAAAGCCAGCCGAAAACTGAGAAAACAAATTATCTCCGCCCTGCGTTATCCTGCCTTTACCCTGCTGTTTGCCATCGGCCTGGTGGTTTATATGCTAACCAGCATTATCCCGGAAATTAAAAAACTGCTGTTAATTATGGGTAAACCGATGCCACCTCTGACCCAGGCTTTGATCGACGTCTCCGACTGGTTTGTTGCCAATGGCCTGACGATAGGCATTTTTTTCACCCTGCTGAGTGCGGCGTTTATTTTACTTTATAACTTTCCAGTCTCTCGCTGGTGGATGGACAGAATCTCTCTCCGCCTGCCTCTTTTTGGTTATGTCCTGCGTTTGTCCGGCACGGTTCTATTTGCCCGTGCCATGGGGCTATTGTTACGCAGCGGCGTGGTCATTGTCGATGCACTGGAAACCATGGAAAAGCTTCATAACAACAAATTTATGGCCAGTAAAATAGGAATCACCCGTGAACGGGTAATGCAAGGCTCCTCGTTAATTGAGCCACTGGAAAATGACTCCGGTTATATGCCCTTGCTTTTGCAAATGATACGGGTCGGGGAAAGCTCCGGCACCCTGGACAATATCTTGGTGGAAATGACCGCGTATCACGATGAACTGCTGCAACAGGCTGTTGCCCGATTAACCGGGATGATTGCCCCGATTATGACAGTGTTTGTCGGCGGTATTGTCGGCCTGGTTTATGCCGCTTTTCTGGTCGCCATGTTCTCTGCTGCCGGAGGCAGTCCATCATAATGAAATACTTCCTATTATTCATATTTTTTTGCCTGTCAATGCCGGCCAGTGCCGAGCATTTAACTAACCAAGATGCGGGCGATAACAATCAGTCGGCTTCAACTCGGAATGCAAATGCAGTCGATACGGATGAGCCGGATGATCAAACGACTGACTCGTTTGACGCGCATATTCAAGATCCCACGCAAATGACAGGCAGTTTTGAAGATGCGTTGCGCCGAATTCAGTCCAGTAACAATAATAGCAACAGCGGCAGTAACAGCACCCTGCCTACCATTCTCGTATCCGGCAAAACCTATAGTGAAAATGGAAAACATGTATCCGCCATTTTAACTATTAATGACCAACAGTATTTTGTCAGGCCCGGCAGCCTGGTCTCTTTTATGCAAAACAATACAATCTACGAAATCACTGTCACTAAAATTGATATGTACTCCATTCATGTCAGATTGCAGCCTTTAAACCAAACTTTGATTTTACGTTAACCAGACATCGCCTGAAGCCTTATGAAAAACCTATTAAAACCTAGCCTGCTCGGACTCGTCTTGTTACTCACATTAATTCCTTCATCTCAGAGTTGGTCAGCGCCCAAGTCTAAAAAAACCGTTATTGAAAGTATTGAGTTTAGAGACATTTCGGTTGCTGATGCGCTACGCATCCTTACTGATCAATCCGATATCAATATTATTGCGTCCCAAGAGGCCGCTAAAGTACATATCACCATGTTTCTTCACCGGGTCACGCCGTTACAGGTGATTGATGCAATCTCTAAAACCTATAACCTCTGGTACAAGTTTGATCAACAGAGCAATATCATCCGGCTATATACGGTTAAGGAATACCGGCTGGAGCAAGTTGAATTCAAGCAGGAAAAAACCGAAAGTTTTACGCTAAAGAATGCCAAAAATGCACTGGACCTGGCCGATACGGTTATGAATTTATATGGCTCTCGGGTCAAATTAAGCTTTGGCGAAAATCAAAATGAGTTGGTCGATGATTTATATAATCGTTTTGAACGATTTGATCTTATCGATAGCCGTACACGGATGTCAAATAACAATAGTAACAATAACGGCAACAATTCATCTTCCGGAGGTAACAACTCAAATAGTAACAGCCGGGGTGGTGGCGGTAATGCGAGTGGAAACCGAGGTAATAACCGCAATAACAACCGAAGTAATCGTCAAAATTTATCTGGCAGATCGTCTAACCGTAATTTTGGTAATGGTATCAACACCAACCAACAAGGTTTCAATAACGGTGCCCTTGAAACATTTACCCAGTTTAGTAAAGACCTACAAAAAAATACGTCATTAGAAAATCTGTTTGTCGGGGAAGCTTTTCAGATGAATCAGGAAATCATCCGGCAAGCGCCTATTTATCTCAGTGTCATTAAACGTCAGAACCGGGTACTGGTTCGTACCCGCGATGCCGAAGCGATGGAGGATATTAAACAGCTGTTCCATAAACTGGATACCGAAAGCTCGATGATGTTGATGGAAGTAAAAATTCTATCGCTTAATTTAGGCGATGACTTTAATTCCTTATTCGATTTTAAAATAAAAAACCAGCAAACTCGGTTACAAAGTGGCCGCGCTTCATTATCGAATATTACCCAGTCAGTGGATTCGGTTGCTACCTTAGCCGGCGTTGCCACTGGCAACCCCGCTTTGCTGGCAACCCTGGTCAGTGACAAATTTGAAGCTCGACTGCAACTGCTGGAACGTGAAAACCGGGTCACTGAACTGGCAACACCGGTACTGATGACCACCAACCAAGAAGTCAGCCGCGTTTTTATCGGTGAAGAACGCCCGATCATTACCGGATATGAGGCATCCTCCAACCAAACCACTAATACTGCAACAAATACCTCTATTATCTCCAATTCAATTTTGGAGCCCATTATTGATATCCATAATCTGGGGACTACGTTACTGCTAACACCCAACATCAATGCAGACCGCACCGTCAGTATCCGTATACTGATTGAACAATCAGGCTTAAGTCCGTCTCAAGTCACAATTCCGGTACCGTTAGGTGGAACTTTGCAAAATGCAACAGTTGATGTAGTTCAATCCAAAACCTTTAGCGGCACGGTCGTTGCCAAAGATGGGGCGGCCATTGCCGTAGGCGGTTTAATTAAGGAAAAAGCCGGCGATTCGGAAGGCAAAGTGCCTTTTCTGGGCGATATTCCGGGGCTGGGTTTCTTTTTTCGGGACGAAAGCAGAGAACGGGGTCGTGAAGAACTGGTGGTGATTATTCGTCCGCATATTATTGCCACACCGGCAGAAGCCTCACGTACCAACCGGAATTTTTTACAGGAAAACAGTATACACCCCAATGCGCAGGAAGCCGATCCTATGGACGTTTATTCCAATGATGATCAAAAACACCGTTCCTATAAACTGGAACAGCCCTATAAAGAACATCCGCTTCAGGATAGGCTGGATAAAAGCCATTGGAATCATCCTGAATTACGTCAGCCGGCAAGACCGGCAAGGACAGTACAGAAACGTAAATCACCCGATCAAACCGAACAGATTTATGTTGAATTAACGCAATATGCAGCCAAGGGCGTTCGTGTACCCGCAAACGAGCTTGATGCGCATAAATATATTAAGCCCGAACCTCTTGCCAAACGCTATTCCAGCCCCCTGATCTATGACACCCGAATTCGGGCGTTACCTGTTGAGGCCTGGCGCCGCGGAGGAATTCACGTCACTGCCGTCAAGCTGTATAACACATCCTCCGATACGGTTACTGTTGACTATAAACATTTAAAAGGGCATTGGCTGGCCTCAACCATTGAAAATGCCCAGCTAAACAAACTGGGAGAAAAAGACGATTCAACTTACCTGTATTTAATCTCATCTGAATCATTTGATGATATTGCCAAACGGATTGCGCAAGATGAAAGACAAACACTGTAATGCTAATTATGCATTGAGCTCAGTGACAAACGGTATGACTATTTATAAAAAAATGTCATTAGCTGGACTCGTGGTTTATTCGATCTCAGTCACGGCCAACACAGTTAATGCGCCGGGGCTGCCTGATATGAAAATGCATATCTACCAGCAGCCAAAAACCGATTCATCAAGTTCCGTTACTTCTGTACCTGTTGAAAATATCACCATGAATATGGTGATATTTTCCAACGACTCCCCCCAAGAATCACCGGCCGATCCCATTGAAGAAAACGGTGAGACGCTTAATTTTTCCTATGCCGATGATCAAGTTGATATTTATACAGAAGAGCCGGCAGATCCTGAGTATAACAAGAATGATGAATTGCCCATTGATGTGGAACTTTATGTTGACAGCGGCTATCGGGTGGAAGAATTCAGTTGGAACAAGGCACATCCCTCAGGAACACCCAATATATTGTCAGAACTAAGCTGGGATGATATTGAAATTGTCGATGTGGAAATTGGTACCGCTGTAAAAACCCCCGGCAACTGGATATTTTCAGGTAAAGTTGCTTATGGCGAGATTATGGAAGGCGATAATCAGGATTCTGATTATTATGGCGACAACCGGACTCAGGAGTTCTCCCGTTCCAATAACCGCAGTGATAGCGGCAACACCCTGGACGGATCATTTTCGATGGGCTACCAGGTTGATCTTATTCCCTCCGTTTATCGCAAACCTTATTTAAGTCTGACGCCCAAACTGGGGTTTTCTTATCACAGTTTGAATCTAAAAATTAAAGATGGCTTCCAGACTATTCCTGCAACCGGATCCTTTAGCGGTCTGGACAGTGATTATGATGCCGTTTGGTACGGCCCCTGGGCCGGATTTAACAGTCAAGTCAGTTTTGCCGACTGGGTCAGTTTTTCTGCTGCGTTAGAATATCACTATACCTATTATGAAGGCACCGGTAACTGGAACTTACGGGAAAGCTTTGCTCACCCCAAAAGTTTTGTCCAAAAATCGGAAGGCACCGGGCTGGTAACATCCCTTGGAAGTCAAATTAAATTAATTGATGATTTGTCGCTTAATTTGTCGGTTGATTACCGTAAATGGCGAGTCGATAAAAACGGCAAGGACAAAATATTCTTTGCTGATGGCTCAACAGCAGAAATGAAATTTAACGAGGTCGAACGTGAATCTGTCGGTGCACGAATTGGTATTAATTATGCGTTTTAAGAAATCTTAAACGTCCGGGCTTGTTTTAAATTAAAACCCAATTTGCGACTTGGTCCAATAAAAGCCTAAAATCCAGTGGCTATTCTTTCTCACCTGGACTTCATATGTATACCGAATTACTCGCTGTGGTCGATAAAAACGATTGCATTATCGACCGGCAACCCCGCAACCTGATTCACGCCAACGGACTGCGCCACCGGGCTGTGCATATTCTCGTGTTTAATCGGCAGGGCCAGCTGTTCCTGCAAAAAAGATCCATGCAAAAAGACCTGAATGCCGGTTTATGGGATACCTCTGCCGCCGGCCACGTTGATGCCGGTGAAGACTATAATTTCAGCGCCGACCGGGAAATACAGGAAGAGCTGGGCGTTACCGCAAGCCTGGAACCTCTTTTTAAACTTTCCGCCACGCCCGAACTGGGTATGGAGTTTATCCAGGTTTATCGTTGCACACATGACGGGCCGTTTATTTTAAACAAGGACGAGATTGATGAAGGCAACTGGTTTAGTCATGATGAAATCAACCGGAAAGTGGGTGCCGATGATCCGCTTATGACCGAAACCTTTAAAATTATCTGGCGGCAATTGACTGGTTGTTAAACTTCCGACAATCATTTTAAATATCAAGAATGCTTATAGCCCTCTCCTGATGGAGAGGGTTGGGTGAGGAGATTTTAAAATAACTTTTTCACACTTAGCCCGGAATTTAAGAAAAAACCAAACAGATGCAGAACAAATTTTATGGCTTCGACTTAGAAACCGACGGTTTTTAAATTATAAATTCCGCAGACAGTTTTCTATTGAGCCCTATATTGTTGATTTTGTATGCCTGGAATTAAGCCTCATTATAGAATTGGATGGCTCACAGCATAGTGAACAAGTTGATAAGGAAAGAACTCGCTTTCTCAATCAGCGAGGTTTTAAAGTTATTCGTTTTTGGAACAATGATTTGTTTGTGAACCTTGAAAGTGTGCTAGAACAAATTCGATCAGTTATCGAAGAACTTGAAACCTAAAAAATATTTTTTACTTTCTCCTCACCCAACCCTCTCCATCAGGAGAGGGCTTAAAAACATAATCATTAGCTAATTTAATGATAACCCCAGAAAGTAATCCTTGAATCAAATGCTTCTTTTAAAAATATTCTGATATATTTTAACGATGATTACCCGACCACAGTCCGGCAATTACTCAACCGGAAAGTAAGTGCCATTGATCCGCTTATGACCGAAACCTTTAAAATTATCTGGCGGCAATTCATAAGTATTTAAATGATTAAAACAGAGACGCAAGCATTGCGTCTCTACTGTTTTTCAATTTGCGCCTTTACGGTTTATTAATTAGATTATGCTTAATTTAAAATTTTATTAAACGAACATTACTCAATACATGGTTACACGACAACAGCTTGACGATTTCTACCGGCAGTTACTCAAACCGCAAACATACACCGATTACGGTCCCAATGGTTTGCAGGTGGAAGGCAAACAGCAGATTGATAAAATTGCCTTTGCCGTTTCCGCCACCCGTGATTCCATCCGGCAGGCGGCTGACCGGCATGCCGACGCATTGGTGGTACATCATGGCTTATTCTGGTCGTTTCACGGGGCAAAAACGCTGACCGGCGCATTTGCCAAACGCATATTTCCATTAGTCGAACATAAGATCAATTTGTTCGGTTATCATTTACCGTTGGACGGACACCCGGATATCGGTAATGCGGCCCGCTTGGCGCAGTTAATTGATTGCGAGGCCATGCAAGCCTTTGGTGACTACAAAGGTTGCCCTACAGGCACTCAGGCGCGCTTTAAAAAGCCTTTGACTGCGACTACCTTAAAAACCAGACTGGAATCGGTTTTACAGCATTCGGTTATTCTGGCTTCTGACGATGAGCGGGTGATGATAGAAACGGTCGGCATCATTACCGGGGGCGCCAATGACGGCTGGAAACTGGCAGCAAAAAACGGACTGGATGCGTATATTACCGGAGAAATCAGCGAGCATGACTGGCATGAAAGCCAGGAGAACGGTATCCATATGTTTGCCGGCGGACATCATGCCACAGAACAATTCGGCATTCAGGCATTAATGGAAAAAACAAGGGATGCATTCAAGGTTGACTGCGTCTATATCGACAGTGACAACCCGGCATAAAATAAGTTGGCGGAGCGGACGGGACTCGAACCCGCGACCCCCGGCGTGACAGGCCGGTATTCTAACCAACTGAACTACCGCTCCGTTGAAGAGCGCGTATTCTATAACAAATAACGAAAGCGTCAAGCATAATTATTAAAATGAGATCAGAAAATCATTCTATAAGCGTTGCTGATAAAGGCAAAATATCTTCTAGCTGGTTGATTCCAGAGAACTATCAGAAAGCCTTGATCATTGCTCACGGCGCCGGAAAAAATATGGACTCTGAGTTCATTTGCGCCCTGCATGAAGGCATTGCCAAACACAACATTTTAACCGTGAAATTTAACTTCCCTTATATGGAACAGGGACGCAAAGCGCCGGATCGGGCTCCCGTTTTATTAGCTTGCTGGCAAGGAGTGATTGATACCGTGATAGAAAAAACCGGTTTATCTGCCGATAAAATATTCCTCTCCGGTAAAAGTATGGGTGGACGTTATGCTACGATGCTGGCCAGCGAAAATCCGGGTTACGGCGGTATCATCGCTTTCGGCTACCCTTTACACGCGCCCGGCAAGCCCGACAAAGCCCGCTTCGAACACCTGGCCAGCATCAGTAGCCCTATGCTGTTTTTTCAAGGCACGCGCGATTCCTTATGCAAGTTGGACAGACTATACGAATGCATCGACACCTTACCCAATCCCCCTGCAGTTCATATTATCGAAGGCGGCGACCATTCGTTTAAAGTATTAAAAAAACTTAACCGCAGTCAGGAAGAAGTGATGCAGGAAGTAATTGAAACCAGCGTGAAATGGATCAGCCAGTTACAGTAGCGAAAGCTTTTAAACGCAGGTATGTTTAAAAAGCATACAGTTATTTTCATCTGCGGAAGTTTCAACCTGTATGGTCGAATGCTCAATTCCGAAATGATCGTGAAGATGTTGCTGCAGACTGGTAAGAAATTCGTTATCCAATTCCGTGGTATTGACTACCAGGTGAACAGTCAGGGCAATTTCAGTGGTACTTAACGGCCAGACATGTAAGTCGTGAAGATGATCGACAAAGTCAAAGCCGGTGAGATATTGCCTGAGTGCGGGAATATCAACACTCGCCGGTACGGCATCCATCGCATAGTTCATCGAATCTTTCAGCAAACCCCAGGTTCCGACCAAAATCACCACGACAATTAACAGGCTGATAAACGGGTCGATCCAAAACCAGCCTTTGAATAAAATAAATAAACCGGCGATTACAACACCCAGCGAAACAGCTGCATCTGCCACCATATGAAGAAATGCGGCTTTGATATTCAGATCGTGCTTTTGTCCTTTGATAAAAAGCAATGCGGTTAAAGTGTTGATTACCACCCCGATAGCAGCCACCACGATCACCGTCATACCCTCTGTCGGAGCCGGGTTACCCAAACGCTCAATGGCTTCCCAGGTAATACCGCCGAGTGCAACCAGCAAAAAAATTGCACTGGCGAGCGAAGCCATTATCGTCGCCTTGCGCAAGCCATAGGTACGCTTATCGGTCGAAGCCTTTTTGGCCAGCACACTGGCTGTAAGAGCCAGTAGCAGACTAAAAACATCACTTAAATTGTGCCCGGCATCCGCTATCAGTGCCAGCG
Organism: Methylococcaceae bacterium; assembly: GCA_050303415.1. Taxonomy (GTDB): domain Bacteria; phylum Pseudomonadota; class Gammaproteobacteria; order Methylococcales; family Methylomonadaceae; genus JBNLBS01. The sequence goes on along the minus strand of JBNLBS010000018.1, from coordinate 20,114 downwards.
AGTCTGCTAGAACGCCATAACCAGCTTCGATGGCAACAAAAATGATATTCAGTGTAATACCGACACCAAAAGCGAAATTGTAATTGGTTATTTGATGGTTGTGATCGTGATCGTGACTCATGTTCGTCCTGGTTTTTCAAAGCTTACTGATAAGCGGTTTTTCAATCATGCCTCCGGCAAAATGTCGGGTTGTGTAGGTAATTGAATATAATCGCTATGGTTGGAAAAATTTCGGTACAACCGGATCTCTTTATATAACAGGATTGTATTGTTTTAGGGACAGGTTGTCTAACCTTATAAAGAGACATTCCGCCCAAAACTATTCTTTCCTCAATCGCATCAAATACTCCCCCGACATGAATCGGTTGAGCGTAATCAATCTTTTAAACAAGGTTGATTTTTATGGTTTATAAACGCAAAATGCACCTCTCTTCCGGCTTAATTACGACTAATAAACATGAAAAAAAAATTCCCTCATCTATTAATCATTTTGCTGGGATTGAATACCGCCTGCTCAACTAATTTTGACGCTCAAAAGTCCGGTGCTGCTTACCAGCATCAGCCTGCAGATGATTTGCAGAAGAGCCATGCTAAAGTTACCCGGTCTAAACACCATAACCTGCCTGAAGGAATAATCAGCCTGGATATCGTCGGCCATAATAATCGCCTGCATTTGTTAACCGGTAAACATCAACACGGACAAAAAACACTGTGGTATCAATTTTCCACTAACGGCGGAGAGAGCTGGTCGGCAACACAAAAAGTTCTTAATGCAGATAATCTGGCGATAAAAATGCTCCGCGGCAATGACGCTCAAATAGCCGTACAGGGTAAAAATATTTTAGCGACCTGGACAAAATACGATCCCGAAGCCCGGTTTAATGCCGGTGCCATGATGGCGGCCAGAAGTGATGATGCCGGGCAAACCTGGCACTACTCCGCAACGCCTCCCGACTGGAAAAAAGGCCCTCACGGTTATATCGATATGGCGGCTGACAACCAGGCTATGCATGCTGTCTGGCTGGACAGTCGTAACGGGCACACAAAAACAAAAGCCTCACAGGCGCTTCATTATGCCCGCTCAATAGATGGCGGACTGAGCTGGCAAAAAAATATTACTCTGGACAGCCTGACCTGCTCATGCTGCTGGAATACAATTAAATCAGACAGCACAGGCAACACCTATGTCCTCTACCGTGACAAACAACCTTCGGATTTATCGATCGGTGTCATTAAGCGACAACAATGGCAACGTTTAAGCCATGTCGGCGCATTCAATTGGCAGTTTGACGGCTGTCCTCATATAGGCGGCGGGCTCGATTTTCAGCGAATCAACGATCATAGCCGTTTACATGCTGTGGTCGGTACCGGGCATCAGGAACATCTTGGCGTACATTATTTATATTCCAATGACAATGGCGCCAGTTGGTCCAGCCCGAAACAACTGGGCGATGAATCTGCAACCCATGCTGATATCGCCGCACACGATAATGGTCGAGTAATTGCAGTCTGGGATATGATGGGAGAAGAGAGTCTTGCCGTGTTTATGGCTGAGTCTCAAGATCAAGGTACTAGCTGGACTAAAGCCCAACAAATTTCAAATGCCGGAATGCGTGCAACACATCCGCGTATTGTCAAAACCGAAACAGGGTTTTTAGCACTCTGGACCGAAAACAACGGTCTACAACAAAAACTGGCAACCAAGAGACTGTAGAAAAAAATGAGAACTCGCCTATTACTGATAACCGGCTTAATGCTACTGACAATCAACACTGCTAAAGCCGAAATGACCATACTGCCTTTTGTCAAGGGGAGCTTTTCCGAGATCAAACAACAGTATCGGGATAAACCTTTTATTCTGGCATTCTGGTCGGAAAGTTGCAGCTATTGCATGAAAGAACTGGCTATGTTTGGCAAGCTTTACAAACAATATCCTGAAGTCGCGGTAATCACCGTTGCAACCGATCCTTTTCTGGATGATGAAATTGTTCGGGAAGTGCTAAATCGCAGTCAGTTGGAGCTTAAACAAACCTGGGTGTTTGGCGAACAGTTTCCAGAGCGAATCTATGCCGATATCAACAAACGCTGGCGCGGAGAATTACCGGTCATTCATTTTTTCGATCGTCATAACCAGGAGACGCGCCATATGGGGATCGTCAAAGAAGATGAACTAATCGAATGGCTGGACGCTCAATCTGTACAATAAACACAACGAATTTAAATAGCAAAACTTTATATCTTAACTAAAGCACTTAAGTAAAATTCAAGGCATAGTTGAACGCAACCATATAAGGTTTATAACTGAGGAGTGAATAAATATGCTTTCAGTAACCGTTGATGAAAAAAACCTTATTGCCATTTTGGAGCCGACTGGACGCTTGTCAGAGAGTGACTTTCAATCGGTAGCTCAAGCGGTTGACCCGTTGATTGATAGGTTCGGGCATATAAACGGCATCATCATTCATACAAAATCCTTTCCCGGATGGGAATCGTTTGCGGCATTATGTATGCACCTGCACTTTGTTAGAAACCACCATGAAAAAGTATCCCGTATTGCTTTGGTGACTGATTCCTTTGTTGGTAACTTTGCTGAATTAATCGCCAGTCACTTTATCAAGGCTGAAATTCAGTTATTTCCTTATCATGACCTTGAAAAAGCTAATAAATGGGTTATCGGAGACAGCTAGCTCGCCAGGGTTTTAAGCCGTCAGCTGAACTCTGTATTACTTCATCATGCCAACCAAACATTGCCCTAAATACTTGTAGGAAGAGGTTTCCGATGCGCACAATTAGAATCAAACTGCTGCGAAAAGGCTTTATTGCACTGTGCATGGTTTTTACTGCCGTTTATGGTGGCCTGGTCGAAAGCAAAGAACGTCCGTTTGATATTTATATTTTTTGGGCCGAAGGCTGTCCGCATTGTGCTCACGAAATTGATTTTATTCGCCGATGGACCGATAAGCCGTCTCAAATGCGCATCCACTATTTTGAAGTCACTCGAGAACCGTTACACCGTAAGATTTTCACCAACGTTGTTCAACACTTGGGGATACAACGTCCCGGCGTTCCATTAACGGTAATTGGAGAGCGCTTTTTTGAAGGTTATGCTGACGAGGCATCGACCGGCGCCAAAATCAAAGCAGCCGTGGCAAGCTGTCTAAAGTCCTTCTGCCCTGACATCATTCGTCCACTGTTGAAAGGGGGCAAACAGCTGGAGTTAACCGAACCGCTGATGTCGCCGGACAAATTGCCGAAGGTTTTAAACCTGCCGGTATTCGGAGAAATAACGGTTGCTCATGTATCATTACCCATGTTGACCGTAATGCTTGCCGCAATCGACGGTTTTAATCCCTGTGCAATGTGGGTTTTATTATCACTCATCAGCCTTCTCATCGGTTTACGTGACCGGTTCCGTATGTGGGTGCTGGGCAGCATTTTTATTATGACTTCAGCAGCCGTTTATTACCTGTTTATGGCGGCCTGGCTGAATTTACTGCTTTTCCTAGGCATGCTGTATTGGATACGTTTCGGTGTCGGGTTACTGGCTTTATGTGCCGGCGGCTATTACCTGCATGAATATTTCGTAAACCCTGAAGCTATTTGCAAGGTCACCGCACCGGATACACGGAGACGCATATTAGATCAATTACGCGCTTTGACCAGCGAACGCCGTTTTGCCTTGGCAATTGCAGGCATTATTTTGCTCGCCTGTGCGGTCAACCTGATTGAATTGATTTGTTCCGCCGGGTTACCGGCGGTCTATACCCAGGTGCTGACACTAAGCCACTTACCTTCATGGCAATATCATGCCTATTTGAGTCTATATATTCTGGTGTTTATGCTGGACGACCTGTTGGTGTTTTTTATCGCGATGAAAACATTACAGATCACCGGTTTAACCGGGACATACGTCCGCCATGCCCATATGATCGGCGGTGCAATTATGATTTCGATAGGACTCATGCTATTGTTCAAGCCCGAATGGCTCACATTTTCAGTCTAATCGCTCGACATAGCCGTTGAAACAAAAAAAGCGTGTATTATAAATCTTATGATCCTTTCTGAAATTGATTCACATTGCTTAATCAGGCCAGGCCGGTCGGGCTTTAATGCTATCGGTACTTGTCATGTTTTTCATCGTACATGCGGGCGTCAGCCTCTCCAAGAATCTGCTCAACCGAGCGACGATCGGCAATGAATAGTGAAATGCCCAGGCTTGCCGATCCGGAGTACTTTATATTGTTAAGGCTATATTCTCTGCTCAACGACATCCGGACTTTTTCAGCAATTTTTTCCGACTCGTTTAGCGCCTGAACTGCATCACTATTAAGCTGCTCCAGCAAGACAATGAACTCATCCCCGCCGAGGCGGGCAATGGTATCAATTTCACGTACCAGCACCCTCAAACGATGCGCAACTTCAATCAGAAACTGGTCCCCGGCTTCATGGCCATGAGTGTCGTTCAAATGCTTGAAATTATCAAGATCAATAAACAGTATGGCACCATGCCTATTGAGCCGCTTACTATCGAGTATTGCTTGCTCCAAACGATCAAGTAACAGCCGCCGGTTGGGCAGGCCGGTGAGCACATCATATAATGCCGCTTTTTGTAACTGCTCCTCTAGTCGTTTACGTTCAGTAATGTCGGTTGAAATTCCAAGCAGCCCGATAGCAACCTGACAAGCTACATCTTCATAGATGGGCGATTTAACCTCCCAATAAACACGTTTGTTACCGTTGGCATCGGAAACAACGATTTCCTCCTGTGTTTTCTCGCCACCCAAAACCCGTAAATCCACCTCACGCAATCTATTTACTGTGTCAGGCGGAAAGAAGTCGTCGTCACCTCGTCCAATCAAGCTTTCTTCGCTACAGCCAAACAGTTCCAGTGTCATCTGGTTGGCGTATAGATAGCGTGATTCTCTGTCCTTTATATAAACATAGGCAGAAACATGGTCCAGAGCAAAACGTAGTCGCTGAATTTCATTAAACGGATCATTTAACATTGAATTTACTCCGTTTTGTTTTTCCGCTAGCAAGACTTTATAAACCTCTTTTATAACAGTTTTTAAATTTCAAAATAAATTAATTCTTTAAAATTCTATACGTTATAAAGATAAGTTTTTAAGACATATCAAATCCTTAGGTTTCAAACAACCGAAATATCGCGGACATCCGTTAAAGCGATCTAGGCGGCAGACAAAGGTTTATCTTTGTCTTATGTTTAACACTTTCTTTTGCCGTTAAAAAATAAAAAACTGAATTTAAAAATATAAATCCCTAAGCAACTAAATAACTGATTTTTTTCTTTCTTTGAATTAAGTTCACCCAAATTTTTTTAACAGAATTGTTGTTTATTGAATTGTCAAGCTAACAAAATGTGATTGTCTTTGCAATAATGGCAACTAATGAAAGGTTAAGAAGCATAAACTCTGAATTGGAAGTTTTTTTAAGCATAGGTTTTACCCAAACCTCCGCGAGGCTTGAAAATGAGTGTAAAACAGAAACACAAAGAACAGTTAATCGAAAATAGCTCAACTGTGGCGCATTCTCTGACTCTACGTTATGCTTTTGCCTTGTTGCTAATCGCTACACTCTCAACTGCTGCATGGTTAAGCTTTAATCTGGTTATATCCAAACAAAAAAGCACTGCTGCGATTGTTAACGTCAGCGGCCGACAACGTATGCTAAGCCAACGTATCGCACTGTTCTCGAATTTATTAGTGAGTACCTCAGGGCTCAAACATAAGGAAGCCAGAATCAAGTTAACCAATGCCCTGCAGCTGATGGAAGTTTCTCATCATGCCCTGATCAATGGCAGCAGTGAAATGGACTTGCCGGAACATATGTCTGCAGAAGTAAAGGCTATGTACTTTGCAGGGCCTAATCCGCTAAATACCCAGGTTGAAAATTTCATAAAAATAGCGAGGTATTTGCTCTCTGTTGACGAAGAGCAGTTGCAGCCGAATAACCCGCAAGTAAGTGAGATTACTCAAATGGCCAGCCACTCATTATTGGTTGCACTTGACCGGGCGGTGAGCCAGTATCAGCTGGAAGGCGAACAGTCCGTTCAACAATTACAGAATGCGGAATCGCTCTTTTGGGGCGTGACATTATTGTTATTGTCATTGGAAGCAATATTAATTTTTCACCCGTTTGTAAAACATCTCAGGAATATTATCCGTCAGCTTCGCTCGGTAACCGAGCAGTTACAAATACACCAGACCGATCTTGAGCATATTGTGCAACAACGGACTGCCGAGTTAAAGGACAGGTCGTTGGCATTGATGGACAGCGAGGAGCGGTTTCGATTGGTCAGTACAGTGGCTAAGGACGGTATTATTATCATGAATACAGCTAGCGAAGTTACTTATTGGAATAAAAGTGCAACAAACATTTTCGGCTATTCGACTTCCGAAGCGCTAGGAAATCAATTGTACAATTTGATCATACCTCAACGATTTCACGATGAGATGATCGAAGGGGTGCGTAAATTTCAACGATACGGTGTCGGTAAATATATCGGTAAAACCTTCGAAACGACCGCTGTACATAAACAAGGCGGCGAATTTCCGGTTGAATTGTCAGTGTCGGCATTCAGGTTTAAAAATCAATGGCATGCTTTGGGTATTGTGCGCAACATATCGGAGCGGAAAGAAATGGAGATCAAGGTTCATCAACTGGCATTTTACGATCCGCTCACCAATTTACCCAACCGTCGCTTATTGCTTGACCGTCTGAATCAGACCTTGCTCGGTTTGAAGAGAAGCGGTCAATACAGTGGGTTGATTATATTGGACTTGGATAAATTTAAACCTCTTAATGACCTTTACGGTCACTTGACCGGGGACCAGTTATTGATAGAAGTAGCCAAGCGGTTGACCGAGTGCGTTCGGGAAACCGATACTGTCGCGCGTTTTGGTGGAGACGAATTTGTTATTATCCTGGATAAGTTGAATTGTAATATAGAAACATCGGTGCAGCTGGTCACTGATATTGCCGAGAAAATCCGCACACAATTAAACCTGCCATATCAGCTTGAGGTGAAGAGGCCGGATTTCAGCAATAATGTCGAAACTGAGGCAGTGATACATGAATGTTCGGCAAGTATTGGAGCACTGGTGTTCACAAACGGCCATGTTGACCCGGACCATCTGTTGCGGTTGGCTGATGAAGCAATGTATCAAGCGAAAGAAAAAGGTCGTAATGCGGTTCAGGTAAATACTGCAAGTGCCTGACCGAATCAATACGCTCTCTTCTGATTGAGGTAGCAGCAATTATACCTGTCTATATGAACCATGTGCCCACAACTACCGGAAAGAGAGCCAACCCCCAGTTTTTTTCTTCGAAGCATGTCAATTGTAGGCCCCCACTTCCAAGAGTTTTTAACATCGACCCTGCATAGCCAAGCCGGGAGGGCATTTTTTATGGCGCTTATAACGAGGCCGGTAATCGCTGTAACGCTCATCATAATCTCTTCTGCTCCGACTGTAAGAGTCAGTATTGCTTGTTATAGCGCTACCTAAGGCAGCTCCTGCCGCACTGCCAATAATCCCACCGGTTTTCCCACCCGTTTCAGAGCCGATATAACCGCCTAACGCACCACCCAAGCCTCCGCCTATCGCAGCATCTCTGCTTCTGTTTTCAGCCTGAACGGATGCAATAGCAAACGAGCATGAAATCAGCAACACAATTTTTAATGACTTCATAAAATTTTCCTGTTTTTTTAAATCAGTGTTCAAAAATAACAGTTATATCGCTCCAAAATCGTGAGTTTCTTAACAAAACATTTCTTTTTGTCCGGAACTTTTTTCCTGTTAGACAAAAAAAATCAGCGCACGGATTTGTTGAACCATTGGATTTTTTACAATTTACATTTTGATTTTCTAAAGCGTGCAAATGCTGGGTTTACCCCAAGGAATTTGTAGTCAACTTTCAAGTTGAATGTGGCTTATGTTCTAATCTTCCATTGCTAAGTAGCCCCAAAATAGCCCGCCGATTAATACAGCTAATGGTAAAAACGTAAGCACATAATCACCATATATTATATATGCCTTCTCGGGGACAGGTATAAGCCGTAAGCAAACAACACCTAATAGTACAATTTTAAATGCAATGGACAAATTGCTTCCTAAGCATCTTTTTTGGGCGATCATAGTCGCTACAAAAGCTAGTAGCACATATAGTACTGCTAGTCCCCTCACACTTGTTAATGGTGTGTCATCTATAATTGGTAACCCATAAAAAATTATCAAGTGTGGCACTATGATAAATAATGTGACACAAGTTACCGGGCACACCGGTTCATATAGAATGTTTTTCATGACGAAAAAAGCGCGTAGCAGTTTTGTGGTCCGAGTTGATTTGCTATTGACAGAAAGCGGCCATATAGATGTTAGCTGCATTTTTGCCGATTATAAAAGGCTCATTGCCTGTTCTGAATTTGCCCAATACTTACCGTATTGTTTCCAATATACATATGCCTGGTCAGCCCCACCCAGAGTCATGACCCCTTCTATTATTGACTTTGGTTTTGGATGGCGTTTCTTTTTTAACTCTTTTGCTACTAATGGAAAGGCTGACTTTGCGTCATTTAGGGGAGCTATTGCTTTTTTTGTTTCCCCCAATAAAATTAGTGCCAACGGATATGAGTACATCATTTCAGGAGAATAATCATCTGCATATTCTTTGAAAAGACGCACAATAGAAAGAAGATCCCCAGATTCTAGCCAAAGCTTAGGTAGTATGTAGCGAACGCCGATGTTATCGTTTGGGCAGATTGAGAGCATATTTCCGTATATAACTATTGCCTCATTAATCTCATTTCTTTTCTCAAGCCATAATCCCAGATTATGATACGCTCGAAGAAAGGGACGATTATCAAAATGCTCCCACTCCAATTTGGATGATAGCCATGAAAAATCCTCTGGTATAGCTGATAATCCTATCCTTACTGCCTCTCTACAACAAAGATACGCTTCTAAATCAAAATCACTTTCTTCATAAATCATGGACAAATGATGATAAGCATCAATGTGGTAGGGGTTCTTTGTTAGAATCTCTTTTATCCGCCGTTCAGCTTTATCCGGCATTCCTGAGTGCCAAAAGTTTATAGCATCATCTAACTGTTCATGTAATGATAGATCAACTAAGTTGTCTTCAAACACCCACTTATCATCGCCAATATTGTTTAATTTGAGCATAAAACTCTCTTCAGTTTTGAAGCAGCGAACAAGGCTTTAGAAAAACCCAAAAATTCAGTCGTTATCTCCAACCCTGCTTCTTTATTTTTCTGATTGCCAAACTATGCCCAAATTTTTAATTAACATCAAGATTAAGTTGATTTAGATTTTATTGTTTCCTCTTTGAAGTCAGATTCACTTTTTTAATCAATTCAATTAAGGAGGGCAATATACTTGAAAACGCCCCGCCCTCATGTAATCCAGTGACTATATAGATAAAACCTAATATTTTAGGCCCTCTACTGTCCTTATATGTACTATATGAGAAAATCCCCCTGACACCTTGAGCCTCATGCATTGCCTCAAAACAGCTACACATTCTTAACTGTAATTAACCTTGTTTATTATGCAGAATTTTCTTGATTTCCGGTATACATGATCCGCAGTTTGTTCCTGCCTTTAAGGCTTCACCTATCGCGTCCACCGAAGTAAGCTTTTGCTCACTGATGGCTTTGCAGATGGTATTAACGCCTACGCCGAAACAGGCACAGACTGTTTCTCCGGCATCATCCACACCTACAGCCGGTTTGCCTGCCAGTAGGCTCATTCGGTCGGCGTCGTCCAGTGAATCTTTGCTGAACAACTGGCTTAACCAGGTCCGGGTCGGTAAGTCGAAATTTTGACCTGCAAACAGGACCGCATGCAGATGATTATCCTTGACTAACGCGGCGCGATAACGGCCTGCGGCACTATCGCTAAACTCCAACCATTCGCCTTGTTTACCTAGAAACTCGCTGGCCCATTGATGCCAGTTGTCCGGCAGGGTTTCGCCCGCCAGTTCATAGCGCATAAACTGCCGCCCGCGCGCTTTGACCCAATATTCATGCTGATCGAAATGTAAAGTTTCGCGCGATAAGACAAAGGCATACCATTGCGGTTTATAGGCTTGTAACCGGACCGGGGTATGTTTCGATTCCGGTTGTCCCGATACCGGATCGGTCACCGGATTAACGACACGACCAACACAGGCCTGGTCCGCAAACTGCTCGTTCCAGTGCATCGGTACAAAGACCGTGCCGCGCTGTTGCTCTTCACTACAATGCAACCGGACCAATATTGTCCCCCAACGGCTGCTGACCCGAACAATACAACCATCGGTTAACGTCAAATTTGCCGCATCCAGCGGATGAACGGCGACAAAAGGCTCCGGCGCATGTTCCATTAATCGAGCGGTTTTGCCGGTGCGGGTCATGGTGTGCCATTGGTCACGCAAGCGCCCGGTGTTAAGAATAAACGGATATTGCGCATCGGTTGCGTTTACCGGCGGACGCGGGGTAATGGCGACAAATTGCGCCTTACCGCTGGCAGTAAAAAATCGCCCGTCGTTAAACAACCTATCCGTACCCTTATTTCTAGAAACCAGCGGCCATTGCATGGCTTGCAGTTGTTGATATTCTTCATCATCTATAAGCGCTAACGGACTGATATCGAAGTCACGCCTTCCGCTATTTTGATAACCAGATAACGCGGCATGTTCTCGAAATATATCCGCCGCATTTCGATAATTAAATTGCGCGGCAAATCCCATTTTTTGCGCCACTTGGCTAATAATCCACCAGTCCGGTTTGGCCTCTCCCGGCAAGTCTAAAAAGGCGCGCTGCCGTGAAATACGCCGTTCGGAGTTAGTCACCGTACCGTCTTTCTCGCCCCAAGTTGCCGCAGGCAACAAGACGTCGGCATATTGTGTGGTATCGGTCTGTTTGACACAATCGGACACCACCACAAAGTCGCATTCCGCCAACGCTTCGCGCACCCGGTTTCCATCGGGCAGGCTGACCGCCGGGTTGGTCGCCATAATCCAGACCGCTTTTATTTTTTGCGCTTTAATTGCTTGGAACAAATCGACCGCTTTTAGACCTTCTTGTTCGGCAATAACCGGGCTTTGCCAAAAACTTTGAACAGTATTCACATGTTCCGGCCGAAAATCCATATGCGCGGCCAGCATATTAGCCAAACCGCCGACCTCGCGCCCACCCATTGCATTGGGTTGTCCGGTCATTGAAAACGGTGACATACCTGTTTTTCCGATTCTGCCGGTGGCTAAGTGGCAGTTAATAATACTGTTGCATTTATCGGTACCCGAGCTGGATTGGTTAATGCCTTGCGAATATAAGGTTACCGTTTTTGGCGTTTGGCAAAAACTATGAAAAAACTCCGCCACCTGCTCTTCACTTAAACCGCAGTCTTTTGCCACTGCGGGAATGGATGGTGCGGTTTCCTTGGCTTCTCGCATTGCTGCCGTGAACTGTTCGGTATGTTGGTCGATAAAGTCCCAATCCAACGCATCGTGCTGTCTTAAATAGTTCAGCAAACCGTTAAACAGGATAGCATCGGATCCCGACTTGATAGGCAGATGCAAATCGGCAATTTCACAGCTGGCTGTATAGCGCGGGTCGATCACAATAATTTTAACGCCCGGCCGATGCTGTTTGGCTTTTTTAATGCGCTGGTATAAAACCGGATGACACCATGCGGTATTAGAGCCGACCAGCACGATTAAATCGGCCTGTTCGAAATCTTTATAGCTACCGGGCACACTGTCCGCGCCGAAAGCGCGTTTATAACCGGCTACCGCAGAAGACATGCACAGACGCGAGTTGGTATCGATATTCGCCGATCCGATAAAACCTTTCATTAATTTATTGGCAACATAATAATCTTCGGTCAGTAACTGGCCGGAGACATAAAAGGCCACAGCATCACGGCCATGTTCCTGTATGACCTTCTGAAACTGCCGGGAGACGGAGTCTAATGCCTTATCCCAGGTCACCGGTTCGCCATTGATTTCCGGTTCAAGCAAGCGCCCGTCCAAATTCAGGGTTTCGCCTAAGGCCGCGCCTTTCGAACAAAGGCGCCCGTAATTTGCCGGGTGCTCTGAATCACCGTTAATTTCAATTGTGTCCGCCTGTTGCCTCACATTCACGCCGCAACCGACACCACAATAAGGACATGTTGTTTTTATGGTTTTATTCATAGCGTATCGAGCGACTATTTGGTTGAAGCCAGATTCAGGTACACCCAGTCGTTTTCAATTTTGGTTTCAAACCCTTGAGTGCGCCCCTCGTCCGGAGCGAGCGCTTCGCCGGTTTCAAGTTCTATAATCCAATTATGCAGAGGACAGGTTACCTTACAGCCATGAACTATACCCTGAGATAAAGGCCCTTTTTTATGCGGGCAACTATCCTCCAAGGCAAATACTTCATCATTTGAAGTTCTAAACAAGGCAATTGGTCCTTGTTCGGTTTCTAAAACGCGCGAGCCAAGAGGTTCAATAGCGTTTAACGGTGCAACTTTAAGCCAGCTCATAATCGCTCTCTTCTTTGATTAGTTTTAACGGTTTAAATTGTAACGGTTGCTCAACACACGCTGCCCACGGGTCTTTTTGCGCATGCTGTTGCGATTCGGTGAATCGTTTTGCCAACGCTTTACGCCCGGTGTCATCTTCTACCACCGCTTTTTTGATATAAGCCAGCCCGACGCGCTCAATCCAAGGTGCGGTACGCTCCAAATAATGCGCTTGTTCACGGTACAGCTGCATAAATGCGGCGCAGTATTCCATCACTTCTTCTTCGGTTTTGACTTTACAAAGCAAATCGGTGGCTCGAATTTTAACGCCGCCGTTCCCGCCGACGTGTAACTCCCAACCCGAATCGACTGCAACTACGCCAAAATCCTTGATAGTCGCCTCGGCGCAATTTCTCGGACAACCGGACACGGCCATTTTAAATTTATGCGGCGTCCATGAACCCCAGGTCATTTGTTCCAGCTTAATCCCCATACCCATGGACGCTTGGGTACCGAAACGACACCATTCGGAACCGACACAGGTTTTGACGGTGCGTAGCGATTTACCGTAAGCATGACCGGAAACCATGCCCGCTTCATTCAGGTCGGCCCAGACGTCAGGCAGATCTTCTTTTTTTATGCCCAGCATATCGATACGTTGGCCGCCGGTGAATTTTAATGTCGGCACCTCATATTTCTCGGCTATATCGGCAATCGTTCTTAATTCGTGCGGATTGGTTAATCCGCCCCAAATTCTGGGCACCACCGAATAGGTACCGTCTTTTTGAATATTGGCGTGCACACGTTCATTAATAAATCGCGATTGCGCATCGTCTTGATAGTCTTTTGGATTGGCACTCAATAAATAATAATTCAATGCCGGCCGACAGCTATGACAACCGTCCGGCGTTTTCCAGCTCAACGCTTTCATCACTTCAGCGATTGATGGATATTGTTGTTGAGAGATTGCTGTACGCACTTCATCATGAGTGAAATCGGTACAAGAACAAAGCGCCTTTTTCTTCGGTGTTTGTGAATAATCACCCACCGTATTGGCCAGCAATTGTTCGACCAGGCCGGTACAAGAGCCACAGGATGCCGACGCTTTGGTATGACTACGAACATCTTCCAGAGTGAATAATCCTTTATCGGTAATGGCATTAACAATGGTTTTTTTGCATACCCCGTTACAGCCGCAAATTTCCGCATCATCGGCCAAGGCACTGATTTGATCGGTATTGCCATGCCCGGAATCACCGACATGGGCCTTACCGAACAGAATATTTTCGCGAAATTCTGCAATATCGGTTTCATCACGCATCAATTGGAAATACCACGAACCGTCCATGGTATCGCCATACATCACAGCACCTTGAATACGGTTGCCTTTGATTACCAGTTTTTTATAGATATTACGGTGAGCGTCTTGGAAAACAATTTGTTCGCTTTCTTCATCGCCGATAAAGTCGCCGGCGGAAAACAAATCTATGCCGGTTACTTTTAGCTTGGTCGACGTTACCGAGCCTTCATAACGGGCAATCCCGTATTTAGCCAAGTGGTTGGCGCAGACTTTGGCTTGCTCAAACAAGGGTGCAACCAGTCCATAGGCTTGTCCCCTGTGCTGCACACACTCGCCCACCGCATAAACCCTGGGGTCAAAGGTTTGCAGGGTATCATTTACCACAATACCGTTTTCACAATGCAGGCCTGCCGATTTGGCTAATTCGGTGTTGGGCCTGATGCCCACCGCCATCACAATTAAGTCGGCTGGAACCTCACGGCCGTCTTTAAAACGGATCCCGGTCACGTGGTCACTTCCTAAAATTGCTTCGGTATGTGCCTCCATTAAAAATTTTAGCCCGCGCTTTTCCAGCTCGGTTTGCAATAATACCGCAGCGGCATTATCGAGCTGACGATTCATCAAGGTGTCCAGCACATGCACTACGCTGACATCCATCCCTTGTTTCATCAAGCCGTTGGCCGCTTCCAAGCCTAGTAAACCGCCGCCAATGACGATGGCGTGTTTAGATTTTTTAGCGGCTTCCAGCATTTTATCGACATCGTTAATGTCGCGAAATGCGACCACACCCGGTAAATCGTTTCCCGGCACAGGAATAATAAACGGGCTGGAACCGGTGGCCAGTAATAGTCGATCATATTCGACGACTTCTCCCCGGTCACTGATTACCTGACGGTTTACCCGGTCTATTTCAGTAATCTTATGCCCCTTATGCAGGGTAATTTTGTTATCTCGATACCATTCGTCGTCATTTAAGATAATATCGTTAATCGTTTTTTCGCCCGATAAAACCGGTGATAACAAAATCCGGTTATAGTTATTATGCGGCTCCGCACCGAATACGGTGATGTCATATTGTTCGGGATTAAGTTTTAATAATTCTTCCACAGTGCGTATGCCAGCCATACCATTGCCGATACAAACGAGTTTTTCTTTCATGTCACTCTCCGTAGAGTTTCAAAAAATGGTTTAAAGTTCCTACGCGCAGCGTTGGAATTTCTCAAGAGATATTCCCCAGTACAGTGAGGAATGAAAAAATTATGTCTTTTTCACGAATTTTTATTGCACATAAAAAACACCATAATCTGGGTAATAAATAAAAACAGACTAACGCTTTTCCAAAAAATGACAGGATTGCGTTCAGCAAACGACGAACATTCATCTTTCAAAAATTGATTATTCGGATGAGAGAGGTCGTATACGAATTCATGGATATCCTGATAACGGCGTTCGGGTTCTTTACATAAGGCTTTTTCCAGTGCGCCGTCGACCCAGAGAGGAATATCGTTATTCCAGTTTCGGGCTTGGGTATAAATAAGTTTTGGATTTTTTGCCTCGCCGTATTTTTCACCGTAGGGCAAATGACCGGTCAGCATTTCGTATACGATGACCGCCACTGAAAAAATATCCGAAGATTGATTGCCTTTTAAACCTGCAAAATATTCCGGCGCACTGTAATTTTTAGTACCGACTATATGCAGCCGTTCTAACGGCGAGGCAATTTCTTCGACACCACCGATTTTGGTCGATCCGAAATCGATTATTTTTATACCGCCATCGGTATCCAGCAAAATATTTTCCGGTTTTAAATCCTGATGCACCATTTCCAAACGGTGCATGGCATGCAATCCCTTTGCAATCTGTTCAAGCAACGTACGGACATGATTTAAATCACTTTGACCGTTATCATCTATCCATTGCCTAAGTGTTTGCCCCTTTATATATTCAGTCGCAACATAGAGAAAATTTTTCGGGCGTTGTGAATTGAACAGTTTAAGCACATAAGGACTGTTTAAACGTTTCCCCACCCATTCCTCATGTGAAAATAACTCCAGGTACACCGGGTCATCCTGATAATTTACCGAGGGTGTTTTTAACACAACTGATTGGCCGCTCTGTTGGTCGATAGCCAAATAGATCTGTACCCGCCTGCTGCTGTGTATTTCCCGGACGATACGGTAACCGTCTATTTTCATGCCTGGTTCTAATTCCGGCGGGAAAGGCAGTTCGGTCAATTGGCGATAGATTTCTTCATTATCAGGTGTCGGTAGTTTTTCAAATTGAACAATCTGACAACTGACATTATCGGTACTGCCATTTTCTAATGCTTTTTCACCCAATATTTGAGTGGCATCATTCAGATCTTTAGTCTCTAAAATCGTCTGGATAATAAAATCGTGTTTAAGATATTCATGCAGCCCGTCCGTGGTTAAAATTAAATAGTCCCCTGCTGATAAGGTTAATTTTCGATAATCGATATCGATATTCAAATCAATTCCCAAGGCCCTGACCAGCTGGCTCTTATTCCCATTTTTCCAGATGTGATCCTTGGTTAGGCATTGCAATCGACGATCGCGCAATAAATAAACCCGGCTGTCACCTATATGAAAAATATGCGCAGTAGTCGATTTTATAATCACTGCACTGAGCGTTGTCGCCATCGAACGAAATTGTCCGACCAGTCGGCCTTGCTCATACATCCAACTATTTAACGCAATCAACACCTTTTGTATTGAAGTCTGCACCGTCCAAGAGTCGGCTGTGCAGTAATAATCCGACACCAGACTCTTTATGGTGCATTCACTGGCCTCCTTACCGGCATCACAACCACTGACTCCATCGGCAATGGCCAGTATGATGCCCTTGTTTAGCAAGCTGTTCGCATCATCAGGCTGAAAAAAACCAAGAGTATCCTGATTTTCCTCCTTAACCCCTTTATCGCTGTATTGACCTAGTTGTAGTTGTGTTTTCATAGTAATATCTATTCAACTTCAATCATTTGTACCGTACCGTCCGGCAAAATTTCTGCCATTGAGCCTTGAGGTTCGTCCAAAAACAGTACTGTGATAAAACCTAAAAATGCTGCCCCGGCAATGACAAAAAAGAAAATTTGTGGGCTCACAAAAGAGTAGATAGTTAAAAATGTTACCGCACCAATATTGCCATAAGCCCCCGCCATACCGGCAATTTGCCCTGTCATTCGACGCTTGATCAGTGGAATAACCGCAAACACGGCTCCTTCCGCTGATTGCACAAAAAAGGAACATGCCAGCATTGCACCAACCGCAAGCGCTAAAGACCATTCGGAATTAATCTGTGCCATCACCAAATAGCCTATAGACAGGCCCAACAATAAAATAATCAACGTGGGTTTGCGGCCAAATTTATCACTTAACCAGCCACCGCCAGGACGGGCAAATAAATTCATAAATGCATAGCCGGATGCCAATAATCCTGCCTGTACTTGTGATAACTCAAAAGTATCTTTAAAAAATAGCGGTAACATTGAAATAACAGCCAATTCAGAACCGAAAGCCAGAAAATAAGCCCAGTCCAAAATCGCTACTTGTTTAAATTTATAACGGTCAAAGACCGGCACTGGCTCACCACGAAATAAGTTTTTGTTGATACGCACAGCAACATAGCTTTGATAAAGATAAGTCACCGTTAACACGCTATACACAGCGTAAGCGATTGGGTTACTGAAGGTTCCTAATTTAGTCAGCTTCCAGGTTAATAAGGCTAATGCTAAATACATAGGTATGTTCATCAAAATGTATAAAACCAAATCGCCTTTACTGCTGACTTCCATTGCTCCTGATTTTTTAGGTTTAAAGTAGGTTGAACCTTTTGGCGTATCGCTGACTAAAAAGTAATAAACCAAGCCATAAATAAAGCTGACAACCCCTGTTGACGCCACTGCATAACGCCACCCATCTTCACCGCCAAAAGCCAGCGCCAAAATTGGCAAGCTCATTGCCGCCGCTGCAGAACCAAAGTTCCCCCAGCCTCCGTAAATACCCTCAGCCGTACCCATTTGCTTGGCAGGAAACCATTCGCTGATCATACGGATACCAATAACAAAGCCCGCACCGACAAAGCCCAATAAAAACCGGCTAATCGCCAGGGCTTCATAGCTATCAGCAAAGGCAAAAGCAAAACATATAAAACTGGAAATGATCAATAACGAAGAATAGGTTCGTTTAGGACCTATCTTGTCCACCACAATACCGATAATAATACGAGCCGGAATGGTAAATGCCACATTCAGGATCAGTAAGGTTTTAATTTGCTCCGGCGTTAACCCCATGCTATCTTTGATAGAAGCCAATAACGGAGCATGATTAAACCAGACGACAAAGGTAAGAAAAAAAGCAGCCCAGGTTGAATGTAAAATTCGCATTTTGCCGCTAAAGGAAAATAAATTTAGTTTTTCGGACATTGCTCTGGACTCCGCTCCATTAAACAAAAGCAACAATGCTTATAAAATGTTTATCCCCCAACATTGGGGGTACCTGTATTTCTATAGAGCATATTTGATGCCAAAGTTGATGTTATGGCCTTCAAAGCTTTGCTACTGCGGCTTTTAACTTAAATAAATGTTTCGTTTCTACGTCAAAATGGACATCTTTCCACCCATTGCGCACTTCGGTGGTGCACCTTTCTATCTAAAAAACGAAAAATATCCTTAAGATCCTGAGAAAAACTACATTGTTTATACTGGCATTGTTGTTGCTTTGATAACTAAAAAACTTCTAAAGGATTACTGACGTGAAAGTTATGCTTATAGATGAAGACCGCGAACGCGCTACAATATTAAGTGCAGCTTTGCAGCATTCACGCTGTGATGTACAGTTGCTGGACCACCTTGACTGTAACGAATATCTACACTACGACAACGCAATCGATGTGATAGTGATAAATATGGATACTCCGGAAAGAGATATCTTTGACTGTCTTGCACGCCTGAATCAGGAAAAGCCTAAGCCGGTGGTTATGTTTGCCAATGACGATAACCATAAAACTATACAGGCCGCCATCAAGGCCGGGGTTAGCGCTTATGTTGTAGACGGTTTTAACCCAAATCGGGTTAAAACCGTATTGGATATTGCTGTTGCCCGCTTCAGCGAATACCAGATAATGCGAGAGGAGTTAATCAACACTAAAACGCAGTTGGCTGATCGTAAATTAATTGAAAAAGCCAAAGGTTTATTGATGACCCACAAGGCAATGAGTGAAGATCAAGCCTATCAAGCTTTACGCAAGCTGGCGATGGACAAAAACCAAAAAATTGCTGAAATTGCCGAACAACTGATCGCTATGGCAGATATATTAATTTAGTTTTTTACATCCCGTCTTAAAGCAAGACTGCTCTAATATACAAAACCGACATCTACCTTATAGCAGGTTACCTTAAATTACTTACTAAACAACTTAACTCGCTGAGCCACAACCGGTTTCCGCCAGTGATTGGATTTAGCCTGAATACTATGTTTTCAAAAACGGCCAGGTTACCCTGCCACCTTCTGTGAATAAAAGATGGCGAGTAGCATTGTTTTTTGTGGTAATGGGTCTTCCAAAGGGGAATAACGTCCGTGTTCAATATCCTTGACAGCACGTACTATTCAATGGTGACTGAGCCGGTAGACGCGGTATTGCCTTCACCAATGGCAATCGTAGCATTGCCTTTGTTGTTAGACTTGTTGATCACAATGCTTTTGTTCACTTTGGAATCTTTAATATTAACCGAGCCGGTGCTGGCCATATTGTCTTTACCGATGGCAATGGTGGCATTGCCTTTATTGTTGGATTTGTTAATCACAATGCTTTTGTTGACTTTAGACTCAGCCAAGGCATTGAAAGATAGAACACTAGCAAGAGTGATAACTGCGGCAGAGGTAAATAATTTCATAGTCGTAATCCTGTGTTGTTTGAAAAAAGACGTTTTCTTAAAACGTGGTTCTATCTTACAAACAACAGAGCAAAACGGATGTGAGTCGTTAACCGTAATTTTGTGACTTATTTACAAAAGCCATGGGCGTGTAGAAGGGGTAAATACCTTATTGGAGAGGCTAAGCTATCCTGCAACAGATGAATGCCAAGATTCACTAACCAAGCCCATGGGATAATTTCTTTATCATAATTTTGCCTGGACTCTTAAATAGATCAGGGATTTTTCGTTATCGTTTAACAACAGAAAAGTGAGTACCTACGCTGAAAATCTTGGAAACGGAGCGACAGCGAAGTGAAGATTTTTAGTCCGCGATAGGCGTAGCGCCGGGCGGGTT
>JBNLBS010000017.1:0-90993 GCA_050303415.1 Methylococcaceae bacterium | reverse complement strand
GCGTATGCAGGCATCGAAGGTGGCGCCGCCCCAGGTTTCCAATGACCAGTAGCCGATCTGGTCCAGTTTTTCACAGATCGGCAGCATGTCTTCGATTCGCAGCCGGGTGGCCAGGATCGATTGGTGTGCATCGCGAAGCACGACTTCGGTGATGCCTAGGGGTTTTGTCATGGTCGTTGCCATTGTTGTCTCCAGTACCTTTTGGGGGGGTTTAATCGTGGACCTTGTGGGTCGTCTGATTGTCGTTGTTGTTAGTTTATGCTGTGTACGGCCGGCGCCGCGGTGAACGCCTGACGTGCGATGACTACGCTGACCGCACGATCAGGCGTTGTGCCGGTTGCGATGCTGATGCACGGCGGCGGTGATCGCGGCGGTTCGGCTGGCATCGGCTCCATTCATTGTCACGTTGCTTACCGCCTGCGCAACGACCGGCTCACTGTGAAAAAAACGCTGCACAATATAGGACATGGTGTTTACCGCAACGATTAACATCACCAGAAACAGGAACACGATTCCCATGCCCACAAACATCAATTCAACTCCGCTGTTTAGCATTTCTGTCATGCGCTTTATCCAACATTAAAAAGTAAACTCTGCATTATCCACAAATCAATTAAATCGGACAATCTGAATTTTTACCTTAAACATTCGAAAAAAACTTAGCTTCAAGCAAAAGAAAACGAAAAAACCGTACAAAATACGATAATAACCTTAATAATTTTGGTTAATTATAATGCCGCCAAAGCGCTTTCATAATCCGGCTCATCGGCCAATTCATCCACCAGCTGGGTATAAATGACCTGATCATTTTCATCAATAATGACAATTGCTCTGGCAGTTAATCCGGCAAGAAAGGTATCTTCCAAATAAACACCATAATCTTTGGCAAAGGTTGATCTGAATGTGGATAGAGGCAATACATCTTTAATCCCTTCCGCCTCACAAAAGCGCGCCTGGGCAAACGGTAAATCAGCCGAGATAACCAAAACCACCGTATTATCCAGGCCTGCGGCTTTTTCATTGAATTTACGGGTTGAGGTAGCACAAGTTGGCGTATCCAGGCTGGGTACTATGTGCAAAACTTTCTTTTTTCCGGCGAAAGTTGCTAATGAAACATCTTTTAACTTTCCGTTGGTCAGCGAAAAATCTGGCGCTTTGCCACCCACCGCCGGCAAATCACCGGATGTGGTTAATGGTTTACCTTGAAAATTGATTTTAGCCATTGTTTCTACCTGTTTATTTAAGAATTACAGCTTATTTTTTTTATTTCGTTCGAGACGTTTAGCTTTTTTGGTTTTCCAATCTTCCATTTTGGGCTTTTTACCTTCAAACGGATTTTTCGGAGATTTGAACTCTATTCTTATCGGCGTACCTTTCAACCCCATACGTTCCCTGAAATAATTTATCAAATACCGCCTATATGCGTTTGGCAAGGCATCGGTCTGCACACCATGCACGATAACAATGGGTGGATTACGTCCACCTTGATGAGCATATTTGAGTTTAATACGCCGTCCATTAACCATCGGCGGTTGGTGCGCCGCAACCGCTTCTTTCAGCAAATTAGTCAGATTGGGTGTGGACATATCGATCATTGCCGCATCATATAAGTCATGCACAACATCAAATAACTTACCAACACCACTACCATGCAGCGCCGAAATCGGGTGTTTCTCGGCAAAATCAAGGAAAGTCAGCTTAACTTCAAGCTGCCTTTTAATTTTTTCTTTTTGCTCAAGGCTTAAACCATCCCATTTGTTCAAACCAATGATCAGTGCTCTACCTGCCTCCAATACCAAGCCTAATAAATGAGCGTCCTGGTCGGTTATACCTTCACTGGCATCAATCAAATAGATGACCACATTAGCTTTTTCAATAGACTGTAATGTTTTGATAACGCTAAATTTTTCAATTGCCAGTGATATTTTGGCTTTACGCCGCATACCTGCAGTATCAATCAGGGTAAACATTTCGCCATTTCGCTCAAACGGAATATGAATGCTATCCCGTGTGGTACCGGGCTCATCATAAACCACAACACGTTCTTCGCCCAGAATACGGTTAACCAGAGTGGATTTACCGACATTTGGCCGCCCGACTACTGCTATTGCAATGCCTTTTGTTTCATCCTGCTCCTGCTCGGAATCAACCTCCGGTACCAGCTCATCAATACGCTCCAGCAACTCGTGCACTCCACGACCATGGCTGGCCGCAATCTTGACCGGTTCGCCCAATGCCAGAGTATAAAAATCAGCCGTGGCAATATCGGCATTAATGCCATCTATTTTATTGGTAACCAGAACCACCGGTTTATCCAGTTTTCTGAGCGAGTCGGCAATTACCTGATCAGATGCATTTAAACCATCCCTTGCATCGACCATAAAAAACACTATATCCGCCTCTTCCAGTGCTATTTGCACTTGTTTTTTGGCAAAGCTATCGATACCTTCCGCATCATCAGCAATACCACCGGTATCGACCACCAGGCAATCACGGGTACCGCGTTTTACCCGCCCGTATTGCCGGTCCCGAGTCAGACCAGGGTAATCAGCAACCAGCGCCTCCCGACTTCGAGTCAAATAATTAAATAAAGTAGATTTGCCCACATTGGGACGCCCGACCAGGGCAATTACCGGTAACATTTTTATTTAGCCTGAGCCTTTAATGCGGCAAGAGTGCCGTCTTGTGCGTATACATAAACAATATCATTGATCGCAATAGCCTGAGCATTAATTGCCGACCGTGTTATCCGCTCTCTGGCCATTAAATGACCATCACTGGCCGACAACCAATGCAGATAACCTTCAAAATCACCCACTACCACATATTCTTCATAACTGAGCGGAGCATTCAGTCTTCTTTGATGCAGTTCATCCTGCTTCCATAATGAACGTCCATTACGCTGATCCAATTTCCAGATATCGCTTTCCGCATCACTTAAATATAAATAGCCCCAATCGTAGCTGAGCCCGGAATAGGATGAAATATCCTTGTTTCGCCAAATTACATCACCGTCGATTTCTACTATGGCACTGACACCGCCCTGATAACTGGCCACATAAATCACACCATCGGTTTCAACCGGATCGACATCCAAGTCAACCAAACGTTCCACTTCTGAAGTCCCGGTTGGTATAGTCACTGTACTTTCCCAGGCATGTTTGCCATCGGTTAAACGCAATGCAATCATCTTGCCATTGGCAAATCCGCTAACCACATTACCTTCAACAACAATGGCTGAACCCGTCCCCCGGATACTTAAGGCCGGAACATTTAGCTCATAACTCCACAGCGTTTCACCATTTTCTTCATTGAGCGCAATCACACGGCCATCAATGGTTCTAATAACGACTATACCTTCCGCCACAACCGGAATTGAAAGCACTTCACTGGATACTGTTGCTTTCCAAAGCTGGCCCCCGTTATCCAGGTTAAATGCAAGAACTTCTGCATTACTGGTACCTAGAATAACAGTATTGTTCCCCAGCCCCGGGCCTCCGGAAAAGTTGAATTGCGTTTCCACTTCCCAGCTTAATTCGCCGGTATTGATATCCCTTGCCTGCAACAGGCCTTCTCGATCGGCAGCCAGTATTTTGCCGTAGCTGATTGCGGGAACCAGCTTGAGCGAATGTTCATCCGCACCCACACCAACTGATTCCTTCCAGAGTACTTCAATCTCCAGCTCCGATTCATATTCAGTTAATTTTTTAGGGGGCTCAGTATTATCAACCCCGCCTAAAAAATAGCTGGATACCTTTTGCGCCAGATCATTGACGGGCTTTATACCCGCGCAACCGGTTAAAACAATACTGATTAATACGACAAGCAATAAATGCATTAGTTTTGGCTTTCTTCTATTTCAGCTGAAGTTAAATCATCTATCTTAAACTGTAGCAATGGTGAAACATGACCACTTCTCAATGCTTTTTGATAGGCTGTGCGAGCTTCCGCAATCCGATCCAAAGCCACATATAAATCACCCGTCAATTCATCATAACTACCGGAAAAGTCTTGCGCGGTAGATTGATCGACTTCGGCAATCTTTTGTAAACCTAGCTCATATTCGCCGGTTGCCAGCATTAAACGGACCAGCCTGATGGTTGCAACATGACTGATCTCACTATTAGCCTCTTTTGCCAATTGGGACAAAATCGCTTTTGCTGCATCGATATCTCCCGCTTTTACCTTTATCTTTGCCCGCATTAAAGCTGCATATTGCGCATACGCGGTAGAAGCATATTTTTGCTGTAACGTTTCAGCCAGTTTTTCCGCGCTCTCCAATTTATCACCATTAACAGCACCCAGCAATTCTTCATACATAGTCGAAGCGCCATGACCCTGCTCAGTTTTATAACTCTGCCAGAAGTTCCAGGCAATTATACAAGTGATACCCAGCACAATACCGGTGATGGTTGACTTGCCGTTATCAGCCCACCAACGTTTTAAGGCTGCAATTTGTTCTTCTTCTGTATCGTAAATTTCCATCTGCCTACTCTTTTATTTTTATTTAAAACGACTTTTAAAAAACTCAATAGCCTCAGCCTGAGACATATTCTGTTGATCTTGTTCCACTCGCAGAAACTTCACACTCACCTCATCTCGCCCGGCTTCGTCTTCACCAATAATAACGGCAAATTGTGCACCACTCTTATCCGCTTTTTTGAACTGACTTTTAAAGCTGCCACCGCCACAGTTAAGCTGTA
Organism: Methylococcaceae bacterium; assembly: GCA_050303415.1. Lineage (GTDB taxonomy): Bacteria > Pseudomonadota > Gammaproteobacteria > Methylococcales > Methylomonadaceae > JBNLBS01. The sequence continues at coordinate 86,290 of JBNLBS010000017.1, read as the reverse complement.
ATTTAAGCATTGGCACCTCATCCCGTAACTTTTCGGCAAAGCTGAAACCGGCTTTTTCCGCTTGCTCGCCAACACGAATCATATAAACGTCAACAACGGGTTCGGGCTGAATATGCCCTGCAGTTTCCAATAAAGCCAGCAAACGCTCCATACCCATGGCAAAACCGACGGCATAATTTTCCTTACCGCCAAGTTGCGCAATCAGACTGTCATAGCGCCCACCCGCACAAACTGTTCCCTGAGATCCCAGTTCATCAGTTACCCATTCAAAAACGGTTTTGCCATAATAATCCAGGCCTCTGACCAATCGGGTGTTTAGTTCGTAGCGCACGCCCAAATCATCCAGCATATCGGTTAATTGCTGAAAGTGCTTCAGACTGTCTTCGCCCAAATGATCCATTAGCGCCGGTGCATTTTCTATCACCTGCTTCATATCCCGGTTCTTACTATCCAGAATACGCAACGGGTTTGTTTTTAACCGACGCAGGCTATCTTCATCCAACTGATCCAAATGCGCATTAAAGTATTCAACCAGTTTGCTTCTATAAGCTAAACGCTCTTCCGTTGTTCCTAATGAATTTAGTTGTAACTGAACCTTGTCCCTGATATCCAGTTTTTTCCACAGGCGATCAGTTAACACTATTACTTCGGCATCAATATCCGGCCCAGCCATTCCATAGGTTTCAACACCCAGCTGATAGAACTGACGATAACGGCCTTTTTGTGGGCGTTCATGCCTGAACATTGGGCCCCAGTACCATAATCTATGCACCTGATTATGCAGCAAACCATGTTCAAGGCAGGCGCGTAAACAGCCGGCCGTGCCTTCCGGGCGCAAGGTTAATGAATCACCATTGCGATCATCAAAGGTGTACATTTCCTTTTCAACAATATCGGTCACTTCTCCGATTGAACGCTTAAACAGTTCAGTAGTTTCCACAATTGGAAATCTGATTTCACTGTAGCCATAAGCGCCTAAAACGTCTCTAATCACTTGCTCGACAAATTGCCAATAAGGTGTTTGTTCGGGCAAGATATCGTGCATACCACGAATCGCTTGAATTTTTTTAGCCATGAATTTTGTACAGCCTTTTACTGTAAATGTTTTCTAATTTGTTTGGCTTCTGATGACATGGGGAAGTCGGTAAACAGCTGCCTGCGATATTCGTTGACCATTTTTTCATGCCCCAATGCGCGCTCAGTCTGTAGCGCATACCACAAGGTTTCCGCCGTTTGTTGACCACTACTTAAATAACGCTCCAAAAAAGCTTTTGCTGCCCAGTAATCGCCTTTCTTATAGCTGATCTTCTGCATTGCTGCCAGTGCCGGTACATAATCAGACTTATTGCTTAACGCTGTTCTAAAGCTGATTTCAGCTTTGCCACGGTTGCCTTGCTGAAGCTGGCAAAAGCCTATATTAGACAAAGCCTGCCACATGCGGTCATTCATCGGATTAGCGATCGCTTTTTGTAAGTAGAACAAACCCTCGGTGAATTTTCCGCGTTCGCAAAGAAAATGGCCATAGTTATTCTGCACGCCGATATTATCCGGCGCCAAACTAAGTGCTTCTTCAAAATGCTCAACAGCATCATCAAACATGTTTAGCTTCTGGTACAAAAAAGCCATTGAATTATGAGCCTCGACATTATGCGAATCATAATCCAGAGCCTTCTCAAGGTTTTGTTTGGCAATATCCAGCTTGTTTAACGATAAATACCGGACACCCAATTGCAAATAAATTGCTGCTGACTCTTCATCAGAAACTTGTTTTTTATTGGAAGAAGTACAGCCCGATAACAATAAAAAAAGCAGACTACAGCATAAGAAAAACTTACATATTTGTTTAAGCAGCATGATTGGAATTTACCGTTTGAAGTTTTAAATGCCGACGACTTTTATCCTTAACCTTGCCGACTAATTGTCCACAGGCGGCATCAATATCTTCACCCCGAGTCTTACGCACGGTAGACACCATTCCAGCCTGATGCAATACCGCCCTGAATCGTTCGATGGCCTGTTTACTTGAACACTGATAATTGGAATTAGGAAAAGGGTTAAAAGGTATTAAATTAATTTTTGATGGCACATCCTTAAGCAATTTAACCATTGCCTTGGCATCCTGAACGGAATCATTCACACCATCCAGCATCACGTATTCAAAAGTAATTTTTCTGCGCGGCGCCAACTTGACATTTTCTTTGCATGCCGCCATTAATTCTTTTAATGGATACTTCTGATTAATCGGAACCAGCTCGTCTCTTAACTGGTCATTGACTGCATGTAGTGATACCGCCAGACTGACATCGCAAACTTCTGTTAAACGGTACATGGCCGGAACGATACCGGAGGTGCTGATAGTGACTCGTCGTTTGGACAAACCATAGGCAAAATCATCCATCATCAGATTCATTGCCGCCACCACATTATCAAAATTAAGCAACGGCTCTCCCATTCCCATCATCACCACATTGGTGATCTTAGCCTGCTCACCCAACTGCTTTTGTGCAGCGTATAACTGACCAATAATTTCAGCAGCCGCCAGATTCCGGTTAAACCCCTGCTGTGCTGTGGAACAAAACGTACACGCAAGAGCACAGCCGATTTGTGATGATACACATAAAGTGCCGCGATTATCCTCTGGAATAAAAACAGTTTCTATCCGGTTACCACAATCCGTTTGCAATACCCATTTACGCGTACCATCACTGGCTTTTTGCTCCAGCACTATTTCCGGTGCCCGGATAATACAATGCTCTTTTAAATAGGCGCGCAAAGGCTTACTTAGGTTGGTCATCAGGTCGAAGTCAGTAATATCTTCCTGATAAATCCATTTAAGTAGCTGTGTCGCCCTAAATGGTTTTTCGCCTATCTCGACAAAAAAGGCCTGAAGACCTTTTCTGTCAAAATCAAGTAAGTTTATACTTGCCGGCTTAGCGGGTACGTTCGCAGAGTTCATCTTCAGAGAAAAAGAATGCGATTTCTTCTTTAGCAGTTTCAGCCGCATCAGAACCGTGTACAGCATTTTCGTCTATGCTGCTGGCAAAATCAGCCCGGATAGTACCGGCTTCAGCTTCAGCAGGGTTAGTTGCACCCATCACTTCACGATGCTTTAGAATTGCATTTTCACCTTCCAAGACCTGCATCATAACAGGACCGGAAATCATAAAAGAGACCAGATCATTAAAAAAAGGACGTTCTTTATGCACTGCATAAAAACCTTCCGCCTGTTCTTTGGTTAAGTGCATCATCTTAGCAGCGATAATTCTTAAACCGTTTTTTTCAAAACGACTGTAAATTTCGCCAATAACATTTTTAGCGACTGCATCAGGTTTCACTATTGAAAAAGTGCGCTCGATTGCCATCTTTCTTTATACTCCAGTTTGATTAATTAACTTGTTTTATCCACAAAAAACGATCCTTCGACTTTTTTGCAACATGGACTAAGGAGATAAGTCCCCCTTAACCCTTTTTCAATGCCTTTCAACATTGAATCATCCGGCACATCCTTTTATCCGGCCCTTTTCTCGTTGATTTTCAGCGCGAAAAAAAAATTTTATAACAACTCCCGTTTCTATTCGTCGATGCATTTCGCAACTAAATGACAAGAACAAACGGGGAAAGTTCTAAGGCAACTCGTCTATGTCCAGCCCTTCTTTAACTGGCACCATCAAGTCATCTTGTGTGATACCCAAAGCCAATACTACCGGGCTGGCCACATAAATGGATGAATACGTACCGATGATCACCCCGACCAACAAGGCAATCGAAAAATTATGGATGATTTCACCGCCCAAAAATGCCAACGCAATCAAAACCAAAATAGTGGTTAATGAAGTCATTAAGGTACGGCTCAAGGTCTGATTCAGCGATACATTCATTATCTCCTGCGAGCTGCCTTCCCTTAATTTTCTAAAGTTTTCACGAATACGGTCATAAACGACAATGGTATCGTTTAATGAATACCCAATCACCGCTAAAACCGCAGCCAATACCGTCAGGTCAAATTCCATACCCAGCAGAGAGAAAAAGCCCAAGGTGATAATCACATCATGAATCAGTGCCGACACCGAACCCAGAGAGAATTTATATTCAAAGCGCCAGGCGACATAAAGCAGAATACCGAACACAGAATAAAGCATCGCCATACCGCCATCTTCGGCTAATTCATCACCGACTTGCGGACCGACAAATTCCACCCGTCGCAAATCCACTTTATCTTGAGTGCCCGCTGTAATTGCCTCCAAAACTTTGGTACTCAACTCCGCACTACTTAAATCAGCTTTCGGTTTTAACCTGATTAAAACATCTTTGGTGGTACCAAAATTCTGCACAGTCGCATCATCAAAACCGGATTCGGTTAATGAAGCTCTCAATACCGACAAGTCAGCGGTTTTTTCAAAACCCACTTCGACCAATGTTCCGCCGGTAAAATCAATACCCAACTGCAAACCTTTTACCGCCAATGAAGCAATTGAAATAATTAGTAACAGGCCGGAAAAGATCAACGCCAGTTTTCGCTTACCTAAAAAATCTATATTTTGTTTAAACATATCTTATTCTTCGTAATAAATAGATTCAAATCAACTGAAACAGCGCCTAAATTGACAACTTTTCAACCCGTTTACCACCATATATCCAATTGATCAGCATCCTGGTCCCCAAGATTGCGGTAAACATGGATGTTAAAATACCAATCGACAAGGTCACGGCAAAACCCTTAACCGGCCCGGTACCAAAACCGAACAGCACCAAAGCCACCAGTAAAGTAGTGACATTAGCATCAAAGATCGTAGCAAAAGCTTTTTCGTAACCAATATAAATACTGGCCTGCGGCGAGTTGGCGTTACGAATTTCCTCCCGGATTCTTTCAAAAATCAATACGTTGGCATCAACCGCCATACCCACTGTCAAGACAATACCGGCAATACCGGGTAAGGTTAAAGTAGCTTGCAATAAAGATAAAATGGCAATAATGATAACCAGGTTAAATGCCAGCGCAACATTGGCGACCAGACCAAACACTTTGTAGTACACCGCCATAAAAGCCAATACCAGAATCAGGCCGACAATGACAGACATCATGCCTTTATCAATATTATCCTGACCCAGACTTGGACCGACTGTACGCTCTTCAACAATATCCACCGGTGCTGCCAACGCACCCGCTCTTAACAATAAGGCCAGATTCCTGGCTTCTTCTGTACTATCAAGACCGGTGGTTTGAAAACGTTTACTGAAAGTATCGCGAATAGTCGCCACACTGATGACTTTTTCCTGTTTCTCTTTACTGCGCACCTTTTCGCCATTGACTATGCGTGTTTTGGATTTGTATTCAATAAACACCACCGCCATAGGCTTGCCAATGTTCTTTTGCGTCATCTTACCCATTTTCTTGGCACCGACGCCGTTCAGGGTAATAAATACAGCAGCAGAGCCATTTTGATCCAGGCCGGATGAAGCATCCACAATCTGATCACCAGTTACAATAATCTGCCTTTTTAACAGGATCGGATTACCGTTTTTCTCATAATATAAGCGACTACCGAAGGGCGCACGGCCTTTTACCGCTTGCAACACATCATGCTCGACATCAACCAGTCGATACTCCAAGGTTGCTGTCGTACCTAAAATTTCCTTGGCTCGGGTGGTATCCTGTACCCCCGGTAATTGCACGACAATGCGCTGGTCGCCCTGCTGCTGAATCACGGGCTCGGCAACCCCTAGCTCATTGACACGATTACGCAATGTGGTCATGTTTTGAGCCAGCGCAAATTTTTTAATCTCTTTCTTCTCGTTTTCGGAAATGGACAGACTGACCTCATTGGCGCCATCAACTTCCTTAAGTATCAATTGACGAAATTCGTCTCTTAATAAAGTAGAAGCCGCTTGTTTGTCATCAGCCGATTTCAACACTACATTGATCGCCTCACCTTCTCTTTTGACAGACTTATAACGAATCTTGGCGCTACGTAAAGAGGTACGAATATCGCCGAAATAACGCTCTTGTGCCTGAGTTAAAGCAGCCTGCATATCCACTTCCAAAAGAAAATGTACACCGCCACGTAAATCAAGCCCCAAATACATCGGCCCGGCACCTAAAGCACTTAACCAGTCCGGTGTTGCGGGTGCAAGATTCAAAGCAACGGTGGCTTTGCTCCCCATTTTTTCCCTTAACAAGTCTGCCGCTTTTAACTGGGTGTCAGTATCATTAAAACGAATCAATACCTGACCGTTAGTAAACTCAACCGCCTTGGTAGACAGACCTGCTTGTTTAATTACCTGCTCGACTTCATCGGCCTGAGCTTGCTCCAGTTTTGTTGTCGTTGTTGACGACAATTGCACCGAAGGATCATCACCAAATAAATTCGGCAACGCGTAAACAATCCCAATCACTAAAGCAATCAAGATTAAAAAGTTCTTCCAAATGGGGAAACGATTTTGCATTGTAATCTTCCAACAATAAATCTGCGTCTTGGCTGAACAGAACAACTATTCAGTGAGGCACTATTATAATTATGCTGCCTTAAACTTTAGGCTTCTTGTTGAGCGCTTTATAGGTTCCTTTAGGCATCATGCTTGAAATGGCATGACGTTGAACCTGAATATAGGAATTGTCACTGACTTCAATTTTGACGAAGTTTTCATCCAAATCAACAACCTTACCCAAAATACCGCCTTGGGTGACGACTTCTGCATTTTTGGATAATGCTGCAATCATTTGTTTTTGCTCTTTATTGCGTTTGGATTGTGGGCGCAAGAAAAAAATATAGAAAAACACCAAAATACCGATTGGGAATAACATCCCTTCCAGCCCGGGTTGTGTTGCTGCTGGTGCCGCTGCAGCCGCTGCATCAGAAATAAAGAAACTCATGGTAATCCTCAATTATTATTGTATTTAAAAAAAACCTAAAACTAATTTCAGGAAAAATCGTACTATTATGCCACATCCGGTACATTATTACCGCGTAGTTGATAAAATTGCTTGACATAATCATCCAACACCTGCCTTTCAATGGCGTCACGTAAGCCCTGCATCAGTTCCTGATAGTAATATAAATTATGAATTGTGTTTAAACGAGACCCCAACATTTCACGACATTTGTCCAAATGTCGCAAATAAGATCTGGAATAATTACGGCAGGTATAACAGCCGCAATCGGGATCCAACGGGCCATTATCAAACTGATGCCGACTGTTTCTTATCTTAATAGTACCAAAGCGGGTGAATAAATGACCATTTCGGGCATTACGGGTTGGCATTACGCAATCAAACATATCAATCCCGCGCCGAACACCTTCCACCAGGTCTTCCGGTGTACCCACGCCCATTAAATAACGGGGTTTGTCCACCGGCATTTTAGGGTGCACCACATCCAGCGTAGCCAGCATTTCCTCTTTTGGTTCGCCTACCGATAAACCGCCAATAGCATAACCGTCAAAACCGATATCCACCAAACCCTCTATTGATTCCTGACGCAAATGCTCATACATGCCGCCCTGAACAATGCCAAACAAGGCTGATGGATTATCATCATGGGCTTTTTTACTGCGCTCTGCCCAGCGTAATGACAGACGCATTGAATCGGCAGCTTCCTGTGCCGAAGCCGGGTAGGGTGTACATTCGTCAAAAATCATCACGATATCCGAGCCCAGATCACGCTGTACCTGCATGGACTCTTCCGGCCCCATAAAAATAGCACCGCCGTTTATAGGTGATTTAAAAGTCACCCCTTCTTCAGTAATCTTTCTTAATGCCCCCAGGCTAAAGACCTGAAAACCGCCCGAATCCGTCAAGATAGGCTTATCCCAGTGCATAAAATCATGCAAATCGCCGTGTGCCTTCATCACCTCCACGCCGGGTCTTAGCATTAAATGAAAGGTATTGCCCAAAATAATCTCGGCGCCGATCCCCTTTAACTCTTCCGGCGTCATGGCTTTTACCGATCCATAAGTCCCTACCGGCATAAATGCCGGGGTTTGCACCGTGCCCCGGTCTAACGTCAGCTGACCACGCCGGGCATGGCCATCTGTATTGGCTAATTCAAATTGCATAATAAAAACAAGAAAATATACGCACGGACTCATTCATCCGCATAAAAAGATGCGACATTATATAAGATAGAAAAAATGCCTGTCAGAAAAACCTTTTGATCTTATACAGACCCATCAATCTTTACTGAAACTACGGCTATTTAGCAGCTTTGTAAATTCATCCGCTGAGACGGGTTCGCTATAATAAAAGCCCTGCACTTGGTCGCAACCCTTTTCTACCACCATATCAAGCTGTTCTTTCGTTTCTACACCTTCTGCAATGGTTTTTAAATTCAGGCTTTTCGCCATACTGATAATGGCGTTGACGATATTTTCTGTTTCTTTGTTGTCAACCATGTTTGAACTGAAAGATTGATCTATTTTTAATTTATTTAAGGCAAAACTTTGTAAATAACTGAGTGAAGAGTAACCGGTACCAAAGTCATCAATCGAAAGCTGCACACCCAATTCAGCCAATTGCTGAGTGACCTTTATCGCAATTTCTGCATTTTGCATTGCGATACTTTCAGTCAGCTCCAGCTCTAGAAAACTCGATTCCAACTGAACTTTTTCCAGCGTATTTTTAACCTTTTCAAACAAAATATCTTCATTAAATTGCGCTAAAGACAAATTAACTGCTATTGAAATCGATTCAAAACCGGCATCATGCCATCTTTTAGCCTGCGCTATGGACTGCTCCAAAACCCAGTCCCCAATTGGAATGATCAAGCCACAATCTTCCGCCACCGGAATAAACTCCGCCGGTGAAACCATTCCCCATTGCGGATGCTGCCAACGGATCAAAGCTTCGGCACCAACTATATGCTTAGTTTTTACATCCACTTGTGGCTGATAATACAACAACAACTCACCCTTATTAGTCGCATTCCGCAAATGATTCTCAATTTCCATTCTACGCATGGTGAGAACCTGCATTTCCTGAGTAAAAAATTGATATTGATTGCGGCCTTTTTCTTTTGATTGGTATAAGGCCGTATCGGCATTTTTATAAAGTGTTTCGTAATTGTTTCCATTTTCAGGAAAAAGACTGATGCCGGCCGACAGGGAAATATGTAATAAATTCTGCTCTATCTGAAAAGGTTCTGAGACTGCATTGATTATTTTTTCAGCAACCAAAGCGGCGCCTTTAAATTCCGTTCCAGGCAAAAGAATATTAAATTCATCCCCGCCTAATCGAGAGACGGTATCCTCCTCTCGAACCACGGACTTTAACCGCCGGGCAATTTCAATTAACAACTTATCGCCGACAGAATGCCCCAGGGTATCGTTAATTTTTTTAAAATGATCAAGATCCAAAAATAATAAAGCGAAATGTGTATGTTTCCGCGTTGCAGTAATCAACTCATGATCTATATGGGCCTTTAACAGAATACGGTTTGGCAAATCGGTCAAAGGATCGTAATGCGCCAGGTGTTCAATACGCGCCTCAGTTTCTTTATGCTGGGAAATATCAGAAAAAATGGCAATATAGTTTATCGGGTTATTCTTTTTATCCTTAACAACACTGATGGAAATCCACTCAGGAAAAATCTCGCCATCTTTTCGTCGATTCCATATCTCTCCTTGCCAATAACTCTCTGTGTTAAGGACCTGCCACATGGCCTGATAAAAACTCGCCCCCTGTCGTCCGGAGGATAAAACATTAGGGTTCTTACCGATAACCTCATCAGACGAATATCCGGTAATAGAGGTGAATGCCTGATTGACTGAAATAATATGATTTTCCTGATCACATATCACAATTGCTTCCTGGCTCTGTTCAAAAACCTGAGCCGATAATTTCAGATCTTCTTCCGCTTTTTGTCTGGCGGCTTCACGATCGATAGTATCCAGTGCAAACGTTAAATCACGGCCTAACTCTGACAACAGCTTTATGACTTCATCATTAAAATAATCGGTAATTTCCGAATACACATTCAAAACTGCAAATGATTGATTATTTCTTAAAATGGGTATTGCGCAGCTGGAGGCCCAATGCGCTAAACTGCCTCTATCATGCCAGGGCTTGGTTAGCTCATCCTCTAAAAAGTGATTGGCAACCACCACTTTTTTATCCCGGAAAGCAATACCCGTAGGACCTCGTCCAATCGATAGCCGCTCATCCGCAGAAATTTCTATTCCGTCAAGATAGTCCTGATGCTCCCCGGCACTGGCAATACAAATAATACGTTGATCCGATTTACGTTTAATTCCTACCCAAGCCATCTTTAAACTACCGAAATGAACGCTTATTCGGCATAACTCATTAAATAACTCAGTCTCATTGGAGATATAAACAATTGCGTGATTAATTTGACTGAGCGCAGCATACAGGTCACTCAACTGTTTTATTTTATCGGTATCAGCCTGGCGCTGCGTGATATCGTGAATAATGGCAAAAAACACCGGCTTTTGCGTGGCTGCCTGTAACTGTAAGCGAACTTCAATAGGATAAAAACTGCCATCCTTTCTTTGATGGCGAGTTTCAAAAACAATATACTTTTGACTACCATCCCGAAGCGGGTCAAGCAAGCGGGCAAATGTTTCCGGACTATAGTCAGGTTTAACATTCAACGGCGTCATCTTTTGCAGCTCATCCAGACTGTAACCCAGGTTATTTCTGGCGGCATCATTAACTTGAATAAACCTTAATGTAGCCGCATCAAAAATATAAATTTCATTGTAGGATTTTTCCAGAATCTCGCCAAAACGCAGTTTATCTTCCTCGGCAATTTTTTGTGTGGTTATATCCTGCATAATGCCCAGCATCCGCAAAGGCTTTTCATCTTCATCCCAGAATACGTCCCCCTGCTCCACCACCCAACGTATAGTTCCATCCTGCCAGACTATACGATGTTCAATATAATATTCCTTTCTATCATTTAAGGAACTGAATACCGAATCCAGGTATTTTTCCCGATCATCCGGGTGAATCAACTCTAAAAAAGCACTGTAGGTTTTGCTGAATTGCCCCGGCTTAAAACCGAACATAGGTTCAATCTGTTCCGACCATTGCAATTGACCGGTAGCAATATCCCACTCCCAAGAACCAATCTTGGCCGCCCGTTGAGCCATTGCATAACGCTCTTCACTGTTTCTTAACGCTTCAGTCCTAATTTCAACTTCCTTGTCCAGACTCTGGGTTAATTTCTCCAGTTGAATCTGGGTATTTTTATGTTTAAATATCTCGCTTTCCAGTTGTTGATTGAGTTTAACCAAAGCCCCCCGACTGGGCATGCGTATAACATGCGGTATTAAGGGCCAGACCAGGACAGCTGTTACGACCGAGATAACAGCTGTTAACACCTTTATGACAGCCAGTAAGGGATACACAGGTTGCCATATAACAATGGTAGAAAATAAATGTGTCAGACCGCAGGCGAATATAAACAAACTAAAAAAAACTGCCAGTCCTTTATATTCAAAATCCTTACGCTTAAAAACCAAAACAGTGATTGCCAATGGAATTGAAAAATAAGCTAATGCGATTGCAATATCAGAGACAACCAGCGTCCAAAGCAAATCGGGCCGCCATTGAAAACAAAAGCCATGCGCTATAAAATCTTTGCTATTGAAAAAAAGCTGTATAAAGTCAGGCATAATTCAGTTTTATAACTCGATTAACCACGAGTTAGAAATTATAAAAAGTAACCAAAGCCATTTATCAGCCTAATCACTGATAAAGCCTATTCTGCATCATCAAGACAAAGTGATGATAAGAGCTGTGTAAGACAACAATACAGAAAAACTTTAATCAAATAAAGGTAATCATGCGCCCATGCTGACTAGAAAACAATAGGTTTAGACTTAAATCAAAAATCCTTAGCTATTATTAATTCAGCACACTCAAACAAGTTTACGTCAATCTTGTTGTCTTTAATCTTAGACCCTGTACTTGATTACTAGACTATGACAGGATTGAGCCTTAATAACAATTCATCATTATCAAGGAATAATCTAATGCCTTACCTCAAGCTAACAACCAATAAATCAATTAACCGTAAACAGTCACCTCAATTATTAACACAGTTTTCACAATTACTGGCAACAGAAACCGGCAAACCGGAACGCTTTGTTATGGTTGAACTGACCGGTGATAGCGATATGCTTTTTTCCGGCACCACCGCACCCTTAGCTTATATTGAATGCAAGAGTATTGGTTTAACCAGCAGCCAGGCAAAATCATTATCTTCATCCATTAGTCAAATTTTGCTTGCCGAGTTAGATATTCCTGCCGATCGCATTTATATAGAGTTTAGTAATTGCCCGGCAGAATTCTGGGGTTGGGATGGTTCTACATTTGGTTAAACTCCAAATCAACCCATCTTTATCAGCCATTACCACGCTGTTAATAACTTTCGTGTTAATTACCCCGTTATGTGGCTTTTTATTCCAATGCGGTTGTGAGTGGCCCTGGCATGGACTGGATACCAAATGTAATTTTTATAACCTGGATAGCCGGCATCGCTGCCCCTGGTGTTTATCCATATTGAGCGGAGTATTTTCATCAGGCTTAGCCATGTTTTCTACAGTCTTAATGTCATTTTATGACCACCGAATAGCTTTATTTGGCCAACCTATTATTAATACGGTGTTCCGAGTGTTTCTCAGACTATGTTTATTTATAACAATTGCCACTCTAACAGCCTGGCTTTCGGCCCAAACACAGAGTTATCCCTTAGGCATTGGACAATATTAAGCCAGATAAATACCACATAAATTGTAATATAAGTTTAATTCTGCGTCTAAAATGGCTATTATAAAACTGTATAATAATAAAAACGTCTGGCCACCGAGGCAAGCTTATGAATCGGAAACAGTTTTTCACGAGGCCTTTATTGATCGCGACAACTATCGGTATCCTAATCGGTATACTGGGGATGTTATCGTTAGAAAAGATAGACAAGCTTACATCAAGTGATGCCTTTTGCAGCAATACCTGTCATGTAATGACGGACTATATTGCTAATGAAGCAAATTATATAAACTCCCCACACCGCACAACTCATACGGGTATTCAGGCCGGTTGCGCCGATTGCCATAGACCCAAAGGGGCACTTGCCGCCACTTGGGCACAGATTATGGACAGTATGAAGTATATTTGGTCTTTTATAGCACATGACTTATCTACCCAGGACAAATGGAATAAAACACGCGCGGAAATGGCTTACCGGGTTCGCGACAAAATGTTGGCCAATAACAGCGAAACCTGTCGATCCTGTCATAATCAAACAGCATTTCACCCCGTAAGTCAAGCAGACGTAATGCAACATGAACTAGCGCAAGTTAAGAATTTAAACTGCATTGCCTGTCACTATAATTTGGTTCATGAACCAGTTGCCCCGCGCATGGAATTTTTACTTGATGCCGGTATCAGACCACATGCAAATGAATAAAAAGTTTGCTAAATCATTGTAACGAAATGAATATTTAAGCAGCACCGATAAGTGCTTTTAAGTTCTGTTTTAAATGGCAAGTATCGATAGGAATATATACGACAGCTATAGCCTGTAATTGAATTTTAAAAAAAATAATCGAGACATAGTTGTCTGACGTCCATTGCAATATGAACTTTGGTTAATGCGCTTTCTAACTAGCAAACTGCTTACATTTCTCCCGAACAAGACCGTGATCGACCAGTTTTGACGTCGAAATTTGCGCAGCCTCACTGATTTCCTGCCATGATGCATTATCTGATTGAATCAAATGCAAGACTTCTTGCGAAGCAAAAAAACGTTCAGAATCGTAAAAAAAGTCTACTCCCGGCTCGTTTCTTTCCGACAGTTCGATTGCCTGACTTCGGTACTGCCAGACAGCAATCGTTTCGTCCGTAATGTTGAGTTCATCTGCGATGTTAATGATAGCTTTTTGGTAGGCTTTAATATGAGGTCTCGCATCAGAGAGTTTAAATGTACCCCAGTGTCGATTTACTTTAAACAGCTGATGCCAAATTATGTTTAGATCGTCAAAACAGTCTAAGTAGCCGGCAGTTGCCGATAAAATTTTTCTGGGCTCGAATGCCGCCATAAACACTTTTTTTTGTTTCAACTTAATTTTTTTTGAGCCGCTCAGTTCGTAGATCGTTTTTACGTTTTCATAGAAATATTCTTTAGTTTGTTTGGATAAGGAATTAAGTTCTGTTTTCGACAAGCCGATTCTAAGCAACCATCTCTTGGTTAAAATCTGTTCAAACCTATCATTAAACTTTCGTAAGAAATATTCGATAGGCCTAATTTCCGCTTCATAATCGAAGCGGCTTTTTTTCAGTCTGTCGACAAGACTACTGAACAAATTAAAAAACTGTTCCGTTTGCCCCCACTCTCCACCAAGCCGGTTAGCTCCGTCCGGCATATAGCTATAACTGCCATGATGCGCATCGATATAGACAAAGGTTGAAAAATCAACTGTACCGCCGCATGAGGTGACATTGCCAAAAGTCGGAGAACCATGCACCCCGTGAACATCGAAATAAATTGCCGCATCAGAAGCCAGCTGAGTGACAACTAAGTCCAGATAATCGTGAACATCCCGGATAGTAACTGAATGCGTAAGAGGCAGCCCTAAATCCTTTTTTAAACCATAGTCGAAAAGTTTTTTCAGCTGTACTGGATTGTCGGCAAAATAACAGTAATGGGCAAATCGTAAATGATTGCCTGCACGCACGACAATCGCCGCGCTTTCCTTGCTTGCTTCCCTATACTTAGGGAGCTTGATAACCGCCAGTACGCCAACCGCGCGAATACCGTTGGTTTTGGCCGCTAAACTGTATATATATTCATGCACCGCTTCGGTCAAACCGGCCTGACCATCTTTATGATTTTGATTAGGATGTTTTAACCATGCCAATTCTGTCGGCCCAATGCCTTTTAAAACCACATCAATATACTGCAGTTTGCCAGACTTGCGTTGTTGAATAATTTCTCCGACCCACACTGCACGTCCATCCCCCAGAGCATGGCCTTCCGACTTTTCCTCCGAATCAAGGTATCGCGTGGAAATAAAGCGTTTGCTAATTTTTCTGTTAGCCGGACCAGAGCTATCATTCCCGCATTTATACCACGCAAAATTTTCCAGCATAACTTGTTCAAGCTCTGCATCGGCTTCCGGTAACGCCAGATTTAATTCTCTAGCCAAACTTTTATTGAAAAGAACCAGTTTCGAATCAGGTACATATTCAAACTCCGTCTCGATAAAAAAATCGGGGCCCAGCGAGCGGAAAGAATGCTTTCCCGATGATATTTCGGCAATTGGAATCGCCTGATCACCGTCTTTATTCCTGGTCTGGCTTTCGATAGATGGATCCGAAAAGTTAATCATAGATCAATATTTGAGCGAAAATTTATCCCAGCTTAATAACGTGCCCCACAAATTGGTTCCAATCATAGTCCGAACAGTTTGCTAAAGGCTCTTTGTTGGTTAATATTAATAAGCTTTACACAATGCCCACTATACAAAACTTCACAGCGCCTTAGTTATATACAGACTTTTGATCTTTTCTTCAACTGCATGAGTAATTTGAGATTTCTTATCTCTAAACAGAGCCTGATGCCCTCCTTCGAACATTGTAAAACTAATGTTTACGCCGTTTTTCTTTAAAATATTAACCGCCTTTTTACCGGTAGAAAAAGGAACTACCTGGTCATCTTTACCATGATATGCAAACACTTTTGCACCCGTCTTAGTTCTCTTATCACCTAGCTGTTCAATCATTAATAAACCCGATATAGGAAAAATATAAGCGTAACGATGCCCTTGTTTTACAGATTGATAATACGCCATCGTGCCGCCACCGGAGAATCCTAACAATATCGGATCGCCTATAGTAGGATAGATTTCAACAAGTCTGTCAACGGCCCCACCAAAGGCTTCGCCATATCTCATAAATTGATCTGCCGAATAAGGCCAAACCATGCCGCATTCATGAGCAATAGGGCCTTTAATCAAAATAATACGTACAGATGCGGTAAACATATCCAGCGCGGTTTGATAGAAATTGTCCGCGTTATCGCCATCGCCGTGCAATGCAATCAGCATCGGTAATGGCGTCAAGCTTTTCCCCCCAGCTGGGTATTTGACAATATAGCGAAAGCTTAAGTTATGTCCTGTAACCCGGACTGTTAACTGGTTAAACCACCATTGAGAAAACTCTTTAACAAGATTATCTAATGTTTTTTTCATTTTAGTTTTGTCCATCAATTAGCACAAATTAACCCAACAAATATACTTTTCATATTTCCCCACTCCTTGCTTCTATTTATATCTAAAATTACGGCATTATCAGATATTATAAAAAGTAACCACTCAGAGCCAGTTTGTTTAAATCATCCACTTGACCGATTTACTTTTTCATCTCCCCTTCCGGCACCCTTACTTTTTGTGTATTCTGCTCTATAGTAAAACCGTTAACTGATAATTAAGTAGGAGCTTTTGAATGACTGAGATTTTTGGTTTTGATGCATACTCCCCCAAAGAGATAGCCGGACGGGTCGAAAATGTTGGTGTTGCCAAAACACAAATTCCATTAACTGCCATGATTATGCTCGGGGTGCTGGCGGGGTCTTTTATCGGTCTAGGCGCGCTTTATTTTGTGCTGATCAAATCAGATGCTAGCTTAGGTTTTGCCGCCAGTCAGGTGCTAGGAGGACTGGCATTCTCATTAGGGCTTATTCTGGTTGTGGTAGCCGGTGCAGAATTATTTACCGGCAACAATTTACAAGCCATGGCCTGGGCGGACGGCAAAATTACCACCGGTGATTTACTAAAAAACTGGCTGATTATTTGCTTGGCCAATTTTGTCGGAGCAGCTGGACTGGCAGTCTTGGTATTCTTATCCGGTCATGCAGATATGAATAACGGTGCAATTGCCGCTCTCTATATGAAAATAGCCGCCGGAAAATGCACCTTGCCATTCTGGACGGCTTTTTTCAGAGGCGCGTTATGCAATATCCTGGTCTGTATGGCAGTTTGGATGGCACTGGCAGGACGTAGCGTATTTGATAAAGTTGTTGCTATTGTGTTTCCAATTTCCGCTTTTGTTGCTGCTGGTTTCGAACACAGTATTGCCAATATGTACTTTATTCCCATGGGAATGCTGTTAAAAGCGTCGGGATTTGTGAGTGCTCAAGCCGATGCCATTACCTGGCTTGGCTTTTTTAGCAATCTGGTTCCGGTCATTTTAGGGAACCTGATTGGCGGAAGTGTTTTAGTCGGTTTTGTTTATTACGTTATTTATCTGCGCGTTAAGCCTAAATAAACCGGCTAATCCAGCCGCCAGCTATTTTCCGAGACAAAGGCTTCCAATGGTTTGCCTTGAGCCCACTCTTCAATTTCCAGCATAGGTTTGGGGTAAAACTCATCGACATACCCCAAACATAAGATGGCGATGGGTTGACTGCCTTCGGGCATGGACAGTAATCGTGCCAGAGCGACTGGATCAAAAATTGATACCCAACCCATACCCAAACCTTCAGCCCTGGCTGCCAGCCACAAGTTTTGAATGGCACAGGCGGTAGAGGCTATATCCATTTCCGGCAGGGTTCTACGGCCAAAAATATGTTTTTCACGTTTATCAGGTAAGGCAACGATTAATAATTCAGCACAATCCAAAACTCCTTCAACCTTAAGCTTCATAAACTCATCTTCACGCTCACCCAATGCTTTTGCAGTTTGCTGGCGCTCCAGCTCGACTATGTCATGAATTTTTTTTCTTAATTTCTGATCGGTAATCCGAATAAATCGCCACGGCTGCATCAACCCGACACTGCCGGCCTGATTTGCAGCCTGCAGCAGTCTATTCAAAATCCCTGAATCAATAGGATCAGATAGAAAATGACGCATATCACGCCGTTCTGCGATAGCTTTGTAAACCCCTTGCACTTGCTCATCGGTAAAGCGATGCTTACTCATATATCACCATCGCTACCAAGGCAGCCACTTCCACCAGTTCCACTAACGCGCCATAGACATCACCGGTTGCGCCATCCAGGCGCTGCAGGGTCCAATATCGTACGATAAAAAAAACACCGGTAGCAGCAGTAACAGGCACAATACCCAGTACATAAACGCTTATTAATAGCGTAACTAATAAAATAATCAGCCCCGTTTGTTTCGATAAATTTGCCAGCAGCTTTTCCGCCAACCCGCCCCGGCTAACATAAGGTGTGGTTAACATCATCGCCATAATAGCGGAACGGCCCAGCACTGGAATCAATAATAACGGCGCCAGCTGTTGCTGCTCAATCAAGGCCAATATTGCCGACCATTTTAATAATAACAGCAGAGTTAGGATAACCACCGCCGAAGGCCCGGCCGCCGGGTCTTTCATAATGGCAATGGTACGGGATTTATCACCGATACCGCCGACCCAGGCATCGGCACAATCGGCCAACCCATCCAGATGCAAACCGCCTGTGATCAATACCCAAACGCAAAGCAGAAAAGCGGCGCCCAAGCTGGTCGGGGGCAATAACCCAGCCAAGAGCCATAACAAGGCACCGATAATTAGACCGACCAATGGATAAAACAACACTGACTGGCCTAATTGCCGATCAGTTGCGATAAAGTGTACCGGCACCGGAATGCGGGTTAAAAACTGTATGGCCAACACCCACGCAATTAGCATAAAAGTTATTTTAACGGACGCCCTTTGGCATCTTTATTCATTTGACCGCCAAACAATAAAATACATTCGATAAAGCCCCAAACCAGACCGAAGCCCATGGTCAAGGCAGTAAAGATAATTTGAGCCAGTGCCACCCAGTAGTAACCCAAATAAATTCGATGTGCGCCGCACCAGCCTAATATTAAGGCTAAAAATGCCGCCAGTAATCTGGATTTTACCGCCCCCTGTTTATTTAAATAATCACCAACCAGATAAACGGCCTTACCCATCCCTTTTTTTCCGACAAAATTTACCGCATCATCCACTTCGGGATCAGCCGATGAAACCCAGTCATCCAGATGAAATTCATAAAAATCACCTTCACATTGAATTGCGCCGGTTTGTGTCTCAGGGTTATAGCTTGTTACTTTTCCAATCATTTTTTGTTTACCTTAAGTTAAATTCTTATGCACTATTGTTGTTATTCTTTATCTGTGCCTGTTCAAATGTTGCCATTTGATTGTGTAAATCACAGGCTGCTTGCAGTAAGGGTACGGCGACCAAAGCCCCACTGGCCTCTCCAAGACGCATATGCAGGTCCAGCAAAGGTCTGGCGTTTAACGCATCCAACACCCGTTGATGACCCTGTTCCTGTGATTTATGGCTATATAAAAACCAGCTTTGACACGCGGGGTTTATTTTAACAGCAAGCAGTGCGGCGACCGAACTGATAAAACCGTCAATCAATACCGGCAAGGCATTTTGGGCCGCGTACAAATAAGCACCCAGTAAGGCTGCAATTTCAAACCCCCCCAAATGTTGGAGAATGGCAACCGGTGTGATCAGATTTGCTTTATGCAAAGTAATTGCCTGCTCAATCACCTTACTTTTATATTCGATACCTTGTTTATCGAGCCCCGTTCCGGCACCGGTTAAACAGCTTGCCGGCAATTGTAACAACACACTGGCTAAAGCGCTGGCACTGGTAGTATTACCTATCCCCATTTCACCGCCAATGAACACCTGTGCATGCTTGACCAACGCCCTTTCTATCGCATGTTTACCTGCATTTAGAGCGATAGCCAATTGGCTTTCGGTCATCGCCGGCTGTTTGGCAAAGTTTGCCGTACCCGCACCCGCTCTGTCGATTATTAAACCGTCTACCTCCAGCTTTTCAACCAGGCCGGTATCGACCACTTCGAAATGTGCCTGCTGCCTTTTAGACAACACATTAACCGCCGCTCCACCCTGAATAAAGTTATGTACCATTGCCGTCGTAACACTCTGCGGAAATGCAGACACGCCTGTCTCAACCACACCATGATCAGCAGCAAAAACCGATACCCAAAGCCGTTCCAGCGTTGGCGTATGGGTTTGTTGCAATGCCGCCAGACGCACCGCAATCTCTTCCAGCATGCCTAGTGAACCTGCGGGCTTGGTCAACTGCCCCTGTCTTTGCCATGCCAGTTGTTTGCATTGCTCACTGGGCATTGGGATCTTGTCAGTTAAACGGTTTATCATTTTAATATTTGAGGCAACCCTGCAGTAACCATAACAACCTGTTGACATTGCTGAGCCAAACGCTGATGTAAACGCCCGGCTTCATCGACATAACGGCGCGTACCCGCACCTAATGGAATAATGCCCATACCGACTTCATTACTGACTAACAATAACTGTCCAGGCAGGTCAACCAGTGTTTCATACAAGGCTTCGGTTTGCTCGACGAAGAATTGTTCCTGAATAAACCCTTGGCGGTCAATTAAAATATTACTCAGCCATAACGTTAAACAATCGACCAAAATACAGGTATGGTCAGTTGCATTTTTCGCCAGCACAACCGCTAACTTTTCCGGCTCTTCCACCGTTCGCCAATTAATCGGCCTATTGTTTTGATGTTGCTTGATACGCGCCATCATTTCACCGTCATGCGCCTGCGCAGTAGCAATATAGATAACCTCTTTGCCCGAATCCTTAGCCCGTTGTTCTGCGTATCGGCTTTTGCCGGATCGGGCACCGCCCAGAATCAAGGTTTGCAAATCAATCGTCCTGCAATCTAACCGCCATCACATCACACTTAGCATGATGTAACACGCCATTTGCGGTTGAGCCCAGCAACAAGGCCAAACCATGGCGACCATGTGAACCGACAACAATTAAATCAATATCATTTTCATCGGCAATTCGAATAATTTCCAGCTTTGGACTCCCCAGTTCCAGCCATTGCTTTTCAATCTTAAGGCCTTGTTTTTCGATTTGATCGGTTAGGCGTTTTTTTGCCGCCGCCATCAGTTCTTCAGTCAGATCGACTTCAAATGGAATTACAGGTCCATAGGCTGCATCGGTTATAGGTAGATTATCAACCACATGAATGATACTCAATTTTGCCTGATATTTTCCTGCCAAATCCTTTGCCCGTTTCACTACATCTTCGCCATGATCAGTAAAATCAGCAGCAACTAGAATATGTTTGTAACCCTCCATAACGACCTCCTATTCGACAACGACAATTTCAGGAAATAATAATGTTATGACCTGATAAGAACTTAATAAATAAAGTAGCGCAACCATCATACCAATAAACAACGGTTTGGATATGGCATGTCGAATTATATGTCCGGTTACCGCCCAATGCCACAGCATTAACCCAAGCATGGCCAAATAAGCCATTTCTAACCCAACCGCTCGGCCCGATATCAATGTTGCCACCGCCGGTATGGCAAAAAAGCTGATTAAGGCATCGGTACCCAATAAAGCACAAGCTGTCTGAATGAAACGTTCCGATTTATGTACAATAGCCAGCAACAGCCAGGCAAAGCCCAAAACCAACATAATCTCGACTACCAATTGCATCAATGCCATTGACCAACCGGCATTGATATACAGAATTAAAAAATTGACCAATGCATAGAAAAGCAATAGAAACCGTAATAACCATGCCGACACGGGAAGATCCTGCGGACCTTTTTTAAACAGGCAAATTTCAAATAAACGCATGATTATTTCGATCATTGTCCTAAAAACCTCTGTTAAGCACGATTTTATAAAAATAGGGATTTGTTAAAAAAGAGCGTGGCATTATCTTTATTCAACCCGTTCTTGGCTTTAAAAATCCAGTAGGCGTTATGACCACAGCCCTGGTCCTTGTCGAGACTCATTCGGCAAGATATAGGATTAAAATGCCCAATTGGCAAGCAATAACAAAATAAGTTGGAAATAACATTCCATACCTCATAATAATTTTAGCGTTCACCTGAGGTCTTAAAGTTAATCTGCCTCGTCAAGTTTTTCCTCTGCAGTCAGCCAGTCATCTTCAGCCTGCTGCAATGCTTTATCTACCTTGACTTTATCCTCCATCAACTGCTTTAACCTGTCTTTTGCAGCATCTTCATAAATAGCCGGATCAGCCAGTTGCTGTTCCAGCAGCTTTTGTTCATTATGGTATTTTTCGACCGCGTTTTCCGCTCTTTTTAACGCATCATACAGAGGTTTGTATTTTTGCCTGCGTTCCGCCTCAAGTTTCCGCTGCTCTTTTTTTGACAATACCGGCTGTGTTTTTTCTGCGCCTTTATCTTCGCTTCGCTTCTGCTCCGACAACCAGTTTTTATAGTCATCCAGGTCACCGTCAAAGTTTTGCACCTGACCATCGGCAACCAACATTAACTGGTCTGTGACCGAACGCAATAAATGCCGGTCATGCGAAACCACCAACATGGCGCCAACATAATCCTGTAAAGCCACACTCAGGGCATGTCGCATTTCCAGATCCAGATGATTGGTCGGTTCATCCAGCAGCAATAAATTTGGCTTCTGATACACCAAAAGAGCCAACACCAGCCGTGCTTTTTCTCCGCCGGAAAACGGCGCCACCGGGTCAAAAACTTTATCACCCTGAAAGTCAAATCCCCCCAGATAATTACGCAAATCTTTTTCTGTCTCCTGCTTATCCAGTTTCTGTAAATGCCAAAGCGGACTTTCATCCAGTGTCAATTGTTCCAGTTGATGCTGGGCAAAATAACCAATTTTAATATGTTCAGCCGGCCTTCTTATCCCGGTTAACGGCTGCATGGCGCCGGCCAGGACCTTAATCAGGGTTGATTTACCTGCGCCGTTGGGGCCCAGCAGCCCGATTCTATCGCCAGGACTGATTGATAAGGAAGCCTTGGTCAAAATTGTTTTATCGCTGTAACCGACATCGGCCTCTTCCAGTTGCAGCAAGGGGTTAGGCAGCTTTTCCGGCTGAAAAAAACCGAAATGAAACGGAGAATCCACATGTGCTTGTGCAATTATCTCCATTCGTTCCAGGGTTTTAACCCGGCTTTGCGCCTGCTTCGCTTTAGTTGCCTTGGCTTTAAAACGGGTAATAAAACTTTGTATATGTGCTATTTCCCGCTGTTGACGCTCATAAGATGCCTGTTGCTGCGCCAATTTTTCAGCCCGCATCTTTTCAAACGCCGAATAGTTGCCGGTATAAATTTCCGCCTTATTCTGCTCAATATGAATGATATGACTGGTAATGGCGTCAAGAAAATCACGATCATGTGAAATCAGCAACAATGTGCCGGGATATTTAACCAGCCAGTCCTGCAACCAGATAACGGCATCCAGATCAAGGTGATTGGTTGGCTCATCGAGCAACAAGACATCAGAGCGGCACATTAAGGCCTGAGCCAGGTTTAAACGCATCCGCCAGCCGCCGGAAAAAGAGCTGACCGGATTCTGCTGTTTTTCCTGACTAAATCCCAGGCCACTCATTAAACGCGAGGCTCTGGACTCTGCACTATAACCATCAATGGCATCCAAAGCCGCATGCAATTCCGCTTGTTGAACACCATCATTAGCCTGTTCGGCACGACTCAGCTGGGTTTGTAATCGCCTTAATTCTCTATCACCGTCCAGAACATAATCGATTGCAGAACAACTGACCGCCGGTGTCTCCTGGGCGACATGGGCAATTTCCAGCCCCGGCGGCATGGAAAAATCACCCGCATCCAAATGCAGTTCATTACGCACCAAGGCAAACAAACTGGATTTACCCACACCATTGGCACCTGTAACACCAGCTTTTTGACCTTTATGAATGGTGAACGAGGCATTAGCAAATAAGACCCTGGCGCCTCGGCGTAATGAAATATTTTTAAAATTAAGCATAAACCTAAAAACAAATTGTAAGGTTTCGATCTAAATCGAAATAAAGCATCTATCCCTGTCGCCAGGAATTTTTTACATAATCGTACTTTGTGGTTAAAGCGGTTTTATAAGGAAATTCAGTCCCGGATTCAGCTAGAATAGCCATATGAAAAAGAAACCCTACCGTCCCCCAAAGCCTGTATTCAACCCTCAAGACCGTTATTTCGTCAATCAGCAGGGTTGGTGGTTTTATACTGTCGAGAAAATCGGCGGGCCGTATCCAAGCAAACCTGAATGCGTAGATGCCTGCCGACGCTATATCCAAGCCAGAGACGGGGTTTAAAGTTTGTGGGGTAAGAGGTTTTCCCCATACCCCATGTTATTTAGCCGGCAGCCCGCTCGATCATTTTTTCCGCCTGTTCGGCAAATTTTTCCAGGTCACCTTTCTTAACCGTTTCAACCGGAATCACCAGTGCGGTACTCAGGTCAATAAAGATATAAACATAGCGTTTTCCATATTCAACCCGAACCAGATCTTCCCAGGCCATTTTATGCTTCCCACTGGGCGATTTTTCGATCAGGTATTTTGGATCTTGCGGATCAATTCTTAAAGTGTAAGAACCAAACATATTAACCTTTTCCTTATTGGTATAGTTGGTCAATATTTGTCTGCGTAAATCCAGCATCATGACTTTAGGGGATAAAATCCCCCATAACAGTGCAATACCCATCACATAGGCGGCTGACATTACATCGCCATAATAGATGTAATAAAACAAACCAATTGCGGCCAAAACTCCGGGCACCATTAAACGGTTTTTTCTTATATTGTCCTGTATCTCATCCGATCTCATAAACTGAATTTCATTAAAATGGATCAGGTCTTCTTCCCGGAATTCGTATTCAATTTCAAACATTTTTACTTCTTATCGTTATATTTAAAAAATAGTAACGGTTCAACATACTATGTAACTGCGCTACATGCCGCTAATTAGCTGCAGCGCTAAACACACTACGTTTATGACATACAAAGTATGTCTGAGCCGTTACACCTAATGCATTTTTATTTTGGCATGTGTACTACGCCTGAATAAATTGGACAACGTCAACATAGCGGTTCTGAAATAGCCATGAATTGCCACCTGGTGCATTTTATACAAAGACAGGTAAACAATCCTGGCAATAAATCCTCCGATACTGACTGAACCCATCAAATTACCCATCAAGTTGCCTACAGTACTATATTTACCCAATGAAACCAATGAACCATAGTCATGATAAACATAGGATATAGCTTTACGACCTTGTAAGCGGTTCATAATCGTTTTGGCCAAAGTCGATGCTTGCTGGTGTGCTGCTTGCGCTCGAGGTGGCACATTGCCTTCATGCCCAACCCATGGGCAGGCGGCACAATCACCAATCGCATAAATATCATCGTCACTGGTCTTAAGTGTGTTATCAACCACCAGCTGATTGATAGCATTGGTTTCCAGTCCGTCCAGTTGCTGCATCCAGTCCGGTGCTTTAATCCCTGCTGCCCAGACTTTTAAATCCGCTTCAATCATTTCACCATCATTAGTGCTGATTCCCTTTTCGGTAATCTCTATCACCCGCCGACCCAATTTTAAATCAATTCCCAATTTAACTAACTGGTTACGCGTGGCTATTGCCAACTTATCGGGCAATGCCGGTAATAACTGATTGGCCGCCTCGATAATTGTAATTTTGACATTATTCGGTTTATCCAGGCCGTAAACAGCCAATAAATTGGTAACTTCATGCAACTCTGCCGAGAGTTCCACCCCGGTTGCCCCCGCTCCAACTATGGCGATGGACAGTGGTTTATCCGTCCGACTGCCTTTGTGTGCCTTAATATAAGTCTCAACCAGTCTTTTTTGAAACAGGTATGACTGTGACAGGGTATCCAGAAACATACAATGCTCTTCCACCCCCTTTATATTAAAAGTGTTGCTGACACTGCCCACCGCCATGACCAACATATCGTATCCAAAAGTACGCCGTGGAATAATTTCCTCGCCACTCTCACTATAGGTGGGACTAACATAAATTTCCTTTTTGACCCTATTTAGCCCTTCCATACGCCCTAAACGAAAGCGGAAATGATTGCGATGCCCCTGCGCTAAATACTCAATACTTTCCGTCGCATCCAAAGTTCCGGCGGCCACCTCATGAAATAACGGTTTCCAGATATGGGTGGATGAAGCATCCAGCAGGATCAGCTCTGCCAATCCTTTTTTTCCCAATTTATTACCCAGGTATGTGGCAAGCTCCAGACCTGCTGCACCGCCTCCAACAATCACAATTGTAGTTTTTTTGGCACCAGTCATTCCTATTCTCCTTTTTTACCTGCGAGTATTAGGAAGATTTAAAATTAAACCATCCGTCTTGCCACCCATTAAAGTCTGCGGATAAGCACCATTCCATTTTTGCACCGCATTATAACTGATCAATGATTGAGTCACCGATTTGGCTAATAATTGATTGGCTTTTGCCTGCGCTTCCGCTTCCTTGGTAATTCTGTATGCTTCCGCATCGGCTTGCGTACGTTTGGCATTGGCATCAGCTACTGCCGCCATTTCCCGAGCTTCCGCCTGCTTTACCTGTTGCTGCGCCTGTTGCTCGACAATTTTTAATTGCGCCTTTTCCCGTTCCAACTGTTCCTGACGCTCCTTGGTTTGAATCACTGCCTCGGTCACAACTTTGGGCAGGGTTATATCTCTGAATAAAACCGCCGTAACAATAACACCTTTGGCCTCCAGATATTCAGTCAATCCATCTTCCATATAAACCTGTAACGCCTGTTGTACACTGTCCTGATAAAAATCCTGCGACTGTGCCACTGTTTTACCGGCTTCCCTTAATAAAGAACGAACCTTAGGCGTAATATGTTTATCCACCACGTCTTTTAACTGGCCGCTTTCCTGCAATATTTGCGGGGTTCGGGAAGGCTTTAACTTAAAAGTGACCGAAACATCCATCGAGGTTTTCAATTTATCCTGAGATGGAACCTGCACTTTTTGCCAGGTGTAAGTCAATTGCCGCAAATCAAAACTGACAAAATCCAGTAGCGGATTGACAAAATGAAAACCCTCCGCATAAGGTTCGGGCTGAACCTTGCCGAATAAAGTGGCGACTTTATTATGCCCTGCCTCAACTGTGGTATAAGCATTAAAAATAACGACCAATATCAGTAACCCGGCCACGCCGGCAATCGCACTTTTGACTGTATTCATAATTTTCCTCACCTTGTTATTAAAATTTTGCAATCCAATTTCTGAATACCAGCAATTTATCGCTTAGTATAATGATAGCTATGCGGCACATTAAGTAAAAAACGTATCTTTTTGTACAATCCAAATACTTTTAATAAAAAACGAATCCTGACATAGCTAACAGGACTTGCCAAGCCAGAAAATCAAATTGTCACTCAGAATCGATATTTTTGAGAACAACGGAAAAAAACAGAACTACCTTTAAGTTGATAAAGAAACAGTGTCTTTTAACCGCACTAAATCAACTCAAGATTTTCCACAAAGACAGACATATCCCCGTCTCATTCAATGCCACTCCATATCCCCCTTCTCTAGGCTACAAAGCCGGCTTTGATTATGGATCAAAAACCCAAATAATCATAAACCTTTACAAACCCGCCGTTCTAAATTATTCTTGATTTGTTTACGGTTCCTGCTAAACAGCAGGATTAAACTGGAAACCGGTGCGATTGATGTCTAAGCCGGTACTGCCCCCGCAACGGTAAATGGTTAACGCCATAAGTCCGGTACAGGCCTTAAACCCTAGTGAACAGATAGCAAGATCGGCTGTCAGGTATTGCGGAGGGCAATCACTACACCACATTTCCTCCGCTTTTCGCAATCAGAACAGGAAATGAATATGTTACAGAGCATTCCTCAAAGTCAAACCAGTGTTTTTTCCGATAAGGTAATTCCCGCAGCATGCGCAGCATTACTGGGTCTCAGTATTATTTTTTCGGTTGCCTTTATGCAAGGCCCCAATGCTTCGGTACATGATGCAGCACATGATATGCGACATTCTTTTGGCGTTGTCTGCCATTAAATGCGGGAGTTTCGTGTTTTAGTCTTTTGCGCCTTAATATCAGGTTTAATTGCAGGGCTGATATTGTCTTTACTGCAACACTACACCGTTATCCCACTTATTATGGAGGCGGAGACGTTTGAACTGGCAAGCCAGCAACCGGACAATGGCTTTGAACGTACCTCCTTAACTGTCCTGAGCAATGTACTTGCCGGCGTCGGTTTTGCTTTACTGTTAAGCGCCGGCAACTATCTGCATGGCCAGTATAGTATTGTTAAGGGCCTGCTCTGGGGTATCGCCGGTTATCTGATTTTTTTTGTTGCCCCGGCACTGGGTTTGCCGCCGGAACTGCCTGGAACGGCCAGCGCTGCTTTGGAACAACGTCAAACCTGGTGGTTATTTACCATACTGGCAACCGGAACCGGGCTGGCAACCATCAGCTTTAGCAGAAAAATACTTTTTCAACTGCTTGCCTTGCTTCTGATTATCAGCCCACATCTGTACGGAGCTCCACAACCGCAGATTGCAGAAAGCCTGGCCGGTGAAGATTTGGAACATCAGTTTATTATCGCCACCACTCTGGCCAATGCTTTGTTTTGGTTAATCCTGGGGGCTGTTAATGGCTATGGCTTAAAGCGGTGCTTTGATCGCTAAAGTGTTCTGCCGATTTGGCGGCGTACAGCGCATATCCTAACACCAATGCAAAGCCATATTTCATCAGGCCTGCTCCGCCTGATGAAATACCCATTCAGTAACCGGCTGCCCGCCAATCAGGTGTTGTTGAATAATTTTATCCAGCTTGGCGCTGTCCACATCGTAATACCAAACCCCATCAGGCTGAACGCAAACTAACGGGCCCGATTTGCACGGTCCGAAACAGGTGGCCCTGGTCTTTTTTACCCTTAAAGCCCCTTCATTTAGGCCCGCATCTTTTAACTTGATCTTTAGCTCATCATATAAGGCCTGGCCTTCACCATTTTGGGTGCAACGCGGACCAACACAGACCAGAATATGCCGGTTATAATCCAGCATTTTGGGTTTAATTACCTCAGTCATTTTCCTGCTCCTGAACATGGGGAATCGTTAGTTCCCGCCAGCTGTTGTGATAGGCGGTCAAGCTGTCATCGACAAACGCGCCATCCTGCTTGGTCAATAATAAACGGAATAACAATCGCCCCAGACTATCTATGAAACTGATACCGTAGGATTTATTCTCTCTGCTGGAAAAATAGGCGCCGTCAACCCTACTCCAATCGATATGCAGATGAAAGGCTTCATTTTCTATATTTAACCAATCATTACGCTGCTGAAAATCCTGCCCGTATAAAAACAGTTCGGTAACGGCCCCGGCTTCGGCCCGCAGCACGCCGCGTAAGCGCCCCCATTGCCGGCTGACCTTCAAGGCTTCAGTGATACGCTGTTTATCAACCCAGGCGGCTTTATGCTCGGCCGCCCCCGCTTCACCGCCTTCGGCGACGGCAGATAAAACCTCGCCTAATGAGACAGCAAAATAACCGGCGGCGGTTTCCAGGGTGGTGCCGGGGTTATCTTGCAGATACTTCCTGACACAGGCCTTCCAGCCTTCCAACCCCATAGACAATGAACGTCCAGGCTGTTCTCCTGCTTTGGTTTCTCCGGTTAACTGATCATATTTATTGGCATAACCACGCGGAGTAATCATCAATCCATGCTCTATATAGGTGGATGAATTGCCGATTAATACCGTAGTAAGCATACCGATATCGCAATCAGCCATTTCATCCAGCCGTACCAACTGGATTGACTGTCGTTTTCTATAAGCGGATTTAACAATGGCTACCGGCGTTTCCGGCGCCCGGTATTTTAATAAGGTTTTTTGTGCTTCAACTATCTGCTGAGTGCGTCGGCCGCTTTTGGGGTTATACAAGGCGACGACAAAATCCGCTTTGGCGGCGGCATCCAGACGTCCGGCAATCACCGGCCACGGGGTTAACAGATCAGATAATGAGATTGAGCAAAAGTCATGCGTTAACGGTGCGCCGACCAAGGACGCACAGGCCGATAAAGCTGTACTGCCTGGAACAATTTCCACAACAATGTCACTATCGGGTGTCCAGCCGGATTTTAACAACACCTCATAAGTCGGTCCGGCCATACCATAGACACCTATATCGCCGGATGATATCAACGAAACCTTTTTGCCGGCCTTGGCCTGTTCATAGGCTTCAACGCAACGGTCTATTTCTTCCGTCATGCCTTTTTTGACCACTTCCTTACCTTCCAGCAAGTCTTTAACCAGCTTGATATAGGTTGAATAGCCTATCACCACATCGGATTCGGCAATCGCTTCCTTGGCTCGGTAACTCATATGCTGTTCCGCACCGGGGCCGAAACCCACTAAAAATATTTTTCCGCTCATTCGTGTTCCGTTTTTTTCACTATCGAGACCGTGGCATTTTTATCATCATCGCCACAAAATTTGAATTTTTCCACCAGTAAATCACGCTGATCGGTTTTGCCGGCTAAAATTGCCGCCGCTTCAGATACCGAAGGTGTACCCATATATTTCATTACCACCGCTGATGGATGGGGCACCTCCACCTGTGCCAACTGTTGTGCCGTATAAAATGCCAATGGCCATTGGTTTTTTTCTGACAACTGCAAAAAGGCCGCTTCATCGTGTTTTTTATCAATGCTTGCTATTTGACAAACAGCTTCTACGGGCAAGTCTGCTGATTGCAAGGCTGCTGCTATTGCTTGTTCCACCGTTGCCAGACTTGCACCTCGGTCACAGCCTAATCCCAAAACAAGTTTCATGGCCGATAAACCACCAGTTTCTCTTCCAGTTGTTGCCAAATAGCCGGATCAATTTCCCTGTCAGTTACCCACAGAACAGCGGCAAAGCTGTTTAGCTCAACATCTTCAAAACGATCAAATAAATGAATGGTTTTCGGCAGTGGTGTTGGCCGTGTCCACCAATTCTTACTACCGGCTTCCTGAACAAAAGCAATCGGCTCTTCATTCACCACATGAGCAGATACCCGGGTAATATTAATTTTGGGTGCGACCACCTTCCAGCCCAACTCACGGCCTAAGATATCTACCGGAATGGTCTTGCCGACATCAGAAGCAGTTGTTAACACAGGAGTTGCCTGCATTATTGCCGCAATCTCTTCAGCACAGGCATTGGCGCCACCAACATGACCGGACAAGACAGGGATGACAAATTGCCCCGCATCATCCACTACAATCACCCCGGGATCTTCATTTTTGGATTTTAAATAAGGTGCAATCAACCTAACCACTGCGCCCAAGGAGACAAAAAAGACGATCTGGTCATAATCGCTAAATAATGATTCAATCTGATCTCGAAAAGCGCCTGTATATATCTTTTGATTATTTTCCAGCCCATTGATCAAAGGCGAAAACTTTTCTGAAACCAGCACATCGGCGTGTGGCATTTTTTCTGCTAAGCCTTTTACCTGACCGGCGCCGTGTTTGGTTATGGCAACAAGAGCAACTTTGGGTAACGACATGAATATACACTGACTGTAAAAAAAACAGCATTATAACCCAGTACAACAGTAGGAAATAATCTATTTAAATCCGTTTTATCCGCAACTTTTAAGTATTCCGTCTGGAATTGATTTGCTGAATATAAGAGTTGAGTATTTTGATTAACACATTCATGTTGAAAGGCTTGGTAATATAGTCATCGAAACCGAAACTCATTGAATATTTAATCGAACTTTCACCGGCATCGGCACTGATGGCAATAATAGGCGTGTTCCGGTTTCTGTTTTTTAAGATACGGCATAATTCATTACCACTTATTTCAGGCATATGAATATCCAATAAAATAAGATCCGGCTTATATAGCTTAACCTTTTCCAAACCATCCGCCCCATTTTCAGCGGTAATATAATTAACATTTCCCAATCGGTTCATGGCCTGCTTTACTATTAAACGATTGACTTCATTATCATCGGCATAAAGAATGGACACTACTTTTCTGGAATCGATTTCAACTTCTTTTATCGAGAAATCATAGTCTTTTTCCGTGCGCACTATTTTAGCTTGCGATATATAACCATCCAATTCAAACCAAAAAGTACTGCCTTGTTCCGGCTTACTAACCACACCTATTCTACCGCCCATCAATTCCACCAATGTTTTGGTGATAGTCAGTCCGATACCGGTGCCTTCTATGGTACTGGTTTCAGAACCCAGGCGATCAAACGGCTTGAACAGTTGTACCAGTTTATTTTCAGGAATACCGAAACCGGTATCAATAACTTCAATTCGCCAGCGTTTATCGTCGATAAAAATGCAATTTAAACTAATATTGCCGTTTGGCTTATTGTATTTAATGGCATTGGATAACAGGTTTAATAACACCTGTTTCAAGCGGAAGGCATCAGCCTTTAAACCAACCGTCTCAATAAGCTTATCATCATAACTAAAGCCCACCGGCTTTTTCTCCATGGCAAACTTAAGAAAATTGTGACATTCCTCGACAATACTGTTTAAAGAAACCTGCTCAATTGAAATGGTAAGACTACCGGCTTCGATTGAAGCCAGATCAAGGACATTATTAACCAACTCCAGCAAATGCTCACCGGCAACATATATTTCATTGATATTGTTAACCTGCAACTCAGTAAGATTTTCATCGCTTTGAATTAATTGTGAAAAGCCTAAAATAGCATTCAACGGTGTACGTAACTCATGACTCATACTGGATAGAAACTGAGACTTTGCTTCATTCGCCTGCTCGGCTTTTTCTTTTGCCGCTAACAAATCGCTGGTTCTTTCTTTAATCTGCTGTTCCAGCGTTGCCTGATGATTTTTCAGCTGCAGATCTCTGGATTCAATAACCTCTAACATTTTATTGAAATCCGTTATTAACGCACCAATTTCATCTTCACTGTTTTTTTCAACCCGAGTCGCATAATTAGCCGTTTCCTGAATGCCGTGAATAATTTTAGTCAACCGAAGTAAAGGCCCGGTTATAATTCTCTGCAACAGCTCACTGACAATGAGTATCACCGGCATGCCAAATATGATTATCAGCAACGAAATTAAAGTATATTGTTTAATATAACGAAAAACCTGATCAAGACTGGAACGAATAAACAATACACCTATTATTTTTTCATCACTGACTATCGGTTGGTAATAATCCATGTATTTTTGCTGGCGCTGGTCAGAGAAGAAAAGCCCCTTTTTCTTGAAGGCTATGTCCATGGCTACATCACTGACCGAGCCAGGGTTATAGCGGGCAAATATGTTACCGTCCTTATCAAATAACACGACCTGTAAAACATTAGGTGAAGCTTTAAAACTTTTTAAAATAGTCGCGGCAGCTTCCGGATCTACAAATATAAGCGATGCATCCAAATTGTAAGCCGCAGATTTGGCCAGCACAGTTGTTTTTTCAATCAATAACTTCCGGTGTTCCTTTAGATTGAAATAACCAATGATAATCAAAGAAAAAATCAGCGTTACAATGGTAACGAATAAAATGATAATTCTTAGTTTTGTTTTAAAAGACAAATGTCGGTGCTTCATCAGTTCAGACAGTGCTCATTTAACAATAGTCATAAGGTTCAATAAATTGGAACGAAAACGCAGTTCTGAGTTTTTTACCAACTCCAGATTAACTAACAATTTTATTTTCTGAACATTTCTTTCTAACTCAATCATACCGCCGTCGCTGGCAAAACCTTCCGAATCACTCACATAAAGTATTTTTTTAGCCAATTTTGGAGGCATGGTGTATTTTTTTTTAAACCGCTCAGCACTAATAAAAAAAATCTGGCAATTATTCAGTTCATCGTAATTTCTGATTGTCTTCACTTGATAATTGCGATTATTTATTTTCTCTCCTTTTACCGTCAACTCCAGTAAAGTAACCAGCTCTTGATTTGCATTCAGACAAATCGTGAATGGGGATTCCTCATTTTCAAAAACAGATTCAGGCCAAATAATATAACGTGAAAAATTAAAGATAAAGGCCATTTTAACCTGCCCCAGCGACGCACTCTGACTTTCAAGAGGTTGAAGGATAATCACTAATAAAAGGCCAACGAAAAGGCCTTTTATGTCATTCCTGATTAGAATCGCCATTCAATTTTTCCATATACACTCCTTTCAACTTGCCCCGGTTTGGTTAAAATAAAATTACTATCGAACTCAGGGTGTTGACTGTCAAGGAGGTTTTGTCCATTCACAGATAGTTCCAATGAAGGAATAGGACGCCATGCCACCCGGGTATCCAATGTAATATAGCTTGGAATCCGGTGCGTTGGTACGGTATCCACATAGCGCAACCACATATCCCAATCTATCGTTGACGTCATATTTAACGACGAGCGTATTGAAAATTTATGATGCGGGCTTTGTTTTTCACTGCTTTCAGACAAATTGCTATCTCCATTTTCGGCATGCAACTGCATCTGCAGGTAACTGTATGTAGCATTAAAACGTAAATTGTTCATCGCTTGCCAGGACAAAGCCAACTCCCCACCATAACTTTCGGCCGCCATATCGGTATGCATATTTAAAAATTGTACAAAATGCGTTCCTCTAAATTGCGGTCCACTGTCGGCATTGAAATTGCGCAAATTGTCATAGACATTGTAAAAAAGCGCTGCATCCAGAGTTAACGCATCAATCGGCTTGATGCGATACCCCAGTTCATAGGCAATGACTTCTTCCGAAGCATTACTGAGGCCTCCGGTCAGTGATAAAACAACCGGCAATGGAACAGTGGCAGAAGGCGGTAGCGTTCGTTGATTTAAAACCCCGCCTCGCTCGATACGCGCGGAGGTTCTGACCGCTCTTGAAACACTGGCCCAGACAGACTGATTTTCAGTTGGCGTCCAAACGATACGGGCACTGGGCTGTATTTCAAAACCGCTATAATCATTATGCGAAAATTTGGAGCCGACGGTTAAAGTCAATTCATTCTCAAGCAGCTCCCACTCATCCTGAACAAATAAACTGAACCAATGTGAGTCAATATTTTTTTCCAGAGGCGTTAATATAAACGAGCCTTCGATATCATCACTGATAAAACGGTATTGTGTCCCCCAGGTTAAATTATGACTGTCCGCTAATGGCAACGCATGTTGAAAGTCTATATCAAAGGTATTATGTTCCTGGCGTAACCAGTAGTTATCTTTCTCTGTGTAGTCATAATACAGTTGCAGAACTGTTGATTCTTTATCATCAAACTGTTTGCTCCAACGCATTAAAATATTGCCGCCGGCTAATTGAGCATCGGTATTGACCCACGTGTTATAAGGTGGAGCAATGCTGGCCTGATTGACTGTTTCACCAACATCGCCTTCATAAATATCACCTTGAACAGTGATCTTATCTTTCTTGGTCGCATCCCAGTCGATGCGAAAACCGCCTCGGCCCATTCGCCAGTCATCATTGACCGCACGTTCATTGAAGTCATCGTTATTTTCACGTTCAAAATACTTACCGTATAGCCGGTAATTAACAGAATCCTTTATGTGCCCGCCATAACGAAAACCGCCGAAAACTCGTTCCTTGGATCCCCCACCGGCCATGGCATAACCGCCTTGCGTTTTTTCTGCGGATTTGGTGATAATATTAATCACGCCATTTACCGCATTAGTACCCCATAAGGTCGCTCCCGGCCCCCTTATCACTTCGATACGGTCAATATCTTCCAACAAGGTATCCTGAACATCCCAGTTAACACCGGAAAAAAAAGGCGTATAAACACTGCGGCCGTCAATCAATACTAATAACTTGTTGGCAAAACGGCCATTAAAACCCCGTGACGTAATCGCCCATTTATTGCCGTCAATTCTGGCCACATCAATACCCGGAGCCATTCGTAAGGCTTCCGGAATACTGGTAACGCCAGAGCGTTTAATATCCTGTTGACTGATAACAAAAATAGCCGCTGCAGATTTTGATACCTTTTGCGCTTTTTTACTGACCGAAGTTACTTCCAGATTAAGCAGATCATTCAAATCCAATTGAATCAATTGTTTTTGTTCTTTGCCAAGTTGATTCAAATCCGGGCTTAATTCATCCGCTCCTGCTAAAGAAGGTGTTAAGCAGGACAGCAGCAGTGTCATTGCCAGCTCTGTTTTCTTTATAGGAAAATTCATACCCAATCATAATTTTTTTTATACTTTTCAATAGTAGTCTCATCATCGAATAAAAGAAACATTTATCCTGATAAATCTTCTACTTCGCTTTTTTATAAAACAACTTTCGATCCATTAAAAGCAACTGAGCACAAAACATACAATCCCATACAAAAAAGCAAATTTAAAAATTATTTGCTTACCTGACAATAGTCATCAAATTTAGCAAATTGGAACGAATGCGCAAATCCGATTTTTTGACTATTTCCAGATTAACCAATAATTTCAAACGTTGGTCTTGCTGCTTGATTTCAATCATGCCGCCCTGACCGGCAAAACCGTCATAATCACTAACAGACAGTAAACTTAAAGCCTCCTTTGCCGGAATTTTAAGATTATTTTTATATCGCTCGGCGCTGATAAAATAAATCTGACACCCCGATAACAATTTATTGTCAGAAACCTTTTTCACCTCATAAGTCCGGCTGTTAATTGTTTTGTCTTCCAGGGTTAATTCCATCAAAGAGATCAGTTTTTGATCTGCATTCAGGCAAATAGTAAAGGGACTGTGTTCGGTTTCAAAAACCGATTCAGGCCAGCTAATATAGCGAGAAAAATTATATAAAAAGGCCATTTTAACCAACTCTTGTGATGCACAGTGTGCTTTAAATGGAACCAAAACAGCTAACAGCAATACTCTGCAGGGAAAGTTCAAACCTCTATTTTTTAAAATCGCCATTCAACTTTCCCGTATACACCTCTTTCAACCTGACTGGGTTTAGTTAACACAAAATCACTGCCAAACTCCGGATGCTGACTATCCAGTAAATTTTGTCCGACAACAGAAACTTCAAGCGTTTTAAAAGGCCGCCAGGCAAGACGAGTATCCAGAGTAATATAGCTCGGAATCCGGTGGGTTGGTATACTATCCACATAACGTAACCATAGATCCCAATCCAAATTGGTTAGCACATTAAGCGACGAACGAATGGAAAATTTATGATGAGGACTTTGTTTCTCACTGCTTTCCGACAAATTGCTGTCACCATTCTCCGCATGCATTTGTATTTGCAGGTAACTGTATGTAGCATTGACTTGCCAATTTTCCATCGCTTTCCATGACATGGCCAATTCCCCTCCATAGCTTTCTGCCGCCATATCGCTATGCATATTAATGAATTGCACAAAATGCGTACCTCTAAATTGAGGTCCACTGTCTGCATTAAAATTGCGCAGGTTGTCATAGAAATTGTAAAACAGCGCTAAATCAACAGACAGTTCATCGACTGGTTTAAAACGATAACCTAATTCGTAGGCAATCACTTCTTCCGAAGCATCTTTCAAACCGCCGGTAAATGTAGTCAGTGTTGGTCCGTTCGACAGTACTTGTGGATTTATATTAATCCCCTGCTCGCCGCGGGATGAAGTTCTAACCGCTCTGGAAACACTGGCCCAGACAGACTGATTTATAGTTGGCGTCCATACGATTCGGGCGCTGGGCTGTACTTCAAAGCCACTGAAATCATTATGTGAAAACTTGGAGCCAACAGATACACTCAGTTCATCTTCAAGCAGTTCCCATTCATCCTGAACAAATAAACTAAAAAGATGATAGTCTAAATTTTTCCTGGTTGGCTGCATGATAAATGAGCCATCAATACTGTCGCTGATAAAACGATATTGTGCGCCCCAGGTCAGGTTGTGAGCATTACCTAATGGTAAGGCATGTTGAAAGTCTATATCCAGGGTATTATGTTCCAAACGTAACCAGTAATTATCCCGTTCGGTGTAGTCATAATAAACTTTCAGTGCCGTTGATTCTTTTTCATTAATCTGCTTGCGCCAGTTCAGTAAAATATTTCCACCGGCTAACTGTGCATCATTATTTACCCAAGTATTAAATGGTGCGGTAATACTTGCCTGGTTAATTGTTTCACCTGTATCACCTTCATAAATATCGGCTTGTACTGTCACGTTATCCTTTTCTGTTGCCTCCCAATCGACACGAAAACCGCCTCGCCCCATACGCCAGTCATCATTGACAGTTTTTTCATTAAAATCGGCATTATTTTCTCGCTCAAAATACTTACCATAGAGCCGGTAATGAAGGGAATCCTTAATCTGTCCGCCATAGCGAAAACCACCAAAAACTCGTTCCTTGGAACCGCCGCCAGCCATCGCGTAGCCGCCTTGTGTTTGTGATGCGGTTTTGGTGATGATATTAATCACACCATTCACCGCATTGGCACCCCATAATGTAGCGCCCGGTCCTCTAATCACTTCTATCCGGTCTATATCTTCCAGCAAAGTATCCTGCACATCCCAATGTACACCGGAAAAAAATGGGGTATAGACGCTACGACCGTCAATGAGCACTAATAACTTGTTGGCGAAACGGCCATTAAAACCCCGCGAAGTAATGGCCCATTTATTGCCGTCTATTCTTGCTACATCGACCCCCGGAGCCATACGTAAAGCTTCCGGGATGCTTGTTACACCTGAGCGCTTAATATCCTGGCCTGTAATAACAAAAATAGCCGCTGCAGATTTGGATACCTTCTGAGCTTTTTTACTGACTGAAGTTACTTCCAGGTTGAGCAGATCAGTCAAATCTAACTGAATCAATTGCTTTAGTTCGATACTAGGCTGGTTCAGATCCGCTGCTAACTCATCCGAAAAGGCACATGAAGGATACCAACAGCAAAACAAAACAGTGTAAAACCACTTAATTTTCTTCAAAAGAATCTCTTGCATTTATTATTATAAATTCATTATTTTTTAAATAATAATAACTGAAATACTGAAGAACAAACAGTTGATTTACAGCCAATTAATTAGAAAAAACTAATATACTTTATTCGGTTATGATTTAATTGTTTCTTAGCTGCAATGCCCTAGCCCAAACTGGTCACTCTGTCCTATGCCACTAAAAAACTGTATTTTTATCTGTTTGTTTACTGTGTCAGTTTCAACTGCGAATGGTGCCCCGCCATTGCCCGGCGGCCTGGTCCCAAGTAAACCCAGTATACCTGACAAATTGGTCGCCCCATCATTACCGAATGGCATTGCGGCGCCAGGGAAAACAGCCCCGAATAAAGGTGGCAAAACTGAGGAACTTATTTCTATCACCGGTTTCTGGGAGCTAAGAGCCGGCATTCGAACCCAAACCGATAGAAATCAACACCAACCCTCCATCGCCGAATCACGCTTACAACTGGAATTACAAAAAGAGTTCGACTGGTTTACCGCCACTGTAGTCAATGATTTTTTATTTGACGCCGAAGCACAAAGCCGTCGAATTAATCTGCATAAAGGACAGGGTTGGATAGATTTAAGAGAAGCTCATATTGCCTTCAGCCCGCTTGATTTGATCGATGTTAAAACGGGTCGACAGATTTTGACCTGGGGTACGGGGGATCTGATTTTTATTAACGATCTTTTCCCCAAGGACTGGCAGGCTTTTTTTATAGGTAGGGATGTGGAATATTTGAAAGCACCGTCAGACGCCGTTAAAGTTTCGTTATTTTCTGACCTGGCTAATTTGGATGTAGTTTACACGCCGAATTTTAATGCCGACCGTTCAATTAGCGGGAAAAAAATCTCCTATTACAACACCAATACAGGACAAATAGTTGGGCGTAACGCCATAGTTAATGCTGACCGGCCGAATCAGGACGAGTGGGCGTTACGCCTATATAAAAATATAGGAGCAAACGAACTGGCTATTTATGCTTATGATGGTTTTTGGAAAAGTCCGGCCGGCGTTAACGCTATAACCGGCAAAGCTGTGTATCCGCGTATGCGTTCAATCGGCAGCAGCCTACGTCGTCCTTTTTTTTCCGGCATTGCAAATATTGAGATGGGCTATTATCACTCCAGAGATGCGCAAAACGGCAAGAATCCTTTGATAAAAAACAGCGAATTTCGCTTGCTGGCCGGATACGAACAAGAGTTGATCAGGAATCTGACGGTTGGACTGCAATATTATGTTGAACTGATGCAGGATTATCATAACTACCAAAAGACCCTGCCTGCGGGGCTACCTGTTAGAGACGAATCCCGGCATGTATTAACCACCCGTTTAACCTGGCAAACCATGAACCAAAATCTTATTTGGTCTTTGTTCAGCTATTACTCTCCATCAGACCAGGATGCCTATTTGAGACCCAATGTGCATTATAAAATCAGCGACCATTGGTCTGCTGAGATAGGCGGCAATTTTTTTATTGGTGAAAAACAGCATAGTTTTTTCAGCCAGTTTCAGAAAAACAATAACGTCTACGCTTCTTTTCGTTTTGGTTTTTAACAGCGTTTTTTGCCACAGATAATGCGGATTTATCGGATCTTTTTTATCTGTGCCT
Source organism: Methylococcaceae bacterium (assembly GCA_050303415.1). Classification (GTDB taxonomy): domain Bacteria; phylum Pseudomonadota; class Gammaproteobacteria; order Methylococcales; family Methylomonadaceae; genus JBNLBS01. The sequence goes on along the minus strand of JBNLBS010000017.1, from coordinate 45,980 downwards.
ATCCGTTTAATCCGTGGTTTTATAAAACAAATTCAAGCTGATTGATCTGTTGCTCCAGCCAGATTAAAACCTCCCGCCCTTTATTAAACGTCTGATTATCAAAGCTTAAACCTTGTTGATCAGATAAAACGGCCCAACGCGCCAGCAATGCTTTTAATTGATTTTGCTCGGTCACGGTAAAGTGATAATTTTGCCTGAATTCTTCAAACAACGGCAGATCCATATCGATTAATGTCCCTGCCAATTCCTTATAACAGTTTATAAGCTGTTCAATCACGCCGAGCTGATTTTGAATCAGCTCGGTGACCTGCTTTGGCGTTAAATCATCAGCCGGGGATTGTTGATTATCGGATATTACTTTAATGCACTGCACCAATTCACACGTGGTAAAACGCGATGCGATTTCATAAAAAGCAGCGGCTTCCATATCATAAAGGCCATTCTGCCTATATTCCAATTGAGGAACGGATGAAGTGATAATGCTCTCTGTTTTACAAGGCAAGTTTGCCACCAAAGGCGGATAATAATGCCTGCCGTTATCGCTATCAGTTATTTTTTCTACCGCAAAAACATCTCCTATTTCATGATCTTTATGCCCGGCCACCCCCACATTTAGCATAATCGGTTTTTCCACGTGATTAATTACCGCCTGACTAAAAGCCACGCCGGCAGCCATAGCGGTTTTACCCAAGCCGGTTACAGACAAGCAAATCTCGTCATTTGAATACACAGCAAAAGCTTGTATTTCTGCCTGTTTTTTTAATTTAAACCGGTTTACCAACGGCTTCGCTTCGCAGGGTAAGGCAGTAAAAATAAAAACCTTGATTGAGGATTTCACAGTCATAAATAATTCTGAATCAGTTGTTCATAAAAAATTGCTTCCGCCAGTTTCTGACGTTTTCTGGCTCCGTTTGCATAAACGCTTGCTTTGTTAATCAACATTTCGATAGCTGCCTGTCGGTCTTCACTAGATAATGTTTTTTGTGCCAGAATTTTTTGCAAGGCTTTGATTCTAAACCTATCCATTCCCCAATACTTCCTGGATAACTGGTCATTATGTCCCCCATATTTTTTTATTTGAGGCGATTCTATAAAGGCCACCGGATATTTGGCAGTAATTCGCAACCACAAATCATAATCTTCACAAGCCGGCAAATCAGTATCAAAATAACCGACATCGTCTAATACAGCGCGGTGCAAAACAATACTGGAAGGCGACATGGCACATAACGGCAGGCAATGCTGAAAAATCCATCCACCCTTTTTAGCATGTTTTTTCATCGCATTTACCCGGACATTATTCCTAATCCAGATTTCTTCGGTATGACAAACCTTGATATCTGGCTGTTCTGACAATATCTTTACCTGCTGTGCCAATTTATCCGGCAGCCATTGATCATCGGAATCTAAAAATGCCAGCCATTCACTATTACTTTTTTCTATCCCCAAATTACGTGCCGAACTGACGCCTTGATTCTCCTGATAGTAATAATCAACACCTGGAAACTCTTCGGCAATCATGGCCTTGGTATCATCGTTTGAGCCATCATCGACAACAACAATTTCGTTCGCCGCATAACTTTGACAAAACACGGATTCCAAGGCTTTTCTTAATGCATCCGCACGATTATAAGTGGGAATCACTGCGCATATTTTCATATAAAAGTCTTTATATTTTAAGTAATTGTTGCATTATCTTAATAATTAACCTAAATTTATAACCGTAACCATTTAGATTAGGAGTCTGCTCATGCCCGCTACAGCTGAAGCCACTTTTGAAAGAAGACAACAAACCTCTCATTTAATTGAAGAATTACAAAAAGAAAGACAAGAGGTTTGGTCATTATATTGTCATGTTGCCGAATTAAAACCATTCTCATTTAATGATAAAACCAAAGAAACGCTGAATCAGTTTTCTCAATTATTGATTGATTATATTTCTTTAGGTCATTTTGGGGTTTATGAAAAACTGATATCCGGTAGCGAACGTCGAAACGGCATTTTATCCAATGCCAAAGATCTATATTCCGACTTTTCTAAAACCACAGAAGCCGCCATTTCATTTAATGATAAATATGAACGTCTTACCCATGACATCAGTTCCTATAAGCTGGAACAGGATCTGTCTGAATTAGGTGAAAACCTGGCAAAAAGAATAGAAATGGAAGACCAACTGTGTTCTATGCTATTGCACTAAGCAGTTAAGAGTGAATTAAAGGCTTTTGTCATTTCGATTGAATTACTCAATCGAAATGACATGCTATTTTTTACTGCTTACTATCTAAAGCCTTATCCTCTGCAGTTTCCTCTGTTGTCGTGCCCGACAAGCTGGTTTCCTTAGCCCCTTTAACAAACCTTGCTTTCAACTGTTGAAATGCTGCCCATAAGGTTTTATCCATTACCACCTCGTTACCAATTGACACAATCACCCGGGTTAACTCGGGAATCTTGGTTTTGGTCGAAATCATATAAATTGGTTGTACATACAAAACGGTATTCTCCATCGGCAGAATAATCATCCGACCGAATTGAATACGTGAACCGTGTTGATCCCATAGGGTAAACTGTTCTGAAATCTCCGGATCCTGATCAATCAAAGCTTCCACCTGTGCCGGTCCATTAACCTGTACATCTTTAAAGAACTTATAAATCGTAATACCCGGCGTATAGTCTTGAGCGCATGTTTTCTTATCCATAATTCCAGCGACGCCGACCATACTTAAATTATCGCGGTTGATCGGTGTCATCGGGTTAATCATGACAAATTCCTCCCGATCATTGCAGTTCCCAAAATCCATTGTCAGGTAATAAGGCAATACCGGTTTACCGTGGACATTGGCAAACTGCCAGGTTTCCGCCTGCTGATAAAAAAGCTCTGGGTTTTTTTGGTGATATTTGGCATACACCTTCATTTGCATATAAAACAGATCTCGCGGGTAACGCAAATGTGATTTTAATGCCGACGGCATTTCATCCAGCGACTTAAAAACGCCTGGATAAGCCCGGTCATAGGCTTTAACCAATGGATCACTTGGATTGGATATATAAAAACTCGTTGCCCCATCATAAGCATCCACCACCACTTTGACTGAATTACGAATGTAATTAAAGTCATGTTTACCATCTAAAAAATCATCCGCTGCCGGTTTAGCGACAGGGTACCAATTGGATAGGGTATAGGCATCCTGAATCCAGTAAAAACGGTCGTTAGTAACCACCAGGTACGGGTCTTTATCCAGATGTAAAAAGGGTGTCAGCTTGTTAATGCGTTCAATGATATTTCTACGCAACAGAACTTTACTGTCTTTAGAGATATTTAAAGAAAAGAATATTTTTTCGTCTTTAAAATAAAAAGCAAACAACAGTTTTCTAAATAACGAAGGAATAGGCACCCCGCCTTTACCCGTATATTTCGAATTGACACCGAGATCTGAGCCCGACAACGCCATGACATCAAGCTTGTTTGGCACTATCGCGTATTGATACTTTTCCTGTCCGTAATAAATATCCGGCTGTTTGACATCAAACCCGACATCCGATTGCATATTCAAATCACGCAGATACCAAATTATTGGCTTATCCGCATCCTGAGCTGCCGGGGTAATTACTGCACCATATCCATGGGTATAGCGTAAATGGGTATTTTCCCAGTTTTGGGCTTCAAACGGCAAGCGCGAAATATTCATTTCCCGTGCCGCCAGATTCACCTGCTGTTTATGGCCATGCAAAAAATACCGGTCTTCATCCACAGCTGGAAAGCGATAATAGGGGCGAATAGCCTGCAACTGCATATAGCCATCGGTTAAAAATTCTCTATCCCAGACAGGAATGTTTTCCAGATATTTTTGGGTACTCCACTTTTCAATATCCTCCACCACATCCAACTTGACTTTAAAATCAACAATTTTAATGTTGTTTAAATCATACGCATCCCAGGTTGCCTCAATATTGTGCTGCATAAACGGCTTTTCCGTTTTGACCGGGTTAGGCTTAACAATAAAAGTGGTCATTAATTCCGGGATAGATTCAACCCTTTGCAGCACCAATACCAATACAAAGCTGAAAAAGGAAACCAGAAACGGCATCTTGACCCGATGGCGTTCGGAGAAAATAAACAAACCTGCCGACACGGAGACAGCCATAAAGGTAACAATTGCCAGCCAAATCAACGGCAATTGATACCGAATTTCAACAAAACCGGGGCCAAAAAATACCGGTTCATGACTATTAACATAAAGCAAAGAAAACCTGTCCAGCATAAAACCCCAGACAACAAACAGCACAACAAATGCTAATAACACTGATAAGTGAATTTTTGCCCCTAAAGGATATTCTTTACGCTGATTCGGCACAAAGATATGTTCCAGCCAGTACAAGCAGCCCACCAAAAAGAACAGAATAATAGCGGTGGTTAACAGCTCCTGCTGAATTAACTGATAAACCGGATAAGACAGCATATAAAAGCTGACATCGTTATCATAAACAGGTTCGGTTATGCCTGAGTCACTGCCAAAGAAATATAACAGTGATGACTCCCACTGCTCGTAAAAAGGAATAGCGATAACGACCGCTAATATAAAAGACAACGGCGTATAAACTTTGACCGAACCATCCATAAAGGTTTCAGCAAAACGCTGAAATTTTAATCGCTTATCCAGGCTGATTAAAACTTCATCGGGCGGATTCAGACCAAGATAGCGGGAAGCTATCCAAAAATGAAAAAAGAAAATAGCAAAAAACAAGATCGTAACGCCGCCGGAAAAGAAAAACCGGTACAGCAGTCTTAACCAAAAATAAGCTTCATATTCTAACGACCGGAACCACCACAGATCTACAAACAGGTCGAGAAAGATAAAATAAAATGCAACATAAATAATACCCGCGACAACCAGTGTCGCCCCCAATGCTGCAGATAAAAGCTTCCAGTTCCGCATAGTTTCCTCTTCTATATAAGAAATAGTGCTCGGTCAATCCGGCCCATTCTATCACTCTACGATATATAGCGTTACTATTGCTGTTGTATTCTATAATGTTTTTTGTATCCCAACGGGCGGATAGCAATAGTTGCTTTTACTTTAGTACATAAATGTCCATTATTTAGATAATAGCCGTATTCAAAACAAGGTGTACTCCGTCCTTTGTTCTCTAAATCCTGCCTGATCTGTTGTTCCTGTTCCGGCAGCATTTTAAAACGCAACTCCAGATCCGTCCTGCCTTCGTCCTTAAAATCCAGGTGTAATGAGCGCGTCCAGACCGAATAACCGGGAAATACTTTTAAACAAGCCATCGCGGCAATCGGATCAGCCAAATTGGCCTGAAAACCACCAAACAGACTACCACCGGTGTTAGTTGCAATCCAGCTATGCGGCAATAAAACGGTCACTTCCCGCCAACAGGGTGAAAGCGACAACACCTTGATATTCATCAACCAAAAAGCCGGATACCACCTGATCCTCTGTTCATCAGTCAGCCAACGGCAATTCCATATAAAGCGACGTAAATTCATTGTCCACTACTCTTGGCTCAACGCCTAAATAACAAATTACTGTTAAGCATAGCAAGATGCCCCTTTTGATACAAAAACAGCGGCTAAAAAACTATTCGGACAAACTTTATTAAAAGTTTTTAGTCTTAATTCCCATGAATTGGTAAAATACGCCACACTTTTCTAATCGACCCATTTACGTGAAAGCAGAACTTAAAGACTTGGTACAAACTCGCATCCCGACAGAACACGGCGAGTTTATATTGCATTACTACAGCAACAATATTGATGATAAAGAGCATATTGCTTTTGTTAAAGGTGATGTTAGTGCTCAGGACGATGTTCCGGTACGCATGCATTCCGAATGTTTTACTGGTGATGTCTTAGGCTCCAGACGCTGTGATTGCGGCGAACAATTGGATATGGCCCTCAAACTGATTAATGATGCCGGCAAAGGTGTTTTAATCTACTTGCGCCAGGAAGGCCGAGGGATCGGACTGTTAAAAAAACTGCAGGCTTACAACCTGCAGGATGAAGGGATGGATACCGTCGATGCCAATATTCACCTGGGACATAAAGCAGATGAACGTGAATATGATGTGGCGGCACTGATGCTGAAGAGCCTTAACATCAAATCCATCAAACTTATTACCAATAATCCTAAAAAAATTGAAGAACTGCAACGACTGGGTATTAATGTCTCCGGTCGAATTCCGATTGAATCGGATTTGCATAATGACAATAGGGCTTATTTAAAAACCAAGGCGGAAAAAATGCGCCATATGTTTTCCAAACTAAAAACTGACTAATTATAAATCAGCGTTAGAGGCACGTTCTGACCAGCTCAACCCAATAAGCCACCCCTGCCGGTAAAATATCGTCATTAAAGTCATAATTCGGGTTGTGCAACAAACAACCGCCCTCTGATGAACCGTTACCCAGCCAAACATAACAACCCGGTTTTTCCTGCAACATAAAGGCAAAGTCTTCCGAGCCCATACTTGGGGTTGGCTGTAAATCTACACATTCACTGCCCACCACAGCCGTCGCCGCCTTAATCGCAATTTCAGTTGCTTTTTGACTATTAACGGTGACCGGGTAACCTGGGTTTTCAGGGTTAAAAGCCAGTTCAGCTAAAATGGAAAAACCTTGGGCAATGGATTGCGCGATCTGTTCAATTCTTTTTTTTATCAGGGTTTGTACTGCTGCATTAAAACAGCGGAAGGTGCCTCTGATAACCACTGTTTCAGGAATTGCATTCCAGGTATGGCCGCCATGAATTTGGGTAACAGTCACCACTGCCGAATCTGCCGGGTCAACATTTCGACTCACAATAGTCTGCAATGCAGTTATTATTTGAGCCGCCGCAACCACGGCATCATTACCCAAGTGCGGCATTGCTGCATGACTGGCCTTACCTTTCAGTGTAATTTCGAAACAATCAAAGGAGGCCATCAAGGCACCCGCTTTAACGGCAAAATGTCCGGTCGGCACATCAGGAAAATTATGCAGGCCAAAAACCATATCTACCGGAAACAGCTCAAACAAACCCTCGGCAATCATTTTCTCGGCACCGGCTCGAGCCTCCTCTGCAGGCTGAAAAATAAAATAAACCGTACCGTCAAAATTGGAATTTCCAGCTAAATATTTTGCCGCTCCCAGCAACATGGCACAATGACCATCATGACCACAGGCATGCATTTTTCCATCATGAACTGACTTATACTCCAGTTGATTCTGCTCTTGAATAAATAAGGCATCCATATCTGCACGTAATGCAATTTTGCGTTGACTATTGCCTGCCGATAAACAACCGACCACGCCCGTGACCGCCATCCCCTGATGAACCTGAAGACCAAATTCGGTTAATTTATCAGCAATAAATTGTGCTGTTCCCGTTTCTTCATAAGCCGTTTCAGGATGGCGATGAAAATGTTGTCGCCAAAGTCGTATTTCATCACAAATCTGTCTAATTCCGTTCTCTATTGCCATTTTTCACTCATAATTAAAAATATTAAATTACCATTAAAAACAATATATTAAAAAGAAAACACAAGAAAAAAATAAAAAAATCAATCAAAATACTTGTTCTCTTTTCGTTCTTTATCTACTATTAAACAAAACCAATGGAGAACATAAGTTGAAAAAATCCAATCTAACAAGAAAACAACAGGAAGTGTTCGATTTTCTGTTAAACAATCAGGAAATGTTTGATCACCCACCTACTTTGGATGAATTATGTCTGGCAATGGGGCTAAAATCTCGCGGTTCACTGCATAAACATATTCAAGGACTTATTGAATCAGGTTTGGTCGAACCGCTCAATAGAAAACAACGGGGGGTTCGGCTAAAAAATCTTCCGTCGATGTCGGAAGACGGTTCGGAAACAGGCCTTCCTTTTGTCGGGCAAATTGCCGCCGGCCGTCCCATTGAGGCAATTGAAACCATTAGCTATATGCAGGTACCCGAACAGCTACAAACCGAACAGCCCTGCTATATCCTGCAAGTTAAAGGCGATTCAATGATAGACGATGGCATTTATGATGGAGATTGGGTCATTATTGAGCAACGCAGTCATGCCCGCAATGGTGAAATTGTCGTCGCCCTGATTGATAAAACCGAAGCCACACTTAAGTATATCGAGCAATATCCGCACGAAACGGTATTAATTCCAGCCAACCAGAACATGCAAGCCATGCGTTTCAAACCCCAGCAAGTTGAAATTCAAGGTGTATTGGTTGGTCAAATGCGCAGTTATAAACACTAACCGAGGACAAAACCATGATGACACGTATACATATGCAAGACCAAGTTCACAACCGGATTGAAGATCTGATGCAAGATCACAAAAGACTCAACTGGGATGAAATCTCCCAGGACATTGTCACGTTCGGCATTATTACCGTCTTTATTATGATTGGACTAAACTGGTAATAATTCTACTTATGGAGAAGAAAGCTAAAGGCGGTTTATCCCGGATAATTCATGAGATAAATGGAGATTCTGAAAACCATTCGAGTACAAACTGGATTATCGAACGTACCATAAATTCCTGAATCATATAAATACAAGGGATTTAATCACCGATATCATGAAATTTCCGGGTTAAAACCGACCGCCTGTAAAACTGATTACTTGAGAAAGCACCCGTACAGCGGTAACCTATAGCAAACTATTGCGATAGAATTGCCCAATACATGATCAAATACCTACACTTGACCTTTGTTATCCTGGCCATATCCGGATTTATTGCCCGAGCCTTCATGAGCGAATTTAAACCGGAATTATTAAGCCATAAATGGCTTAAAATAACACCGCATATTATCGATACCTTATTGTTAATCAGCGGCATTTCATTGGTTATCCAAGGCAATTGGTTAGACGGAAACTACGGCTGGATTATTGCAAAAATCACCGCTTTATTCGGTTATATAGGCTTCGGCATTATCTTTATGCGTTGTCAAAACAAAGCCCGCTGGTTGGCTTTTGCCGGAGTATTAATTTGTTTTGCTTATATAGCTGCGGTGGCAGTGAGCAAGCAAGTACTGATTTTCTAAATCAGCCTGTGTTGCCGTTTGGCTTTTGAAGAAAAGCCCCCGTTAAAGTCTCACGGGTCAACGCATTAAAACCGGAGAAATCAAAATGGCGTTAAATTATATTGAAGTATTAAATAAAGCCAAGGATGGATACTGGGATGAAGCACATCAACTGGTTCAAACATATTCCGATCCGCTTGCCTGTCAGATTCACGGTTACTTACACAGGGTCGAGGGTGATTTGGGCAATGCCGAATATTGGTATACCCGCGCCAATGAAAGTTTACCGGACAACAACCTGGATGAGGAATGGTATCGGCTGTACAGTTTAGCAAGTACCGCTTAATAATTGATATAAAATTAACGAGGAATAACAACGTAAGCTCGACACCTCTCTCTGGGTTATTTTCCGTCCCTGTATTATCACCATGCCGAGTGATAATTTCCTCATCAATTGCCAACCCCAGTCCAGTTAACACCGCTTTTGGGTTTTACTTACTTTGATTTAATAAATTTACCAGACACATACTCCAACTTGGCTATTCCAACATCTTTGTCTCTAACACTGACGGCAAAAACGATCTGGATGAATTGCCTATCGAGGAAAGCTTATTCACATTGAAAACAAGGTAACACACAAACTGCAGCAGTTTATCACTGTCAAACCGGGCTTCTGTATTAACAACTAAAGCAGGAAAATCCAGATAGTTCTCTATTTCTTTTTTTTTCTTATGCTGGAAGTATTGAAATTAAATCATGATATCCAAATGCTTTTCCTGAATACCTGATCTGAATTTAAAACGCTAGAGAATCAGAGGCCGGATGATCTTAAGCCAATAACCTAAACCATCAACAGTAGAAGATAGTCGTTACCTGATATTGCCTTCCCCCAATAACTCAACTATTTCTGAATAGAAATCATTGAACTATACTTAACAGCATTAACATAAAAAATCATTCAGTTCTGACTCTTCTGGATATGAAATACCTTAAGCAGCCATAATATCTAAGTCTTTGATGGAGGGCTTTATGAATAATCACTTTAACCACCCCTATATATTAAGGTTTCTATGCCGTTTTTTCTCATTCGGATTTCTTTTGTTAATACCCGTCATTGGATTTGGCAGTGAAAGTTCCGTTCTGTTTAAAGCTTACGTGGACGACTCTGTCTCTGTCCAGTCAGGTGAAAACATACCTTTTATTTCATCTACTGCGGATTACAATATTGGAAACGGTTGGAAAAATGACAGTAATAAATTTATTGCCCCAATAACCGGTTATTATCACTTTGATGTTGGCGTAGGATTAAATACTAATTCCGTCAATGCTGATTGTCGCTTTATGGTTAATCTTCATAACTATAGAGCCCACTATAGAACTTATCCGCTTTTTGAGTTAAGAATAGATAGTACCGATGTGGCTGATCGACCCAATGAACATATAAACAGGCCATCCAGTCTACTCTTATCAGGCAATGGCGGCTTAGATTTATATATGCGAAATGGCGATGAGGTCTATATACGTTTTTCAGGAGGACACGGAAGTTGCGATGACTTGGTAACTTTTAATGGAAAAAAAACAAACGATTTAACTTACGGAACCTATATAACCGGTCATCTGATAATAAAACAAGATGATGTAGGTATGAGCGAATCAGAATCACGCTTGGTATCAGAAAATAATAGTAGCGAAACAAATTCCAGCAGCTATGACGTACAAATTGTTTCCGAAGGGAAAGACAAAATTGCAACGATCAAATTAGTCAGGAAAATCACCCAAGTCTCTCTTAAAGAGGCAAAGAAAATTTTTCTAAGCCTGCCGAGTATTGTCCTATCGAAGAAAACACTGGATGAAGCCAATGATACCGCGCTTAAATTTCAAGAAATTGGCGTTTTAACAAAGATACTGGTTAACAAATAAGCTACGATTGCCTGCCGCTCTAAATAACGGACATTTTTGGGTAAGGTGCTGGTTTTGATTGAGTCGAATACTTTAATGCAAAGCGCTTGCAAAAAATCAAAATGATAGCGCAGCAACTAAATAGCTGTGTTTTTGCTATAGAACTGTGCCCATAAATTTAAAAAAAGAGCTGTAGCAAAAATTGCTACAGCTCTTTAAATTCGTATGGTGCCTCAGGCCGGAATCGAACCGGCACGCCCGTGAAGGCGCGGGATTTTAAGTCCCGTGCGTCTACCAATTTCGCCACCGAGGCTAATCGTGTGTCTCATTGAGCTGTACATTATAACTATAAATTCATTTAAGCCAAGCTCTTTTTTTGCTTTTTTAAAAAAGATGCTTTCTGAATATACGACTTAAGCTCGACAACATCATCCAAGAAGGCATTTCGAAGTTAAATGATCTTTTTTAAAACAATTATTTATCTAAAATAAGCTACATTTCTAATATATTTTTGTAATAATTTATCAAATAAACCGACTATATATTACTCATAACTGTAATTTTAATTATGCATGACACCCGTCCATTTCTTATTCCTTCTGACTTTCCCAAGGTTTTTCGAAAATCTGTAGAAATTGTTCAGGTCAACTTAGGCTACCTATGTAACTTAAGCTGCGTGCATTGCCATGTAAATGCCAGCCCTAAGCGCACGGAATTAATGTCTATGGATAATATTGAGCAGGTTATTGAGTTTATTCGTAAAGAAAAGATACAAACCTTAGACTTAACCGGCGGCGCCCCTGAGATGAATCCTCACTTCAGGTTTCTGGTTGAACAGGTCAGATCAATAGGTGTTAAGGTGATTGACCGTTGTAACCTGGTTATTCTGGAAGAGGATGGTTATCACGATCTGGCAGAATTCCTCGCTCAACATCAAGTAGAAATTGTTGCTTCTCTGCCCTGCTACCTGGAAGAAAATGTTGATGCACAACGTGGTAAAGGCACATTTTCCAGCAGCATTTCTGCGTTAAAACAACTCAACCAGCTGGGTTACGGCCGTCAAGATACCGACTTACGGCTTAATTTAGTCTTTAACCCGCAAGGCCCGACACTTCCCCCGGAACAAAAAACACTGGAAACAGCGTATAAAGATTTTTTAAAACAAAACTACGATATTGTTTTTAACCAGCTGTTTACTATCACCAATTTGCCCATTAAACGTTTTGGCAGCCAGTTAATCGGCAACGGTCAAATTTATTCTTATTTGCAACTACTTAAAGACAACTTCAAGACAGAAAACCTGGAACACATTATGTGTCGTAATACCATCAGCATAGACTGGCAAGGCTATGTCTATGATTGCGACTTTAATCAAATGCTGGATTTTCCGTTAAATATTCCCCAATCAGACAGACTGCATCTAAGCAAACTTAATAGCGCCACATTAACACAACATCAGATACTTACCGGCCAACATTGTTATGCATGTACCGCAGGCCAGGGTAGCAGTTGCAGCGGTGCGTTATAGCCATAATAAACCATGCAATTTTCCATAATTATTCCGACCTTGAACGAGCAGGAAGGCATAGAAAACTTCCTTATTGCATTACAACCTTTAAGGCAGCAAAGTGAACTGATTCTTGCTGACGGCGGCAGCGCGGACAACACCATAACACTCGCCACTCCTTTGGTTGACCGTATAATAAATTGTTCGCAAGGCAGAGCAATCCAGATGAACCGGGGTGCAAGTCATGCACGTGGCGATATTCTTATCTTCATGCATGCCGACACTTTTTTACCTGAGAACGCTTTATCCTTGATTCAATCGTCTCTAACCCGGAATAAGCTCTGGGGACGTTTCAATATAGAACTGGAAGGTCGCTCACCCCTGCTTAAAGTCATTGCGCTACTGATGAATTGCCGATCAAAATGGACAGGAATAGCCACAGGCGACCAGGTAATTTTTGTCACTAAAGCCTTGTTTAATACAGTCGGGCATTACCCGGCCATTGCTTTGATGGAAGATATAGCACTCAGCAGTATGCTCAAACTATATAGCCCTCCGGCCTGTTTAGAGGCAAAAGTACGTAGTTCGGCACGCCGCTGGGAGCAGTTCGGTCTTATTAAGACTATCCTTTTAATGTGGAGCTTGCGCTTACGCTATTATTTTGGATCACATCCTGACAAGCTCGCCCAACTCTATTATCGAGGCCAATTTTGGAATCATTAATTCGCTTTATCATAGCTATCGGTACATTTCTCATCATGATTACTTGGGAATATTTAAATCCTATCAGGCAGCCCGCTTTGACGCGAAAACAACGCTGGCCTATCAATCTTGGCCTTGCCGGCCTCAACATGCTGATTATGCGCGCCAGTTTTGGCAGCCTGGCATTAATAAGCGCAGTATTGGCCAGTCAAAACAGCTGGGGGCTGTTTAATCAATTTGAAATCCCCGCCTACCTGGCCATTACACTCAGTGTAATAACCCTGGATTTTGCCATCTATTGTCAGCATGTCATTTCTCATAAATGGACTTTTTTATGGCGCTTCCATCAGGTGCATCATAGCGATCTGGAAGTTGATGCCAGCACCGCCATTCGCTTCCATCCTATTGAAATCATATTATCCATGTTATACAAGTCATGTTGTATATTGTTACTAGGCGCACCGCTGACTGCCGTTATCAGCTTTGAAATCATTTTGAATGCAGCAGCGACATTCAATCACAGTAATATTTATATTCCGAAAAATATCGATCAAAAATTACGCTGGCTGATTGTTACGCCAAATATGCACCGCATTCATCACTCCATTATTCGCAGTGAAACTGACAGTAACTATGGTTTTTCCATTTCCATCTGGGACAGATTCCTCAAAACCTATCTATCGGCTGCAACAGAAAGCCAGAAAAAAATTACTCTGGGCCTGCCTTTATACCGAACAATTGACAGCGTGAACTTTATTAGTTTGCTGATTCAGCCTTTTAAAAGACTTAAACCACGTTAAAAAACAAAACGCCCCTCTTTGCACTTTGGATTTGCCAATCACAATATGACCAATCCGTTAACAATAATTCTACAATTATCACCTGAGCCTCAAAAAAAATTTACACGCTCGTGCATTTCGCAACAGACTGATTAAAAAAGATTATTAGGTCAAACTGTCGACTTTAAAAGTATCCGGCTTATTTTTTTTTACTTTTAGTTTTGACACAACACCTTTTGTCGTGATAAAAATATCCCCGTCGTTTAAAAACATCATTTATCGACAATAGCTTTTTCGCTTAACGGCAAAAAAGTTAACCCCTTTGAGGAGAGGGGAAGAAAAATTAACTATTACAATAACAAGAGGATTTTAAAATGGCTGAAGAACAAGAAAAAGACAATTTTTGGTTGTACATTGGCGGTCTAATCGTTGCGACCGTAATCTTAGTTATCATGCTGAAAGGCAGAGAAACTGAGCATTTAAGCACTGGTGCTTACGACGAATTGAAATCTGAAATTCGCGGCGAATCTAAATAATCTATTTAGACTAAGCACAAAAAACCCCCGCTACCTTAGGTACCGGGGGTTTTTTTATGCCTGAAACTTATCTGGCAATCAAACAAACCAAGCCTTGGTTTTTTTACAAAAACCCACTATCGCCAACATTAATGGCACCTCAATCAACACACCAACCACTGTTGCCAGAGCCGCCCCCGAACTCAATCCATACAACATAACAGCAGTGGCTATTGCCACCTCAAAGTGATTGGACGCACCAATCATAGCCGACGGCGCTGCATCCTCATAAGCCAAACCCATTGCTTTGGCACATCCATACGTCAGCATAAAAATAACAACCGTTTGAATGAACAATGGAACTGCTATCCATATAATGGTCATTGGATTCTGTACAATCACCTCACCTTTAAAGGCAAACAGCAATACCAGTGTAGTTAATAACGAAAAAATGGTGATCGGCGTTAAAAACTGCAGAAACTTTTCATCAAACCATTGCTGACCTTTACTGGCTATAATCCATTTTCTGGAAAAAATACCTGCCACCAAGGGTAATGCCACATACACTCCGATAGATAACAATAAAGCCTGCCAAGGAACCGGCAGCTGACCAACCCCCAGCAAAAATCCGCCAATGACACCGAACAACAGCAACATCATTAATGAATTAATCGCCACCATTACCAGTGTATGTCCATCATTACCTTTTGCCAGATAACCCCAAACCAATACCATAGCCGTACAAGGTGCAATCCCCAATAGAATACAGCCCGCCAGATAGCTTCGCCATAACGGTACCGCCAGCATTTTTACCCCGTCATGCATCACCACGGAGCCGGAGCCATATTCAGCACCGACAGGCAAATCCAGGCTAAACGGCATTTTTATATAATCCAGCGCCGCTACACCAATAAACTCTTTAAACAATAACCCCAAAAAGACATAAGCAATGGCATACATACTGAACGGCTTAATCGCCCAATTGACCACCAGTGTTAAACCGACCGGCTTAATGCTTTTGCCCGCCTTGACCACTTCGGCAAAATCTATTTTCACCATAATCGGGTACATCATGAAAAACAGGCAAATAGCAATCGGAATAGAGACTATGGGTGCGCCATTCACACTAACACTCATCGCGTCAAAGGTTTTCGCCACATTGGGCATTAAAGCACCCAGGGAAATACCCACAACAATACACAACAAAACCCACAGCGTTAAATAACGCTCAAAAAAACCTATATCATGTTTATTTCCAGACATATCAAGCGCCTATTTGTCCTATTCTATTCAATTGCTCAGTCAACTCTTCTACATCCATCTCCTCCAAAGGCAATAACAACATTTCCTCAACGCGTTTTTTCAATAGATTAAATGTCTGATCAAACGCGGCAATAATCTCTTCCTCAGTACCTTTAAGATGCCCTGGATCGAACACTCCCCAGTGCGCGCGAACAAGACTGTTAAAATAAACCGGACAGACTTCACCTGCCGCGTTATCACAGACTGTAATAGCTATATCAATCGCCTTGTCGGCAAATTCATCCCAAGACTGACTCTTATAACCCTCGGTTGGCAAACCATGACGCGCCAAGGTAGCAAGCGCTCCCTGATTAATACGGCCGATCGGCGAACTACCGGCTGAAAATGCTCTAATACGCCCCGCACCCAAACTATTTAAAAGCGCCTCGCCCATCACACTCCGACATGAATTACCGGTGCACACCACTAAAATATTTTTCATTACCTTACCTTTTCAGTCATAAAATTTATTCGCACTGCTTAATATCCGTTAAACGCGCATTATCCAGCTGCCATTGCCCACTTTCCTTAAGCGCTTCCAATACCGCAGATAATGCCTGCACAGCCCAACCGGGCAATTCAGGATTAATCGCGTAATACACCCACTGTCCTTTCCGGCAATCCAACAGCACGCCGGTTTGCCTTAACTGCGCCAGATGTCGCGAAATTTTCGGTTGCGATAAATCCAGCGCCTGCGTCAACTCGCATACACAAAGCTCTCCTTTCGAAACCATTAAAGCAAGACAACGTAACCGCGTTTCGTCTGCCAAGCATTTATAAAAACTTTCCGGTAGCACAGTAAGCACCTTAGTATATATGGAAATACGTATAAGTATATTTATATTCAGATAAAAAGCAATCGGGATTTGCGCCATTTCCCCGAACATTTTAAAAAAGGGATATCTGTCATCTCTGACAAAATGCAAAAAAATAATCCGTCTGACTAGGTATTAAGTTACTACTGACTAACTTACATAGGTCAGCATGCTTAAGATCTCTCACAGATACAAGCTACAGAACTTCTTTAGCGGACCAATAAAGAAAATTTATTTTTCAACAATAATTTATTTCTGTAGTCACAAGCTTCATAATAGACCGGTAAATTAATCAATTAAGAGATAGCCACTTATAATTACAATCCGACTTGAATTTTACCCTTCAAGCTATTAATATTGATTCGACACTACCTGGAGCTAACAACAATGAAAACAAACCGAAAGTTTCTGTACAAATCAATCCTCGCAGGCCTAACCGCCACATTATTGCCATTAAGCATTCAAGCCAAAAGCGATAATGCACATCAGTTGTATCAAGACAACTGCGCAAGCTGTCACGGTTCTGACCACGGCGGCTATCTGGCTCCTGCGTTAAATGCAGACACATTAAAAGGTAGAAGTCCGACCGCATTACGCAGTTTGATTATGACCGGCAGTTTCGAAACATTAATGCCCCCGTTCTACGGCCGCCTATCCGACGATGAAATTCGCGGTCTGGTCAAGCATTTACAAAGCACACCAAAATTAGAAAATCCCAGCTGGACAATGGCCGATATAAAAAAATCGATCAAGGTCTATGTTAGTGATGAAAGCACGTTGCCTAACAAACCGACTTATAATATAGACAGCATGGACGATGTAATCGGTGTCGCCGCTCGGGGTAAATATGGACGCGGCGACGGGTCCAAAGCCGTTTTTATTAACAGCAAAACTCACCAACAAATCGGTGAGGTTGCCACCGGCACAGCAGCCCACATCATTGATTTCAGCCCAACCAATCCGCGCTGGGCATATGTAAAAACCGATACTGCGGAAATTTTCAAAGTTGATTTATACTCCATGCAAGCTGTGCGTAGCGTTAAAACCGGTTTTAACGGACCTGGCATGGGCGTGTCCCGCGACGGCAAATACATCATGGCCGGTTCTTTCGTACCACATAATGCCGTTATTCTGGACGCAAATACTCTGGAACCTTTAAAAACTTTTGAGCTGGAAGGTATAGACCCGGACGGCAAAATGGTAACTTCCGACTCAGGCATGGTCATTGGTACACCAATTGATGATATTTTCGCCATTGCACTGGAAAATGCCGGTCAGGTTTGGGTCGTTGACTTAAAAGAAGGCTTCCCGGTCACTAAAATCAAAAATGTCGGCCGTCATTTACATGATGCGTTCTTAACGCATGCCGGACGTAAACTGATGATTGCTTCGTATGACGACAGCATTGTCGCTGCGATCGATTTGGTTGACCGTAAAATCATTAAAAAACTACCTGCCGGTTGCGTACCGCATGTCGGTGGCGGTGCAGCCGTTAAAGTCGATGGACGTACCTTAGGTTTCGGCACCAACTTCGGCACCTGCGATAAAACCGTGGTCAGCGTTTGGGATCTGGACAAAATGGAAGTGGTCAAACAAGTACCGGTTTCAGGCGGTACCGAGTCACCCGCCGCGCACGCCAATGCGCCTTATGTTGCAGTGGATATTATCACCAAAGACAGACGCGCCAGAACTATTCAGTTGATCGACAAAAAATCACTCAAAGTAGTTAAAACACTGGATGTTGGCGGCCATGCTTACTTTCCTGAATACAGTGCAGACGGTAAATATTTATATGTCAGTGCCGGTTATGCAGGAGATGAAGTTAAGGTTTACGACTCCACCTCTTTAAAACAAGTCGGCTCAGTAGAAATGGAAAGCCCTGCCGGTATCTTTTCTCGCGGCCGTGTAAAATATATGACCCGCGGACTTTCACCTGAAGATATTTAAGGAGCCTCAGCATGAAATCAACTCTATTGATAACGGCTCTTTGTTTGACGTTAACCATGGCCGGCAGCGTAAATGCTGCCAGCCTGTATGCCGGAAAAGCGGCAGCGGCAGCAGTATGTTCACAATGCCACGGCATTAGAGCGCCCTCAGCCGGCGCACCTTTTCCGCCGCTGGCCGGACGCGATTCGGCCTATTTACGTAGCGCATTAAAACAGTACCGCGATAAAACCCGTCGTTCGGATATTATGAATAATATTGCAGGCTCTTTATCTGACAAAGACATTGCCAATATAGCCGCCTATTATTCCAAACTGAAATAACATTCGAACATGAGAAAACTGTTATTACTGCTGATGATATTTGCAAACGTTGCCTTTGCCGATCAGCCTTCAGCAGCAAGACAAGCCACACTCCGCAACATGTTAAAACATGATTGCGGAGCGTGTCATGGCATGACCCTTAAAGGAGGACTTGGACCGTCCTTATTGCCCGAAGCGATCAAAGATAAAGACGATGAATTTCTCGTCAACACTATTTTAAATGGCCGAAAAGACACTGCCATGCCCCCCTGGGCTAAATTTATTTCGCCTGCTGAGGCCCGCTGGCTGATAAAACAAATTCGTCAAATTCAGTAAAAACACATCCAGAACTCCCATGATAAAATCCTGCATTGCCATCTTGTGTGGCCTGTTAACATTCCAATCCCATGCAGAAATGCGTGCGACCGGAGATCTGGGCGTGGTAATCGAACGTGAACATGGCTCAGTACTGGTTATAAATACCAGCCAGCACCGACAATTAGCACGAATTGAAGAGCTGGGCGACTTATCCCACGCTTCGGTGGTTTTCTCCCGCGATCAGCGCTTTGCCTATATCTTTGGTCGTGATGGCGGCCTGACAAAAATAGATCTGTTACAAGACAAAGTTGCCAAACGTATTATTCAGGCCGGCAACAGTATTGGTGGCGCAATCTCTCAGGATGGTCGCTATATTGCGGTATCCAACTATACGCCAGGCGGCGTTAAAATTTTCTCAGCTCAAACGCTGGATCTGGTTGCCGATATTCCGGCCACATTTGGTGACGGCCAAACATCAAAAGTGGTTGGCTTGGTTGATGCACCCGAACAACATTTTGTTTTTAGCCTGTTCGATGCCAATGAAATATGGTTGCTCAACTTTAAAAACCCGGACAATCCCATCATTACAAAATTTAAAAACATCGGCAAGCAGCCTTATGATGCATTGATCTCACCTGATGGCCGTTATTATATTGCCGGACTGTTTGGTGAAAGAGGTTTGGCGCTGCTGGACTTATGGCAACCCGAAGCCGGGATTAAGCGTATTCTTCCTGACTACGGAAAAAATGATGAAAAACTGCCGGTCTACAAGATGCCTCATCTGGAAGGCTGGGCCATTGCAGGTGATTATTTACTTGCCCCGGCTGTCGGCAAACATGAAGTGCTGGTCATTAACCGACACGACTGGTCACTGGCTAAAAGCATTCCGGTTTTAGGTCAGCCGGTCTTTGTCATGACCAGACCTGACAGCCGCCAGATCTGGGTAAACTTTGCCTTCCCGGACAATGCCAACTTGCAGATTATTGACACACGAAGCTTAAGCTTAAGCAAAACCCTGACCCCCGGCAAAGCTGTATTACACATGGAGTTTACTCCTCGAGGCGAACAAGCGTGGGTGTCTGTCCGCGACGATAACCAACTGGTGATCTATGATACCGCCAGCTTAAAAGAATTAGCCCGCTTGCCTGCACAAAAGCCCAGCGGCATATTTTTTAGCTCCCGAGCCCATAAAATAGGTTTATAAACATGTTAAGCACGCTACAGAAACAATTGCTTAATAATTATCAACATGATTTCCCGCTGACGGCAACACCTTACCTGGACATTGCCAATAAACTGGGAGTTACCGAAGAAGAGGTTCTCGGCGCCCTAAACGAACTGAACGAACAAAACTTTATCAGCCGCATTGGCTCGGTTATTCCACCCAATCATATCGGCGTAAGTACACTAGCGGCAATGAGCGTTCCGACTGAACAGCTGCACAAAGTAGCCGAAATAATCAACAGCTACCAGGAAGTAAATCATAACTATGAACGCGAACATCAATACAACCTTTGGTTTGTAGTCATTGCCATTGATGACCAGCATTTACAAACTGTCATGGCGAATATAGAACAAAAAACCGGCTATTCGGCCATGCAGTTACCCATGCTGGATGATTTCTTTATTGATTTAGGATTTCAGCTAAATTTAAACCATGCTTGATGATCGCGATTTACAATTACTGGAATTGACCCAACAAGGCTTACCCGTCTGTTCCAGACCCTATGCCCGAATAGGGGAGCTGATCAATATGCCGGAACAAGAAGTACTGGAACGCTTAGCCATCCTCAAACAACAAGGCCTCATCAAGCGCTGGGGCGTCATCGTTAAACACCAAAAACTTGGCTATAAAGCCAATGCCATGGTTGTCTGGGATATTCCTGACCAGCAAATTAAACATTATGGCCGTAAAATAAGCCGTCTTGATTTTGTTACCTTGTGTTATCAACGCCCAAGGAAAGGTAAACATTGGCCTTATAACTTATTTTGCATGATACATGGCAAAGACAAAGAAACCGTTTTACAACAATTAAACTCATTGATCGAAATTTGCGGTTTAAGACCATTCAACCATGACATCCTGTTCAGCCGACAATGTTTTAAACAAAGAGGGGCCGTATACAAATATCAGGCAACAATCGAAGCTCATGGATAAACTGGACAAACAAATTATCAATCACTTGCAAACAGGCTTCCCTATTTGCGATTCCCCCTATCAACTGGTTGCCGAACAATTAGACATAACCGAAACCGAATTGCTAGCCAGACTGCATAACTTATTGGAAAACGGCACCCTGACCCGTTTTGGCCCGCTCTATCATGCCGAACAAATGGGCGGCGCACTTACTCTGGCTGCGGTAATAGCGCCCGCACAAAGTTTTGATAACATTGCCGAAACAATTAACGCCTTTCCGGAAGTGGCGCATAATTATGCCCGCCGGCATATTTTAAATATGTGGTTTGTCATCGCAACAGAAACCCCTGAGCGTCAACAGCAGGTTATTAAGGAAATCGAACAAAAAACCGGCTTAACGGTCTATAACATGCCGAAAGAAAAAGAATATTTTGTTAACTTAAGGCTGGAAGCCTGATGGTGGACAGTATAGACAAACAAATCATTCAGGCCACTCAAAGCGGCCTGCCACTCACGGCTCATCCCTATAGGAACATTGCCGAACAAATAGGCATCACTGCTGATGAGGTCATGCAGCGCCTGCAAACCATGCTGGAAAAAGGTATTATCCGCCGCATCGGTGCCGTGCCCAATCATTATAAACTGGGTTACCGCTATAACGGTATGTCGGTTTGGGATGTGCCCGACGACAAGATAGATGAATTGGGTGGGCAAGTCGGACAACTGGATTTTGTCAGCCATTGTTACCACCGGCCAAGGCATTTACCCGAATGGCCTTACAACCTGTTTGCCATGGTACATGGCAAAAGTCAGGACAGTGTCGATCAACAGATCCAAATCATCGCCGATTTATTAGGTACAAACAATCGCCAGCACACCGTTTTATACAGCACACGAATTTTAAAAAAAACCGGATTTAGACGTAGCGCAACCACTACCGACAAACAACAGTAGCCCCTTCAGAAACCAACAAAGCGCCAAAAACATGTTCAGACTTAGCCAATATATGCGGGAGTTGATCTCCCCAACCCACATCAGACCGGCACGAAAACCTGCCGCACCGGTGGTTATCTGGAACTTAATCCGGCGCTGTAATCTAACCTGCAAACATTGTTATACCACTTCGGCTGATATTGATTTTCCAGGCGAACTTTCCACACCTGAGATTTTTACCGTCATGGATGACCTTAAGCTCTTTAAGGTGCCGGTATTAATACTGTCAGGTGGAGAGCCCTTATTACACCCGGATATTTTCAGCATTTCCCGTCGGGCAAAAAAAATGGGGTTCTATGTGGCTTTATCCAGCAATGGCACTCGAATTAGCCCGGAAAATATTGATGAAATTGCGGCCATCGATTATCAATATATTGGCGTGAGTTTAGATGGTATCCGACACACTCATGACCAATTCCGTCAGCAGGCAGGTTCGTTTGATCAGGCTATGCACGGTATCAAACTTTGTTTAGACAAGGATATTAAAGTCGGTATTCGATTTACCCTGACCCAGGACAATGCTCATGACTTCCCTGCCATGCTGCAATTAATGGATGAATACAATATTGATAAATTTTATTTATCCCACTTGAACTATGGCGGTCGCGGCAATAAAAATCGCAAAACCGATGCCCATTTTCAAATGACCCGGGGCAAAATGGATTTATTATTTGACACCTGCTATCAATGGACTTCAGCAGGGAAGGAACGTGAATTCGTTACCGGCAATAACGATGCTGATGCCGTGTATTTTTTACACTGGGTCAGGCAACGCTTCCCGGAAAAAGCCGAACATATACAAACAAAACTGGAACAATGGGGCGGCAATGCCTCGGGCGTCAATGTTGCCAATATAGATAATCTGGGCAATGTTCATCCTGATACCTTCTGGTGGCACCATAATTTGGGTAATGTAAAACAGCGTCCATTTTCCCAAATCTGGCCCGATACCAGCAACAGCCTGATGTCTGGTTTGAAGCAATCACCTCGCCCACTACAGGGTCGCTGTGCAAGCTGCCATTTTCAAGCGATTTGTAATGGCAACACGCGAGTACGGGCCGAACAAACCACCGGCAACCCATGGGCCGAAGACCCAGGCTGCTATTTAACCGATCAGGAAATCAGCGTTTAAATCGCATCACTACCGGTTTCACCGGTTCTAATACGAATCACTTGATCCAGACTGGAAACAAATATTTTACCATCACCAATCTTGCCGGTATTGGCAGCTTTTACAATAGTCTCTACCGCCTGATCCAAAATATCATCAGCAACAGCAATTTCCAATTTAACCTTGGGCAGAAAATCAACCACATATTCCGCTCCGCGATACAACTCAGTATGCCCTTTCTGACGCCCAAAGCCTTTAACTTCAGTTGCGGTTACCCCTGCCACGCCTATATCAGACAAGGCTTCTCTAACATCATCCATTTTAAAAGGTTTGATAATCGCTGTAATTAATTTCATCTTTTTTCCAGAAAATTTAGAAGTATTCAATATGACTGAGTCTATAGCAATGTAGCCCCAGCTATTATTTGACAATCATAATTAATTCCTTGGCAACATACAATTTTTATACGCCCGAAAGAATAAATTTCCATACGCGGATCGCACCAATAATGTGCAATTAATAAATATTTGTACACTATTGGTGCATAAATCCAGCTTTAATGCCATCTCTTCCGGCCACAGTCAATCACAAATTACTAACAAACCAATAACTTACAATATATAGGCATCATGGCCTGATTTGTGCTAGTCTTGCGGATTAACGGTAAAACAAGACCGTCCCGACTTGCTTAATTTTTATATTAACTTGAAACGGATAACCAAAAGCATCTAATTTGTGGTATTTTAGTTTTTTTTATATCAAATAAGAATAAGAAAAACTGAACACAGGCCAGTGTTCTTAAAAAGAACTAAAATCAGATTAGCGCAATTTTTTTAACTAGCATGTTATCGTTATTTTAGCCCTGCTCGACAACATAACATCAACGCAACGCTCAGGAGACAAATAAATGTCTGTAGAAAATGTACTAAAAATGATCCAGGAAAATGAAGTCAAATTTGTTGACTTTCGTTTCTGTGATACTCGCGGTAAAGAACAACATGTTACTTATCCGGCGCATACCATTGACGAAGACACCTTTGAAGAAGGTAATATGTTTGACGGTTCGTCAGTTGCAGGTTGGAAAGGTATCAACGAATCAGACATGATTTTAATGCCGGATCCTTCAACAGCCGTTATTGATCCTTTTTTTGATGACAACACATTAATCCTGCGTTGTGACATTATCGAACCCAAAGACATGCAAGGTTATAGCCGTGATCCGCGCTCTATTGCTCGTCGCGCTGAAGCCTACATGCAATCAACAGGCATTGCTGATACTGCATTCTTTGGTCCTGAAAATGAATTCTTCATCTTTGACGATGTTCGCTGGAACGCTGAAATGGGTAGCTGCTCTTACAAAGTCGATTCCGAAGAAGCCGGATGGAACTCTGAAAAAGTTTATGAAGACGGCAACATCGGTCACCGTCCAGGTGTTAAAGGCGGTTATTTTCCAGTACCACCTGTTGATTCTTTACAAGACATGCGCTCTGCCATGTGCTTAGTATTGGAAGAAATGGGTCAAACCACCGAAGTTCATCACCACGAGGTTGCAACTGCCGGTCAATGCGAAATCGGTTCCAAATTCAACACCCTGGTTAAAAAAGCGGATGAAGTGCTGGAACTGAAATATGTAGTTTCCAATATCGCCCATGCCTTCGGCAAAACAGCTACTTTTATGCCTAAGCCTTTAGTTGGCGACAACGGTAACGGCATGCACGTTCACCAATCTTTATCTAAAGACGGCGTAAACCTGTTTACTGGTGACCTGTACGGCGGCTTATCAGAAACCGCTTTGTATTACATTGGCGGTATCATTAAACATGCTAAAGCATTAAATGCTTTTGCCAATGCCTCAACTAACAGTTACAAACGTCTGGTTCCTGGTTTTGAAGCGCCTGTTATGCTGGCTTACTCCGCTCGTAACCGTTCAGCATCAATCCGTATTCCTTTTGTTAACAACCCTAAAGGACGTCGTATTGAAGTACGTTTTGGCGACTCAACAGCCAACCCATACTTAGCTTTCTCTGCTATGTTAATGGCCGGCCTTGACGGTATTCAAAATAAAATCCATCCTGGCGATGCGATGGACAAGGATTTATACGACTTACCGCCAGAAGAGGAAAAAGCAATCCCACAAGTGGCCGTCTCTTTTGATGAAGCCTTAAGAGCATTGGATGAAGACCGTGAGTTCTTAACTCGTGGCGGTGTATTTACTGATGATGCCATTAATGGTTATATCGATTTAAAAATGGAAGAAGTTCAACGCTTACGTATGAGCACTCATCCAGTAGAATTTGATATGTACTACAGCTTGTAAGCTAGTAAGCTAGTAAGCCGCTTACCTTAAGCGGGCTTTAACCAAGCCAACTAAAAACGCCCCATTATGGGGCGTTTTTTTGCCTGACTGAAAACAAATTTAACCGCCACCTCCTTAAACTTATTAATAGCCCAATATCCAAGCTGAGCCAGTTACCCCCTGTATAGCGACTAACGTACTATAATTTCTTTATAGCGCCGTAACCATCCTGTAGAATCAACATTTTGCTTACCTTGAAATAACAGTGACCCATTCAGCACCTCGTATTGCCGTCACCCCGGGCGAACCCGCCGGGATAGGCCCGGATCTATGTATTCAACTGGCACAGCTCAATCACGCCTGCGATCTCATCATCATTGCCGACCCTGAATTATTAACGCAAAGAGCCAGAAAGCTCGACCTACCCCTATCCATCGATCTTTTCGACCCGGCTAAAACAGCCCTGCCGCAAACACCAGGTCGACTTAAAGTACTACCGGTAGATTTAAAAACCCAAGTTCATTGCGGACAGCTCAATAAAGAAAACAGCAGCTATGTTCTAAAAACCATTAATAAAGCCACCAAAGGCTGTTTAGATGGTGTTTTTGATGCCATGGTCACCGCACCGGTACATAAAGGTGTTATCAACGATGCAGGCATTGCATTTACCGGTCACACTGAGTTTATTGCTGATATCACCGGTGGCCATCCGGTTATGATGCTTGCAACAGAGGGTTTACGTGTCGCATTGGTAACCACTCACCTACCTTTGGCGAAAGTCAGTTCAGCTATCACCCATCATCGTTTAAGATCCGTTATTCGCGCACTTGACCATGACCTGCGCAAATATTTTAAGTTAGACAACCCTAATTTTTTGGTCTGCGGGCTCAATCCGCATGCAGGAGAAGGCGGCCACTTAGGCCTTGAAGAAATTGAGATTATCGAGCCCACGCTAAATGGTTTAAGAGCATCCGGCCTGAACCTGAAAGGCCCCTTGCCTGCAGATACCGTATTCACACCAAAATATCTGGATCACGCCGATGCTGTACTCGCGATGTATCATGACCAGGGTCTACCGGTATTAAAATACAAGGGTTTTGGCCAAGCCGCCAACATCACCTTGGGACTACCTATTATTCGCACTTCAGTCGATCACGGTACGGCGCTGGCACTGGCCGGCACAGGTAAGGCAGAAACCGGCAGCCTGGAATTTGCTATCAAGACTGCCGTAGAAATGGCAACCAACAACACTCATTAACATGTCTCAACATATTCCGCGTAAACGCTTTGGCCAGAATTTTCTTCTGGATCACAACATAATTGATAATATCCTGGCAAACCTGAATGTAACCGAAGGCGAACATTTTGTAGAAATCGGCCCGGGACAGGGTGCATTAACCGAACCTTTATTACAAAACAACATTCAACTGGATGTCGTTGAGCTTGACCGGGATCTGGTCAGTTTGTTAAAGAAAAAGTTTTCCGGGCACGATATACACATACATAGTGCCGATGCCTTGCGCTTTGATTTCGCCGCATTAGCGCAAAAGAATCAGAAACTGCGTGTTATCGGCAACCTGCCGTATAATATTTCAACCCCATTGATGTTTCACCTGCTGGATAATGCCGACTGCATTCAGGACATGCATTTTATGTTGCAAAAAGAAGTGGTGGAGCGTATTTGCGCCGAGCCGGGCAGTAAAAAATACGGTCGTCTCAGCATAATGATGCAATACTATTGCGAGACAGAACTTTTATTTGATGTTCCCCCGGAAAGCTTTAACCCGCCCCCCAAGGTAATGTCTGCAATCGTGCGCTTAACACCTTATGCCCTAGCGCCGGTCGAAGTGAAGAGCCTAAGCAATCTGAATAAAATTGTCACCCAGGCATTTTCCCAGCGCCGCAAGACTTTGCAGAATGCCCTGAAAAAAATAATTACTGCCGAACAAATTTCAGCTTTAGACATTGATCCGTCATTACGCCCTGAGTTTATTTCCCTTAATGAATTTGCCCGGTTAAGTAATTTACTGCCAAGTAATAATACTTAATGCTGCGACAAAATGTCCCGCGACAATATGCCACATTCCAAAAATGCTTGGTAATCGTTAAGATACGCCCAACTCTTAAAGATGCACTCCTCCTCGTAGGTCATCAGAGTTTACTTCTTAAAGATACACTTATAAGCGGCGCCTTAACGCCGCTTTTTTTTGCCTTAAGCTTTTACCATAACCCTTTCAAAATTCATATGGGTCTAAACACCTACAAATTATATCTAAATATATTTGTCGGCGATAATCACTCAATTGCGTAATATTTGTTCTATATAATCGGCCGATATATGGGGCTCAGTCACTTCTTTCTCAAACCAGAAACTGACCGGATAATCAAACCCCATCTTATGCATATAATTGTACAGTGCCTTTTTTAAGCCCCGCCCCAACATCTCATGATCAGCCTGTACCGGATCAAGATAATCAATATCATTCTCGGCAAAAGCCCCCGGTTGATTGGGTATCAACTCAATATTATATTGCTCTGGATTCTGCCCAACCGGACTGTGCACTGTGGCGGCAAAACGGTGCCAGTAGGCCGACTGAAAACAACCGTTCAACATCATCTGCCGTACCCGCTCCAGTGCGTCAACCGTTTCCGCCTCTGTTTGCGTAGGAAAGCCATACATTAAATAAGCATGGACTAAAATCCCGGCGTCGGAGAAAAACTTAGTCACCCTCGCCACCTGCTCAACCGTCACGCCTTTCTTCATCAGTTTTAACAACCGATCTGAAGCCACCTCCAGGCCTCCGCTCATGGCAATACAACCTGAATTTGCCAATAACCGGCATCTTTCCCGGGTAAAGGTCTTTTCGAAACGAATATTAGCCCACCAGCTAATAATAATTTCCTGTTCAATCAGCTTTTCCGCCAAGGCAAATAATACTTTTGGCGGTGCCGCCTCATCGACAAAATGAAAACCGCGTTGACCGGTTTCTGCAATTAAAGCCTTGATGCGTTCTATAATTATATCCGCACCCGCCTCATCATAATGCCCTATATAATTCAGACTGATATCGCAAAAACTACATTTTGACCAGTAACAGCCATGCGCAACTGTCAGCTTATTCCATCGTCCATCACTCCACAGACGATGCATGGGATTGAGCATTTCACATAAGGATAAATACCGGTCCAGTGTCAAACCGGCATAGCTGGGCACACCGATATCTTTATGTGGAATATCGTGCAATTGTGAACAATTCTGAAACGTCACTTCACCGTTTTCCAGGCGATAGGTTCTCAACAGCTCATCCACCGTTCTATCACCCTGAAAATACTCCAGCAGGGTTAGTAGCGGCCGCTCCCCATCATCCAGCGTTATATAATCAACATAGTCGAACAACCTGGGTTCAGATAAGCGTCTTAGCTCAGTATTAATATACCCTCCTCCCATAATAATTTTTATGTTTGGAGCTAACTGCCTACAACTGTCGGCAATTTGTAAAGCCGCCAGCATATTACCCGGAAAGGGTACCGTTAAACCCAATGCATCAGGTTGCTCTTCATCTAAATAGCGCTTCAGCAATTGATGAATCTGTTCACGGACTAGGTTTTGTGGGCCATTCAAATGGCTATATAAATCATCAAAACTGGGATTGGATGCTGCCAGACGCTCACCATAACGGGACACCTCATACAATGGCTCCACACCCTCTTTAATCACTGCTGCAAGGTCATTGATAAACAGGGTCGCCAAATATTTGGCCTTATCCTGAAGCCCCATTAAACCAAAAGCCTGCCCCAGCATATCTTCATGATGCGTTTCCATTTGATAGAGCACTTCAAACTGAGGGCCTTCTGGCAAAAAATCACGCGTCACTATACGCCACGCCAGACTAGGGTCCTTGCCTTGCAAAAAATTCAGACAGGGCTCAAGCACTTGCCGAATTAACGGATAGTGAGAAAAAAAATAATGAATTGAATCCGGCAGATCATCGTCATCAACGGTCTCATAATTTTGCTCAACAGCCTGGTATATTGCTTCCAGCCCTTGAGGACTTAATAATGTTAAAAACAGCTCCAACGCCATATCACGCTGGCTTGCCTCATAGCCTTGCTGTAGTAAAAACCCCATTAAATAATTCGTCGCCGGATATGGCGTATTCAATTGGGTCATCGGCGGTGTGATAAGAAGTATTTTCATTCGAACGACTGATTTTTTTTAAGGCTGACTCGGGCTATTTTATCTTGTTTTCTGCCAACCGGATAAAAAGCCCTCCAACCGTCAGCTTTCAGACCTCCTGACTTCATCTCTAATCACCTGATTTTGTGTCAGTTCCCACAATCCTCCTTTAAAATTCATGTCTGCCAACATTACTTCTAGAGAGCGGAAGGCATGAAAGATCACATAATTTTAATTTTTTTTACTTGCCAATACCGGTAAAATCAGTCTAAATCTACCTTAAAACACCGCTTATTCAGGATATGATTTATGAAATTTTAGTTTAGACACCCAACTTCAACGAGGACACCGCCATGACAACAATAACTGATCCAACGATAGACAGTTGGTATAAAGATGTAGAAAATAATTTATTATTTAAGGTTGTTGCTATTGATGAAACCAATGAAACCATTGAGGTTCAATATATTAACGGTGACATTGGCGAATATGATAACGAATGCTGGTATAACTCAACCTTCGATTATATCGAGGCACCGGAAGATTGGAGTGCTCCGTTTGAATTGGAATCAGATGACCTGGGCTATTCGGACCCGGATAAACACGACCCTGAAAACTTAAACATTACAGATTATTTCGATCAATAGGATCATAACGCATGAAAATGAGTCCACAGCAGTTCCTGGACTGGGAATCAAAAAGCATTACCCTGCTGGCAATGTCCGGCGCCGGCAAAACCACATTAGCAAACAAATTACCCAAAGACAAATGGTATCATTACTCAGGTGACTACCGCATAGGTACCCAGTACCTGGATGAAGCCATTATGGATAATATTAAACGCCAGGCTATGGAAGTTCCTTTTCTGCGTAATCTATTGCTGTCTGATTCCATCTATATTCGTAATAATATTTCTGTTGATAACCTGGCCCCAATTTCCACTTTTATGGGCAAAATCGGCAATCCAGCAATGGGCGGCCTGTCTTTGGAAGAGTTCAAACGCCGCCAGGCCTTGCACTATGAAGCCGAAATTCAAGCCATGAAGGATGTTCCGAAATTTATTCATAAAGCGGAGGATATTTATGGCTACAAACATTTTATAAATGATGCCGGAGGCAGCGTATGTGAGTTAGACGACCCCAGCGTTATGGAACTACTGGCAGAGCACACCTTAATCATCTATATAAAGATTCCAAAAGAACTGGAACAAACAATTATAAATCGAGCTAAAAGTGACCCAAAACCATTGTATTATCGGGAACAGTTTCTGGATGAAAAACTGGCCGAATTTATGCAGCAAAACAATTATGCCAATACTGACTGCATACCACCCGATGAATTTGTTACCTGGGTTTTTCCTGAATTATTTAATTCCCGCTTACCACGCTATGAACGAATCGCACAGCAATACGGTTACACCATTGATGCCGATGATGTTGCCCAGGTAAGGGATGAAAATGATTTTATTGGACTTGTTGCCGATGCGATTGCGCAGCACCAGTCATAATTCAGGTTAAAAAAATGCCTTTAGTTGCCCATACAGATTTACCCACCTTTCAACGACTAAAAGAAGAAGGGGAAATAATCCTTAATCCGGATAGAGCCAGTCATCAGGATATTCGGGAAATGCATATCGGTCTGCTGAATATGATGCCCGACGCCGCCCTGGAGGCGACTGAAAGGCAATTTTTCAGGCTGGTCGGTGCCTGCAATCAGATCAACCAGTTTCATGTCCACCCGTTCACCATCTCGGGTCTGGAACGTGGAGAAAAAGCCCAAGCTCATATTGACCAGTATTATGAGTCTTTTGAGAAAATTAAACAGGATGGTCTTGATGCGCTGATTATTAGCGGCGCCAATGTTATTCATGACAAACTGCCTAAAGAGGATTTCTGGCAACCGCTCACCGAAGTGTTTGCCTGGGCCACAGAAAACGTCACATCCGTATTGTGTTCATGTTTGGCAACTCATGCCCTGATTCAATACAATTATGGTATTGAGCGCGTTAAACAACCGGCTAAACGCTGGGGAGTGTTCTCACACCGGGTCACTGACCGCCGCCATCCTCTGGTGGCAGAAATCAACACCCGCTTTGATGTCCCGCACTCTCGCTATAATGAAATTTTTCGTGATGATATTGAGAAAAAAGGCCTTAAAGTCCTTGCTGCCAGTGAGCAGGCCGGAGTGCACTTGGCAGTAAGCCCCGATGGTTTTCGAGTTGTTTTCTTTCAAGGACACCCGGAATATGATGATATTAGCCTGTTGAAAGAATACAAACGCGAAGTTTTACGTTTTTATGCCAACGAGCGTAAGGATTACCCGCCGTTCCCGGAAAATTACTTTAATGAAACGGTGCAGGTTATTCTTAATGATTACCAACAACATGTTAAAAATGCCAAAGCAAAGCAACAACCATTGGATGAATTTCCTGAACCGTTGATTATTGAACATCTGGATAACACCTGGCGAGATACCGCCAAAGCGGTATTTAATAACTGGCTGGGTGAAATTTATCAGATTACCAACCAGGACAGACGTCTGCCTTTTATGGAAGGCATTGACCCAAACAACCCATTAAACCTTTAAATGCACACCCGCTATCTGAAAATGGCCATTGACTTGGCCATAGAAAATGCCAAAGCCAACCAGGGTGGGCCCTATGGTGCAATTATTGTGCATCATGATAAGATCATTGCCAGTAGTGCCAATCAAGTCACCAGCCTGCTGGACCCTACTGCTCATGCAGAAATTCAGGCCATCCGTCAGGCCTGCCAGCAAATGAATGATTTTCAGCTTAGCGATTGCACATTATACAGCAGCTGTGAACCCTGTCCGATGTGTTTAGGCGCAATCTATTGGGCCAGAGTTCAGCAGGTCTTTTACGCCTGTGACCGATACCAGGCCAGTTCAGCCGGATTTGATGATAGCTTTATCTACGATGAGTGCGCCGCCCCCACTTCTGAACGCAACATTAAATTTAAACAAATCAAACTGCCAAATGCGACAGAACCCTTTAAAATATGGGCTCAACAGCCGGATAAAATTCTGTATTAACAGGGTAGAGACGCGTTACTCGCATCTCCACGCTGTCATTATGAATTATTTATCAGCCGGCAAGGTACTTTCAGGCGCTTTGCCTTCAACAGCCGCTTCAACCGGTGCAGCTGCGGCCACCGGGCCACTGGCTACTTTAACCAGCCAACCATCTTTGCTTCTACAGCCCATTTTTGCGGTAGCAAAAGCATTAAACCGGACAAATTTTCCGGTATATTCTGCCGGTATTTTGGACTTAATTAGATAAAAGCTTTTTTTATCCAGTATTTCAAGCGGCAGTATCTTATCCTTAACCGTCAACATAATCTTTTCCGGGTCAGTCCAGCCGGAAAGCGTAAAAGAAAACTCAGACTCAGGTGCCACCTCTACTTTTTCCGGTGCTTTATACTCTGTTAGTGAAAAACCTTTAAACTTCGGTTCTCTACAATGATCTTGTATTGGCCCACCACCTCTAAAGGCCAGTGCATTATTTGATATCAATAAGACACTGGATATTAAAGCGCCTTGTAAAATTCTACTCATTTTCATAATTGACTCCCCATCATTAATAGGCCAATTTTTATTATTTTTTTAAACAGCCGGATAAAGCACTGTAACTTAAAAACAAACCCAATTACTAAAATACCTGAATATTTTAATTGGTTTTTACTTTAATTACTTTTTCAGGGGAATTCAACTCAACAGTACCTTTTTTATTCAACTGAAAAACCCAGACATCCGCAAGCCTTTTATCCTCGGCTTGTGTTTGCAAAACCCCGCTATTGAGCAAAAGATTTTCCAATATTTTTCGGTCACCGGAGTAGCTGATTTTATATATATTAAACCCTTCTTTAATACTATCCCAATTAACCGAGGTAATCATTTTTAAAGATTCCAGATATTGAGTGACCAGATTCATCTGCTCCATACTTTCTATACCGGAGACTTTAAGCGTTAACAATCCCTGTTCGGCAATATCCGGTTTGACGCCATAATACACTGACAACTTATCGTACGTGCCCTGTAACCCAGACAAAACGGCATTATCAAGCGATGTACAGGAAGATGACCATTGATTAATACCATCATCAAAATAGAGCACCCATTCACCCTGCCAGCAGTTGTTTTTTTTAACCAATCGTCCGGCCAGGGTTGCTCTGACATCATAACGACTGGAAACCTGTAACATTCGGTCCGGGTAGGCACTCAGTACATCATTAACCGAAATCAGTTGCTGTTCCTCTAGATCCAGCAATGGAAACAACAGCGGCAGTGCTTTGCGTTTGGACGCCTTGCTGACTGCGTTATCCACATCCGGCATATTTATCGCTTTAAAAAAACGTCTTTTGCCATGTTCTTCAACCACCAGCCAAAGCAATGTTTCCGGTCGCACTTCGGTCCAGACACCTAAATTACTGTCTTTTAACAATGCCAGTAAAGCCTGTTCATCAAATAAAACCCGCATGACTCTGGCATCAGTTTCTTTTGCTCCGGCATTCTCAATTAAAGAATACTGATATTGCAGGGTGTAATGCCCGGCATTATCCAAAATAGTTTGTACTGATGGCGTATCAAGAACATTCTCTCCTGCCAACAGCCTGCCCAGCACCTGTTTCAACGCTTGTTTTATTGCATCATTCCTGTCTTCTCTGGACTGGCTTTTTGTCACCACTTCGGCTTCAAATAGCTCTTTTGTTTCCACAGCATAGAGATTCTGACTAAAAATCAGGCTGCAAATTATCAAACACCTGAAAACCATATTCATATCCTTCACACAAATCCTATTATGTCTTGTACAATATCGGTAATATACCTATTAACTTTAGTAAGAGAACATCACATTGAGCAAACAAAATCAAGAAAGCCTGAATTATAAAAGCGCTGGCGTTGATATTGATGCCGGTAATGAACTGGTTGAACGTATCAAACCGATTGCAGCAAAAACCCGGACACCAGGTGTTTTAGCGGGTCTAGGTGGTTTTGGCTCAATGTTTGAATTGCCTTTAGACCGTTATGATAACCCGATTTTAGTGTCCGGCACTGACGGTGTAGGTACAAAATTAAAACTTGCCATAGATCTCGGCATTCATAATACAGTGGGTATTGATTTAGTCGCCATGTGCGTTAATGACATTATTGTTCAAGGTGCCGAACCGCTATTTTTTCTGGACTATTTTGCCACCGGCAAACTCGAAGTGGATGCTGCTGCGGCTGTGGTTGAGGGGATCGGGCAAGGATGCGAACAGGCTGGTGCTGCGCTGGTCGGTGGTGAAACGGCAGAAATGCCGGGTATGTATGCCGATGGGGAGTATGACCTGGCCGGCTTTTGTGTCGGTATTGTGGAAAAAACCAAAGTACTGGACGGCAGCAAAGTTAAAGCCGGAGACAAGTTGATCGGCATTGCCTCCTCGGGTCCTCATTCCAACGGCTATTCGTTGATCAGAAAAGTACTGCAACACAGCAATAGCGCATTAACCGATCAATTGGCCGGCCAGCCGTTAGGTGAAGCTCTGCTAACCCCTACCCGCATTTACGTTAAACCGTTATTAAAATTAATTGATACAGTGCCGGTTCATGCCTTGGCACATATTACCGGCGGTGGTATTACCGAAAACCTGCCCAGAGTATTACCCGAGGGCATTAACGCTAAAATCAACCTATCCAGCTGGGAAATGCCGGAAGTTTTTACCTGGTTACAAGAGCAGGGCAACATTTCTCAAGCCGATATGCTGACAACCTTTAACTGTGGTATTGGCATGATCGTCTGCGTAGATGCCGAGAATGAAATGGAGGCCATTCGTACCCTGCAACAACAAGGTGAGGAAGTCTTCAGTATTGGCGAATTAATTACTGCAACAGATTCGGACAGAGTTCAATACTGCTAATTGCATCCATAATTAGGCAGCCAAGCGTGCTGCCTAATTTTTTTCCGGCTCAGCAGAATCTTCAGCCGCCTCATCCCCAACCACTGTGGTTTCAATATTTTTAGGCAACACCTTGCTTAACCAACCATGAATGCGCTTTACCAGGAAGCGATTCTGATAAGGATACAAACGCCCTTCACTATTGATTTCATCCTGTCGGTACGCTTTATTTTTCTTGGCTGACAAACGCCGCTTTCTTGCTGTCGCCACAACCGGATAAGCATCGAAATAACTATAAAGATCCAGCATCGGTAACTCAAGGTTCTCAAGAAAGCTTAAAACCTGTACCGATTTATGCTCCGTTTTTGGCACCGGTAGACCGATAACAACGGCCGCCTTAATATCCATAGTGTTATCATTTAACACATAAATGGTTATTAAGGCGCCCATCCCTTCGCCCACTAAAACAATGTTTTCAACCTTAGCTTCAACCAGATAATCTATGGCCGAATTAATACGGGCCAAAGCATCTGGAAATAAATCATAATAATCCGCCTGATTTGCATTGGCTTCAAGTAATGGCATTTGCAGAGAAAAAGTTGCCCAGTTATGCAATGGCAATTGCGTTCTCAGCTCATGAATCAACCGATCCTGGTTTGGATTGCCACCCGCATCATGCAGAATAATTACCGTACCATTATTAATTTCTGCTTCCGTTGTTGTGTAAATACCTAAAAACTTTCGCCGCTCTGTTTCCAGCCACACGGGCTTTCCCACTTCAATATTTTTCGCCAGGCTGTTGGCAATACTCATTTCGCGCTCAACATCCGCGGCCATCGCGCCCGAGCCTATCATCGCAAACAAAACAGAAATGATTCTTTTCATATCATTATTGATGCGGCTCTATATAAAAATCACTGTCTTTATAGAGATCATGCACATGGCGCAGCAATACCATAATCACCGAAGCAACCGGCAAGGCCAACAACACCCCGACAAAACCAAATAACTGACCGCCTGCCATCACTGCAAAGATCACTGCAACCGGATGCAAACCGATTTTGTCGCCAACCAGTAACGGCGTCAGCACCATGCCTTCCAAGGTCTGACCCACAGCAAAAACAATAATCACCGGCAAAAGATACATAATATCGTGATACTGCAACAATGCGGTGATACACGCCACAGTAATTCCGACTATCGAGCCCAGATAGGGCACAAAACTGATTAATCCGGCCATCATGCCGATAAACAATGCCAGATTAAGGTCAATCAACCACAACCCAATACTGTAAATAATTCCCAATGCCAGCATGACATAAAGCTGCCCTCTGACAAACAGACCCAAGACGGTATTGGTCTCACGCGCCAGTTTTGATGCCGTCGGGGCAATTCGTCTGGGCAATAAATCATGCACTTTTGCCACCAAAATATCCCAGTCGCGCAGCAAATAAAACGTCACGACCGGAATCAGTAATAAATTCATCAACCAGACAAAAATAACCTCACCGGATCGGGAAACGGAACCGATCATCACGGTTGCCAGACTGCCGGCTTTTTGCCAATGACTTTTCACCACAGTGATAATTTCCTGACCTTTAAGCGGTTCTATATCCAGATTAAAACGCTGCTGCGCCCATGGGATCACCTTTTCATTCAACCAGCCGACATAAGCGGGGATATTTTTTACAAAATTAGAGACCTGTTGCTCCAGCACCGGTATCAAAAACAGTAATACAACAACCAGCAACAACGTCATAACAGAAAAAACCACCAGCACCGCCTGCGTTCTGGACAATCGCCATTGCTCCAGTTTATCGGCCAGAGGATCCCCCGAATAAGCCAGCATTGCCGCAATAACAAACGGCATCAATACCGGTGAAAGCAAATACAGCAGTGCTGCCGTCACCCCTAAAAAAGTAAACAACATCCATTTTTGCGAGTCAGTCAACACAGCTCCTCCTATACATTACGGCCGCCATCAGTAGCGCCAGACTACAGTTGAAATCAGCAGCAAGTGTTTTTAAACACCATTGCCAGACAGTTCTGAGTGTATACCATACAATAAATGACGCAACCGGTTATAAACGATCGCATTTAATCAAACGAATCAGAATTACAACTAAACCCTTTATAACTGGAATTAACTCTCCTGAGAAAAACGTATTCGCTGAGCTTTCCAGTTATCAAAGGAAAACTTTTCCTGCGACACCTGCCCTTGCTCGTCCTTATGCAGCACTAACACGCCGCCACTTCTGACAAACGGAATTTCCTGTTGATAAGACACTATCTTTATCCGCTCCCAGGAACCGTCAGGGCTCAGTAGTTGGGCATTACACCCCCGATATTTTCGCTGTTCGATAATCGTAATAAACGCATTAACCGCACTGACAACTTCAGCTTTAAAAATACCGGCAACGATGGTGAAAAAGATAACAATAATATGCCATTGTTCAAGAACAAATTTGGATTCAAGCATTCTTTAATTTCCCCGAAAATAAAAATCTAAACTAAATTTACCAAAAGTCTAGTTCGGATAATTGATTAGGGATATGTAATTTATGGAAAATTCGACATCATAAAGCAGCACGGTAGCACTGTCTTTAGATACCTTTTAAATAACGCTTCGGTTTATCCCTCGAACTTTATTTATTATTACCGGTCAAAAGTTGTTCAACAGAACGGGTACGTTTATGGAGATTTTTGATCAACTAAATCTGTATTTACTCAGTCATCCGGTCATGCTGGCGCAACTGGAATTTATGTTTCGCATGAAGTTTTGGATTTTTTT
Source organism: Methylococcaceae bacterium (assembly GCA_050303415.1). Taxonomy (GTDB): domain Bacteria; phylum Pseudomonadota; class Gammaproteobacteria; order Methylococcales; family Methylomonadaceae; genus JBNLBS01. The sequence goes on along the minus strand of JBNLBS010000017.1, from coordinate 7,474 downwards.
GTGTCTGGCTCTGTATTTTATTACCCTGCCCTATCGACATAGCAAAAAACAACGCGCGAAAGAAGCGTCCAAAGATGATAACTTTCTGGCTTAAGCGATACTGACCGATACTGCTTTTACCTTTTTATCCACCCGACAGCGAAACAAAACCAGTCTTCATGCCGGGAATAGTAAATCGGCTGTGCGCGTTAACGGCAATAGTTGAAAAATAGTGATTACTCACTAGACTGAATTTATTCAATCGCTATTAAGGCAGGAACCGCTATGCAAGTTAATACCTTGTTATGCCTCGTCATTGTATTTTTTGTTGCTCAAACCGTAAATGCCTCATCTACGCCCGATATATCTGGACAAATCAACCGGGAAATCAGCCAACAGATTCATACAAACATTTCCGACCGGCTACTGACAGAAAAAAAGGCCCATACCTGCATAAAGTCTAAAAAGGAAATAATGTTAATGCAGAAACTGCTTAACAAAAAAGGCTTTAAAGCCGGTACCGCTGACGGCATGATAGGCCGAAAGACCCGTACCGCGATTAAACAATTTCAAGCCGTCCATAATTTACCGACAGATGGCAGGGCAACCGAAGGATTATTGTTAAAACTGAAATCCACGGCGCAATAAGTAAACATTTCTACGACACTTCGTTAATCAAACTTTGTGTTAGGATTAACTAAATTTCATAAAAAACACAGCTGATGAAAGACGCTCCACGCATCGACAACCCAACGACCAATATTGGCGTTATCAAGGCCATTAAAGGCAGTATTGTCGACGTTAGCTTTCCCGAACGGCTTCCGGCTATCAATCACATTCTGCATACCGGCTTGAATAATGCCGTGACACTGGAAGTCAATCGCCACCTTAGCGAGCAAACCGTACGTTGTATCTCATTTCATAATACGCAAGGTCTTGAACGCGGGGCCGAAGTCTTTGATGCCGGCGACTACCTGAAAGTGCCGGTGGGTGACGCCATTCTCGGACGCATGTTTAATGTATTTGGCCAAACCATAGATACGGCAGACAAGCTTGCCGGCACCGACACCCGTTCGATATTCCAGCCGCCGGTTCCGCTCTCCGGACGCGGCAGTCAATCAGAGATGTTCGAAACCGGCATTAAAATAATCGACCTGCTGGCGCCTCTGGAACGCGGCGGCAAGGCCGGGCTGTTTGGTGGCGCCGGTGTCGGCAAGACCGTGGTTATTACCGAATTGATTAATAATATGGTCGGTCATTACCAGGGCATCAGCGTTTTTTGCGGCATCGGTGAACGCTGCCGGGAGGCCGAGGAACTATACCGCACCATGGGCGAAGCCGGCGTGCTGAAAGATTCGGTCCTGGTCTTCGGGCAAATGAACGAGCCGCCCGGGGTACGCTTTAGGGTCGGCCATACTGCGCTGACAATGGCTGAATATTTTCGCGATGAGAAAGAACGTGACGTTTTATTATTAATCGACAATATCTTTCGCTTTATCCAGGCCGGTTCCGAGGTATCCGGACTCATGGGGCAGATTCCATCGCGGGTCGGCTACCAACCCACGCTGGCAACCGAACTGTCGGCCTTGGAAGAACGTATCTGCAACACGCCGCAAGGCAGCATGACTTCCATTCAGGCAGTTTATGTCCCTGCCGATGACTTTACCGACCCGGCGGCCAGTCATGTATTCGGTCACTTATCGGCCTCCATCGTATTATCCAGGAAACGCGCCAGCCAGGGCTTTTATCCGGCGGTTGATCCCTTGGCCTCGCGTTCAAAAATGCTCAATGCCGCCATTGTCGGTGAGCATCATTATCAGCTTGCCACAGAAGTACGCCGGGTATTGGCGGAGTACGATGAATTGCAGGATATTATCGCCATGCTGGGACTGGAAGAACTCAGCGAAAATGACCGCGCCACCGTCAACCGTGCCCGCCGTCTGGAGCGTTTTTTAACCCAGCCCTTTGTCACCACCGAGCACTTTACCGGCCAGCCCGGAAAACTGGTCAGCCTGAATGACACCCTGGTCGGCTGCGAGCGAATTTTAAATGATGAGTTTAAAAACTCGCCGGAGCATAGCCTGTATATGATTGGCGCAGTTGATGAGGCCGCAGCATGACGATGACACTTAAAATCATGCTTCCCAGTCATATCTTTCTGGAGTCGCAGGCAAAAAAAATTATTGCCCGTCACAGTAACGGCTCGTTTTGTCTGTTGCCCAGACATGTGGATTTTATTGCCGAGCTGGTACCGGGCATTTTTAGCTATACTGATATGAATGATAAGGTTTGCTATCTGGCAGTGGATTCCGGCACGCTGGTTAAATGCGCCGATGAGGTGCTGGTCGCCTGTCAACATGTTGTACAAGGGGATAACCTTGAGACCCTGACCCAAACTGTTGAGCAACAGTTTATTAAGTTAAACGATAACGAACGGGTCGCCAAAAGTGCTCTGGCGAGGTTGGAAGCCGGTGTAGTCAGACGCTTTACTCAATTACGAGAGCGATAAAATGACCAAAGCAGACAAGCCTCCGCATGAACGGCTTATTGAAACAGTTGATCACCAGGCGCAACGCAAACTGTCCGCCTTACATGATAAACGCCGCAGCCTTTGGTTTGGCCTGGGTATGTTCGGCCTGGTCGGCTGGTCTGTCGCAATACCCACGGTTGCCGGTATCGCTTTTGGCCTGTGGCTGGATAATGAATGGCCCAGCCATATTTCATGGACGCTGACGTTTTTATTTGTTGGCATCTGCATTGGTTGTTTTAACGCCTGGCACTGGATTAACAAGGAGCGCAATCATGACTGATTTAAACCTGATCTTTCTGGCTGCTGTCGCCGGCTTTATTCTTGGCGGCCTGTATTTCGGCGGGCTGTGGTTAACCATCCGTCACCTACCCGACAGCCGACACCCGGCCCTTTTAATGCTGGGCAGTTTTATGCTGCGCTCATTTTTTGTAGCGGCCGGATTTTACCCGATGATTCAGCAGGACTGGCACAACGCCCTGTTTATGTTAATCGGCTTTATCCTCGCCCGACTGCTGTTAACCCGCTACGTCAAACCATCCGTTTCCGGCTCGCCATCATGCTGATTAATCCTGATAATATTATTTTTTGGCAATATGCCTGGTTTAAAATCAATGCTACCCTGGCCTTTACCTGGGGCGTTATGATTCTGCTGGCATTAGGCAGTTACCTGATCAGCAGAAGACTGTCCGTACAAGCACCACGCAGCTATAAACAAACGATGGTGGAAACCATTATCACCCTGATCAATCAACAGATTCATGATATCAGCCTGCAGCGTCCGGAAAAGTATCTGCCGCTGATTGGCACCCTGTTTCTGTTTATTTTGTTGAGCAATTTATTAGCCATAGTTCCCGGCTTTATTCCCCCCACCAGTTCGCTGTCAACCACCACAGCGCTGGCGATCTGTGTGTTTTTTGCCGTCCCGCTGTTCGGCATCCGCCAGCAGGGTATGCTGAAGTATTTAAAACAATACTGCCGACCCAGCTTACTGATGCTACCTTTTAATATAATCGGTGAATTTTCCCGCACACTGGCACTGGCGGTTCGACTATACGGCAACATTATGAGCGGTGCCGTTATTGCTGCCATCTTGCTCAGCTTTGTACCGTTCTTTTTTCCTATTGTTATGCAATTACTGGGCTTACTGACCGGTAGCATACAGGCCTATATTTTTTCAGTACTGGCCATGGTATATATTTCATCTGCAATATCTTCAGGAGACAAACATGACTGACCTAGGCCTTATTGGCATGGTTTCCATTTTTACCGCCGGCATTACTATTGCCATTGGCTCCATCGCCCCAGCGTTGGGTGAAGGCAGAGCCGTTGCCCAGGCGCTGGCAGCCATTGCCCAGCAACCGGATGAAACCAACACCATTACCCGCACCTTATTTGTCGGCCTGGCAATGGTGGAATCCACCGCAATATACTGTTTTGTCATTTCCATGATTCTGATTTTCGCCAATCCTTTCTGGGAATATATGGTAAGCAAAGCAGGAGGCTAAGCATGCACATTGACTGGTTTACAACACTGGCACAGATAATCAATTTTTTAATTTTAATCTGGCTATTAAAAAAAATGTTGTACCAACCGGTGTTAAATACCATTCAGCAACGCGACCAGGCAGTCGCCGACCGGTTGCAACAGGCTGAACAGACTATGCAGGAAGCCGAGCAGTTAAAAAACGAGTATCAAAAGCAACTGGACACGCTTCATCAGCGACAAAGCAGTATTCTGCAACAAACTCAACAACAGGCCGGCGAGGAAAAAGCCGAACAGTTAAAACGACTGGCTGAAGAAATGGATTTAAAAAAACAGCAATTCGACAAAAATATGTTGGCAGAACAGCAAGCCCAGCAAAAGCTGGTCAGGCAGGTGGTAACCGAGCAGGTGCTGCAAACCAGCGGAAAAATACTGGCGGACCTATCCGGACAGACCCTGGAGCGGCAAATGATAGAACGCTTCCTGCAACAATTAAAATCCCTGCCAACGTCCGAACTCGAAACGCTTAAAACGGCGCTAAGTAATCCGTCAGGTGCAGAAATATACACCCGGTTTGCCATCGATGAGGATATGAAAAAACGCATTACGGATCAGGTCAAAGCCCTTGCACCTGAAACAATAGTACACTTTAAACAACAAGACCTGCTCTGCGGTATAAAACTGGAAGCGGCTGGTCGTAGCTGGGACTGGCATATAGACCGTTATCTAAAGGATTTAACAACCGCCTTAAGACTCTCCTCGTCATCATGAGCCATTCCCTGGAACAAAGCATTCTCAATAGCGCTGAAAATATCGCTCAGCACCTGCAATCCGGCTTTAAATTGCAGGTACGTGAGAGCGGGCAAGTGCTGCAAATCGGCTCAGGCATCGCCAGAGTCTCAGGCCTGCCTCATACTCAGGCCATGGAGTTATTACGCTTTGAAAACAACACCCAGGGCATTGCCTTTAGCCTGGATGATAATGATATCGGCGTCATTTTACTAGGCGATGACCAGAACCTAAGTGCCGGCAGTCAGGTAGAGCGTACCGGTCGTGTGATTGATATTCCGGTGGGAAACGCTTTAAAAGGTCGTACCATCAATGCCCTGGGGCAAGCACTGGATGACAAGCCGCCGATTATGACCGACCTGCGCTGGCCTATAGAGCGCCGTGCGCCGGATATTATTGACCGGGCACCGGTCAGTCAACCCTTGCAAACCGGTATCAAAATTATTGATGCCCTGATTCCAATCGGTCGCGGTCAACGCCAGCTGATTCTGGGCGACCGACAAACCGGCAAAACCGCCATTGCCATTGACACCATCCTGAATCAGCAGGATAAAGACATGGTCTGTATCTATTGTGCCATTGGCCAACGTAATTCCGCGGTTGCCAAAGTCATAGCGCAATTGAAACAACATCATGCCTTGGACTATACCGTTGCCGTGGTGGCATCCGGCGACCATGCCCCCGGTCTGCAATTTATTGCGCCCTATGCCGCCACCAGTATTGCCGAGTGGTTTATGAGTCAAGGCCAGGATGTGCTGATCATCTATGACGACCTGACTCGCCACGCCCATGCCTATCGGGAATTATCACTACTGCTGCGACGACCGCCGGGACGCGAGGCCTATCCCGGAGACATTTTCTATCTGCACTCCAGGCTGCTGGAACGCGCCTGCCGGTTAAAACCCGAATTCGGCGGCAGTTTAACCGCCCTGCCGATGATAGAAACGCAGGCGCAAAACCTGTCCGACTATATCCCGACCAACCTGATCTCGATCACCGATGGCCAGGTTTATCTGTCGCCTATCCTATTCCAAAAAGGCAACCTGCCGGCGGTCGATGCCGGAAAATCGGTGTCCAGGGTGGGCGGTAAAGCTCAGCTGGCCGCCTACCGCGATATAGTCGGACCATTGCGCCTAAGTTATGCCCAGTTTGAAGAGCTGGAAACCTTTGCCCGGTTCGGCACCCGGCTGGATGATAATACCCGGCAGCAAATTGAACATGGCAAACGGGTACGGGAAATATTCAAGCAGCCGGAAAGCCGGGCTTTTACCGCTTTTGATCAAATTATTCAGCTGATGGCGTTAAATGCCGGTCTACTCGATAATATCCTGCTTGAAAACATTAACAGTACGGCAGAGAAACTGTGCCAGGTTGCCGGCAAACATTCTGAATTACAGCCCCTCATCGCTTCCGGCCAGCCCTTATCGGCAGCACAAAAACAACAAGTCTTAACCAGCCTGCAGCAATACCTGGAAACCCCATCATGAAAACGCTGGAAACCTTGCAGCGCGATATGGATACAGCCACCGACCTGCAATCCATCGTTCGCACCATGAAAGTTCTGGCCGCAGTCAGTATTCGCCAGTATGAACGCGCCCTGGAATCACTCACCGAATACCAACGCACGGTCACCATGGGCTTTCAGGCCGTATTACGCAACAACCCGCAACCACCGACAGCATTCGGCTCACAAACGGAAAGCGGGCTGATTATTTTTGGCTCCGATCATGGCCTGTGCGGACGCTATAACGAAAGTATTGTCCAGTTTGCGCTCGAGCACTTGAAACAAAACCACCACCTTACCCCGCGTATATTGGTTATAGGGGCCAGAGTCGACAGCCTGTTGACCGAAGCCGGAATAGCGATTGAACAGGATTTTTTTGTGCCGGGTTCCGTTGAAGGCATAACCAGTACTGTTCAGCAAATCCTGCAAACTATAGTTAACTGGCAGCAATCCGGTCTTACCAGCATTCGCTTATGCTACCAAACCCGCCAGGCTAAAAACAATTACCAGCCACGCATGGAAACACTGCTGCCGGTCGATTTAGGCCAGTTCAACCACTCCAAATGGCCATCCCGTTCATTGCCCTGCTACCAGGAAAACAGCAGCCAATTACTCGGCAGCCTGATCAGCCAGCATTTATTTATCAGCCTGTACAACGCCTGCGCCGAATCGCTGGCCTGCGAACACGCCAGCCGCCTGACTTCCATGCAAATTGCCGAAAAAAACATCAAGGAACAACTGGAAACCCTAACCGGCGAACACCGCCAACAACGCCAACAACAAATCACTGAAGAACTCTTGGATGTTATAGCCGGCTATGAAGTGTTTTCGGGTGAGAAAGAAAAACGTAAAAGCTAGACCGGTGTAGAGGCTGGTTGTTAAAAAAAAGAATGCCTGCTTTTCAGACTACCAGCCGGATTTTGATCATAAACGTTTCCATTGACTTAAAAGTTACTAGTAACTAGACTCAGTAAAAAATAAAGGGAAATTTGACAGGTTTTCCGGCTAATATCAACTTATCAGGTAAATTCGCCCTAATAAAAAAATATACGGGCAAAACTGCCAAAAAAACCGGTTAATATGGGATTATTGGGGCGAATTTGCCTAGGACTAATAGTTGAACTAAACCGCTTCGCGGTAGCCTTGTCGATTCCTGACTTTATCTTCACCTCTAAACTGTATCACACTC
>JBNLBS010000016.1:0-94702 GCA_050303415.1 Methylococcaceae bacterium | reverse complement strand
AAAATGTTTAAATTTCAGAACACCTTACGAGGTTCTTTTTAAAACTAAGACCGTTGCGCTTTGAACTTGAATTCACCCTATGGTGAAAAATAATTGGGGTCAGGTTAAATTTAAATTTTCTGCTATGGTGAAATAGCCGTATAAATAGGATAAATATTAAGAAAAAGTAAAACCAGCTTCAATGACGAACGCTGACAACCAAAATCAACTTAATCTTGATGTTAATTAGAAATTTGGGCATAGTTAGTCTATCTGAAAAATAAAGAAACCAGGTTGAAGATTATGATTGAATTTTTGGGTTTTTCTACAACCTCGTTGTGCCCTAAAATAGATGAAATGGATATTTACTTTATTTCTGCTGTTGCAGCACGGTAGGTCCGATTAGCTTCGAGTAATCGGACGCATGTTATTCATCACCACCAACTGAACATTTGATATCGCCACACCAATTCAGTGGATATACCCCCTGTTTGACATGTTGATGAAAAGTGGAATATGGCCAATCTGAAACACGTTTTACATAAATCGAGGGGGTTCGTTAAAATAGGGAACCTCAGACTAACGGGAGAAAGGCACATAAATAACAGCAAACAAGTAATAGCGCAGGACAAAAAAGGGCGCTCATCATTCACAATAGATCACCATAAAGCTAACTAACGTCCAAAAGAAGTTGATAAAACTTAGACAATCCCACTCGAAAACAATACAATCCTCTTAATAAAGAAACCGGGCTAACCTAGGCCGTCTATCCAAAACGGTTCAGCCCAACACACTGCAATGGCCATAGCCTATTGCTTGAGATTCGTTATGACAAAAGGAACCATACAAGGGAGTGTGGGCATGACCCATACTATTCTGCTTCATTTGTTAACGAAAGTGGAGAGGTGCTTTTGTGTCCAACCTTGGAATGAAAAGCACTAACAAGGTGCTCGAAAGGGCTCGTAACCGCCGTTGCTCGTGCCCCCCTATGCGACTACTGGCCTCACAGTTGAAACGTTATACGCTTAAAGAATGAACAACGAGCTTCGTACAAAATTGGTAGCAGTTGCTCTTGAGTGGCAAGATCGATACGGGGTTGCCCCACAAATTACTACGCCAATTTCTGAGTATGATGCCGCCATGTTAGTGGGTATGCTTGAAAATGAATATTCAGCATATATGCAAAAAATTACAGCAGTTAATCGCGGGTCTGATTTCATATACAAAAATATTCGTTATCAGGTTAAAGGCAATCGCCCCAGCGGCAAACCGGGAAGCAAAGTAACAATGGTGCCCAAAGCAACTAACTATGCGTGGGACAAACTCATTTGGGTGCTATATGACAAGTATTATGTCATTCAAGAGGCTTGGTTATGGGATGTCGCAGACTACAAGCAAAAGTTTCACAATATAAAGCGGTTATCCCGCCATTATCGCGAGGATACGCAGCTTGCATAAAATGCGTATAACAAATCGCTACACTGGATTCCGGCGCTTGTCGCGTCTCCTCCAGTGAGTTCAACCGTTAAGCATAACGAGGAGATCGAAGATGGAATTAGGCACATTATTAACAACGGGTAGTGCTGCTTTAGACCTTACTTCAAAGCTTGCAGAAATTGTAAAGAGATATCAGGAGACTGATGGCTCGGATAGGATGGCAAGCATAATTCTGGATCTAAAAAAAGCGGCACTCGAAATGACAAGAGACTTCAATGATGAGCTTCAAGAAATAAACCAGGAGTTTTTCTCTTCAGGTATTGATGTAAGTAGGTCTCTTAATGAATTGAATGGCGAGTTAAGCTGGTACAACTTTCTAACAAAATCGAAGATAAACTCATACGAAAAAAAATTTAAGTCTATTTACGAGAGGCTTGCTGGTTTCCTAGATGATGTAACAGCCATAGCAATATGCAGCGATAGCAAAGAACCGCTAAGCAGAGCGCTAAGTGCTGCTACTGAACGAACCTACAGCCTTACAGATGTTTTTAGTCCAAATACACCTATTGAACAAATATTTAAAACGATGCAGGAAATCGTCCGCGAGCTACATGACCAGCTTCAAGGGGGGCAGGTCGCATATGCTTAACACGTCCATTGACTTCGTACCATTGGCGCCGGACGCTATTGTAACGCGCCGGTTACGGCGGCGTTAGGCAGACACTCAAATCCGTTATATTTTAGGGAATGGCATGTCATCGAATACAGATGGTCCAAAGGTAGTACAAGCTGCATCCCCTCGCCAGTGGATCGGAGTAGTTGTGGTGTATCTCCTTATCCCGCTTATTTTATTGATATGCGGAGGGGATTTAGTTTGGTGGCAGGCGTGGGGCTATTCTCTGCTGATTGTTGCCGTCGGCCTAGGCGGGCGCATTTTGGCGGAACGGCGGCATCCGGGGTTGTTGGCCGAACGACAAAATATGGAGAAGGCCCAAAGTGCGAAAGCTTGGGACAAAGTCCTTGCGCCGTTGATGGCGCTAAGTGTGAGTTTTCCGCTGGTCATTGTGGCCGGGCTGGATCATCGCTTTGGCTGGTCACCTGCATTTCCGTTGTGGCTCATCGTGTTCGGCTTCCTCTTGATTTCGCTCGGATACACTTTCGCTACGTGGGCATTGATAGAGAACCGTTTTTTCTCCAGCGTGGTGCGTATTCAGGTGGATAGAGGGCATGTGGTGTGTGACAGTGGCCCCTATCGGATTGTGCGGCATCCGGGCTATGCTGGAAATTTGTTGGCACTTCCGGGTATGGTGCTGGCCTTAAACTCAATGTGGACTCTTATTCCGGCGGCGGTGGCGCTTATCATTGCGGTGATTAGAACGGTGCTGGAAGACCGGACTCTACAGGGCGAATTGCCGGGCTATCGCGACTATGCGCGACGTGTGCGCTATCGGTTGATGCCGGGGATTTTTTGAAGAGGCTCACTGTGCGATTTGATGGAGCGGGTAGGCTGGTTTCGCAAGCTTGATTGTTTAAGGATTAATCTTTGTTTCCAGTCGCCAGGTCGAATTGCATAAAAAACTGACCGGAACCGGTTGGACAGTTCGCTTGATAGTAAAGCGATTTGAGCGTCATATCACCTTCGCCAAGTAATGGCGGACCCGTCAATAAGGTGCGGAAATCCAGGCCGCCGATCAGTTGATGGGTAATCGTCAGATATAAGCGGCTTAACTGACGATCCCTGATCATTGTATCCAACATTCTGGGGCCGGCGATCAGGTAAATGCTACGATAGCCCCGTTCTTTTAATAGTCGAATTAATGCTTCTCCTTGCACCATCCGGTCTTCACCGCATATCAAGACAGGGTATCCGCCTTTTCTCCAATATTGAATTCGGTCACTGTTTGCGTTTTGGCCTGTGGCGATGAGAACCGTCTGTTTATGCGCCCGAAGACTGCAATGCATCGGAAAATCCAGGCTGGCGCTGGCGATAATAACGGCCGGTTGTGGTTGAAGATCGTTGTGGCGGCGCCATTCGACCAACTCCTGATTTTTGATCTGTAGAATATTGCCGAGCCTTTTTTCACCCAGAGCTCGCAAATACCCGCCATGCGTGATCAGACAATCGGCTTGGGCATGCAATTCCATGAACAGGGCGAAGTCCGATTTTGTCGTAATGTGTTTGGGAATAAAAGGGGACGATTGTTGTGCGGTGTCTTCGAGAGCAATGCGACCGTCAAGGCTGGATAAGAAGTTGGCGTAGACGAAAGGGTGCTCGGCATCGCCCAGTGTCTGTAATCGTTGGGCCAAATAAAGGCCAGCTAACGGGACTTTTTTATTGCATCGGGGATAAAGGCCTAAAAGGTGATTCGTCATCATGAATACCTCGCTTGCTCAGGGGTAGTCTTAATATTCAGACTACGCCGAAAACAGCTGAGAGACAAGAATGAAGAGAGGAAATGTTTAAAAAACCATATTTAACTGCGACGAGTTCAAGAGTTTTGGGTACGCCAGTTAATTCGTATCCGTTCAAAGTGGTTTAGATTCAAATATCTCAGGTATGACTAGCCTAGTGTTTTTGGTAGCACCAGTTTCAGACTAGCAAAGAAACTCTAAATAACCCCATTGACGCGCCTATCAAGTTGCTAACGCAGAATTATTAAATCAGTTAGGTGTAACGAGGATTCAACATAGACTTGTGTCCGTGGATCACTTTTTATAGGTATCATAGCAATGATCCTCACAATTAGTATCGGCCTTACATTTTACATTGCAATGATGTTATTTGAATCGGGTAAGGAAACCGGAACTTACCGGCGCTTTGTTAATTCCGACAAAAAAACGGTGTCGTTACCGGAAACCTTACAATTGATTTCAAAATAGGATGATGTATAGACCGGTGTGTTTGAAACCTATTAAGCGTCCGGCATTGCTGCCAATCGTTCTTCCACTTCGGCCTGGATCAATGCATCGTAATGGCGACGTAAGGCGGAATCGGTAGGAGGGGGAAACAAAGCCTCTTCGACTTCAGTCTGAATACTTGCCAAGAAACTATACTTGGCAACCGAGTCTTCGCTTATTCTAAGATCAGAACCCGTATAAACATCGGCTGACCGGATGGATTCGGAAGCAAACAACCGACTATACAGCGTCGGTGCAAATGCAAATGTTGCGATAACAAGCATAACCGAAAGCAATAGAGCAACTTCAAACATATCAACACCTCTTTTTTATTTAAACAATATCAAGTACCCACAGCTGCCCGCCCGCAGGAAACTCGATGTTTCAATTTGCAATATATATACCAATCACTTGAATAATGAGTAAGGCATTGCTATTTAAAGGAAACAAACAAAATTACCTACAATTTTTATGGTGGAATTAATACAATTTGTGCGTAATGCTTCAAAGCGGGAGAAAGTTTTCGCACCCAAACAGAGTGGTCCTGTTACACAAGTGGACGCCAGAACCGAGAATATAGACAATAAACGGCATTAAGACAGTAGGATGTCACTGACCCAAAGTTGTGCTCAAGAGCAGATCAAGGAGTACCCAAGCCGAAGCCCGCTTCAATGAATATCCTGTAGAACAATTTCTCATTGTTGCTGTTTAATTGGCTGTGTGCGGTATAATTGGCCGTTAAAGAAATTATAACGAGTCATATTTTTAGTTTGTTTTAAAAGATATAACGCATAAATTTTGATTGCCGGCGTTAGAATATAGGTAGTTGTGTTAGTTTTTAAGGAAATTAGCTTGGAAGATTGGAAAATTGATAATGACCATGGTTAAGCATGTCATTATTATTGGGGCTGGTCCAGCCGGTTGCATTGCTGCAGCTTTGTTGAAGAATAAAGGTCATCGGGTAACTATTTTGGAGCGGGATGTTTTTCCCCGTTTCAGTATAGGCGAAAGTTTATTACCCCAATGTATGGAATTTATCGAGCAGGCGGGAATGCTGGACGCTGTATCAAAAGCGGGTTTTCAGTTAAAAAGCGGCGCGGCCTTTATTCATGATCAGAAATATTCCGAATTCTGTTTTTCCGATAAGTTCACGCAGGGCTATAATTATACTTTTCAAGTCCAGCGGGCTGAGTTTGATGCTTTATTGGCAAATGAAGCTGAACGTATGGGGGTTGAAATACGTTGGCAACATGAAGTGGTTGATGCTGATTTCAACAATGACAAACCTATACTCACTATAAAACAAAACGATGCTACCCAGTATCAACTGGAAGCAGACTTTGTGCTCGATGCCAGCGGTTTTGGTCGGGTTTTGCCCCGGTTGTTAAAATTGGACAAAGCTTCAGATTTCCCGGTTCGGCAATCATTGTTTACCCATCTTGAAGATCGTATTGATGACAGACAATATGACCGGAATAAAATCAGAATAATTGTCCATCCCGAACATAAAGAAATTTGGTATTGGTTAATTCCCTTTAGTAACGGCCGTTGCAGTTTGGGGGTGGTCGCCAAACCGGCGTTTTTAAATTCAACAAGTCAAGATAACCGGCAAGTATTTTTAGATATGGTCCGGCAGGAACCCAGTCTGAACAAATTATTAAAAAATGCTTTGTATGATAGTGAGGTTAACAGTATTACCGGATATAGTGCCGATGTCACTTCATTGTACGGAAATGGTTATGCCTTACTGGGCAATGCGGGTGAATTTCTGGATCCGGTTTTTTCATCAGGTGTGACTATCGCCATGAAATCAGCCAGCCTGGCGGCAGATGTCCTGGATAGGCAATTTAATCAGCATCCGGTTGATTGGCAGCTGGATTTCGTTGAACCATTGCAAAAAGGGGTTGAAACCTTTCGTACCTTTGTCACCTCCTGGTATCAGGGCGGGTTGCAGGATGTTGTGTTTTATCAGCAGCAGCAACCTAATATTAAGGCAATGATTTGCTCGATTCTGGCCGGCTATGTCTGGGATGAGAACAATCCCTATGTAAAAAACTCACGTCCAAGATTAAGGACGTTGGCTGAATTGTGTCGTGAGTAAACTATGACGCTTTATTTAAATGACCTGGAAATGCTTTCCGCAGCGGGAAACAGCCGTGAGGATATATTCAGAAACCTGTTGGCGGGAGATCGTTCCGGATTACAATTAAGTAATGTATATAGTTCGCAAAAAGCGGTTTATGTCGGTGAGGTAAACGCCGATTTGCCCACAATTGATGACAAGTACCGTGTTTACGATTGTAAAAATAACCGCCTGTTATTAGCTGCATTAGCTGGAATACAGAATACCGTTGATTCCATGATCAAACGTTTTGGCGCTGAACGGATCGGTGTTGTTATCGGCACCAGTACATCAGGGGTGCGAAATACCGAGTTGGCTTTGGCTTCTGTGGCTAAAAACAATATTAAGCCGGAATGGTTCCATTACAAGCAACAACAGTTAGCCGGTGGCGCTGATTTTATTGCCTACATACTGGGCCTAAAAGGCCCGGCTTATTCGGTTTCCACTGCCTGTTCATCCAGCGGTAATGCCTTTGTCTCCGCTAGAAGAATGATAAACCTGCAGCTGTGTGATGCCGTTATCGTCGGTGGTGCGGATAGTTTATGCCGGTTTACCGTAAATGGCTTTGATGCGCTGGAATCACTCTCCGATGGCTTATGCAAACCGTTCGGCAAGCATCGGGACGGCATTAATCTGTCCGAAGCAGTGGCGTTGTTCGTGTTAAGTAAACAGGAAGGTCCGGTTGAATTACAAGGTATCGGGGCAACCAGTGATGCGTACCATTTTTCTGCACCGGACCCTGAGGGCGGCGCAGTTATTATGGCGATGGAAAAAGCCTTGGCTGAATCCGGCAAGAGGACTGATGAGATTGATTATTTGAATTTGCATGGTACGGCAACGCGATTGAATGATTCTATGGAGTCAAAAGCGGTTTATCAGGTATTTGGCAACAGAGTAAAGGTGAGTTCAACCAAAGGTATGACCGGACATGCTTTAGGCGCTGCATCGGCGTTGGAACTGGGGTTATGCTGGATGCAATTGACCCAAAGTGATCAGCAGGGAGCTTTACTGCCGAATATTAATGACGATGAGTGGGATGATAAGTTGCCGGGACTTGATTTTGTAGTAAAAGGTGAAATGCTGGGACGAAGAATAAACGCCTGCCAAAGTAACTCATTTGCATTTGGTGGAAATAATATTTCAATAGTGGTGGCGCGAACGTGATTGAGGTTAACGTTGCAGAACTGCTTCCACATGAGGGCGATATGGTCTTCCTCGATAGTGTTATCGAATTTGACCAACATTCTATGACAACTGAACTGGTGGTGCGCGATGATGGTCTCTTTGGTAATGGCCAAACCGTGCCCAGTTGGCTGGGAATTGAGTATATGGCGCAAACGGTGGCGGCGCATGGTGGCATGATGTGCAGGATTGCCGGCAAACCGGTCAATTTTGGCTTTCTGTTGGGAACACGTCGTTATCATTGTAATAAACCGGCGTTCAGGGTTGGTGAGCGTTTAGTGGTAACGGTTGAGCAGATTATTCAGGATCAGGGAATGGGAGTCTTTGAGTGTAAAATTTCGGGCAGCGATATTGCTGCTACAGCAAAATTGAGCGTTTACCAGCCGGACGATAAACGTAATATGAAGATAGATAAACAATAAACTATGAATCAAACAGTTTTGGTAACCGGTTCCAGTCGGGGTATCGGCAAAGCAATAGCCCTGTATTTGGGGCGTAAGGGCTATGATGTGGTTGTTCATTGTCGTCACCGACGCAGTGAAGCAGATGCTGTTGCCGTTGAAATTAAAGCCATGGGGCAACAGGCTCGCGTATTACAGTTCGATTTATCGGACAGGCAGCAATGTGCATTGCAGCTGAATCAGGATATTGAACTGTATGGTGCTTATTACGGCGTGGTTTGTAATGCCGGAATGACAGCGGATAATGCTTTCCCGGCCTTGACCGGTGAAGAATGGGATAATGTTGTGCATAGCAATCTTGATGGTTTTTATAATGTTTTGAATCCCATAGTCATGCCGATGGTCAGGCGACGAAAACCAGGCCGGATTGTTACCCTGTCCTCGGTTTCAGGACTGATCGGTAATCGCGGGCAGGTTAATTACAGTGCTGCTAAAGCAGGTATTATAGGCGCTACCAAGGCCTTGGCTCTGGAATTGGCTAAACGAAAAATTACCGTTAACTGCGTTGCCCCTGGGTTGATCGATACAGAGATGGTCGAAAGTTTACCGTTGGAGGAAATAAAAAAAATGATCCCGGCCAGACGCGTGGGTGAAGCCAGAGAAGTTGCGGCAACAGTTGCCTTTTTATTATCTGAAGAGGCTGCTTATATTACCCGGCAAGTTATTTCCGTTAACGGAGGTTTGTGTTAATGAAGCGTGTTGTAGTCACCGGCATGGGTGCATTAACGCCAATAGGTAATGATTGGCAGACGGTCAGTCAAAATTTAAAGCTGTTGTCTACAGGCATTCGGCACATGACTGACTGGGAAAAATACCAGGGGTTAAATACGCGTTTAGGTGCCCCGGTAAACTTTGAACGGCCCGAACATTATTCCAGAAAGCAGGTCAGGGGGATGGGGCGGGTTGCCATGATGGCGACTTATGCGACAGAACTGGCATTGAAGGATGCGGGTTTGCTAGATGAGCCCTGTTTGAAAACAGGACAAATGGGCGTAGCGTACGGCAGTTCATCGGGTAGTTTTGACGGCCTGATTGATTTTACCAAAATGCTGTTGAATCACGATAAAGGCGGTCTAAATGCAACGTCCTATATTCGGATGATGGGACATACCTGTCCGGTCAATATTGCACTGCATTTTGGGATAAACGGCCGGATAATACCAACGTCCAGTGCCTGTACCTCGAGCAGTCAGGGTATTGGCTATGCCTATGAAACCATCAAGCAGGGTATTCAGACCTGGATGGTGGCAGGCGGCAGCGATGAATTGTCAGCGTCTCAGGCGGCCGTTTTTGATACTTTATTTGCTACCAGCATTCGTAATGATGAGGCGGATAAAACCCCGCGACCGTTCGATAAAGATCGTGATGGACTGGTTATTGGCGAGGGTAGTGCCAGCTTTATTCTGGAAGAAAGGGAAAGTGCACTGAGTCGGGGGGCAACCATCTATGCTGAAATAGTCGGTTTTGGCACCAATTCAGATGGTTTACATGTGACTCAGCCGGATAGTGACAGCATGCAGACAGCAATGAAGCTGGCTTTGCAGGATGCGCAGTTGGAGGCGACAGCGATTGATTACGTCAGCGCTCATGGCACGGCAACGGAAGTGGGTGATATTGCAGAAAGCCATGCCACCGCCGCAGTATTTGGCCAAAATATGCCGATCAGCTCAATGAAAAGTTATACCGGTCATACTTTGGGTGCGTGCGGATCGATGGAAGCCTGGGCAATGATTAATATGGCTAATGAAGGCTGGTTGCATCCGACTGCCAATCTGGACAATATCGACCCGGAATGTGCTGAATTGGACTATATCCAACATGAAATCCGATATAAGGAATGCGAGTATGTGATGAGTAATAATTTTGCCTTTGGCGGTATCAATACTTCATTAATCTTTAAAAGAGTTTGATGTTACCCCAACCACTCAATAATATGGTCTTCAAGATCATCAACCTCCGACTCTTTCATGGCATAACTGCTGATTGAAACACCCGCTTCCTTAACGCTTTCCGTACTGCCGGATTCCAACGGGTGCCAGGCGGGAAGCGGTTTGCCATCAACCAGCAAGCGGTAGGCACACGTGGCCGGGAGCCAGTTGTATTCGGAAAAATCGTGTTGTTTCAAATCGATACATTCCGGCACCAGTGTGCAGCGTTCAGCATATTGTGTGCAGCGACAGCTGTCTAAATCTATCAGATCGCAAACGACGCTGGTGAAATAGATTTCGCCGCTGTCTTCATCTTCCAGTTTGTTCAGGCAGCATTTGCCGCAGCCGTCACAGATCGATTCCCACTCTTCGGTGGTCATTTCTGCCAGGGTTTTCGTTTTCCAGAAACTCATAAGCTGATTCTTTCCATTAAATAGCATAAACAATCCTGTCTGATAACCCGTTCGTCCAGGGTTAACATGGAGGGCATGGTTGAGCGGGTGACATGTAATTCTTTATTATCCACGGCGAAAAACTTTTTGGTGACATCGTTACCCTGTTCGTCTTGTGCCATCAACGGTAAATGACTGTTGTTTATAGTGCCAAACTGAGTGCCGGCGGAAATCTCGGTAAAATTCATCCGTTCGATATCCTGGCTGAGTAATAAATCCGCATCAGGTTGTTGAAAACTGAAGTTGTAGTCCGGCTTTATTTTAACCTGTGCCACGGTATGAAACAGGTCTATATCCTGATTATGTACCGGATTGCTACTTAATTCGGTTAAATGAAGGCAGCTGTTTAAGAATTCAAAAGCATGTTCAACGCCATATTGTTGCCCAGGGCGCCCGCATTCAAGTGTAACTGCAGGACAGATTTCGGCAAAGGCTGCAGATTGAACGCCTTTGGGATACAAAAAATATACGATTAAACGGCCAAATAACGAAGCCAGTTGCAAAAATGAATTATCCAGTTTGTTAATACATGCGTAATGTGGGTTTAAGCCGGTATTATTGTGGACATCGATACTGGCAAACACATTACGTTGCTGCATGATGTTGACAATTTCCTGAGCCATATGGGTTTCAGCTGATTCCGGTAACTCTGTGCCGGGCCAGATACGGTTGAAATCTGGTTGTCCGTCAAGACGACGCATATTTTTACTGGCAGCTTCGGTATTGCCTAAAAACAGTGATATGGAGCGAGGCAAAGGTTGGTTTTGGTATTTTTTTAATAACTGTTTGACTGCCAGAAAGCCGGTCGGCTCGTTGCCATGCAGTTGCACTGAAATAAATAAGGGTTCCTTGTGGCTGCCGGATAGATGAATTAACGTGGGTTCAGGTAATATTTGATGCAAATCCTGTGGTGCGGCATTTAATAAGTCTTCGGGTAGAGAGTCAATTTGTTTTATCACGGTGGTATTCAATTCTGTTTCCATTGGCTGACAGGGTTATTAGTCATTTGGTTGTTTAAATAGGCCTGAGTCATGGCGGCAAATTGATTGCTTTGTTGATCCATAAACTGGCGTTGCCACAGGCTGCCATTTTGCTTGTTGCTAATACGGTGTTGAATGATATCCAGATAGTCTTCAATATCACAGCGACTGACACCTAAAGATTTTAAGCCTAAAATGGCCCTGGGAAGCAATTCGGTTCTAAACAGTTCCTGCATACGATGTTTCTGACCGTCAAACCAGGTAATATGACTGTCCAGGCCAAAACGTGCTGCCTGATAAAAGTTATCTTTAGCTTGAGCAAAAGGTAAAGGCAGGTTTTTTTCCATTATTTGCTCACAAATATTCTGACTCAGACCATAGTAAAATGCAGCATTAGCGATGGAATCGATTATAGTCGGGCCGGCAGCTGGAGACCTGTGTTCGACCCTTATATGCGGGGAGCCATCCTCATCAAAGCCAATTAGAGGACGGTTCCAACGCCAGATAGTCCCATTATGTAAACGAAGACAATCAAAATGCTCAATCTCTGAGTTCATATTAGCGGGTAATAGAATGGGAAAATGATCAAGATTTTCCTGAAAACACTCGATTATTGAGTGACGTACATAATCAGTTCCAAAGCTGACGCGTCTAATCGGGCCCTGTGCGGCGCCATTGTAACCCCCGGTTTCTATTGCCTGTTCAAAAATCGGAATCCTGGTTTCATGCCATAATTGTTTACCGAACAAATAGGGCGCGTTGGCACATAAAGCAACCATCGGGGCAGATGCAATGATGGAAGCATTGTAAAAATGATGAGCAATATCAATTGGTAGTTGAATATGAATTTGAAAAGACGTAGTCGCGGATTCCAGCATGACGTCATCATGTTCCAGTTTCAGGTGTTCGGCGCCAATAATATCCATATGAATAGGTTTGCCTCTGGAATGCAGGATTTGCTCATTTAAAACCCGGTAGCGGTTTAAATTTGACATGTTTTCCAGTTTTAAATCGGATTGTTTTAAAGTCGGCAAGGTACCTATCATCAATAGGTGACTGTCCAGATCGTTGGCATGTTGACTCGCTCTGTTCCAGGTTGCTGCAAGATGCTTATGCAGGCGAGTAAAGATATTTCCAGCCAGCGGTGTCGGGTCAGTGTTTAATTCAATATTGAATTTTGCGAGTTCTGCGCAGGCTAAAGGCTCTTTTAATGTATCCAGAAAATGTTCATTAATGGGTGATGGCAGCATCTGATGGTCAATCAGCCACGCTTCGACCTCAAATCCGGCAACCGGATGCTTGCTGGAGAAAGCTTTTTGTTTAAACAGCTTATGCAGCAGCTTGGTTTCTTGAGTTAATTGTTGATGAAAGCGGTCAAAATCACCCGCATCAAAATTAGAAAATGAAATTTCCTGCCCCATTCTGGATATCTTTATTTATCAGTAATAATTGTTGATGTTACGGTGATGGTTGATAGGCGTCAACCTGAAGCAAGTCCCAAACCGGCGTGATTTTCTTTGGTAACGGAGGCAGGCGTCCCAGTTCAACCCATTGGTTATCAGGTGTATGGAAATCCGAGCCGGTGGAGCCAGCCAGTTCAAAGCGTTCGGCATAGTTGCTTAAAATGCGAATTTCATCGGGATTATTTCGGCCACTGACAACCTCCAATGCTTGCCCGCCGGCTTGTTTAAAGGCTGGTAACAGGCGTTTCATCCAGTTTGTGGTTAACTTATAACGCATAGGATGGGCTAAAACTGCCACCCCTCCAGATTGGGTGATCCAATCGACGGCTAATTCCATGTCTGTCCAGGTGGTTGAGACAAAAGCCGGTTTACCTTTGGCAAGGTAACGGTCAAAAGCTTCCTGTACAGAAGAAACATGGTTTTGTGAAACCAAAAAATTGGCAAAATGCGGACGTGTAATCATCCCTGTGCCGGCCGCTTTTTTGACTGCATCCAAGGCACCATAGATACGTCTTTTTTCCAGTTTATAGGCAATTTTTTCAGCCCGTTCTGTACGAATGGTTCTTAGCTGCTGACTACCCTTTACCAGAGGTTCATAATCAGAGTCTATACCCAGGCCAACGATATGCAGACATTTATGATTCCAGGTGGTTGAAATTTCAATGCCGGGAATTAAAGTAATGCCGGCCTGATCTGCCGCCTTTCGAGCCTCGGGTAAACCGGCTGTAGTATCATGGTCGGTTAAAGCAAGATGGCTGACGCCTTTTTCTTTTGCGCGTTGAATGAGCTCGGTGGGAGATAAGGTGCCGTCGGATTCGGTAGAATGACAATGCAGATCATATTTTTCTATCATTGGTATTCACCATAAAGTTTTGAATATAGACCATTTTGTTGAATTAATGTTTCATGTCGCCCTTGTTCACATATTTTACCTTCCTCAAATACATATACATGATCCGCAAGTTTTACTGCACTGAGTCGATGGGCGATGATAATAGTGGTCCGGTTATGTAAAAATTCCGTTAGTGCCTGGTGAAGTTTGCGTTCGGTTTCGGTGTCCAATGCTGAAGTGGCCTCATCCAGGATCACAACTTTTGGATCGGCCACAATCATTCGCGCGATAGCCAGACGCTGTTTTTGCCCGCCGGATAAGCGCATGCCGTGTCTTCCGACAATAGTATCCAGGCCCTGATGAAGGTCGGTGATAGTGGATTTTAGTTGAGCAATTTCTAGCGCCTGCCATAGTGCTTGATCGCTGGCTTTTTTACCCATGGTCAGGTTGGCACGAATGCTGTCGTTAAACAGGATAGGGTGTTGCAACACAGTCACTACATTTTCCCTGACTACCTCCAGGCCGATTTGATCAATGGGTACGTCATCATAATAAATCATGCCACTGTTAGCAGGGTAAAGACCGATCAATGTCTGTACTAAAGTTGACTTGCCGCCGCCACTGGCACCAACCAGTGCGACTTTTTCACCGGACTTAATGTGAAGTCGGATGCCGGAAAGAATTTCTTCATCACTATAGCGAAAATGCAGGTCTTGTATTTTAATATCGACAGTTTTTTTATTCTTAAACGGATCTTTTAAATGAGGATATTGAGGCTCCTGTTTAAGCTCATTTAATTTATTAATTCTTTTTAATGCGGCTTTAGCGGTATAAAACGCATATTGAATACCCAATACCTCTTGTACCGGCTGCATCATAAACCACAGATAACCAAAAACTGCCAGCATTTGGCCTATGCTTAGGTCTGAATAAAATACCATTAACATGGCGCAAGCACGAAAAATATCAAAACCAAATAAAAAGACTAAAAAACTTAATCGTGTTGCCGCATCACTGCGCCAGGCAAATTGTGCAGCATTTTCCTTGACTGCCAGAGCGGATTTAATCAGTTGCCGGCAGTAATGCTTTTCCCGGTTGCTGGCACGAATCTGGTGAATGGCTTCCAGTGTTTCGGTTAACGATTGTTGGAACACTTCATAGGCCGAATTTTCTTTGGCTTTAAGGTGCTTGATATTGGAACCGACAACCCGGGTAAAATAAATAACCACCGGATTCAACAATAAAATAAACAGGCCCAATTGCCAGTGCATCCAAAGCAGAATAACCGCCGTGCCGATGATGGTCAGGCTGGCTACCAGTAGTTTGCTGATTGTGGTGCCTATAAAGGTATCCAATGTATCAAGGTCAGTCACCATGTGGGTGATTACCGTGCCCGATCCCAGGCTTTCATATTCGGACATGGACAGGTTTTGCAAATGTTGAATCTGTTTTGTTCGGATATGAAAAATAATATCTTTGGCTATGGTGGAGAATTGCCTGGCCTGAATAATGTTAAAGATTATGGCGATAACTCTCAATAACAGGCTGCACAATAAAACCGTTGTAATATAAAGGACCGGACTATGCCATGAGGCGGGAAAAAATAAATTGATTACCTCAATCGTAATACCGGGTCGATCAAGCAATACCTCATCCACCAGTAAGGGCATTAGTAATGGAACCGGGACACTGGCAATGGTTGCTAAAATAGCAATGATCTGTGCCGTCATCAGTCCATTTTTATGCTTTAATGCAATCTGGTAAATATAATCCCAGGTATAGGTGGTTGCAGAAGGGGAAGGGGGATTAGTATAGCTCACAAGGGTAAAGTTAGACTTAAAACGCATTAATTATATCTGGTTAATATGCCATTATAAACTCATTCATTTTGTATTATTCTAAAATCAGCTGTTGAGAGCATGATGAATCACAATTATCTTTTTTCAGACAGGTATCTATTTTTATGCGATTAGGCGTTGGCAGTTGTTTTTTGAACTATTAATTTATGCCGGTTTTGGTAAACTTAAACGATGAATAAAATTTTCTTTGTTCGATCAATTATACTGCTGGGATTTCTACTGGCGGGAGGCCTGGCACAGGCTGTTACGCTTCAACAGCAAAGAGATATTTTTTTGCAGACTGAAAAATTTATTCAGTTGGGAGGTTCCAATTCTGTATTAGAAGAAAATTTTCGCCTGTTAAAAGATTATCCCCTTTATCCTTTTATAAAATATCAATGGCTTAAAAAAAACTTATCGCAAACAACCGAAATTGAATCTTTTCTGAATCGGTTTAATGGTACTCGTTATGCGGTTTTATTAAGAGAAAAATGGTTGAACAAATTAGCCCAGGCGCAAAATTGGAAACTTTTCTTTAAGTATTATCAAGACACAGCAGCACCGGCATTAACCTGTTTATATTACTGGGGTAAATATCAATCCGGTCATAAGCGTGAGGCACTGACTGCGGCACAAAAATTGTGGGTAGTGGGGAAATCACAGGCCAAGGAATGTGATCACCTGTTTTCCAAATTGATGCAGTCTTCATACTTTACCCAGAAAATTGTCTGGCAGCGTTTTGATGCCGCGTTAAATAAAGGTAATCTGCGCTTGGCATCTTACGTCAGAAAAAAAATGTCGGATAAGAATAAAACAATTGCCGATTTTTGGTTAAAGGTACATAAGAATCCTTCTTTAGTGGCAAAAGCAGATCTATGGAAAAATAAATACCCACAAAAGGGGCATATTTTTGCTTATGGGGTGATGCGTTACGCTCGAATTGATCGGGAAAAGGCTATTAAATTATGGGATGATCAGAAAAAGCATATTAAGATTGAAGAAACAGATATTCAGCTTGTTGATAGGAAATTAGCTTTAAGTCTGGCTTTTAGTCGTGATGCAAAAGCTTATAACCGATTAAAACAGCTATCAAAAACTGACGGTACGACCAGAACCTGGCGAGTTAGGTCGGCCTTACAGCAAATTAACTGGTCATTTGTTAATGAGGCCTTGGCCGGTTTGACAAAGCAGGAGAAACGCGAACCGGTATGGCAATACTGGCAGGCTAGAGCCCATGAAGCGTTAGGAGAAAAGGAAAAAGCACGCTCTTTGTACGAGCAATTATCTACAGATAGAAGCTTTTATGGCTTTTTGGCGGCCGATAATATTAAAAGGCAATATCACTTAGCGGATAAACCGGTCAGACTACAGGAAGGTAAGGTGGAGTCTTTGCTCCAAAGACCGGCTTTTCAGATGATTAAAGAGCTTGCAGCGCTTAACAAAACCATGGAACTAAGAAGACAATGGTGGTTTACAGTTCGGTCATTGAATCAACAGGATTTGATGGCGGCGGCAAAACTTGCTCAGCAATGGAATTGGGATCAACTGGCTATCTTAACCATTGCCAGAGCTGACTATTGGGATGATGTCAGTATGCGTTTTCCGGTCAACTATATTGATCAGGTTAATAAGAATGCCATCAAAAATGATCTTGATCCTTCAATCATACTGGGTTTGATTCGTCGGGAAAGCGCTTTTAATCAAAACGCACGATCACCGGTGGGGGCTCGGGGATTAATGCAGATTATGCCGCAAACCGGTCGTCAGATAGCCAGAAACCTGAAGGAAAAGTGGTCATCAAAAAACAGCCTGTTTAACCCGGAAACCAATGTAAAGTATGGTTCATATTATTATAAAAAATTACTCAACCGGTTTAATGGCCACTTTGCTTTGGCTGCAGCTGCTTATAATGCCGGCCCTCATAGGGTTTTGAAATGGTTGCCTAAATTGCACGCAGTTCCGGCTGATATATGGGTTGAGACTATTCCATTTACCGAAACCCGGCGATATGTTGCTGCCGTCTTGGCTTATGCATTGATTTATCAAAAAAGAATGCATAGGAATACATTAAAAATGAAGGATTTTATGCGTGATGTGCTGCCGGAATAAAAATTTGAGCTGATTTTTTTTCGTGACTGTAAGATAATGCGTGTTTTGAATACAAGAATAAAAAGCTTAGGTATTATCGATGGAGAAACAGCATAGTTTTACCCGTGAAGAATTATTAAAATCCGGCAGAGGAGAGTTGTATGGGCCCAAAAATGCTCAATTACCTCTTCCAAATATGCTGATGATGGATCGGATTACCCTTATCACTGATGAAGGCGGTAAATATGGTAAAGGTGAAATTGTTGCAGAGTTAGATATCACGCCTGATCTTTGGTTTTTTGATTGCCATTTTCAAGGCGATCCCGTTATGCCTGGCTGTCTTGGTTTGGATGCTATGTGGCAATTGGTTGGCTTTTATTTATGTTGGATGGGTGGGCCAGGTAAAGGTCGCGCACTGGGTGTCGGTGAAGTTAAGTTTAAGGGACAAGTTCTTCCTACTGCAAAAAAAGTAACCTATAGAATTGATTTAAAAAGAGTTATCTTGCGTAAGTTGGTTATGGGGATTGCCGATGCAACAATGGAGGTTGATGGCAAAGTAATATATGAAGCAACAGATCTTCGTGTTGGTTTATTCACTTCTACACAAGATTTCTAGAGGCAAAAGAAATGAAAAGAGTTGTAGTAACTGGTTTAGGGATTGTATCCAGTATTGGCAATAACAGGGATGAAGTTGTCGATTCTCTAAAACAAGGGCGCTCAGGCATTGTATTTGCTGAAGAGTATAAAGAATTAGGATTCAGAAGTCATATCCATGGCCCGGTCAATATTGATTTGGATCAACATATCGACCGTAAAGTAAAACGCTTTATGGGCGATGGTGCTGCATTTAACTATATAGCTATGCAGCAAGCCATAGATGATTCCGGTTTGGAAGAGTCGGAGGTTTCAAACTTTAGAACCGGTTTGGTCATGGGTTCCGGTGGTCCGTCGACATCCAATTTAGTCGGTGCCGCCGACACACTGCGTGAAAAAGGTGTTAAGCGAGTCGGGCCCTATATGGTGCCACGTACCATGTCCAGTACAAATACGGCTTGTTTGGCGACACCTTTTAAAATCAAGGGTGTTAATTACTCGATCAGTTCCGCTTGTGCCACCAGTGCGCATTGTATCGGCCATGCCATGGAGCTGATTCAACTGAATAAGCAGGATGTGGTTTTTGCCGGTGGTGGTGAAGAAGTACATTGGACCATGTCGGTATTATTTGATGCTATGGGTGCATTATCTTCAAAATATAATGACACGCCGGAAACAGCCTCAAGACCCTATGACGCAACGCGTGACGGTTTTGTGATTGCTGGCGGTGGTGGTGTTTTGGTGATTGAAGAACTGGAACATGCCAAAGCGCGAGGCGCCAAGATTTATGCCGAACTTACCGGCTATGGTGCGACCTCCGATGGTTACGATATGGTACAGCCTTCCGGTGAAGGTGCAGTACGTTGTATGCAACAAGCCATGGCAACGGTAAACGGTAAAGTTGATTATATCAATGCGCATGGAACCAGTACACCGGTTGGTGATACTCGTGAGCTTGAAGCGCTAAGGACCGTGTTCGGACAGGGTGAAGTACCTTTGGTATCTTCAACCAAGTCACTAACAGGTCATGCTTTAGGCGCTGCGGGCGTTAATGAGGCTATTTATTCGCTGTTAATGATGGAAGAGAGATTCCTGAGTGCATCGGCAAATATTACCCAGTTGGACCCTGAGGCAGAGGGTGTACCCATTGTGCGTGAACGTATGGATGACGTTACTTTGAATACCATCATGTCAAATAGTTTTGGTTTTGGCGGTACTAATGCCACTTTAATTTTCCAACGCTATAACGATTAAGTATATTTTTGGGCAGACTTTCCAAGTCTGCCCGTTTTCCTTTTAGCGATTTATTCGCTTTATGCTTTCTGCATAACTATGTCCGTTCTCGATAAAAAATCAAAAACTGAGTTTAACAAACTGCAAAAACGTCTGCGTCACGCTGTTGGTGATGCAATTGCCGATTACAATATGATCGAAAACGGCGATAAGGTCATGGTGTGCTTATCCGGCGGTAAAGACTCCTTCGTCATGCTAGATATCCTGTTGAATTTACAAAAAACCGCACCAGTGGAATTTGAATTGGTTGCGGTCAACCTGGATCAAAAACAACCGGGTTTTCCTGAACATATTCTGCCCGAATATCTGGATTCCATTGGGGTGCCGTATCATATTATCGAACGTGATACCTATAGTGTGGTTAAGCGTATTATTCCAGAGGGTAAAACCACATGTAGCCTGTGTTCCCGCTTGCGTCGAGGAAGTCTGTATGGTTATGCTCAGGAAAATGGGGTGACAAAAATCGCTCTGGGACACCATAGGGATGACATTTTAGAGACATTTTTTCTCAATATTTTTTATGCCGGTAAACTTAAAGCCATGCCGCCTAAGCTTTTGAGCGATGATAAAAAAAATATAGTGATTCGTCCATTGGCTTATAGTCGGGAAAAAGATATTGCTAAATTTGCTGAATATAAACAATTCCCCATTATTCCGTGTAATCTTTGCGGTTCACAAGAAAACCTGCAAAGACAGGCCATGAAGGTGA
The DNA here is from genome assembly GCA_050303415.1 of Methylococcaceae bacterium. Taxonomy (GTDB): domain Bacteria; phylum Pseudomonadota; class Gammaproteobacteria; order Methylococcales; family Methylomonadaceae; genus JBNLBS01. The sequence goes on along the minus strand of JBNLBS010000016.1, from coordinate 74,446 downwards.
TGTTAATGGCGTGGGATAAACAATTCCCCGGGCGCTTGGAAACAATCTTTTCCAGCCTAAAAAATATTGCACCGTCTCAAATGGCGGATACTAATTTATTTGATTTTGCCGGGCTGACATTGGATAGAGATAATGACGATGTGACATTGGATAAATCAACCGGGCTGGATATTTTGGAACAGTAATGCGTCCGATATTGCTGTTTACCGATTTCGGCTGTTTTGGTCCTTATACAGGCCAGATGGAATGGGTTATTCAGCAAATTTCACCACAAGCGCCGGTTATAAATTTATTAAACAATGCTCCAGCGGCAAACCCCCGGTTAAGTGCCTATTTATTGGCTGCTTTACGCTTTAGTTTTCCAGCGAAAAGTATTTTCTTAACTGTAGTTGATCCGGGCGTTGGTAGTGCGCGTAAAGGCTTGGTGTTGAAAGCTGATGAGCAATATTTTGTAGGACCCGACAACGGTTTGCTCAATGCGGTCGCCGCTCAATCAGCTAATGTTGAATGGTGGCAAATTACCTGGCAACCCAAAGACTGTTCCTCTAGTTTCCATGGTCGGGATATATTTGCGCCTGTTGCCGCCAGGCTGTCGCTTAATCAAGCCGATGAATTAATAGAGCCCATAAATAAACCGGATGAAGCCGATTATGTCGAAGATTTAGCCGAGATAATTTATTTTGATAATTATGGCAACGCCATGACCGGCTTGAGGTATCAATCCGCATATCGAGATAAGGTATTGCATATTTCAGATAAAAATATTTATCCGGCTAATACCTTTAGTGATGTCAAACAAGGAGAGGCCTTCTGGTACAAAAATTCATCCGGTCTGGTTGAAATAGCAGTTAATAGAGACAGCGCTCAGCAGCAATTAAAGTTAAGGCTGGGCGAAAAAATAGCCTGGAAAAAAAGTGTTAAATTTTTATAGAAATGGTTTGAAATTAATCGGAAGTCAGCTATAATAGCATTCTTACGGAGAGGTGGCTGAGCGGTCGAAAGCGGCGGTCTTGAAAACCGTTGAGGGTTTATCCCCTCCCAGGGTTCGAATCCCTGCTTCTCCGCCATTATATCTATACGATAAGGATATTTTTTCCTTCTTCACGACGGCTATTTTCTTAAATATACGTTATTAGTAGTCGATTAGTTCTATTGTATCGTCTTATAAACCAGATACTGTAGAATTGCAGTTCCCTCAGATTTTGGCACAAACTTGCGGTTATGGAAATAACTACGATATTGAGTGCAGCGGTCTAATCTGTATGTAAGTGTTTTTTAGTTATATTGTCACCAATCATAGTGGCATCAGCTACAAAAATCCCACCCCCACCCCACAGGGGTTCTTTTTGAGGCTCAGTAAGTACAAACAGCCTCCATAAATCAAAGAGTCATAGAATTGAAAAAACTATTTGTTGGTAATTTGCCCACTAGCACAAGTGAAAAAGAATTAGAAACTCTGTTTTCAGAATTTGGCACTGTGCGTTCTTTCAAACTGGTTACCGATGTTTTTTCCGGTAAATGCAAGGGATTCGGCTTTATTGAAATGGAAGGGCATGAGGCACGTGCTGCAATTACTGGTTTAAATGGTAAAGACTTTAATGGTAAAACATTAAAGGTTAATTTTGAAACTCCCAAAGCCGGACGTCGTGGTCGCTAACGCGTAACGAGACAGAAATATTAAAATCCGGTTGTGGTGGCACAGCAAACTTTATTTCGACCACTTTTTTTAGCTTTGTATAAAGCACAGTCGCTGGCTTGTAATAAATCATTCAATTCCCAGTTTGGTTGACATTCGGCAACACCGATTGAAACAGTCAGGTTAATAGTTATATCATTACTAATCATCTGAGCCTGACTGACTCTTTTTTTTATGCGTTCTGCTGTTGATTTGGCTTTAGCGGCATTTGTAGCCGGCATTAGAATCACAAATTCCTCCCCACCATAGCGAGCTAAGAGATCGGTTGAACGCATATTACTTTGCAGAACGCTTGCTAGGTGTTGCAATACTTTGTCACCAACTGTATGACCATAACTATCATTGATTTTTTTGAAAAAATCGACATCGATGATCATAAATGATACCGAATGACCAATTCGAAGCGATAAGTCTAGTTGCTTGGGAAAAATTTCCACCATCCAATTTCGGTTATGTAAGCCAGTCAGTGCATCCTGTTCTGCCTTGACCTTATATTCCTGCAATAAACCCAGGCTGGAAACCAGTAATGCATTATTGCTTCTAGTTCGTGCTGTCATAATGCGTAATAGGTTCAATGCTATCACTGGATAAAGTGTAACTAAGTCCCACAGGGCATCACGATGGATTGAAGTATAGATGCAGTTCTGATTTGCAATCAGATAAATAGATGGGTGTTGTTTGTCTAGTATTGAGAGTTCACCTACACATTCACCAACTCTGATTTTTGCCAAAGGATGTGTTGCGTGAGAGTCAATGGATACGACAAACTCGCCCTCAAGAAGAATTATTAATTCCTCGTTATTTATCATGGGGTCAAATATAACTTGCCCGGCAGTTGCATTTTTAACGTTCCAGTGTGGAAAATTTTCGTTAATTGCATCAATGTCTATGTTTTGAAATAAAGGTGATTCTGCCAGTTTCTCTATATACTGCCTGTTAGTAGCTGAAACTGTGTTCATTTTTTCTCCTCTTAGGCTTTAGTGGATAACTGGTATTTTTTAAAAATCATTTTTAGGTTGATTCAATTTATATATATAAGTCAAGATAATATTTACGATGAGTATTTTTATTACTATATCCTAAAATAAACCCAGCATTGCATTTTGTAAAAAAGGAGGGGGGGTATTAATAATATTCGAAAATTCCGTTTGTGGATAGAGGTGTGAGTTGAAGTATTGTGTTGGACAAAGGTAAGAAAATGAAAGAATTTAATAATTACGAATATAGTCAGCGGTTTGTTTTTACCCTAGTAGTTATATAGTTAGGGTAATTGGTATCAGCTTTCGTTGCCATTATTCCAAGCTGCTAAGTGGGCTATGATTGAAAAAAACTTTTTAAAAATATAAAAATAATTTATGACGTTGTTGGGGGTGGGAAAAATTTACTTACTTCTTGAATAACCAATTCAAGGTTTTCTTTTGAAAAGGCTTTATCAGCTCCCAAACGAGTTATGCTGGAAAGATAGTGACTGTTTGAAGATATGGCTACTATGTATGGTTTTTTTTTGTGGGTTCGTAGTTCGTTGACAATCTCAAATCCATCCTTATCCGGCATAAGGATATCTAAGAGAATCAATTTAGGCTGCATCGATTTAATTAAATTTAAGTAATCAGCACTGTTCACCGTATATTTTGCTGCTAGGCCAATATTTTTTAAGCGCTTTAACAAAATTAAACAGAAAGTTTCGTCATCATCGATTATCAATATTTCCTTACTATTCATGTGGAAACTATATCATGTTAAAAATATGTAAGCAATTAATTACAAAAAGTTAGGAAATTAATTACAAAACAATGAGTAAAGAGACATCTAAAAATGAAATGTTAATGTGTTGCCAAGGTTGTTTTTGTTTTTTAGTATTTATAAAACATTAAAATTTAGTTATTTATTAGATTGTTGTGATTTTACTAGTTTGTTTTTTACAAGATTTTAAAAGTTTAGCTATGAATTTAAATAGGTAAGCTTCAGTATTTCGTGATAGATTTTTTCATATCACCAGAGGATAGGCAGTAAATTTTTTATTTAAGTGAGTATTTGTAATGATCAGTCTTTTCGCACAGTAATTTGTGTAAGCTTGTTTTTTGCTGAAAATCAAAATAGGTATGAAGTAAAGGTGTATAAATGAACAGTAAAAAGCCTTCAAACACGCTATTTTCTCAATTTGCGTATATTTTATTTATGTTTTATTGTTCAGCAGTGAGTGCTGATAAAACAGAATTTAGTTATATAACGACAGATGAAAGCTACCAATATTCGGTGATACAAACAGGTGAAAACTACACATTTATATTTAATAAAAGTCCAGATGATGATGCGGGGAAGTTAAAGGCAGGCTATCATGTCCTTAGGTCAATTTATAAAGATAATTCAATCAACAAGAAATATTCTGAGCGATATATCCGGGAAAGGGCAAGGTGCTACATGATTGATAGTAATTTTTATACGTATTCCCTGTGTTTTTTACCGAATGATTTTAATAAAAAAAATAAAGATCGATTTTGGGGATTTGTAACACAAATGCCCAACTGGCGTTGGCATGTAACATATTTCTTCTTACCCGTATTATTGGTTTTTAGTTTAATTTATTTTGTTACAAATAAAAAAGATTCCTGATTTATGTCGAAAAATGGGCCGATTAGAGTCTCGGGGCAGGGCATGCAAAATATCAACGATGGACTTTCGTAAGGTATTTTAGAAACGGTTACCGAAGCACTGAATTTGAGGCTAAGTAGTCTACGCTGCTGATTCAGTAAGAAGATAAATATTATGAGGAGTTTGTTATGACTTTGATCAGAGCGTTGTTATTTTTTTGGCTGTTGGTGAATAGCTGTTTTGCCGAGAGGCAAATTAACTATCAAACCGTTTTGGATCAATTACACTTGCCCACGGGTTTTATGATCTCAATTTATGCCGGTAACTTGCCTAATGCTCGAACTCTGGCCTTAGGTGATAATGGAGTGGTGTATGTGGGAACCCGACAGCAGGGTTCGGTATATGCAGTGCTAGATAGCGATCAAGATGGGATTGCAGATAAGCGTTTTCTAATTGCAGAAAATTTATATATGCCGAATGGGGTGGCTTATAAGAATGGGACATTGTATGTTGCTGAAACCCATCGTATCATTCGTTTTGACAATATTGCCAAAAAACTGGCTAACCCACCTAAGCCGGTAGTGATTTACGATCAATTGCCATCAGATCGACATCATGGTTGGAAATATCTGCGTTTTGGTCCCGATAACAAGCTCTATACCGCAGTCGGAGCACCGTGCAATATTTGTCTGCCCAAACAAGCTATTTATACCAGTTTGGTACGCCTTAATGCAGATGGCAGTGAATTTGAAATTATTGCCCGGGGTATTAGAAATTCAGTGGGTTTTGATTGGCAGCCAAATACAAATACATTGTTTTTTAGTGAAAATGGTCGTGACTATTTGGGTGATGATTTGCCGCCGGATGAATTAAACCAATGGTCTGTCAAAGGTGAACATTTTGGTTATCCGCATTGCCACGCCGGGAAAATTCTGGATCCGGATTTGGCATTTGGTAAAAGTTGCAAACAGTTTACTGCGCCAGTGTGGAATTTTAAGGCCCATATGGCACCATTGGGAATGCGCTTTTATCAAGGACATCAATTTCCGGGACAATATCGGAATCAGCTATTTGTAGCCCAGCACGGCTCATGGAATCGATCTAAACCTCATGGTTACAGAGTGGTTGTAGTCAAATTTAATCAGGGTAAAGCGGTAGCCGAACAAAGCTTTATTGAAGGCTGGTTAACCACTCAAGGTAAAGTTCTGGGCCGGCCAACGGATATTCTACAAATGCCTGATGGTAGCTTGTTGATTGCGGATGATACGCTGGGCGTTATATATAAGGTTGAATATAAAGGATAGTATGGAAAAGCAGTTCAAAATAGAGAAAGTGGATGTTGAATATAAAGGTTTTTTTCGTTTGGAAAAATATCATCTGCAACATACCTTGTTTGCTGGCGGCTGGAGTCCTATTTTACAACGTGAATTATTTCGTCGTTCCAATTGTGTTGGGGTATTGTTATATGACCCTAACCTGGATGAAATTGTATTGATTGAACAGTTTCGTGTCGGTGCCATATTACAGCCGGAAAATGCCTGGCTACTGGAAATAGTTGCTGGTGGCATAGAAGAGGGTGAAACTGCAGAACAGGTGGCCTACAGAGAGGCAGTTGAAGAGGCCGGTTGTGAAATTCAGGAGCTGATGCTGATCAATGAATTTTATACCTCCCCGGGAGCCTGTTCGGAATGGTTGACATTATTCTGTGCCAAAGTTGATGCCAGTAATGTAGGCGGTATTCATGGTCTGGATCATGAGCATGAAGATATTCGTGTCAGCAGTGTAAAATTCGATCACGCTTACCACCTGTTGGAACAAGGAAAAATCAGCTCTGGCATTCCGATCATTGCCATACAGTGGTTGGCATTAAATCGGGAAAAGGTTCGACTGAAATGGGCAAAGGCATAAACTGTTACTTGGGCAAAAGCATATAACTTATCGAGATGTTTTTTTATGATTCTCACAACAAAAAATAGATACCGGGTCGGTGTTCCTTTATTATCGCTTACTCTGGTTTATAGTCCTTTTCTATTGGCCGATAAAATTGTTTTAAATAACGGCCGTAGCTTGATTGGTGAAATTAAACAGGAAACTCCTAGTCATGTGGTTTTATCAATGGGCGGCGGGACCATTTCGTTTTTGAAATCAAAGATAAAGTCTATTTCATATGCAGACTATAAACCCACCATAGGTCGGTTGATTGAATTTGATTATCCCGAACAATTAACCGATATCGCGATCAGTTATAAACAAGTCAAAGCCAGTCGACGTTCTGCAACGAAAGCTAAGGAACAGGCGCGACAATTCAAACATAAACGTAAGGCATTGCTCAAACAATATTCTTTGGAGGAGCAAAAAAATCAGTCTCTTGCACAAATGGTCAAAGGGATTAATCCAAACCTGAATCCAAAAAGGTATAACCAGTTTATCGCCCAACTTAATAGATCTACCGCTAATCTGTATATAATCCAAAACGAATTATCCAACAGTATGAATGATGTAATGGCAGGTAAAAAAATCATCAGTGAATACGTGAAACAATTGGCCGAATTAATCTCTCAACTGGAGAATAGCAAATTGGCATTGGATACCATGGAAGACAAGGGTTTGGCTATTACATTTTTAGGCCAGCTAGAAAATAAACTCAGCCAATTCGACAGTGAGTTTAAAAGTTTAAAAGTACCCCATGAAGCTAGCAATGGCCATATGATCTTGAATGTTAAGATAAACAATTCAGTCCAGGGGCGTTTTTTACTGGATACCGGCGCGTCCTATGTCGTCTTGTCACAAGATTTGGCTTCACGGCTTAAATTAAATACCGATAAGCAACAGGGGATACCATTGACTATCGCCGACGGTTCAACCGTTAATGGAACACCGGTGTTTTTAGACTCAATGCGCGTAGGCGATGTTCAAGCTGACCATGTCCGGGCTGTAATCTTGCCGAATTCGCCGGGTGAAGAAATAGATGGCTTGTTGGGGATGAGTTTTCTTCAGGATTTTGTAATTAGTCTGGACCCGGCCAATAATAAACTGGTGTTTAAACGCTTTGAACCATCAGCTTAAATTCAGTTAAAAATAACCTGCTTAAACTTGGCATTGGCGGTCAGCACTTGCATTTTGGCCAGATGATTAAGCTCAATCTGCTGTTTGTTGTCTGCCTGCACGATCAGATATTCAATTTTTTCCGGTGAGGTCAGCGTATCAATGGCTTTGCCTTCAATCACTTGTCCATTTTTTAAGGTGATTTTTACCCGATAATGATAGAGACAGGCAATTTCCAGAAAGTCGTGAAGTTCGCAGGAAATGGAGCAGCTACTCATTATTTAACCTTTCGATCATTTAAAACAAAAGATTATCCTACCAATGAAAATCATCTGTAGCCAATTAAATATTGTGTCGGCTAAGTAACGACGTTAAACTCAAAACCTTAAATTTTAAGGTCGACTATGAAGTTTTTATTACTTACTCTATTTATTTTGTCTGGCTTGCCATTTGTTTTGTATGCCGACGACTGTAAATCTACTGATATCAAGGGTTCACAGTGTTCTTTGCCGGTTATGCTGCTACGCCCGACCCAGTTTTCGGTAGGCGCCGATGCAGTTGCCTGCAAAGCAGAAAAAATATCGAAAAAATCCAAGAAAAAATTGAAAAAATATCTGGCTAATGAGAAAAGGCATATTCCTGTCGTGATAGGTCCGGATGGCGGTTTTTTTATCACGGATCATCATCATTTGGCAGCGGCCTTGTACTTGGCTTCCTCTTCAGCTTGGAGGAACCAGGATAAAATTTTAACCATTAATGTCATAGCGAATTATGCAGACAAGAAATTAAGCTGGGCCGATTTCTGGAATGATATGCTGCAAACTCACCGTAGTTATGATTATGACAATAAAGGCACACCCAACATGAATTTTGCATTATTGCCGGCAAATGTCAGCGGTTTACTGAACGATCCGTATCGAACATTATCGCGCTGGGTTAGGGAGAGCTGCGTTTATGTTAAAGCGGGAGTAGAACAGTGTGAAAATATCCGTACTGATCATCCACATAAAGCGCCCTATTTTATGGAGTTTTATTGGGGAAACTTTTTTAGACAGTATATCCCGCTGCCGGTAAAAGACCTCCCTGTTTGCAAAGCTTTACCTTATTCCGACAGCTGTTTGACAAATGAAGTAGAACAGTTAAAGGCGATTTATCCGCAAGCAGTCAAACTAGCCGCATCTGAGCAAGCCAAAGCTTATTTTCAGGCGCAGGGATTAAACCCCTGGGACTACGGATTTAATCCATCGAGTGAACATCTGCCCCTTAAATGGGGTGGTGTGAATAATGCGTGTGAACAATTATAGACATTCCATCCAGCCAACTATAAAAGCTACATAAATTTTTGCGAAAAACTTGTTTTTAACTTGGGGTGTTTACACTATTATTTCTCATCCAAAACCCAAACCCCATCCCAATTATCAGGCGTCGATTCCTGAAGCTGAAGACATGTTTTTAAATAGACCTGGGCAACGGGGTCATTGGGTAGTTGAGAAAATACGGCTGCGGCTTGTTTAAAATTTCCCTGCTTGTAAAAGTCTTGTCCGCTATTAAATTGTAGAATTTCAACAGGCAAGGTTTCATTTTTAAAACCCAATAATTCATAGACAGTCACGGGGGTATTACGACCGACAACTTTTAATGTCCCCAGTTCTCTACCAATAAATGCGTGCTGAGCCTGATTCCAAGTGTCCTCCGAAACCATAGTGTATGACCCGAAAAACTTGTTGGCACCTTCCAGTCTTGCTGCCAGGTTTGCGGCATCACCAATCATGGTGTAATCAAAGCGGTTGGTAGAGCCGAAGTTACCGACCACCACTTCACCAGTATGTACGCCGATACGCATATGTAACCATGAACCTGTGCGTTGATAGAATTCTTCACGACGCTCAGCCAGTTTACGTTGACAACGTAGAACAGCATTACATATTCGTACAGCATGGTCCTGTTGTAATACCGGGGCATTCCAGAATGCAATAATCGCATCGCCTTCGTATTTATCCAGCGTTCCGCCCGTTTCCATAATAATGTCCGTCATATCGGTCAAATATTCATTTAACATATTGACCAGTTGTTCAGGCGTCAGCTTTTCTGAAATTGAGGTAAAACCCTGAATATCGGAAAAAAATATACTTAATTCTCTTTTTTCTCCACCTAAACTCAATCGTGTCGGGTCATCCAGTAATTGTGTTATCACGTCGACACTTAAGTATTGGTTAAAGGCGGAACGGATAAAACGTTTTTCTTTACCCTCTAAAAAGTAAATTAGGCTGATGGAATTGAGCAGCGAAAAAATAACGATGAATTCCGATGAGACCAGGTTCCACCAATAGTTATATTCATAACATGCGAAGGCAATGATCAGTGGAATGACAATAAATATAAGCGAAGTAAAAACAATATATAAAAGCCTTTTACTGGATATAACCGTATAGCTGGTAAGTAGAGCCAGCAGAAAACAGAATATTAAAAAAAACCAGTTGGGTACTGTGCTGATGGCGTCATTGGCTAACAGGTTGTCCAACAATGTAGCATGAACTTCAACTCCCGAATAGTCACCACTGATGGGAGTAGGTCGTAAGTCTTTTAATCCTGGTGCACTAAAACCAAAAAAAACATATTTATCTTTAAATATACTAAGATCAATCGGAGAAATTTCGCCCGACTGTAGGCGTAATTCCGCTTGGATAATCGCAGCCATATTGAAACTTTGATGCGTTCCGGAAGGGCCGCGAAATTTTAGAGTTACGCGGTTTTGTTGGTCAATGTTCAGTTTTTGTCCTGCAACTAAGAACCCATCATTAATCTTTATAGATTTATCGGTTTTATCGAATAAAAAAGCGCCTAGTCCCATAGTAGGGAGTACTTGTTCATCAAATATATGAAAGAGGGATAATCGCCTAAATACCCCATCGCTATCAGGAGTTTCATTAACATGGGCCAACATTGGGGCAACCTTGGCAAGCGGAGGTATAGGAAAAGTCGCTTGCAAACCTGAAGCGGAATTTTTTAAGCTTTTATTGATTAATTTTATCGGGCTAGGCGGGGCTTGCTGGGGCCATTTGGTTTGTTTTTGTTTTTGTTGGCCTAAAAAAGTTCCCAGAATAACCGGTCGCCCATTGATTGCAGAAGCAAACTGTTGATCATCTTCAACGCCATACACTGAGGCTTCACTATAAATAACATCAAGAGCAACCACCTTTGCACCGGCCCTATGTAAAAAATTTAGCATCAGTGCATAAACTTCACGAGGCCAAGGCCAGGATAATCCATTAACCGAAGCCCCCCAATCCAGACTGGCCTGGTCCAGTAAAATGATTTTAATTTTGTCGGTGGCAGGCGATGGTTTAGCCAGCATTTTTTGGCGCCATGACCACGTAGTGTATTCCCACTGTTCTACCAACTTGCCATATTGCAGCAGCTGAACTAGAGACGTGGCAAAAAAGGCTATAAGAAACGCATATTGAAGTTTTTTAAACCATTTCATTTTGGAAAACAGGGCGCTGAGAGATAGATGATTTTCCCCATTGCTAGATCCTATGTTTTATTTTCTGATTAAACCGAACTGTTCTTTTGGCTGATAACGGATTGGGTGTTTGGTCATCAAGCAACCCGTTAATTTCTGAAATACGATCATCCATATCCGGGTGCGTTGCAGCAAAACCGGTTGATTGTCCGGCAGTTTTAATTTTCATCCGATTTAAAACTCGTAATAGGCCGTTAGCGTCATATCCGGATTGCTGAAGCAGCTCAAAAGCGGTATTATCCGCTTCGCTTTCTAAGTCCCGGCTATAACCACTGTTAATCAGTGTTTGTGTCATATCTTCGATACTGCCTTCAAAATCGGAGACCAGTTTGGTTATTTGATGCTGACTGGTTTGTTTAACCCCTTCAACGGCCAAGGTAGTTAATGCAGAGGTTAATCGGCTGGTTTTAATGGATTTAAGTGCGTGAGCATGTAGAACATGGCCAATCTCATGGGCTAATACGGCGGCTAAATCATCTTCGTTTTCACATAAAGAAAGCATACCTTTTGATATAAAGATAAAACCGCTAGGCGCTGCAAACGCATTTACTTCGTTTGTTTCCAGAATTAAAAAATGGTAGTTACTATATTTTTCCGGCTGGCTGGAGGCTAATACTAACGTTTTACCGATCATATTTAAATAACGGTTTTCAACAGGGTGGGATTTGACCTGATAACGGTTAATAATGGTCGCACCAACTGCACGTCCCAAGTAATATTCCTGCTCGGGGGTAATATCCTCAAATGTTTTTTCCGCTTTGGCTGCTACGCGTGTTAAAGATTCTGCTTGTGTATGTGATATGTATCCGGCGCCTTCGGCTATGTTAGCGCCAATGCCAACAACACGGGCACAAGCCGTTAAAGTTAAGCTTAAAGTAATAGGTAATATAAATCGTTTCATGCTATCACCGTGCAGTTATGTTAAATTCACTTTTCGAGGCAAATTGCTCCAGTTGTTCGGAGGTTACTTTGATTTTTTCCATATTATTCACCCATACGTAGCCAAGGCTTCCTTGTTGTTTTTTATAGGCTCTTTCGACATCGGAATTGAAGCCTTTACCGGCCAGGCTGATTTCTTTGCTTGATACGCGTTGATCAATAACTTTTCCGGCCTGAAATTTTCTTTCGGGCTGTATGAGTGATAAAACATGCATCCACCCCTCATGTTGACCGAATTCAATCATTCGCCATGCCCCTTGTTTTTTTATAACTTCAACAGAATTATTATGGGTCACATTTGCAAGGATCTCACTGATAAAAGAAGGTCGACTACGGATAGCGGCTTTTTCGGTTTTTACGGTTAAAGATTCAGCAAAAGCAATGGCAGGTAACATTAATAATATTCCTGCAAAAACAATTTGTTTGTTCATAAACTGACTCCATTTGTCGATTAATTGAAATTCGAATGTGCCAAGTAGTAATCTGATAAATTTAATATGCCTAAATTTTAGATTAACATCAAGCATAAGCTGACCATCTGCCGTTCCTTTATGACTCGGCGTAGTTTTAAGCTAAGGATATTGGTTATTGATTCATAGGCTGCTGAATTCGCCCTTGTACGTTGCCATCTGCAGAGTCCTGATAAACGTCAATCTATATTCTCTATACTCACAGGCTGTACAGTTACGTTGCCAAGTACACTTAATTTTATAAAAATTTATGAGCGTTTTGTAGAACCTTTAATTGTTAATACACTGCTTTTATACCTAACCTTGTCTCTTTTTTTCTGGTTTATTTCGACTTCTCCTTGGGCAATCAAATACCTTTTGTTTACCTTTAGGGCATCATTTTGGTGCACTGATGATTACTTGTATATTAGTTTCAATTTTCAAGATCAAAACTGAGTCCTGTTAAAAAAGTATTTTAAAGTCAGTCGATTACAACATTTTTTTTGATTTAATTTGGGTGTATTTTTTTTCAGGTATGGATTTTGCTCATGAACTTGTTGAACAAGATTTAAAAAGGTTTGATGAAAATGGTCGAGATAGGAATATGTGAATTTCTGAATCAACATGCTTTACCGGGGAAGTATTCTCAAACTGTAAAGCATTGGTTTATTCCGCTTGCAGAGCGACTGGCGGCTATTCAACGTCAACAGAAAAGAACCTTAATTGTCGGTATTAACGGTGCTCAAGGTTCCGGTAAAAGTACTTTAGCCGATTTGCTGGTGTTTTTATTTAAGCAACAGTATCAACTAAATGCCCTGGCTATATCAATTGATGATTTTTATCTGACTCAGCTGGAACGTAGGCAGTTATCCAAACAAGTCCATCCATTGCTGAAAACCCGAGGGGTACCTGGAACACATGATATTGCCTTAGCCAGTTTAACCATTAATAATTTAATTCAAGGACAATCGACTAAAATTCCTCGTTTTGATAAGTTAACAGATGAACGCTATAGTGAAAGTCAATGGAGTTATATAAGCAATCCTGTAGATATTGTTGTCATAGAAGGTTGGTGTTTGGGGGTCAGCGATCAGGACGATAATGAGTTGATTTTACCTGTCAATGACTTGGAGCATGATAAAGACCCCGATGCTTTATGGCGTAGTTACGTTAATTTACGTCTAAGAACGGATTATGCCTATTTTTTTGACCTCATTGACAGTTGGGTCATGTTAAAAGCGCCGTCATTTTCATGTGTGTATGATTGGCGATTGGAACAGGAATGTAAGCTTAAGGCAAAAACAAAATATAACAAAGGGATGGATAAAGAAGCTGTATCAAACTTTATCAAGTACTTTCAACGAGTTTCGGAACATAGTTTAAGAACGCTACCTGACAGGGTTAATTTTCTTTATGAACTTAATACCGATAGGGACATCACAAGTTTTAGATACAGGGAATAGACCATGAACGCCTTGCCAAAACATCCACCACTGATCATCTTCACTGATCTGGACGGAAGTCTTCTCGATTATGACAATTATAGCTTTAAGCCTGCTTTGTCAGTGCTGCAACAAATAGATCAACTTAGAATTCCGGTTATTGCCGCGTCAAGTAAAACTCAGGCTGAGTTAATTCACTTTCGAAAAGAAATAAACAATTCGCATCCGTTTATTGTAGAAAACGGAGCCGCAATATTTCTTCCTGTCGATTATTTTTGTCATCAGGCTAAAGATACTGAACTATTGGCTGGTTTTTGGGTTAAGAGGTTTGTGCAGAACAGGGCATATTGGCAGTCATTAATTGCCAGTACTTCTACCAGCAGAGAAAAATACAGCACTTTTTCCGATTTGTCCGTTAGCGGTATTGTGAATTTAACCGCGCTGGATTATGACTCTGCAAGTAGGGCGGCTCAACGGCAATATGGTGAGCCTGTATCCTGGCATGGAAGCGATGATGAGAAGCAAAAATTTATTTCAGAACTTAACGCGTTAGGTGCCAATGTTCTACAAGGAGGTCGTTTCTTACATGTATCTGGTCGATGTAATAAAGGCATCGCCCTTAAATGGTTGACTGAGCAATACAACATTGCTGAACAGCAGGCCGTCACCACGTTGGCAATCGGTGACAGTCATAATGATATTGCTATGCTGGAAGCGGCTGATATAGCGATTTTAATTCCTTCACCGGCACATTCGCTGCCTGAATTAAAACGGACAAAAACTTTATACACTGCCAAGTATCCAGGCCCAAAGGGATGGGCCGACAGTGTAAGCACAATACTTCACTCTCTTAATTTATTGTAGGCAGGATTTCTTATGGCTGATTTTTATCAAAATGGCATCATTACCACTTTACATAATTTAACCAATCGTCATTTGGCCGACTTGGAAACTGATTTACTTAGTTTCAGCAGGCAAAGACCGCTAGGATTATTGTTACCTTCTTTGTTTTCGGAACTGGAAGGTGATGCTTTACCTAAGATAATCACCCATCTTAAAACCGTACCCTATCTGTCTGAAATAGTGATCGGTTTGGATAGAGCAGACCGACAACAGTATCAGCACGCCTTGTCTTTTTTTTCCGAACTGCCGCAACATCATCGCCTATTATGGAATGATGGCCCACGTCTTAAAGCAATTGATAATGAACTGCAACAACTGGGTCTTGCACCCAAGGAAATGGGGAAGGGGCGTAATGTATGGTATTGCATGGGTTATATTCTTGCCTCGGGTAAGGCTGAATCCATTGCTTTACATGACTGCGATATAGTGACTTATAACAGTGAATTACTGGCCAGGTTAATCTATCCGGTGGCAAATCCATCATTTAATTATGAGTTTTGCAAAGGCTTTTATTCTCGTATCTCCGAGGGTCAGCTTAAAGGTCGGGTTAACCGGTTATTGGTCACACCGCTTATTCGAGCATTAAAAAAAGTGCTGGGTGAAAATGAATACCTTAATTATATGGACAGCTTTCGATATTCACTAGCCGGGGAGTTTTCATTCAGGCGGGATGTGTTAAATGATATACGCATTCCAAGCGATTGGGGACTGGAAATTGGTGTGTTATCGGAAATGCACCGTAACTATGCCAATAACCGATTATGTCAAGTTGATATTGCGCGAATCTATGATCATAAACATCAGGATTTGTCGCTAGAAGATGCTCAGGCAGGATTATCCAAAATGTCGATTGATATCTGTAAGGCTTTATTTAGAAAGCTGGCGACACAGGGTGAGGTTTTTACGCCTGAAGTTTTCAGGACGGTTAAAGCCACTTATTTTCGAATTGCGCTGGATTTTGTTGAAACCTATCGTAACGATGCCATCATGAATGGGCTGAGTATCGATATCCATCAGGAAGAGAAATCGGTGGAAATGTTTGCCAGAAATATCATGGATGCCGGTCAAACTTTTATTGATCAGCCGATGGAAACTCCTTTTATACCCAGTTGGAACAGAGTACAAAGTGCGATGCCTGATATTTTAGAGCGCATATATCAGGCGGTTGAAGACGACTTTAACGAATTTTCCGCTTAGTAAAAAGGCACTGTCATGAAGCCAAGCATAGAAGAACTCGATCAATTAAGGCAAAAAATTGTTCATCATCTGATGGCAATTTATCATGAACGATTGCCTACAGAGTCGATCACTGATCTTGCGGATCAGTTTATATCCGTTATGCGTTTAACGGATCATTATCAACAGCCTCACGCGCATCATAATCCATGGTCTCAGGCTGATGTTGCTGTAATAAGCTATGCTGATACGATTATTGACGATCAGTATGTTCCTTTACATATTCTTAATGAATTTCTGGAATCCTATCTTAAAGAGTCGGTTAATATTGTTCATATCCTGCCTTTCTTTCCTTATTGTTCTGACGATGGCTTTGCGGTGATTGATTATTATCAGGTTAAAGCTGAATTCGGCAACTGGGAGGATATCCTGAGCATTTCAAGTCAATATCATCTAATGGCTGATTTGGTCATCAACCATTGCTCTAGCGCCAGTGAATGGTTCAAAAACTTTATTAAGGGTGAAGGTAAAGGTTATAACTATTTTTATTGTGCGCCGCCAAATGCCAATACCGTAGATGTAGTCAGACCCAGAACATCTCCCCTACTTAGGGAAACCGAAACGGCTGACGGAACAAAATATGTCTGGTGCACATTCAGTCATGAACAGGTTGACTTTGATTTTCGAAATCATGAGGTTTTGCTTGAATTTGCCAGGATCATTCGATTCTACCTGGACAAAGGCATTAAAATATTCCGTTTGGATGCGATAGCCTTTTTATGGAAAAAGCTAGGAACAAACTGTCTCAATCTGCCCGAAACCCATGAGGTGGTTCGTTTATTTAGAACTTTAATCGAACATAGCCGGACCGATGCCATTATTATTACCGAGACCAATATTCCTAATCGGGAAAACCTGAGTTATTTCGGTAATGCTAATGAAGCACACAGTATCTATAATTTTTCACTGCCCCCATTACTGATTAATACATTGGTCACGGGAAATTGCCGTTATTTGAAACAATGGCTGATGAGTATGCCACCGGCGCAAAATGGTACAACCTATTTCAATTTTATAGCTTCTCATGATGGAATCGGTTTAAGACCGGCCGAAGGCTTGTTAACTGAGGCGGAGATAGCCTCTCTGGTGTCAACCATGCAACAGTTTGGCGGTAAAGTGTCCTGGCGGGCCAGTGATAATGGTATAAAAAAACCCTATGAAATTAATATATCTTTGATTGATGCCCTACAAGGCGGGAGCGGGGGAAAAGATGACTTTGGCCTGGCGCGATTTATCTGCGCTCATGCCATTATGTTAGCTCTGGAAGGTATTCCGGCGATTTATATACACAGTTTTTTAGGGACCGGTAATGATTATCAACGCTGTGAAAAAACCGGGCATAATCGTTCAATCAATCGACACCAGTGGAACTATAATGATTTAATTACCGCGCTGGATGATCCAGAAAGTCAGCATTACAAGGCTTATACAGGGCTTAAACAACTAATTGATATTCGGAAAAAACAATCGGCGTTTCACCCGAATGCAACGCAGTTCACCTTGCATATGGGGGAAAAATTATTCGGTTTCTGGCGGCAAAGTATTGATCGTAAGCAAAGCATTTTTTGTATCTACAATATCAGTAATGAAGTCCAAACATTGTCAATGTCTGATTTGAACCTTATTATTACTGATAGCTGGCGAGATCTTGTCAGCGGGCAAGAGTTCGGTTCATCAAACTTACAGCTTGATATAACTCCTTATCAGACATTGTGGATTAGTAACGTATGATAATTTAACCCGTTAATTTATAAAGGATATATTTCATGAATAAAAAGCAGATTCGTAAATGTCTATTTCCGGCAGCTGGCTACGGTACGCGTTTTTTACCTGCCACAAAGGCAATGCCTAAAGAAATGCTGCCTATCGTAAATAAGCCTTTAATTCAATATGGTGTGGAAGAAGCCCTGGAGGCAGGTATTAATCAGGTCGGCTTTATCTCCGGGCGGGGTAAACGCGCCATTGCCGATCATTTCGATAATAACTATGAACTTGAACATCAAATACAAGGCACATCAAAAGAAAAATATCTCAAAGACATACGCAATGTAATGGACAATTGCGATTTTATCTTTATGCGGCAACGTGAAATGTTAGGCTTGGGTCACGCGATTTTAACCGGGGAACCGATGATAGGGGATGAGCCGTTCGCTGTGATTCTCGCGGATGATTTATGTATTGCGCCCGAGGATGAAAGTGAGCCACGAGTCTTGGGCCAGTTGGTTAATTTATATCAACGCTATCAATGCAGCATTATTGCCATTGAAGAAGTACCTATCGAAGATACCGAAAGTTACGGGGTCATTTCCGGTGACGAAATTGCAGAGGGAGTCTATCAAATTACCGATATGGTGGAAAAACCCAAACCCGAAGATGCGCCGACAAACCTTGGAGTGATAGGGCGATATATTTTAACGCCTGAAATATTTACCTATCTTCGCAACACGCCGCCGGGCAGAAATGGCGAGCTGCAAATTACAGATGCTTTGAGGGCGCTTGCACAAGACCGTCAGGTCCTGGCGGTTAAGTTCAAAGGCCGTCGATTTGATTGCGGCAGCGTGGAAGGTTTCGTCGAAGCAACGAACTACTACTACGTAAATTTTTACGAAAATGATAATGAATAAGGCCAGGGAACTCTGGCCGTTATCAACATTCAGCGTTTCGCAAGCCTGATGCAATAAGGCTTTGGCTTGCCTTCCTAATTGTTATCTTGAGTCTGCATTCCACTGTAACGAGTCCATTGTGGCTTGGCACAAACCCGATTCTTGACCGCTTATCCAGCCTTTACCCTGATCAAAGCCCTTCGGTAAATCGGACAGTGTCGGGCCGAAGTTGCGTTTTTTGCAGCCTTTGGCGGAAGGATTGTTACAGCAGCATTTCATCACCGCGATATGTTTTTTTATCACGGCCGGATTCATATCGATCGGCGGCATCCAGCTAAAAGTTGATCCGGTTGTCAGCCATGCATGCAAAACTGCACTCGGGTGCCCGGTAGCATAATCAATACTTGCCCCACAAGTACCGGACGTAGTCATCTTGTGACAACGGGTGCATAGCTGCTTTTCACCGTCAATAGGGTCTGTGGTCACCTGTAGAATATCGGCTTTCCGGAAGTGGTTTTGAGCAGGTTTGCCGACCAGTAACATCGGTAACTTGGTCATGTCATAAATGGAGGGGAGTCCGTGTGTTGAATTGAGGTAAGGGCTATATTTAAATCCATGGGCATTATGACAATCTATACAGCCGGCTTGAGCGGTAAAAGCAGGAGATTTAAAGGCCTTATTTGCATCCCGATACCACAGTGCGAGCGGAAAATCCTTCGGTGGTTTTGCTTGCTCTGGACTGAATTCGTCAAAATAATTATCTTTTGGGGGAAGCGCCCGATCCAGGGGCGGTAAAAAACCGGATACGGCATCGCCATATTGCGTGAGATAACAGCTTTTTCCGTTTTTTGTATTGCGAAGAATTAGTCCTATGTCGTTAAACGTGTTGTACAGGTAGTAAAGCTCTTTTTTTTCATTGCCCGAAGCGGCTTCATAGAGCTCTTTTCTTTGTTGTTGATTCATTCCGAGATTGGCTTTAGTTTTTCGGAACCAATTTTTATTGACTTGATTCCCTTTTTGCCGGCAATTTAGAACCAGGATGTTTTCTGAATCTAGATTTAATACCTGTAAATGCGAATAGGTCCAGCAGCCCATATCACCACCCAGCCAGTGGGGGTTGTCACATTTTTTTCCTTCAGCCAGTGATTGCCAGTTTTTATCTAGAATTTCCTGTTTATCGACATATATTGGGACTTGTCTGCCATCCAGGCACGACAATGGGGGAAGTCTAGTTTTTATGCCAAGTTCAGCCTTACACTCTTTAACATACTGGTAAACATCATAGCTTGATGCTGTCTCTGGCTCGTAGGGATTGATAAATAAAAATAAAAAAAAGACCAAGGCTAATATTAATAAATATTTCATGTTTCACCTGCTGCTTTCTTGAATTTATACAGGTATGACATGATAAAACTGAAATTATTCAGTATTATCAATTTCAAAAAACACCCATCGAACCCGGCTATGGCTCTGTTTAATCTGTTGTTCCATGGTATTGATTTGTCGAACAGCGTCCGCAACCGAGAGATCGGGTTTCAGTTCGGCTTTTATTGCAACCATGACATTGTTACCGTGATTGATCGCCCAGAGATTAAGCACTTGTAACACGCTGGACTGGTTTTCCAAATAGAGTTGGATTTCATTTCTGATATCTACGGCTGTCTCGCCAAGGAGTAAAGAATGTACTTCTTTACCGACCAATATTGCAACGCTGATTAACAGTATGCCTATAAACATAGTCCCTACGGCATCATAAGCGGAATTGCCGGTCAGCACTGCCAGGCTTAACATAATAAATGCGATAACCAGCCCGATAAGGGCGGCGAAATCTTCGGCAATCACCACCATTAGTTCGCTGGAATGCGTTTCCCGAAACCATTGCCATAGCGAGCTGTCACCTTTTTCCTGCTGCATGGCTTTCAGAGCGCCTCGTAAGGAAAAATATTCCAATCCGGATGCAATCAGTAATATGAATAAAGCAATGCCGGTATTTTCCAGTTCATGCGGAATGGAATAGCGTTGCCAGCCTTCATGTACGGAAAAAACACCGCCGACTGAAAACAACGTAAAAGCCACCATCATCGACCAGATATAAGGTTCTCTGCCAAAGCCCATTGGATGTTGGGTGGTAGGTTTTTTTTCCGAACGTTTCATACCGATAAATAACAAAACCTGGTTACCGCAATCAGCAAATGAATGCACCGCTTCTGCCAGCAGAGAGCCGGATCCGGTCCAAACGGCTGCAATGGTTTTGGCGACGGCAATGCCTAAATTTGCGGAAAAAGCATAAAAAATGGCAGTGATTGAGCTGGGGTTAGACATTGTAATTTTTTTAAGTAGAGGGGCAGAAAGTTTCCAATAGATTTACCCTTCGCACAAGGTAAAAAGTTTTATAAAGTATAAGCCACACTGTCTTGTTTTTTCACTTTTTTTGGTTTTAGATATTTCTTGCCAGCTGCTGTAGTGCTCTTTCTGCCGACTTAGCAGCGGTGTTGAATATATCGCTGCCTGAACTAAGTTGTTCAGATTTTTTTCCGGGAATCAGGATATGCAAAGCCTGTAAAAGCAGGAAGCACCATAATGCCGACATAAGCCCGTAGCCGTTACCGATTAGCCATAAAGCAGTGCCGGTACTAAACAGGCATAGTATTAAATCGGCCAGAATGGAAAGTACACCTTGGTAACGTAATAAGGAGCGGGTTACCCATATCATGACCGGATATATCCATACCAAAGTGCTTAAGCGTACTTCCGTAAGCAGGCAGATTAATATTAATCCTGTGTTCAAGGCCATTAACGTGAGTCTGCCTGCGGTCAGGTGATTTTGCCGGAGTAAATAACCCAGATATAAGAGTACGATAAAGGATATATTCAATCTGACATTCAGCGTTGACTCAATAAACTGGCTGGACAGATAACCACTGATTGCAGCCAGACAACTTAAACCCAAGGCGATAGTAATATGTTGGAGTAATGATGCTGGTTTCATAGTTGTTCACCATTGTCAGGCGCTTGCATAAAGCGTTTTTTTTCATGAAGAAAGGCGAGTTCGACATCATCCACTGTAACCGATGAGACTGTTTCAGATACTGTACTGTTTTCCTTGAATTCAGCTTGTTCGCTAAACAGCGTCAACTTGTCACGTATGGTTTCAAGCTTTTGCTGCCGTTCCTTGGTTTCATTGGTAAATTGATTTATTTCTTCGTTGATATTTCTTAACTGCCCTGATATTTGATTTAGGGTGATTTCAGCTTGCAGTTTCTTTCTGATTACCGATTTGGCCAGGGTTTCGTTATCCTCATTAAAGCAAAACTGTAATTGATATTGTAGCTCTTGAACATGCCCGGATAGAGTCTGTTTTTTTTGCAGCATTCGATCCCGTTGTTGACTCAGAATACCGATAGTTGCAGTTGCTTTATCAATTTCATCCTGCATATCTCTTATTGCCTGTTTAAGAACGATTTCCGGTTGTTCCAGGTTATCTAGAATGCCGTGTATATCGGCTTTAAACAAACTTGTAATTCTAGTTAATATTGACATGGTTCTATTCCTGATTTTTGTATTAATCGCCCGCTTCAAATAATTGGCGGGCGGGCGATAGATATGTTTTACGGTGTTATTGTTTTTTGATAATACGCTGTTGTTTAATGCTGCCGGAAAACAGGCTTTTAGCGGTGCGTTTACGTTTTATTTCCTGTTCTTGCCGACTGCCGTCAAACACTTCGGCTACACTGCTTTCCATTTCAGACAATTTCCGGTCCAGCTCATCCGTTTGTAACGGTACGGCGGCTTGTTCTTCAGCTTTATCAAGGTCTTTACGGTATTCATTGAGAACCTGATCCGCCTTGGCCTTATTACCCTCGCGTAACCAATAGCTGAGTTTTTTCTGCATTCGACCTAGATTGTTTTTCAGCCAGCTTTTTTTGTAGATTGCCTGATCAATTGAAGCGAGCGCTTCCTGCTTTCTGTCCTGTTCGACGACAGAAAGTGTCAGTTGCTCTGTAGAAACAGGCTGTTGCAGGCTTTCCCCCTTAACCTGATAATGCAAGTTCATTTCACCAAGCGGTAAAACGCCAGTGTTTTTAGATTTTACATTGAGGGTTAAAACAAAATTTTTCTGATCATTGTTTAATAACTGACCGGTTTTAATGTGGATGTTGCCTTTGTTATTGGTAAAAGGGTAACCGGCGGCATCGATGAGTTGAACACCTTGATTGAGGTTAAGTATTAAATTGCTGTTGGATGCAAAAATATGCCGAGTTGCATTCAGGCTGCGGGAAAAAATTTGTCCTAAGCCGGCTAGATTTTCTAAATAATCATAATTGCCCATACCAAAATCAGCCAGAGAACTCATTAAGGTTTCGTTAAAATCAAGACCCAAGCCGATCGTTGATAATACGGCTTCCTGTTGTGTTGCTTGATGAACGATTTGGTTTAAGCCGGATAAGCTGGTGATACCCTGATTGGCATGTCCGTCCGATAACATGATGATTTTTCTGGCGCGGCCTATGACTTTATTGTTAAGCAATTTAACCGCTGCGCTTAAACCTTCACCCATATTAGTCCCGCCCCCGGCTTGAATGCTGTTGACCGTAGTGTTCAGTCGTTCACGACGATCGGCATCGACAGCAGTAAGTTGGGCATGCACTGTGGCCTGGTTGGCGAATGTAATAAGCGCAAAGCGATCTTGCTGGTTCATGCCAGCCAATAACTCACGCACTGCCGCTTTGGCATAAGTCAACTTGTTGGCTCCGGCCATTGAACCGCTACTGTCCAATACGACTATAATGTCACTGGGCGGTGAACTGTGTTGATCCGAATTGATGACGGGTGGAGCAATATTGACCTCCAGATAAACGGTATTTGGATCATTGCTGACAATTTTACTTTGTGACAATTTGGTGTGAACTGTGACCTGATTATTCTGTTGAGGGGGCGCACCTATGTTATTGGATGTCATCAGAATGATGACTGTAGCCAGCGTTAATAGGCTAAAAACTGACAATCCCAAACGGTTTGAATTGAGGTTGCTGATAAATGATCGAAATAATAAAGCCATCGTATTCTCCTGAATTGATTAAACTCGAGGACAGCTTATGATTTCAAACCAGAAAGTTGTAGCGGCTAAATTGTAAAAAAAGTAAGTTGTTTTTTACATGATTTTTACAATGCAAGACGAGTCAGCAGTAGACTATAGTCAACATTGTTTGGATATTTTTTATGACTATGCAGCAAAAAACCAGTATCTTGATTATTGAGGATGAACCGGCTATTTTACAGGGCCTGATTGATGTCTTTGTATATCATGGTTATCAGGTTGATTCGGCAATAGACGGCAAACAAGGTTTGGATAAGGCATTGACCGGTGATCATGATCTGATCTTGCTGGATGTCATGCTGCCTTATATCGATGGTTTCAGTTTATGTAACCGGATCAGGGAATTGAATGCGCAGTTACCGATTATTATGTTGACTGCCAAATCGACCGAACAGGATATCATTACCGGTTTAACGCTGGGTGCCGATGATTATATCAGTAAACCTTTTTCGGTCAGAGAACTGGTTTTAAGGGTTGAAAGCGTATTGAAAAGAACAGTGAAATCTGTAGCCAAGGTATCGGAATTGACCGTCGGTACTATGCGTATCGATACGGCCAACCTGCAACAGCTTGACAGTGAACAGCCTCATCAGTTTACCCGGCGGGAAATTGACATACTGCATTATCTTCAACAGCATGCCGAACGTCCGGTATCGCGTGAAGAACTATTGGAAAAAGTATGGGGCTACCGGCAGCCGGAAAGTATTGAAACCCGTACCGTTGATATTCATATTGCAAAATTGCGCAGAAAAATAGAAACAGATCCGAAACAGCCTCGTTTTTTGCTGACAATTCGCGGTGAAGGTTATCGCCTGGTTGGGCATGAAAACAATTAATCGGCACCGCTATCTGACACCTGATCAGGCGAAAAAACACCTGTTGTTCTGGTTGTTGGCTTTTGGTATAGCCATTTCCGTACCGGTCTATTTTTTATTGGATAAAGTTTATTCCCAACTGGAAAATGAAGCCTGGTACAGGCAACGTAATCAGGCTGAAAACCTGGTGCGGCGCATTGAACAGCAGTTATTGAATAAACTGAATGCGGAACAGGCTAGACCTATAGCGGAGTACAGTTTTTTTAATGTACTGGAAAATCCTTTATTGCAGTCCACCATGGTAAATTTTTCACCATTGGCCGATTTATCCCCCAATACTGATATTCCCGGCTTGATCGGCTATTTTCAAATAAACCCGGACGGCTCTTTTCAGATTCCGGCATTGCCGGAACTGGATAGTGAATCTCAAACCGGGCTGAGTTCCGCTCAATTGCAGGCTAGAAAAAAATTAAAACAAAAACTGCAAAATATACTGGCTTGGCAAGAAAAAGAATCTGACCTGGATGAGGGTTTAGGCAATAAAAATGAATCTGTAAATGATAAATCATCAAAGCTGGACGGTATTGACCAAAAAAATTTCAATCAATATTTTCAGGATCAGGAAACGAGAACACAGGAAAAAGATCAGTTCAAGTCTGAACAACTGTCTGAAAAAAAGCCAAGTACCAAGTCTGTCGATCTAAAGCCCGGTTTGACTGAGGAAAAACTGCAACAACTCAATATTGAAACCACGCAGTGGAAAAAACGTATTCAACCTGATTCTGATACCTCTGCAAAAAGCAGATTTGACGAGGTTTATCGGCAAAAAACCAGAAAAGAAACGGTAAAAATCCCGGAGCAATCCCTAGTGGGCAGGATTTTTAGTAGACAACGCACAGCGCCTTCGGCTGAATCATCTATAACAGCCGAAGCTGAACTTTCACAAGATGCGGCTGAGGGTAGAAGAGTCAGCAGCAAAGTTCTGCCGCCGGCTAAGCTACAGGCTGCAATAGAACAACAGACGCCGGTTCGTATTCTCAGTTTTGAGACTGAAGTCAGTCCTTTACAGTTGATTTCGTTGGCTAGCGGAAATTTTTGTTTTTACCGTAATGCCTGGTCCGGTAAATCCAGATATATTCAGGGTTTTATTGTTAATGATTTGTTTTTTAAAAAAATAATGCAGACCGTACTTGATGCGGAAAATACTGGGATATTCAGTAGTCTACTGGTTGTTAATCAGGGTAATGTGCTGCAGCAAAACAAACTTATCGACAGTCAGTCGGAAATATTGTTGTTTCAACGTGCACTCTATACTCCGTTTCAACAAATGGAAATATTCGTTAACACGGCTTCATTATCGTTAGGCTCCAGTCGATATGTGCTTGATTCGATCAGTCTTGCGCTGGCATTGATTATTATTACAGGATTCATCCTGTTTTATCGATTGGGCGCAAGACAGATTGAACTCAATAGACAACAGCGTAATTTTATTTCCTCTATCAGTCATGAGTTAAAAACGCCGTTAACGTCAATTCGTATGTATTCGGAATTATTGCGTACCGAATGGGTCGCCGATGAAACTCAAAAAAAAGGCTATTACGATTATATTTATTTTGAAAGTGAACGCCTTTCGCGCTTGATAGATAATGTCCTGCAATTGGCCAGGCTGGATAATCATAAACAGATAGGGCAATTGGTGGAAATCAATGCGGGGAATTTGTTGCGACAGGTGCAAGGCAAGGTTGCCGCTCAGGTTGATGCGGCTAAATACCAATTAAATTTGATTACGCCTGAAAGTCAACCGATTGATACCAGTTTGAAAATTGATCAGGATGCCTTTTTTCAAATTATGATCAATCTGGTCGATAATGCGATCAAATTTTCTAAACAGTCAGACCAACACACCATAGACATAGGTTACAGAATTCTCAACAAAGGACAGGAGGTGGTTTTTTATGTGCGTGATTACGGTCCCGGTGTTGATAAGGAAAATAGCAAAAAAATATTCCGCTTATTTTATCGTGCTGGAGATGAACTGACCCGTACCCAGCCGGGTACCGGCATCGGTCTGGCTCTGGTGAAGCAGTTGGCGGAATCAATGCATGCTACTGTTGATATGAGCAATAGATCGCCAGGGGCGGAGTTTCAGGTAAAGTTTTTATTAAAAGACTGAAAAATAGTGTTTTATTGAGATAAACATGTAACTAAGAATGCTTGGGGTTAGGATTATTTAATTGAATCCTTTGGCTTAAAAATATTTTTTCAGTTTATACCACAGTGAGCGTTCGCTGATATTTAATGCTTGAGCCGCCGCCGCCTTGTTGTCTTTGGTTTTGATTAATGCCTGGGTGATTAATTGTTTCTCAAGTTTTTCCAATTGGCTGTTCAAGTCGAGAGAATCATGGTTGTCTAGTTCATGGGGCTGTTCAGGAACAATGCGCTTGTGCTTTATAATTTCCTGAGGCAGATGTTCAATACTGATCAGTTTGCCGGCACTTAAAACAATTGCACGTTCCATCATGTTTTCCAGTTCGCGCACATTGCCGGGCCAGTGGTATTGCGACAGACAATTTCGCGCCTGGCTATCGATACCTGAGCAGGTGTAACCGAATTCGGCCGCGTATTTTTGTAGGAAATGCTCTGCCAGGGGGATGATATCGGACTGTCTGTTGCGCAAAGGCGGGAGTTCAAGATTAAAGACATTGAGCCGGTAAAACAGGTCTTCACGCAGTTTTTTATCGGCAATAGCCTGCTTGGGGTCACGGTTGGAGGCGGCAATAACCCGGACGTCTATGTCTATGGTGCGATTGCTGCCCAGTCTCTCCAGCGCTCTCTCCTGTAGGACTCTAAGCAGTTTGGCCTGAATATTAAAGTCCATTTCAGTTATTTCATCCAAAAATAATGTGCCTCCATCAGCCAGTTCAAACTTGCCGGTATGGGTTTTATTGGCACCGGTAAATGCACCTTTCTCATAGCCGAACAGTTCACTTTCCAGGATATCCGGCGGGATGGCGGCACAATTAATGGCAACAAATAATGCATCTTTTCTGGGCGAGGCCTGATGAATGGCATGAGCGACAAGCTCTTTACCGGTACCTGTCTCACCTTGAATCAGCACACTGGTCGGCATGG
Source organism: Methylococcaceae bacterium (assembly GCA_050303415.1). Classification (GTDB taxonomy): domain Bacteria; phylum Pseudomonadota; class Gammaproteobacteria; order Methylococcales; family Methylomonadaceae; genus JBNLBS01. The sequence goes on along the minus strand of JBNLBS010000016.1, from coordinate 46,973 downwards.
GGGCGACTTGCTGGATCTGGGTGTAAATGGCTTTCATGGCATTGCTGTTGCCGATAAAATCCCCCCAGCCTTGTTCCACTTCATGACGCAGAAATGTGTTTTCGCGTTTAACCTTGCTTAAGGTCAGCGCTCTTTTTACCGCAGCTTCCACGGCTTCCAGTTCAAAAGGCCTGACGATATAGTCACAGGCGCCGTATTTCATCGCTGCAACAGCGGTTTCAACCGTACCATAGGCGGTAACAACAATAACCATGGTATCCTCATCCTGTAAACGAATCTGTTTGAGCAGTTCGATTCCATCCATATTTGGCATGCGCAGATCGGTAATAACCAAATCAACACTGGCTTGTTGTAGAAATTCCAACGCCTCTATACCATCAGCCGCCTGACTGACTTGGTAGCCGAGCTGGTTAAGCATAATTTCCAGTATCCGGCGCATTTTAGCTTCATCGTCAACGACCAGAATATGTTGGTTAAGCATCTATATTTTCCATTTTAGGTATCTTGATTTTAAAACAACAGCCGCCCATTGGACTGTCGTCGATAATGATCGAGCCATGGTGGGCAATAATTATCTGTTGAACCACAGTCAGACCTAGTCCAATACCCTGCTCACGACGTGTGTAGAAGGGATCAAAGACTTTGTCCCTGGCTTCAATGGATATACCGGGGCCATTATCACAAACACTGATAAAGACACTTTCCTCATCTTGTCGGATATTAACTTTGACCTGTCCCTGTTGATTTACATGTTGAATGGCATTGATCAGCAGGTTTAAAAAAACCTGCAGCATTTGGTCGCGATCACAATAAAGCATGATATCTTGGTCTTCGGACTGACATTGAATCAAGATGTTTTTTTCTTCAGCTTTGGATTTTAATAACTCCTGACTGTGTTCGATTAAATCTTTTATATTATGTTGACTAAAGGCCGGTGGTCTGGGACGAGCGCATTCCAACAGGGTCGTGATCAGGTCATTTAAACGACTTGTTTCACTGACTATGTAACCGGTCATTTCCCGAGCAATCTCGTTCAGTGAAGTATCCCGCTGCAACATTTGAGCCGAAGATCTAAGAATACCGAGAGGTGTTCTGACTTCATGTGCCATGCTGGCGGCCATCTCTCCGATTACAGCCAGTTTGGCAACGCGTACCATATCCTGTCTGGATTGCTCAAGATTGTTAATCATATTGGTAAACTGGGTATTTAATTCGTTAATTTCAAGACTACCGTTTACCGGTGGCAAGGTAACTGATTTGCCTTTCATAAAGGTGCGGGTATACTTAGCCAAACGAACGATAGGATTGGAAATTCTGACCGACATCCAAAAAGCAACCAGCGCGCCTAAAACCAGGGTAATTAAAAAAAACAGGATAAAAACATGCCAGATTTCCCAAATGGGTGAAAATGCCAGTTTGCTGTCTTGTAAAACAAGGACCCTCCAGTTTAGGCCTTGAAATGTTTTATGGCCTTTAGATTTTGCATACCCAACCAGCATTTCATAATCACCAATAAAATCCGCTTGGATATTTAATGCGCCCGTATCATTAGGTTTTAACCAATCCTCAGATAAATTTTTGAACAGTAAAGTTGTATTGTGCAATTCCGTCGATTTGGCAATGATGCGACCATTCTGATCGATGAGCAGGGCATAAAACGGCTTGTTTGTAGTGGATTTCGGTAGAAAACTTTGAAAAAATAGTGGCCAGTTAAAACGCGCATATAAGCGGCCAATTTGACCGCTCTGGAAGGCATCAGGAATTTCAACAGACAGACTTAAGCTGTCTTTCTTAATGCTGTAGAAAGTAAACTGGTTGTGTTCCAGTTGGGCGCTTACCCAGGGTGTTAATGTCGGCATTTGAGTACTGACCAGGGCAGCAATATTGGCGGCAATGATATGATTTTCATTATTACTGACCAATAATTGCTGATACGTACCATCATAACCGGATTGGATTTCATTGAGAAATTGCGATAGGCGTTTATCTACATCATGTGTTCTGACTTCCTGCATCACATCAAGGTGACGCCAGATGCTCATATTTTGCATACGTTCGAACAAGGCGGTATCAATTTGCTGCATAATATGGACAGCTTGTGTTTCCAGTTTGTTTTCAATTTCCAGACGCAAAACTTTATGGATATGAACAAAAACCAATAAGGTTATCAGCGATGCGGATGCTAAACTGATAACCAAATAGGAAATCAATAATGTAAGGCGGATAGACATTTATAATAAGACGGGGTTGAGCATTAAAATATATTTATGGATTCATTAATCAGAAAAAGTATTTTTTTTATAGCATGGATACTAAGCTTTAGTATACAAGCACAAACCGTACCGCCCAAAACAGCTCCTGAATATCATTGGGGGCGGGGACTGGATATTCCTTTAGCAAACCTCAATTTAGGTGGTTATAGCAATATTGAGTATGTTGATTATGACTCTGATCAGGATGCACTGACACTGGATGATTTGAGTCTTTTTGTGAGCTGGATACCGCATGCTCAAATTCGTTTTTTTTCAGAACTGGAGATGGAAGGCTGGTTAAGTAACCGAGGCGTTACCGGATTTACCCGTTCTTTTAGTCTTGAACGCTTATATGTCGATTATCTGGTTAATGAATCTTTTTCACTTCGTTTCGGTCAATTTTTAACGCCGGTCGGGCGTTGGAACACCACGCATGCCGCACCGCTGGTCTGGACCGCAACCCGGCCGCTGGTCACTCAAACCGAACTGTTTCCGTCGCGGGTAAACGGCTTGATGGCGAACAAGCAGTTTTTAATAAAAGATCAAACGCTAAACATATCGGTGTATCTGGATGACTCCAATGCCCTGGATCCCAGGAAAATTACCGGCGATTATCAAAAAAATCATAATGAACGTGAAACCGCGTTCAAGCGCGCGGCCGGTTTGTACCTTCAACATGAAATCAGTGACCAGTTTATGGTCGGCCTGGCTTATTTGGCATTTAAAAAGAATGATTCGCTGGGTAATGCAACAAATCATCTCTGGGGCATGGATGTATTCTGGCAGAATAAAGGTTACGAGTTACATATGGAACTGGCTTATCGTTATGCGCCGGACCGGCAGAGTCATGAACAGGGAGGCTTTATTCAAGGGGTTATACCATTAATAAAAAAACTGTCCGTCATCGGCCGTTATGAATATTTGTCCGGGCGACATCAGTTGGATAATCAGGAAATCAACAAGACTCTGCACATTGGCGTTACGGGGCTGGCTTGGCGGCCTTATGTTCCATTGGTGATTAAAACCGAATATCGTTTTGGGCATAATAATTTCCAGATGGCGCCCAGCGGATTTTTTACCTCGGTTTCCATGTTTTTTTAACATGATCGGGTCTAAAATAATACGTCTGCAGTTGATCTTGTTAAGTATTCTGGTTAAACCGGTTACTGCTGGAGAGATTGCCATCATTGTTTCCCAGGACACGCCGGTTTGGCAGGTTTCGCAGTCCTATCTTGAGCGGGTGTACCGACGCAAGGTGCTGATTAATGCGCAGGGCATTAATTGGGTGCCAATAAATCTGACTGCTGCACACCCGGTTCGGATAGCTTTTTCCAAGGCATTGTTTGAGCAATTGCCGGAGCAAATGGAAACTTACTGGAATATTCAATATTTTAAAGGAATTACACCACCTTATGTAGTGTCATCTGAGCAGGCTATGCTACGTTTTGTTGCGGCTACAACCGGAGCAATTGGCTATATTCCACCGTGTTTTGCTGATAAAACGGTACGCGTAGTGCTGACCATGACGATACCTATGCAAACCGAACAGTTATGTGATTAAACCGGGATGGAGAATAAATATGATAGCGCTGGTCCGCATTGCTCTTTCCAATATGGATTTTGAATTGAAACACAAGCCCACGTCTTGATAAAGAAGGCCGGCGGAGGAGAAATGAGATACATAGTATATTTTGTTCTTACTTCATTTATGTTAAATGCTCCATACACTATGAGGCTAAGTGACTTAAAATTTCACGAACTTACAGGGGGGTGTGTTAGTCACAATATTAATATATTACATAGCAAGAATTATTAATGAAACCTCATAATTATTGGGGGATAGTTTTTGAATTCATTTATTTTCAACAGGTTAAGACTATTTTTCATCATGATCTATCCGAGTAAAACACTACATCTCTGTCAATGGGTTGTTATAGTACTGTTTTCTTGCGTAATATTCGGCTGTAGTGTGACACCAGAGGTCATAAAGGATTCGTCTAAGCCTTCTTCCCCCCTTGTTATTGATTCGATCGATGTGCTCGCCTTTTATCCGGAACTTTCAATTTCTGACTTATCCAACTATCGAAATGAATTAACCGAGCTCTATCAACTGACCGGCAGCACACCGGCATGGTTTAATCAATCCAAATTATTGCCGCAGGCGGACACGGCAATCAAACTTCTTGAAAATGCATTTTTAAATGGTTTAAATCCGCTTGATTATGAGGCAGATAAACTCAGAAACAGTTGGCTTGATTTAATCGCTGTAGACACTGTACCGGTAGAAGAGCAACTACAATTTGATACGTATTTAAGTGCCAATTTTATTCGTTATATGTACGAACTTAGTTATGGGCGAATCGATGCGCAAAGCCTGGACTTCGGCTTTGATGTCAACAAGAAAAAACATAATGCCAACCTGGCCAATTTATTATTTAAGTCTATTCAAAATAACAGCCTGAATGAACTCGTCACTGAATTGGAGCCGGATCTGAATTTATATCGTATTTTGAAAAAAAAACTGGCTAAATATAGGCAACTTTCCGCTCAGCCTAAAATTTCAATACCCGGCTCCAATCAAGACGGAGAATCGTTTAACAGGATTTGGAAAATAAAAAGGTTATTAACGGTCGTTGGTGATTATCATTCAGATGAAAATGATTCGCTGCAGAGCGAAACCGAAGAAAAAATATATGCTGATAAGATGCTCTTGGCGATAAAAAAATTTCAACGACGCCACGGGCTGGACGGTGATGGCATAATTGGGAAAGAAACACTTGTGGCTATGAATTCACCCTTCGAACACAGGGTGATGCAACTGGAGCTGGCAATGGAACGACTGAGATGGCTGCCTAATTTAAACGATAGCCGATTTATTGTCGTTAATATTCCAGCATTTAAACTATGGGCTTTTGACTCAAACAATTCGGAAGGGAATTATTCGTTAACTATGAAAGTAGTGGTGGGTGAAGCGCTCGACAAACAAACTCCGGTTTTTATGGCTAATATGAAATATCTGGATTTCAGGCCTTATTGGAATATTCCTTACAGTATTGCCGTTAAGGAACTGTTACCTGATTTAGCCCAAGACCCTGAAATCTATCTTTCTGAGCATAATATGGAATTCGTCCATCGCTTTGGTAACGATGCCCCGGCAATAGCGTTGAATCAAAATTCGCTTGATTTATTGCGTAAGGGAGAATTAAAACTCAGACAGCGTCCGGGAAAAAACAATGCCCTGGGTAAAGTTAAGTTTATATTCCCGAACAAAAATGCCATATACCTGCATGACACGCCAGGGCAAAACCTTTTTACCCGTTCTAGAAGGGATTTTAGTCATGGTTGCATAAGGGTTGAGGACCCTGAAAACCTGGCGGTTTTTGTGCTCCAGTCTCAATCCGGGTGGGACAGAAAAAGCATCCGTAAAGCAATGAATTCAGGAAATACTCAAAGAATACATTTAGCACAACCCATCCCGGTCATCATTTTTTATACTACTGCATTTGCTGAACCTGACGGTACAGTTTCATTTTTTGATGATATTTACGGTCATGACAAGGTTTTGAATAAAGCATTGTCAGAAAGAACATTAACTAAAATGCTGGCAATTTCAGGGATTGTTCAATGAAATAATTACCACCTTCTGACACGCCCCGTGTCGATATGAACAAAATCTGAGGCCTGATAATAACCGACTCCACCACGCTTCATGGAAATCGCGGCATTTCTTATCAGACTGCTATCGACACCCGTCAGGCGGATATCTATGGCTTGACCTAGCATATGCAGGCTTTTCTTAGCGACACCACTGCTTGTCTTATTTAGCATCGCATTGCTCTTTGGCGAGCGATAACCCGAAATAATCTGAAAGGGTTTATTTGCGCCCAGTAAATTGTGCAAATCATGAAGTAGATCAAGCAAAGAGGTATCTATTTTATGCACTTCATCCGTACGATGATCGCGCAGTACATGATTCACTTCCTTAAGTGCATCAGGAATATATTTGCCCTGTTCAAAATAGGTCAGCGCCAATTTCTCCCCGGTATGAGTATTTTGAAAAGCTAAATGTCTGGAGGGTGTTGCAGCTGCATAAGAAGCTTTGGGCATGCTGCCAACAATAAGTGGCGTACAAGCTAAAGCCTTGATCATGCGGCGCCTTGCAATATCGTGATCACCGCTGTTTGTATTAATCTTTTTACTCATACGTGATAATTTTCCTGTTTGTACTTAAAAACAACTCGTTATAGTAATATAAGCGTAGACTTAAATTAAGTTAAATTTATATTTTATTGTTTTTTTTTGCTTATGATTCTCAATTTTTAAATGAGTTTGCCAAGCTAAGCCTTTAAGCACCGCTATCAAAGGATCATTTCGTCATATTTTCTGAAATTTTAATCGCTTATGAATTATCCGGGGTTGGGTAATTTTTTAACAGATCCATGCGTTTGTCATAAAGCGTTGTATCGATTTCAAAGAAACCAAGCAGTGTGTGAAACAAGTTATCGTGACTGTATTTTTTGGTACGTTTTTGCTGAATAACTGCATAATCGACATCATCGAAATTGCTTCCTAACCATAAAATCGCAGGAACGTGGCGTTGTGTATCAGGCGCCATAAAATTCGGTAGTCCGTGAAGATAGACCCCTGATTCACCCAGCGATTCGCCATGGTCACTGACATAAAGCATTGCCGTCTCAAATTTCTGATTATTGAGTTTTAACAGGCCGATTACTTTAGTCAGAAAATAATCAGTGTATAAAGTTGCATTATCATAAGCGTTGATAATTTCTTCGCTGGTACACTCTTCAAGTTGACTGGATTTGCATACCGGAGTGAATTTTTCAAACCTCGATGGATAACGTTTGTAATAGGCCGGGCCATGGTTACCCATTTGATGCAGTATGATGAAAATATCGCCTTGGTTGTGTTCGTCGATATAGCTTTGTAGGTTGGCTAACATGCCTTCGTCTCTACATTCGTTATCGCATACCGGGTTGACTCCGGGTGATTTGTAACTCTGGTAAGTGACTCGTTCGGCAACCCCTTTCGAGCTTGAGTTGTTATCCAGCCAAAGAATATTGACACCGGCTCGTTTCAGTACGTCCAGTACGTTTTCGGACGATCTGCCTTTTTCAATATCGAACTCCGAGCTGCCATAAACTGAGAACATACAGGGCAGAGAGACGGCGGTAGATGTTCCGCAGCTCCAAAAGTTTGAAAAACTGATGACATTCTCTTTTTTCAGTTGCGGATTGGTTTCTCTGGTATAGCCATTCAGTGAGAAATTTTCGGCGCGGGCAGTTTCACCGGCAACAAAAATGACCAGTTCGCGGTGCGTATCCGTGGCTGGAATTTTTGCATCGGTACCGATAGTTGCTATTTTTTTAGGGCCAACTTGAGTAAGTCCTGCAATATATTTTCCGGTCGAAAAAATATAATAGGCGGGGTTGCTGTAATAGCGAAGTGGTTTATGCATCCGAAAAAAAGAGCTGTAAAAATCGCTGAAAATATAGATCAGCAGTAAGGAGCTTAATAATACGGTAAAAAACAGCTTGGCGAGCGTAATGGTGTGTTGCAAGCCGGATTTAAATGTCACCGGCGTTTTATAAACCAGACAGGCGGGAAGGGCGCCTAAAAAAATCACATAAAAAGCGAGTTTTACAGTTAATAAATCAAGCACTTCGGCTGTGTCCGTGTCGACGATATTCTTAATCATCGAAGTGCTGATCACGGTATTGAACTGATCCATAAAATAGGCAACGCTGGATGAAACCAGTAATAAAATAATGATAACCGGTTTTAGTGTGCGTTGATGACCGACTAAAGTAAGAATTAATACAGCACTGCTGCCTAATACCCAGGCCAGAGACAGTAAAAACCCTAAATTGCTTAAGTTGAATGGGTAAACTTTAAGTACATTAGTAAAAAATGCAATGTTATCGAACGTTATAAAAAAAATAGCGGAAAAAATAATCAGTTTTATGGCAGACACGTAGTTTCTGTCGTTCAAATGGCTATTCATATAATTGACGTAAGGGGTAAACTGAACAGTAACAATGCATGGCATTCTCACCAAAGAATACATATTGATTTAAGCGTTTATGAAAAGTTCCTTACCGATAGGGTCCGGCGTAGCACATTGCTGAAAAAGAAATTTTGGATGTCGCTTGTGGCAGGAGAAAGTAAGGCCTTGAGGTTGAAAAAGAATTTAATTGAACATAGAGAACGATTAACTGACCTAAGGCACGTTATAAGTTATTTACTTTGAAAGTATGCAGTAATTTATGAATCAATGTCTCATCATTTGCTTAGTTTGCTCTCAATTCATACGTTTTTTGCAGTATCATGCAATAATTGACCCTGCAAAAAATGTAGGATTTAGTTTTGTGTTGTTTTCTAGTTAAAAATACCTATCAATAATTCAGTAAGATAGACTGTTTTTATTTGTGGCACACAATATGCTTAATAATTGGCTAATTCATTAGTTAATTATGTGTATGAACCCGATACTTGCAAGTATTACTCAAATTGAGAAATCAGACCCTTCAAGAACAGCTCTGGTAGCTAGCCATGTTCAGGTTACCTATCAATTATTAAAATCATCCATTGGTCAGGTGGCTGATAAGCTGTTGGCATTTGATCAAGCGCCAATCGGTTTGTTGATGGATAATTGTCCGGCCTGGGCGATTATTGATCTGGCAACCCAGGCAGTGCATAAGCCATTGGTACCGTTTCCGGTTTTTTATTCCAAACAACAAATCGAACATGTTATTGTCGATGCGGGAGTCAGGCTGGTATTGACAGATAACCCGAAGGCTTTTCTGCCTATGGCTGTAGAGACTACACCGTTTATGACCTTAACTGGAACTATGGTTTATGCGGTGAGGTTAAATACGGAGACTCGCTCGGTTTTATCAGATACCGCAAAAATCACCTATACCTCGGGCACAACGGGTACTCCAAAAGGTGTTTGTATTAGTCAGAGCAGTTTAACTACAGTCAGTCAGTCTCTGGTTAAAAGAGCTAAAGCTGTTCCGACAGATGTGCATTTATGCCTGACTCCACTTTCGGTGTTACTGGAAAATATTGCCGGTGTTTACACTAGTTTATTAGCCGGCTGTAGCAGCTGTATGCCGTCCTTAGTAGAACTGGGCACGGGCTCTGCAACCGGTTTTGATGTGGCAACTGTGTTGTCTTGGATCGAAAAATTTTCCGTCAGTTCTATCGTATTAATGCCGCAAATGCTCGATGTGCTGGTTTGTGCCAGTGAAAAAGGTGCCGTTATTCCGAACACACTACGTTTTGTATCAGTGGGTGGCGCACCTGTCAGCCGGTCATTGTTAATGCGTGCTCAGCGCTGTCAAATCCCCGTTTATCAAGGTTACGGTTTATCTGAATGTGCTTCTGTGGTGGCATTAAATTCTGACAGTGCCAATCGTATGGGCAGTGTAGGCCAAGTGTTACCCCATATCGAGGTAGCTATAGCAGAGGACAGCGAAATTCTTTTAAAAGGACCGGTTTTTAACGGCTATCTCAATCAGTCAGGTTTTGATAAATCAAAATTTTTAGCCACCGGCGATTTGGGAAAGCTGGATGATGAAGGATATTTATATATCACCGGGCGCAAAAAAAATGTGTTGATTACCGCATACGGGCGCAACATTTCTCCCGAATGGCTGGAAGATGAGTTACTGGCAACAGGCGTGATTGATCAGGTTTGTGTGCTTGGCGATGGTAAACCCTGGCTGGGTGCGGTTATTCATGGTGTAAACGGACGCAATCAACAGCAGATTGCCGACGCAGTTCAGTTGGTTAATCAAAGTCTGCCGGAATATGCCCGGATAAACGTCTGGTTAAATACAAACTCCGGTTTTACCAGGACTAACGGATTGTTAAATCAAATTGGGTTGCCGGATAGAGTGGCTCTTAGAAATCAATTTGAACAGCAATTTGAGAAAATGATGTTAACTAAGGCGGTGAACTAAATGGAAGTGATTTATCGTTATGTGCTGCTAACTTACTTTGTTCTTTTTATATCGGTTGCCCTGTTAGGGCGCAGTTACTGGGTATATAGAAAAACTGGTATTAATGCACTTAACCAATCGCATCAGGATACAACGTTAAAAAAACTGGCTTTAGTCTTTAAGCTGCAATTATTGATGGCTGCCATGCAGGTTGCTGATTACAGTTTGGGTTTCAATATAATTACGGCGCCGCGACTTAATTTTTATCCTGCCTATCTTGGCGGTTCTATTGGCAGCATATTATTGGTACTGGCGTTTTTTATCATTGTCACTGCTCAGCAACAAATGAATACAGCCTGGCGAATAGAGGTGGATAGCGATAGTCAGGTCGATTTGGTTGATGTGGGATGGTTTAAATTTTCACGTAATCCTATCTTTTTGGCATTGAGAATCAGTTATCTGGCAATGTTCTTAATTATTCCTTGTCTCTGGTCTTTGTTGACCTTTCTGGTTGCGGAAATTGCTTTTCAATGGCAAGTACGCAAAGAAGAATTCTATCTGACTCAAAAATACGGTGCGGCTTATTTATCTTACTGTGCAAAAGTTAGACGTTGGTTGTAATCAGGAGTTTTAAATGTTGAATATGGTTCAAGAAAAAATCATCATAGAAATTCAAAATCAGGCTTCGGAGTCCAGAGCAGAAACCGAAGCATTTTTAGCCGGCCGATTTCAGCGCTATTATCAGGCTGAATTAAAGTCCTTTATGCCAAACTTATTGTGCCTTAGGGATGAGAGCGGAAAAATCTTGGCTGCTTTAGGGTTTAAGGTGGCCGATGAGTCGCCTTTATTTCTGGAAAATTATCTTAGTGCGAGTATTGAAAGTTGTTTGACACAGGCAACGGGAGAACTCCAGCAACGAAGCCGGATAGTGGAAGTGGGAAATTTAGCTGCAGTTTCTGCAGGAGGAAATCGCTGGTTAATAACTGCATTAACGGCATTTTTGAAAGGTGAAGGAGCCGATTGGGTGGTGTTTACGGCACAACGTCCTTTGCTAAACTCTTTTAAAAACCTGGGAATTGATATTACTGAGCTGGCTGAAGCCAAACCGGATTTTATGACTGCAGAGGAAAGGAGCAGTTGGGGGCGTTATTATGAAGGTAATCCTCTGGTTTCATTCGGTAATGTGCAAAACGGCTTTGAAGTATTAAGGCAAAATATATTGCAACAACAAGCTTTACAAGCCTGCCATTCTTTAATGCTCAGCGCCTATGCTGCTGGTCTGCGCCATTAATTTTTATTAAATTATCAGAAAAAACATGACATTTTTTAACCGATTACAAAATGAAACTCAACAAGACCGTGATTTGTTGTTATCGATACCGGTACTGCAGGCTGGAGTAGAAGGGAAGATTGAATTAAATACCTACATCAGCTTTTTAATTCAGGCCTATCATCATGTTAAACATACTGTGCCCTTATTAATGGCCTGTGGCTCACGTCTGCCTGAACGGTTGGAATGGTTAAGGGAGGCGGTAGGTGAATATATTGAGGAGGAAATGGGGCATCAGGAATGGATTTTAAATGATATAAAAGCTTGTAATCAAGACAGCGAAGCTGTCCGTTCCGGTGCACCTAGTATAGAAACAGATATCATGGTGGGCTATGCCTACGATGTGGTTAATCGCCGCAATCCTGTCGGTTTTTTTGGCATGGTGCTGGTTTTGGAAGGTACCAGTATTGCTTTGGCAACACAGGCAGCTAAGGCGATCAAGACCAATATGGGGTTGCCAGATAATGCCTTCAGCTATTTAACTTCGCATGGATCCTTGGATATATCACATATGCAGACGCTGGAAAGTTTATTGAATCGTCTGGATCAAGTGGATGACCAGCAGGCAATTATTCAGACTGCCCGGGTAATGTATCGTTTATACGGCGATATCTTCAGAAGCTTGCCTTTTCAGGGGGCGGAATGAAGTTAAATAACAAAGTAGCCATTATTACCGGAGCCACAGGGGGGATCGGTTGGGCATTGGCTGAACAGTTGGCTGACCAGGGCGTCAAGTTGGTATTGGCTGGGCGAAACCGGGCTAAATTGCATCAATTGCTCAAACAGATACAAAAGAAACATGGTCAGGCATTTTATGTTGCCGAAGATTTAAATACCCAGCTAGGTCGACAGAAGTTAATCGATAAGGCCAGGAAACGATACGGTCGAATTGATTTATTGATTAATAATGCCGGCGTATCAGAACTGACTCTATTCGATCAACAGTCTGAAGAAAGTATTCAAAGCATTATTCAAACGAATTTAACCATGCCTGTACTACTCATCCGACAGTTACTCCCGTTTATGTTGAATCAAGGTTCAGGTCGTATTGTCAACATTGGTTCAAGTTTCGGCTCTATCGGTTTTGGTTGCTATAGCGTATATTCGGCCAGCAAATTTGGTCTACGCGGATTCTCCGAAGCCTTACGAAGAGAACTATACAAAACAGGAATTGGTGTCAGTTATATTTCACCCAGGGCAACTAAAACCGGCATGAATTCTGAGAGTTTTTATCAACTTGCGAAAAAAATCGGTTTCCGCCTGGATGAGCCTGAATGGGTGGCAGGCAAAATTATTAAGGCAATTAAAAAAGATAAAAAAGACACTTATCTTGGTTTCCCGGAAAAAATGTTTGTACGTATTAACAGTATTTTTCCACGTCGAGTCGATTCCGGTGTGAGAAAGCAGATAAAGCAGTTAAAACACTTTTTACACTCACAATCCTTAACTAACAGGAAAGAAGCATGAAAATCAAACAAATTTTATTGATATTTGTTCTACTGAGTAGCACCTGTGCGATGGCCAGTATGGATGTGTCTGAGCAAGTGCATGCTTTTAGACAGCAATGGGCGGTTGCAAAATATGCAACTGAAAAACAGAAACAGGAACAGGCATTTAAAACATTGGCGGAAAATATTCATCAATATAACAATGCGAATCCTGATAACCCTGAAGCCATGATTTGGGAGGCCATTATTTTGAGTACTCTGGCAGGTTCCGAAGGTGGTTTTAGCGCATTAAAATCAGTCAAACAGGCAAAGGCCTTGTTGGAGAGGGCGATAGAGTTGAATCCTGATGCTTTGGACAGTGGCGCTTATACTTCATTGGGTGCACTTTATTATCAAGTCCCCGGTTGGCCAATTTCATTTGGCGATGATGATCTCGCGAGAAAAAACCTGGAAACAGCCATAGAAAAAAATCCAAATAGTATTGATGCCAATTTTTTCTATGCTGAATTTTTAAAAACCCAGGGCGAGCGCGAGAAAGCTGTTGAGTATTATCAGAAAGCTTTAAATGCGCCGGCTCGTAACAATCGACCGTTGGCGGATAAGGGGCGTAGGGAAGAAATTAAACATGCACTCAGTGAACTTAAATAGTCACTTTATCGTCATATATTCTATATATACTAGTTTTAACTTCCATTAAGAGTAGTGTTGCTTTATTAAGCAACACTACTGCTTTATTCTTCGAGATTTGTATTGATGTCATTATCTTCCGTAGCGTCAGTGTTACGTACCTATTTTGCTGTACTTTATGTGATTGTTTTTTTATTGATTACTGTGTTCTGGAGCTATTCAGAAACAGAAACTTTAAAGGAGCAAGTATTTTTGCTGGCGGCAACAGCCGGCTATGCAGCACTCTACCTTATGCTACCGGTACTCATTACAACAATAGTTTATTATCTGTTTAGAATCTTTAAAAAAGACAAGAAAACCTATAGTACTGTCCTTTATCTAACAGCCTGGTTTTTGGCGACAATTCTAGTGTTGTGTTTATATGGTGATCTACGCTTATTTGAGCTTTATGCTTATCATTTTAACGGTTTTGTCTGGAACCTGTTAATCACACCTGGCGGCGTAGCGGCTTTAGGTGCAACAACAGAAACCATGCAAACGATTTCACTAGAAGTTATTTTTGTTTTTTTAGCGATGGCAGTGGTGCTTTATTTAGTTCACCTGTTAATAAAAAATAAACCTGCTTTATCCAGACGCTTTTTTGTCTCGTTTATCAGTATTATGCTGATGGTTTTGTTTGCGGAAGAAAGCATTTATGCCTATAGCACCTATACAGGGCAGGAAAAATATTTACGTTTGGGCAATATTATTCCGTTTCATTTGCACAGTAGCGCCAAAAGTTTTTTAACACAGATGGGCGTTGAACAAACCAGTATGACCCAGTTTAAAGTGGCTAAAGGTGAGGTTGCTTATCCCTTGTCGGCGGTAAAAACTACTGCTTCTGGAGCTAGCCCTAATATTATAATGCTGGTGGCGGAATCATTTCGATGGGATTTGCTGGACCCTGAAATAACCCCTAATTTGTGGGCGCTATCAGGTAAGTCACTAAAATTTAACAAACATTATAGCGGCGGCAACCGGACTCGAATGGGCATGTTATCAATGTTTTACGGCATATATGCACCTTATTGGTACAGCTTTGAAGAACAACGCGTTGCACCGGTATTAATGAATGTGTTGCAGCAAAAGCATTACCAGTTGGCATTAAATACCAGTCAGAGTTTTAATTATCCTGAACTAAGACATACCACATTTAGTGGCATTTCAGAAGAATTTATGCAGGAACTGCAAGACGGAGAACCATGGCAAAGAGATAGCCAGAATATTACGGACATCATCGCTCATTTGTCACAACGTGATAAAAACAAAGCTTTTTACCAATTCATGTTTTTTGAATCGACTCATGCCCCGTATACCTTTCCAAAACAAGCGGTAATCAGGCCTGACTATCTGCAAGAGATGAATTATGCCAAATTAAATCTGATGAATAATATTGAGGCAATTCATAACCGCTATATTAATGCCGCTCATCATATTGATGCAGAAGTCGGGCGTTTACTGGCCTATCTTGAACAACAAGGACTGATGAGTAATACCATCGTCCTGTTTACCGGTGATCACGGTGAAGAGTTTATGGAAAAGGGCCATTGGGGGCACGGACACAGTTCTTCGTTTCCGGAAGAACAGATTCATGTGCCGCTGGTACTGCATATTCCGGGAATCAAACCGCAAGTAATTGAACAGCGCACCTCGCATATACAGATACCCCAAACCCTGCTATCACAACTGGGGGTGAGCGGTAAGCAACATGATTACTCCCTGGCAGGTGATTTATTTACCCCATTGCCTTATTTGGTTGCCGGTAACTATAATTATATGGCTGTATTTGATGAGCACTATAAAATAGCTTTCCCATTTACCGGGCGTGATTATTTTCATTATGATATTTATGATCACGATGATCAACGTATTGAACGCAGTAGACAGAAACAAGTACTTGCTCAGTATGAAGATCAACTGAGCAGTGTGATAAGCGATAGTAGACGTTTTATTAAATAGTAATCCAGAATCGTATTTTGTCGTTCGGAAAAATGTTGACTTTATGAGCCAGAATAAGCCTGTTCCGGAACCGGATGGTCAATGGTTGGTTGGAAACTTATTACAGTTTAAACGTAACCCTTTGGTCTGCATGCAAAATTGGCAACAGCAATATGGCGATATTGTCAGTTTTAAACTGGGTCGACAACAGGCATATTTATTGAGCCATCCCTTACTTGTTGAACAGGCTTTGATAGAGCAGGCCGATGTTTTTGTAAAAATGTATGATACAAAAAGGCCAAAAGGATTGGCTTTGGTTTTAGGACAGGGTTTGTTAACCAGCCAGGGGCATGTTTGGCAAAAGCAACGTCGTTTAATGCAACCGGTTTTTCAGCGTAAGAATATTGCCGGTATGTTCGATCAAATGAAATTGGCTGGTCAACAATTAGTGAATCAGTGGCAGACAATGCCTGATTCGGTCGAGCTGAATATTGCCGATGAAATGATGCGTCTGGCACTGGAAGTATTAACCCGCACCATGTTCAGTACCAGTGTAATGGAACAGGTAGGCCAAATTGCTCCGGCTTTGGATTTATGCCTGCGTTACGCATCAAAAACTGCCATGAATCCGTTGATTCCGCCCTTATGGATGCCAACCTCGACAAATCGTCAGTTTAAAAAGTCCATGTCTGTTCTGGATGCCATTATTTATGACATGATTGAGAATCGCAGAAATGATATGGACGGTTATGATGATTTATTATCGTTGTTATTAACAGCAACAGATCCGGAAACCGGCGATAAAATGAACACTCGTCAACTGCGTGATGAAGTCATTACAATCTTTACCGCCGGTCATGAAACTACGGCTAATTTGATGACTTGGACCTTGTACTATCTGGCCGCCAACCCTAAAGTAATGCTCAAATTAAAACAGGAACTGGATACAGTATTACAGGGTAAAACAGCGACTTTTGATCAGTTAGAACAATTGGTTTACACCCGGGCTGTATTGTCAGAATCCATGCGTACAAGTCCGCCGGCAGGTATTTTAATGCGTAAAGTTATGCGAGATACCCGGTTACAGGGCTATGCATTAAAAGGCGACAGTCTGGCATTTTTCAACATATTCAATATCCATCATCATCCGCAATTATGGCAGCAGCCGGATCAATTTAATCCCGAACGTTTTTTAAACTCAAAAATCCCAAAGCATCATTTTTTTCCTTTCGGTATGGGATCAAGGTTTTGTATTGGTAGTCACTTTGCACAATTGGAAACAACTTTGTTGTTATCAATGTTGGGGCAAAATTTTAAATTTACCTTAATATCAAATAAACCGCCTGAAATTGAGATGGCGGTGACTCTGAAGCCAAAGGGAGGGCTCAGGTTAAAAGTTGAACCGGTTTAATAGTGATTTTTTTAACCAGTGAGTGGTAAACTGACTCTGCTGTAATTTTTTCCAGGGGATTTATATGTTGTTTCCAGAAATTGGCAAGGTCATAATTGTTGGTTTAATGATAGTCATTCCAATTGGCATGATTTACCATAAGGCGGGCTTTCATCCGGCCTGGGCGGCATTGGTATTTTTACCCGGGTTTGGTTTGTTATTGATTTTTTTGCAACTGGCATTACTGCCATGGCCTAACCAACAAGAAAGAGGTAAAAACTGATGTTAGAACTTTTAATAGCTGCATTTGTTTTTTTTACCTTATGGTTGGGTAGCAAAATTATGGAGAAAGCCGGTTTTCATAAAGCTTATGTGCTTTTTTTATTGATCCCGGTGGTTAACATCATTATGGTCTGGTATTTCGCCTTTGCCGATTGGCCAAATTTGAAAGACAACCCGAATCAGGAATCTTAATTCAAACATTGATCTTTTATTAATTATAATTTCTTAGCATAGAACAGTGCTAACACAGACATGACAGTAGCTTTAATAGTTTTTTGTTGAGTCTTTAATGTTTTTTTATCAACACGGATGCAGTAAAAAATGACTGAACAGGAAAATATTTCAATCGAATCCAAGGAAGCTTTAGATTTTTCTCTGGATCAAGTCTTTGAATTATTACAACAGCAGCAGTTTGATCAATTAAAACAGCTGTTGAATAATATTTACCCGGCAAAAATGGCAAATATTTTGGAAGCCATGCCGCCCAGAGAACGTAAGTTGCTCTGGGAACAAATCCCCGAAGCACTCGGGGCTGAATTATTGACCTATTTGCACGATGAGGTCCGCAGCAGTCTTATCGTTGATATGCCGGCACAGGAGCTGGTGGCTGCTGCCGAGCAAATGGAAGCAGTTGATTTGGCAGATATCTATCAAGAACTGCCGGAACCAGTCAGACAAACAATAGAAGAAACCCTTCCGGATGATATCTATGAGCATCTGGAAACTAACCTGTCATTCGAGGAGGAAACGGCCGGACGTCTGATGAGGTCTGATGTCATTAGTGTTCGCGATAATGTTTCTTTGCAGGTGGTGCTGCGCTATCTACAGTTACATGATGATTTGCCCGATTATACTGATGGCCTGATGGTCACTGATCGGGATGGAATATATCAGGGTAAACTATTAATCAATAAAGTACTGACCCATAGTGCGGATGAATTGGTTAAGGATGTGATGAATAGCCAGCACCAGGCGGTTTCTGCGACAACCAATCAACATGATATTAGTCAATATTTTGAGCAATGTGATGCCGTTTCCGTTCCTGTCGTTGATGAGAACAATAAATTACTTGGCCGAATTACCATAGACGATGTTATTTATATTCTAAAAACGGAAGCCGATCATGCATTGATGGGGCTTGCCGGTCTGGATGAGGAGGCTGATTTGTTTGCGCCTATTATCAGTAGTGCCAAGCGCCGTACCGTATGGCTGGCAATTAATCTTCTGACAGCTTTTCTGGCAGCCTGGGTCATTGGGTTGTTTGCCGAAACCTTGGAAAAAGTGGTTGCTTTAGCGGTACTGATGCCAATTGTTGCAAGCATGGGGGGGATTGCCGGAAGTCAAACCTTAACTTTGACCATCCGGGGGCTGGCATTAAATCAAATATCCAGCGGTAACAGCGCCTGGCTGACTCGAAAGGAAGTTCTCATTGGAGTGATTAACGGCGTACTATGGGCTGTGGTTGTTGCCTATATTGCCTGGTTATGGTTTCAAAATGCCGGCATCAGTCTGGTGATTGGCGCGGCAATTATTATCAATCTGATTGCAGCGGCTGCTGCGGGTATTGCGATCCCTTTGATTTTAAAAAGGTTAAATATTGATCCGGCATTATCGGGAGCGGTAATTTTAACCACTGTCACTGATGTGATCGGCTTTATGAGTTTTCTTGGTTTGGCGACCATTTATATCCTATAACGGGGTGCTCTGCTTCAGCATCAACACATTGCTGAGGCAAGAGCCCTGACGAAATTTTTACAGTGTTGTACCGATCAATTCGCCCATTTTTACTTTCTTACCGGCAGTAAATTCTGCATCCCAACGAGCCTGGTCTTTAGCAAATAAGACGATAATGGTTGAGCCCATGTTAAAGCGTCCCATTTCCTCACCCATATTGATAGTTGGCGCATTGTCGTCATAATGCCAGCTTCTGACTTCTTTGCGCGACGGCGGAGTGACTACGCCATGCCAGGTGGTTTCTACACTGGATACAAAGATTGCACCGACCAGAATCAGGGCCATTGGACCTACTTCAGTATCAAAAATGCAGGCTACGCGTTCATTACGGGCAAACAGGCCGGGGACCGAGTTTGTGGTGGCGGCATTAACGCTGAATAAGCGCCCCGGAATATGCACCATTTCTCTTAAAGTACCGGTAATGGGCATATGCAGACGGTGATAGTCGCGTGGTGACAGGTAAATGGTGGTAAATAAACCATCATTAAAAGGCTGGGCGCGTTGTACGTCTCCACCTAATAATTCAGTAGCGGAAAAGCTTTTACCTTTGGCCTGAAAAATGTCACCTTGATTGATGATGCCGGCTTGACTCACTTCCCCGTCAGCAGGGCAGGCTATGGCCTTAACAGTATTACAGATTGGCCGGGCATCGGCTTTTAAGGCGCGGGTAAAAAAAGCATTAAAGCTTTCATAAGCTGTAATATCCTGCTCAATCGCTTCGTCCATATTAACTTTATAAAACTTTATAATTAGTTTGATAAACAGGTTTTTCCATGGCTTACATTTGCTATGAGTTAAATAACTCATCAAGATGGAAAGACTATGATGAGGTAATAAATATTGGGGAAGGGTAGTTAATGCTTCTTTAATGGTCATTGTTGTTCAAAATTCTCAGGTGTTTTACCGCTTAAGTAATAGGCAAAAGCGATAACTTCAGCCACTGCAATATAAAGTTCTTGAGGGATTTCATCCCCTAACGGCACCTGAGCCAGAACTTTGACCAGCTCCGGCTCGGTTTGCAAGGGGATTCCATGACGTTCTGCAATTTGCAGAATTTGTTCGGCAGTTAAACCTTCACCTTTTGCAGTTACCTTGGGCGCATTCTTGCCATCATATTTTAAGGCAACGGCTATATCACTGGTGTAATAGGTTTTGGCCATGACCGTACTAGGGCAGGATAACCTGCTCCGGTGCTTGCCACTGTGGATTTTTATGTTCGACAACAACGGTGGTGTAGATTCCGCCGCGAACATTAAATTCTGCCCGGATACGCATAAAATTCGGATCGATGGCTTTAACCAGGTCGTCCAAAATTTCATTCGTTACTGCTTCATGAAAAGCACCCTGGTCTCTGAATGCCCACAAATAAAGCTTGAGCGCTTTTAATTCGACACAGAGTTTATTTGGCACATATTCAAACGTGATGGTGGCAAAATCAGGTTGACCTGTTTTGGGGCATAGACAAGTAAACTCAGGCGTATCGATACGGATAGTGTAATCACGACCGGGTTGTGGATTGTTAAAGGTTTCTAGTTCTTTACTGGGTTGTGTACTCATTATTGTTAGCTATAAAGCATAAAAGATAAAAAAATTCGAATATCGAAACAATATCGTGAATAATACAGCATTTTGTTAGCGATGAGATATTCTACCAGTTATGAAGCTTGAAAAAATCAAACTTTCTGGTTTTAAGTCCTTTGTTGATCCTACCACGATTCCTATTACCAGCAATTTAACATCTATTGTCGGTCCAAATGGTTGTGGTAAGTCCAATATTATTGATGCCGTGCGTTGGGTGATGGGGGAAAGTTCCGCCAAGCACCTGCGCGGCGGTAGTATGACCGATGTGATATTTAACGGGTCGTCTTCCCGTAAGCCGGTCAGTACTGCTTCGGTTGAATTGGTTTTTGACAATTCGGAAGGCAAATTAGGCGGCGAATATGCCAAATATAATCAGATTTCTATCAAACGACAGGTAAACAGGGATGGCCAATCGCTCTATTTACTAAACAGTTCCCGTTGTCGACGCAAGGATATTACCGATATATTTCTTGGCACAGGGCTGGGTGCGCGTAGTTATGCCATTATCGAGCAGGGCACGATCTCGCGTATGGTTGAAGCCAAGCCGGATGAGTTGAGGGTGCATATAGAAGAAGCGGCTGGAATTTCCAAATATAAAGAACGTCGGCATGAAACGGAAACCCGTATGCGCCATACCCGCGAGAATCTGGAGCGCCTGGAGGATTTGCGTGAAGAGGTGGGTAAACAGCTGAATCATCTGGAAAAACAATCCAAAAAAGCTGAAAAATACACTGAATTAAAAAAACAAGAGCGACAATTTAAATTAGAACTGATGACGATGCGTTGGAATAGTTTTCATCAGTCGGCACAGGACATTGAACAAAAATTACAGGCAGTTGCCATTGAGCATAATAATCTGTTTACCCAGGTTCGCGAGCTGGAAGCAAATATTGAATTAAAGCGTAATGAGCATAAAGTGCAGCAACAAAAGCTGAACCTGATTCAAGGTGATTATTACAATGTGGTGTCTGATGTTAGTCGTTTGGAACAAACAGTAAAACACAATCAGCAAACCCATGCCGAAACGGAGCAGGAGATATTACGTTTAAAGCAGCAGGCCGATGAGTCAAAAGCGGAATTGGAAAGTGATGTCCTGCAACTGGAAGAGATCAAACAAAATCTGTTGGAAACCGAAGAGGAATTGACTATAGCTCAGGAGGCTGAAGCGGAAGCCTCGCTTCAGCAAGAACAGGTTTTACAGGAAAAGGCTGATTGGCAAATACAGTGGCAGGCATATCATTCCGAAAACGCAAAATTCAAAGAGCAGGCAGAAGTGGCACGGGTTAAGGCTGCTCAATCTGAAGCTCAAAAAAACCAGTTACAAGGTCGACTGGAAAAACTGCAGAATGAACAAAATGAGTTGAATGACACTCAGTTGCAACTTGACATGGAAGTTCTGGAAAGCCAAATCGAACAAATTGAAAACCAGCGTGTTGACATTCAACAGAACCTGGAGCGGCAGCATCAAACGATTAAGGAGCATCGTTTAAATGTCAAGCAGTATCACGATGAGCTGCATGGTCGCCGCTCTGAATTACATGCAGTGAATGGTAAATTAACTTCTCTGGAAATGTTGCAACAGCATGCCATGGGTAAAGATAATAAAAACCTAACCGCTTGGCTGGAAAAAATGAGTCTGAACACCAATCAGCGCCTGGCTGAGTTTTTGGAGGTTGATTCGGGCTGGGAGTCGGCGGTTGAGATAGTTTTGGGCGGATATTTGGATGCTATTTGTACCGAGTCGGCCGAAAATGTTTTCCAGGGGCTGGACTATTTAAAAGATGAGTCCCTGGCTTTATTTGAAACCGGTTATGAAGTCACTGCTGAGCCTGAGCATCAACTTATTTCACTGCAAACAAAAGTCAAGGCCCCCTGGGCGTTAACCGGTTTGTTGACTGGAGTTTACTGCGCCGATGACTTGTCTACTGCCAGATTGCATTGCAATAGTTTGCAGGCGCATGAGTCAATTGTTTTAGCGGATGGTACATGGTTGGGGCCGGGCTGGTTAAAAATTATTCGAGCTAAGGATAATAAAACAGGGGTATTACAGCGAGAAAAAGAATTACGTTCATTAAAACAGCGTAAAACTGAATTGCAGGCTGAAATTGATGAATTTGAGTTTCAACTGGAACAATCTGACTCCGAGCTGAAACAAGCAGAAATACAACGCGAGAATCTGCAGCAACAGGACAGGAGCTTATCGACTGAGTTATCGGTTCAAAGTGCTGAATTTAGCGCTCAGTCGGCCCGGATGGAGCAGCAACAGAGGCGATTGGCACAGGTTTGTCATGATATAGAGGAAATTGTTCAGGAGATTGCTGTTAATGCAGAACAGATTGCCGAATCTGAACTGCTTCAACAACAGGCGCAAGAGCAAATTGAAAGTCAGGACAACAAACGCGAACAACTGGAGCAATCCTATCAAACGATGCAGTCCAGACAGCAGCAGGTAGATGCAGCTGTACAGGAAGCCAGAATGAATATTTCCGGGTTGCGGGCCAAATTTGAGTCTTTACGTTCTTCAGAGTTGCATACGCAAAAGCAAATTGAACGTTTAGAAAGCCTAAACCAGCAAAACCAAGCGCGTTTAAGGGAGCTGGAGACTAAGCGTGAGCAATCCTTATCGCCTATCGATGCAGAAAAGCAGCAATTGAGTTCTTTACAGCAGGATAAAGATAGACTTGAGCAGCAATTGAAAACCGAGCGGTTGGAACTGGAGTCAACCGAGCAGGGTATCAATCAATTATCCGAGCAATTGGTAAAGACGCAGCAGGCAATGGATAAACACAAAGCAAGTTTGGATAAATTGCGTTTTGAACAACAGGAGAGCCAGGTAAGGCAGCAAACGGTTACTGAACAATTGAATGAGCTGGATGCGGATGCTGAACAGATTTTAGCGGAAATATCCGAACAGGCGGACGAAGCAATCTGGAAACAAAAGGTTGACGAATTAACTGCTAAAATTGAAAAATTAGGTACCATCAATCTGACTGCGATTGAAGAGTTCAAGTCCCAGTCAGAACGAATGAGCTTTTTAAATGAGCAGCATTCGGACCTTAATCAGGCTTTGGACACTTTAAATCAGGCGATTGATAAAATTGATAAGGAAAGCCGGTTACGTTTTAAGGAAACTTTCGATAAAATAAACAATGGTTTGCAGGAAAAATTTCCTAAACTGTTTGGTGGCGGACAGGCATATCTGCAATTGACCGAGCAGGATTTGCTGGAATCCGGCGTTAATATTATTGCCAGACCGCCGGGTAAAAGAAATAGCTCCATTCATTTGTTATCGGGTGGAGAAAAAGCCTTAACGGCAGTAGCTTTGGTATTTTCAATCTTTGAATTAAATCCGGCACCGTTTTGTCTGTTGGATGAGGTTGATGCACCACTGGATGATGCCAATGTCGGTCGTTTTTCTAAAATGGTTGAAGATATGTCTTCTGCTGTACAATTTTTATTTATTTCACATAATAAAGCGACAATGGAAATTGCAAAACAATTGGCAGGTGTTACTATGAAAGAGCCTGGTGTGTCCAGAATGGTAGCGGTTGATATTGACGAGGCAGTGAGTTTGGCGGAAAGCTAATGGATAAAGATATCTTAAGAATTGTGATTGTCGCTGTCGGCATTTTGATTATGCTGGGGATAGTGGTGTGGGCGTTTATAAAAGATAAAAAAAATCGTCGCAAAATTAATCTATATGAGGATTCTCTGGATTCTATTGACGAATCATTAATAATCAATACCAATGATGATTTCGATATTATCCCCATTGGTTCAGCTCAGGATGATGAGCAATTGACTGAAACGACCCGTTTTGATCCCCAATTTAACGAACCGGTAGGCTTGGATGAAGTCACGCCTCAGCCAATCCCTGATATTATCCAATTTAGTATTGTTGCTGTTGCTGATCAAGGGTTTAATGGCAAGGAACTGGTGGAATCATTCAATAAGCAGGGCTTGGTTTATGGCAGTATGCAAATTTTTGAGCGCCTGGAAAACAATCTGGTTAATTTCGGTGTCGCCAGCATGGTGGAACCAGGTGTATTTCCTGATAAGGACTTGGAATCGTTTTATTGCCCTGGGATTGTATTTTTTATGCAGCCCAAAGAGTTGCCGAATGCAGCCGAAGTTTTCGAAGATTTTGTTGCAACTATTGACGCGATTGCCGAACAATTAAATGGAGTTAAATGGGATCATCAACGGCAGCCTTTAAATCAAATGACAATTCAGCAAATTAGAGCAAGTTTATAGTTCTTTAATCAGGACTGTAGTCCGGCTCTAATTCTGCCTGCGGAACATGCACTGAGTCAGTCATGTCGTTTATGATAATGTGTCTATCTTTGATTCATTATTAATCGTTTCTTCTTATACAAATAATTCTTTCGCCCATCAATGCTTACGCACAGCCAATTAGAGATTTTAGCTCAATTAAACCGTACCAAGGCCGTTTTATCAGCGGATGAAATTTATCGTATAGCCGTAAAACCGGAAACAAGTGATTTGTCCGATGATCAATTACTCGACTTTCTTGAAGTGGCAAATCATTTATATAGAAATGGTGAACAACTGATTACTGATCATCAGTATGACACTATTTTTTTGGCTGAGCTGGCCAGGCGTAACCCCAAGCACCCCTTTTTACATACGGTAGAGCCGGAGATATTATTTGCCGGTAAAACAGTTACTTTGCCGCAGAAAATGCTTTCGATTGAAAAAGCCTATAGTGAAGAGAGTGTTCTCAAATGGTTGGCTCGTATAGAGAAAGCGGCAAAAGAACTGGATATCGAATATGAACAATTAAATTTTAGAGCAACGCCCAAATTGGACGGTTATGCAGCCTTTGATGATGGAAAAAACTTGTACACAAGAGGCGATGGTAGAAAAGGCACGGATATTACCCGGGTTTTTGAACGAGGTTTAGTTGTTGGTGGTGATGGTGTCAGAGGGCAGGGAGCAGGAGAAATTGTTGTCAGTCAACAGTATTTTAACCTTCATTTGGCCGAATTTTTTGAAAATGCCAGAAATTTTCAGGCCAGTATTATCAAGGAAAAAGAACTGGAACTGCATGCCCAGGAGGCAATTGATAGTAAAGCTGCAGTTTTTTATCCTTTTGCACAACTTCCTGATTGGAATGGTACGGCCAGTGATTTAAAATCCGGTTTTATGGATGTAGTTGCTGAAGTAATCACTTTGGTCGACTTTGATGTCGATGGCGTGGTATTTGAGGTTACAGATGAGGCCTTAAAGCAATATATGGGGGCAACACGTCATCATCACCGATGGCAAATCGCTTTTAAAAGTAATGTTGAAAAAGCTCAAGTTAAAGTAATTGATGTAATTCCACAAACTTCCCGTTCAGGCCGCGTTAACCCGGTAGTTGAGCTTGTGCCCACCAAATTAAGCGGTGCAGTGATTTCAAGAGCTACAGCTCACCATTACGGTTTGGTAAAAGAGCAGGGCATTGGTGTTGATACCATTATTGAATTAACGCGCAGTGGTTTGGTTATTCCAAAAATAGAACGGGTTTTAGTTGCGAAATCTCCCCTGATTCCAGAAACTTGTCCCAGTTGCGGTACAGAATTGAATTGGGACAGCGATTATTTATATTGTTTAAATAGTAGCCACTGTCCGGCACAAATTGAAAACAGTATTGAACACTTTTTTAAAACCCTGGCAAATATTGATGGTTTTGGTCAAAAAACCATCGAGAAGCTGCATCAGAACGGCATAAATTCGGTTTATTGCGTTTATCAATTAACTTTTGAACAATTACAGAGTTTTGGTTTTGGAGACAAAACATCACAAAACCTTCTGAATCAATTGCAACGCAGCCGGGTTGAGGAAATTGAAGATTGGCGATTTTTAGGTGCTTTTGGTATCTATCGAATGGGATTGGGGAACTGTGAAAGATTATTACAGCATTACCATTTGGAAACTATTTTTGATTTAACCGAGGATGATATAGCCAGTATTGAAGGTTTTGCAGAAAAAACAGCAGAAGCCGTTGTGAAAAGTTTAAAGATGATCAGGGATGACTTTTTCCAGATCTATCAGTTAGGGTTTAATTTAAAGAGAACTCCGTTAGCTTCTGAACAAACTGGACAGGATAATCCAATAGCCGGTAAAACCTTGGTTTTTACTGGTACTATGGTGCATGGAAAAAGGGATGATATGAAGAAACAAGCTAAACAAATGGGTGCGAAGGTAAGCAGTTCTGTGACCGGAAATACAGATTTTCTGGTGACTGGTGCGAAAGTAGGTGCGGCAAAAATTAATGCAGCCAAAGAAAAAAATGTGACCGTTATCTCTGAAGATGAGTATTTGGCGCTAATTTCGTAGAATTTTTTATTTATAGTGCTAATCTTTAATGACTTAGTTAGCAATATTGGATCAATTTCAAAATTAGCAATTCGGAAAACATGTTATTAAGTGAGTTTATTTAACCTTTTATCGAGAAATCCAGTTGGAAAAAGAACAAAGCCAAGACCTAAATAAATTACAAGTGCATCTGAATGAGGTTTTGGATCGCATGGAACAAAATAGTTCCACTTTAAGACGTTTTCAGGCCTTTGAAACTCAGATGTTGAATATTACCTCATTATCCGAGTTAATAAATTTCATATTGAAAGAAGGGAAATCATTTTTTGCTTTGGATGAGCTGAGTTTTTGCCTGATTGATAAGGAAGCGGATATTCATTATTACTTGCATGATGATGGTTTTGATATTAAAGCCTGTTCTGATCTAATTGTCCTTGAGAATAATTCACTTATCAGAAGTATATTTGGCTTTAAACATAAACCTTATATTGGCAATTATGATAGTTCGAAATGCGCTAGATTTTTTCCTCAGCCGACTAGACAGCCTGAAAGTGTTGCTATCATTCCCGTGGTGCGCCGTAATCAGATTTTAGGTTCGTTAAATATGGGAAGTTACCGGTCGGATCGGTTTGTTAAGGATATGGCAACTGATTTTGTTGAGCATATGGTGTCTGTAATCAGTGTATGTTTAGAAAATATTCTTAATTTTGAAACTTTAAAGCGTACCAGCTACATTGATGAATTAACCGGTGTAAATAACAGGCGTTTTTTGGAACAGCGTATAATTGAAGAAATTTGCCAAAGCCAAAGGGCCAAGACATCGTTAGCCTGCTTGTTTTTTGATATTGATCATTTCAAGTCCATTAATGATAATTATGGCCATCAAGCTGGAGATTATGTGCTATCGCTTGTGGCCAGTACAATAAAAAAACAATTAAGGGCACATGATGTTTTAGCTCGCTTTGGCGGTGAAGAGTTTATAGCATTATTGGTAGATGTTGATACTGATTTAACGCGAGAAATTGCTGAGCGAATAAGAGTGATAATTGAGTCACTGGATATAAAGATAGGCGAACAACAAATTAAAGTGACTATTTCCGTTGGTTACACAATTTTTATACCTGAAGAAAATATGGTAAGAGCAGAAGATGTTGTGCCTGAGTTAATTAAATCTGCAGATACCGCCATGTATTTGGCTAAAAAGAAAGGTCGTAATCGAGTTGAAATTAAAACATTCAGTTTGTATCAACAAGCTAAAAATATGACATTTGTATAAATAAATTGAATATTAATTGTTGTTTACACTAAAAAAGGGCGATCATGAATATGATCGCCCTTTTTTATACCTTATGTTTTAAAGTGTCCTACAGTCTCTTTTAACTGATTGGCAAGTTGATGCAGTTCATGACAGGCCTGAGTTGTATTGCGAGCCCCTATGGATGTTTCATTGGATACTGCACTGATATTACTGATGTTTCGGTTAATTTCTTCAGCAACAGAAGATTGTTCTTCAGCAGCACTGGCGATTTGATTGTTCATATCATTGATGGTGTCAATTTTTTCGCTGATACTGCTAATCACTTCTCCTGCAGATGCAGCTTGTGCGACACTGGATGCTGCTTGTGCCTGGCCGTTTTCCATCACCTTGACCGCTTGTTCAGCCCGAGCCTGGAGGCGCTCAATGGTTTGTTGAATTTCCAATGTTGAGTTCTGTGTACGGCTGGCTAATGTTCTTACTTCATCGGCAACCACGGCAAAACCACGGCCTTGTTCACCCGCTCTGGCGGCTTCAATCGCAGCATTTAGAGCCAGTAAATTAGTCTGTTCGGCAATACCTTGAATTACACTTAATACTTCACCAATGCTATTGCTGTCAGATTGCAGTTCATGAATGACATTTGCCGCATTTTCAACTTCAGAAGCCAGTGAATTAATACCATTGACTGCTTCGGCAACAATATTTTTACCGGTGTTGGCTTCGTGATCAGCTTCAGAGGCGGCTTGTGAGGCGCTGATTGCATTTCTTGCAACCTCCTGAACAGTCGCTGTCATTTCTTCCATAGCTGTTGCGACCTGAGTGGTTTCCTGCTGTTGCCTGTCCACACCCATCTCAGTTTCTTGAGTAATCCCGGTCAAATTGGTTGACGATTGTGTTAACTGCTCACTGGTACGGCTGATTTCATCGACAGTTTTAGCAATTTTTTTAACGAAACTGTTGAAGCTGGCGGCTACCCAGGCAAACTCGGATTTACCTTCTGCATTTAAACGGGCAGTCAGGTCTCCTTGGCCACCAGAAATATCCTGTAGTTTTAATGCCAGAGTCGTTAATGGATTGATAATTATTTTATTCATTACCGAATAAGCGGTAATGCCAATGATGAGTAGAGTTAAAATAGTGCAGCCGATTGCAATATATAAATCATTCCGGTAGCCATCAAAGACTTTGTTGAGAGGGGTAATAATTTCAAAAGCACCATGTAAGTCTCCAGCGCGACTGTTTTCCATTCGATAGCCAAGGATATCGTAGCCGTCATCATTACCCCAAAGAGCCATAGATGTTTGAGGCTTACCGTGGCAAATTTCACATTGTTTGACTAGACGAACGGCTCTGAAATAACGTAATTCATCTTTTTCATTGTCTACATAAGCATATTCTGCCAGAGTTGGATCATTTTTAAATTTCTCTAGAGCCTGGCGTTCAAGAGGATCGGCTTCATTTTTTGTATTTCTCGCACCTATTCTCGGTGCTTTAAAGCGAAAGTTGCCTTCTTTAGCTTTAGTTTGTACTACATCCCAGGCATTGGCAACTGGAACTGTTTCCAAAATCAGTTCTTTTCTTCTGGGTTCTTCGGTACTGGCAACAATGTCATTAAGAAGATCAACTGAAAATATACCTTTGTTCCATTTGTCAATAATGTCCTCTTTTACCGATTCCGATAGAAGCAACAGGTTTTTTGAGCTTTGAATTTCTTTATCAATTAGCTTCTGTTTTTCTGTAATGCCATAAAGCACCAGTAAGCCGATTGATATGACTGAAAGCATTGCAGTAGTAATCATTACTACTTTGACACCAACAGAGTGTAAATTCATCATTTTCATTTCTTGAGTTCTCCCGGATATCCCTGATTTATTATTATGACACCCAAAATATGTATAGTGTTTATTTTGTAAATCCGTGTAAAGACGTATTTTATATCAATATTATTAATGTTGATAGAATAGCTTATAATTCAATAAAAGTCATAGTTCAAACTCTTAGCTATAATAGCGGCCATTGTCGTAATTCTTTAAAAGAAATTAAATGAAAAAAATAAATGTTCTATTTGTTTGTATGGGGAATATTTGTCGATCTCCTACAGCTGAAGGTGTATTTAATAAATTGGTCCAGGATGAAGGTCTTATACATGCCTTTAATATAGATTCAGCAGGTACCCATGCGTATCATGTTGGCGAACAGCCGGATCACAGGTCTCAACAAGAGGCTTTGGCGAGGGGGATAGATTTAAGTCGGCAGCGGGCAAGGAAAGTGGTAATGGGTGATTTTGAGGATTTCGATTATTTGCTTGCAATGGATGGTGAAAACTATTCGGTGTTGATGAATGCCTGTCCCGAACAGTATGTCCATAAAGTGCAATATTTTTTAGACTATGCACCTCATGTAAATACCCGGGAGGTTCCTGACCCTTATTATGGTGGCAGATACGGGTTTGAAACGGTATTGAATCTGGTTGAAGAGGCCTCGTTGGGGTTTTTAAATTGTTTACGTGAAAAAGGAGAGTTGGCATGACTAAAAATATTTTAATCGGCTGGTTGATTTTGATTTTGTTTTCTTCATTTGTTCAGGCGAAGGAGGATGACTCAACGGGGAAAATCAGTCATGTTATATTGGTATGGCTTAAACAGCCCGGCAATCAAAAGATGCGTGATGAATTTGTCACTGCCAGTCGTTCATTGAATGATTTGCCGGGCATTATAAGTCGACATGTTGGGGTGGTTGTCCCAAGTGAGCGTAAAATAGTTGATGATAGTTTTGATGTTGCGGTAACGGTGACATTTAAAGATAAAGCTGCATTAAAAGCATATATGGATCATCCCAGGCATAAGAAGATTGTACATGACGTGTTGCAGCCTTTAGTAGCTAAAATTGTTGCTTATGATTTTGCTGGAAATTAAGTAGGTGGTGTGATGGCGGTTGTTGAAAATACAGTAAATTATATTGATGGCGCCACCGTTTTAGAGGGTTTTTTTGCCTACGATGATGCGTTGTCGGGAAGGCGGCCGGCTGTATTGATATGTCACGCCTGGGGTGGGCGGGATGCATTTGTTGAAAACAAAGCCAGGCAATTGGCTGAATTGGGTTATCTGGGGTTTGCCCTTGATATGTATGGTCAAGGTAAGGTCGGAAGTGGCCCGGAAGAAAATGCTCAGCTAATGCAGCCTTTTATGGAAGATAGGGCAATGTTGCAAACACGGGTAACTGCGGCGTTAAAAACAGTTGGTTTAATGCCGTGGGTGGATGATAGTCAGATTGCTGTAATTGGTTTCTGTTTTGGCGGTTTATGTGCGTTAGATCTGGCTAGAACAGGAGCAGATATTAAAGCTTCGATTAGTTTTCATGGTTTACTGGTGCCTCCGAATAATTTATTACGGAATAAAATCAAGGCCAAAGTACTGGTTTTGCATGGGTATGATGACCCGATGGTTCCGGTTGAGCAGGTAATTGCGTTGCAGCAGGAGTTAACAGAGGCGGGGGCTGACTGGCAGCTACATAGTTACGGTAATACTATGCATGCCTTTACTAATCCGTCGGCCAATGATGTTAGTTTTGGTACTGTTTATAATGAAATGGCTGATAAGCGATCCTGGATAAGTATGAAACAGTTTTTAACTGAAGTATTTGGCTGATTTATTGGTTAAACTCTTTCGACTCAATTGGCACAAGTTGATATAATAAGCGGATTAAAATCGTGCTCTCTTTCTGGCGGTAATGGAATTTGGATTCAGGGTGTTAAGCACGACTGGAAAGATGCTGTTTTCATGGTGAAGGCAGTTTCCGCTAAATAAGTTAATGGACCAATGACAGACTCAGACTTCGCAAAAGAAATTATACCCGTTAATCTCGAAGACGAGATGCAGCAGTCCTATCTTGATTACGCTATGAGTGTAATTGTCGGTAGGGCGCTTCCAGATGTCAGAGATGGCTTAAAGCCAGTACATCGTCGTGTTCTGTATGCGATGAGTGTATTGGGCAATGACTGGAATAAACCCTATAAAAAATCTGCCCGTGTGGTGGGTGATGTGATCGGTAAGTACCACCCCCATGGTGACACGGCGGTTTACGACACCATCGTACGTATGGCACAGCCGTTTTCCATGCGCTATATGCTGATTGATGGTCAGGGGAACTTTGGTTCAGTCGATGGCGACTCGCCGGCTGCGATGCGTTATACCGAAGTGCGCATGGCGAAAATATCACATGAATTGCTGGCTGATCTGGATAAGGAGACAGTTGATTTTACGCCGAACTATGATGAATCAGAGTCTGAGCCATCGGTTTTGCCAACACGGATACCGACCTTGTTGGTCAATGGCTCATCGGGTATTGCTGTCGGTATGGCGACTAATATTCCGCCGCATAATCTGGGAGAAGTAATCAGCGGCTGTTTGGCCATGATTGATAATCCTGAAATCACAATTCAGGAAGTCATGCAATATATCCCTGGACCTGATTTTCCTACCGCTGCCAGTATTAACGGTGCCGATGGGATTTATAGTGCCTATACCACTGGACGAGGTCGTATCCATCTTCGTGCCCGCTGTCATTTTGAAGAGATTGGAGATAGCGGCAGACAGGCGATTATTACCACTGAATTACCTTATCAGGTTAATAAAGCCCGCTTGTTAGAAAAAATTGCCGAAATGGTCAAGGAAGAAAAACTGGAGGGCATTAGCGGCTTAAGGGATGAGTCTGATAAGGACGGTATGCGTATGGTGATTGAGTTACGCAGAGGCGAAGTGCCCGAAGTTGTGCTCAATAATCTATACAAACAAACCCAATTGCAAACTGTATTTGGGATTAATATGGTTGCGTTGAGTAATGGTCGCCCTTATTGCATGAATCTTAAAGAGATTCTTCATGCTTTTATCAATCACAGACGTGAGATTGTTACTCGCAGAACCATTTACAATCTGCGTAAGGCCAGAGAAAGAGTTCATATATTAGAAGGCCTTGCCATTGCTTTAGCTAATATCGATGAAATGATTGAGCTAATTAAGTCGGCTAAAACACCTGCTGAAGCGAAGGTTGGTTTATTAGCTCGAACCTGGAATGCGGGCTTGATCCAGTCTTTATTGGAAAAAGCCGATGCTGAACGATCAAGGCCTGAAGATTTACCTGCCAGCTGCGGCCTTGTGGGTGATGTTTATCAGTTGTCAGAAGCTCAGGCACAGGCTATTCTGGATTTAAGGCTGCATCGTCTGACAGGTCTTGAACAAGAAAAAATTATTAATGAATACAGGAGCTTATTGGATCAGATAGATGAGTATCTGGCAATATTATCCAGTGATGTTCGTTTAATGGAAGTCATTCGTGAAGAGCTGGTAGAAATTAAAGAACAATACTCAGATGACAGGCGTACCGAAATTATTCAGGAGCATGTCAATCTTTCGGCGGAAGATTTAATCACCGAGGAAGATATGGTGGTAACCATGTCGCATGAAGGTTATGTTAAAGCACAGCCTTTGTCCGATTATCAGGCACAAAGACGTGGTGGTCGAGGTAAGTCAGCTACAGCGACCAAAGAAAAAGATTTTGTTGATAAGCTAATCGTAGCCAATACCCATGATACTATTTTATGTTTTTCATCGGTAGGTAAGGTGTATTGGCTTAAGGTATATCAATTACCTGTCGCCAGTAGGGCTTCTCGCGGTAAGCCATTTGTCAATCTTCTGCCATTGGAGGAAGGTGAAAGTATCAGTGCGATGCTGACAGTACGTGAATACACAGATAATAAATTTATCTTTATGGCCACTTCTGCCGGTACGGTTAAAAAGACACCATTAAAAGAATTTGAGCGCCAGCGTAGTAATGGCAAAATTGCCATAGATCTGCGTGAAGGTGACAGTCTGGTAGGGGTAGATGTCACCGACGGAAAGCAAAATGTCCTGTTATTCAGCAGTGCCGGTAAGGCGGTTTGCTTTAATGAATCTGATGTCCGGTCTATGGGGAGAACGGCGACGGGTGTGAGAGGTATACGTCTGCAAGAGGGACAAAAGGTTATCTCATTAATTATTGGCACTGAGGGGACTGTGTTGAATATTACTGAGAATGGTTTCGGTAAACGAACTCGATTGGAAGAATTTACCTGTCATAAACGTGGTGGTCAGGGTTTGATTGCTATTCAAACATCGGTACGTAATGGTGCAGTTGTCGGCGCCGTTTTGGTTAATGATACTGATGAAATTATGTTGATAACGAATGGCGGTATCTTGGTCCGGACCCGCGTAGCCGAAATCTCCGTAGTAGGCAGAAACACTCAGGGTGTGACAGTGATTCGGTTGGACAAAAATGAGAAAGTGGTCGGTGTTGATCGCATTGAAGGGCTGCCTGAAGGCGAAGATGATAATGAAAATAACGAACAAACTTCAATTGAAAGTGATGAGGATAATTAGTGTCCAGAGTATATAATTTCAGCGCTGGTCCGTCAGCACTGCCGGAATCTGTTTTAAAACAGGCACAGCAAGAGCTGTTAGATTGGAATAACAGCGGTATGTCGGTCATGGAGATGAGCCACCGAGGCAAGTCATTCAGTACTATTGCACAGACCTTGGAAGCAGACTTAAGAGCTTTGATGGGTATTCCGGAGAATTACAAGGTTTTGTTTATGCAGGGTGGTGCAACGGCTCAGTTCGCTTTAATCCCCTTAAACCTTCTAAATGGTAAAGATAAAGCCTGTTATGTCAATACCGGTGCCTGGTCCAGCAAGGCAACCAAAGAAGCCGGTAAATATTGTCAAGCGATAGTTTCTGCCAGTTCTAAAGAATCAAATTTCAATCATATTCCGGCCGTTAAAGACTGGAATATAGATACTGATGCAGCTTATTTGCATTACACGTCTAATGAAACCATTCATGGTGTCGAGTTTAATGAGATACCCGATAGCCAGGGTTTACCATTGGTATCTGATATGTCATCCAATATCTTGTCTCGACCAGTCGATGTCAGTCAGTATGGTTTAATCTATGCCGGTACCCAAAAGAATATGGGGCCTTCAGGGGTAACGGTGGTTATTGTCAGAGAGGATTTGATCGGACATGCCAACCCACTGACACCTTCGGTGTTTGATTATGCCGAGCAGGCGAAAAATGACTCGATGTTAAATACACCAGCAACTTATAATTGGTACCTGGTTGGTCTGGTTTTGCAATGGATTGAACAACAAGGTGGCTTGGCGGCCATTGAACAGAATAATATTAAAAAAGCCGAACGTCTGTATCAGGCCATTGAGCAGTCCTCTTTATACAGTAATCCAGTGCAGAAAGCTTATAGATCGCGGATGAATGTACCTTTTATACTGGCTGAAGAACAATTGAATACGCTGTTTCTAACAGAAGCTGAAAAAAACGGTTTGGTTGAATTAAAAGGTCATCGTTCTATTGGTGGAATGCGCGCCAGTATCTACAATGCAATGCCGGAAGAAGGGGTTATTGCCCTGTGTGACTTTATGGCTGAGTTTGAAAGAACACATTAAGCGAGTTATAACCCGTATGACATCAAAAGTCATTCCATTACCTGAATTGCGCAAACAAATTGATGAAATTGATCAGCAGATCCTGCAATTAATTAATCAACGAGCTAATTGTGCTCTGGAAGTGGCTAAAACAAAGGTTGCAGAGGGTGAAGAAGGCAGTTTTTACCGTCCCGATAGAGAATCCTTGGTTTTACGTCGTATCAAAGCGTTAAATCATGGACCACTGGCTGATGAAACGGCGGTCAGATTTTTCAGGGAAATAATGTCGGCTTGTCTGGCGATGGAAAAACCGCTTGAAGTTTCCTTTTTAGGTCCGGAAGGAAC
This sequence comes from Methylococcaceae bacterium, assembly GCA_050303415.1. Taxonomy (GTDB): domain Bacteria; phylum Pseudomonadota; class Gammaproteobacteria; order Methylococcales; family Methylomonadaceae; genus JBNLBS01. The sequence continues at coordinate 10,993 of JBNLBS010000016.1, read as the reverse complement.
GTTTACACAACAAGCTGCCTACAAACATTTTGGTCATGCGGTGAATACTGTGCCGGCAGTAACCATTGATGAAATTTTTACTGCCGTTGAAAATGGTCATTGCCAGTTTGGCGTTGTACCTGTGGAGAATTCAACTGAAGGGGTCATTACTCATACGCTTGATCGCTTTATCAATTCACCATTACAAATATGCGGTGAAGTGGAAATTAAAGTGCATCAAAATTTAATGGGGCATGCAGAGAACCTGAAAGATATTAAAGAGGTTTTTTCACATCAGCAATCATTAGCACAATGTCGTGAATGGCTGGATATTAATTTACCGCAGGCCAGACGTACCGCCGTTAATAGTAATGCGGAAGCTGCTAAAATGGTGGTTGGCAGTAAAGATACAGTTGCGATAGCCGGTGTTGTTGCTGCTGAGTTATATGGTTTAAATATCTTGGAAGCCAATATAGAAGATAATAGTAACAATACCACCCGTTTTATTATTATTGGCCAACAAATTTCCACCTCTACAGGAAACGATAAGACATCATTATTGATTTCTATCGGCAATCAGCCAGGGGCGTTATACAAAATATTGGCTCCTTTTGCAGAAAATGGCATCAGTATGATGCATATAGAATCCCGCCCTTCAAAACAGGGTTTGTGGGATTATGTATTTTTTATTGATATTGAAGGCCATAAAGATGACCCAAATGTTATGCAAGCAATTGATGAGCTAAAAAGTAATGTTAATGTACTTAACATTTTAGGTTCCTATCCCAAAGCAGTGATTTAGCATTAGGCTAAATTTGCAGTATTTTTGTTAAATCTTGATCATGAATAACACAGATTCTATTTATTCTCTTGCCTTACCTGGCGTACAGGCTTTAATCCCATATAAACCCGGTAAGCCGGTCGAAGAACTTGAGCGAGAGTTGGGGCTTAAACATATTGTTAAGCTGGCATCCAATGAAAACCCTTTAGGTCCAGGTGACAAGGCGGTTGCGGCGATCAGAAATACGCTGGCAGAGCTGGCTCGATATCCCGATGGGAACGGGTTTAAACTCAAACAGGCGCTATCAAACAGATTTTCTGTGGCTAGTGAGCAAATTACTTTGGGTAATGGATCCAATGAATTATTAGAGCTGGTTGCGCGGGCTTTTTTAACGCCTGAACATGAGGTTGTATTTTCGCAGCATGCTTTTGCTGTTTACCCTATTGTCACACAAGCTGTGGGGGCGAAGGCCGTTGTGGTGCCGGCTTTGAATTACGGCCATGACCTTAAGGCTATGGCAGCCAGCGTGACTGAAAAAACCAGAGTGGTATTTATTGCTAATCCTAACAATCCAACGGGGACGTTGTTACAACAGGAAGAGGTAGCTGAATTTGTTCGGACTTTACCTGAGCATGTTATCTGTGTTCTGGATGAGGCTTATTTTGAATTTGCCGATCATGCAGGCCGGATTGACTCAATTTCCTGGTTAAAAGAGCACTCCAATCTAATCATTACTCGTACTTTTTCAAAAGCTTACGGTCTGGCTGGGTTGCGTGTCGGATATAGTTTTTCCAGTGTTGAAATTGCTGATTTATTAAACCGGGTTCGCCAGCCTTTTAATAATAATATGTTGGCTCTGGCTGCTGCCGAAGCGGCATTGTCCGATACAGAACATTTAGCTAAAACGTTGGCTGTTAATACTAAAGGTATGCAGCAATTAACTGAAGGTTTTAAATTGCTTGGTTTAGATTGGATTCCATCAGCTGGAAACTTTGTTTCAGTAAATATGCAACGGGAAGCAACGACAATTTATGAACAGTTACTGCATAAAGGTGTCATTGTCCGCCCGGTTGCCAATTATGAAATGCCGGAGTATTTAAGAATCAGCATCGGCACTGAAGTTGAAAATCAACAATTTCTGGACGCACTAACAGGCTTGCTAAATTAAATGTTCAAAAAACTGTGTCTTATCGGTGTTGGTTTAATTGGCGGTTCGGTTGCCCGTGCTGCCCGCAAAAATAAACTTGCCCGTCAAATTGTTGCTTTTGGACGGTTAGAGGATAAAGTCAATCTTGAACAGGCTAAACAGTTAAACGTAGTTGATGAATTTTATTTTGATATGGAAACGGCTTTAAAGGATGCGGATTGTGTCGTTATTGCCATACCGGTGGGTGCTTTTGAAGATATACTGAAGCAAATGAAGCCATTTTGGCAGGCGCAGACGGTATATACGGATGTTGGAAGTACCAAGACCAGTGTAATAGAGGCTGCTAAACAGGTTTTTGGTTTGTTACCTGACAACTTTATTCCTGCACATCCCATTGCTGGGGCGGAAAATAGTGGCGTGCAGGCTTCAATGGATGATTTGTTTTTAAATAAACGATTGATAATCACGCCAGAACAGGAGAGCAGTCCGTCAGCGCTTAAAACAGTTCAGTCCTTTTGGCAGAGCCTTGGTTCCATTGTTTCTATTATGGATGCAGCCCATCATGATACGGTTCTGGCCGCTACCAGTCATTTGCCGCATATATTAGCCTTTGCATTAGTAGATCTACTGGGTCGAAAGGATGAGCAGGTTGATATCTTTAAATATGCAGCAGGGGGATTCAACGATTTTACCCGTATCGCCTCAAGTGATCCGACCATGTGGCTGGATATCTGTCTGGCAAATAAACAGGCGATTTTACCATTAATCCAGCAGCTTAAAGGCGAGCTGGGTACAATAGAACATTTGCTGGAAGATGAAAATAGTCAGCAACTTTTTGAAACTTTTACGTATGCCAAAAATGCACGGCAGCGTTTTCTTGATCAGTTAGAAAAATAATATGTCCAATACAATTACATTCAAGGTTCAGCCCGGCGGTAACTTAAAAGGAGTTACTCGTGTTCCCGGTGATAAATCCATGTCGCACAGATCAATTATGTTGGGTGCATTGGCCTATGGCGTGACTCAGGTAAAAGGATTTCTCGAAGCGGAAGACGCTTTGGCTACCTTGCAAGCCTTTAAGGATATGGGGGTACTAATCGAAGGACCGAATAATGGTGAAGTTATCATTCGAGGGGTTGGAAAAGATGGCTTGAGAGCTCCGGAAAAACCACTTTATTTGGGGAACTCGGGCACTTCAATGCGCCTTTTGGCCGGTTTATTGGCAGGACAGAATTTTGATTCTGTTTTAACGGGTGATAATTCTTTATCCGGCAGGCCAATGAAGAGGGTGACGGATCCGTTAGCTCAAATGGGTGCGGTTATTGAAACGACTGAAAATGGCACGGCGCCATTAAAAATTAAGGGTCAGGCCGGTAAATTAAAAGCAATCGATTATCAGATGCCTATGGCCAGTGCTCAGGTTAAATCGTGTTTATTACTGGCTGGTATGTATGCAGAGGGTGATACGTCGGTGACTGAGCCTGCGCCCACCCGTGATCATACTGAAAGAATGTTGGCCGGTTTTAATTACCCGGTAAAAAAGGAAGGAAGTAAAGTCACGATCAATAAAAATGGTGATTTGACCGCTTGTAATATTGACGTGCCCAGTGATATTTCTTCAGCTGCTTTTTTTCTGGTGGGAGCTTCGATTGCAGAAGGTTCTGATGTGACCTTAAAACATGTTGGTATTAATCCTACCCGCACCGGAGTTATCGATATATTGCGTTTAATGGGAGCTAATATTGAAGTGTTGAATGAGCGTGAAGTCGGCGGAGAACCGGTTGCTGATTTACATGTGGTTTCCAGTCAATTAAAAGGTATTGATATTCCAGAGGAATTAGTACCATTAGCCATTGATGAATTTCCTGTGTTATTTATTGCCGCCGCCTGTGCTGAAGGTGTGACCCGTTTAACCGGTGCGCATGAGTTAAGAGTTAAAGAATGTGACCGTATTCAAGTAATGGCAGATGGCTTGCAAACATTGGGTATTGATGCACAACCGACTGACGATGGTATGATTATTCAAGGCGGCACAATTGGTGGAGGTGAAGTCTACACACATTATGATCATCGAATTGGAATGTCATTTTCTATTGCTGGTTTGCGCGCTAATGCACCGATTATCATACATAATTGTGAGCATGTTAACACGTCATTTCCTGAGTTTATTCAGATTGCACCAGAACTGGGCTTGCGGCTAACAAGTGAGGTTGGTTGATGGAGATTCCTGTTTTAGCTATTGACGGCCCGAGTGGGGCAGGCAAGGGTACGGTAAGTCGGGCAGTTGCCAAGAAGCTTGGATGGAATTATCTGGACAGTGGTTCCATTTATCGTTCACTGGCAATAGCTGTATTACAGCAAGAGGTGGATGTTGATAATGAGGCGGCTGTTGCTGAGGTTGCTCTGGCGTTAGAGCTGGAGTTTGATTGTGGTGACACTCTAGCTGTTAAACTAAACAGCATAGATATTACTGCTCAGTTAGGTCTTGAAGCAACTGGAAATACGGCTTCAATTATTGCCGCTTATCCAGAAGTAAGACGAGTATTGCTGCAAAAGCAAAAAGACTTCAGGCAGTCGCCTGGCTTGGTTGCAGATGGCCGGGATATGGGGACTGTAGTGTTTCCAGAGGCTAAATACAAGGTGTTTTTAACGGCTTCGGCTGAAGAACGGGCGAAAAGACGATATAAACAGTTGATTGAAAAAGGAATCAGTGCTAACCTTGTACAGATAACTCGAGAGATTGAGGTTCGTGATCGTCGAGATCAGGAGAGGGCAACAGCTCCATTGGCAATGGCGAAAGACGCACTATATATCGATTCCTCGGATATGACTATAGAAATGGTGATAGACGAGGTTATAAATTTAATCCAATAGGGTATTTATAGGGTGGCTACTTGATAGTGTTAATCAAGTAGCTTTAATTTTAATTATTATTAGTGGCTTGTATGAGTTAGACAAGCTTGGGAAAGAAGAAAATGAGCGAGAGCTTTGCTGAATTATTTGAAGAAAGTTTAAACAAAACTGAAATGCGTCCTGGTGCCATGTTAACCGGCACAGTACTGGATATTGAGAACGAATTTGTTATCGTTAGTACACAAGCTAAATCTGAAGGTGTAATTCCTAAATGGCAGTTTTTGACGCCTGACGGTGACCTGGAAGTAGAAATCGGTGACGAAGTTGAAGTTGCGCTTGATTTATTTGAAGACGGCTTGGGTTCGACCTTACTTTCTCGTGATAAAGCCAAGAAAAACAAAGCTTGGGTTGAACTGGAAAAAGCATTTGAAGCTGAAGAAACAATTGTTGGTCGTATTACCGGTAAAGTACGTGGTGGTTTCACTGTCACTGTTGGCGCCTTACGCGCGTTCCTACCAGGTTCATTGGTAGATGTTCGTCCAATAAGAGACACTACATTCCTGGAAAATCGTGACCTGGAATTCAAAGTTATCAAAATTGACCAAAAACGTAATAACGTTGTTTTATCTCGTCGTGCTGTTGTTGAAAAAGAATACAGCGTAGAAAGAGATGAGTTGTTAAAAACACTGGCGGATGGTGTTGTTGTTACCGGTATCGTGAAAAATCTTACCGATTACGGTGCATTCATTGACTTGGGCGGTATTGACGGTCTGTTACATATTACTGATATGGCATGGCGCCGAGTTCGTCATCCTTCCGAATGTGTTGAAATCGGTCAAGAAGTTCAAGTTAAAGTTCTTAAATTCGATAAAGAGAAGAGCCGAGTTTCATTGGGTATGAAACAAATGGGCGATGATCCTTGGCAAAACATTGCTCGTCGTTACCCTGCAGGTACACGTGTATTCGGTAAAGTTAACAATCTGACTGATTACGGTTGCTTTATTGAAATTGAAGAAGGTGTTGAAGGCTTGGTTCATGTATCAGAAATGGATTGGACCAACAAAAACGTTAACCCTGCAAAAGTTGTTCAGTTAGGCGACGAAATCGAAGTAATGGTGCTGGAAATTGATGAGGAACGTCGTCGAATTTCACTGGGTATGAAGCAATGTCAAACTAATCCATGGGATGAGTTTGCGGCGACTCATAACAAAGGTGATAAAATCTCCGGTAAAATTAAATCGATCACTGATTTTGGTATCTTTATCGGTCTTGATGGCGGTATTGATGGTTTGGTTCATTTGTCTGATATTTCTTGGACAGAAGATGATGGTGAAGCTGCCGTTCGTAACTACAAAAAAGGCGACGAAGTTGAAACTGTAATTCTGGCCGTTGATGCTGAGCGTGAGCGCATTTCACTGGGCATTAAGCAGCTGGAACAAGATCCGTTCCAAAACTTCCTGGCTGTACATGAAAAAGGCAGCATAGTAACAGGTACGGTCAAAGAAGTTGATGTTAAAGGTGCGGTGATTACTTTGGCTGAAAATGTTGAAGGTTATTTACGCGCTTCTGAAATTCAACGTGATCGTGTTGAAGATGCTCGTACTTTATTAAATGTGGGCGATACCGTTGAAGCTAAATTCATTGGTATCGATAAGAAAAGCAAATCAATTTCATTATCTATAAAAGCTAAGGAAACTGATGCTGATTCTGAAGCACTAAAAGATTTCACACAGCAACAAGCTGGTGCACCAACCCTGGGTGATATCTTTAAGCAAATGGAAAAATAAAACTTTAAAAAAGGGTATGCCTGATCTGGCATGCCCTTTTATTTTGATTTTTTTCTTAGGATAGAATGTGACAAAGTCCGAATTAATTGAAGCGATTGCAAGACAGCAGCCACATCTGGCTTTAAAAGATGTAGAGTTGGCTGTTAAGTGTGTTATTGAGCAAATGAGTCAGTCATTATCTTCTGGTGAGAGGATAGAGATCCGCGGGTTTGGCAGTTTCTCTTTACACTATCGTCCGCCACGTATGGGTAGAAACCCAAAAACAGGCACTTCGGTAGCCTTGTCGTCAAAGCACGTTCCGCATTTCAAACCGGGTAAAGAGCTACGCGATAGGGTTGATGCCTCTAAAGAAACTTGTAAGATAGTTGATTAAACTATTTTCTAAGATCAACGCAATATTAGCTTGATAAAATATGTAGAATGAAATTTCTAGCAAGTATCATCTTTATTTTTATCTTTATTATTGCGTTGATTTTTTCAATTCTAAACTTTCAATCTGTTCAGATTAATCTTTTTTTTACCCATATCTCTTTACCTCTTACTGTTGCATTAACCATTGAGTTGATTGCCGGTATTGTCATTGGCTTTTTGGCTGCGCTTATACACATTCTTAAATTAAAAGCGGAATATGCCCAGCTTACTAAAAAAGTCAATAAGACTTGAGCTTATATGTATTTTCCGCTTTTATTACCAATAAATATTCCCTCTTTTAGAAAAAGTTAGAGTGTGTTATATTAATTCTTAATGAGAATGATTATTAATCAGAGTGTTTTTATGCTTTGCTTAGTATTTGCGTGAGGTCGCAAGCAACATGTCCATCAGCTTAAAAAACTTTGTTATTGGTGATATTGGTAAAGTAATCGGGTTTTCCGACTCAGCCAAGGCGTATCGTAAGCGTTTATTGGCTATGGGTTTGACGCCTGGCACAGAATTTAAAGTAACCCGGTTTGCACCAATGGGTGATCCTATTGAAATTAAGTTACGTGGCTTTTCTCTGACTTTGCGTAAAGACGAGGCGGCTGTGTTACTAGTTGAGAAGCTAACATGAGTACTGAATTGACAATAGGTGTCGTTGGTAATCCGAATTGCGGAAAAACCACCCTGTTTAATGCCTTAACCGGTTCTCGTCAGCATGTGGGTAATTGGCCCGGTGTAACGGTGGAAAAAAAAACCGGATCATATCAATACCAAAACAAAATCATTGAAATAGTTGATTTACCCGGAACATATTCTCTGGAAGCAGCAGATGATCAGGTTTCACTGGACGAGAAAATAGCCAGGGATTTTGTTGCTTCTCAACAAGCTAATCTAATTGTTAATATTGTTGATGCATCAATTCTAGAACGTAGCCTTTATTTAACTTCTCAATTAATTGAAATGCGAGTACCGATGATTTTGGTACTTAATATGATGGATGAGGTAAAAAAACGCGGCCTGGAGATTGATATTGATGCATTATCCGGTCTTTTAGGCTGTCCTGTTGTACCTATAGTCGCTTCATCAGGCAAAGGCCTTGATGTTTTTAAACAGGAAATCAACGTTGCTTCCCTGACGCCTTCGATAACAATAAATTACCATGACGCTTTGGAGCGCGCTATTACAGAACTTGAGCCTTTGTTAACAGATCAGGCAAAAAATTATGGCTGTGATATTCGCTGGCTGGCGCTAAGATTGTTGGAAGGGGATACCTTAGCACAACAGATTGTTGATGAAACCAGTCGACAAAAGGCTTTTTCATTACAAAATAAAGTCGAGTCAGAGGCCGATGAAGATATTGACATACTGGCTGCTGATGCGCGTTATGGTTTTGTCAATAATGTTACGCAGGCTTGTGTTCGTAGAGTCACCGAAATCGATCGGCATTTAACCGACAAGATTGATCAAATTGTACTTAACCGTTTTTTGGGAATTCCCATCTTCTTACTGGTTATGTATACCATGTTTATGTTCACTATCAATGTTGGCAGCGCATTTGTCGACTTTTTTGATCAAGGGGTTGGTGCTTTTACCGTAGATGGCTTTGCCTGGCTGTTAAATAAATTTGCAGTAAAAGAGTGGATTATTGTTCTACTGGCAAATGGTCTGGGTGGCGGCGTACAGGTGGTTGCAACTTTTATTCCTATTATCGGTTTTTTATTTTTATTTTTATCGGTATTGGAAGATTCCGGCTATATGGCCAGAGCCGCATTTGTTATGGACAGATTTATGCGTTTGATCGGGCTGCCAGGTAAATCATTTGTCCCAATGATTGTCGGTTTTGGCTGCAATGTACCTGCGATCATGGCGACCAGGACGTTGGAAAGCCAACGAGACCGTATCTTGACGAATATCATGAATCCATTTATGTCTTGTGGTGCAAGGCTACCTGTTTATGCACTGTTCGCGGCCGCTTTTTTCCCGGTTGGTGGGCAAAATATTGTTTTCGGCTTGTATTTGTTGGGTATCGCAGTTGCTGTTATAACCGGGTTGATTATGCGCTACACCATATTTAAAGGTGAGTCGGCTCCTTTTATTATGGAGCTGCCGGTTTATCATATGCCTACTGTTAATGGTGTCTTGCTAAGAACCTGGGACAGACTTAAAGCATTTATTATGAATGCAGGTAAAGTTATTGTGCCTATGGTTCTGGTATTAAACTTCTTAAATGGGCTGGGAACTGATGGCAGCTTTGGTCAGGAAAACAGCCAAAAATCAGTTTTAAGTGAAATAGGCCGAGGCTTAACCCCAGTATTTAAACCCATGGGTATAGATAATGATAACTGGCCTGCTACAGTTGGTATTTTTACCGGTGTGCTGGCAAAAGAGGCGGTGGTCGGGACACTGGATGCCTTGTATAGTCAGCTGGCAGAAACAGCACTGACTGCTGAGGATCCGGAATTTGATCTTAAACACGCTTTGTATCAGGCGTGTTTAACCATTCCAGAAAACCTGACCACCTTGGCTGACAATATATTGGATCCATTAGGACTAAATATTGGTGATGTCAGTAATCAAAAATTAGCCGCTGAAGAGCAGTCCGTTGATCAGGCCACTTTTGGTGTGATGCAGAATCGCTTTGACGGTAAAACAGGAGCCTTTGCATACTTATTGTTTATCTTACTTTACGCTCCATGTGTAGCTGCGACGGCGGCTATTTATAGGGAAACGAATTTTACTTGGACGTTATTTGTGGTTGGCTGGACGACAGGTGTTGCTTATACCAGTGCCTGTGTTTTTTATCAGTTGATGACCTATGAGCACCATCCTGAATATTCTGCTGCATGGATTTCCGCTTTACTAGCCTGCTTTGCCAGTGTGCTTTTTATCTTGTGGTTTATAGGTAGAAAGTTAAATGATGAATCTGATAAGGAGTCTGTTCATGATACTGTCCGACCTTAAAAATTATATTCAAGAGCAAAAACGTGTCAGTTTAATTGATTTAACCAATCATTTTCATATTGATGCGGATGCTTTGCGGGCTATGCTGGGAAAGTGGGTCAGTAAAGGTAAAGTAAAAAAAACAGCATTGGATACGGCGTGCGGCACCAGCTGTTGTAAATGTGACACAGCAATGACTGAAATTTATGAATGGATTGATCAATAGACAAAGCCCCTTTAAAGGGGCTTTTTGCTAAAAACACCGTTATTCCGTCATATCCGTATTTTTTTCATTTCTATACAAGGTGATTATTAACGTTGCCGTCACTAAAAAAATCAGAGTGTAGAGAACATATTTCATATAGTTAATTTGTACTTCGGGTTCTTTTCCTATTATAAAAGGCAGGTGAGTGTCGAATTTTTCACCATTATTCACCACTGTGACATGAGCCAAATAGTCGCCCGCACCATGCTTGGCAAAATCAATCAATACATTAACCGTTCCGGTTTTAACTTTCTTTGGGGCTTGATAATAGATACGTGTACCGTCTGGTTCTTTAGTAATTTCAAATTCAACGGTTAAGTTTCTTAAGTCATGGGTGACATAATCAAATACCAGATTGGTCGGGCCAATATTCGGAATCTCCTTACAAAATTCCTCACTCCCTGAGATCGTCGGCGTATATGCCGTAAAATGAACTTTACCTTCCTTACCGACACTTAATTTGCAATAATCAATTTCGTCCGCAGCGCCGCGATGCGCTAATGCAGTGGCGGGTATCAGTGCACACAGTATTAGGGAGATAATTAAAAACCGATAAAATTTAGCCAATTGAAAAATTAATAACATGCTATGCCCCTTTTTTTATTTTAATTATTTGCTGGTATAGAAAACTGCTTTGATGTTGAATTTTTTATGAAACTCAAGTCTTTTGATAATAAACCCTAGTAAAACACTCAGTCAAATAATTATCTCCAGATAAAATGAACCGTTCTTATCCTGTTGTTAATACAAGCGCGCCACTATTTCTGCGAAAGCTTGTTTTGGGCATCCGAGCCCAATCAAGCGGCAGAAATTACGCGGCAATT
>JBNLBS010000015.1:0-95056 GCA_050303415.1 Methylococcaceae bacterium | reverse complement strand
ATCGCCACGTAATTTCTGCTGCTTGTTGGGGCTGGGATGCCCCTTACAAGCTTTCGCAGAAATAGTGGCGCGCTTGTAGCTTATGAAAAAAGATCCTGTAATTATTTTATTTTGCTTAAGGTTTCAAAATATTACTCCTATTTCGATACAGTTTCTTTGTGTGATTAATTTTATAGCGCATTTAAATTGTCAGTAAAAATAAAGTTGCAGTAATACCCACTAAGTAAACCAGACTTACTTTGATTTTACGATTTAATGATAATGAATGCCAGCATGCCGATTCTTTTCTTATACGTTTTAGCCAGTTTAATTTAATGCGCCGTTTTAACGATCTGAATTGGTTTGGTGCGATGTGGAGATAACGATATAAACCATAGAGTGTGAGGATAATAGCTATATTTATGATGATTGTTTCACTTTCATGATGACTGGCGTGAAAAATATGTTCCAGCATCAACTCCAGCATGTACTCAAAAAATTCAAAAATCAGATGTACAAATTCTGCGATGAGCTCAATTGTTTCAAGCAACATTTCCAATAGTAAATCAAACATTAAAATGATAATAAATAAAACAGCAAATTTTTTGCTGATTCTTATTACCATTTGCCGGTCTGACTCATTCTGTTTATCGTATTCTGCTTTTTTAAGTCTCAGTTTAAATTTGTTCAAGGTTTTATAGCTTTTTCATCCTGGTTATCAGTGGCATAGGTGTTGAAGAAGCAAATGATTACCTCCGTGTAATCACAATATTTATTGCTGATCAGCCATCATAATTGATTTTTTTGATAATATCTTCCAGATGTTTATCGCTCGTTTCATTATCAACCTGACAGGTGCCTGCATTCATATGCCCACCGCCGCCATAGCTGAGGCATAGCTCGCCAACATTAGTCTTGGACGTGCGGTTGAGAATCGATTTGCCTATGGCAAAAACGGTATTCTGTTGTTTTAAGCCCCACATGACATGGATGGAAATATTACAGTCCGGAAACAGGGCATAAATCATAAAGCGATTGACGGCATAAATGGTTTCTTCATTACGCAGGTCTAATATAACCAGGTTTTCATAGACTTTTGAACAGCGTAGTATTTGATCTTTGGCTGCCTGTTCGTGTTCTCTAAACAGGTCGATACGTTCTTTCACATCAGGCAGCTGCATGACTTCTTCTATATTATGATCCTTGCAGTAGTCAATCAGGTCCATCATGAGTTGATAGTTTGACACACTGAATTCTCTGAATCGGCCTAAGCCTGTACGAGCATCCATTAGAAAGTTCATCAATACCCAGCCGTCAGGATTTAGAATTTCATCCTTACTGAATTGGGCCGAGTCGCCTTTATCAACTGCGGCCATCATTTCTTTCCATTCTGCGGGGAACCTGGCTGCACCACCGTAATAGTCATAGACAACCCGGGCTGCTGAAGGGGCTTCAGGGTCTATAATGTAATTATCTTGTTTGTCATTGCGCAGGGTTTCACTTAAGTGATGGTCGAAAGCGAGATGCACTCCCTCTACATAAGGCAGGTTGGTAGTGATGTCTCTATTGCTGATATCAATTTTGCCATCCTGCATATCTTTTGGATGAACAAATTTAATATCATCTATTATATTGAGCTCTTTTAAAAGAACAGCGCAAATTAAACCGTCAAAGTCACTGCGGGTAACGAGTCGAAATTTGGTATCTGTCATTATTTCTGCCTTCTATGGTTGGATAAATTCAGTTAAACAATGCCTTCAACAGGAGTAGTCAAAGGCATTGTTATAATTTCTATACTGTATTTCGTTACAGTTGCAGGTATCTACACGGTGACAGTGTGTAGTGCAATTCTAGAATAATCCGGTAATTATCCCATCATCATTTATATCTATTCTTTCGGCTGCAGGTACTTTAGGCAGGCCGGGCATGGTCATCATATCACCCGCAATGGCAACGACAAAACCGGCGCCATTTGCCAGTCTGACTTCACTGATTTCTACCGTGTGTCCTGAAGGTGCACCTTTGGCATTGGGATTGGTTGAGAATGACATTTGTGTTTTTGCCATACAGATAGGGAAGTTTCCATATTTTTCCTGTAAGGCATTTATTTCACCTTTGACTTTAGGACTTGCACTGATGCCGGCTGCACCATATAGTTTGGTGGCAATCGTCTCAATTTTGTCCCAAAGCGGCAGATTCTCATCATAGACATAACTAAAACCAGGTTCACGGTTATCAGCAATTGCTATCACTTCTCTCGCGAGGTCTTCTGCGCCCGCACCTCCTTCAGCCCAGTGCTTAGAAACCACACATTTAGTGCCTAAAGCTTCGCATTTTTCTTTTAATAATGCAATCTCTGCATCGCTATCAAAAGTAAAATGGTTAATACAGATAACACAGGGCAGGCCATAGTTTTCTTTGATGTTGTGCAGATGACGCTCAAGATTGGCAAAACCATCTTCCAGTGCCTGCAGGTTTTCATTGTTCAAATCATCTTTGGCAACACCGCCATGAAATTTTAATGCTCTGACGGTCGCAACCAAAACTACGGCCGATGGTTTTAAACCAGCCATGCGACATTTGATGTCAATAAATTTTTCCGCACCTAGATCAGCGCCGAAACCTGCCTCGGTAATGGTGTAATCAGCCAGTTTTAAGCCTGTTTTTGTGGCTGTCACAGTGTTACAACCATGAGCAATATTGGCAAAGGGGCCGCCATGAATAATGGCGATATTGTTTTCCAGTGTCTGGACCAGATTTGGCTTGATGGCATCTTTTAACAATGCGGCCATCGCCCCCTGAGCATTAAGATCGCTGGCATAAACGGGGGTGACTTTATCCGTTTTGTAGGCTATAACGATACGACCGATTCGTTCTTTCAGGTCGGCAATGCTTGTCGCTAAACATAAAATAGCCATAATCTCCGAGGCGACCACGATGTCGTAACCGTCTTCACGTAAATAACCGTTGGCCGGACCGCCTTGGCCAACGGTTATTTTTCTTAAAGCCCGGTCATTCATATCAACCACGCGTTTCCATTGTATGCGTCTGGAGTCTATGTCCAGAGCGTTGCCGTGGTTAATATGGTTATCTATCATGGCTGATAACAGATTGTGTGCCACGCCTATGGCATGAAAATCACCGGTAAAATGCAGGTTGATGTCTTCCATCGGCACAACTTGTGAATAACCACCACCGGCTGCGCCGCCTTTCATGCCAAAACAAGGACCTAAGGAAGGTTCTCGCAGGCACATAATGGTTTTTTTGCCCAGGCGATTCATGGCATCTCCAAGCCCGACTGTGGTCGTGGTTTTACCTTCACCGGCAGGGGTTGGGCTGATGGCGGTGACCAGGATTAATTTGCCATCTTCCCGGTCTGTTAAGCTGTTAACATAATCCAGAGACATTTTGGCCTTGTAGTGGCCATAGGGATCCAGGTGCTCAGCATCTATACCGTATTTTTCTTTTACTAGCCCGATAATGGGTTTCATTTCTGCCTTTTGGGCGATTTCAATATCAGACATAGTGCCTCCTAAGCTGATGGGGTCATTAATTTATAAATAAAAAACGCAAAAAGCCAGCTTCATTGTGTTGAAGCTGGCGTATAAATTTTTAATAAAAGTTGGTTAAGACTAGCAATTCATTTTGCTTGGATAACTTTTAATTTTTTAGCTCTCACTGTATACCGGAAAGCGAGAACAAAGGATGCTGACTTTTTCGCGAACGGCGTTGATTACCGATTCATCATCCATGTTTTCCATAACATCACACATCAGATGTGCTATTTCCGTCATTTGATCTTCTTTAAAGCCGCGTGATGTCGGGGCAGGTGTGCCTACACGAATACCACTAGTGACAAAAGGCGATTCAGGGTCATTCGGCACCGCATTTTTATTAACGGTGATATGGGCCCTGCCCAGGGCTTCGTCAGCCGCTTTGCCGGTAATTCCTTTAGGAATCAGTGAAACCAGCATTAAATGGTTATCGGTACCGCCCGAAACCACATCAAAACCACGATTCATAAAAACATTGGCCATGGCTTTGGCATTTTTTATCACTTGTTGTTGGTAAACCTGAAATTCCGGCTGTAAGGCTTCTTTAAATGCAACTGCCTTGGCAGCGATTACGTGCATGAGCGGGCCGCCTTGAATGCCTGGGAAGATATTGGAATTAAATTTCTTCTCCAGATCCGGATTGCTCTTGCACAAAATGATACCGCCTCGAGGGCCTCTCAGCGATTTATGCGTAGTACTGGTTACCACATCGGCATAAGGTACCGGGTTCGGATATAAGCCGGCAGCAACCAATCCGGCAACGTGAGCCATATCAACAAACAGGTAAGCACCGACTTTATCGGCAATTATTCTGAAACGTTCCCAGTCCATTATGCGCGAATAAGCGGAAAAACCGGCGACAATCATCTTGGGTTTATGCTCCAGTGCCAGACGTTCAACCTGATCATAATCAACTTCACCTGTATCAGGATGTAAGCCGTATTGTACGGCGTTGTAGATTTTGCCGGAAAAGTTGGGTTTGGCGCCATGGGTTAAATGACCACCGTCGGCAAGACTTAAGCCCAAAATGGTATCGCCCGGCTGAATCAGTGCCATATAAACCGCCATATTGGCTTGTGAGCCTGAATGCGGTTGAACATTGGCATAGTCGGCACCGAATAATTCCTTGACACGGTCAATAGCCAGCTGCTCGGCTTTGTCTACGAATTCACAACCACCATAATAACGTTTGCCGGGGTAGCCTTCGGCATATTTATTGGTCAATAATGAACCTTGTGCTTCCATGACCCTCGGGCTGGTATAGTTTTCCGATGCGATCAGTTCGATATGATCTTCCTGGCGCTGACGCTCTTCTTCCATCGCCTGGAATAGTTCATCATCGAAACCAGCAATAGTTTGTGACTGTGTAAACATGAATGACTCCTGATTTAACGATTTTATTTTTTTAAAGAGGGATGGATAAGCAATATTTGCAAGTCAGCGACATTAGTACCCGTTGCACCGGTTATAACTAAATCCTGAGCACTTTTCAGCGCCGGATAAGAGTTATTGTCCAAAAGCATGTCAGTCGGGTTTTTGTTATTTTTCATTATACGATCAATGCTACCTGTATCAACAATTGCGCCCGCCGCATCGGTCGGGCCGTCACGTCCATCGGTACCGGCACTGAGAAATACCCAGTTTCCGTTTAACTTATATTTGTTTGCGGCCAGGGCAAAAGCCAGAGCCATTTCCTGATTGCGTCCGCCTAAGCCATGACCTTTGACAGTTACCGTGGTTTCACCCCCAGCCAAAATGGCAATAGGTTGATTAAAACCGGCAGCAATCTTTTGTTGTGCATATATTACCAGTTTTTCCGCTTCTTCACTTGCTTCACCGGATAATTGATCGCTATAAAGCAAAGTTTGGTAATTTAAACCTTGCGCGGCCTGGTCAATTGCCTGCAGGCTAATGCGGTTGCTGCCGACTAAAGTATAGCTACAGCGCTTGAAAACCGGATCATCGGCTTTGCCGGTTTCGCTGATTAAGTTTTGTGCACCATCAGTCAATAATTGTTGCACTGATTTCGGCAATCGAGTCCAGATTTTTAATTGTTGACAGATAGCTACGGCATCAGCAAAGGTCGTTTGATCCGGCACAGTCGGGCCGCTGGCGATCGCGCTTAAATCATCCCCCAATACATCCGACAGGATTAAGGCATGCAGGTCGGCTGGTGCCGCCAGCGTTGCCAGTCTACCGCCTTTTAATTGCGACAGGTGTTTGCGTACGCAATTGATTTGGTTAATTGTTGCACCGCTTTTTAATAACAGATCGGTGGTGGTGATTTTTTCCTGTAAGGTCACTGGTGCTACCGGACAGGGGATTAGCGCCGAACCGCCGCCACTAATTAAAACCAGTACCAGATCATGCGCTTGTGCTTGTTTAAGTAGTCTGATGATTTTCTGTGCCGCCTGATAACCCTCAGTGTCCGGCAGCGGGTGGCCGGCACCGATGACGTCAATATGCTTGAGTGTGGTGACATTTTCGTAATTGGTGACAGCAATATTGTGGTCGGCCAGTTGAGTTTTAGGAATAACTGCCAGTGCTGCTTTGGTCATGGCACAGGCGGCTTTACCGAAGGCCAGCAAGTGAATTTTATTCCATCTACCCATGCGTTTTGAATGGGGGGCTGCCGGATCTAATAAAATTTCCAGCTGATTGGGGCCGGCAAACAGGCAGTTTTTAACTGCCTGATAGGGATCTGCTGCATCAATACCTGCCTGAAAAATGCGTTGGGCATTCTGGCGTATATTATGTGTTTCGGCAATAATACTCATGCAGATTAAGGGTTAAGCCATTTCTTTAGCAAGTTTGAAGATTAATTCAGCATCAAAAACCTGCTTGTTATCTTCAAAAAGTTTAGCAATACAGGCACGATGTAAGGCCAGTTTTAATGTGCCAAAGCCGATTGCCCCCCAAATGATTTTGCCATGACGGTCAATACCTTTATCCATCATGTCTGTGCCTCCTATACCTAGTGGTGGCGTGGCATTGGCATCAGCCATTATTTCTATATTAGGGTTGTTTTGCCATTGTTCCGGGCTCAGTAGTTCAACCCCGGCAGCGCCGGTAGCAAAGACAATATTGGCTTCGGCAATTGCGTGTGCACGACTGTCGCTGTCAGCGGCCTCAACAGGGGTAAGATGGATGCCAAAGCGCTCGGCCATGTTGTTACAGGCTTGCTCGGCTTTTGCCAGACTGCGCGAAGTTATGCTGACTTCGGCACCTTCTTGTGCCATCATGACGGCGGCCCGTTGACCGACAGGGCCTGTGCCGGCCAGAATTACCGCTTTTTTGCCAGACAAACTCCCGCTGGTTGCAAGTTTTGCAACTGCTGCCGCAGCCGTTGTATTGCTACCATTACTGTCAAGCATGACTGATACTTGAAAGCCAGGGAAAAAAGTTTTTTGTACCGCTAAGAACAATTCCTGGCCGGCCACCATATCGCTGCCGCCGACAAAAATAGCGGTGTTTTTTTTGTCTTTTGGGGCGCGGGTAAAAATTGCCCCCTCTACTAATGGCGTGACATTTTCCGGTGTTACGTTACCGTGGCCAATGACGTGATCAGCTCCGCCGTCATAAGCCACAACAGTGTCAAAAACGGATGGATGAGTGTCGGTATCAAATTGGAATAACAGTTTCTTCATGTGCTATCTGAGCTTAAGGGTGAAAGTGTATTAAAAAGGCGAGTAAAATCGGCTATTATATAGCATAAAAACAGATAAAATTGACTATTCCTTTTAAAAGCTTGTTTCTGACCATCGTGACAAAAAGAATGAATTTATAGTTGTAGCGGGTGGTTTATATAAGGATTTGCCTGATTGGTTTGCAACCAGTCCGGAGTTTTAGCTATTATCTGTAGCATTATGGGGTTTAGAAACTGTAGCCTAGGATTTTAAGGGCCTGCTAGGCTAAGCTCGTTTAATAATAAGAATATTAAGGAACATTAATGAAAACACCCGTTGATATTGTCGTAACTGGGGCGGCAGGGCAGATCAGTTATTCATTGCTTTTTCGCCTGGCGGCTGGTGAGCTGTTTGGTAAAGATCAACCTATTGTGTTGCATTTATTGGAAGTGCCGGCGGCAATGTCTGTTTTAAAGGGTGTGGTTATGGAATTGCATGACTGTGCTTATCCATTATTACACCGGGTTGAGGTCAGTGATGACCCGTTAAAAGCTTTTAAGAATGTGGATTATGCTTTTTTAGTGGGTGCCAAACCCCGAGGCCCGGGTATGGAGCGTAAGGATTTGCTGCAGGAGAATGCGCAAATTTTTTCCACACAGGGAAAAGCTTTGAATGAAGTAGCCAGTCGGGATGTGAAGGTTTTGGTAACCGGCAATCCGGCCAATACCAATGCTTATATTGCCATGATGAATGCACCGGATCTGGAGTATAGAAATTTTTCCGCTATGACCATGCTGGATCATAACCGTGCTGTTGCGCAGCTGGCAGAAAAATGTGGGGTTTTGGAAGGAGATGTTAAGCGGGTGACCGTTTGGGGTAATCATTCGGCCACGCAATATCCCGATATTCACCATGCGTTGGTAAAAGGACAGGACGCTTTGTCCCTGGTTGAGCAGGACTGGATGGAAAATGAGTTTATTCCGACCGTGCAACAGCGGGGAGCGGAAATTATTAAAGCCCGAGGTCAATCCAGTGCCGCATCGGCTGCCAGCGCAGCAATCGAACAGATGCGTGCCTGGGCATTAGGAACCGAAGATGGACAATGGATTAGTATGGCGGTACCTTCAGATGGCAGCTACGGTATAGAGCGGGGCTTGGTGTATTCATATCCGGTTGCAGTGAAAAATGGTGAAATCAGCATTATTCAGGGGTTGGATATTAATGCATTCAGTCGTGAACGTATGTTGATAACTGAGGATGAATTAAAACAGGAACGGGATGCAGTCAGGCATTTGTGTTAAAAAAGCAAAGTCATAAAAAAAGGCGCTAACAGCGCCCTTTTTTATGACTTTCAGACTACTCTGTCCATAGGGTCATTACCGGCAAAAAACGCCTCCAGATTGGCCAAAACTTTCTCACCCATATCCGTGCGCGTGCGTATGGTGGCGCTGCCCAAATGAGGTAACAAAGAGACGTTGTCCAGCGTCAGAAAGCCTTCATCAATATTGGGTTCGTTTTCATAAACATCCAGGCCAGCACCGCAGATCTTTTTTTCCTGCAAGGCTTTAATCAAGGCTTTGCTGTCGACTACATCACCACGGGCGGTATTAATCAAATGGGCACTTGGTTTCATCAAGTTTAATGTCTGTTCATTTATTAAATGTCGGGTACTGTGACTTCCCGGGCAATGCAGTGAAACAAAATCCGCCTGGCTTAGAACTTCTTCAACCGTGGTGCAGACAGTGGCGTTCAATTCACGGATTATCTCGGGGTCTGCAGCAGAAGGCTTAAAGAAAATAATCCGCATACCAAAACCATAATAAGCTTTTCTGGCCATTGCCTGTGCAATACGGCCAAAACCGATTAAACCCAACGTAGCCCCGGTGACATCACTACTCATCATATGAGTGGGACACCAGCCATGCCATTGTTTGGCACGTACCAGGCGATCACCTTCTGCACCTCGGCGGGCGGACATTAGCAGTAAGGTCATTGCAATATCGGCGGTACTTTCGGTCAGCACACCGGGGGTATTAGTCACTACCAGGCCTTGCTCGCGGCAGGCATCAATATCAATATGATTAAAGCCAACACCGAAATTACCCAATATTTTGCAGCGTTTGTTAGGTGTGTTAATAACTTCCGCCGGAAATGAATCGCAGACTGTCGGGCAAACGGCATCATAATTCTGTAAAGCCTGTTTAAACTGATCAATGGATAATGGCCGGTCAAATTCATTTAAACTAACTTCATAACGTTGCTTAAGTTTTTCCTCGACCGAAGTCGGCCATTTTCGGGTAATAAAGACTTTGGGTTTGCTCATTGGTGCTTGATTTGATCTGTTGAGTTGATGGCGGGGAATATAGCATTGTCACAGTATTAATTTGAAGTGAAATTATCGTTCAAAAGAATTAAAGCCAAGTTTAGACGTTGAGTTCGCCGAATAAGTACGGCATATCACACAGTGATATACGTTATATCACTTAAAAAATTAATCGGTTGCAATTAAATTGCCCATGTTCACAGACTTTAATTCAGACAAACCTTCTAAGCATACCAAGAACCATACCAACTTTAGCGTCATATTGTCGCGCGGCGATATGACGCATTTTCAATTTATTTCAGGTCGCATAAACTTGCTTCAACTCAAGTTTGCACGATTAATTTGAGTTGATGTCCTTCCACTAATGCGGTCTTAATTATTTAAGGCCGCATCTTTTTTGACTAAATAAGTGATCAATAAAGTGCTGATTGAGAGATGGTCTGAATTTTGCTGTTTGATACGTTTTTTTACTTGTTTATTTGTACTTATCTGATAGCTTAAATGGAAATAATGTCCGAATATTTGCTGTACTGGGAAACAGGTTTAAATTTTTGGTTGTCTGCAGCGATTGTTTTTTTATTGTGGTAATCTGCCGTTATTCAATGCAATCAAAATTTTACTTGGAAATATAAAAAATTTTTGTCCTTACCGGACTGTAAAGTTGTTAATTTACCTTCCTCTTGAACTTCAGGCAGACGATAAACAGTTCCAGAAAATTGCCGGAATTCATCAGCGAACCCTGTCTGCAGAAGACTGTATAGTTCTTATCGGAGGCGTTGAATCTGCCATAATCTGCGTGATCGAAATAGCGACAAGATCATCCTTATTATCGGAAACATTATTTTGGTCTGAACAACTTCGTACGACTGGCTGTATAGGGTTTTTAACGCCAAGTGTTTGGGAAAAAGACGTGTTGTTATCGACCAGGGTAGATTGTAAATAGCCTTTATTCCGCCAGTTTAAAACTTGTTTGTGCCGGTCTTCTACGGGATACAGGTTATTTTAAAGTCAGGCTGCAAAAAAGAGCCGGCTTGTAGAAATTAGATGCCGATTAAATATCCCTGCATGTATACCTGAAAGTTTAGGCTGTTCTGACGGCCTGGATCGACTCACTGATTATAAGGTATTTTAAATAAAGATTAACTATGACGTTAATGTTATCTGATACAGCGCGTGACCAACCGGTATCAACTTCGTTCCGTTTAACTCTTGTCTACGGGCTGGCGTTTATCCATTACACTTGACACGACGATACCACCTGATAGATTAGATCAGTGGCAAAGCTTTCCAAGTCGGTAAGGCTGTTGTTGCAAGCATTCTTACCTCTACGGGGGAACCCCGTGGTATTTTTTGAAAGTGACGTTACGTTGCATGAGCCTCGTTGCGTGCCAAGCAATACGGCTCATGCATAACAGGACTGGTTGGAAAGACTTTGCCGCGCATAATTTAGACTATGTCATATCAACGATTATTTATAGAAGCCGTTTCGGATATATTACTGGCCGGGGATTGGTTGCCGGATCGAATGACTAAGCGAGTTTATTGGTTGCTGGAGGATGAACCAAGCTGGGTTCAGACTATGGTAGGCAAGGTATATGAAAGGTTTCAGGCCGACCTTCCATATATTGATAAACACGCGCTTGCCGACTTTATATTAAACAGCTCTCACTTTATTGAGTTGTGGCGTAGTCAGCGTCTACATCTGCGTATTCGACAATTTAATATTAAGCCTGCTCCGCCCCCACCGGCAAAATTTGTTTGTCAAACACCGACCCTGGATAACCTTAATCAACTTGCCGTTTGGTTAGGATTGACTATCGGGCAATTGGAACATTACGCCCGGCACTGGAAAATTTCCAATATTACCGATTCTGCGCGTACTCGACATTACCATTATTACTGGAAACAAAGAAAAGGCGGGCAACAACGACTAATCGAAGCGCCTAAAAAAAGAATGGCGGCCGTGCAAAGGCAGATATATCATGGCATACTCGATCGTATCCCATTACATCAGGCCTGCCACGGTTTTCGTAAAAAGCATTCCTGTTTAAGCTACGCCGAACCTCATGCCGGAAAAAATGTTGTCATTCGTATGGATTTAAAGGATTTTTTTCTTAGTATTCCTGTTCGCCGAATTCATGCTTTGTTTACTACCTTAGGATACCGGGAGTCTGTTGCCCGACGATTGGCCGGCATATGCTGCAATCAAACCCCCTTAGAGATGTGCAGCAATGATCCCCAATTAAGTTGGCTTCAACGTAAACAATTAACAACGCCACATCTGCCGCAGGGCAGCCCCAGTTCGCCGATACTGGCAAATTTATGCGCCTTTAAACTGGATGTTCGTCTTGCGGCGCTGGCGGAAAAACTCGGCGGCGTTTATACGCGCTATGCCGATGACCTGGCTTTTTCCGGTAATGACGAGTTTATCGGTAATGCCTATCGGTTACCTGTTTTTGTTGCTTATATCGCCGAAACTGAAGGTTTTTCAGTTAATCATCGTAAAACAAGAATTATGCGTCATGGCGTCAGCCAGCGTTTAACCGGTATGACGCTTAACCGGTTTCCCAATATCCCAAGAAAAGACTATGACCGCTTGAAAGCAATATTGCATAACTGTATTAAAACGGGACCCAAAGCCCAAAATAGAAGGAATTTTCCGTACTTTAAAGCACAACTAAAAGGGCAGATTGCATTTGTTAGATCACTGAATCCCAGAAAAGCGGAAAAATTAGAATTATTATTCCGGCAAATTGATTGGGAAAATAGTTAACCCGGGAATTTATGACACCGGTGTTTAAAGTTTTATTAAATTGCAAAGTTACAAATTGTCAGATCTTATCCTGCTTGATCCAATTATTGTTAGGTTATATTCAGTTGCACTATTCAATGCCAAACTTGAAAATATTCTTAAAATTTATGTCAAATTGGTTATAGATTTTTTACATACTGCGCAATAAGTAAAGCTTCTTCCGAACTCATGTTGGGAAAACTGGGCATTCTTGTTTTGCTGTCTTGTGAAGCTTTGTCTTTTATTTTATGTTTAATCTGCCAAATAGCCAAATCAGTGTCTTTGTTCGCCGGAACGCCTTTAAGAAAGTGACCTGTTCCGGTACTTTTATGGCAGCTTGAGCAATGATATTCAAACAATTGTTTCCCCGTGGTTAACTCGGGGTGATCATGTACATCCTGCTCGCAGCCTGAAAGGAAAATTGTGCATGCAAAAGTAAAAAAAAGTGAGGGTGGGGTAATCGCATGATTATTTATTTTATACATTACTAACCCTTTGGTCTTAAAGCATGGTTTCAGTAGTACTGAGCATAGTGATTAGATTGTTTTTTGTCAAATGCATGCTTTTCTAACTGATTAATAGTAAAGCGTTTATATTAAATAAAGCCGGCTGATGATTTTCTTGTGGCTAAAATCAGTCAATTGAAAATTGTTCTACCAAAGCGTGAAGGTTTTGGCTGACTTGATTAAGTGCGGCGGCACTGTTTTTATTATTTTGAGCTTCCTGTAATGTCAGGTTGGATGAGTTGGCTGTTTCAAAAATACTATTGCTGACTTCCACCGCAACAGCTGATTGTTCTTCAGCCGAAGATGCGATTATAGTGTTTTTTTCGTGTATATCGATAATCGCTTTATAAATGTATGAGAAGATTTGATTTACATCATCAACAGCTTTGGTTGTCTGGTCTGCTGACTCTTGTTGATTGTTCATTAATTTCACGGTGTTTTCGGTGGTTTTGTTTAATTTCTCAACCAGGGTGTGAATATCGCTTGCCGATAAGGCGATATGTGAGGACAGTTTCCGTACCTCGTCGGCGACTACCGCAAAGCCCCTACCATGCTCACCGGCTCTTGCAGCTTCAATGGCAGCATTGAGTGCCAGCAGGTTGGTTTGTTCGGTGAAACCTTGAATAACATTCAGCATCCCTTCAATTGCTTTAGCATCTTCCTGTAACAGGGATAAAGAGTTGGCTGTATTGTTAATAACACTGGACAAATCTCTAACCTGATGTTGGGTTTGCTTCATCGACTCAACACCATTGGCAATGCTTTGCTGCGCCTGGGTAGTTGCATTGCGGGTTTCGGCGGCACTTTTTGCTACATCCTGAAAGGAATACGATAATTGCTGCATTTGCTCCGAAGAAATTTCGCTCAGTTGTTGTTGATTGGCGGCAATTTTTTCCATTTCCTGATTGCCGTCAATGACTGTCTTTTGACAGCTTTTTAACGTGGCTGTTTCCTGATATATGTTACTGATTAATTGAGTGAAGTAGTTTCTGAGCTGTGCAATAGAGGTTTTAAGTTGATTGGCTTCGACGATCCTGCTTTGCAGTAAAAAAGTCGAGGTTAAATCACCGGAGGCCAGTTTATTAACATAATGGTTGGTCTGGTCGATAATTCGAGCAAAATGTTTTTGTAAAAAAATCAGGCTGGTATTGGTCGCTATAATCAGAATAAAGCAAATACATAATAGGTAATAAAGAATGCTTTGCGTACTTTGGTAATCTGCGCTAATCGATTCGCCTAGCTGATTAAGCTGTTGTTGGAGGGCGGTCATTTGTTCGGCGGCTTGTTTACGACTGGCTATTTTTTGTTGAATAAAACGTTGTGCGTTTTTTAGTTCTTTGGGGTAGCGATTAATTAAGGAGTTGAGTTCTGAAATATGTTCGTTTGATTTATCTTCACTCGACTCATTATCATCTACCCAGCCCATCAGGTTGGTTAAATCCTGGTCGTTTCCGGCTTCATATATAGCCAGTGCCGGATACTGACTCAGTGCGTTGCCATCGCCTAGCATCTCATTGATATATGAATTAAGTGTATCCAATGAAGCAGCGTTTTGATTTTTAAAGTAATTTTGACGCGTATGTGACAATTTCTGTAGTCTGTTCTGCAACTCCCCTAAAGTTAAGAAATATTGCTGTTTGGCGTTTGGAGTGGCTTGTGTCGACTGCTTTACATAATTCAGCAGAATATTGATTTCGCCGGATACCTGATTTTCATTATTTATCAATAAAACCTGAGGGTCGGACAATTTACCGGCTGCTCTTAAATCTACAATGACAGCATTATTGATGTTTTTTAGTAATGATATAAATTCATTTTGAGCGTTAGGTGATAAATTTTCGCTTTTTTGCGTATCATTGATTAAGGTATTGATATTTTTTTCAATTTTAATGAGCAGACCGGCATCACCTGAATTCAGATAGGCATTTATTGGAATATGGATCTGGTTTGTGATGCGTGATTTGATCACACTGTACTCTTCAACCATCTGGAATGCCTGGCTTAAATGATTGAGCGACCAAATTGTTGAAATAATAAAAACTGACATGACTGTAATCAATACAGCTGTGACTAAGCGTGAAATATATGAGATTTTCACTGGTAAATTCCGTGTAATTTAGGTGAGTTTTAGTTAGGCAAATAAGGTTGTTTGGTTGGCTTTCTGTTAATTGCTTGGGCATTAGTGAACGGTAGTTCAACTGCCCTGCGATTAACGAAATAACTGTTACCTTCTATTTCTTTTGCCTGATGTTTGGATTCTGCGGCAAGGTCTGAGACTTCTATATGACTATTACATTCTGCTATTGCCTTTTCTTCAACAAGTCCGATTGAAAGGCTTAATACCGGGTAAAAGCATGGATTTCCACGTCTATCCACTGAGTGGATGCCGCCGGCTTTTTGGTCTTGCTCACAATAGAGCTGGATCACTGTTTGTTTAAAGCTGTTAAGAATGTTTTGGCATAATTTTTCCCAGTGAGCAGTGGTAAAGATGACTATAAAATCATCGCCACCAATATGTCCTATATAGCCAAAATCTTTATTTATGGTTTCTTTTAAAAGATTTGCCACTAACTGAATAGCCTGATCCCCTTTATCGTAGCCATATAAATCATTAAAAGGTTTAAAGTTATCTAAATCAAAATACCCAAGCACAAACTCTTTTTTATGACTAAGCAGCTTGTTAATAATATGATTAATTGGCGTGACGCCCGGCAAATGCGTTAAAGGATTGGCATGTTTCGCATTCTGTAACTGTTGGTCGGTAATGACCTGCAGTAACTCTTTCATAGTGCCGACACCGCGGTATATACCGTTTTCAATCACTATAAATGCGGTATCAGAACTCAGGTTATTGGTCAGTTGTTGACTGACTTGCTCAATTGATTCCTGACATTCAAAGATCATCGGCAGCGTATCAATAAACGATTGTATCGGTTCTTTGCCGTGCAGATCTATACCATACGGGCTGGCGAAAAGCCGGCTTAAAAACTGCTCTTTATAAATAATACCTACGGGTCTGTCATTATCAACCAGCGGTAAAGTTGTTAAATGGCTATTTTTCTGGAAAATAGTTAAAACTTTGTTGATCGGTGTTGACGGAGCTACAGGGTCAACTTGTTGGATAACATCGATAATTTTAGTGCTTTGAGTAATGGGGGGAAAATCGGCTTGTTTTTTTTGAATAAAGATTGAAGGATTCAACTCTTTAACGGGTTGAGCGGCAGGTCGGGAAAAATAATAGCCTTGACCATGGCTGATACCCAGGTCGACAATGGCATTATATTCTTCCCGTGTTTCAATGCCTTCTGCGATGACATGACAGTTTGTAGCAAACGCCATTTTTTTTATCGAGCTGACAAAGTTTAGCTTAACGGGGTCAATATTAATGTCCTGGATAAAGTGACGGTCAATTTTCACATAATCCGGGAGTAACTCTGTCCATAATCTTAAACCGGAATAACCCGCACCTAAATCATCCAGTGCGATTTCAAAACCCATTTCACGATAATGCATCACAGCATCCTGCATTAATGAGTAATTTTCTGTCGGTTGTTGTTCGGTGAGTTCAATAACAATTTGTGATGCCTTAAGCCCGGCTTGTTCAAGAAGCTGTAGGGTCCGGCCTTTTTTAAAAGAGGGGTCTAATAAAACCGAGGGGCTGACATTTAAAAAAAGTTTTTGCGTTAAAGCGAAGTTTTTAAATTGCCGAATACTCACTTCTCGACATGTATTTTCTAAAGCAACAGATTGCTGAAACCTGTTTGCAGCAGAGAAAAGATTGATTGGATTATGTAATGGGCTGTCAGAAGGGCCTCTAATAAGCGCTTCGTAGCCAAATATATTGTTTTGTTCCAGCGAAACAATCGGTTGGAAAAGCGGGGTTAATAATTTATTGGTGATGATAGCTTTCAAGTGATCCTTTGCTTTATGCATAATGCCTCGTCAAAACTCAATGTGATAAAAATTGGATTACTTACGATGGGATCAGTCTACAAAGCTAATGTGACAAAACCATGACTGAGGATGTCATCAAGTTAAAGTATTGATTGTTTTTGTGGAATAGGGTGTTTATTGCAGAAACCTCTGAATAATTTGACCCATTTATGGCTCGATAGGTTAAGGACCGATTTGCTGATGAAACAAGGAAAAATGGTCAATTACTGAATCGACTTGGTTAAGTTATTTTGTCAAATTGATGTGGGTAATCTGGGACGATAATAACCGGCAAAAGAATCAGCGATTAATATTCCAAAATTTCAGCACTTGGTGAGGAGTGAAATTGTCTATATCTTATTGTCTGGCCAAGCATAAACTTTAAGATATTTTTAATGTTCATGGGCTGTTTTGATATTAAAAAAAAGGCATCGCGTTATCAAAAACACGATGCCTTTTTGTCTTCAGCTAAAGTAGCTTAGCCATTAAGGTATTATTTTGCAGTTGAGCGATAATACTCGATTGCAGCAGCCACGCCGCTTCCCGGTGTAATATCAAAGCCATGATCCAGCATGGCCATTTCAACACCGGCAATACAACCCAGCATGGAAACGTCATTCATATCGCCGATATGTCCGATACGGAAGACTTTGCCGGCAACTTCGGTTAAGCCAGCGCCTAGGGAAATATTGTATTTGTTGTAAGCGGTGCTGATAACATCACGGGCATCTTTGTCTGCCGGTACTACAATAGCTGATACGGTATCGGACTCGAAACCTGGTTGTGCGCATAAGGACAAGCCCCAAGCGGCAACGGCGCGACGGGTGCCTTCACCTAAGCGATGATGGCGGGCGTAGACATTGTCCATGCCTTCTTCCAGTAACAGATCGACCGACTTACGTAGACCATGCAGCATCGGTGTTGATGGTGTGTAAGGGGTATAGCCGTCTTTGTTTTGGGCCATTTGGTCTTTTAAATCCAAAAAGCAGCGTTTGCTGGTTGCTGTATCGCACGCTTTCAATGCTTTTTGGCTGAAAGCGACGATTGCTGCACCTGCAGGCAGCATAAAACCTTTTTGCGAACCGCTGATGGCACCATCGACACCCCAGTCGTCCATACGGAATTCGATACTGGCAATAGAGCTGACGCCGTCAACATATAACAAGGCAGGGTGATTAGCAGCATCCATGGATTTACGAACACCGGCGATGTCGCTGGTTACGCCTGTCGCTGTTTCATTGTGAGTGGCTAAGACAGCTTTGATTTCATGCGCGTTGTCTTCTTTTAAACGCGCTTCGAGGTGATCCAAAGGAATGCCTTTGCCCCATTCGATTTCGTGCATTTCAACGTCAAAGCCTAGACGGTTGGCCATATTTGCCCACAGGTGGCTGAATTGGCCGAAACGGTAGATTAGTACTTTGTCGCCGGGGCTTAAAGTATTGGTTAATGCAATTTCCCAACCGGCGGTTCCGGTAGCGGGAAATACGAAAGCTTGACCGTCTTCTGTACGAAAGATTTTTTTCAGGTCTTCCAGAAGTGGTTTGAAAAGTTTTGGGAAGCTTGGAGACCGGTGGTCTTCCATTGCCACATGCATTGCACTTAAAACTTCATGTGGTACGTTGGTAGGACCAGGAATAAATAAGTGATTGCGACCAGCCATTGGATTGCCCCTTTAAAGATGTTTGATAGGATTGTTATTTTGGTTAGCCGTATATTAAAGATATATTCCTAACCGACACAAACGGGCAATAATGACATAGCTGTTAAATTTCATCAAGAATTGTTTGTTAAAAAAATATCTTGGATTGTTGATGAAAAATTGACAATGTTTTCTCTGGAAGTACAATGGTGGGTTTATTTATATCTGGATTGGCCGAAAAAATATTTATTTTTTAAGCTGTTCCCAAATTTTTATCAGGAAGAAATAAAATGAGCCATACATTATTTGAAGCCAATGTTCAGCGGGTACAGCGTTGTGAATTAGCCGTGCCGGGATCAAATCCAGATATGTTTGAAAAAGCCATGAAAAGTGGCGTCGATTTTATTTTTCTGGATCTGGAAGATGCTGTTGCACCCGACGACAAACTGCAGGCGCGTAAAAATGTTATTCAGGCAATCAATGATTTGGACTGGAAAGGCCATGGTGTGACAGTGTCTGTGCGTATTAACGGTTTGGACACGCAATATATGGTACGCGATGTGGTTGATCTGGTTGAACAGTGTGGCGATAAAATAGATACCATTCTGGTGCCAAAAGTTGGTGTTTATTCTGACGTTTACATGGTGGAAGCAATGTTAAACCAGTTGGAAATGCAGCAGGGCCTAAAGAACAGAATAGGTGTTGAGGCGCTGATTGAAACAGCATTAGGTATGGCTAATGTTGAAGATATTGCTAAACAAGGTGCGTTAGGCGGCCGATTGGAAGCGCTGCATTTCGGTGTTGCTGACTATGCCGCCAGTAATCGAGCCAGAACCACGAATATCGGCGGTTTAAATCCTGATTATCCGGGTGATCAATGGCATGCGGCAATCAGCCGGATGACAGTGGCTTGTCGGGCATATGGTTTGCGACCAATTGACGGTCCGTTTGGTGATATTAAAGATCCGGAAGGTTATAAATTGGCTGCCAAAAGAGCAGCGGCCTTAGGTTGTGAAGGTAAGTGGGCTATTCATCCGTCTCAAGTTGAGTTGGCGAATGATGTATTTACCCCACCGGCAGCAGAAGTGGAAAAAGCGCATAGAATTCTTGAAGCCTTAAAAGAAGCGGCGGCGCAAGGTAAAGGTGCGGCGGCGTTAGATGGTCGTTTGATTGATGCGGCATCTGAAAAAATGGCAAATAATGTGGTTAATGCTGCAAAAGCAATTGCCGCAAAAACCAAGTAACAAATTTATAAATGATAAGGCTGCTTTCTGCGGCCTTTTTTATCTTTTTTTTGAAATAAGTTAGAGGAGATGCTGTGGATATCCATGAGTATCAAGCAAAAGATCTTTTAGCCGGTTACGGTGTCAAAATTTCTGATGGTGGTTTGGCTTATAGCCCGGAAGATGCGGTTCAGCGCACTAGAGAAATTGGTGGTAGTGTGTGGGCGGTTAAAGCACAAATCCACTCAGGTGCGCGCGGTAAAGCCGGCGGCATTAAAATCTGTAAAACTCATGAAGAAGTCGCTGCAGCAGCGGAAGAATTATTAGGCAAGCGTCTGGTGACTCATCAAACCGGGCCGGAAGGAAAGGTTTGCGGCAGACTGTATGTTGAAGCCGGAACCGATATTGCTAAGGAACTTTATTTCAGTTTTCTGGTTGACCGTGCACATGAACGTATCGTGATGGTGGGTTCAGCTGAAGGCGGTATGGAAATTGAAGAGCTGGCGGAAAATAATCCGGATGCGATTAAAAAAATTCATATTGAACCGGCGGTTGGCTTGCTGGATTTTCAGGCGCGTGAAATGGCATTTGCCTTAGGTCTGGAAGCGACTCAAATCAGCCAGGCGGTTAAATTCATTAAAGGCTGTTATCGTGCCATGCGTGATTTGGATGCAAATATGCTGGAAATTAATCCGCTGGTTGTGACCGGTGCGGGCGAATTGATTGCGCTGGATGCCAAAATGGGTTTTGATGACAACGCTTTGTTCCGTCAGCAACGTATTTCTGAATTGCGTGATAAAACTCAGGAAGACCCTCGTGAAATGGCGGCTTCCGATAGGGGCTTAAGCTATGTCGGGCTGGATGGTGATATCGGCTGTATGATCAATGGCGCAGGTCTGGCAATGGCGACCATGGATATGATTAAACTGGCTGGCGGCGAACCAGCCAACTTTTTGGATGTCGGTGGCGGCGCGTCCGCAGAACGTACCGAAAAAGCGTTCAGACTGGTACTGGCCGATGACAATGTTAAGGCCATGCTGGTAAATATTTTTGCCGGTATCAATCGTTGTGACTGGATTGCACAGGGTGTAGTGCAAGCGGTTCAAAAAATCGATATGAAAGTGCCGCTGGTTGTACGTCTATCCGGTACTAACGTAGAAGAAGGCCGCAAGATTATTGCAGAAAGC
This sequence comes from Methylococcaceae bacterium, assembly GCA_050303415.1. Classification (GTDB taxonomy): domain Bacteria; phylum Pseudomonadota; class Gammaproteobacteria; order Methylococcales; family Methylomonadaceae; genus JBNLBS01. Next base: position 74,295 of record JBNLBS010000015.1, on the reverse strand, counting down.
GGATTGCCGATTATCACTGCCGAAACATTGGCAGAAGCTGCGGAAAAAGCAGTACAGGCGCGTAATGAAGTCGTTGCCAAAGAAGCGGAGGGTGCAGCGTAATGGCGATTTTAATTGATCAAAATACACGAATGATTGTTCAGGGTTTTACCGGTAAGATCGGTACCTTCCATGCACAGGATATGATTAACTATGGTTCGAATGTGGTCGGTGGTATTACGCCGGGCAAAGGCGGACAAACTCATTTGGACAGACCGGTTTTCAATACTGTTAAAGAAGCGGTAGACCAGGCAGGTGCTGAAGCCAGTATTATCTTCGTTCCCCCTGCTTTTGCAGCAGATTCCATTATGGAAGCTGCCGATGCAGGTATTAAATATTGTGTCGCGATTACCGACGGAATTCCAACCCAGGATATGATGCAGGTTAAAAACTACCTGAGAAAATTTCCAAAAGAAGAGCGCATGATTCTGACCGGACCAAACTGTGCCGGTACCATCAGCCCAGGGAAATCCATGTTGGGAATTATGCCGGGGCATATCTACAAGCAAGGTAATGTCGGTATCGTCGGTCGTTCTGGTACTTTGGGTTATGAAGCGGCGGATCAGTTACGCGAACTGGGTATCGGTATATCAACCTCTGTAGGTATCGGGGGAGATCCAATCAATGGTAGTTCACATCGGGATATCCTAGAAAAATTCGAAGCCGATCCGGAAACTGAAGTAGTGGTCATGATCGGTGAAATCGGCGGTCCACAGGAAGTGGAGGCGGGTGAGTTTGCCAAAGCCAATATGAGCAAGCCTCTCGTGGCCTACATTGCCGGTTTAACCGCACCTAAAGGTCGTCGTATGGGACATGCCGGCGCAATTATTTCATCAAGCGGTGAAAGTGCGGCGGAAAAAGTGGAAATGCTGCAGGATTTGGGTGTTACCATTGCACCAACCCCTTCGGCAATGGGTGAAACGGTGGCAAAAGTACTTAAAAAAGCTTAAGACTTCAGGCTTATAAAACAATAAAAACCGTATTCTGGGTCAGGATACGGTTTTTTTATGCCTGATAATATCGTTAATTCCCTGCAAAAGACTACAATACATACTAACTGTCCCATTTTCATTTTTTGATGGAGGTGTTTTATGACGCTTGAAACGATTGCAGATATTTTATTGTGGTGCGGATTAATCAATATCGGTTTACTGTTATGGTGGCTTTTATTGCTCTGCCTGGCGCATGACTGGGTCTACCGATTTCATAGCCGATGGTTTTATATGCCAATGGAGCGTTTCGACGCCATTCATTACTCAGGTATGGCTTTTTATAAAATCCTGATGATTATTTTTAACTGGGTTCCTTATTTCGCGATACAAATAATCCTATAAAAACTTCTGTCTAATAATTTCGTATGCGAAAAATAATCGGCTGCCTGCCTATTTTAACCTTGTTGGGCGTGGCGTTTTATACTCAGCAACACTATCAACAGTTGCCGATATCCTGGCAAAATCTTTTTGAGTATATGCCTTATATTTTGGCGACTCTGGCTGCTGTGGTTTCATACCATTTCAATCGCAGCACGGTGTTTTTTTATATGCTGCTGATTATTCATAACTATGTATTGTTCACACAAGGCTGGAGCGAAAGCCGGCTGGCACTTTCTCTACAGACATGTTTAATTCCAATTGTATTGCTTGTGTTTTCGTTATTACCCGAACGAGGTATACTTAGTCTAAGGGCGATACCGGCCTATATTGTCTTATTGGGCGGCATGGCTTTGTCGGTTTGGATTGTGCAACAGAAGCCCCCAAAACTGATTTTTTATTTAATGCACAATTGGCTGCCTGCCCGTTATTTTGACTGGACTCATATGCCGCAAACTGTTTTAGCCGGTTCGGTATTGGTTGGCTTGTTCATGTTGTTAATAGTGGCGGTAAAAAAGCAAACCCACTTACTAACCGGAGCCGGCATACTGGTTTTATTGTTTGCTCAATTATATGGTGAGCATGATGTCCGCAGTGTTCAGGTATTTAGCTGTGCTGCCTTGTTAATGTGTTTATATGCGGTGATGCAAGAGTCCTGGCGCATGGCTTATCTGGATGAGCTGACCGAATTGCCCGGCAGGCGGGCTTTACGGGAAAAATTTCAGGCCATTAGCGGTTTGTATTCCGTCGCTATGCTGGATGTCGATCATTTTAAGAAATTTAACGATACCTATGGTCATGATACAGGCGATGCTGTGTTAAGAATGATTGCGGCCAAAATGCAAAAAGTAAGCGGTTCTGGAGTGTCATATCGTTATGGCGGCGAAGAGTTTACTGTCCTGTTTAATGGTAAAGACACTCAACAGGCAAAGTCACACTTAGAGGATTTGCGCCGAACAATAGCCGACTCACCTTTTGTGGTTAATCGTCAGGATCGGCGTAAAGGTAAGGCGGGTAAAAATAAAACGGTTCAGGTTACGGTATCTATCGGTGTGGCCGATTCAAAGACTAAAACCAAATCCCCTTGGGCTGTGATGAAATTAGCCGATAAAGCGTTGTATAAAGCTAAAAAGAGAGGTCGTAATCAGGTCTGTGAATAATTCAATTAAGTTTATTTACTTATATTGGTTAATATAGACACAATTTATCCTATAATAGCCATGTTAATAATAAGCATAGTCTTGTCGTTAGGAGTCAAGGGTGAAGCAAAATCTAAAAATTTATATTTTATTTCCTTTGACTTTGCTTATCGTTGTCAGCGTTTCGATATTTTTCTATGGTATTTATGTCGAAGAAAAATTACGCACCGAAAATGAGTCGCTAAGGTTAAAGAATACCGTTCAGAAGATTCACAAGGTTCTAATTCACGAGGAATCTGAAAAACTGTCTGTAGCTTTGGCCGTCATTAAAGATAATGCCAGGTTACAACAAGTATACTTAACTCAAGATCGGGCATCGTTATATAAGTATGCTCAGCCTATATTGCAGAAAATTGCCAAAGTCAGTCCGGTAACCCATTTTTATTTTCATAATGCAGATGGGATAAATTTTTTACGTGTTCATCAACCCGATCGTTACGGGGATCGTATAAAACGTTACACCTTGCTTGATGCGATGAAAAGCAAGCAACGCCAAGCCGGTATTGAATTAGGACCGTTGGGTACTTTTACTTTAAGAGTAGTCGAACCTTGGTATCAAGGTAAACGATTGCTGGGCTATCTGGAATTGGGTGAGGAAATCAGTCATTTACTTGCAAGCAGTAGAGAGGTTAGCGGTATGTCATTTGCGCTGACTATCAAAAAGCAGTTTATCGATCGTAAGGTGTGGGAAAACAGTTCTAATTTTCTGCATAATTCCAGTTTTTGGGATCAGCTGCCTGATTCGGTTATTGTTCATAAAACCTTAAAATCTTTCCCGGACCTATTATTGGCGGAGCCGGGGTTGTCAGGAATAAGTCATATTCAAGTTGATGATCAGTTTTATCAGATAATAAAAATGCCGGTGCAGGATGCTGGACTGCGTCAAGTTGGACAAATGTTCTATTTTTTTAATATTACAGAACGCTTAAGCAGAAGACAACGTAACCAGGCGGTGATTTTCATTTGGGTTGTGAGTGCGGGCATTTTGGTGTTTATCCTGTTTTATTGTCTAACCGGTAGAGCGGAAAAGACGATCAGAGCGTCATATCTGAGACTGGTGGAGGAAAGCAAATGCAGAGAAGAAGAGCAGAAAAGACACGTTAATGAGTTGGAAAAAGAAGTTTCAGCCAGGCAACAGGTTGAGAATCAGCTGCAACAAAACAATGCCAGTCTGGAGCATCTTTTAATGGCCAGTCCGGCTGTTATCTATACCAGTAATGTCAGCGGAGATTATGCCTTAACATTTATCAGTCAGAATGTTGAAAAACTATTAGATTATCAGCCTGATGAGTTTATTAACGATCCCTCATTCTGGCTAAACCATATTCATGAAGAAGATAAACCGCGAGTGCTGGCGGAGTTGCTCAATGCCTTTGAAAAAGAAAAGGTTAGTCATGAATACCGGATTTTGGCTAAAGACGGTCGTTATCATTGGTTGTATGATTGTATGAGAATTGAACGGGATCGACAGGGGAAATCGAAGGAAATTGTAGGATTTTGGGTTGATATCACCGAACAAAAACAAATGGAATCTATTTATAAAGATACGCAACAATTACTTAGTTTGCATTTTGAACATACTCCCATAGCAATCATTGAATGGAATACCGATTTTGAAATAATGGCCTGGAACCCGGCTGCGGAAAATATATTTGCTTATAGTAAGACTCAAGTTATCGGTAAAAAACTGGATGAATTGTTTTGTCCGGATAACAAACAGCAAGTTTTTCAAAGCCTGCAACAATTATTAATTGATAATGAGCAACACTGGGCTAATCAACAAAATCTGACCCGGCAAGGGGAAGTTGTCATTTGTGACTGGTATAGCACGGTTCTGAGGGATGTGGGTAACAATATTATTGGTGCCGTATCCCTGGTTGAAGACTTTACCGAACGTAAAATTATTGAGGCATCCAGTTTAAAGGCAAACCGGGCGCTTAAAATGCTGTTGGAATGCAATGGTGCGCTGGTTAGGGCAACCGATATAGATTGTTTACTGGAAAGCATTTGTCAGATTTTAGTGGATCGAGGCGATTACCTGATGACCTGGGTTGGTTTTGTTGATACTCATTCGACAAAAAACGTGGTCGTTGCAGCCAGAGCAGGACGACATGATTTTATTCCAGAACCGGCTATCAACCTGGAAGATGATTCATTCTCTCATTGCTCAGTTATTAAGGCTATTCAGACCGGGCGTACCAGGCTGACAAATGAAATTTCTGAAAAAAACGGTTGTTCAATATGTTTAAAATCTTCACTACCACTGGGTTGTAATACCTGTTTATCTGTTCCTTTAAAAGATGACCAAAGGGTTATAGGGACCATTACCGTATATACGGCTGATGTTGATACTTATAATGTACAGGAATTGGAAGTGCTGGAGGATTTGGCCGGTGATATAGCTTATGGCGTTCATGCATTAAAAAACCTGACAGAGCGCAATCATGCCACGCAGGCTTTGACCACGGCCTTGATGGAAACCGTTGAGGCTATTGCACGTACTGTGGAAAAGCGCGACCCATATACTGCCGGGCATCAGGATCGGGTTGCCCAGTTGGCTGTGGCGATTGCTGAGCAAATGGGCTTGAGTAGTGAACAGATTGAGGGCCTGCAGTTAGGCGCCAGTATTCACGATATCGGTAAAATATACATTCCGTCTGAAATTCTAAATCGACCGGGCTCTTTAACCGAGCATGAGTTTGGTATGATTCAAAGCCATCCGCAAGTGGGGTTTGAGATTATGGAAGGGGTATCGTTTCCCTGGCCGGTTAAGGAAATGATTCTTCAGCATCATGAGTGTATCGATGGTTCAGGCTACCCTCATGGATTAAAAGGGCATGAGATAATACTGGAAGCCAAAATTATTGCTGTGGCTGATGCGGTTGAGGCCATAACTTCTCATCGGCCTTACCGTCCTTCATTAGGGGTGCATAAAGCCCTAAACGTTATCAATCAACAGGCGGGTATTCATTACGACCGTAGAATTGTGGAGATATGCATCTCACTATTTGAAGAACATGGTTTTGAATGGTCAACATGACTAAAAACCATTTGATTTAGAAAAATTTCACAGCGAATTTAGTTAAAAAGGTTTATTATTTTGATATTTTCTGTAGTTAATGAAAAATCATTTTATTCATATGTCACATGTTCGTCTTAGAGCGCCCCTGCTTTTTTTTGTAATCGCCGCACTTATTTTTTCACTGCAACGATTGGGCATTTTGTTGTTTTTGTCCGATCGTTTTACCGAAAATTTTACGACTGAAATTCTTAGATCGTTAATAATCGGTTTACGCTTTGATATAGTTATCGCTGGAATGTTAACGGTACCCATTTGGCTGATTATGGTGCCCGCTCCGTTAGCTTTTATCTATCACCGTCTGTTTAAAGCTTGTCTGGCAATCTATAGTGCACTAGCTCTAATGGTGGTTGTGCTGGTCAATATTGTTGATTTTTATTTTTTTCAGGAATTTAACGAGCACTTAAATCATAAAGCAATCCATTACTTAAAATACGATTATGTTCATAAAATAATTGTTGATCAGTTTCCTGTTATACCTGCCACTCTTGCTGCAGGCATCAGTTGTATCATTTTTTTTATCTTTTTTTATAAAAAGCAGCTGTCTAGACTTCGAGGTCAAAGTTCTTTTGTCAAAGCAACGACCTGGTCTTTAATTGTTGGCGCTCTGTTAGCTTTGGGCATACGCAGTTCCATTGGGCCCAAGGCGATTAATACCGGGCCTGCTTATTTCAGTCATTCCAGTGTATTGGCACAATTGTCATTAAATGCCGGATTCACGTTGCGGGAAGCGATTATCAGTCTGACTGATAAGGCGGAAGATTTAAGCCAATATTATTCCCTCTTGAGTGAACAGCAAGCCCTGCGTATAACTAGAGAGCTGGTTACGCAACCCCAGGATACCTTTGTCGATGATCCGTTAAACCCGTTGCATAGAGTGACCGATACCGGGCTGCCGCAACAAAAATACAATGTTGTACTCGTTATTCTGGAAAGCTTAAGCTGGCATTATATTGGTGCCATGGGGGGCAAGCCGGATTTAACACCGAATTTATCCCGGTTGGCTAATGAGGGGATTTTATTTGATCAATGTTATGCGGTTGGAAAACGTACTACACGTGGATTTTCGGGTATTGTCGCCGGTTTTCCTGATTTACCGGGTGACAGTGTGACGACCAGAACACAAGCAGAAGGCAAGTTCTTAACCTTGGGCCGGGTCCTGCAGCAACGTGATTATGAAACGATGTTTATTTACGCCGGGCAACCTTTTTATGATCATAGACAGGCATTTTTAGGCAGTAATGGTTATTCCCGTTTTGTCTTTGAGGATGAGTTTACCACGCGTCATTTTAAAACCCATCTGGGCTGGAGTGATGAGGATTTATTCAATACTGCGCATAGCGTTTTTGATCGACATGATCCAAAGCAGCCTTTTTTTGCCACTTTGCTGACCTTAAGTTTTCATCGGCCTTATGAGTTGCCGGTCGGTCGTGTAGAACCGCATGATCCGAGCTATTTTTTTCACAAACAGATTGATGCCGTGCGTTATGTAGACTGGACAATAGGGCAGTTTATGGATAAGGCAAAAAAAGCGGATTATTTTGACAATACCTTATTTGTTTTTACCGCCGATCATTTTGGCGGCTTTAAAGAAGGGGCCAGAACAGCGGCTACCTTTCGTGTACCATTTATCATCTATGCGCCGGATATATTTAAAGGGCAAAGTCAACGCATCAGCAAAACCTGTAGTCAAACCGATATAGCGCCAACCATTATGTCTTTATTGGGTGGAAAATATGAACACAGCTTTTTTGGTTCAGATGTATTTACTCGTCCGGCGCAAGACAGTGTGGCGCTGATTCAAAACAGTTTTGAACTGTATTTGGTTGATGGAGATAAAAATGTTGTTACCATGCCGCCTTATCAGGCAGCACTAAAGTTATTCAAATTGAATAAAGCTAATAAAGTGATAGTACAAAATACAAAGAAAAAAAAGAATAAAATTATTGCCCGGGATCTTAGTCAAAAAGCTATTGCTATACTGCAAACGGCTAATATTCTGTTTGAACGGGAAAGTTATAATATTTTTAAAAGATGATTGCCATGGTAAACCGGCGTTAAGTTTATGGCTGTAAAACAGCTTCGCGGTCCAGTAGCCCCGGCTGTTTTTTTTAATATTTTAAGTGCATAAATTTTATGTTAGATTGCGGATATGGGGTATATAATCGGTTGAAAATTAGAGGTGATTTTATGTCCAATGCAAATAAGACTCATACTGAGGTCAAGGAAGGAATTATCGTTAAATCTAATGATGAAGCTGGTGTAGCTTATGTTTTAGATGAAGAGCTCCAACGTCAATTTGTTTTTGGCTACGATAAAATTAATGGTTATGCCGGGCAAACAGCTAAGGAAATTAACCTGGATAATGGAAGGCATGTCCAATTCATATTGGCAGACGAAATTATACAATCAGTTGAATTGTGATTATTTTAAAGCCTGGAGATCAGCCGGAAGACAAGGAGTGCTCTCCACCGGCTACCATACCATTAGAAGTGAGAAATTTTGGTAAGCTTCCAAACATAGAAAAATGGAAACCGGGTGATCTTATTCTTGTCTCTGCACTTAAACCTGACCTTATACAGAAGTCCATACAAGAAGTGCAAATTAAAGGCGGCTATTCAGTAGAGCATGCTCAGTGGCATCATGCAGCGGTCTATCTTGGCGATTATGGTTTATGTGAGGCTTCCAGGTCAGGCGTTAATGCAAGAAAGATTTATCCTTATATTGGGAAATATAATATTCGTGTCTGTAGGGATTATAGTTTAGATATCGATCAACGCTGGAAAATTGCTGTTCAAGCGCTTCTTAGGCAGAACTTCTCATACTCTTTTGGTTCTATTGCGCATATATTGCTGCAATCAAGGAATGGATTTTGGAATTCTGAATTCTCTCCTAGAGATACCTCTAAACGAGCAGTCATTTGTTCTCAATTATACGCTGATGCTTATGGACACATATCAGGCAAAACTGTTGAGAGAGAGATTGGAATTCCGGTTACTCCAGCCTCACTGAGTCATTGCGAATTATTTGAGGATGTAGAAACCAAGTGGTACAAAATACCATGATATTGAATAAATTGTGATTATTTAAGCAATCTACTTAGCCACTGCCTTCTTACTTAGAAAGCGTATGCTTGGAAATAATGATTAGTGATAAAAGAAAGAATCGGTTCGAAAGGTAGTTGGTTTCTGATAATATGTGAATAACATAAATTCAGGAGCGAATTCGATGAGTAATAATCAAATCCCCGATTTTTATGAGATTCTTGAAATAAGCCCAAATGCCAGCACGGATACAATCGACAGGGTATTCAGGTATCTTGCCCAGCGTTATCATCCTGATCACACGGAAACAGGTGATGTCGAGAAATTTACCCAAATAGTCAAGGCTCATGAAACGCTAAGAGACCCCAAAAAAAGAGCGGATTATGATGTGCAGCATAAAAATTCAGCTGAATTTCGCTGGAGCCTGGTTGAAGAAGCGGTCGATATAGACACTTTTGATAACGATGAAATTATTCAAGCCAGGCTGCTTTCTATTCTATATGTCAAACGTAAACGCAATATCCATAACCCTGGGAGCGGTATTTTGGAGCTGGAAAAGCTAACCGGTTGTCCAACTGAATTATTGGATTTTCATTTGTGGTATCTACGAGAAAAAGGCTGGGTGCACAGACTGGAAAACGGGTTGTTGGCCATTACCGCAGATGGAGTCGATAAATCCTTGGCTAACCACCACCATCCCCAGCACACTGAAAAATTACTCACCGATCAGCGTGAAGCTATTCATTTGTAATATGTAGACTCTCGGTCTTCAATTGAAAGATGCTTTTATTAACAAATAGAATGAAAGTTTCTTGAATTAAACGCGACTCAATTTTTAACATTTAAATTGACAAACGCGGTTAATGATATGAAAAAGCGGTTTCTGGTGAAAGCAATTTTTACCATGATTTTTATGCTAATCAGTTCAGTGGCAGTGATGCTTTATCTGGATATAAAGCAGGGTAAAACTGAAGGACTGGCATTTGCAAAACAGCACGACCAACAAGCCTGTGTTTCTGAAGTAATGACCGGAACCAGGGTATGTATAGGTTTTTCCTGTTTCTTAAATAACCGTTATTTTTTTCAAACCTGTATCAATAAGGCTGCTGCTTCAACTGCACTATGCCGTAATGTACCGGTAGTTGCTAATTTATTTCAGTTTGAAATGTGGAAAAAACAGCAGTGTAAAAAAGCCGGGCGTACTGATAGAACATGTCACCATATCTGGCAAAAGGTCAGGAATTCATGTAAACAGAGGCATGAGGTTAAAAACCCGTGGCATAGAGATTAGCCATAGCGTGAAAATACAAACTGATATTAATTTCCATCGAAGGTGTAGGAACTACTCACATTTTTTTTCTTGAGCTTCACGGTTCAAACGATCAATTTCCCTTTGCTTGTTTTTCCATTTACGGTGATCAGTCATGATTTTGATAACCTCATGCGGGTCATCGGTAACGGTGATGATGGCCAGATCTTCCTCGGAAATGGTTTCATATTTAAGCATGGTGGACTTAACCCAGTCCAATAGACCCTGCCAGAAATCAGAACCGAAAAGAATTAGCGGCATCGGATAGATTTTGGCTGTTTGTAATAAAGTGAGCGATTCAAAAAATTCATCCAGCGTACCAAAGCCACCCGGCATACAGACATAGCCCATGGAATAACGGACAAACATGACTTTACGAACAAAAAAGTAGCGAAAATCCAGCTCTACATTTTGGTAAGGATTGGGTTTTTGCTCCATAGGCAATTCAATATTCAATCCGATTGAAACCTGATTTTTCTGATAAGCTCCTTTGTTAGCCGCTTCCATAATGCCGGGGCCGCCGCCACTGATAATGGCAAAATCATTTTGTGCTAACAGTTCAGCCAGTTCGACGGTTTTCTGATAAATCGGGTGTTCAGGCTTAATACGGGCCGATCCAAATATGGTAATGGCATCAGACAGGCCGGATAGCTTGTCAAAGCCTTCGGTAAATTCGCTGATGATTCTAAAAATACGCCAGGACTGATCACCTTTAAGATCATCAATAATATTGTGGGTGTCTTGGTAATTAGAAGTTAGCATTAGTATTCCTGTCTGGTCGGTCGGGTTAGACTTCTGTCGTTATGTTATGGTGACAGAAATCAAAACCGATTTACCGAACTTTACGCCTGGTCTTTTGGCGGCTATTCGGTTTACCGGTTTTTATACCTGTACGTTGAGTTTTAAATTTTTTCGTTTTATCACTGCGTTTATTGTTGATGGCTGCATCCTGTTTACCGGTACCTTTAGGTTGGAACGAGGGAATCAGGTGCTGCTTGCCGTTACCTATTAAATCAGCCCTTCCCATACTTTTTAAAGCGTCACGCAGCATCGGCCAGTTTTTCGGGTCATGATAACGTAAGAAGGCTTTATGTAAGCGGCGTTGTTTGATGCCTTTGGGGATACTGATATCCGGTGCCTTACGGTCTACCTTATGCAAAGTGTCCTTGCCTGAATGGTACATGGCAGTGGATATGGACATCGGTGAAGGCAGATAGGCCTGTACCTGATCGGCTCTGAAGCCGTTACGTTTAAGCCATAAGGCCAGATTCATCATATCCTCGTCGGTAGTGCCTGGGTGGGCAGCGATAAAATAGGGGATTAAATATTGTTCTTTTCCGGCTTCTTTGGAATATTTGTCAAATAATTGTTTAAAGCGATCATAGGTACCGATGCCGGGCTTCATCATTTTAGACAACGGACCTTCTTCGGTATGTTCCGGCGCGATTTTTAAATAGCCGCCAACGTGATGGGTAACCAGTTCTTTAATGTATTCCGGAGATTGCACTGCCAGATCATAACGCAGGCCGGAGGCGATAAATATTTTCTTAATGCCCGGCAACTGACGCGCACGTTTATACAGCTTGATTAATGGGCTGTGATTAGTATTCAGGTTGGGACAAATGCCCGGGTAAACGCAGGATAATTTACGGCAGGATGCCTCAATTTCAGGGTCTTTGCAGGCCAGTCGATACATATTGGCGGTCGGTCCGCCCAGATCGGAAATATGGCCGGTAAAATTGGGTGAAGTATCTCTAATTGCCTCAATTTCCTTGATAATAGAGTCTTCCGAGCGGCTTTGAATAATGCGGCCTTCGTGTTCGGTAATGGAACAGAAGGTGCAGCCGCCAAAACAGCCGCGCATGATATTGACCGAATGCTGAATCATTTCAAACGCCGGAATATGCGCCTGACCGTAACTGCTATGCGGCAGTCTGGAATAAGGGAGCGCAAACACGCCGTCCATTTCCTCCGTAGTTAACGGAATTGGCGGGGGATTGACCCAGAGCTGGCGGCTGCCGTGTTGCTGAATTAACGGCCTTGCATTTCCAGGGTTGGTTTCACCGTGCATCACGCGCGAGGCATGAGCATATAACACCGCATCGTCTTTAACGGCTTCATAGCCGGGCAGGCGGATAACGGTTCTGGCGCGTAATTCGCTCTTAATGGTGCGGCTGAATTGAATCACTTTTTCGTTGCTATCGGTTTCAGCCTGATTTTGTTCGCACGCCGGCTGTTCCTGATACGGGTCCTGCGGCGGTATCACTTTGCCGGGTTTGTCAATATCGGTGGAATCTTTAATCGCCCAACCGGTAGGAACCTGTTTAACAAAATGCACGGTGCCGCGTATGCCTTTTAATTCGGCAACGGTTTCGCCATTGGCCAGACGATGCGCTACCTCGACGATGGCGCGTTCGGCATTGCCATAAAGCAATAGGTCTGCTTTGGAATCCAGTAACACCGATTTACGGACTTTATCCGACCAATAATCGTAATGGGCAATTCGGCGCAGACTGGCTTCTATGCCGCCAATAATAATCGGCACTTTTTTAAAGGCTTCACGGCAGCGATGTGAGTAGACATTGACGGCTCTGTCCGGGCGTTTCCCGGCCGCTCCATCGGCAGTATAGGCATCATTGGAACGAATTTTCCGGTCGGAAGTATAGCGGTTGACCATGGAGTCCATATTACCGCCGGTGACGCCAAAAAACAGATTGGGTCTGCCCAGTTTGCTGAAGTCATCGGCGCTGTGCCAGTCCGGCTGGGAGATGATTCCCACTCTAAAGCCCTGGGCTTCCAGTACCCGACCAATCACCGCCATGCCAAAGCTGGGGTGATCGATATAAGCATCACCGGTGACCAGAATAATATCGCAGCTGTCCCAGCCCAACTGATCCATTTCTTCCCGACTCATCGGGAGTTCCGGCGCAATACCGAAACGTTTGGCCCAATATTGGCGGTAGCCAAAAATATCGGGAGCAGGGGATAAGGCAGGTAAGGTCATTTCTTAATTACTCGGTTTAACACGCTGGTGTTATTTTTTCGGATATCTTTCAAAAAGCCGGGGAAATCGAGTTGAAACTGCTGTTCCAGTTGCTCGGCTTTTTTTCTAAGTTCTTTCAAGGACAAAATGGGGACATCTTTGGCAAAAGCAAAGCCAATAATATTGCCTCGGTCTTTAACCGGTAAAAACAATAATTTCCAGTCGAACAGCCGCCCCAGCCACCAGGCGACCTGGCTGAACTGGTCTTTATCCGTGCCCCATAGGTTGATGGCCAGGATACCATCTTTTTTTAATAAGGTCTGACAGGCGTCAAAAAAAGCCTCGCTGCATAACGATTGCACCATACCTTCATGGTCAAACACATCCAGCATTATCAGGCAATATTGTTCTTGTTGCGTCAATGCCTGGTTTCGAATAAATTTAACTCCATCACCATGGATGATTTTTAATCGAGGGTCCAGCGGCAGGGCAAAATGGCTACGGGCAATTTTAATTACTGCTTTACGAAATTCAACTGCCTTAAGTTTACACTCAGGAAAGTGATGCAATAGATATTTACTTAGGGAGCCACCGCCCAGGCCTATAATCAATACCTGTTCTATGTTTTGTTTAAACAACATCCAGGCCATCATGCTCTGCGCATAAATCAATTCCAGACGGTTTTCATCACTTAAGCGTATGCTGCTTTGTTTGGGGGTGGAACCGAAATGTAAAGATCGGACGCCATCGGCTTCCACGACCTCAATAATGCCTTCGTCATCGTGATTTTGGTGTATAACTAGGCCGTTATATTTTCGCATTTTGTACAAAATTGACTATTTTCCCTGAAATTAACTGAATTGTCTTGAAAAAAACAACATTTTTTGATCATAAAATGGTCTGGCAATTAGCCTTGCCGATGATTATATCCAATATTTCCACACCATTATTGGGTCTGGTAGACACGGCTGTGATGGGTCATTTGCCGGCGGCTGATTATCTTGGCGGCGTGGCTTTGGGCAGTTTAATCTTTAGTTTTATTTACTGGGGCTTTGGTTCTTTGCGAATGGGGACAACGGGCTTAAGCGCACAGGCGTTTGGAAATAAAAATAATGTGGAAATACAAGCCATTTTAATCAGAGCGGCGGTGTTTGCAATAGCCATAGCCGCTCTGATTATATTGTTGCAACAGTTGATTGCATGGCTAAGCTTTCAGTTGTTAGACAGTAGTGCGGTGATCGAATCTTTAGCCCAGGAGTATTTTTATATAAGAATATGGACTGCACCGGCAACATTAATGAACTATGTTCTGTCCGGCTGGTTCCTGGGGCTGCAAAATGTAAGAAATCCGTTGATTATGGTGTTGATTACCAATTGCAGCAATATCGTGCTGGATGTTTATCTGGTGGTCTACTTAAATATGGACATTGCCGGGGTTGCTTTGGCCACCGTGTTCGCTGAATATACAGGATTGTTGGTGGGACTGATTCTGTTGCGCGGGGAAATGAGAAACTATCAGCGCCAATGGAACTGGTCGGCCATATTTAATTTGAACAAATTTAAAGCCATGTTCAAATTGAATAACCATATTTTTATCAGGAACCTGACCCTGATCTTTGCTTTTGCTTTTTTTACTGCGCAAGGTGCCCGCTTAGGCGCTATTATTCTGGCGGCAAATTCTGTGCTGATGAATTTTCAGATGTTTATGGCCTATGCTCTGGACGGTTTTGCCCATGCCGCGGAGGCGCTGGTCGGTCGGGCCATAGGTGCGAAGGATAAGGCCCTATTCAGGCAGGCGGTGCTCATTACAGCTATTTGGTCTTGTTGTTTTGCGGTTATTTTTTCCGTGCTCTATTTGCTGACCGGTCAGCAAATGATTAATCTATTAACCGATTTGGAACAAGTCAGACAAACGGCCTATCAATATCTGCCCTGGCTGGTTGCCTTGCCGCTAGTATCGGTAAGCTGTTTTGTATTTGACGGTGTCTTTATCGGTGCCACCTGGTCTAGACAAATGCGGGATTCGATGATTTTTTCTTTGCTGCTGGTTTATATGCCGGTTTGGTATTACAGCCAACCTCTGGGTAATCATGGTCTATGGCTTACTATGGCGGCTTTTATGCTGGCGCGTGGAGTGAGTATGGGGATGGGGTATCTTAAACTGAAACGGGATGTTTTTAACTAAGCGTTGATAGAGTTAATACACAAACAGACTGTTGCTACAAGTTTTACACAGTGACAACACTGATGATTATTTTCAAGTTATCGACCCAAAATATCCATGGCAATATTTAATTCTTTTATTCGGGCGCCATCGCCGCCGCGATCAGGGTGATGCTGCATAACTAATTTACGGTATTGCCGGCGAATGGTAAGGTCATCAACAGGATCGATCAATTGCAGTACCGTTAACGCTTCCCGGCGCTTATCCAGGCCGCTTAACTGCAGCCAAAAATCATTAATCATGTCATCGACCGCAGCGGCATCGGTTTTAAACAGGTTGTCGAGATTCAGATAATAGTCGCGTAAGCTGTCTTTTGAACAGAGCCCTGTGTTACCGGGATGATAGTCGGCCAAGCGAATATCCAGACTATGGATATGCAGATGATAGCGTTGTTCCCGCCAAAGCTGCTCTCTCAATCTGTATAAAGTATGAAATAATAAAAAATGGCTTTTAAACAGCGTCAGGTTATTTTGCCGATAGTCCGGGAACAAAGGTTCCCCCTGTGCATCCAATAGCACTAATAGGTCGTATTCTTTTATGCCGCCGGGGTATTCCTGCAAAAGATTAAGCAGTTGGCGTTCCAGTTTTGCAATCAGTTTAATCATTGGTATGAATAATAAACCTGTTTGAGCCATCGAGGATATTTTTTCAGGGCCGGCATAGTTGCTTTATTAATTTGAATATATTGTGCGGTAGTTTTTAAAAAAATCAGACCTTGAAATTTACAGAGGTGATTCTTATATCGAAAATAAGAGTATGCAGCATTGATTTATAAAGGTTTTATCTATGTGTTAATAGATTGATTCAGTCTAAATGATTCGTTTTATTTTTTAGGAGATTAACTATGAATTTAGAAAAATTGAATCCCTGGAACTGGTTTAAACATGAAGACAGTTCAACCGACCGTGAAAATACGATTCCCGTTCGTCGGGAGGAATACGGCAAGCTAAGTTCTTCTCAAAATTCGTTAAACCAGCTGCATTACGAAATAGACCGCTTATTTAATGATGCGTTTAAAAACTTCGGCTTTCCATCCTTAAGCCGTGATTGGTTTACCGATTTTAATACCCGCTTTAATCAATTGCCGTCCTTTAGTCCCGATTTGAATATTTCCAGCGACGATAAGGAATATATGATCACTTTGGAAGCGGCCGGTTTGGGTGAACAGGATCTGGATATCAATCTGACTGATCGGCGTTTAACGATAAAAGGCAATAAACAGGAAGAAACCGAAAATAAAGATAAAGATTTTTACCGAATCGAGCGGCGTTACGGGTCTTTTCAGCGGGTACTGGCACTGCCCGATGATGCCGACAGCGAAAAAATAACAGCCAGTATGAAAAATGGTTTATTGACCATACGGGTACCTAGAAATGAAAAATTGATCGATAGTCAAAGCAAATCGATCAAAATTGAAAAGTCTTGATTTTAAATTAAGGGGCGAAAATATTTCGCCCCTGTTAATTAACTTTGTCTGAGGTGATTATTATGTTGCCGTCGTTACGAGTCTTTGTGATATCCATTTTGTTAGGCGCTTCTTTTTCGGCGCAGGCAGTGCTGCCGGTCTACGACAGCGATGGTCGGCAGGTGCCATCCATTTCCTCTATGCTTAAGAAGGTTAACCCTGCCGTGGTCAATATTTCCACGTTCTCCAGTCAGGCCGAATATAATCCGCTGTTAAACGACCCTTTTTTCCGGCATTTTTTTCAGATTCCCGAACAGCCCAGGCAAATGCCTAAAAAGAGGCAGCACAGTGCCGGTTCCGGTGTGATTGTCGATAAACAGAACGGTATTGTATTGACCAATTTCCATGTGATCAATAATGCCGATGAGGTTCATGTTTCGTTGATCGATGGCCGGGATTTTAAGGCGGAGGTTCTCGGTGAGGATCGTGAGTTGGATGTGGCTGTTTTAAAGATCAAGGCGTCCGATTTAGTTGATGTAAAACTGGGTGATTCCAAACTCCTTGAAGTCGGTGATTTTGTGGTTGCCATAGGAAATCCGTTTGGTTTGGGACAAACGGTTACTACCGGCGTAGTAAGTGCGCTTGGACGATCCGGGCTGGGCATAGAAGGTTATGAAAATTTTATCCAGACCGATGCCTCGATTAACCCTGGCAACTCCGGCGGAGCACTGGTCAATTTGCACGGTGAATTAATCGGTATCAATACGGCAATTTTAGCTCCATCAGGGGGTAATGTCGGTATAGGGTTCGCCATTCCGGTGAATATGGTAACCGCCAGTATGCAGCAGATTCTGGATCATGGTGAAGTCCGCCGAGGTATGATCGGCGTTAATATTCAGGATATAACAGCCGAATTACGTCGGGCCTTTAATTTGAAACCCGATCAGTATGGTGTTTTAGTGACCGGGGTGGTCAGCAACTCTCCTTCCGAACGGGCCGGTTTAAAGCCGGGGGATGTGATAGTCAGCGTTGATGGGCAGAAGAGCAATTCGACCGGAAAACTGCGTAGTCTGGTTGCAATGCATCAGGTAGGCGACAGTTTAAGTTTGGGGGTAATCCGTGATGGCAATATACTGGACTTTTCTGTAAAAGTGGAGAAGCTTAAAACAGCTACTCTTGCAGCAAGGCATAAATTATTGAAGGGGGTGCTGCTGGAAAACAACCCTAAAGGTGAAGGTGTCCTGGTGACAGGTGTTGAGCCGCGATCTATTGCCGCTTACAGTGGAATAGTTGCCGGTGATGTGATCATTGGTGCCAATCGTATGCGGGTTTATGATATGAATAGTTTAAATAAAGCATTAACACGATCCGATAATGAGTTGCTGTTACATATAAACCGCAACGGCAGATATTTTTATTTAGTGATTCGTTGATAACAGGTCTATGCTTTAGTAACGATCAGTGGTTATCGGATACCCAGAATACAATAGAAATGTAGACTATTGCCTGGAAAAGGCGTTTTTGATCTGTATCGGTTTAAACAGTAGTCAATTAAGTTGTGTGCACGTTTGGCACTTGAATGGGTAATACGGCTGATGTGAATAGCCAAAGATGAGTCGACAAAATGGACATTAATATGAGCTTCTTAACAAGTTCAGTAAAAACAAAAAGATTGAGTCTATATTTTGTCGGCTGCCTTGTACTGTATGCGGCGTTAGGATTTTTTGTACTGCCCGGTGTTTTGCTCGACCGTTTGCCAAAGCTTGTACAACAAGAACTGGGCCGCGATGTTCGGATCAGCGAAATAGAGTTTAATCCGTTTTTTATGGAAATGCATTTGCAAGGCCTGGAAATAATGGGAGCTGATGCAAAGCCGGTGATCGGATTCGAACAGTTACGCTTGGATCTGGCTTTGATACGGTCACTATTCAATTTTTCGGTGGTTCTGGATCAGGTTTTTTTGGACAAACCCTATCTATTGGTTAGCCGTAATAAGCAAGGCACATTTAATGTGTCGCTTTTATTTTCCGGTGACAAGGCGGAAAATCATAACGACTCGGCAAACAAAGCTATCTTTCCGCTTAAAGTTGATCGAATCACTTTTTCGCAGGGAATGGTGGATTGGGAAGATGCTTTGGGCGAAGGTTTACAGACTGAGCGTATTTACCCAATCAACCTACAGCTGGAGAATTTTTCGACCCAAATTAACCAGAATTCGCAACTGGGTCTTTCCTTGTTTTTGTCTTCCGGCGGAACATTGGAATGGAAAGGTAATATAGCTTTTAACCCGTTAGCGTCACAAGGGCATATTGCGCTTAATAAGGTTAATCTGCCAAAAGTTTGGCAACTGTTTTTACAAGACAGTGTTAATTTTGTCGT
Source organism: Methylococcaceae bacterium (assembly GCA_050303415.1). Classification (GTDB taxonomy): domain Bacteria; phylum Pseudomonadota; class Gammaproteobacteria; order Methylococcales; family Methylomonadaceae; genus JBNLBS01. Next base: position 55,264 of record JBNLBS010000015.1, on the reverse strand, counting down.
AACGGAAGGAACCGAGGAAATCAGCGCGGAATACAATTTTTTCGAAAATCCTGCCGGCAAGCAATTGATAGTCGAAAATGCGAGTTTAGAATTGTTGAACCTAAAACTTGCGGAAAAAGACAGCCTAAATAACATTGCGACCCTACCTAATTTATCAGCCTCAGGCATTTCCTTCGATTTATTGAAAAAATCGGTCATTATTGAAAAACTCACTGCATCGGACGCCGGGCTTAAAAGCTGGATTAATCGGGACGGGAGCGCTAATTATCAATCCTTGTTGACGGCAGGGGACAAGGATGCAACAAACAGTTCCGAAGCCGATGATGATAAAGAATCAACATGGCAGGTCAGGGTCAACCGGTTGGCGTTTAATCGCTTGGCTATGGATTTTGATGATTACCGATCAACTCAAGCATTTCATCTCGGCTTAAAGCCAATGGATCTACTTGTGACAAATTTAACGAATATAGCCGGTGAAAACCTAGCCGTAAATTTGAATATGGGGGTTAATAAAACCGGGGTGTTGGCAGTTAACGGGAATGTTGCTGTCGATCCGCTGGTATGTAACTTACAGGTAGACGCGAAAGATATTGCAATCAAAGACTTTCAGCCGTATGTCGCGCAGGTGGCAAAACTGGATGTGATGTCCGGGGCGGTCGCTATGAACGGCCAATTTGTTATCGAAACCGAGGATGACAGCTCTCTCGCTATGCATCTAATGGGAGGCGGAAAAATCACCGACCTATCTACAAGACATCGTGATGAGGATTTTATTAACTGGAAATCTCTTGAATTAAGCGGTATGAATTTGGACTTTAGTGGTGGCCGTTATCAGATTGATAAAGTCAGGCTTGAAGAACCTTATAGCCGGGTGGCAATCGGTAAAGATAAATCGATCAATATCAACGATATTTTAATTAAGTCACAGGCGAATGCTAAGGAACAGGTTAGCAGGCAACAAGATGCAAAAAAACAAATCGAATACCGCATAGACGAGATTGACATGGTCGGCGGTGTATCGGATTTTAAAGACAACTCTTTAATTCAACCTTTTTCGACACATATTAGCCAGCTGACGGGGTCGGTTAAGAACCTGTCGTCCGATAGCGGCTCTGTTGCCGACATTAAGTTGACCGGGAAAATAGCGCAAACATCGCCGGTTAAAATTTACGGGACACTAAACCCTGGATTATCGAATGCGCAAATCAACCTCGGCTTTACCGGTATCACGCTGCCTTCGCTGTCACCGTACATGATTGAGTTTGCCGGACGGAAAATTGAAAAAGGCAATATGTCGCTGGATTTAAATTATAGAGTTCAAGACCACCGATTAGCCTCGACAAATAACCTGTTAATTAATCAATTGATGTTAGGGGAAAGAGTGCCGAATCCTAACGCCACATCGTTACCGTTGGAACTGGCCATCGCGCTGTTAGAGGACGGTAATGGGAAAATAACGTTGGATATCCCGGTTTCCGGCAGTTTGAACGACCCTGAATTCAGTTTGGCAGGCATTGTCGTCGATGCACTGGTCAACGTTGTCACCAAAACCGTTGCGTCGCCATTTAGTACGATTGCTTCAGTGTTCGGCAATGAAGAAGATATCAGTCATATTGACTTTGACGTGGGAAAGGCCGAACTCGGTCCGTCCGAACAGGAAAAGTTAGATACGTTGGCAATCGCTCTAAAAGGAAGGCCACGGTTGAACCTGGAAATTCAGGGGACTGCTTTTTATCAGTTGGACTGGCCCGGGTTACAGAAAGAAGCATTGGATGCACTGTTATTACAAAACCGGGCAGATGGAATGACCAAACAGACCGGGAATAAAGTCCAGGCAAAAAATCTCCCTCTAACCGATAAAGAATATCGGCGCTTATTGGCTGATTTATTTATTGATAAATATCCAAGCCTGGCGGAACGTACGTTATTCGGCGAGCCGCGTTTGCTGAAACCGCAAACCGGCGATTTTTATCAAGTAGCAAAAACAAAGTTAGCTTCAGATCTGCCGCCCGACGATCATCGTTTGCATAAGCTGGCGGAAAAAAGAGCGCAAGCCATAGCCGATTATTTGATCGGCAAAGAAGTCGCTATCGATAGATTATTCTTACTGCAGACAACTCTGGTAAAAAAAAATAAGCTTGAAAAACCGGCTTCGAGTTTGGCTTTATCGGTTCAATGAGTGCCATAGGATGCGCTGAACAACATGAGGCGCATCACTCTCAACCCCGATGCGCCCTCTGACGTCGGCACATCCTATAACGCTAGTATTTAGCGGTTTTAGATAAATAGTTGTTGTAGTGGCAACCGGCGGGTTGTCTTTTTGGCAAGAGTGTTATTGAGCTCTAGGATTCGGGATAACCGCTGGTGATGTTTTGGCTCTGGTCGCGCAGTTTTCCCGGATTTCGCTTTGCTCATCCAGGCTACGTTTTAGTTGTATGATCCGACTTAACAGCAGACCGACGCCTTGTTAGGCTTTTAAAAAGACCCTCCGACCGCTATACCACTTAACAGAGGCAGAATAGCGGTGACAGGAGGGGCGTTAGCGGGTGAGCAGAGTGTTAATAATTATCGGGGATGCTCTACCACTGATCCGACAACCAGGGCGATAATGCTCTCTAACTATAAACCGGTTGTGATTTAGCTCTGAATTTGCTGTACAGCCAGTCAGCCAGCAAGAATAGCAGTAGCGAAGCCAACAACATTGGCATGACCAATGCCAGCAATACGGTCATATAAGTTAGCCATTTGGGTTGTTGATAATCCGGTATGGCGTTTGGTGCCCCTAAAGTCCCTGCCGGGCGGCGTTGCCACCACATGATGATGGCGCTGATACAGATAAAAAGCAATACCAACGCGGTGGCCAGAGCCAGCATCTGGTTGGCAAAGCCGAAGTATTCTCCTCGATGTAATTTAACTCCCAGGGCTACGGCCCTGGCTAGAAACGGTGTGTTTTCCCAGTGTACATCGTGAATAATTTCGCCGCTGTATTGGTCGATAATCAGTACGATACGTTTGGCCGGATCGTCCGAGTCGCGCATGACGCTGTATACGCTGTCCTTTTTGTTGGCGATTTTGATCATTAACCGGCCATCTAAGCCATTGCTGCGTGCGCTGGAAATTACGTGGTCCAGCGATAATTTGGCTTGGCCTTCGACGACAGTAGATTTTATATTACCGGCAAAAAAACTGGCTGGTTCGTTTTGACCGATGCTTTTTTGCAACAGGCCGAAACTGCCACCCCAGACATCGGTCCAGGGCAGGCCGGTAATTAATAAAAACAGGATAAAGAAAGAAAAATAAAATGCCGAAACGCCGTGCAGGTCGCGCCAAAATAGGCGTTTTCCCGAGTTTAAACGTGGCAATAATGTACCCCATACACTGAATTTGGGTCTGGGCCACCACATAAACAAACCGGTAATCATTAACACAATGGTCCAGCAGGCCGCGGTTTCGACAAATTTAGTGCCGACTTTTCCGGCAAACATATTGCCGTGTATATCTTTCATTAACTCCATTAACCGGGTGTTATTATTCATATCACCTAAAATTTTGCCGGTATACGGATCGATAAACACGCTGATTTTTTGCCCGTTCATCGGCATCGGTGCAATCAACATTTCCACACTATGCGATGTGTCAGCCGGAGTTTTGTAGAGCATGACCATATGGCCGGGATATTGATTTTTGACAATTGTCAGCAACTGGCTATCGGTCAGTTTATTTTGCCCGGCTTCAACTTCCATGAGTTCACGATAGGCTATCGCTTCGTATTCATCCTGAAATAGATAGATACCGCCGGTAATACATAAAATCATAATGAACGGCAGGAAAATAAGGCCGCAGTAAAAATGCCAGCGCCAGACGGTTCGATATAAGCTCCAGTTGACCGGTTTGATCGGGGTGTCATCCAATGTTGGTTGAGCCTTGTTCATATAAATTACTCAGAAAAAAGATCAAAAATAGAAAATGTCCGACTATAGAATATAGCCGGACCGGTTCAGCCGCTTAAATATCCAGGCTGATATTGGCAAAATAAGTTCTTTGCGGGTACGGATGGTGGTCGTAGTAATTTTCATCCAGTAAGTTATCGATACCGACTGAAAATTTGGCTTTTACCCCGTGACCGACATTCATTTTATAGGCGGTTTTCACATTAACCAGAACATAGTCGTCGGATGCACCATAGACATGCCAGTTTTTATCGCTGTTGTCATCCTGACCAAATTGTTTGCTGCGGTACTGCACGGCGGCAATGGCATCCCAGTCCGGGGTGACATGATAAGTCGCGGTACCGTTGGCCCGCCATTGCGGAATACGGACCCATTCGTTGCCTTCGTTGGTCGGAGTATTGTTGTCTTTTTTAATTTCCTTATTGATCCAGGTACCGTTTAAGTTCAGATCAAAAGGCGTACCCATAATGTAATTTTGTTGATAAACGAATTCCACCCCGATAGTTTCGGTTTCATCGATTCCGCGTGTTCGGTTGGCAATAGTACCGTTATTTTGCAACGTCCGAGTGTTCATGATTTCATTTTCAATCGTGTTATAAAACAATGTGGCGCTGACATAACCGTCATCCAAATCGTATTGCACTTTAAAATCATGAAAGAAACCGCTTTCCGGCTTTAAAGTCGGGTCGGCAAGGTTGGCAGCATTGGTATTGCTGGAACTGTCGAACAACTCTTCCGCCACCGGGAAACGGTAGGCTTTACTGAATGAGTAGCGGAAATTCAGGTTATCAACCGGGGTAAACGACACCGATGCTTTGGGCGAAACTCTGGATAGCTCACGATCGGCGACTTGGGTTCTGCCATTACAACCAGCACAGTCGTTTAAATGGCCTCTAAACGTTGACCAGTGGTCGAAACGTAACCCGGCCATAATGTTAATTTGGTCGATAATGTCCCAATCGGCCTGCATAAATGCGCTGTGCGTTTGCGTGGAACCGCCGTCGGCATCTCTCAATGTGTCTCGGGTTCCATCGGCAACATTGCCTGAATTGTACTGATTGATATCCAGATAGGAGTAATTATATTGATAGCCTGACATAAAGCCTAAATCGTCACGGCCGAACAGGTTCTGAGTCGCCAGTTTCAGGCTGTAGTCCACCCACCAGACTTCGATATCTTTAATTCGGCCGGACTTGTCAGATTTATAACGCGGATCGTTTTGACTGCGCTTGGATTCATAGGTCGAATCCTTAAAAGCATCGAAAAAACTGGCGGTGGTGTCTATGCTCCAGTCCTCGGTGACTTTGCCGGACAGGTTTAAGCCGTAAGCCAGGGTTTTACGCTCGTTTTCGCTGCCTGACAGGTTGGGCCAGCCGAAACTGGTAGGGTTGGCTGAAAACTCCAAACCATCCTGATTAACCGTGCCGTCCCAAACTTTATTGCCGTTGGTATCCCTAAGGTAGGTGCGAGCCTGACTGTTACGTTCGGTATCTTCCAGGGCGATAGTAAACAAACCGCGAAGGTCTTCGGTGAAATCATAGCCGACTTTGACTTCGTATAAGTCGGTAATATTTTCATTAATGCCAAAGTCGCCGGTAACAATACGGTTAGCACCGGTAATGGTTTTACTGTGATGTCCGCCGTAAACGGCAGTACCGCCGGTACCCGTTGCCGGACTGTCGGTAACTGCAAAGCTTTGCGCCTGACCTTCGTTTTCCAGATGATTGTAAAAACCAAAGATGCTCCACTTGCCGAAACGGTCACCCGCAGAGATAAACTCTTTATGCCCGGTTAAAACCTCTTCTTTACCAAAACGATGGACTTCTTGAATAATACCGGTTGCATCCATATGCATTTCAAAGTCATCCGGTAATTGGGTTTTCAAGTCAAATGTACCACCGAATGCACCGCGGTGTTCAGCTGAATACGGGCCGTAAAATACCGTTGTTGAATCAATAGCATTTGGTGCGATCAGATTCCATTTCGGAGCACCGTTCCATTTAGTTTGTACCGGGTTATGCAATGGCAGTCCATCGACATACATGTTGAAGTGATTGGTCTGGAAGTTGGTGGAACCGCGAATAGCCGTTACCCCGTTGGTGTCACCGTAAAAACGTCTGCGCACATGGACGCTGGGCGCCATTCTAATGGCATCTTCGGCGCTGGTCAGATTGGTTTTATCGATATCTTCCTTGCTGACATTAAAACTGGGCGTAGCTACCGTCGTATTGGGGAATAGCTTATGGCTGGAGGTGATGATCATGTCTTCGCCTTGGTGGACGGTTCCATCATGATCAGCCCAGGCATTAATGCCTGGGAATAAAGTGGTGAGTAAAAGCAAATGGTTATATCTCATTTATGCGGCCTTTAAAAAACGCTGTGTATTAATAAACTTCGAAATTGTGTGCGGAAATAAAGCGCAAAATGAGTGCCAAAAATGATAATCATTATCATTTTAATATGTTAGCTAATTGATTATAAAATAAGGATATTTTAAATTGTGTGATAAGCCCTAATCAGAATAGGTGAAATGACACACTTTTGCCTGGAGAATAAAGGTGGGTGTTAGTGTCTTTATTCTATAGAGCTAGAAGTTAGCAAGCTTTAGTGTCCATTTTTGACCAGTTCGCGTAGAATTAACCAGTTACTGTTCTATTTTATATCTAGGAGGTATTATGAAACAGATTCTTGTTTTGGCGGCCATGTTGCTACCCTTAAATGCATTGGCGGATGATGCTAAAAATACTTGGCATAACACCACTTTGTCGGAAAGTACGATCAAAAAGATTCAACAAAGCAAATATGAGTATAAAAAATGCGTGGTTGAAGAAATGAAAAAAGACCAGTATCGCAAACTGGAAACGCGTCAGGCGACAGAGGCAATTGTTAAACAATGTGAGCAGACCTTAAGCCGTATGCGCGAAGTTTATATTAATGAAAAAGTTCCTGAAGTGATTGCCGACAGGCATTTAAAACAAATGCGCCTGCAAACTACGCGTAATGTTTTAAAGGCTGTAATGTTTGAAGAAGCCGCCAGGAAAGCCGGACAATATAAATAATTTAACGATGATGAATACAGATTTTAAAATAGATTTAACGCTGCAACCGACTACGCTGGACTTGTGGCACGTGTGTTTGGCAGGCACTGTTGCCGTGCTGTTTCTGCTCGTTATTGTACTCGTTTTATCCATGTTAATTGGTAGTGCCAGACGTAGAAAACAACAGCCAGTCGAACCGGTAACGAAAGTGGTTGAGAAGATAGTTGAAGTCGAAAAAATTGTTCAAGCTCCTGCTCCGGAACCGGTGGTATTAAAAGAAGCAACTCCTGATGCCGCCTTACAGCTGTTAAGCCTGTTGCAAAAAGAGGCGCGTTTTATTGATTTTATCAAAGAAGATGTATCGGCTTATGGCGATGCAGATATTGGTGTGGCAGCCAGAGTGGTTCATGAAGGCTGCGTTAAGGCGTTAAATGAACATTTTACCCTGGCAGTAATACGTGAAGAACAGGAAGGTAGCCAAGTGACGCTGGAGGAAGGTTTTGATGCCGCTTCAATTCGTTTAACCGGTAATATTGTAGGTTCGGCGCCATTTACAGGCACTTTGGTTCATAAAGGCTGGAAGGTTACCGATGTTCGCCTGCCAAAAATGACTGAAGGCCATAATGCCAATGTTATTGCTGCGGCGGAAGTTGAATTGTAAATATTCACCCCAATTAACAGGCTAGGGGCAATCCCTTGTGGTTGTCCAATATAAAAACGTGAATCAACCCATTAGCAGTCAAGAGTCAGTGGAAACAGCAAAACAACAGCCTGTTGGTGCCGGGCAAGAAATGCAAGCACCTAAATTTTCAGTAGGTATCGATTTGGGAACCACGCATTGCGTATTATCTTATGTCGATTTATCTCTGACAGAGTCTGAGCATGTTCTTCAGGAAGTAATGGCCATTCCGCAATTGACCGGGCCGGGCAGTGTTGAAGACTTACCTCAATTACCGTCATTTTTATATCAGGCGCATGAGGCAGAACTGGCACAGGGGGAAACCGGTCTACCTTGGACCGGTAAGCCGGAGTACCTGGTCGGTGAAATTGCACGTAATCTGGGTAGCAAAACGCCATTACGCATGGTATCCAGTGCCAAAAGCTGGCTTTGTCATGCCGGGGTTGACTGTAAATCCCCGATATTACCCAGCGAAGCACCGGAGGAAGTACAACGTGTGTCACCTTTGCAGGCGACGACGGCTTATTTACAGCATATGTGTGCGGCCTGGCAGAACAAGCATCCGGACGCACCTCTGTCCGACCAGGATGTGGTGATTACCGTGCCGGCATCATTCGATCCGGCAGCACGGGAGTTGACGGTTGAGGCGGCTAAATCGGTCGGCCTGGAGCATGCGGTATTATTGGAAGAACCACAAGCTGCCGTGTATAGCTGGATTGAAAACAGCGAAGGTGACTGGCGTAATCATGTTGAAGTGGGCGATGTGGTGCTGGTCGTGGATGTTGGTGGTGGTACTACCGATTTATCCTTGATCGCAGTGACCGAACAGGATGGAAATTTAAGCTTAACCCGGGTTGCTGTTGGTGATCATATTCTTCTGGGTGGCGACAATATGGATCTGGCTTTGGCCTATACCGTCAAAGCTAAAATGGAACAGCAGGGCACCCGTCTGCAACCCTGGCAAATTCAAGCTTTAACCCATGGTTGTCGGGAAGCGAAAGAAAAGATCTTTAATGATAGCGATATAGAAACCGTACCGTTGGTAATCCCGAATCGCGGTTCATCATTGATCGGCGGTTCGTTGCGAACCGAGTTAACCCGCGATGAAGTCAATAAGGTCTTGGTTGAAGGTTTTTTCCCTCACGTCGCGGTTAACGAGCGTCCGGTTAATAACCCAAGAAGTGGTTTACGGTCAGCCGGTTTACCCTATGCCCAGGATGCGGGCATAACCCGGCATCTTGCCGCTTTCTTAAGCAAGCAGCTATCTGCAACTGAAGATATTAATGGAATTAACACGGCAGAACATGCCAGCTTTTTACACCCTACGGCGGTTTTGCTTAATGGCGGGGTATTAAAGGCCGGTGTTTTGGCTGAACGCCTGATGACGGTACTGAATTCATGGTTGCAGACCGAGCAGGCAGCCAAAGCTCGACTATTAACCGGAGCCGATCTTGACTTGGCCGTGGCTAAAGGCGCTTCTTATTTTGGATATGTTCGTAAGGGTCATGGGGTACGTATTAAAGGCGGTACCGCAGCCAGCTATTACGTTGGTGTAGAAAGTTCCATGCCTGCTGTTCCGGGAATGGCCCCTGAAATACAGGCCTTATGTATTGCGCCTTTCGGCATGGAAGAAGGGACCGAGGTTCGCTTACCTGAAGACGAGTTCGGACTGGTGATAGGTGAACCGGTACGCTTCCGGTTTTTTTCTTCCAATGTGCGCCGTGAAGATCATGTCGGCACCCGCCTGGATTTCTGGAACGAGAACGAGCTGGAAGAACTGGCGGAAATTGAAATTACCCTGCCGGAAGAGGGACGCACAGCCGGAGAGGTGGTACCGGTATATCTTTGCTCTACTATCACCGAACTGGGTACGCTGGAGTTGCTGGCGGTATCCAGACAGGATGATGCCCGTTGGAAAATTGAATTTGATGTGCGTGCGGGCGAGGATTAATTGTCCGCATTTTTTTCATATCTAAAATCGCAAAAATAACGTGAACAAGCTGAATGCCCAATATTTGGTCGGTATTGATTTAGGTACAACGCATACTGTTGTTGCCTATATTAAAGCTGACCAGACAGATCAACAAATACAGATATTTAATATAGAACAACTGGTGGCCCCTGGTGAAGTGGCGGCAAGGTTGTTATTGCCCTCGGTACGCTATCATCCGGTAGAAGGCGAGTTGTCGGCTGCCGATATTAAATTTATCCCTGATGAAAGTGGGGCTGTCATTGGTGAGGCTGCAAGGGTATTGGGCGCAAAAAGCAAAGGCCGGTTTGTTACCAGCGCCAAAAGCTGGCTATCACACCCATCGGTTGATCATAGTGCCGATATTTTGCCCTGGGGTACTGATAATGAGGTGAAAAAAGTATCACCTTTGGATGCCAGTGCCAGTTATTTAAACCATATTCGTACTGTCTGGGGGCATCAACATCCCGATGCTCCTTTAGAACAGCAATCGGTGGTTATTACCGTACCGGCCTCGTTTGATGAAGGCGCACGGTCGCTAACATTGGAAGCGGCCAGACGGGCCGGTTTACATCATGTTCGACTCCTGGAAGAACCTCAGGCTGTGTGTTACGACTGGCTGCGCAGACACAGCGGTCAGGTTGGTAAAGCATTAGCGAATGTGCATTTACTTTTGGTGTGCGATGTAGGGGGCGGTACTACCGATTTAACCTTAATTAAGGTCGAACCCGGAAAAGATGAACCTAAACTGACGCGTATCGGTGTCGGTGAGCACTTGATGTTGGGCGGGGATAACGTAGACCTGGCTTTGGCCCATCTGGCTGAAAGCCGTTTATTAACCGGCGATAAAAAACGTCTGTCACCGGCCGAGCTTTCACAATTACTAGAGCAGTGTCGGGTTGCTAAAGAACACTTACTGGCGGACGATGCACCCGAGCAAATGAATGTGACTTTATTGGGTGGTGGGAGTAAGTTAATTGGCGGTTCCCGCTCTGTGACGTTCACTAAAAAGGAAGTCAGAGCATTGGCCCTGGATGGTTTCTTTCCCATCTCTGCATTGGATGATCTGCCGAATAAAAAACGTAGCGGTATGGTTGAATTTGGTCTGCCGTATGCGTCAGAACCGGCAGTAAGTAAACATATTGCCGAATTCCTGCAACGTCACCAACACGTTGCGCTACAAGCACTGGGGGGACAAAGCTATGTGCCCGATGCCTTATTGCTGAATGGTGGGGTTTTTCGCAGTCAGGCGATTACCCAGCGCACAATTGAATTGATTAGCCATTGGGGGGGGAGGAAACCCGCCTTATTGGAAAACAGGCACCCCGAGTTATCGGTGGCATTAGGTGCAGTCAGTTATGGTATTGTCCGACAGGAAGCTAAAGCTAAAATTGGGGGTGGTGCAGCACGAAGCTATTTTTTACTGGTTGACACTGATCAGCAACATCCACAGGGCGTCTGTATTTTACCCAGAGGCAGTGAAGAAGGTGATGAGGTACTGTTAAAGGATCAACAATTCAGTTTAAAGCTGGGTCAGCCGGTCCGCTTTAATCTTGTTTCTACCACGGGTGATCAAGACTATAAACCCGGCGAGATAACCGAAATCGATGATGATCGTTTCCACGCTCTGCCACCGTTGGCGGTTGCTTTGGAGCACAGTGCCGATAATGCTGATGAGGTTACCGTGCAATTGGCAGTCACCCAGACCGAAGTAGGGACTTTGCAGATTCAATGTGTTTCGGTAGACGACAGTCAACAACGTTGGGATGTGGAATTCCAAATTCGCAAGAAAGCCGGCCAGTCCCAGACTTTTGATGATGAATTACCCGATCAGTTTGATCCGGCAGTCCGGAAAATTCAGGCTATTTTTGGCAGCAAATCCAAACAGGTCGATCCCAAAGCCGTAAAAAGCCTGCGAGCCGATCTGGAAAAGCTGCTGGGTGCTAGAAATCAATGGCAAACCCCCTTGTTGCGTGCCTTATTTGGCGCCTTTTTGGAGGGCAGTAAATACCGTCGACGCTCAATCAATCATGAACGGGTCTGGTTGAGTTTAACCGGTTATTGTTTACGCCCCGGCTTTGGTTATCCGTTGGATGACTGGCGTGTGGAGCAGCTTTGGAAAACCTATGCGCAGTCGATTCAGTTTGTAACTGAGACGCAAAACTGGACCGAGTGGTGGACCTTATGGCGACGTATTGCCGGAGGGTTGGGCATTGAGGCGCAGGAACGACTGTTTGATGATATTGCTAAATATATAAACCCGGCAGCAGCGCGGCAGGCAGGCGTTGCCAAACAATTAAAAACCCGTAGTTATGATGATATGGTGCGTCTGGCAGCCGTATTGGAGCGATTGCCGGTGGAAAAGAAAATCCAATTGGGCGAATGGTTATTAAAACGCCTGCAAAAAGCCAGTGAATCCAGGCAAACCTGGTGGGCGGTTGGGCGTATCGGTGCCCGAATACCTTTTCACGGCAGCAGCCATAATGTCGTAGCCCCGGAGATTGTCGGTAAATGGCTGCAGCAGATGCTGACAGTGGATTGGAAAAAATCACCGGAAGCGGCGTTTGCCGCGACTTTGATTAGCCGAATGAGTGATGACAGGGCTCGTGATATTGAAGATACCATACGCCAGCAAGTGTTGGATAAGTTAAAACAAAGCAAAGCGCCTGCTTCCTGGCCGGAAATGGTTGAAGTGTATAAAGAGCTGGATGAAAAAGAAGAGAAGCAGGTTTTTGGTGAAGCGTTGCCTCCCGGGCTTAAATTAATACAGTAATTATTTTGTACTGATTATCGACTACAATTAGTTCGTTAATTTAGATTTAACAACGGTTATATTGACTTAATAAATAGGTGAATCATGAAATGGGTTGGTGTGGTTACATTGATCGGTTTGATCCTGCTGTACTTTATTAACGCAGCATTTAAAATTGAATTTTTGGATGTGGAAATGCTGATTCACAGCACTATTCGCTACTTTACCGGTTTTATCATTTTTGGCATTTTTTGTTTTTACGGCCATAGTATCAGGTTTAAAAGTGCTGTTTATCTGGTGTTGATATTATTACTGGCTGATGATGCGTATGATTATTTCAGAGAAGTCGATAGTTTGAGACTGGAGATTATTCTGCATAGTATATATATGTTGCTCTGGGGTTCCTTAACCGGTTACTTGTTTATTCGTCACTTTAGTCATAAAGAACAAGATTAGTAATGGTCGCCAGAACCAATTTAATCACTCGAGAAGGTCGCACTCGACTTGAGCGGGAACTGGATTATCTGTGGAGTACCGAACGCAAACAAGTTACGCAATCCGTTACTGAAGCGGCGGCTCATGGCGATCGTTCGGAAAACGCGGAATATAAGGAAGGTAAACGGCGGCTGCGGCAAATCGATAGACGCATCCGCTTTCTAACCAAGCGGCTGGAAGTCTTGCATGTCGTTGATTATGCGCCTGAACAGGAAGGCAAAGTTTTTTTTGGCGCCTGGGTGGAATTGGAAAATGAAGCTGGCGAAATAGTTCATTGTCGTATTGTCGGCACTGAAGAATTCGATCCCAAAAAAAGCGCCATCAGCATAAATTCTCCTATGGCAACGGCTTTAATCGGCAAAACTGTAGATGATGAAGTGCGTGTGCAAACCCCGGAAGGCCTTAAAGAATGGTTTGTAAATAAAATTCAATATCAGCCGTTTGATGATAACTGATGTTACAATCAGTAGTAATTACCAAGGATAAGCAACTTTACTTTGGCTGGATTATCCTCAAACTATATATCCTTACCGCTTAGGTTTATAAGTCAAAAGAACCTTGCAATTGATTAACTGAATCTTTTCAAATACCCAGAACTATTCTTTTACTCTCAACCCTTGGTTTTTTAGCGCCCTTGCTTTCAAACTTCACAAACAACACTTTGCTTGGTATTTTTTAAATACCAATGCCGATATTGTGCACTGCACTATGTAAAGTGTTGTTCTCTATCAGCTTACAATCAACAAATATTCACCGGACTTGGTAACGCTCCGAAAACTATCCGTATTACTTTTTGTAAATGGTGTGATTAATGTCTGTGAACAAAATTTCCAGCCAACTGCTCGTCAATTTCCAGTGGAATCCCTTAAGAATTTTAGGAAGGTCTAACGGGTATTTATAGATTAAGATTATTTCCGATGTTTTATATATTGCCTTTTAATCAGGAAAGGCTGATTAATACGCAGATGTTATTGGCCAGATAGTTTTTTTTGTATGGTAATATAACGAATATTTTTTTTACATTTTGTTTATAAACAGATGTTTACAGTTTAAACTTCAGCGTGTATCGGGTATTCTTTGAATATTGATAAATTGTATTTAGAGTTATATATTTGATCGGGAATGAGAATAAAAAAATATTCGAGGCATTTAAGGATAAATAACCAATGAAAACTATTTTAATTGTCGAAGATAGTAAAACCCAGGAAATGTTGTTGAACAATTTGCTGGTTCAAGCCGGGTATAAAGTCTTGAGTGCGGATAATGGCAATGATGCGTTAAAAATAGCCCATCAACAGGAAGTCGACATGATCATTTCCGATATCAGGATGCCTGATATGAATGGTTATGAGGTTGCCTGGAATATTAAAAATGATTTTTCAGTTAAGCATATTCCGGTCATTCTGCTTTCGCAATTATCAGAAACCAAAGACATACTAATGGGGCTGGAGTCTTTAGCCGATTCCTACGTCATCAAGCCGTTTGAAGACGAAGAATTGCTTCATAATGTGGAGTTTCTATTAAATAATCCCCTTGATCAGCAACCGACAGATACTTTGGCCGTTACTTTGGATAAACATGAGTATCCTATTCGTTCCAACAGAAGACAGATTTTAAGTTTCCTTTTATCAATATATGACTCCAGCATCCGAAGAAACAAGCAGTTAATGGAAGTGCAATCACAGTTGCGCCTGCTAAACACAAAGCTTGCAGAACGCAGCAAGCAGTTGGAAGAGTCTGAAATGCGTTTCAGGTCATTGGTGCAAACGGTACCTGATATCATCTATAAAATTGATGAGGAAGGGCGAATCATTTTTGTAAATCAGGGTATCAATAAATTAGGTTATGAACCGGAAGAACTTATAGGCAAGCATTTCAGTTGTCTGATTGCGCCTGATCAAATAGATAAAATAAGCCGTGATAAGGTTTTGCCCAAATTAATTGGAAATACAGAAAGAAACCATGATGGTCATCCAAAGTTGTTTGATGAACGCAGATCAGGCAAACGATTGACGGCCGGCTTGGAAATAAAAATTAAACTGAAAAATTCAGAACAGTGTGCACAAGGTTCGATAAAATCACTAACTGAAGATTTTATGGATATGGAAGTTAACAGCGCAGGTATGTATCAGTTAACTGTTGATGGAGATCAAGAGGTTTTTATTGGAACAGTCGGTGTGATACGTGATATTACCGAGCGAAAATATACCGAACAGGTCTTGGAAATTGCTAAACAGAAAGCGGATGCAGCTAATCAGGCGAAATCAGAGTTTTTATCCCAAATGAGTCATGAATTACGCACGCCGTTGAATGCCATATTAGGTTTCAGTCAGTTGTTAATAACAGATGATATCAATCCATTGGAATCGGATCAGAATGAAGCCTTGAAGGAAATTCACAAGGCAGGCGGACATTTACTGGATTTGATTAATGAAATTCTGGATTTGGCGAAAATTGAATCCGGTAAATTGAACCTGAATATGGCGCTATGTAATCCTAAAGAAACTGTTATTGAGAGTTATAAAATAGGCTCTATCCTGGCTAAGAGTAATGATATTGAATTCAATTACCAGTGTACAATTGACGACACGGTAAGAATTAATATTGATCTGATTCGGTTAAAGCAGATTCTGTTAAATTTGATATCCAATGCCATTAAATATAATCGAAAACTGGGTAGTGTTAATTTGTCCTGTAATCAGAAAAGTAAGGAATGCTTGCGGATTATAATCACAGACACCGGATATGGTTTGTCAGATGATGAGCTGACAAAAATTTTTCAACCGTTCTATCGCACCAGTAGAACCAAGGGAATTGATGGTACTGGGATCGGTCTAACCATTACCAAACAACTGGTGGAAATGATGGATGGAAAATTGGGTGTTAAAAGTGAACTGGACAAAGGCACCGAGTTTTGGGTTGATTTGCCGGTTATTAATTAAAGTCAATGCAGATAACGTTTAGTTCATTAAATCAGCATAATAACCAGGCGGGTGACTATCTGGCAATCGATGCGGGCGATCTGCGCTGTTTTGTGGCGCTTGAATTTGTCGATAAAGTCTTTTCTCTAATTGCCTTACAGCCTATACCTGATGCCCCGGATTATTTAGCAGGCGTAATGAATTATCAGGGCGTAGCCGTACCCGTGATTGATTTACTGTTACGACTGGGACAGATACAAGAACCATCCTATACCATAGAAACCCCCATGGTAGTGTGCAAGACCGAAGATGGGGGGCGCCAGATTGGAATAGTTGTTTCAAGTATCGGCGCTATCACTCATGTCGAGGGTGAAAATGTACAGATGAATTCCGAATTTAAACACAAACAATTGCCATTTACCGGGTTATTGAATCTACCGGACCAAAGCGGCTTAATATTGAATACCGAAGCATTATGGTTAACCAGCTTGTCTTTTGTGAAGGGACAATCACCGGAAGAAATTCGGCAAGCCCTACAGGATATATTGGCTAAGCGATGACTACGGTTAATGTTAACGAATGGGATAGCCAACTCATTAATAATTATATTCATTTTCTTAATACCCGTTTTGGCATCAAAGTTCATAGTCATCAAATAGAATCATTAAAACAAGCGGTAATTAATTGTTGTAAAAAATTTTCTTATACCAGTCCCGCCAAGTTCTTGGCAAATATCACTACAGGGACCGATTCAAGTGAGCTGGTTTGTTTTATAAAAGATATTGTGGTCGATGAAAGTTATTTTTTTCGAGATGAAAAACAAAATGAATTTTTGCGGGATAAATTTCTGCCGGATTTGATTGAGCGTAAACGGCAATTGGGTGACAAGAGTATTCGGATATGGAGTGCCGGTTGCTCTAGAGGTCAGGAGATTTATAGTGTCTGTATTCTATTACATCAGTTGTTAGATGATTTTACCTCGTGGAATCTACAGTTGGTTGGCACAGATGTTAGTCGCTCGGCATTAGCTTGTGCACTGGAGGCAAAATATAACAAATGGTCGATACGTACTGAAGAAGAGTTTATTGAAACCAGCGGTTATTTTGAACGAATCGATAATAATTGTTTTCAAGTAATGCCTGAAATACGAAAGAAAGTTCAGTTTTATTATTTAAATCTGATTGATAATAGTTATCCGTCCATTATGAATGGAACTTATAACGTCGATTTGATTCTTTGCCGTAATGTCTTCATTTATTTTAATCAGGATGTTATCGAACATGCCTGTCGTAAGTTTTCTCAGGCCTTAGCCAAGGATGGAATTTTAATGCTGTCGGCAACCGACCCGGTAAACTTTCCCAATGCGCCTTTGAAACTGGAGATCTTTGGTGATGTACATTTCTTTAAAGCCAGCTCTCTTTTGCCTGATTCGGCGCCTGCAACGAAACAACATACGTATTTAACTCCGGAAACTATCAAACCTGCAGGCAAAAGTTCCGGTCAGAGTGATACAAACGATTTAAATCAGAATAAACAGAATATTATTTTGGCGTTACAAACCGGAAACTGGGAGCAGGTTTTGGCGACTTGCGAACAACTCCGGGTTGAGTCTCCAGATGATTCGGAGGTGTTTCAATTTCAGGCTAAAGCTTTGCTTAATCTGGGGCGATTAAAAGAAGCCAAACGTGCTTGTGAGAAAAGTATTCAGCTTGATCCGCTTGAACCACACAGTTATTTGTTGCTTGGCATTATCGAGCTACAGCAAGGTGCTCATAATGATGCCGAAGCAGCATTAAAGAAAACGATTTTTTTAAATGCGGAATTTATGGAAGCGCATTATCAACTTGGGCAAATTATGTTGTATAAAGGTGATAACCAGCAAGCCATGAAATACATTAAAAATGCCTTAAAATTGGCCCAGCAGGGTAATCCAAGCCGACCTGTGCACAATGTCTTTTCATTAACCTATGCCGGTTTTGCTGAAATGCTGAAGAATGAACTTTTAGTTCACCAACAAAGGTAATTCTGAAGTATGTTACTTTTTAAAAACAAAAGGTTGTTATGTCGATACCATTAGCTCATCGTTTATTGCCGGATGATCCTGTTTTAACCACTCGGGCCAAAAAACTGGCACAGGTTCAGTGTACTGAGGCGGAGTTGTCAGCAGACAATCAAGAATATCTGCAGTTTGAATTAGATCCCGGACAGCTTTATGGCATACCGACTTATATGCTGGAAAAAGTACTTTATGCTGAACAATTAACTGAAGTGCCCTGTACTCCCGATTTTATTGCCGGTGTCATACGTTGGCAAGGTAAGATCCTGACCGTATTGGACAGCCGTTATTTGTTTACCGGGCTGGTGCATGAGGAACTAACGTCATTAAATAGGATAATTGTAGTCGGCAGCGGAAAAAAAATAGTCGGCTTATTAGTCGGTGATATTAAGAATTATGTGCCGTTTAACGTATCCGGCTTAAATAACTATAATGCAAAGGCAAAGTTGTTAAACCCCGATTATATTTTAGGCGTGCACCTTTGTTCCACGACATTAATCAATATTGATGCAATTTTAACCGACACTCGACTGGTTGTTGCTTAACTCGTTTTAAAGTTAGAAAGTAGTCTATATGAATACAGGTGTTTTTATGATGGAAAAAAATAATGCTTCCTTACCGGAGTTGATGAGAATTTCACAAGAGGAACGTCAAGTACGCCTGCAATATGTCAATTTTACCGATGAAGATGCCCGATTATTAAAGAAGGTAAAGCCGCTGATGGAAAAAAAAGCGGATTTTATTGTTGAGCAATTTTATAACAATATCCAGCTCTATCCCGAACTGATGACGCTGATAGACACAGCCGGTTCGAATATAGACCGACTCAAATACTCACAGAAGCAGTATTTATTGGAGTTGTTTGACGGCTGTTATGATGAGGCCTATTTTAACCGGCGTTTGCGAATAGGCATAGTACACAAACAGATTGGCCTGACGCCACGTTGGTATCTGGGAGGCTACAGTCAGTACATCAATATTATTAGTCCGCTTCTTTTACGTAAATATTGGTTTAGTCCGACCACGTTTTTAAAAACACAGCAGGCATTGAATAAAATTTTATCTGTTGATTCGCAATTGGCTATTGATACCTATATTGCAGGGTTGATTGACGATATTAATCAGGTGAGTTTGTCCAAAGAAGAGATAGAATCGAAAGTTGCACTTTATAAACAAATTATAGCCAAGGTGGCGAAAGGTGATTTAACTGAACAAATAGAGGTATCAGGCGAGGATGATCTGGCGTCATTAGGTAATTATATCAATTCGATGATAAACAGTTTATCAGAAATGACAGAGCAGATTTTTTCGGCCAGCGATGCCATGATTTTTATGCTTGATCAGCTAAATGGTAATGTTTCCGCCCAGTCATCAGGAGCCAGTCAACAAGCGTCAGCGGTTAATGAAACCACGACTACCCTGGAAGAGATTAAGGCAACTACCCAGCAAACGCAAATGAAAGCACAAACCTTGGGGGAGGCAGCCGATAAAATTGGTCATGAAGGCGAGCAGGGTATTGAAGCAGTTGCGCAAGTGATTGATGCGATGAATGATATACGGGACCGGGTTAATAGCATCGCTCAGACGATTATGACATTGAGTGACAAAACTCAGCAAATTGGTAATATTATCAATGTCGTTTCAAATCTGGCGCAAAACTCTAAAATGCTGGCATTAAATGCTTCTATAGAGGCTGCTAAAGCCGGAGAGGCCGGGAAAGGTTTTGCCATAGTTGCATCAGAAGTAAGAGATTTGGCAGAGCAGTCCCAGCAATCTACCGAGCAGATACAGAGAATTTTAAGTGATATTCAACAGGCCAGTGAACGTGCAGTTATGGCGACTGAACAAGGTACAAAAGGGGTGGATAGAGGGGAATACCTGGTTAAACAGACCGGTGAGACGATGGAGCATTTAAATTCAGTTATTCATGATGCCGTTATTGCCAGCCAGCAGATTGTTGCTGCGATTCGTCAGGAAGGTGCTGGAATTTCTCAGGTCGCTGTGGCAATGAATCAGATCAATAGTGTCACCGCCCAGTTTGTTGATGCAACCAATCAAACTAAAACGGTTACCGAGGAGTTGAGCAAAGTTTCCGAACAGTTAAAAGCAAGTATTAGTGTTTATAAAGCATAATTATGTTTTTTTGGATTTTGTACCGTTCATTTGTAATATGATTTGGCTCGTTTGATATGGTTCTGGATCCCGAACTGCAGCAGCAATTATTAACGGTTTTCAAGTCTGAATTGAAAGAGCATATTCGAGTGATGACTGATGGTTTATTGTTGCTGGAGAAAACCGGCATTACATCGGATAATCAGCCGGCGGTTGATGAAATTTTTCGAGCCGCACATAGCTTAAAAGGTGCGGCACGCAGTGTAGGCCTGGATAAGATAGTCGATCTTGCCCATTATCTGGAATCCATACTTTCTCTGTTGAATAAAGGTCAGATGCAGATCAGCCCTGTATTGGTCAGCAAGATTATGTCTACTCTGGATTGTATTCAGGATTTGGTTGAAGAAAAGGATAAGGGACGATATTTCGAGCTGTTGACTGAGCTGGAAAAAATTTATGCCAGTAAAGGTCTAATTGATCTTGATTCGCCCTTCTCGACTAGAGAAACAGTTGTTGAAAACAACAAAAACCAACCTCAGGATAGCGGTAGCGGCCACAGTGTTGAAGAACATTATGTCGTTTCCCCCGAACAGGTTAATCAATTAACGGTACTGGCCGAAGATGTACAAACTACAAAGCTGGAGTTTATTCAATATACTCAGGATATGCTTCATTTGTTTAAACAGGTGGATAGTTTGTCTTCCGAGCTGGCAAAGCAGGTCAATCTCTTACCGACTGGTTTTGATAATGAAATAAAGGGAGAGCTACTGATTCGGGGCAATCAACTGTCCTTGCTTTCTGAGCAGACTTTATCGCTTTATAACAATATGCGGCAGACTAACAGCCGGTTTAACCTTATTTCGCAAGCGGTTCAGAATAATGCCCATGCCATGAGGCTGTTATCCTTTTCAATCTTATTAAATCCTTTGAATCGTATCATCCGTGACTTGGCGGCAAGACAGAATAAGCAGGTCAGTTTTATTATTCATGGCGGTGACATTGAAATAGACCGTAACCTCTTCCAGACTATTTTTGACCCACTTGTACATATTGTGACCAATGCCGTAGCTCATGGCATTGAAACACCTGAAGAACGGCAGCTGTTTAAAAAAAGTTTACAAGCGCAAATTGTTATTGAGGTGAGAAAACAGGGCGATATGTTGTTGATTTCGGTCTGCGATGATGGGATCGGGCTTGATCTGATTAAAATTAAGGAAAAAGCATTCGAGCTAAAGCTGATCGATCAAGACGATGTACAAAACCTCTCTGATGATGAGGTGATTCAACTGATTTTCAAACCAGGATTTTCTTCTGCAGAAATTATTTCAGAAATTTCCGGGCGAGGTGTCGGGCTGGATGTGGTGCGTACCAATCTAAGAAAAATTAATGCCAGTATTCAGGTTGAAAGCATTCAGGGGCAAGGTTGTACATTTACCATGATGTTGCCGGTTTCATTGAGTAATGAGCATGGAGTTTTGTTTAAAGTATCCGACAAACATTATGTCATCCAGAATATTGCTATTGATAGTGTGATGAACTGTTCATTCGATGATGTTTTGCTGCTGTCCGGCCAACAGAATATTGTTGTTGGGGATGAACCTGTACCTTTGTATTCATTAGCACAGTTTTTGCATTTGTCGCCTAAGCCGCCGCAGGATAATGATGAATTAGCGGTTATTTTATTATCAGATGGTGACAGAAAAGTCGCTTTTATTGTTGATGAAATTGAGGGTGAAAGGGAGTTTATCGTAAAACCTTTCTGTTATCCTTTGGTCAATGTTGAAAATAGTATTGGTGCGGCCTTAATGGGAAATGGAGAACTTGTTATCGTACTCAACAGTATTGGTTTGATTGCTTCATCTACGAAGATGCAAGCGGCAATTCCGATGGTTAAGGAGGGTCATGAAACCGTAGCGGCTAAAATTCTTTTTGCTGATGATTCCGGTACGACCCGAACATTGGTGAAAAATATTCTACAGAATGCAGGGTTTCAGGTTTCAATCGCAGTGAATGGATTGAATGCCTGGGAAATCCTGCAAAATGAGTCTTTTGATCTGGTGATAACCGATGTTGAAATGCCGTTAATGAGCGGCTTTGAATTAGTGGAAAAAATCAAAAACCATGCAGAAATGCAAAATATGCCCGTAATAATAGTAACTTCATTAGATAGCGATGAAGATAAGCGCAGAGGAATTCAGGTTGGCGCAGATGCTTACGTAACCAAAGGTTCCTTTAAATCAGATCTGTTGCTTAACATTATTGAGCAGCTTTTATAAAAGATAATGTAATGATCAGAATTTTAATCGTCGAAGACTCAGATGTTACTGCCATGTTGTTAAGAGCCATATTTGACAATGAACCGGATATGAAAGTTATAGGCCGAGCCAGAACCGGAATAGAGGCAGTTGAGATGGCCAGCCAGCTGAATCCTGATCTGCTGACTATGGATATTCGTATGCCGGTGATGGATGGCATATCCACCATTAAAGAAATTATGTCTACCAGGCCAAAGCCAATTGTTGTGATTAGTTCGAATGTTGAGGATGAACTTCAAATCAGTTTTCGTGCAATAGATGAGGGTGCATTAGCAGTGTTGGAGAAGCCTAGTGCAATTAATGCCCCGGATTTTTCCAGCATTCAAAAGGAAATTGTCGATACTATCAGGGTCATGTCAGAAATCAAATTGGTTAAACGCCGACCCCAAACGGCACCGAAACAAGCTTTCTATGGCCTTAGAAAAAACAATACCTGCCGATTCAAAGTGATTGCCATAGGCAGTTCCACTGGTGGTCCACAGGCGTTAAAGCAAATTTTATCAAGCCTGCCGATAGATTTTGCTATGCCGATTGTCGTTGCCCAGCATATTTCCCCAGGGTTTTTAGAAGGACTGGTTGCCTGGTTAAATGATCATAGTCCTCTGCATATTAAAATAGCTGAACACGGCGAGAAGCTATTACCAAGAACGGTTTATTTTGCCCCGGATTTTCATCATTGCCTGGTGAATAAAGAAGGACACCTGCTTTTAATTGAGTTAAATACCGAAGATGCAATCAATGGCTTTAGGCCTTCGGCTACACCACTAATGGAGTCTGTAGCGGATATATGCGATGGCAATGCTATCGGCATTATTTTAAGTGGTATGGGCAGTGATGGTGCGCAAGGTTTATTATCCATGTACCGGAAAAACTGCACGACTATTGTGCAGGATGAAGCCAGTTCAATTGTCTTTGGCATGCCGGCTGCTGCGATAGATTTAGGCGCGGTTAATCAGATACTGCCGGTAAAGGATATTGCTGCAGAAGTCTTGAGACTAATGGAATATCAATGATGTTATAGCGGACAAAAAAAACGCTGTTATAAAACAGCGTTTTTTTCAGGCAGGTACTAAGTTTATAGTTTACTACTGTCAGTAAATTCAGGATACGCTTCTATGCCACATTCTGAATAGTCAACCCCGTGATATTCATCATCCTCACTCACTCGAATTCCCATAATGGCTTTGATTACAAACCAAGTCAGCAGGCTGGCAACAAAAACAAAACCAAAAATAGTTGCGATACCAATTAATTGAACCGATAGTTTTGCGTCCGGGTTTGATATACAGACTGCGAGCAGTCCCCACATACCGACTACACCATGAACTGAAATCGCACCGACCGGATCATCGATTTTAATTTTGTCCATGGTGACGATAGCAAAAACCACCAATGTGCCGCCAACAGCACCAATCAGTGTAGCTGTTAACAGAGTAGGGGTTAATGGTTCTGCAGTAATTGCAACCAAGCCGGCCAAGGCACCGTTTAACACCATGGATAAGTCAGCTTTACCAAACATGAAATGGGAGGTAATTAAAGCGGCTATTACACCACCCGCGGCAGCCGCATTAGTGTTAACAAAAACCATGGCAACTGAATTTGCTTCGCCAATATCAGATATTTTTAATTCTGAACCGCCGTTAAAACCAAACCAGCCTAACCATAAAATAAAAGTTCCCAGTGTCGCTAATGGCATATTACAACCGGGAATAGGGTAAATTTCACCATTGCTTCCATATTTTCCTTTACGTGCACCCAGTAGCAGCACACCAGTTAAAGCTGCTGTGGCACCACACATATGAACGACACCGGAGCCGGCAAAATCAAGAAACCCCATTGCATCAAGAAAACCACCACCCCATTTCCAAAAGCCTTGAATAGGATAGATGAAACCCGTCATCACCACAGCAAATAACAGGAATGACCAAAGTTTCATCCGTTCGGCGACCGCACCGGACACGATGGACATGGCAGTGGCGACAAAAACAACCTGAAAGAAGAAGTCGGACATTTTTGAATAATACGTCTCACCTTTGCTGGCAAGCACCTGTTCGGCGGTATTTTCTGCACCGACTAGAAAGCTGATACCCGGCCATACACTGTTAACTGCTTCACTGGGATACATTATGTTATAGCCCACCAGCATGTACATGGTACAGGCAATGGCAAACAATACTACGTTTTTAGTTAAAATTTCTGTGGTATTTTTGGCCCTGACCAAACCTGCTTCAAGCATGGCAAAACCAGCCGCCATCCACATGACTAATGCGCCACTCATTAAGAAATAAAAAGTATCCAGCGCATAACTTAATTCTATAATTTTATTTAAATTTTCCACTTTGATTTTCTCCTGTTATTTTATAACGCTTCTTCGTCGGTTTCACCGGTTCTGATTCGGATGACTTGTTCAAGATCTGAAACAAAAATTTTTCCATCACCAATTTTGCTGGTATTCGCTGCTTTGGTGATCGCTTCAATAGCCTGATCAAGCAAGTCATCACTGATCGCGACTTCAATTTTTGCTTTGGGTAAAAAATCAACAATATATTCAGCACCCCGATACAACTCGGTGTGACCCTTTTGACGGCCAAAGCCTTTTACTTCAGTGACAGTGACACCTGATACACCTATTTCAGATAGGGCTTCCCGAACATCGTCTAATTTAAAGGGCTTAACAATAGCGGTTATAAATTTCATAGATCAATACCTTTTTGATAAGAGATAAAAAATTTCATATTGAATAAAGCATTATGCGTGCCATAAATATAAGGTATTGTTTTTTATAGGTTAAATGTATTTTTCCTAAGTCGGTTTGATTTATCTGCACATAGAAGGTGCATCTTTTTTAACTTAAGCACCAAATTGCCAACACCCGCTGTTGGAAAAATTTTGTAGTTAAATATTTTGTTGTTCAGGGCTTATACAATGCCAAAGAATTCACGAAGTATATAGCCAGTCAGGAAGGCAAGGCCGGCTGCTGTGCCTCCGGTGAATAAGGTGCCGAGTCCGGCCCGCAAAATGGGTTTGGAAAGAAAAATACTTTTTAACATACCGATAGAAAAAAATGCCAAGGCTGCAATCACAGCACTAAAGATAAACTGCTGTTGCACCAAAATGTTTTCGATCAGAAAGGGCATTAATGGTGCAGCACCGATAACAAGGAAAGCGATAAAGGTTACCAGTGCTGATTTCAATGGATTGGGAGTGACTTTTTGTATACCATGTTCTTCAACAAGCATGGTTTCAATCCATAGTTTCCGATCACAACTGATGGTTTCAACTATTTGCTCCAGTATCTCTTCCTCAAAGCCTTTTTTCTGAAAAATCTGCCGTATCTCTTCCCGTTCGCCTTCAGGAACCTGATCTATATGCTCTTCTTCAGTGCGTCTGATATTTTCGGCAAATTCCTTATTGGCCTTATGGGACTCATAATTACTGACAGCCATACTAAAGCCATCGGCAAAAAGGTTGGCAAAGCCTAAAATCAGTGCAATAGAGGCTGATAAACCAGCGCCCAGAGCTCCTGAAACCACGGCGAATGTCGTAATACAACCATCGATAGCGCCCAGCACGGCATCAGAAAGATTCTGTGAGCTGGTTTTTTGGGACAGGCGCAGCTTAATGGCTTCCGGGTGATGCTCTTGGTTTAATCTCTCGAGGTTTTTTTTCACTTAGGTTTATCCATAAGCTTTTTTACTTGATTAATTAAACTACACTTTACCATGACAAATTATCAAGGTATCGATTGAAATATATTTCTTTTTACGCCGTATGCAGGGTAGAAAATTTGCTGAACGGTTTATTGGTTTGATGAGTGAGAATGTATTCGGTTAAAAAAAAATTCAGGCCGCTAATTTTTAATTCGGTCAAAGGGAGCACCCTTTTGCTGCAACTGATCTTTGCATTTATGACTGGTGTGCTCTGGGTTCAGCAATTAAGGTCTTTGCCTGTCATGCAGGATATTCTACTATTGTTTGCACTGACGGTGGTTTTGGCTTTATTTAACTGTTGGCGGCTGATGTTTGCTGTTACCGGCCTGCTTTGGGCCTCGGTTTATGCCTTATATGTGATGGAACAGAGTTTGCCGACACAGTTGGATGGTCGGGAATTAGTCGTCGAAGGTTATATTGCCGGTCTACCCACTCTGGATGAGCGTAAGCTTCGCTTTGATTTTGTTGTGACCTCCGGACATGATAGGTTGCCCGGAAAAATCCGGCTAAATTGGTATTATCCCGATCAGATTGTAAAAGCAGGGCAATACTGGCGTTTTAAGGTTAAATTAAAACGGCCGCATGGTTTATTTAATGCGCATGGATTTGATTATGAGCGCTGGTTGCTGACTGAAAAAATTGGTGCAACAGGCTATATTCGTTCTTCAACCAAACCGGTGTTACTCGCTGACAGTTCACTGCCGAGTTTAGATATTAATAGTTGGAGACAGGCAATAGCCGATAAGTTGAGTGGTTATTTTAATGACAAGAAAAACCTGGCCCTGGTTAAGGCTTTGGTGATTGGCGAACGCAGTGCTTTAAGTTTTCATCAATGGCAAATATTTCGCAATACCGGTACCGTGCATTTAATGGCCATTTCCGGTTTGCATATTGGTCTGATTGCCGGCTTGGTTTACTTTATTGTATTAAAATTATGGGCGCTGACTGGTTTTTTACGTTATTCACCACCGACTATTGCCGCAGGTTGCTCAGTGATAGTCGCTATTTTTTATGCCGCATTAGCGGGTTTTTCCATACCGACTCAGCGGGCCCTTATCATGTTAATAGTGGCAATGCTGGGTATATTGTTGCAGCGTCATATTCGACCGCTTCATACTCTGGGTTTGGCTCTGTTTGCTGCCATGTTATTTGATCCGTTTGCGGTTTTGTCGGCCGGATTCTGGTTGTCGTTTATGGCCGTTATACTTATTATTTATGCTCTTAGCGGGCGCTTATCACAATCCGGTTATTGGCAAACGGCCGTTAAAATAAATACCCTGACTGCCGTCGGCCTGGCACCGCTATTATTGTTCTTTTTTCAACAAATATCCGTAATATCACCGCTGGCAAATTTTATTGCCGTCCCCATTATCAGCTTGCTGGTGGTGCCATTATTATTGCTCGCTGCGCCATTAATGTGGAGTATACCGTGGCTGGCTGGTTGCATTTTTAAACTAATAGACTGGATTTTGCAGGGGTTATGGTGGTTTTTGAGCACTCTGTCCTGGTTACCGTTATCCGTTTTTAGTAATTCACAATGTTCTTTATTAGCTTTATTGATCTCAATAGCCGCAGTGCTGGTTTTGTGCGCACCAAAAGGCATACCGGGCCGGTATTTAGGTTTTGTCATGCTGCTGCCTATTATTTTTGTACCCCCCGAGCGGCTCAGACAAGGTGAACTAAAATTTAGCCTGTTAGACGTCGGGCAAGGTTTGGCGATTGTGGTACAAACCGCCAAGCACAGCCTGATATATGATACCGGGGCAAAGTTTTCTAATCATTATGATATGGGCATGGTGGTATTGCTGCCATTTTTAACCGGCGAAGGCATTAGGTTCATTGACCGGATGGTCATCAGTCATGGAGATAATGACCATATTGGAGGAGCGCAAACAGTTTTGCAAAATACGGCAGTCAAATCCGTATATACCAGTAAGCCGGATAAATTAAAAGATTATCAGCCGGTTTTATGCCAAGCCGGTCAGCAATGGCAATGGGATAATATTGAATTCAAAATGTTGTCACCTTATTCGGACAGTCAGGTTTCTGGTAATGACCAATCCTGTGTGTTAAAAATAACTACACCAACAGGCAGTGTGTTATTAACCGGTGATATAGAAAAAACCAGTGAACAACGCTTGGTCAATACTAACAAAGACGAATTGCCCGCCAATATATTAATCGCCCCACATCACGGTAGTAAAACATCTTCCAGCACAGCATTTTTAAAACAGGTTGCGCCGGATTGGATCTTAATTCCGGCGGGATATAAAAACCGATTTGGTTTTCCCCATAAAATAGTTTTAGCGCGTTATCAGGCATTAAAAATTCCTTGGTTAAACCTGGCTGAAACGGGCGCAATTACCGTATATTTTAAAGCTGATGGAATGCGTATTTATGAGCAGCGGAAATTAAAAGGACGGTATTGGAATGATTTACCGGACTAAATATTTTAAACATGATTATTAAGATTTTAAGCTCTGTGCGATCAGGATTATTGCCGGTTGTTCCGTTATCGCTTAAATTTGTTAACCAATTTGGTTAACTGACTGGCCAGATCAACCAGGTTTTCGCTGGCTGAATTGGTTTGTTCGGCATCTTGAGTTGTTTGTTCCGCCAACCGGCCGATATTATTAACGCATTGGTTGACATGTTGGGCAACTCGGTTTTGATTGTCTGCGGTAGCCGCCATTTCACTATTGATCTGACGGATATGAGCAACTCTGTCAGCAATGAGATTTAACCCTGAATCTGCACGTTGAACCTGCTCACTGCGTTGTTCCGCACTTTCTTTTGCATGATTCATGACTCTGACGGCATCTTTTGCTTCATGTTGAAGTTGTTCGATAATATTTTCTATTTCTTCAGTGGCTTGATGAGAACGCGTTGCCAGGGTCCGCACTTCATCGGCAACGACGGCAAACCCCCGGCCTTGTTCACCGGCTCTGGCCGCTTCAATAGCTGCATTTAAGGCGAGTAAATTGGTTTGTTCCGCCAGACCTTTGATAACATCCAATACCGAACTGACACCGTTACTTTTTTCATCCAAACGTTTGATCACCTCAGCGGCACGTTCTATTTCACTGACCAGGTCATATATACCATCGATTGCATTTTTTATGATTTCCGTACCGGAGGCTGCTGCTTGATCAGCCTCGATAGAGGCTTCGGCAGCACCATTGGCTCCGTCTCGAACCCCATGAACCGAATTTTCCAGTTCCTGAATGGCATTGATAACAGACTCGGTTTCACTGCGTTGCTGCCGTGCCGCATTACTTGTTTGGCTGGCTACCGAGGAAATTTGCTCGGTAGCCGAGGTGAGTTGGTTAATGGTTTCAAATACTTGTTCCAGACTACTTGAGAAGTTACCTAGCATACTGTTAAAGGTTCGGGCTAATTGACCGATCTCATCATCGGCATGTACGTTAAGTTGCATGCCCAGGTTGGAGTCACGTTTAATCAAACTCATGGTATCACGCATTTCTGCCAATGGAGTGATGACTATTTTGCGCATGAGCAGGGTAATCAGACACATGCCGATAATAAATAAGACAGCATTGATAGTGAGCGTTAGCAGGGAATCATCGAATATTCTTTTATCCTGCTTTGCCAGGGAATAAGTGACGCGGACAGCGCCCAAAATGGTGCCTTCATCAACGTTATGACAATTTAAGCAGTTGGTGCCTTTAAAATTAGCACTGGCAACGATAGGCTCAATAACTGTTACCAGCCGACCTGCAAGGTTATTTTCACTGTAATCTATAACTTTGCTGCCGGTAATGGCCTGTTGGTCAAGTTTGTCGATAGTGCTTTGTTGGCCGGTACCGGGACCATACGTGTTTGTTAAGGCTTTAGATCTTATTAATCTGACATCTTCAACATTATCATGGGCCAGGGTTTTTTGTCTGAGTATCTCTCTTTGATTCATACTGCCGGTTAACATTAGGCTGTTAATACCATCGAAATAGCTACTGGCTATATCCTGGGCCTTTTCTGTCGCTAATTCCTGAACCATGGCCTTTTCATTTCGGCTGGTAAACCATGTACTAAACAGTAATAAAATCAAAAAAACACCGGCAATACTTAGCAAGATTTTTCGTTGAATAGAAAAATTATTCATCAGTTTTATTCCATTATATAGATGTATAAATCAGTTCGGCACAAGAGGTTAATTTATTAGTTTTAATTTGAAAGAATTAATCTCTCATAATGGCTTGGCGACGATCGTGAACTTTTTTAAAACAACCCAAAACCCACATTTGATACATGGAAACACACCACATAAAACTGAATGCCAGGGCTAAACCTGCTCCGGCAAGGACAACCAGTAAAGCAAAATGCGGGTTTAATTTGGTTAACCACCAAGAGGCAATATCAACCAATAGAAATAAATAGGGCATAACGATGGCGGTATATTTATATTTGCCGGGTACGCCGGTACTAAAGCTGAATATCAGACATACAAACATGAAGATAAAGCTGATGCCAAACAAATGGATATGTGAAACTCGGGTTAGTGATTTAAAGGTTGCCCCTTCATCCGATGCGGCCAGTTTTTTAATCACGTTAAATTGATTAAAATTTGGCAGATAACTATTATTTTTGTTGTGACATCCAATGCATCGTTTTTCAAAAATCGGTTTTATTTCCTTGTTAAATGATTTTTCTTTGGCGCCATCGCGTACCCACTGAATAATTTCAAAGCGCTCTTCATCGGGAGCGTTTGATTTCATCGAGCCGTTGAGTTTAGATTCCAAGGTAGAACCTGAACGATCGCCATAATAACTATAAACAATATCATTTAACGATAAACCGAATTGGCCATCGGCCATGCCGTGAGTAAACAATATTTGAATCAAAGCAACGACATAGCCGGTACCAATGGTGATTAAATAACCGGTAAAAAGCAGTTTTAATGACATCCCCATGTTGCAGAGGTTGAAAGGTTTAAGGTCGGTGTTGCTATTGTTCATTGCTGATATGAATCCAAATTTTTAAAAAAACTAAAGCGAATTAAAAACACGCGGCTTTAATTATAGCTATTCATGGCGAGATATGAGATGTGATTCACAAAAAATATATCAATGTAAAATAAAGTGTAGTCTTAAAAACGCGATAAAAATCACGTTTTCAGTATTGGAATCCTTGTATCAGGAATTGTTTGTTTAAACCCCTCAGTCTATCTGTTATTTTGGTGTAATTCTCAGTATTTCGGTTTAATAGAGATATAAGGTTGTGCTGAATTAGTCTGAAGAGTACTTATTTTCTGATTAAACAATAATAAATCTGAGTTTTTCAGTATAAATCCATTAATCTTTCCACCACTCATTTTATGAAAATTATTTTTTTCGGTTATAAACAGGTCATTAAAAATGATTAATAGAGTATTAGCATATAAAAGTCTTGCTTTGAGTATCTTCATAACAAGTATTTATTTAATAACTATTAGTTCAGATATTGAAACTAAAATTTTTTCGCCATCTGTGCTGTTACCAGATGGAGGACGTTATTATGGAGAGCTTAAAGATAATCTGTTTTCTGGAAAAGGAAAAATAGTCTGGAAAAATGGCGCCAGCTATCAAGGTCAATTTCAGCAAGGCCTATTTCATGGATTTGGAATACATAAAGCTGCTAATGGCACAATCTACGAAGGTCAGTTTGTTGAAGGTGTATTTACCGGACAAGGAGAAATAACTCTTAATGATGGGGCAAAATATAAAGGGGAGGTTAAAAATTATCAATTTAACGGCCATGGCAGGTGGGATTTTGAAGAAGGTTCCTATTATGTCGGTCAGTTCAAAAATGGACGTTATGAGGGGTATGGCTTACTTAATATTTCAGAAGGGGATGTTTATAACGGTACTTTTGAACAGGGACATTATCATGGTGATGGCGAGATTCATTATTCCAATGGTGATATATATAGAGGTCATTTTAATAAA
Organism: Methylococcaceae bacterium; assembly: GCA_050303415.1. Taxonomy (GTDB): domain Bacteria; phylum Pseudomonadota; class Gammaproteobacteria; order Methylococcales; family Methylomonadaceae; genus JBNLBS01. The sequence continues at coordinate 23,325 of JBNLBS010000015.1, read as the reverse complement.
GATAAATGGCATGGTAAAGGCATATATATTTCAGCAGACAAACACATATATGAAGGTAGTTTTTTTGAAGGCAAACTAAACGGACAAGGTATTTATATTGATCCCGAAGGCAATCGCTATGAAGGTGGATTTAAAGATTGGAGATATGAAGGAAAAGGGCTTTATAACTCTAATAAAGGTGATTTGTTTAAAGGAGATTTTGTAGCCGGTTCTTTTACCGGAAAAGGTATTTTTAAAGCCAAGGACGGGCGCTTCTATGAAGGTGAATTTAAAGATTGGGCATTCAACGGTCAGGGCATTTTGCTTTTATCAAATGGAGATCGCTACGAAGGTCAATTTAGCTATGGCAATTACAATGGCAGTGGCATTTTAACTTATGCTGCTCCGGTAGAAGGGAAAACTGGATTAACCGGAATATGGCGCTACGGAAGGTATATAGGGGATGGTTCACAGCCTGATCCAAGGGAGTTAAATACAGAAAAGGCACTTTATGTACAGAATCAACTGCTTGAAAACACAATAGATAATATATTGGAAACTGACCAAAAGCAGATTAAATTATATTTTGTCGGTATAGCAAGTGATGGAAAACAGGATGTTTTTTATAAGGAGGTTCGTTATGTTCAGCAATTATTTGATGATGAATTTGATACCAAGGGGCGTTCGGCCATTTTAGTTAACAATCCTAAAACTATCGAAACAATTCCTTTAGCAACAGTGACTAGTGTCGAAATGGTTTTAACAGAAATGGCAAAAAAAATGGATTCAAAAAAAGATATTTTATTTTTGTACTTAACCAGTCATGGCTCAAAAACACATAAAATATCGATTGATCAACATGGACTTTCTTTGCCTGATTTATCAGCAAAACGTTTAGCGGAAATCATCAAACCCCTGCCTATTCGCTGGAAAGTAGTTGTAATTTCAGCTTGTTATTCCGGCGGATTTATTCCCTTTTTAAAAGATGAGCACACTTTGATCATGACAGCTGCCGCATTTAACAGGACTTCCTTTGGATGTTCTGACAAGGCGGATATGACTTATTTTGGTCGGGCTTTTTTTAAAGAGGCATTAACAGATTCATCTTCTTTTGAAATGGCATTTAAAAAAGCAAAAAAGTTAGTCTATGAATGGGAGGAAAAAGAGATGGTGAATAATGAACCAAAACACTCTAATCCTCAGATTTTCATTGCGAAACCTATTCGAAATTATTTAAAAAAATGGTTTGAGCAACAGAGTAGAAATGCAAAATTAAGAATTTCCGAATTAAAATAACAACAAATGGAATTTCAAAATTACTAATCATTTAAAAAATGCAAGTGACCTTTATTTTCTAGATAAAGGATGAATTAAGCCAACGTAAAGAGTTTTTTTAAAGAATATAAGAAATCATTACCTGAAGCCTTATTTATTGAAGACTTCAGGTTGAATTAAAAAATGGCTAAACAGTTTTATTGGCGTTATTGAGTGCAGGATGTAATTTGATTAATTTTACAACGGTAAGAATCGTTACCACATAAATAAAAGTAGCGCTTAGGTAAGGCGGGTAATACATAAACACACGTTCGAAGTATTGATCCCAGTTGTTATTGGGATAGCGGCCCGACCAAAGATAGAAGCTTCCGTTGGAAATAATGAATGCGCCGGTAGTGGCAAGGCTCATCAGGGTTAGTTGTATGGCAAAATTATTCAGTTGCAGGGCTTCATATTTTTGACACCATTTGCCGGCCAGCCACATACAGCTATAAGCCGGCAGCAGAAAGACGTAGGCTTGCGATATGCAAAAATCACTGACACCAAAATGTGTGATAGCAACATAGTCGATTAATACCGCCAATGCCACTAAGGCAATAAACAGACTGGCCCTACTAAACCATAAACCAGCGAAAAAGAAAACGGCCAAGGATGCATCCGGTAATGCAATAGTGGTACTGAAATGATGTGAGCGGGTCAGAAGCATTAATAGTATTAAGGCAAGGGTGCCTAAATAAAACTGGCTCATACGGGTAATTGTAGACATGGTATATCTCCTTTTGGATTAAACATCGGGTGTGTAACGAAGGTTAAACAACAGGTTCAGATTGTCGGCCTGATAACCGGGAATCGTTTGGTAATGTTTGTTTAGCACATTATTGATTTTGGCCTGAAACACTAAATTGTCCAGAATTTCATATTCGGCCCTTAAATCCAGTGTAGCGAAGCCGGATACACGTTTGCTGTTTGAAAGGTTGTCGAAACGACGGCCTTCAATTGTAAGAGTGGAGCCGACAGAAAATTTTTCATACAATCGTCGGTCGATATCCAGGCGAAAAGTCGTTTGTGCTCGCCTGGGCAGAATATTGCCTTTATTTTGGTCTTTTGACAGGTTTTCCGGCTTTATTAAAGTAAGATTGGATTGAATATCAAAATCAAACAAACGACTGTACAAAGTTAATTCCAAGCCTTTAATTCTGGCTTTGGAAAGATTGTTATTGGAGAACGTACTGCTGTCATAAGCAATCAGGTCGCTGATATAAGTTAGGTAGCCGTTAATCGACCAACCGCCCCAGTCATGTTCTCCTTGCAGGCCCAGTTCATAACTTCGCGAGCGTTCTGGGGATAAATCCGGATTGCCAGAAAAAAATGGGTTGGCTGGCCAGTACAAATCATTAAAGGTGGGTGCTTTATAAGCAGTGGCATAAGAGGCGGAAAGAGTCAGCTCTTCATAATGATAGCCCCAGGCCGCACTCCAGGTGTTATGGTGGTCGAACTGCTGATTTTGGTCGTTACGAAAACTCAGGATCAGTTCATTATTATAGAACTGTCCCTGGTACTGGGCATAAAGGCCATGATTATCCCGCGACGATTCGGAATACTTGGTTGAGCTTTTGACTTTATCGTCCAAATAATCGTAACCCACGGTAAAAATATGATCCTTAGCCAGAGTAAAATCATTCTGGGCTGAAAAGCTGATGCGCTGGGTATTAAAATGGCTGGTATAGTCGCCGTTAAGTTTACTTTTAGCTTTGTCCCTGCTTTCACCACCTTTTAGATGCATAGACCAGAAATCGGCAGCTTGGAAGTTAATTTGTCCGCCGAAACTGCGTTGCATAAAATCGGACTGATTTTGCGAGCCGCCGTCAAACTCGGTATTGCCGTCACTATATAAGGCATGAGCTTCCATATTTATGCGATCAGAAAATTTGTGCCCCAGTTTAAAACTTCCGGACAAGTTACGGAAACCGTCGGAATCTCTTTCATTATTAGCTCTGTTCGGGTTACAGCCGAAGGTTGAATCGCTTAAACAGGCATCAAAACCATCTGTTTCCTGATGACTGATATTCAGGTTATACCAGGTGTTTTTATAATGTCCGGAGACACCGGCTGAACCGCCATAAAGATCATGACTTCCGGTTGTAGCCGTTAACGTCGGTTTAAAGGCGCTTTGTGCGCCTTGGCGGGTACGTATATGGATAATACCACCCAATGCTTCCGAACCGTACAGGCTCGATTTTGGCCCGCGTACGACTTCGATACTGTCGATTTCATTGATTGGTAAGTACTGAAAAGCGGTTGTCCCGGTGGTCGCCGAACCGGTACGAATACCATCAATTAGTACTAAAACATGGTCGGAGTTTGTGCCGCGTAAAAAAATGGACGTGTTTTTGCCCGTGCCACCGTTATTAGTGATATTGATACCGGCAATACCGCGTAATGCCTCTTCAACCGTAGTAACCTGACGACGAACCAGGTCCTGACGTGTAATAAGGGTGGTGGAGATTAATTGGCTGTTTTGCTGGGTTCGGGTTGAAGTAACAGTCATTGGGGGTAAGGATAGATTTTCCTCGGCAAAAACATGAGAATGAAAACCGACGAAAACCAGTGGACTTAATAATAATTTTTGCATATTTTCCTCTGCGCCGCCCGCGCAAAAAGGTTAAATACCTCAATTGTTTATGAGGCAGTAATCACAGAGGAAAGCAAGGGATACGAAAGTGAAGTCTGGAGAGGCTATCGCTTTTCGTAAACAGCCCGCCGCTGCACCGAATAGCTTTCGGGCCGGTCTCCGGGCTCATAAGTGGCTGTAGGCCTGATCTGTAACCTTCCCATGCCAAAAGCACAGTGGTATGAATACTGATCTTTTACTTATTTACCGTTGCGGGGGCAGCGTCGGAATTGCACTGTTTTGGTGCGCACCGACTTCCCGTTTAACCCTAAAGCGGATAGCTCTCGGGCACCAGAAAGTAAGCGGTTATTATAGATGTAAAGACTGACAAGGCAAGAAAAATATACCGCTATAATTTAAACCGTGAAAGAAATATGTTTATAATAATCTGATTTATAATGGAAATTATGGGCATCCTTCAAGCTTGAATATAGCATAACCATATTTATCTATATCCTGACGGATATAGTCAGGTACTTCCAGGCTATGGCAAAGCATACAGTTTGAAGGTGTGACAGTGGCTGATTTTTGGTTTATTCGATGTAACCAATGCTGGGCATGTCGGATAGCTTTATCCTGATTGTTTTCATCCAGAACGACATTAAAATGCATAATTCTGCCCTTATCCGTTTTAGCATAAGTATCAAAGACATAAGATATAGTCATAAGGACTTTTCCAAAAAAACCGGCAATAAATGCCGGTATAGAATGGTTGAAGGGGACTACTATAATGAGCCGGGCAGGCTTAAATCGCCGGAAGCGATATCATTAACTTTGGTTACACAAAGCAGTGGGGCTTTACCTTGTTTGTTAACAGTTAAGTAGGCAGTGACGCCATCATATGAAAACTGCTTACTTTTAAGCAGGGGAATACGAACCTCGATATATTTATCATAAGTTTTAGGTTTAAAACCCGGACTGTCCAACAGGATTGGTAAACCAGGAACAGTATTGGGTAATTTAGGTTTGGAATTGGCGGGGATATCTTTGACTTTTAATGCGCCTTTACCACATTGGTCATCATTGACCAGAACAACCCAATGACTATGCCATTCATTTCCATCATTATTTTTATCACCGTCATTATTTTCATCAAATAGCGGCGTGTCATCAAAATCTGGATGAGCGGTAACTGCCAGGGCCAGGATGCCCTGTTTTGGTGCAAAACCGACGGTTGATGTATCAAGATTGGTCGGCCAGACATAACCGGCCACTTTACTGTTGGCTAACTGACCAATTGATTCGGGTTTTATGCTACCCGCTGTGCCGTATAATTTCTGACGAAATACCAGATGAGTACCATCTTTAAATATCGTAGTGTTGGCAATGTCAAAGGCTGGCTTGATCTTTGCATCCTTTTTTGAATTGATTTGAGTCGTGCTTTTGGTAGCAGCAATACAGCTAAAACTCACTGTTAAACAGATTAAAAAAAGAATTTTTTTCATTTTGACCCCCGTTTAAGAACAGAAAATTTAAAAAATCCGTTTAGTTTCGATTCGCTATTAATTTAATTCATGATATCTTTATTTGTCAACCTATTATTCAGTGTTTAAGATGTAGCCATGGAAAAATTTGCTGTTTTTAATTTAATTGAACGTATGGCCGCTTTGATACGATCAGAAGAACGTAAGCGGTGTACGGAATTGGGCCTGCAACCAGTGCATGTGCAGATTCTGGATTATTTGTCGCGCTGTAATCGCTATAGCGATACTCCGGCAGCGTTAACCAATTATTTGGGTATGACTCGCGGTACGGTTTCGCAAACTGTTTTGTTGATGGTGAAAAAAGGCCTGATTCATAAAGTTCAGGATAAAAATGATAAGCGCATGGTGCACTTACAGCTGATTGAAAAGGGTAAAAATATATTGGAGCAGGCCAAGCCTTCCAGCTTATTCACTAAAGCGGCTTCAATTTTGCAGGAAAGTGATTTTTCCAGTTATGAAGATGTGTTTGTTGATGCGCTCACGGCATTACAAAAAGCCAATAAGTCACAAAGTTTTGGTCTGTGTAAAACCTGTAAATATTTTACCGTGAAGGAACAGGGTTTTTATTGTGGTTTAACCAAGGAAAATCTCAGTAAGACAGATAGTGAGAAAATTTGTCAGGAACATACTTTTGACTGAATTTTTAATGCGGAATCATAAACAGCAGTAAAAAGATAAATAATATTTCAAAAGTCAATAATCGGCCCTGACGTTCATAATATGATTGCAGTTGTTCCGTTAATAAATTTTTGGCTCTGACTTCACGATATACAATAAAGCCTAAGTCAATAAATATCACCGGATACATAAAATAATGGATGTGCTTGGAATAACGATAAAGCAGATCAGCGGTTAAATGCGCCAGAATAAAAGAGAAAAAACAGGTTGCCAGCAACCATAAAAAAAATTCCATAGGATAGTATTTTAAGTGAATGAACTCATTAGCTTTGAGGTGATGGAATATGTTGATTCTGGAAAAGGCATAAATTTTGGGTAAGTAAACGTAGAAAATCAGCGCGCTAAGTGGATACATTAGTACGGCATGATGATCTACAAATGATAAGGTAAATATGGTTATGATAAGTACGAATAACACAGCTGATTTCATAACAACACTCAGTTTTTATTTTTAAAAACTATAATTTATGTAGGCGTTATAAGCGGATAGACCACCCAGAATAATAAAAATAATACCGCTGAACCGGTGTAACAGAGTTAATGGAAACTTTTGCAAAATTGTCCGCCCGGCCACAATTCCCATGCCAGACGTTAAGATTAATGCGGCGGTTGAACCGAGCCAGACAGCCATAGGTATTGCGGTGCTGCTTAAAGCGACGACAGCCAACTGAGTTTTATCACCAAACTCAGCGACCGTGATCAGCAAAAAGGTAGTGAAGAAAATGCCATGCCCGCTTTTTTCTTCAACTTCCTCATCTTCGTCTTCCTCTTCGATGCGCAAAGCATGAATACCAAAGGAAATAAATAAAACAGCTACTGTGGCGGCAACCACATAGGTCGGTAACCAACTGGCAATTGCTGCACCAAAAACAACCGCCAGCGTATTTAATAAGGCAAATGCCGCAATGGCGCCTAACAATACTGGCATGGGTCTATGGCGCGAGGCTAACGTCATACAAACCAGCTGACTTTTATCACCTATTTCTGCGGCGACAATTAATGCAAAGCTGGTACCGGCAGTGGCAGAAATTTTGGCGAAATCCCCAATTAAAAGAAAATTATTAAAAAAATGCTGAAGCTGTTGAATATATTCCATGGTTTAAAAGATGCTGTTTGGGGCTGATATTTAAAAAAAATAGGGGGAGGTTTACTACCTTCCCCCAGTCAGGATAAGAACTTTCTTATTTCACATTAACCGAGTAAATTATCCAGGGACATCATGATGATAAAACCGATCATCAGGGAAAAAGTGGCGTAGCGAGAGCGGCCTTTGGAGTGTGTTTCCGGAATGATTTCTTCGCTGATAACAAACAGCATGGCACCGGCGGCAAATCCCATGGCAAAAGGTAAAATGGGAGAAAAAATATTAACCATGGTGATACCTAATAAACCACCAACCGGTTCAACCAGACCGGTTAATGTGGCAATACCTACTGCTTTCCACTTGTTATATCCCAAACCGACTAACGGCAAGGCAACAGCTAAGCCTTCAGGAATATTTTGCAAGGCAATTGCGGTAGCCAAAATAATACCGTTTTTCATATCTCCAGTACCGAAGCTGACACCGACAGACATACCTTCAGGGAAATTATGAATAGTAATAGCAATGATAAACAGCCAAATCTTATTCAAAGAGTCCAGATTCTCATCCGCAATGGTATCAAAATGAATATGGGGCAACTTTCGGTCAGCATAGTGAAGAAATAGGGCACCCACGAACATTCCCAGTGAGACTATCCACAGTCCTTTGCCTGGCCATAGCATATTGCCGTAATCCATACCCGGCACCAATAGCGAGAATGCAGTCGCTGCCAACATGACGCCCGCTGCAGCACCTAGCAGACTGTTAAATACTTTATCGGATATGGTTTTAAAAAATACGGCAGGTAAAGCGCCAAGTCCGGTGGCTAAACCAGCTAGAATACTGGCAAAAAAACCGATTACGACGATTTCGTCAAAAATAATGTATAAACCGCCGAATACGATGACCTGAGAAAGAGCAAAAGAGCCGGCTATTGTCGCCCAGCGTTTTGCCGGGGGCATGGCCATTAATTGTTCATATTGAGGAGTGGTTTTAAACTCTGTTAAATAGCGTTTACAAAACTCAGGAAAAGTTAGTTTTTTATTATTATCTTCAGTCATTGTTTTGCCTGTATCAGTCGCTGAAAAAAAATGAAGCTGTAATATTGAGTTATATTATAACCGGATACTGGAGAAGTGTAGAATAACTTATATTGTTAGTAAGGTTGTCGAGTCGAAGTGTTTTTATTACTGAATCGGCAAAACAGGCAGGAGATTTTCAACAGCAGGTTTGACTGAAAACTGAATTTAATGAATCATCGGGGCTGTTCATAGCAGACCTTATTTCTACCGGTATTTTTGGCTTGGTATAAATAGTGGTCGGCAATGGTGATTAATTGATGTTGGTCCCTGATATTACAGGGCGGGGCATAAGTGGAGATGCCCAGGCTGATGGTGGAATTTAAAATTTGTTCCTTATAACAGAACTGAGTATCTTCAATTGTTTGTCTTAACCGATTCGCCAGGGTGATGGCTTCGGGTAAATCGGTTTCACGCAGTAATAGAGCAAACTCTTCTCCACCAAAGCGGGCAAAAGTATCATAATTGCGGGCCACGGGCTGACACAGTTCGGCTAATTTAGTCAACACATGGTCACCGGCCTGATGGCCATATTGATCATTAAATAATTTGAAGTGATCGATATCAAACAGAATGAGGCTCAATGTACTTTGGTTGCGCCGGGCATAGTTGAACTCTTTCTCTATAGCCTCCATAAAATAACGTTTATTGTAAATCTGCGTTAAATCATCTTTTACGATGAGCTCCCTTAGTTGTTGATGGTATTTTCTATCTTCGGCATCGTGGTAAGAGAATTTGAATATGGTTCCGGCAATTCGAATTTTATCACCGTCTTTTAACTCCTGGCAGGCTGTGATTTTATTATTGTTAATTTCGCTGCCATTAGTGCTGTTTAAATCGGAAGCATAGAAAATATTGTCTTTGTGTTCTATTAACAAATGACGACGACTGATGCCTTTGTCCGGCAGTATGATAGTAGCGCCATTACAGCGCCCCAGGATAATATTTTCACTATCCAGAGCAAATGTTTCGCCTAAAGGATCGCCTTTGATTATGGTCAGGCAAGCCATTTTTTTTGAGGGTGGCGCTGGCTTGCTATCGGTCTTATACCAGATTTCTGTCGGTTGATTCATGATAAAACAGCTTCTTTCAGGCAGTAAAAACAAACACGGTATCTAGTATAGCATTGAAGGTTTGTTTTCAGTGTTTGAAAAAATGCTAATCATTTTGTTCAATAAAGCCCCGATAAAGATTTCAGGGCTTTAGGGCGGTTCTGGTCTATTATTCCGCTACAACATTGGTAGCCGCTAAACCTTTAGGACCATTTTCAATATCGAAGTTAACTGTTTGACCAGGTGTTAGGGTTTTAAAACCTTCTCCTTGGATAACAGAATGATGAACAAAAATGTCCTCGCTACCTTCAGATGGTTCGATAAAGCCAAAACCTTTTGTGTTGTTAAACCACTTTACAGTACCTGTTGCCATTTGCAAAACTCCTTAAATTAAAACGACGGTTAACACAGAACTACAATATTGATAACCGGACAACCTATGTTTAGGTAACGCCATAAATTCAACATCTGTTTCTGATCATCGGCTATTGTACTGCTATTTTTATATAAAAGTCATCAGCATATTTTATAAAGACCATCTAACACCAGGGAATTGGGGCTAATCATGCCAATAACCAGGCCGTTCTCGATAACTGGAGCTCTGACCAGATCATAACGGGCAAATAACCGGGAACATAATTTTATATCCATTTCGGCATGAACTGTGATAACCGGGCAGGTCATTATTTCGTAGACATTTACCCGGTCCGGGGCACGATTTTTAGCTAGAACATGTCTAGCAATATCACCGGACGTGATCATGCCAAATTCATCGTCATCATGGCGTTTATTTACAATAAGTACCGAAGTTGTTGAGGTTTTCATTGCTTTTAGAGCGTCACTAATGGTTGCAGCACCGTCAATGTTTGCAAAGCTGGATTTCATGACATCCCTTACGCGGATTATTTTAGTTTTATCAGTCATACTTCATCCTCCAGTTCTTGAGTTAATTCTTCAACCTGATGCATAACACCAATTGCGTCTTCCACGTCAATTTTAAAAGCGATGCCGGTACCGGGCTTGCTATCAAATTCAGCGGCTTTGGCTATTTCTTCAAGTATATATCGGCTGAGATGTTCTTCAACCAGAAACAGAGCAACATCTCGTTGAGTTTCCAGTGTCAGGCCAAAGAAAGTTTTTGATTTTTTAATGCCTTCGCCGCGAGCGTTAGTGATGACCGTAGAGCCTTTGGCACCGCACTTTCGTGCGGTATCGACTACCAGATCGGTTTTATCATCTTCAACAAAAACAACAAGTAATTTAAAATGCATAGTTCGCCTCAGTGTTTAGATGAAAGGCTGCCTTTGTTAAACCATTCGGCTATTTGGGCATAAGCTAAGACAGCAATAATTGGGAATAAACTGGCAAAGGCTATTAAGCCAAAACCATCAATTAATGGGTTACGCCCCGGTACGGTCGATGCCAGACCAAGGCCTAACGCCGTTACCAGGGGCACGGTAACGGTTGAGGTGGTGACACCACCGGAGTCATAGGCCAGGCCGATTATCAATTTAGGCGCAAAAAATGTTTGGATAATCACCACAATATAGCCTGCAATAATATAAAAATATAGTTCGCTACCGGTGACAATTCTAAATGTGCCCAGTGCAATACCAAAAGCGACGCCCAATGAAACGGAGATACGCAAACTCCAGGCATTGATTGTGCCACCGGATATTTCTTCGGCCTTATTGGCCACGGCGAGCAAAGAGGGTTCTGCCAGGGTGGTGGCAAAGCCGATGCAGGCAGCAAAAATATAAACCCAGAAATAAGCTTGCCAGTCTACAGAGTGACTATGGTTTATGCCAATAAAGTCAGGGCTGGTTAATTGTTGTGCCATGAGTTCACCTATAGGAAACAACGCCATCTCCAGGCCTTGCAGAAAAAAAGTAATGCCGAGCACAACATAGAAAAATCCGCCGAGCATTTTACCGGGGTTGGCTAAAGGTTTGCGGATAACTAACAGCTGAAAGCCAATGATAATAGCGGCTATGGGCAAAATATCGGTAAACGTGGTCTGTAATGCGTAACCAAAATGAAAAAGCCAGTCATTCATCGTATCATTCCATAGGCCATAACGAAAATCATGGGCGTTAACGAGGCAAAGGCAATCAGGCCAAATCCATCAACTACCGGATTACGACCTTTGATGGCTGTTGCCAGACCAACGCCTAATGCTGTTACCAGCGGTACGGTGATAGTGGAAGTAGTTACACCGCCGGAATCATAAGCAATTCCTATAATGTCTTTAGGAGCGAACGGAGTCATTAAAATAATACAAAAATAGCCGCCAATAATTAAATAATGTAACGGCCAATTTAAAATAATGCGCAGTACACCAATTAAAATAGCAAAACCAACTGACAGTGCGACGGTGATCCTTAAGCCGAAGGCATAGCTGCTTTTGGCTGCACTTGTGTTGGTAATCAACTCGCCTTCGCTGGCAATGGCGGCCGCTTCGTTGGCAACCGCAATAAGGGCGGGTTCGGCAATGGTGGTGCCAAAACCCAGGCAAAAAGCAAAGGTTAACAGCCAAAATACATTGCCCTTGCTGGCAAATGCAAAAGCCATGCTTTCTCCTATCGGGAAAAGACTGGTTTCCAGACCCAGCATAAACAAGGTTAAGCCTAAAACCACAAATAATGTGCCTAGAATTAAATTGGCAAGGTCAGGAATGGGTTGATGAATAACAAAAATCTGAAAAACCAATACCACCAACAGAATAGGAGCTAAATCGAGGCAGCTGTCTAAAAACTGTTTAATAAAGCGGTTATGGCTAAAAAACATGAACACTCCTTGATAACTGTTTTTTATTCTATAGAAATTGTCTGGCAATTAACAGATATCAATAATTGAGATAGCCACTGTCTTGAAAAGTGTCGCTTTATCCCCCATGTTAGTAGCTAGATATAAATATTCCATACTGAGGTAAATACAATGCGGATGGACAAGTTAACCAGCAAATTTCAAACCGCGCTGGCGGATGCCCAAAGTTTGGCCTTGGGTAAAGACCATCAATTTATTGAGCCGGTGCATGTGATGCATGCTTTGATGAACCAGGAAGGTAGTAGTGTAAAATTGATCTTGGCTCAAATCGGCGTGAATGCAAATGCGTTCAGAAACGAACTGGATAAAGAGTTGGCTCATCTGGCTACTGTAACCGGTTCAGGTGGTGATGTGCAGATTTCCAACCAACTGGCAAAGATACTGAACCTGACCGATAAGCTGGCGCAAAAACGCAATGACAGTTTTATTTCCAGTGAATTGTTTCTATTGGCTGTTTGCCAAAGCAGTGGTTTTTTAACCGACTTGTTAAAAAAATACGGGGTAACTGAACAAGCGGTAGAAAAAGCTATCGATGCGGCCTGGGGCGATAATAAAGTTAATGATCCAAATGCTGAGGATCAGCGCCAGGCGTTAAATAAATATACGATTGATTTAACGGCAATGGCAGAGCAGGGCAAGCTGGATCCGGTAATCGGTAGGGATGATGAAATCAGACGCACTATTCAGGTATTGCAACGGCGTACCAAAAACAACCCGGTGTTAATCGGCGAGCCCGGGGTAGGTAAAACAGCGATTGTTGAAGGTCTGGCCCAACGCATCATAAATGGTGAAGTACCTGACGGTATTAAGGACAAACAAGTCTTGTCACTGGATATGGCGGCACTGATTGCCGGGGCAAAATTTCGCGGGGAGTTTGAAGAGCGATTGAAAGCCGTATTAAAGGATCTGGAAAAGCATGAAGGTAAGGTTATCCTGTTTATCGATGAATTGCATACTATGGTCGGTGCCGGAAAAGCGGAAGGTTCGATGGATGCCGGTAATATGCTGAAACCGGCTTTAGCAAGGGGGACTTTGCATTGTGTAGGGGCAACAACGCTGGATGAATATCGTCAATATGTGGAAAAAGATGCTGCTTTGGAGCGCCGTTTTCAAAAAGTGCAGGTTGATGAACCTTCGGTGGAGGATAGTGTTGCCATATTGCGCGGCTTAAAAGAAAAATACGAAGTACATCATGGCGTGGATATTACCGACCCGGCTATCGTTGCTGCTGCAACTTTGTCCTATCGTTATATTACCGATCGGCAGTTACCGGATAAAGCCATCGACCTAATAGATGAAGCCGCCAGTCGCATTCGTATGGAGATTGATTCCAAGCCTGAAGCCATGGATAAACTGGATAGGCGTCTGATTCAGTTGAAAATTGAACGTGAGGCGATGAAAAATGAATCTGATGCGGCATCACAAAAGCGTTTAAATATTCTGCAGCAGGAAATTTCCGTGCTGGAAAAAGAATATTCCGACCTGGAGGAAATCTGGAAGGCGGAAAAGGCAGCTTTGCAGGGGTCTGCGACTATTAAAGAGCAGCTGGATCAATATCGCCAGGAACTGGAAGTTGCCAGCCGGAACAATGATTTGACTCGTATGTCGGAATTGCAATACGGCATTATTCCTTCGTTGGAAAAACAACTGGATTTAGCATCACAAGCTGAAATGCATGAGATGACCTTGCTGCGTAATAAAGTCACCGATGAGGAAATCGCCGAAGTAGTCTCCAAATGGACCGGTATTCCAGTGTCCAAAATGATGGAAGGCGAGCGGGATAAATTATTACGTATGGAAGAGGAGCTGGGTAAACGTGTTATAGGGCAGCAAGCCGCTCTTAAAGCCGTCAGTGATGCTGTACGCCGTTCACGTGCCGGTTTGTCGGATCCGAATCGTCCTAATGGCTCATTCCTGTTTTTAGGACCGACCGGTGTCGGTAAAACAGAATTGTGTAAAGCCCTGGCAGAATTTTTGTTTGATACCGAAGATGCGATGATTCGGGTGGATATGTCCGAATTTATGGAAAAGCATTCAGTGGCGCGTTTAATCGGTGCACCTCCCGGTTATGTCGGTTATGAAGAAGGTGGTTACCTGACTGAAGCGGTCAGACGTAAACCTTATTCGGTTATTCTGCTGGATGAAATTGAAAAGGCGCATAACGATGTCTTTAATATTCTACTGCAAGTGCTGGATGACGGGCGTTTAACTGATGGTCACGGCAGAACGGTGGATTTTCGTAATACTGTTGTAGTCATGACCTCAAATCTGGGCTCGCACCATATTCAGGAACTGGCTGGTGAAGCCAATTATGAAGCCATGAAAGCCTCGGTCATGGAAGTTGTAGCACAGGAATTCAGGCCGGAATTTATTAACCGAATTGATGAGGCTGTGGTATTTCATCCGCTAGTACAGGAACAGATCAGAGCGATCTCAAAAATTCAGATCGGAGAACTGCGTGGCCGCCTGCAAGAAAAAGAGATTGGCCTGGAGCTCACCGAATCCGCCCTGGATTTATTGGGTGAAGCCGGTTTCGATCCGGTATTCGGTGCCAGGCCGTTAAAAAGAGCAATCCAGCAGAAACTGGAAAATCCGCTGGCCCAGGACCTGCTGGCTGGAAGGTTTATGTCTGGCGATACCATAAATGTAGACGTACAGGATAAACATCTGGTGTTTCAGAAAGCTTGAGAGCAGAAGGACAACCACCTACGTTTGTGGTTGTCCTGTTTTCTTCTGCCCATTGTATAAATGGTATGTTCATTCTCATTAATTCAATGGCGATGCGGCCAATCTAAGCGATTTTTTTTGATTTACTCAAGATAACTCTTGCGGTCATTGATTAAGTGTTCGGTTAATGTGAGTGCTTTTTGATGTATGTCCAGGTTGTTCGCGCAAACATGTAATCAGTCAATAAGTCTTTATTGCTGATTCGGCTGGCCAATACGGTTGCACTGAATAGAGCGATTACCGGACATCCATTCATACGTGTTTGTGAATACTGCTTTCAAAAATATTAGCCGTATTAACGTCTAAGAGTATATTCATAAGTTCAGCAAGGCTGATATGGATAGGATGACCCGTTTCTTTAGATTCATACGCTTGGGCAAAGTAGGTCGTTGTAATTAATACAATAAAAAACAAAAAGCAGAATAGGCGTGACCATAAAGTTTCATAAGATTTTGAATCAAGCTCTACAGCTTAAAAATATAAGTATAAAGGTATGATAAAACTAATTAATGGATGAATTTTTATGAACCTTCAAAACGGTAGAGGCTGGACTAGGTTTATTGTATTGATCAATTAAGTTTTTGTAATAATAACTGTATAACTGATTATGGTATTATTATTTTTAATGTCCATAATTAATCAAACTCCTGGCGCCACCCCCGGTTTTTCAACAATGGTGAGGTTATGAAATACATAGTAAAAAGATTGAGTGATAACTTTATTTCAGATGAAATGGAACAAGTCCGAAAGAAATTTGTTGATGCGCTGACTTATACGATGGAAAGCGCCAATGTTTTTTTTGATGAAAAAAGTAAAGATCCGTTGGATGTTTTTATTAAATATGATTTTCAACAAAAAGACGGGGAAGATGTAATTCATGGGTTTAATTTGCGTGAAGAGATTTTCAGAAATTATGGACTCGATGTCGAAAAATATCATTTATCGGAGCAGCTATTAATCATCGCTAAAAACCTAAGATTATTGGCTGATGAAATAGATTTTCGGTATGATCCCGATCCGGATCGGACGCGTGCTGAGATTGAAGATAAAAAAGCAACTGACTTCGCAAAAAATATCAACCGTTCTTATAGAGATGTTTTAAAAGATGCTATTGCCCAGGATGAGGCTATGCAAAAAGAAATAGCGCTGGAAGCGGTTAAAAAATCAAAAGAAGCTCTTGATGGAGAGTATATACTTAAAGAGGATCAGGCCCAGACCGCTCTACCTAAGGACAGTGAGACGGATTAACCTGATTATCGTTTTATTTGTGTCATTGAAACTGTTTTTTATTGTTTAACCGGGTGAGAATCATTACACTTTATAGTCACACCAACCCTCCGGGGGTATAAATGTCGTCATTAACTGATTCAGCCGTTTGGCATCAGCTGCAAGAACATTATAGAGATATCGCTGGCCTGCAAATGCGCGATATGTTTGAGCAGGACCCTTGCCGTTTTGACAGGTACTCAATATATTTTAAAGATATCCTTTTTGATTTTTCGAAAAACAGAATCACTAAAAAGACATTGCCATTATTGTTTGAGCTGGCCCGGCAGCAAAAACTGGCTGATAAAATTGAAGCAATGTTTATCGGTGAAAAAATCAATCAAACAGAACATAGGGCGGTGTTACATGTTGCGTTAAGAAACCGAAGCAACAGGCCGATTATGGTCGATGGTCGCGACGTTATGGTTGACGTAAATCGCGTCTTGGACAAAATGCGTGATTTTTGTCAGGCAATTCACACCGGTCGTTGGTTAGGTTATACCGGTAAAAAGATTACCGATGTGGTCAACATCGGTATTGGGGGTTCCGATTTAGGCCCTAAAATGGTGGTAAGAGCCCTACAACCTTATGCAGTAGGTGATATTCAGACACACTTCGTTTCCAATGTCGCTCAGGCAGATTTGCTCAATACACTGGGTAAATTGAACCCGGAAACGACACTTTTTTTAATTGCATCGAAAACTTTTACAACCCAAGAGACTATGACTAACGCTCTGTCGGCCCGGTCTTGGTTGTTAAATAAATTCTCGGATATGCGTGCAGTTAATAACCATTTCGTCGCGATTTCTACCAATAAGAAAAAGGTCGTTGAATTTGGTATTGATGCCAATAATATCTTTGAATTTTGGGACTGGGTAGGCGGGCGGTTTTCACTTTGGTCAGCTATCGGCTTGTCTATTCCGTTGACAATCGGTATGAAAAATTTTGAAGCTTTATTGGATGGTGCGTATCAAATTGATGAGCATTTCAGGCTGACACCATTCGAACAGAATATTCCCATTATTATGGCTTTGCTGGGTATTTGGTATAACAATTTTTTTCAAGCCGAAACTCACGCTATTTTACCTTATGGTCATTATCTGCGTTATTTTCCCGCCTTTATGCAACAGGGGGATATGGAAAGTAATGGCAAAAGTGTTGATATTCATGGCCAGTCGGTTGACTACCAAACCGGGCCCATTATCTGGGGGCAAACCGGCACTAATGGACAGCATGCTTTCTATCAACTTATACATCAGGGTACAAAACTGGTTCCCTGTGATTTTCTGGCGCCTGCAACCAGTTATCATGACTTGCCGGATCATCATAATATGTTGATCTCAAATTTCTTGGCTCAACCTCAGGCCTTAATGCAGGGTAAATCGGCACAACAAATACTATGTGAACTGAATGGGGCCGAGCATGATGATGCGTTAATTAATGCCAAAGTCTTCCCCGGTAACATTCCTACCAATTCGTTTTTATTTAAGAAATTGTCACCAGAAACGCTGGGTTCATTGATCGCTTTGTATGAACATAAGGTTTTTGTTCAAGGGGCGATTTGGGATATAAATTCATTTGACCAGATGGGAGTGGAACTTGGTAAAGTTCTGGCAGGAGTGATTTATCCGGAATTGCAAGATAACCAGCCAGTGAATATACATGACAGCTCAACCAACGGCTTGATCAATCATTTTAAGAAAATTCGTTGAAAATGGCGGGCTTACTTGCATTTTCAGAAAATTATTTAGATGTAAACTGAATTATCCGAAATGCCTTAATTTGTGTATTGAGCTATTGAATTTTTAATTGCAAAGAACTTTATTACCGGTATATAAAATATCCGGGCTAACTTGCTCGAAGAGTAAAATGCCAAAGTAAAGGAAAAATTTGCAGCGGGATAAAATTATTTCTAACTGAAACCATGTACTTAATTTAGTAAGTTAGAAACTTTTTATCGGTTTGATTTTTACTTTGTAACGAGTTGTCCGAATTTTTTGAATCAGTTTGCACAGCGGCTTGTTGCTGGATTAACCACTCTAAACCTTCTGCCCGGGATGAAAAAATTTTTAGATTCCATTCAACCTTTCTCGGAAAAGTTGCCAAATCTTCAGTAATAATCTTTGTGGTATGGCTATAGGAAACCACAGCCATAGCATTTATCTCTTTTAATGTGGCCAGGTTTTCTTGCGCTTCAGCATCATATGAATAAGAATTAACCTTGGTAATGAGTAGTGAAAAAGGCACTGTCATATGAGAAAGCAAAAAATTATGGTATTCATCAATCATAGCCTTATCCATCTCTATTCCTTGATGAACGATTACCTCAGCAATATCATTACGAAGTATCTTTATTGTGGCAAATGATAATTCGTAAATTTTCATGTATTCGACCTTAATACCCTATCATTCAAAAGGTTGATTATAGAGTAGAAAAGAGAGGGATATAAACAAATTTTTATAAACGAATCAGAATGTATAAACAATGTACGGAAAAATAAACCATTTGCAGCCGATCTAAGCAGTTATGTTTAGTCCTGCTCATGATGTGTTTTAATTTGGTATTGGTTCGAGAAATGTTCGTTTAACAAAGTTTACTGGAAATGTCTGGGGCTACAAATTAACACTGATTGATAAAAATAAAGCTTAAAGCTCTCAAAATTTTATTGAAGGAAATTTTTGAATATTGGGGTGAACGATGGGGCTCGAACCCACGACAACCGGAATCACAATCCGGGGCTCTACCAACTGAGCTACGCTCACCATAATATGGAGACTTTTGGGAAGATGGCACGCTTGGCAGGATTCGAACCTGCGACCCTCGGCTTAGAAGGCCGATGCTCTATCCAGCTGAGCTACAAGCGCATTATCTTGGTCGGGGTAGAGGGATTCGAACCCCCGACATCCTGCTCCCAAAGCAGGCGCGCTACCAAACTGCGCTATACCCCGACAAATTCTCTTGGGCTTGTATGGCTAAACAACCACCCTTAAAGAGCTGACTATGATAGCGATTTCAGTTTGATTCGTCAACTCTATTTGTTAATTTTTAATAGATTAATGTGGCTTAAATTATTAACTTATTTCCTTTTCAATAACTTAATTTAATTTACAAATTAATATTTAAGCCTGTGTAAGTCCTTTGCCCGGCTTTATTTTTGTAGTGTAAAAAATAAAAGCCAAAACACCTGCGATCAAAAAGCCAAATATGTAGGGTGCATTACTGGCCACATCGGTTGGTTTGTTGACATCCGGGTAATGAAACTTGGTTAATACACCCAAGCCGGAATCATTTACATCAATAGTGATGGAGCTGGCATTTAGATTAGGTAATTGAACTTCGCCGCCGTCAAATTCTTTATAGTTTCTTGAGTTAAGTTCAACAAAATTAGGGTAGATGGGGGAGGATGAAAATTGGGCTTTGGAGCCTAATGCCTGAGCGAGTTCTTTTTCAATTTGTTCGGTCGATTTACCGTCAGTTTTTATTTGGATAGGGGGGGTATTATCGATAACAACACTGATCTCACCACCGGCAGTTTTTCTTTTGCCAATTGCGGAAAATCCTTCGACATATTCAACATCTGCTGAATAGACAAAGTCTATGGCTGCATCGACTGACGCCGCACTAAAGTTTTTATCCGGAATACTGTAGCGAAGCTGTTGATTGCTGTAGTCTCGTACAGTGATATGGGTTAAAGCGAAACCGGTTTTGTTGCTAACTAAATATTCGGCTTTGTCTTTGGTTGATTTGGCTATCGCTCCTCGATCGACTGGCGCTTCATAATTAATACTGGCATTGAGGCCTTTGGCTATTTTTCGTGCCACCTCAATATCTGAAGTAGGTTTTGTTGTTTTAAAGCCGTTAATAAAAATCAAACCATTGGCGCGATGGGCATTGGCATCGCCTTTTCTCCATGAAACCAGCGTTGAAAATGCAGTTTCGCCGCTTCTTTTACTGGTACCGGTTTGTATCTGGAGTCGGTTTTGATTGGCTGGCAGAGCCCAGGTAATAGCTGGTAGGGTCAAGGCAAATAAAATAAGTAAAGCTAAAGCTGGAAAGTCATTTTTTATCATTGTTCTATCCCGTATTTAATCGGGCTACCCTAACATAATTCAGCTCGGTGTAACATGTTATCTTTCTGACTGATTGATGACTGAAAAATAATACTATGTAAACTAAGATATACTGATTGGTTTTTATAAAATGAAGTACGATATCTTGTCAGCATTTTCTCAACTTCCCAAATACCTTAAATTACCCCAGACACCCGAAGATATTTTGCAGGCACAAAGGCTGTTTCATGGTCGAGGTCATGCCTATAAAGGCTTACATCATGTAACTATAGATTGGTTGCCGCCAGTTTTATTGATTACTTTGTATGCGCCGGAGCCTATGGTTGAGGTTATGTCTTTTGCCCATGATTTGCTGGCAGAATTCCCCTGTTGTAAAAGTATACAGCTGCAACATCGTTATGAATTATCAGGGCCAGTAGACGTTATTTGTGGCGAAACGATTCAGCAGTTTGCTATACAGGAAGATAATTTACAATTTAATATCACCCTGGGGCAGACCAGAAATACAGGCTTGTTTTTGGATATGCGAAATGGTCGACGCTGGGTTCAGGTACATAGTCAAAACAAGCGCGTGTTAAATTTATTTGCTTATACTTGTGGTTTTTCTGTTGCAGCAGTTGCCGGTGATGCTGCATCCGTTTTAAATGTTGATATGAGCAGTGCGGCTCTTAATATAGGGCGCGAAAACCATCGCTTAAATCAGCAATCACTTGATCGAGTAAGTTTTGAAAAGCTTAATATTTTTAAATCCTTTGGCCGGATAAAAAAACGTGGGCCGTTTGATCTTTTGATTTGTGATCCACCCACTTTTCAAAAGGGTAGTGTCGATATTGCCCGGGATTATCCTAAAATAATTCGTCGACTCGATGAGTTTATGGCGCCAAAAGCTATGTTGATATTGTGCTTAAATGCACCTGAATTAGGTCGGTCTTTCTTAATTGAACATATGGCTCAATCGGCACCAAATTATAAACTGGTGGTGGAAATTCATCCTCCGGAGGTTTATCTGGAAGCTGAAAATAAAGGCTTAAAGGTATTATGTTTTAAAGATTTGTAAAAAAGTTGTTGAGAAGGGCATCAAATTGCACTGCCTGAAGCAGTGGAAGAAAAGGAAAACGATATTATTAGATTATTTTTTGAGTTCTCCTCTTTGTTTGGGTATACAGTCGGCTTTGTTTGATTGCTAGTAAGGATGCGTTATTTGATATAAAATTTAAGGTTATTATTAAAGGCCAAATAATGTGGCCTGATAAATTATTGTTTGGCAATCAATTAAGGACGCTTATTAAATGTCAGTTAGAATTCTTTATATCTTTACTCCTACAGATAATATTAGTCCATTTGATGTGACTATTGCCGCTGATACCGGTTATACGCATATTCTTCCTTTTACCAATATAAAACCCGGGCAGGTTGCAGACATGGTTCAGGATGCAATTTTTGCCCGTCCGCCAAAACGCTTTAACGATACCGGTATTTTTATTGGAGGTCGGGACGTGCATCTTGCTGCTGATATGTTTCAGCATGCAAAAAATGCGATGGTGGGTGACTTTCAGGTGGGGGTCTTTGCCGATCCAAATGGCGCTTATACCACTTCCGCCAGTGTTGTCTCGCTGATCGAAAAAGCTTTGATGGAAACGCATGGCAGAGGTCTTAAAGGTCGCAAAATTGCTGTATTCGGTACGGGGCCGGTCGGCCTGTCCACGGCGGTATTGGCCGCCCAGCAGGGTGCGCAAACGCGTTTGTGTAAATTGACTGCGGATGATGATCAAAATATTGCTATTCGTTTTTGTGAAAGATATCAGGTGGATGTGGATTGGGTATCCGCTTTGACTCAACCGGAAAAAATTGAAGCCCTTCAGGATGTGGAAATTGTAGTGTGTGCTGCCAGAGCCGGGGTAAGAATTTTAGATTCCTTGGAGTTGTCGCATGCAAGCAAATTAATATTAGCGGCAGACACCAATGCAGTTCCTCCCAGTGGCATTAATGGAATCGGTATGGAAGATTTGAATAAGCCTGTTGGGTTGGAAAAATGTTCATTCAACAGTATTGGACCTTTAGCCATTGGAAAGATGAAATATCAGGTTCAGTATGGTTTGTTTGTAGAAATGCAAAAATCCAAACAAGTGGCGTTGATCGATTTTCCAGAGGCCTATCAGTATGCTTTGTCTGTACAAATTTAAACAAAAAGTTTGATAGTCAGGCAATTGGCTGAGGCATTATTTGATTATCTCCAAAATGCAACAATTTGCCAGCCGGCTATTAAAAGCTGGCAACTAAGTTATAGTTGCCAGTCCGGCTTATTCGATTAATTCAAAAAAATTTTTGGGTGCGCCACAAATAGGGCAGGCCCAATTTTCTGGAATATCTTCCCATAAAGTGCCCGGTGCAATACCACTATCCGGGTCGCCTTTTGCTTCGTCATAGACGTGTTCACATTCTTTGCAACGATATTTTCTAAATTCAGACATGCTTTACCCCCTGTGTTTTTGAAAAGACAGCAGAACAATACAATGATTTTTTCAGAAATTAAACTACTTTTTGTTTAGCAAACCTATGTTCATTTTATAAAACGCATGTATTTGTCGGGTTGGCAAGAGTAAACCTCGACAATATTTATAAAATACTTAAGCACAAAATCGTTCGGTACTGGCGATAATGCCGGCGGTATCCAGGCCACATAAGGCCAGCAGTTCTTCCCGGGTACCCTGTTCGATAAATTCATCCGGGATACCGATATTTAACACCGGCATCAGGATTTGTTGTGCCTGCAGGTATTCATTGACCGCACTGCCTGCGCCGCCGGCCACCACATTTTCTTCCACCGTGATAATGACATCATGGGTTTTGGCGATTTCCAGCACCATGGCTTCATCCAACGGTTTGATAAAGCGCATATTGACTACCGTGGCGCCAAGCTTTTTACCTGCCTCAACCGCCGGGGTGACCATGCTGCCGAATGCTAAAAAGGCAATACGACTGCCTTTATGGCGTATTTCCGCCTTGCCGATTTCCATGGCATCCAGGTTTTCTTCCACTTGGGCACCCGGGCCTTTACCACGCGGATAACGCACCGAAGCCGGCCCTGGATAATGATAACCGGTAGTCAGCATTTGACGGCATTCGTTTTCATCCG
>JBNLBS010000014.1:0-103837 GCA_050303415.1 Methylococcaceae bacterium | reverse complement strand
AATTGCCGCGTAATTTCTGCCGCTTGATTGGGCTCGGATGCCCAAAACAAGCTTTCGCAGAAATAGTGGCGCGCTTGCTGCTGATTGATTCATGTTTTAGGCATATGGTATGGGGATTGCCAAGTTCTGCGATGTAGGCAAACATGTAAAAAAGATAATATGTGTTTAAATTTAGTGAGTGGTGCAGGCCATTTTATGGCTTATTGGTAATAATATAATTGTTTCGTTCGGTTTGCCTTTTAAAGAGCTATTAAACAAAGTCCTTAAAATATATAATATGCGCTGATTATTGCATGGGCTTTGTGAGAAATTTGTGGATATACAAGCATATATGAATACTCTTGGCGAGCAGGCCAAAGCTGCTGGCAGGGAGGTCAGTCGTGCAGATTCAGGTAAAAAAAATCTGGCACTTACCAAGATAGCGGAAGAAATTACCAAGAATCATGATTTTTTGCGTCTGGAGAACCAAAGAGATCTTGATGCCGGTAAACAAAATGGCCTGGACGCGGCTTTATTGGATCGACTGGAATTAACGCCGGCTCGAATTGACAGCATGGTAGAGGGACTTAAACAGGTTGCAGCATTACCTGACCCTGTCGGTGAAATAACAAATCTGAGTTATCGTCCAAGTGGCATTCAAGTTGGGCAAATGCGTGTGCCTTTGGGCGTGATTGGTATTATTTATGAATCCAGACCCAATGTAACAGTCGATGCAGCGGCGCTATGTTTAAAATCCGGCAATGCCTGTATTTTGCGAGGTGGTTCTGAAGCTATTCACTCCAATCAGGCGATCGCCTCCTGTATCAGTCGTGGTTTGATTGCTGCCGGTTTGCCCGAGCAGGCTGTTCAAGTGATTGAAACCACCGATCGGGCGGCAGTTGGTGAATTGATTACGTTGTCAGATTATGTTGATGTAATTGTACCACGGGGAGGAAAGAGCCTAATTGAGCGTATTTCAAAAGAGGCGACTATTCCCGTTATCAAACACCTGGATGGTATTTGTCATGTTTATATAGATGATAAAGCTGATATTGAAAAAGCAGTCAAAATTGCATTTAATGCTAAAACACACCGTTATGGTGTTTGTAATGCGATGGAGACTCTATTGATCGCGGAAGGTATTGCGACTAAGGTTTTACCCGTTTTAGCAGCAAAATATCAACAGGAAGGTGTGGAGTTACGCGGATGTTTAAAAACATGTTCGCTATTGCCCGAGTGTAAACGAGCTACTGATGAAGACTGGTCTACGGAGTATTTGGCGCCGATATTATCAATTAAAATTGTAGATGATATTGATCATGCCATAACGCATATTAATAAATTCAGCTCGGGACATACTGAATCAATTGTAACCGAGGATTATACCCTGGCGAGACGTTTTTTAAGAGAAGTCGACTCCAGCTCGGTTATGGTCAATGCTTCGACACGTTTTGCCGATGGCTTTGAATATGGACTGGGGGCTGAAATTGGTATTAGTACCGATAAGCTTCATGCCAGAGGACCGGTTGGTTTGCATGGTTTGACCACATTAAAATATATTGTGTTAGGTGATGGTCATATACGTCAGTAAATGATTGGTGTATACGGAGGTACATTTGATCCGGTTCATTATGGACATTTAAGAACTGCGCTGGAAGTTAAGCAGGTTTTCTCGCTTGATGAACTGAGATTTATTCCTTGCGCCCGACCTGCCCATAGAGAACAGCCGCAAACAGGCGCAGAGCACCGCTTGCGAATGCTTGAACTGGCGTTATTGGAGCGGGACGGTTTTTGTGTCGATAGACGAGAACTTGATCGATCCGGACCTTCCTATATGGTCGATACGTTAAAATCAATCCGGGCGGAAATTGAACAGCAGGCATTGTTATTGTTTATTGGTACGGATGCTTTTAAACATTTGACCGGTTGGCATCGTTGGCAACAATTGTTTGATTATGCGCATGTGGTGGTAATGACGCGCCCAGGATTTGATCAGCAAAAACTGGAAGGTTTTTTTAAACAGCGTCGGGTGGATGATCGTCAGTTTTTAAGACGGCAAGCATCCGGCTTACTGTTTTTTCAGACCGTTACTCAGTTGGATATTTCAGCAACACAGATCAGGCAAATAATTGCTGAGGCAAAAGACCCCGGTTTTTTATTGCCCGACAGGGTGATTGAATATATACAAAAAAATTCATTATACATTTCGAAAGATATATAAATTCAGGAAATTGAATGCAGACAGATAAATTATTAAGTATTGTTCAAACCGTTCTAGACGAACGTAAGGGACAAGAAATTTTAACCATTGATGTTCAGGGTAAAACCAGTATTACCGACTATATGGTATTGGCAACCGGTACTTCTGACCGACATATTAAATCGTTAGCTGAATATGTCAATGTTGCCGTAAAGGAAGCAGGATTTAAACCACTGGGGGTAGAAGGTGGTGAGGGTTCAGACTGGGTGTTACTTGATCTGGGTGATGTGATTGTTCATATTATGACGACTCAGGCGCGCGAGTTTTATCAGTTGGAAAAACTTTGGACGGTTGAGCATCAGGAAGATGAACATGGAGAAGCTTCAACGGCTTGATGTTATCAAGGCGAGGTCACTCGCCTTTATTTGATATGCATGGATTTTGCAAATTTCAGATTTTGTTGCTCAAGCTCCAGTAATTTTTTCTCCATCATTTCCATAATCTCCGGTAACTCTTCGTTGATTGGATGATCGGCAGTATGGGTAATCTGGTCGGCATAAAGGCGGTTAACTGTATTCTTAAACCATTTTGGCCGTCTTCTGACAATATAGATTCCGGTTGGGATAATGAGAGGAACGATTACATCCACCAGGAACATGCTGATTAAAACAATTGTGCATCGGCTACGAGTGGATAAATAATCGTGCCCGGTTGGAATCGGATCTTCAATGATTTCCCCTGCTTTTAGAGGTTTATCCTGATAAAGTCTTTCGACGACACCGGGCACCCAACCAGGGCGCTTTCTAATTACATAAAAAGCGTAGATAGCTGAAAAAGGTATAGGAAAAAGTTCAATGATAAACAAGCCAACAAGGCTGATGGTACATTTGGTTTGTGTTCTCATTTTATTTTTTTCTTAAGCAGGTGTTTAAGCAAGAAGCATTTTATCGACTCTTAATAAAGAGTACAAGGGGATAGGAGAAACTAGTCTAACTTTGGACAGTGTTTTGTGGGGATAAGTCTGTAACTTAAAATTCCATTTGTAAGAATTTTTCCTGAATTTCCAGAACTTTTTCTTCATTGTTAATCAAGGCCTTTACACAGTCCTCATCCAGCTTAACCACCGCTAAAGACTTTAATACCTTAAAAGCCTCTTCATTGCTCCAGGCTTCTTTATAAGGCCTTTTAGATGTCAACGCATCAAATACGTCAGCAACAGAAATAATCCTGGCTTCAATCGGAATTTCGTTTGCTTGTAAACCATAAGGATAGCCTTTGCCATTGATCGCTTCATGGTGTAGTTCGGCAATATTGCGCAGTATGGTCAATGAAGAGTTTGTTTGGAAATTGAAGTTCTCCAACATATTATCAATAATATCCCGTCCGATGGTGGTATGTTGTTTCATGATTTCAAATTCATCACGGCTTAACTTTCCGGGCTTTAACAGAATTTCATCGGGCGTTCCGATTTTGCCAAGATCGTGCAGTGGTGCGAATAAAAATAACTGTTCAATAAATTCATCAGTCAGGTTATGTTTTTCTGCTATTTCAGTGGCAATCAATTGGCTGAAATGTGCCATACGGACAAGGTGAGTAGCGGTTTCATCATCGCGATGTTGCATAATATGCTTTGCCGTTTTAACCGAGGCAAGAATATTTTTCATTTGAACCAGGTCGTGACTAATGATCAGAGATAATAAATGCCCGATAACATCTAAATAATGTAAAGATGATTTGTCAAAAGGCGCTGGTTGAAATGAGTTGAAAAATAAAAAGCCAAAAAAGTTGTTGTCGATAAACATCGGCAGGGTATAACTGGAGGCATAATTTTGTTGTTTGATTTTTTGAGTATGTTCATGTTCTCCGTTGGCAAATATCTGCATATCTTTAACAACTCTAGGCTGACCTTTTTCGATGATTTTTTTTAGAGACGGTGCTTGACTGAGAGAGGTACTGTAATTGCTCAATGGATTATGGTCGCCGCTACTATGGATAAAGGTTTTTACAGTATCCGTATCAGGATCATACAGAGCAGCTGATATACGATCGATATAGCCATAGTGTTCGGAGATCGCTTTATGAGTGCAAACAAGTTTCTGATGCAAGGGGAGTGCTTTGTTTAAATCTTCAAGCGTATCACGGTATTCAAACATGGTTGTTTTAAGGTAAAAATGTAGCGTAAGTTTATTCTTTATAACAAAAAAAAAACGGAAATAAAACTTTTAGTTATTAAGGTTTTTTAATGTTTAATATAAGTTAATGCTTACAGGATGAATTAGGTTTTATTTATCGCTTGGATAGATTTCAGGCTGTGAAGGTAAAACAGTCGGGTCATTAAGAATCCAGCTTTTTACATCATTCCACAATACAGTGGCCTGCAAATCACGCAGTAACATGTGATATCCATTGTCATAGAAAACGATGTGTTTATTCTGCTTGGGGAGAGCCTGTAAAAATTGCAATGTGGGCTCTTTGGGAATAATTTCGTCTTTTTCACCGTATAACAATAAAGCCTTATTGGTTAATAAAGACGCATTGTCAAAGGCTTTGTCCATTAAATTGACTAATCCGAACAGGGTTTCAACGCGGGTTTCTTTTATCACCAGAGGGTCGTTGGCTAAAGCCTTAAGCATTTCAATATTGTCTGACGGCATGATTTCCAGCCCTTCACCTGTTAAAGTCATCCAGGGAAATGTATGGGACAGAAGCCACAATAATGAGGTCTGATACCAGGGCATAGTGGCGCGCCCCCAAATAGCCGGAGCGGATAATATAATGCCGTTCACTTGTGGCATGTCTTTATCTATAGCCGCATTAATAATGACCGCAGCCCCCATGCTTTCACCCAATAAAAAAATGGGTTGTTGTGGGTGTAAATGTTTAATCAGGTTAATAAATAATTTTAAATCCCGGCTGTAGGTATCAACCCCTGCCCATAACCCGATATTGGGGCTGCCGCCAAAGCCACGCTGGTCATAAGCATATGAAAGTATATTATACTGACTAAAATAATTGCCCGGTTGCTGAAAGAAATTGCTGTAATCATTAAAGCCATGCAGAGCAATGATTATCGCTTTGGGTGTAGGCTGTTTCGGTTGCCATTTTTTTAATGGCAGTTTCATTTTATCCTGTGTAATAAAGCTGGTTTCCAGAATCTGGCCAGAAAAAATTGCGCTGTGCGGGGGATAAATTTGGGGTGTACAGCTCAGTAAAATAAGGGAATTAAAAAAAATCAGAATTACTGGTTTAGGGAAATAAGACATCGGATTTTGCGATAGATTTCCTTTAATATAAAACTAAGGATAGTTGATTTGTTTTATTAGGTCTAATCTGTTTAATGTGATGAGAAAAAATCAGAGTGAAATTATTCTATTTAACTGAACCTGAGGTCTTCTAATGGAAATCAATCCGCTGTCCGTTCCTTTTTATAATCTGCTTGAGCAAATAGGTGAAAGTTTCAACGCGACTGTGTTTAAAGCGGTTAAAAAAGATAATGCAGATAAGTTTTATACCCTTAAGTTTCTTACTCGCCCGATTAACAGTGAAAGCCAGCAACGCTATCTCAGGCAAAAAGTCGAACGTTTAAAGATCATACATGATCCACGGGTTATCAGCCCAATTAGTTTCGATTGTTTTAATCATGTCCAATTTATTGTACGTGATTTCTTTCCGGGAAAACCGCTGATTGATTTTATGCGTAACGAAACCCGGAAAATTTCACTTGAACAGTTTTTCTCTATTGCTGAAGAATTGGCTTTAGCGGTTAATGCCGTACATGAGGCCGGGATTATTCATGCCAGTATTAAGCCCAACAATATTTTGATACAGCCGGAAACGAATACCATTCGACTGGTGGATTTTTTAAATCCGATTGACATTCAAGAAATCAGTCATTTTATTTATGATAAGGATTTTGTTGAAAACACTTTGGCATATATCTCTCCTGAACAAACCGGACGCATAAACCACAGGGTCGATTTTTCGACGGATATCTACTCATTAGGTATTGTTTTTTATCAGTTATTAAGCCAACGTTTACCATTTACCAGTACCGATCCTCTGGAACTGATTCATTCGCATTTGGCAGAAGAGGCTCCGCCGGTGCATCAGATTAATTCTAAAGTGCCCGCTATGGTGAGTGAAATTATTACCAAAATGTGTTTAAAGGAGCCGGAAAAACGCTATCAGACTGGTACCGGTTTATATGCTGATCTACGCCAATGCCGGGATGAATATGAAAAAACTGGAAAGTTAAAAACTTTCTTTCTGGGTTTGAGGGATCATACCCGAAGAGTTATTTTTATTTCAAAAATGGTGGGCAGGGAAAGTGAAGCCAAACTGGTCTTGCAGCAGTATAAAAGAGTAATCGACGGGCGAGGTTTTCATTCCGTTTTTATTTCCGGTTTGCCCGGCATTGGTAAAACCCGGCTGATTCAGGAATTACAACAGCCTTTAGTGGCAAATAAAGGCTATTTTACTTCGGGTAAGTTTGATCAATACCAAAAAAATATACCTTACAGTTCATTAATTCAGGCGTTACGAAATTTGATCAGGACTTTTTTAACTGAAAGCGATGAGCGGGTGTTTGAATGGAAAGAGCAGCTTCTTGACGCCTTGGGGAAGCAGGCAAAAGTGGTGACAGATGTCATACCTGAATTAACGGTATTATTGGGTGAGCAACCGGATGTCGCTGTTTTGCCACCGGTTGAAGCAAGAAACAGGTTCAATAATATCTTTGGTGCTTTTTTGGGAAGTTTAAGCCGGAAAAATAATCCGTTGGTCTTGTTTATTGATGATTTGCAATGGTGCGACAGTGCAACATTTGATTTTCTACAGCATTTGTTTGCCAATGCCGAGGACTATCCTAACCTGTTTTTCATTGGCGCCTATAGGCATAATGAAGTTGATCATTCTCACCCTCTGGTTTTTTTATTGCATGAGATTAAACAAAGTAAGCAGGCCTTACATGAACAGCGCATAGGTTCTTTAGAAATACAGGCTTGTCATGAAATGGTTGCCTATATTCTGGATTTGCCGCTTCCGCAGACCCGACAGCTGGCCGCTTTTCTGGCCGAGTTGACAGAAGGTAATCCGCTCTTTGTCAGTGAAAGTCTGTCCTGGTTACATAATGAACAATTGCTAATGTTCAGTGAGCAAGGTCAGTGGACCTGGGATATGAACAAAATTCATCAATCCAATATGCCTACCACAGTCGTGGATATGTTTGGTTTTAAAGTACAGCGGTTAGATAGCGTAACCCTGGAAATAATAAAGATATGCGCCTGTATGGGAAATCGTTTTTCAGCGGAAGATGTTGCGCTGATTTATGATATTGAATTACGTGAATTGTTTGAATATTTAAAACCCGTCTTAACCTTAGGTTTGTTAATCGAAAGCAAAACCGAATTTCAATTTGTTCATGATCGTGTACAGGAAGCGGTATTACGCTTGATTAAATCCGAACAGCGGCGCCAGATTCATTGGCGGGTAGCCTGGCATTTGCTGGGACATACTGAAATAAATGCAGATCTGGAGAAGCAGGATAAGTTATTTACTATTGCCGCTCATCTTAATTTGGGGCGGCCGGCCAAAATAAGTCAACAACAGACTTTACAGTTGGCAACGATCAATTTATATGCCGGTAATAAAGCGATTAATGCATTAGCCACGCAAGCCGCCAATGAATATTATCGAATCGGGCTGGAGTCTCTATCCGAACAGGATTGGGTAGAAAATTATCAGTTGATGTTTCGTCTGCATCAGAAATTAGCCAAGACTGAACTGATGTGCGGACGTTATGAACAATCGGAAATATTGCTGACTATTTTACTTAAACGTGCGGCGGATGATCTGGATAGGGCGGAAGCCTTGGCTGAGCAGACTACATCTTTATCCTCGATCGGTAATTTCATTAAAGCCATCGATTCGGCTAATAAAGGTTTGGCTTATTTTGATAAAGCGATTCCGGATGATGATGAAGTGGCAAAACAGAGGCTTGACAGCCTGATGAAATCCATTCATGAGCAATATGGCGATGTTTGGGACAAAATCTTACATATGCCGTTTACCGAAGATAGAAAAAGTAAGATTGAGCTGGTTTTTTACAGCGAGTTGATTCCGGATCTGTATATGTCGGGTCTGGTTCCACAACTTTACTTATCGGCTGCCCAATCAACCATTCATTGTCTGCAAGGCGGTATGGACGAGTCGGTAATCTACTCTTTTTCAATTATGGGGCTTAATTTAGGCGAACAGGGAAAGTTTGATATGGCTTTTCGTTATCAGGATTTAGCGCATGATTTATGTGCGCATTATCCAGATACCTTTGGAGCCACACGCGGTATGAATGGTATTGTCTGGTGTAATATGCACTCAAGGAGTCATCCCAGAGAGATAGTTGACTATTGTCGTAAAGGCATTCAATGCGGCAAAAACTGTGGTGATTTGTATAATGCCGGCCTTTCTTATGGCCCCATGATGTGGAATCTGCAGGTTGAAGGGGCGGATTTTACGTTGATAGCTGAAGTTGCCGAACAATGCCTTGAATTTTCACTAAAAAATCAATTGACTTTTTCTGTCGGTCTGGCTGAAGCGGTGCAGGCTGGTTGGGTTGAACCAATGAAAAATGCGTTTAATCCAATAATTGATATGAACGAAAAATTGGCTCTATGGGAAAGCATGAATCATGTGGCTTCGGCCGGCAGCTATTTTGTCCTGTTAGGAGCCAGTCATTATTATTATGGACGATTTGATGAAGCCGAGCATTGTTTACAGACAGTTCAGCGTTTTTTGACCGGCATGACTGATAACGTTTTAAAACGCCAATGGTATGTGTTTCAAATTCTAAATGCGCTTCGTTTGCAGCAAAGTACTCATAAGAATAAAGCCGAATTAATCGAAAGATTAAAACCTATGTTGCGACAAGTAGAAATCTGGGCTGAACTGGGGCCTTTGCTTAAACCTTATTTGGCACTGTGTCAGGCAGAATGGAGTCGTTGTTTTGATGAGCCGGCTACGACATTTATGAAGTATTTACATGCGATTGAATGTGCCCGTACACACGGATATATTTTTTTAGATGGTTTTATTCACGAACTGTTTGCCGAATGGTTGCTGGAGAAAAACTGGGTTAGCTCGCATAGTTATCTAGATGAAGCCGTTAGGTTATATAGAAAATGTGTCTGCAAGGGTAAAGAAATACAGTTATTGGAAAGATACCCTGATTTATTTAAAGATACACACCTGTTTATTGAGCCTGAGAGTATATTGCCGCTTGAAGAGAAACAGGCTTTTCCGGATTTGAATGTAGATTATTTGATTAAGTCGTCATTGGCATTGTCGGCTGAAATTGATCAGGCACAGTTGTTGTCAAAGATTATGACTGTTGTGCTGGAATGTTCGGGAGCACAATTTGGTGTGTTATTACAGAAATCTGATGATAACTTGCAGTGTGTGGCGGAAAATCATATTGATAAAAAAGAATCAACCCAATTAACTGTTGTTCCGGTTGATGAACTTTCCGGTATTTGTTTGGGAATTGTGCATTATGTGACTCGAACCGGTGAAATTGTGGTGTTATCCGATGCGTTGGAATCTGAGATGTTTAGTCATTTGCCTGAAGTCCAGGCGTTTAAAATTCGATCATTATTTTGTGTACCGATTAAACGTCAAACCGATTTGATTGGCGTGTTGTATCTGGAAAACCGCTTGGCTCCCAATGTGTTTACACCAGGCAAGGTCAGAATGATAGAACTGCTAAGTTTACAGATGGCTATTTCTATGGAAAATGCCCGGTTGATTTATAAGATCGGTCAGATGAATACTGATCTTGAACTTAGAGTGGCTGAGGAAACTACAAAAAACAGAGAAAAAGATCATTTACTGATCCAGCAGTCCAAGCTGGCGACGATGGGCGAGATGATCAACAATATTGCACACCAATGGCGGCAACCGTTAAATGCATTAAATTTAATGTTAGGTAATTTACGGGATGCAAAAAAATATAATGAATTAACTCCGGAGTATTTTGATCAGCTGATAGATAGTGGATTTTTGTATATCGATAAAATGTCAAATACCATTACTGATTTCAGGGATTTTTTTAGCCCGCAAAAACCGCGTGAAGTGTTCAGCCTCCAGGAAGCAGTGCAAGATTCTATAGATCTGGTCAGTGCCAGTTTTAATATGCACGGCATTATCATTAATGTCAAAATCCCATATGATATTGAACTTTACGGTATTCTTAACGAATATGCGCAAGTGGTTCTTAATTTACTGACTAATGCCAAAGAGGCTATATTGGCAAATCAGGTGGATAAAGGCGTTATTGAGGTGAGTTTAAGCGTTCACCAGGGTAACAGTTATTTAACCGTACAGGATAACGGCGGTGGAATTGAAGCGGACGTCTTGGAACATATTTTTGAACCTTATTTTTCAACTAAAGAAGGCGGTATGGGGATAGGACTGTATATGTCAAAAATGATTGTTGAATCCAGCCTTAATGGACATATAGAGGCGGCAAACAAAGGTCAGGGTGCTGAGTTTACCATTGTTGCACCATCTCTATCGGAAAATAAAACTTATGAAAAGAACGTTTAATGATCATAATTTGGGCTGGGTAAGATGAATATATTAAAGGACAATATCGATGCTGATTTAGCTTACTTAAAGACACTCTCTGTACTATATGTTGAGGATGAGGATGAGGTTCGCGATCAATTGAAGACTTTTCTCCAGCGCAGATGCCAAAAAGTATTCACTGCGGCTAACGGTAAGAAAGGTCTGGAGGCATTTAAGAAACATAGTCCTAGTATTGTGATAACCGATATTTTAATGCCCATTATGGACGGGCTGAAAATGTCTGAATACATTCAAGAAATTTCACCGCATGTACCTATTGTAATTATTACGGCTTTTGAAGAGCCACGTTATTTTCATCGGGCTATTGAACTAAATGTGCAGCAATATGTAAATAAACCGGTTAAATTGGACATTTTGGAACAGGCTTTACAAAAGAGTGCCCGGTCAATTCGGGCGGAAAGTGCGTTGAAAGAAGTTAATGAACGCTATCGGCTATTATTTAAATTATCAAACATTGCAATTTCAGTTGCTGACGCGAATCATGGCTGTCATCACTTGGTCATTGAAAAAAATAATGTCAGTCAGTGTATGGAGGGAAAAATTGTTGACTGTAATGAAGCTTTTTTGCAGTTAATTGGCTATCAAAATCTGGCATTGCTGACCGAGCAGGAACACAGTTTTTTTTCTATTATGACTGACGAGTCAATCAGGTTATTTAAGCAATATGTTAAAAATGAATTGCTGGTGCGTGGTTTTTCCAGTGAATTTGAATTGGAGCTGATAGCAAGTAATAAAAAAATCATCCCGGTTATTGCTCAACTGATTTTACGTTATTCAGAAACCGGTGAACCGATGGAAA
This sequence comes from Methylococcaceae bacterium, assembly GCA_050303415.1. Classification (GTDB taxonomy): domain Bacteria; phylum Pseudomonadota; class Gammaproteobacteria; order Methylococcales; family Methylomonadaceae; genus JBNLBS01. The sequence continues at coordinate 92,219 of JBNLBS010000014.1, read as the reverse complement.
TCTGGGTGGTGATGAGGGATATCAGGGAGCGGCGAAAAGTGGAGGAAAAATTACGGCTGTCAGCAAAGGTATTTGAGTGTTCCAAGGATGCAATTATTATCTCGGATCAGGATAATCAGATTATCTCTGTTAATCATGCTTTTTCAGAAATCACCGGCTATCAACTCAGTGAGGTTTTGGGTAAAAACCCAAGTATGCTGAAGTCAGGCAGGCATGACAAGGAATTTTATCAACAATTATGGAATGTGCTTAAACTCAAAGGGTATTGGCAAGGTGAAATCTGGAATCGGCGTAAATCGGGTGAAGTATTCCCCGAATGGCTGACGATCAGCCAGGTTCATGATCATAACAATGCGGTTTCGCATTATATAGCTATTTTTAGTGATATCAGCGAGGCCAAATCGACTGAAGCACATATAGAGTTTCTGGCTAATTATGACCCATTGACTCAATTACCAAATCGACGGCTATTTATTGACCGTTTGGAACAGGCCATCAAAACGGCTGCCAGAGAAAAGACGATGCTGGCCGTATTATTTTTCGATCTGGATCATTTTAAAATTATTAATGATTCTTTGGGGCACAGTGTCGGCGATGAAATGTTGGTTGAAGTGGCGAAGCGGATCAGCGAATGTATGCGTAAGATCGACAGTGTGTCACGCTTATCCGGCGATGAATTTGCTGCAATTATAGCGGATATTCATGATGTAAATCATGTTATTACTCTGGTTGAAAAAATTATTGTTCAGATGCGCAAGGTTTTTAAAATCAAAGAATATGAGTTGCATATCACCGTCAGTGTCGGCATCAGTATATACCCGAACGATGGTATCAATTATGAAATGCTGCTGAAAAATTCTGATACAGCAATGTATCATGCCAAAAAGAATGGTCGAGATAATTTTGAGTTTTATTCCAATGCCATGAGTGCGCAGGCACTGGAGAGGTTGTCGCTGGAAAGTAGTTTGCGAAAGGCCATGGAGAATCAGGACCTTAGATTATATTATCAACCACAAGTCAATGTGGATAGCGGAAAAATTATTGGAATGGAAGCATTATTACGTTGGCCGCATCAGGATCTGGGTCTGATACCACCCGATAAATTTATCCCGCTGGCGGAAGAAACCGGAATGATTATCGCTTTGGGTAAATGGGTTTTACAGGAGGCTTGCAGACAGAATAAGGCCTGGCAGGAGAAAGGTTTATCACCTGTTCCTGTCGCTGTTAATTTATCAGCCGTGCAATTCAGGCAACATAATTTTCTTGAAGTTGTTCACGAAGTCCTGCTTGAGACTGGATTAAGAGCCTGTTTTCTAGAACTTGAATTGACTGAAGGTATTTTAATGGATTGTTCGGAACTCAATGTAAAGCTGTTGAGGGAGTTTCGGCGTTTAGGGGTAAAGCTGGCAATTGACGATTTTGGTACCGGATATTCATCACTCAGTTATTTAAAACGCTTTCCTATCCATAAGTTAAAAATTGACCGGTCTTTTAGCCAGGATATTCCTAATGATGCTAATAATGCCGCCATTACCAGCGCTATTATCAGTTTGGGGCATGAGTTAGGGCTTTGTGTAATTGCCGAAGGGGTTGAAACTGAAACTCAATTAAACTATCTGCAAGCCCAGCAATGTGACGAAATTCAAGGCTATTATTTTAGTCAGGCAGTGCCGGCAGACGAAATGGAGGCTTTACTTAAGCAAGGTAAATTTAAGGTTTAAGCACGTTGGCGGCTGTTTTGGTAAATATCGGTCAACTTTGGAGTCTTGATTCCTGCTTGTCTGGCAAAATTTAATGCACGCTCCAGTCTGTTTAGAGCTCGCCGGCCCAGGCAGTAACGATGTGGGCAGTCGTTAATGCCATCAACCATACCGGCGATTAGTTTATCTTGATCTAATGATTGCCCGGTTAACCATTCCAATATATGAATCACTTCTTCAGCCACTTGTCTTGCAAGGGGCTGGTGTTGATTCCATAATTCACCAACGGTAAGGTTTTGCACCAGTCCGCAAATATTGACGGTCAGAATATAAAGACTTTTACGGGTTAATTCATACAGTAAGGTTTCCTCATTTTGCAGAATCACATTGGGTACGTTAAAAACATTTAAAGCTTTACCTATTAAATCAGCATTAGGGCCATAACTTGGCGTATAGAGAATATTAGTTAACTCCATATCCGGTTTTTTTTCAAACCAGACTACGGTTACTGTCGGATTTTGTATGTGATGAAGCTGCCAGTCCCTGGGGAGTAATTCATTTTGCAATAAACCGACTTTATCGCGCCAACAATCGGGTAGCTTTTCTAAGATGGGATGCAGTTCATTTTCTTGAACAGTGATCAATACCAGACATGGGGCAGGTATATTTTGACTTTCCACTATTAAATCCATTTTACGGGTAATAGGGTAAACAGGATATCCGCAACGTAAAAATCCCCGGGCGAAAATACCGGCCAATTCGCCAATACCAATAATAACAACAGGTGCGTTCATAATTTTATTCTAGTTATTTATGAATTAACAAAAATAATAGCAGAGGCCTAGGCGTTGGGTCAGCAAAAAATTTATCATGGCATTTGGCTTTGCTGTAAATCCTTTTCCTTATGGCTTAAGTAATACTTTTTTAATACCGGGTTGGCTGGCATATTCAAAAGCAGGCAGCGCGTCAGCCAATCTAAATACGCCATCAATCATGGTTTCGACCGGGACAGTATCGGTTTGCAGACGTTTGATTGCCTGATCAAAAGGCCCACAACGGGAGCCAAGTAAATTAATTTCTGCTACCACCAGTTTCGTTAAATCAACCGTGGCGGATTCAGAAAAGGTACTTTTTAATACTAAAGTGCCTTGTGGCCTGGTTAATCGTAAAGCTTGCTCAAAACCAAGAGGATTGCCTGTGGCATCAACGACTAAATCGAAATAATTATCGGCAAACTGATTTATATGACCAGTACTCAGTTGCCATTTTTTTGCCAAGGTTAAAGACTTTTCTGAGCGTCCCAGCATGATGATGCTGGCATTATTCATAGCAAGCGTTTGACCGATTAAAAGGCCTAATTTTCCTGCCCCCAGAACAGCGATTTGCAATTCCGGTGATAATTTAATTTGTTGTAAGATACGGCAGGCAGCGGCTAATGGTTCGGTAAAAACAGCGGATTCATCCGTAATGCTATCAGGTACTTGAAAAAGATTACGCACCGGCAGGGTGATGTAGTCAGCAAAAGCCCCCTGTTTGTTACGAATACCTAAAACCTGACGCTGAAGGCAATGTTCGACTCGGTTATTTAAACAGTCTGGGCAACGTTGACAGCCTATATTAATTGAGCCCACAACACGCTTGCCCAGCCAATGTCGGTGTATTGCCGATCCTGTATCTTCGACTATACCGACAAATTCGTGGCCTAAAATACCTTTAAAACCGGCGTAGCCTCTAACGATTTCAAGATCGGTTGAACAAATACCGGATAATTTGATTTTAATCAAAGCTTCATCGGCTTGTGCTTTTGGCTTGGGGTAATCGGTACGGAAACTAAGTTTTTGTTGGAATTCTATCGCTTGCATCGATTAATTATAGGTAAATTAAATACAAAATAGTGTAATTTAATGCTTTCGTACAGCAGCTTATGCACAATATTTTTGCAATAGCAATGATTTTAAGATCAGCGCTCAATTACCCGGTAATGACTGTTGACTTAATGCTAAGTTATTGATTATTTAGTTCAAAAACTAAATTGTCTAAAAAGTGGTCAATTTGAAAAAAAATCAATAAAAACGGGCTTTAAGCGACACTATAGACATTTAATGCACAGATCTATCCACAGGAAATGTGAATAACAACACAGGCATTTTAAACAGTCAGTAAATTATTTTATTGCCGTCTGAATTTTAACTTATTTAGCTGGCCGAATAAGTTCAACCTTATTGGTCACTACACGTATAATAGCAAATTTTGTTCGTGTTTTATTAATGAACGGTTCACATCAAATCAAGCAATTACAACAGCAACTTTCACAGTGTTTAAACATAGATCGACAGGGGTTTAAACGTCAACTGGACAGATTGCGTTCGGATTATCAAAAGGGGAAAAATCCACTTGATAGTCTTCACAAACTGGAGCAGCGCATTCAACAGTCTATAGCCGACCGGCATAAAAGGCTAGCCAGTATTCCTGCGCTGAATTTTCCTGATCTTCCGGTAACCGGAAAAAAAGATGAGATTGCCGAACTGATTAAAAATAATCAGGTCGTTATTGTCTGCGGTGAAACGGGCTCGGGTAAAACCACACAGTTACCGAAGATTTGTTTGTCCATCGGGCGCGGGGCAGCCGGTTTGATCGGCCATACTCAGCCGCGCCGAATTGCTGCCCGTACGGTAGCAGACAGGATTGCCGAAGAGTTGGGTGAGAAGGTCGGCAGGTCAGTGGGCTTTAAGGTGCGTTTTACCGATAAAACACACAGTCAGTCTTTGGTCAAATTGATGACAGACGGTATTTTGCTGGCCGAATCGCAAAACGACCCCTACCTGAATCAGTATGACACCATTATTATTGATGAGGCGCACGAACGCAGTTTAAATATCGATTTTCTGCTCGGTTATATGAAGTGGCTGTTACCGAGGCGGCCGGATTTAAAGTTGATTATTACTTCGGCAACCATTGATCCTGAAAGTTTTTCCAGACACTTTAATAATGCACCGATTATTGAAGTATCCGGTCGTACTTATCCGGTTGAAGTTCGCTATCGGCCTTTGGAACAGGCTGAAGAAGAGGATGAAACCAGTGATGATCTACAGCTGGCAATATTGGATGCAGTTGAAGAGTTACAGCGAGATATGCGCGGTGATGTGCTTATCTTTTTGACCGGCGAACATGATATTCGCGAAACCAGTCATTCTTTAAATAAACATTTCGGCCAGCAATATGAAATTTTGCCGCTGTATTCCAAATTAAGTGTCAGTGAGCAGGAAAGGGTTTTCAAGCCCAGTGGTAAAGTACGTCTGGTGCTTTCGACCAATGTTGCCGAGACTTCTTTGACTGTGCCGGGTATTCGTACCGTGATTGATGCCGGTCACGCGCGTATCAGTCGTTACAGTCATCGCAGTAAAATTCAACGCTTACCTATAGAGAGAGTATCACAAGCCAGTGCCAATCAGCGTGCTGGGCGTTGTGGGCGGGTCGCTGAAGGGATTTGTATTCGTTTGTATTCTGAACAGGATTATTTAGCCAGACCGGAATTTACCGAACCGGAAATTCATCGTACCAATTTGTCGGCGGTTATTTTGCAAATGGCATCACTCAAACTGGGAGATATTGCTGACTTTCCGTTTGTTCAGCCACCGGATGACAAAATGATCCGGGACGGTAAAACCTCCCTGCACGAGGTCAATGCACTGGATAAAAAGGGCAATATTACTGAATTGGGTAAACAGTTGGCCCGGTTTCCAACTGACCCGAAACTGGGACGTATGTTGTTGGCGGCGGAAAAACAGCATTGTTTAACCGAAGTGGCGATTATTGTTGCAGCTTTAAGCATACAGGACCCTAAAGAGAAACCGGCCGATAAAATGCAACAGGCTGAAAGCAAACATGCGGTTTTTAAGCATGAGGAGTCGGATTTTTTAACCCTGTTAAATTTATGGAACGAATTTGAACTACAGAAGAAACATTTATCCAATAACAAATTAAGAAAATATTGTAAGGATAATTTTCTGTCATATATTCGCATGCGCGAATGGCATGATATTCATTCTCAGATCATGCAGATTATAAAGGGCGATTTAAAATTACGCCCCAACATGGTGGAAGCCAGTTATGGTGAAATTCACCGGGCTTTATTGCCGGGCTTGTTGTCCAATATTGGATTCAGGCATGAGCAATACGAATATTTAGGTGCCAGAAACCTGAAATTCTTTATTTTCCCTGGTTCCGGTCAGCATAAGAAAAGACCGAAATGGATTATGGCGGCCGAACAGGTTGAAACCAGTAAGGTATATGCCCGAACTGTGGCAAAAATTGAACCTGAATGGATTGAAGAGTGTGCCCAGCATTTAATCAAACGCAGTTACTATGAGCCGTATTGGGAAAAGAAAGCCGGACGTGGTGCTATTTATGAACGTACTCTGTTATATGGCATAACCTTGCAGGCTAAACGTAAACTGCCGTATGAAAATATAGATCCAAAAGGCGCCAGGAAAATGTTTATTCGTTGTGCCTTGGTTAACCATGATTACAGCAGCAATGCTCCCTTCTTTAAGCATAATCAGCAACTGCTGGAAGAGGTCGGCTATATTCAACACAAAGGCCGTCGGGTTGATCTGGTAGAGGATGAAGAGTGGCTATATCAGTTTTATGACAGCAAGTTGCCGCAAGAGGTGGTCAGCGGTATTACTCTGGATAAATGGCGCAAGAAAGCTGAGCGCGACAACCCAAAAGTTTTATTTTTAAATAAGGAAGATTTAACCAAGGAACAGGATGAACAACTGAGTGATTGGGATTTTCCCGACAGTAAAAAAGTGGGAAATCTAACCATTGTATTGCAATACCGGTTCGAACCCGGACATGATGAAGATGGCGTCACTGCAATTATTCCGGTACATCAGTTAAATCAAATACAGCAACAGGATTTTGACTGGTTGGTGCCCGGTATGCTGGAAGAAAAACTGGTTGCGCTAATCAAGACTTTACCCAAACAATTGAGAAAGCATTTTGTCCCGGTACCGCAAACCGTTATGCAATGCCTGGAAATTGAACCGGATTTTAAAGGTTCTTTATTTGACTGGTTGACCAAGCGGCTAAGAACTTTAACCGGAGAGTCCATTCCGTTAAACGAATGGAATACTGATGCCTTAACCGATCATCTGAAAATGAACTTCAGGGTGGTGGATGAAAAGGGAAAAATTCTTGATTATGGTCGAAATTTAAAACAATTACAGGATAAATACAGTGAAAAAGCCGGAAACAGCTTTGATCAACTGGCTGCTGATGAATTAAATTACACCGGTTGCATTCAATGGGCTTTTGAGGATCTTCCTGAAACCTATGAATTTATTCAAAACGGTCAGACCTTTGTCGGATTTCCGGCTATTGTCGATGAAGGCGATGCGGTTGGGGTAAGGATTTTTGATACCCGAGAAAAATCCGATTATCAGCATCAAGCCGGGTTAGTGCGTCTGTATCAACTGGTATTAAGTAAAGATTGCAAATATTTAAGCAAAAACCTTCCTTATGCTCCGGCCGTTGAGTTGAGCTATCAACAATTAAAACCTCATCCGATACTGGGTAAACGCAACCACAGCAATTATAAAGAAGACATTTTGTTTAATATCTTTGCCAGCGTTTTTGTTGAAAATCAACATATTCGCAGTCAGCAGGATTTTGAACAACAGTTGAAAGATCATAAGCCGAATTTAATCAGTCACGCCAATGAAATGGGTAAAACAATTGTGGATATTTTGACCCTGTACGCCGAGGTTAAAACCCAACTTAAGCAGTTAAAAATCAATGATGAGATGATTTCGGATATCAAAGAGCAACTGGCATTACTGCTTTATGCGGGCTTTATTCGACATACGCCATATCAACAACTGAAAGCGATTCCACGTTATTTAAAAGCGGTTCTGTATCGTTTGGATAAACGGGTAAATGATCCGCAAAAAATGCAGGAGCTTAATCTCTATTGGCATCGTTATTGGAAACAAGTGGAACAACAGTCAAAAAAACAACTGGTGTTACCGGAACAGGATCCTTTTCGATGGTCTTTGGAAGAGTTTAGGGTTTCGTTATTTGCCCAGCAATTAAAAACGGCTTATCCGGTTTCTTCTAAACGTTTGGAAAAAGCCTGGGACCAGCGCTAGGTTTAATTAAATAGTATTGTCTCGATATCATTTGTACACAACCATAAAACAATTACTTGGCGGGATCTGTTAAAGCTTTAGATATATAGAAAGATTTTTTTGTAACTGTTTGATTAGAAAGTAAATAAAATAGTTGTTTTGTTTTTGTACAATTTAACAAAAAGTGAATAAAAACGGGGCTTAAGGAGATAATAAAACAATTTATCCACATAGTTATCCACAGGTTTTGTGGTTAACTCAAAATATGCTTTCAGTATATGGAGTTAGCGTTAATTTATAGAAAATAGTTGCAAAAAATTGGCTAAATTATATGCCATCTTTTTTTCATAATTTTCGCTAGAGTTCAGATTTTAACAATAGTTATTTTGCTAAATTTTTATCGGCCATTATAAAATTATTATATTAAGATAGTTGATAATGTGAGCTTGGTACATTACGTAGTTTAACTTATTGACTGAAAAAAAATGGACACCCAGAATAGACTATTCGATTACCCCTAAAAACCAGGAATAATCAGTTGAACATGGGGCTATAGTTAAGTGATTGAAGGTTATATTTGAAATGAATTTCCGGGTTGTACCCGTGTGTTGAAATTTATTTGCTTCACAGTTTTGTGCATAAATCTGGATGCGACGGACAAAAAATTGCTCTCTGATTTTTGCTGTGTATGTGTTCAACTGATTTTTTAGGCCGAATAACCTGAAAAAAAACAGAGACACGAATCAGGTTATAAAGAAGATGTAAAGTATGGGATTTTTTAAAAAATTAAGGTTAAAAAATAAAGGGGCGACTGAACGGCCAAAACACGCTAAGGATAAAGTGCCAATTGAGCAAGCCATCAATTTGGTGAAGAATCTAGTTCCATTCAATCAAAAATCACAACAAAACATAACTCTTGAATTTAAAAATCAACCTGTACATATTCTGAATATTTCAGCCGGTTCAGTTGTTTTTGCCAAGGGGGATGAGGCGGATACAACTTTGTATTTACTGGATGGATCTTTGTTATTGGGCTCAAATGAGTATGATGACTATCGATTGATTGCGAGTTCACATAAAGCCCGATATCCGCTCTCAAACAGTCAAAAACATATTTTAACAGCCATGGCCGATACGGATGTTAAGCTTCTGGAAGTTCCTAAGGTTGAATTTGTTAGAAAGCAAATCGATAGATTAACGGTTAAAAATAATTTACTGTCAAATATCTATAACCTGCCTGATCAGGACATTGCCGATAAAATAATGCATCATTTTATCGATAACACGTCTTCAATCCCTATGTTGCCCCATGTTGCCCTTAAATTACGTGAAGCTGTTCAACAAGAGATTGGCGTTGGTGAAGCGGCAAATATTGTCAAGACCGATCTGGCAATTGCCTCAAAATTAATTCAGATCTGTAACAGTCCTTTGTATAGGGGCATAGATCCTATTCAGGATTGTCGATCTGCAATTGCCCGGTTAGGTCTGGTTGCGACACGGAATATAGTCATGACCATGGTTATGAAAGAATTATTTCAAGGCGAAAAGAAAGTCAGCCAACAACAGCATGCTTTGTGGAAGCAGAGTATTAATGTGTCCAGTATCAGTTATTCTTTGGCTAAAACGACGGGGCGTATAGACCCGGATGAAGCTCTACTGGCGGGGTTGGTGCACAATGTTGGCGCTATACCGGTATTAAGGTTTTTTGAAGAACTGTCTGTTAAACATGATGTTTTGGATGAGTTGAAGGATTTATATCCGCTTCTTCAACAATATGTCGGTTCGACCATGTTGGAGAAGTTGACCTTTCCGGATGTTATTTACCCTATACCAATGATTGCCGAAGATTGGTTTTTTGATTCCGGTGATGAACAGATCAGGTTAAGCGAGATTGTTATTTTAGCTAAATATCATAGTTATTTGGGCACTGACAAAATGAATCATCTGCCTCCCTTGTATCTGTTACCGGCTTTTCATAAACTGGGGGACCAGGCTCTGACGCCGGATTCATCTCTTCAGGCACTTAGGGATGCCCAACAGGAAATTGCCGAAGTTATTAATTTTTTTAAAGGCTGATGATTTTTGTAGAGGGGTAAATAGTTTTTACCCCTCTGTTTGGGTTAAAGTTCAAGCCAGTTTTGTGGTTTTAAGTAGTTCTCATACAAATCCGCCTCCGGGCTGCCCGGTTCGGGGTGCCAATTATATTTCCAGTTTGCCACCGGAGGCATAGACATTAAAATCGATTCGGTTCGTCCGCCGGACTGTAGGCCAAATAATGTCCCGCGATCATATACCAGATTAAATTCAACATAACGACCGCGACGATAAAGCTGGAAATTGCGTTCGCGTTCGCCATAAGGGGTATTTTTACGTTTTTGAATAATGGGCAGGTAAGCATCCAGATAATGGTTACCGACACTCTGCATATATTCAAAACTTCTTTCAAACCCTGTTTCATTCAAGTCGTCAAAAAAAAGTCCGCCGACACCTCGGGTTTCGTGACGATGTTTTAAATAAAAATATTCGTCACACCATTTTTTATATTTTGCATAAACATCGTCGCCGAAAGGGTCGCAAGCGGCTTTAGCGGTTTTATGCCAGTGTATGACATCGTTCTTAAACGGATAAAAAGGGGTTAAATCAAATCCGCCACCAAACCACCAGATAGTCGGCTCACCTTTTTTTTCGGCTACAAAAAAGCGCACATTGGCATGAGACGTTGGAACATAAGGGTTTTGAGGATGAATCACCAGTGAAACCCCCATTGCCTGATAATCCCGTTCCGCCAGTTCAGGGCGCTTGGCTGTGGCTGAGGGCGGCAGATTACTGCCAAAGATATGCGAAAAATTTACCCCGCCTTGTTCGATAATATCGCCACCTGTTAAAACACGGGTACGACCTCCACCACCTTGCTCACGCTGCCAAGCGTCTTCAATAAATCGAGCTTCAGTCTCCTCGGTCTCGAGTCCTGTGCATATGACGTCTTGTAGGCTAAGAAGATAGTCTTTTACTCGGGTAATATCACTGTTATTCATTTTTGATTGGTTTTGAATTTCTAGTTAAATAATTATGCTTCACCGTCAGACAGCGTGTGAATTCTTTATAGTCACATTATGCCTTTTGTTTTAATAGTTGCAAATTTTATGACTCCGCTTAAATAAATTAAGTAAAACTGGTGTATATGATCTGGTAAGCGAGTAAGAAATTTATTCATAACATTGCTAGTCGGGCTTAATAGAAAATTTTTAACTAAAGTGACCGCAAACAGTGTATTTGAGTCAACTTTAGGTTTGAATCCGGTCTTTTCGTTTAATTATGTTTGAGGTTGTTTTAGAAGCTGGTAATAGACTGTTTTTTTAATGTATATTGCTGAGAGTAGTCATTGTTAAAAGTGAGGCGTAAAAAATGCAGCCAAACAAAGACGAGAATCCTTTTATACAAAACCTGGTTCAGCAATATCACTACCGGCCTGTTCATCTATTGTCGATATTAAGGAGAGTTCAAGCCGAATATCATTATATACCTGACACAATAATCAATTTGCTGGCTGACTTGTTATCAATTCCCCGTACTCGTATAGTTAGCGTTGTTGAGTTTTATAGTTTTTTACATTTGCACTACAGAGGTCGAGTTGAATTATTACTCAGTGATTCCATTACTGACCATATGCTGGGCAAACAGAGGTTAATCGAATATCTGGCGGAAAAACTGAATGTGGCAGTTGGTGATGTCAGAGAAGATGGCCTGGTCAGTCTGGATAATACGTCCTGTACCGGTATGTGTGATCAAGGACCGGCAGGATTGGTTAACGGCCTTGCCGTTACCCGTCTGGACGAGAAACGAATCGATCAAATGGTGGATTTAATCAATCTACAGGTTCCGTTATCCGACTGGCCTCAGGACTTATTTCAGGTCGACGATAATATCGTCAGAACGGATTTATTACTGGATAACAAAATAGACCGGGGTGCCGCCATTAATGCCGGTCTTGCTCGGGGTCTAAAACAAACCTTGTCTGAAATTCAGCAATCCGGTTTAAGGGGAAGAGGGGGTGCCGGGTTTAAAACTGCCTTAAAATGGCGTTTGGCTGCCGATGAACCAAGCGATCAGCGCTATGTGGTTTGTAATGCCGATGAAGGTGAGCCGGGGACATTTAAAGATAGGGTATTGCTGGCTTCTTATGCACATCAGGTCTTAGAAGGTATGACGCTCTGTGCTGCCGTTATTGGTGCTCAACAGGGCTTATTATATCTGAGGGCTGAATATTTATATCTTTTTCAACCTTTACAGGATGTACTGACTGAACGGCGGCAATTGGGTTTGTTAGGGCGCAATATTTGTCAGCAAGGTATGGAGTTTGATATTGAAATACGTATGGGTGCCGGGGCTTATATTTGCGGTGAAGAGTCTGCACTGATTGAATCGTTAGAAGGCAAGGTTGGTATTCCCAGAATCAGGCCGCCTTATCCGGTGACCCACGGTTATTTAAATAAACCTACAGTAGTCGACAATGTGGAAACGTTTTTTGCCGTTAGCTATATTGCTGTTCACGGCGCCCAAAAATTTGCCGTAACCGGTACAGAGCAATCGACCGGGACAAAGTTATTAAGTGTCAGTGGTGATTGCCAAAAACCGGGTATTTATGAATATCCTTTTGGCGTAAAGGTGATGCAGGTTTTGCAGGATTGTGCGGCTGAAGATGTACTTGGGGTTCAAGTGGGCGGGCCATCCGGCAGCTTTATCGGGCCTGATGAGTTCGATCGTAACATTTCGTTTGAAGATTTGCCTACCGGGGGATCGTTCATGGTCTTTAATCGCTCCCGCAATTTATTGGGGATTGTCCGGAACTTTAGTCATTTTTTTGCTCATGAAAGCTGTGGCTTTTGTACGCCATGTCGGGAAGGTACGCAGCTATTGGCTGATATTATTGATAAATATAGCCAGGGTAAGCAGACAATGCCGGATAATGAGCGAATGCAGATTATCAGTCAGTTAATGAAAACAGCGAGTCATTGCGGATTGGGGCAAACAGCGGCCAATCCTATTTTAACTACTTTGGCGCAGTATCCTGAATGTTATACCGGAAAGGAGGGGCATAATCATGAGTAATAGTATTTGCATTATTAATGGAATTAAAGCACCTTTTCAGGATGGACAAAGTGTACTCGAGACGGCGCAAAACAATGGCATTGTGATTCCGACTTTGTGTTATCACAAGGACTTGTCGGTATCGGGCAATTGCCGTCTGTGTATAGTCGATGTGGAAGGGCATAAAAAAGAAGAAACGGCGTGTACTTTACAAGCCTCTGATGGAATGGTGATTAACACCGAAACAGACAACCTGATCGCCCAAAGGAAGGCAATTTTAAGTTTGTTGCTAATGAATTATCATGATCAGGACTATGGTCGTTACGATGATCATGCAAATGAATTTATACACTGGATCAGGCATTACAATATCGAATTACCCGAAGATTTTACTCAGGCTACAAAGTGCCGGATCGATAGTGATCTCAATCCGTTTATTCGAGTTGATTTAAACAAATGTATACTTTGTTCCCGTTGTGTGCGGGCGTGCAATGAAATTCAGGGGCGTTTTGTCTGGAGCCTGAATGGGCGTGGTGCTCAGACAGAATTGACTGCCGGAGTAAATGAGGATTTGCTGCAAGCGCGTTGTGAATCCTGCGGTGCGTGTGCCGAGTATTGTCCCACTGGTGCTTTAACCGACAAACTATCGTATCCTGCAATTTCCGTTGATAAGCAGGTAACAACAACCTGTACCTACTGTGGGGTCGGTTGTAATTTTGATTTGCTGGTAAATAATGATCGGGTTATTGGAGTCAAATCAATTCAACAAGCGGCGGTTAATGGTGCACATTTATGTGTCAAAGGCCGTTATGGCTATGACTTTATTCATCATCCTGATCGTTTAACTCGGCCCAAAGTTCGACGTTATTTACTGGAAAACAGAAAACGACAAGCGGGTGAATCCCGTGGAGAATGGGTCGAGGTGGATTGGCAAACGGCCATTGATTTGGCAGCATCTAAATTGGCTGAATTTAAACAGCAATCGGGTGCAGACAGTATTGGGGTTTTATCTTCTGCTAAATGTACCAATGAAGAAAACTATCTGATGCAGAAGTTTTCCCGGCAGATTATCGGTACACATAATATCGATCATTGTGCCAGGCTGTGCCATTCTTCAACTGTTGCAGGGCTGGCAGCCAGTTTTGGTTCCGGGGCGATGACCAATACCATGGCTGATATTGCCCAACATGCCAAAGCAGTATTAATTATTGGCTCCAATACCACTGAACAACATCCTGTTTTCGGTTCTATGTTGCGCCAAGCGGCTATTCAGCGCGATTTGAAAATTGTCGTCGCTGATCCCAGGGCGATTGATATGACTGAATTTGCCGAGCTGCATATTCGACAACAGCCTGGAACTGATGTCGCTTTAATCAATGGATTAATGCAGATCATTTTAGAGAATAACTGGCACGATGAAAACTTTATCGCTCAACGTACAGAAGGTTTTGAGGCGTTACAACACTGCTTATCCAGTTATCCACCTGAAAAAGTCGCTGAAATTACCGGCATAACTAAAACTGAGCTACAGCAGGCAGCAGAAATCCTGGCTTTAAACAGTCCAATGGCGGTTATCTGGTCAATGGGGATTACTCAGCATACCACCGGTGTGATGAATGTCTTGAATTTGGCAAATTTGCAAATGTTGTTAGGCAATATGGGAATCGAAGGTGGTGGAGTTAATCCCTTGCGGGGACAAAATAATGTCCAGGGCGCTTGCGATATGGGGGCATTGCCAAATGTTTTTCCGGCTTATCAAAAAGTGGCTGATACACAGTGTATTGAGAAATTTTCCGCCGCCTGGGCTTTAACTGGCGGTAACGAAAAGTTATTTTCCGATACTACGGGATTGACGGTAACGGAAATGATAGAACTGGCGGGTAAAGGCAAAGTCCGTGGACTTTATATTATGGGTGAAAACCCGATAATGAGTGACCCGGATATTAATCATGTGCGCAGATGTTTAGAAGAAACTGAACTGTTAATTTTACAGGAGATCTTTCCATCTGAAACATCCGAATATGCGGATGTTTTATTACCCGGTGCAAGCTTTGCCGAAAAAGAAGGGACCTTTACCAATACCGAGCGGCGAATTCAGAGAATTCGTCAAGCCATTCCAGAAATTGGTGACGCACAAGCAGATTGGAAAATTATTCAGCAATTCGCGAATACCATTCTGGCAAAAGAAAATCGTAATCCTTGTGGGCCTCAAGCAGCTTGGGACTATCAGTCACCGGCCGACATTCAGGACGAAATAGCTTCCTTGGCACCTTCTTATCACGGCGTTAATTATCAACGTCTGGATACCGGAGAGCAATTGCACTGGCCGGTTAAATCGGTTGATCATGCCGGGACACCAATTCTACATGTAGGACAATTTACCTGCGGTAAAGGTAAATTCTCACCCTGTAAACATATGGCTGCAGATGAAGTACCCAATCAGGATTACCCTTATATTTTAACTACGGGCCGAGTGCTTTATCATTGGCATGGCAGTGAAATGACACGAAGAGCAAAGGGGTTATTGGCCGTTTATCCAGAAACATTAATAGAAATTAATCCCGAAGATGCTGAAAAAATAAATTTACAACCCGATGGGAAAATTAGAGTTAAGTCGGTTCGCGGTGAAACTATCGCCAGGGCATTGATTAGTGAGCGAGTTTCGGTCGGGTTGATTTTTGGTAATTTCCATTTTCCTCAAGAACAGAATATCAATAATGTTACAAATCCTGCTTTAGACCCGGTGGCAAAGATTCCTGAATATAAAGTATGTGCGGTGCAAATAGAAACTGTAAAATAGTATCGATTATGTATATATTATGAATTAAAAAAAATTAAGGATGATCCGATTAAGTTTTTCGATACGCTCGGTTTGAAAAAAACTTTTTTTCATCTGTTTCCGGTGAGCCTGTCGAACCATCTACTAAATAAACTAATTCAAGGTTTTCTGAGCAAACATGGGCTATCTATGGATAAATTAGGATTTTTATGATGTTACTACAGGAAAGGTTAACTCAACTGATTATAGGTCTCGGTATTATTCTTGTATTGATAAGTGGAATCTTCTTTACTGGAAACAATCTGTTATCCCAAGATCTGGAAATTTTGGAACAAGAAGTCAGCGGTGTTGATTTATTAAGAAAACTGCAGGATCTAAATGTAACAATACAGCAAATTAGAGGTCTTGAACATATTCAGGACATTACTCTGGATAATTCGCAGTTTAAGACTCAATTAAAAGACCTTAAGCAGGACGTACGGAAACAAATAAAGGGGATACATATTTATCCTAACTTGGATGACCCTGATTTTAAAAATCAGTTAGCTACCCTATTAGGTGAGGCTGAGGCAATCGTTTCAAGCCAAAATAATGATACCAAACAACAGTTTGACCGATTTTCATCCATTATTGATGGTATTAATGAATTTGTTGTTACCTTGGGTGATAAATCAAAGTTGTTGTTTGATCCTGACCGGGATAGTTATTTTGTAATGATTTTGACCATTGAACATTTGCCTAAGTTGATTGAAGACCTGGCAAAAGTAAGGGGGTATGGCAGTGGTCTGATTGCAAAAAAAAGTTATACGACTGATGAACGCTTTTTGATAATGCATTTTTTGCAGTCCTATCAGGCACGTTTCAAACAAATTAACCACATTATGGGGTTGTTATTAGAAAATGAGCAATTGCAAAAAATCTTGAGACTAAAGAGGCAGGCAAATACGATTTACCGGAACTCAGAGAACGAATTTGATTTGATCGAAAATCAAATTTTTCAGCAACAGTTTTCAATTTCTGCAGAAAGTTTTTTTAACCGTTCAACCAAGCTGATCAATGATACCCATGCTTTATTTATTGATGCAGCATTTATATTAAATGAGCAATTGGAAAATAGAAAAACAAGCATACAACAGAAACAGTTATTCAATTTTATTTTTTTACTGTGCATTGGTCTTGGGCTGATTATCGGCGGCGGATATTTTTATTTTCTATTAAGTAAAAGATTATTTAATCAAGAACTCGACAAGCAGTTGGATCAACTTGATGAAAAATTGCTTGAGTCGGGTTCCTTTTACGATGTATGCGAAATCAGTTTAAGCTTTATCTCTGATTATTTTTCAGTTTTAAACGGTATTCTTTATCTTTATAACGAACAGAATAAAAAATTGTATTTAAGTTCCGTTTATGCGGAAAATGAAAAAAAACTTCGAAAGATTTTTCCTCTAGGCGATGGAGTTATCGGTCAAACTGCCAAAGATGGCAAGTATCGTCAGCAATTTTTAGTTGATGATGAGAAAAAAACAGACATAGGTTTAATTAAAACTCAGGCCAAAATAATCATCACCTATCCGGTTTTTCACCAACAACAAATGGTTGCTGTTGTGCAATTGGCTACCGATAAATCGTTTGATAAAAATAAAAAAATAATTATGGAGCGGTTTTTACAGTTGATCGCCAGCCGCATTCATCAGAGCAGGCTAGTTGAGGAACGCAGCCAGATTGCGCAACTTGTCGATAAATATATTATTACCTCAAAAACCAATGAAAATGGTTATATTACCAGTGTCAGTCAGGCTTTTATTGATATTTCGGGTTTTTCCAGAGAAGAGTTGATCGGTAATCAACATAGTGTAGTTCGACATCCGGATATGCCGAAAGCACTTTTCAAAGAACTATGGGAGACGATTAAAAGTGATAAGGTCTGGCATGGAGAAATTAAAAACCGTACCAAACAAGGTGGGTTTTATTGGGTGGATGTGTCTATTTTTCCGGATCATGATTTTTATGGAAATATCATCGGATTTACCGCAATTCGTCTGGATATTACCGACAAAAAGCGCATTGAGGAATTGTCGATAACAGATCCGATGACCGGATTGTATAACCGGCGCTATTTTGATGAAAAATTCAAGGAAATGTTTGCTTTTACCAAACGCCAAAGGAAATTACTGGTTTTTGGTATTATGGACGTAGACCATTTTAAGCAATATAACGATTATTATGGTCACCAAAAAGGTGATTTGGCACTGATTTCAATTGCCGGAGTCATTAAATTGTTTTTGAAACGACCTACTGATTATGCTTTCCGATTGGGTGGCGAGGAATTCGGTATTTTATTTTTTGCTGATGATAGCAATATACTGGATTATGTTAATGATTTACGTAATCAAGTTGAAAGGTTAGGCATTGAACATACATACAATACGGCATCAAAATTTGTTACTTTATCCATAGGTCTATTCATCATTGATTTACCTTGTGAGTTAACTGAAGAACAATGTTATCGATTAGCAGATGAACAATTATATCGAGCCAAAAATGAAGGACGCAATAATGTAAGAATGTTGACCTATTCAAGTTATTTAAATGAGATAAATCATCCCAGTGCAGCTAATATTTAGTTACCTGCAGTTAATTTACTGATGTGATGATCGGTAATATGCACAATTTTTGTTACTCTTTAAATCCATTTTGGTTCAGGTGGCAGTTTCAGAGTCGAGTAGTCTGATTTTTTCAATGAGTCTTGCCAATTGTTCAGACGCGGGTAAACGGTCACCCATTAAATAGGGAAACAGTTCTTTATCTTCCAAATCCAGTAAAGCCAAAAAAAGGCTTTGTTCTGCTTCACTGGCGTGGCAATAACACTGGCTTAAATATCTTTCCAGCATAATATCCAGTTCCAATGTGCCGCGTCGGCATTGCCATTTTAGTCTGCCCGAACTTTGCATTGCTTACTGTTGAACCAGCATTTTTTTGATTTCGGCAATGGCCTGTCCAGGGTTTAAACCTTTAGGGCAGGTATCGGTGCAATTCATAATGGTATGGCAGCGATACAGTTTAAAAGAATCATCCAGTTGTTCCAGGCGTTTTTGATCATTGTCATCACGGCTGTCAGCCAGCCAGCGATAGGCCTGTAATAAAATAGCAGGACCCAGGTAACGTTCGCTGTTCCACCAATAACTTGGACAGCTGGTGGAGCAGCAGGCACAAAGAATACACTCGTACAAGCCATCCAGTTTTGCCCGGTCTTCTTTGCTTTGCAGACGTTCAGAGTTTTCCGGCGCGGGTGTGTTGTTTTCCAGCCATGGGTTTATGGAAGAATATTGCTCAAAGAAATGAGTCATATCGGCGATCAAATCTTTGATTACACTCATATGCGGTAGCGGAAATATCTTTATCGTGCCTTTAAAGTCACTAATCGGCTTAATGCAGGCCAGCGTGTTTTTACCATTAATATTCATGGCACAGGAGCCGCAAACACCTTCCCGGCAGGAACGTCTGAATGCCACCGTACTGTCAATTTCATTTTTAATTTTTAAAATGGCATCCAATACCATAGGACCGCATTCATCCTGGTTGATTTCATAACTGTCGATGCGTGGGTTTTCACCCGAGTCTGGGTCCCAGCGATAAACTTCAATCCGACGAATGTTTTTTGCATTTTTCGCGGCTTTATAAAATCTACCTTTTTTGGGAACTGAGTTCTTCGGCAAAGTAAATTCGACCATTAATACACCCTCTCTTTGGGCGGAATAACCTCAACCTCATCGGTTAAGGTATTTAAATGAACGGGACGGTATCCCATTGTCACCTGATTGTCTTTTAACCAGGCCAGGCTGTGTTTTAACCAGTTTTCATCATCACGTTTAGGGTAGTCCTCGCGAGCATGGCCGCCACGGCTTTCTTTGCGATTGGCAGCGGAATTTAACGTGACCATGGCTTGTGCCAGCAAATTATCAAGTTCCAGTGTTTCTACCAGGTCGGTATTCCAGATCATGGAATGATCGGACACTTTTACATCGGCAAATGAATTGGCAATTTCGGCAATTGCCTGAACGCCTTCGTCCAGAGTTTTCCCTGTTCTGAAAACCGCTGCTTTGGCCTGCATGGTTTTTTGCATATTCAAACGAATATCGGCGGTATTCAGGCTGCCATCGGCATGTCTGATTTTATCAAAGCGGGCCAGTGCTTTATCACAGGCATTGCTAGACAACGGTTTGTGAGGGGTGTTTGGTTGAATTAATTCAGCACAGCGAATCGCAGCAGCACGGCCGAAGACAATCAGGTCCAGTAATGAATTTGAGCCTAATCGGTTGGCACCATGAACTGAAACACAAGCGGTTTCTCCAATGGCCATTAAACCGGGTACTACTTCATCAGGATTACCATCTTTTAGAGTAACTACTTCGGCTTTATAGTTAGTGGGTATGCCGCCCATATTATAGTGCACGGTGGGCAATACCGGGATAGGTTCTTTGGTGACATCGACACCGGCAAAAATCCGTGCTGATTCGGCAATACCCGGCAGTCTTTCATGGATAATGGCGGGGTCCAAATGTTCAATGTGCAAATAAGCGTGATCTTTTTCCGGGCCGACACCACGACCTTCATTAACTTCTATGGTAATGGCACGGCTGACCACATCTCTTGATGCCAAATCTTTAGCAGTGGGGGCATAGCGTTCCATAAAACGCTCACCTTCGGAATTGGTCAAATAACCGCCTTCTCCACGTACCCCTTCGGTAATTAAACAGCCTGAACCATAAATACCTGTAGGGTGAAATTGCACAAATTCCATATCCTGTAAAGGCAAACCGGCACGTAATACCATAGCATTGCCGTCACCGGTTACGGTATGGGCAGAGGTACAGGAAAAATAGCTGCGACCATAGCCGCCGGTTGCCAGTATGGTTTGGTGTCCGCGGAAAAGGTGTATCGAGCCATCTTCAAGGCACCAGGTTAAAACACCACGGCACTCATTGCCGTCCATAATCAAATCGAGTGCGATATATTCAACAAAGAACTCTGCATGATGTTTAAGCGCCTGCTGGTATAAGGTATGCAAGATAGCATGGCCGGTTGCATCGGCGGCGGCACAGGTTCGTTGTGCTAGTCCCTTGCCGTAATTAATTGACATGCCGCCAAAAGCACGTTGATAGATTTTGCCCTCTTCAGTACGGGAAAAAGGCACACCATAATGTTCAAGTTCTAAAATAGCGGGAATGGCTTCCCGACACATATATTCAATGGCATCCTGATCACCCAGCCAGTCCGAACCTTTTACCGTGTCATACATATGAAAGCGCCAGTCATCTTCGCCCATATTGCCTAACGCTGCACTGATGCCCCCTTGAGCCGCTACAGTATGGCTCCGGGTCGGGAATACCTTGGATATACAGGCGGTTTTAAGACCTTTTTCGACCATACCGAATGTTGCCCGCAGTCCGGCTCCACCGGCTCCGACAACGACAACATCATGTTCGTGTTCAATAATTTTGTAGTTAGATGACATGCTTTAATCCATTTGAAGAATTAATATAACAACAAATACTGCACTTAATCCTAGCAATAGAAAAAACAGATTTGAAACTCTGATTGCAAAAGCTTGAATTTTGACTGTGGAAATATAATCTTCAAAAACCACTTGCAGACCCAGAGCTGCATGATAAGCAGTCAAAACAACCCAGGACACAAGACAAACAGCATTTAGGATGTTGTTTAGCCAAGCCACGGTTTCCTGATAGCTGGCGGTGAGTATTAAATTTAAAAATATAATCAGCCAAAAAGTAAGTGGAATGATAATAATGGCGGTTATGCGTTGCATACACCATTTAAAAATGCCGGATTCATTTGAAGCGGACCGGTCTATATCTGGTTGCGGTGAGCTGTAATCCATAACAAGTCCTGATTAGATATATAGATAAGTTGAGCCGGTTAAAACAATGGATGCAATAAGCTCATACAATGCATATCGATTGAGTATTTCACGATCAAAGCTTTTGCCGATATCCCAAATCAAATGTCGAATTCCATGGCATAGATGAAAGAATAAGGCATATATAAAACCCCAGAAAATAATTTGTAAGGGCCATAAATGCATGACTTTCTGCATGGCGGAATAACTTTCTTGCCCCTGAGTTAAAGTCCACAGTATATAAACGATTAAAAGTAAACCAATGGTTAGAAATACGCCCGTTGCACGATGGGTAATTGAAATAATCCCGGTCAGCGGCAATCGATAGACTTGAAGGTGAGGGGAAAGTGGTCTGTTATTATGTGTCGCCATTTTAAAACCCGTATTGCTTTTGAAATAAGCTTTTTCATTGAGTCTAAGGCAGATTTAAAGAATGATCAAATTTAAAAATCGATACAACGGCCACTCTTTTCCCAATCGCCAAATCGAGTGGGCTCTGGTCCTTTAGGGCCGCCAATTTCTTTCTTTGCTTGTTTTTTAGCGGATGTTTTCTTGTCATTTAAAGTTGATTGCTTGCCATCAGCCATGCTTTTTTCAGTCATAGATTAAACGTCGATTAGTAAAAGTTTTGATTAAGTTAAGACTGCTGATCCTAAGTATGCCCCAAATAGTTCCTTTTTTAAATTTTTTTTGTATTTCGTGTATGCTTAAATTGTTTGTTTATTCAGATGGTTAAAAACATGCCAAAAATCATCACTATAACTGCCAACACTGCAATTGATTATTTTTTTGAAGTCGAGGGGCTTGTTACCAGGGATAATATTGTTGCTCAAAGCAGTGCCGATTTTGCTTGTGGTAAAGGGGTTAATGTAGCCAAGGCTGTTACGTGTTTACAACGTCCGGTTACCTGTTTGGGTTTTGTCGGTCATCTATCAAAAGACATATTTGAGTCCTTGAATAGTGAATTATTGACGAGTAATTTCACTCTGGTTGACGGTAAATCGCGTACAAATCTAACTTTATTTGATGTTATTGATGACAAAGAGACACATATCAGGGCTTCTGGATTTACAGTCAATGAGAAAGACTGTGTTAGCTTGCTGGATACGATAACGAGCCAAGTTAAAGTCAACGATATTGTCATTTTATCAGGCAGTTTACCGTCAAATGCACCGGACTCTTTTTACCAAAATATTATTGATCTATGTCATAGCAAACAAGCATTTTCCTTTTTGGATAGCAGTGGTATTGCTTTGCAGTTAGGAGTGAAAGCCAAGCCATTCATACTTAAACCTAATTTGCATGAATTGGAAGAGTTAGTTGGGCGAGCTTTAATGGATGAGCAGTCGATAGTTGCAGCGGCAAGGCAAATAATCGATTCGGGGGTGCGATGGGTTTATGTTTCTATGGCAGAAAAAGGTTTTATTGCACTGGATAAGGACGTCGCTTATGCAGTGACGGTGCAACATGTTGCCGAGCACAGACAAACATCAGTAGGCTGCGGTGATGCATTGGTCGCCGGTTTGGCTGTAGCGACTTTAAATAATTCAAATTTGGAAGATAAACTCAAACTGGCAGCGGCTTGTGCGACAGCCAATCTCTTTTCAATTGAACCGGGTTGCTTTAACCCGGTGCTAATTAATGAAATTCTCCCCCAAGTTTCAATTATGGATATTGGTATGTAATCACTATTCTGGTCAGGCTTGAAACAGGTTCGCTGAGAAATAATATCGGTGTAAAAGTGTTTGTTATACAAAAATAACAACATATATTAAAATCATGATAATAAAACAATAATAATTGTATGGTTTTATAATATTGATAATAAGCAAGTTTCGGGGGGATTTAATGCCGGATATTAGCAAATTGTTTTTAACGCGATTGATCTTGAGCATCAGTCTTGGTTTTTTCTTGACACATGCGCCAATGACTTTAGCCGCAAAACCGGATGGGGTACAAGGCAAGGACTGGGGGGTAACTGCCGGGCTGGAATGTGTGAGCTGTCATAAAAAATACAATCCCGGACTTTTTTTGGAATGGAATAAAAGTCAGCATGGTCAGCAAGGCGTCAATTGTTTGGACTGTCATCAGGCTAAAGAAGGAGAGGTTGATGCTTTTACCCATAAAGGGCAGTTAATCTCGGTTATTGTTACTCCAAAAGACTGTTCCCGGTGTCATTCAGCAGAATTTGAGGAAATGGATGGTTCCCATCATTCCAAAGCAGCAGAGATATTAGCCTCACTGGATAATTTGCTGGGTGAAGTTGTCGGTGGTCCGGCCGCAGTCAATGCCGGTTGTCGTCAATGTCATGGTGCGGAAGTTAAAATAGGCAAGGATGGCAAGCCCGATCCAACTACTTGGCCGAATACCGGGATTGGTCGATTAAATACTGATGGTTCCAAAGGCTCCTGTACGGCCTGTCATGGACGACACCGATTTTCCCAAGCCCAGTCAAGAACTCCGGATACCTGCGGTAAATGTCATATGGGGCCGGATCATCCTCAGATTGAAGTGTATAACGAATCCAAGCACGGCATTATTTATCGAGCCATGAAGGACGAAATGAATCTTAAATCCGAAAAGTGGGAAGCAGGGGTGGATTATTCTGCAGCACCGACCTGTGCGACTTGTCATATGAGTGCCGGTGGAGGTGAAGCAAAAACGCATAATGTCGGTGATAGAATCTCTTGGACCTTACGACCGCCAATTTCGCAAAAGATCAACCTGGTTCGCCTTGAAAACGGAGATGAGTTTGATGTGCCGGAAGGTAAAGCGATACCTCAAGTTGGTGCAGAAGTTAAAGGATCTAAAGTGGTTGAAGTTCTGACTTGGCAACAACGCCGTGAAAAAATGCAGAATGTGTGTAGTGCCTGTCATAGCACCAGTGTGATAAAAGGCCATTATAAACAGTTTGATAATGTTGTTGATCTTTATAATGACAAATTTGCTAAGCCGATTGCTGCAATTATGACGGAATTGAAAGAGCGGGGCGTGATCACAAAAAATCCTTTTGATGACAAAATCGAATGGATCTGGTGGGAAATCTGGCACCATGAAGGACGCAGGGCTCGTCATGGCGCCTCGATGATGGGGCCCGATTATACTTGGTGGCATGGCTTGTATGAAGTCGCCAAACATACTTATTTTGAGTTTATTCCTGAGTTAAAGAAAGTCGCGGGCGATGAAGTAGCAAAAGAGTTACTGGAAAAATACTTTAAACCGATAGACGGCCATGACTGGTACTTTAACGGCATGAATAAAGACCAGATTGATAAAGTCAGAAAAGGGTTTGAAGAACGCTACGGCAAGGGTGCGTTTAAATAAAGGTAGTGACCTCCTTATCAACAGATCGGAACGATAAGGAGGTAGCTAGTTATTTAAACCAATTGAGATTGTCATGTTATACGCATATATAAAATTTTTATTTTATGTGACTTTGTTTGCTGTATTAAGTTTGTTTCAGACCAGTGTATTGGCTAATGAGACTGACTTTCAACAATACCTCAAACAAGGTGATCAAGCCCTGTCTTCCGGGCAATTGAATACTGCCTTTAAGGCATTTAATAAAGCTGCTGAACTTCAGTCAGAATCAGAAGCCATTCAACTAAGACTAGGGACCATAAACCTGCTTAAAGGCCGCTACACGAACAGTATCCAACATTTTCATAAAACCCTGGGTTTTAATGAAAAAAATGTAAAAGCTTTTCTAGGCTTAGGCATGGCTTATTTGCATATAGGGCAATATCCTTTGGCAAAAGCTGCATTACAGGAGGCCAGACAATATTCGAATAACAAAAAAGATATTGACCTCATTATTAAATGGCTGGAAAACAGATAAGAAGCATCCCTATCTTTAGGTAATAAATATGATTGCAAAATTTTTAAACTGGTTTTGGCAACCGACCGGCAAATATACATGGGGTGGCATATTTCTCGTTGGCGGTATAGCCGGTATTATTTTTTGGGGCGGTTTTAACACCTATATGGAGTATACCAACACCTTGGGTTTTTGTATTTCCTGTCATGAGATGGAAGATACCGTTTATCAAGAATATACCCGCACTGTACATTTTCAGAATGGATCTGGAGTTCGAGCCATATGCTCGGATTGTCATGTGCCCAGAGAATGGGGTGCCAAACTGGTACGTAAAATCAAGGCCACGAATGAACTGTATCACAAGGCCTTAGGTTCGATTAATACACCGGAAAAATTTGAAGCAAAAAGAGAAATACTGGCCAAACATGTTTGGAAGGAAATGAAAGCAAATGACTCCAAGGAGTGTCGAAATTGCCACTCCTACGAGTCAATGGATTTTCATGCTCAGTCGGTTACTGCGCGCAGGGAAATGAAAAAAGGCATAAAAGAGGGTAAAACCTGTATTGATTGTCATAAGGGGATTGCTCATCGCTTACCTAAGGGGTACCAGACAGATTCGGTTATTTATAAATAATGCTCGTAAACACTATCAGTACAAAAGCTATTTGCCTTTTTACGATTTAGAATTTTGAAAATTTATATACTATTTGCTTAAATGTTTAAAAATAAAGTCTTCTTTATTATTTTTCTTTATATAGTATTTATTATTGCTATTAATTCAATTGACAGTACTAAGGTTACCGTTATTCCCATTCCTATTTCAGGACTTAGTTTCAACATAAATTCACTGAAATAAAATATTGCTGTTTTTTTTAATCTGGGCTGTAAAAATCACCTGCAGATACAGATAAAGGCCTTACCAGACAATCTGTATAAATGGCTACAAACGTAATCTACAATCTATGCTTCTTGGAAGAAATTGCTACTTTTTTAAATCGATCAAAAAAAGTATGCAACAGTAGAGCGGATAAGATCAGAGCGGCACCCGTGACCACTTTAGCGGTAATCGGTTCATGATTCACGCTGTGACCCAACAACAGGGCCAATACCGGGGCGATCAAGGTAATTAATGCAACGTGAGTGGCTGCCATATGGGTGAGCAAATAATAATAAAACGCAAAACCTATCGTTGTTGCTATGACGCCCAGGTACACAATCGAGCTGATCGTTGTGATTGACAGGGAGGCTGGCCATTTACCGTCCATTATCAGCCAGGTGACGATATAAGCCGGTACAGCAAAAAATAAACCGCCCGTTACTTGCTTGGTTGCCGGTAATTTTGCATTAATTCGTTTAACCCAAACTGAACTGAGTGACTGTAATGTGCTGGCTAGTAATACACCGGCAATGCCAATCATGGCATTTAACCCTAGTTGCAGTGCCGAATTAAACATGACTACTAATCCACTGATACCCAATGTATAGGCAAACAGCTTATCGATCGACAGACTTTTTTGTCCTAACCAGAAGTGAGTAAACAGGGCGGTAATAAACGGGGTTAAACCAAAGATAATGGATATCCAGCCGGAGGGAATAAACTGTGATGACCAGTATACGGCAAGCATTGCACCATAAATCTGCAACGCAACGGCTAAATAAGTTTGTCTGGCTTTACTATGCCAGGGCAATTTTTTTCGCATCAGTATCAGTACACACATCATGCAGATAGCACCAATAATCATTCTGGACGCCGCGCCAAAAATAAATCCCGCTTCTTCTGCGCTCCATTTTATCGCCAGGGGCGTTGTCGACCAAAGTAAAACCACTGTTAAATATATCGCCGCAATCCGCATGTTGGTTTATCTCATAGTGCCTGAAGCTAATTGAAGAAGGATAACAAAGACGGTTATTTTACTATAGGGCGCTAATAATCCTGTCCATTATTTTACGAGTTTAAATGCCATAGAAAGTTTCGTTAAAATCTGCTGTGCTGGCTGTTGAGTTTTTACAGTGGTAAAGTATTTATGTTGTCCATTTTGCATTAATGAGTCGATATGAGTCAGTGGCAAGCGATCAGTAATCAAGTTGAAATATTAACCGGCCAGGTATTTAAAATTAAGCAGGTTTCATCTGTGGGGGGCGGCTGTATTAATTCCGCTTATCAAATCGAAACCGATCAGGATCGATATTTTATCAAGTTGAACCGGCCTGAATTGCTTCCCATGTTTGCTGCAGAGGCTAGTGGTCTACAGGAAATGGCGCAAACCAACACCATACGGGTACCGGAAGTGGTGACTTATGGGCAAACCGATAAGCATTCCTTTCTGTTGCTGGAATATATAGAATTCGGCCGACTAAAATCAAATTCAGAACAAATGTTAGGCCTGCAGTTAGCGCAAATGCATCAACAAAAACAGGCTTATTTCGGCTGGCATCAGGACAATACTATTGGTAGTACGCCGCAGGCTAATGGTAATTATCAGGACTGGCAAACATTTTGGCAGCAACAACGCTTGCACTGGCAACTAAACCTGGCAGCGGATAATGGTTATCATGGACGCGTGCAAACTAAAGGTGAACGGTTATGTGCGGATTTACCTAAGTTGTTTGCCGGTTATCAACCAAAAGCGTCTTTATTGCATGGCGATTTATGGGGTGGGAATATATCCAATGACGTTCAGGGAAATCCGGTTATTTACGATCCGGCCTGCTACTATGGTGACCATGAAGCCGATCTGGCCATGACGGAATTATTTGGTGGGTTTGGTTCAGCATTTTATGCCGCTTATCAGGAAGTAATTCCTATCGATTCGGGCTATTCGGTGCGTAAGACCTTATATAATCTATATCATATTCTGAATCATTTAAACTTATTCGGCGGCGGTTATTTGCATCAGGCCGAAGGCATGATCGATCAGTTACTGGCAGAAATTTGATTGTTTTTTAAATCAATCTCATAAGCTTTGCCAAAGCCGGCGATATAACGGCCGTTTATAGCGCTCAATTCAAATAAATGAAAGTCCGATAAGCTGCGTAACAACGCAACGGTGTCACCGAATTTTTCTTGCAGGGCATCCAGTTTTGTTTGGAAGTGCGGTGATGAGCGATCAATTGGTACGGCAGTACAATGAAATATGACCCGCTCACGCGCAAACTGATTTTTTGCTTCAGACTGGTCTTGAATAAACATGATCGATGCCTGAGCGTTGGCTAACAGGTTTTTGGTATGGCCGGCCAGTTCACTGATATAAATATAAAACACACCGGGTTGATCCTGAATATAAGGGGCGTAACTGATATCCGGGACATTGGTTGTTGAAGCGGTCGATAGCAGTAAAGACTGATGTTTGGCGATGAGGGTTTGATAGTTTTCTGACAGAGTAGAGTCTTGCTGGTTTAACATGGCTGGTTTAGATTCGGTTCAATAAGATGTTCAAATTATAAAGGTTAGTTCTATACTGAGGTTAACTGTTTAGACTATCTTAGGAAGTGAATAAAAGCATGAACAGAATATTAGTCACAGGGGCGACCGGGCAGATCGGTTCCGATTTGACCCTAAGGTTACGGCAATTATATGGCGATGATAATGTCATCGCTGCCGGCCATCATCGACAGGCCAATGACGACTTGGCCGCAAGCGGACCGTTTATCTCATTTGATGTCAGGGATATAGACGCGCTGATTAATGCGGTTAAAGAGTTTCAGGTGGATAGTATTTTTCATTTGGCATCCTTGTTGTCGGCGGTAGCTGAAAAAGTCCCGCAAAAGGCCTGGGATATTAATATGAACGGTCTGATGAATGTGCTGGAAACAGCCAGGATGCTGCAATGCGCTGTATTTTTTCCCAGTTCTATCGGTGCATTCGGGCCCAGCACACCGGCCATTAACACACCGCAGGATACCATTCAGCGGCCTAATACCATGTATGGTGTCAGCAAGGTTGCCGGCGAATTGCTATGTGATTATTATCAACATCGTTTTGCCGTCGATGTCAGGGGCTTGAGATATCCCGGTTTGATTTCCTATAAAACCTTGCCGGGTGGGGGCACTACCGATTATGCGGTGGAGATTTTTTATGCCGCGCTACAGCAAAAATCCTACCGTTGTTTTTTAAAGCCGGATACACAACTGGATATGATGTATATGCCCGATGCAGTCGATGCGGCAATTAAGCTTATGCAGGCAAATCCCAGGCGTTTAAGCCATCATAATGCCTTTAATGTGACGGCGATGAGCATTACACCCGAGCAATTGGGGGCGGAGATAAAAAAACATATACCCGAATTTAGCCTGAGTTACCAGGTTGATCCTGTGCGTCAGGCCATTGCCGATTCATGGCCCAGACATATGGATGATCATTGTGCGCATTTGGAATGGGGGTGGCAGGCTGAATTCGGCTTGGCAGAAATGGTTGAAGACATGCTGGAAAAATTGCAGCAAAAACTTTTGTAAGGCTTAGGGGAGAGGGTCATGCCGGTTGATAAAATTGAAGCATTCATCAGTCAAAAGCTGGATGAAATCGATAGCAAAGGTGTCGCCAAGCGCCATGAATGGGTCATTACCGGCAGAAAAGCACCGGAAAATGGTTTTGGTTCCCGGTTTTATCTTCAAGGATACGGAGATAAGGCCTTTTTACGAATGAACTCCAATTCTTATTTAGGCTTGGAAACCGATCCGGATGTGGTAAAAGCTGAATCCAGGACGGCCGAGCAATTTGGAACCGGCCCTGGTGCGGTACGTTTTATTAGCGGAACCTATCAAATTCATAAACAACTGGAACAAAAACTGGCCGAGTTCCATGGCCGGGAGGCGGCGATGATTTTTAGCGCCGCGTATGCGGCTATGGTCGGAGTCTTGCCGCAATTTGTATCGGAACACACCCTAGTCGTCAGTGATGCGTTAAACCATAATTGCATTATCAATGCCGTGCGCTTGTCCCATTGTGGTCAAAAAACAGTCTATGCGCATTCGGATATGACGGAACTGGAAACAATTTTGCAAACCAATGTTGGCCAATTTAAACGCGTTTGTGTGGTCAGTGACGGTATTTTTAGTATGCGTGGCGATTATGCGGCATTGGATAAAATCCAGTTGATCTGCAATCGTTACCAAGACAATTATCCGGAAGGCGTAATCACTGTGGTGGACGACTCGCATGGCGTTGGAGCATTCGGAAAAACAGGGCGGGGAACCGAAGAAATTTGCCGGGCCAGAGCCGATGTGCTGGTTGCCACATTAGGTAAAGCGTTTGCTGTAAATGGCGGTTATGTGGTTGCCGGTGCTAAAGTTATAGACTATCTAAGAGAAACCGCACAGTTGTATATTTATTCCAACCCGATTACCCCGGCTGAAGCGGCAGCGGCAAACAAATCAATTGAAATTGTTGATAGTGAGCAAGGCATCGATAAGCTGGCGCAGCTCAAAAAGTTATCTGATCGATTAAGGGCTGGGTTGTTACAGGCTGGTTATGAAACCCTGCAAGGCCAGCATCCCATCGTTCCGATTTTAATAAGGGATACTGAAAAAACACGAACCTTGGTTAAACATTTGTTCGAACATGGTATTTTAGCGACCGGGTTAAGTTACCCAGTGGTGCCCAAAGGTGAGGAGGAAATCAGGTTGCAAGTATCGGCTGACCATACCGACAAGGATATCGATCTGCTGCTGTCAGTATTGTCCAACACGCAATAAAAATTTCATTTACTGGAAGACTGTGTTTTAAAAAACGCTAATCTGTTCCGTGCTTTTAAGAAAGCACCGGGCAAGATGTGGTGGCCTTGTTCGTATAAATAAAATAATTGTTTTCTATTCCTTGATGTTTTTTTTACTCACTGAATTTCGCTGTGTCGTGCACACCGCTATGTCATATTTAAAAACATGAGTATGATTTCGACCGTTCTTTTTTGGTATGTGGCTTGCCGAATAGGAGTATGTATTTGAATGAAAATTAAAGAGTCAGCTAGTGAATTTTGTATTAATCTCCATATCAGCTAAAATTTGACATGACTAATTTTCAAAAAAAGCACAATTTTCTTGACGACCTGGTTTTTAATAACCGTTATATTCGAAATTTACCGGCCGACCCGGAAACCGATAATTATCCACGGCAGGTTCAATCGGCCTTCTACTCCTATGTTAAGCCGCGATCGGTCAGAGCGCCAGAGTTAGTTGCATACTCACGAGAGGTTGCCGATTTTCTTGATTTATCTGAACAGGCCTGTCAATCGGAAGATTTTGTTCAGGTCTTTTCCGGCAATAAAGTTTTATCTGCCATGGAGCCCTACGCCACCTGTTACGGTGGGCATCAATTCGGTCAATGGGCCGGACAGTTGGGTGATGGTCGCGCCATCAACCTGGGGGAAGTTGTCAATCAACAGGGACAACATTGGACTCTGCAATTGAAAGGCGCCGGTTTAACACCCTATTCGCGTAATGCTGATGGACTGGCGGTTTTGCGTTCATCAGTGCGTGAATTCTTATGCAGCGAAGCAATGCATCATTTGGGTGTGCCGACAACGCGAGCGTTAAGTTTAATAAGCACTGGCGAAACGGTGATGCGCGATATGTTTTATAACGGCAATCCCAGGCCGGAGCCAGGTGCGGTGGTTTGCCGGGTAGCACCTTCATTTATCCGTTTTGGCAACTTTCAAATCTTTACCGCTAGGCAGGAACTGGAACATCTAAAACAACTGGTCGATTACTGCATAAGCACGGATTTTCCGCATTTAGGTCAGCCCAATAAAGACACATACCTTCAGTGGTTTAAAGAAATCTGCCAACTTACCATAGACATGATAGTCCACTGGCAGCGAGTTGGTTTTGTGCATGGGGTTATGAATACCGATAATCTGTCTATCCTTGGTTTAACTATAGATTACGGCCCTTACGGGTGGCTGGAGGGCTATGATCCGAACTGGACCCCCAATACTACGGATAGAGATTTCAAACGCTATAGTTTCGGCAAGCAACCGGAAATAGCCATGTGGAATCTAACCCAGCTGGCCAATGCAATTTATCCATTGATAGAACAAGTAGAACCATTTCAAGAAATATTGCAACACAGTTATGCAGCCTTTAACGAACAATGGCTACAAATGATGGGTAACAAACTTGGGTTACTACAATGTAGTACAGAAGATGAGGTACTCATTAGCAAATTACTGGAAGTTCTAAAATTACATGAAACTGATATGACGCTGCTGTTTAGAAATCTGGCTCAAATCAGCACCGAACGGGATTCATTGAATATCAGTGATACGGATTTGTTGAAGCCGATAATGTCAGCTTATTATCTTCCAGAGCAATTAACCGATAATGTAACGCAACAAATGGCAGACTGGTTACGTGGTTATATAAAAAGATTACAGGCCGAGAATGTACCGGACAGTATAAGAAGGCAAAATATGAACGGTATCAATCCCAAGTATGTATTAAGGAATTACCTGGCTCAACAGGCAATCGATCAAGCTGAGCAGGGAGATAATACCCTGGTGAACGAATTACTGGAGCTGTTACGCCATCCCTACGATGAACAGCCGGAAAATGAAAAATATGCTGCAAAAAGACCGGAATGGGCCAGAAACAAGGCCGGATGTTCCATGTTGTCTTGCAGTTCCTGAAACATAATCAGCGCATATCCGGGTGATTAAGCGCTTCTGGCCGTTTGCACTTAAGTTAAATCAATCCGTAGTTAAAAGCTGGTAGGTAAATAATTCACTGTTTTCAACAAATTTGTCATGCTATAAAAAAACATATTAAGTTCAAAATGGTGTTTGTCTCAGGAAAAAAAATACAAACGCTTGATTTTGATATTTGGCTAAAATCTTATCGGAATAGCATTATGAAAAAACGGCCTATAAATATTCTCTGTTGTCTTTTGATACTCAATTTCTTAAGCGGTTGCGTTTCCGTACCAGAATATAAATATGAGTCTACTGTGGTCAGCCGGCAATTGTTGAATAATGAAACCGTTACCTCACGTGTTTCTGCTGCGGTAGAGGCGTGGCGCAATTCCGGTGTGAGTGTTGAAGCAGGTAAAAGTTACCTTATAAACGCTAAAGGGAAATGGCGCACATATCCCAGTTGCAATTTTACCGGGCCCGACGGTATAGGTTTGTATAATGGATTATGTGTTAAAACCCCGCTTTTTCCTGCACTTTTGCAAAGTTACAGCCATTCAACACTGGTAGCTAAAGTAGGTGAGAAGGGGAAAGTCTTTGCAGTCGGGGCCGAATATAAGTTAACTGCGGCTGATCGTGGCGAATTGTTTTTCCGAATTAACGATACTACCAACACAAATTACGATAATGAGGGTTATGTCGATGTCAGCATTAAGGCTTTAACCTCTGTTCAGAGCAAACCGGCCGATCCTATGCAAAACCTCATTCTGGCAAGCATTCCCCCAACAGAGTTAACACAACAGACTTTGCCTGCACTGGATGTTATAAAAACAATCGCCAGACCGCGTACTGCCTTGGTAATAGGAAACAGCGACTATATCCAAAGTCCGTTGAAGAACCCGGTGAACGATGCAAAAGCTATGGCTGCTTCGCTCAAGCAACTGGGATTTCAGGTTGACCTACAGCTCAATGCCGGTCAGGAACAAATGGAGACAGCCATCGACAGTTTCGGTCGCCGGTTAACCAGTGGTGCACAGGTGGCGTTATTTTACTATGCCGGGCACGGTGTACAGGTAGACGGTGAAAACTATTTAATTCCCATCGATGCCAAAATTGCCAGGCAGAGCGATGTGCGTTACAAGGCAGTCAATATAGGCCAGATACTCGGCGCAATGAGCGAAGCAAAAGATAACCTTAATATTGTTATTCTGGACGCTTGTCGGGATAACCCGTTGCCGCGCAGCTTTCGCAGTGCCAGCCGCGGCCTGGCCAGACTGGAAGGCCCTAAAGGTACCATTATCGGTTTTGCCACCAGCCCCGGCTCGGTGGCTGCAGACGGCGAAGGCGATAACGGTGTCTACACAAAACACCTGCTTGCTAATATGTCCAGGCCTGGAATAAGTATTGAACAGGTTTTTAAAAAGGTGTTGCAGGGGGTTAATAAGGAAACTAAAGGCAAACAAACGCCGTGGACCGAGTCATCTTTTACCGGTGATTTTTCATTTTTACCAAATTAAGAGGGTGTTTTTTTACATTGATGCGGCGTTTTAGAGTGAGGTTTATATGATTTTTTATGTCAATTGACTTAGTTAATTGGATCAGTTGATAAATAGTTCTTTTTTTCTTGGGAAATGATGATTTCAATAATACAGTGTGATTATTGAAACCATAGGCTGGAAAATCAAACTGAGCTGCGGTAAAGTTTCTTGAAACTAGGCACTTAATTCATTTCAGATTAAACATTGGAAATGAATTTCAGAAGTACTTTTTGTAATACGTTTTCAACGCTAAGGTAACAAATTTAAATTAAGTTGTGATGAGTATAAAAAATTTTATATCTGTATTTTGCTTTTCTGTAATGCTTGTTACAAGTGGTTGCAGATCGACAACAGTTCGTAATGTTGAGAATGCTCAGATTGTTGCACCCTCTTATGCCAGTCTGGAGGACATTGAAAATGCAATTATAAGGGGGGGGATTAAAGCCGGTTGGCGGACTAAAACCCTGTCACCTGGTATTTTGATGGCATCCTATTCTTATAAGCGCAATCGTTATGGTGCCGTAGTAAAAATTCTTTTCGATCGCGAGTCCTACCAAATTCAATATCACAGTAGTCACAATTTAAAATACAAGGAAAGCCAGTTAATCGAAGACGATTCACCGGAGTTTGTTCGAGACTCTTTAGATTTTTTTTCACAAAATAACCCATTCAAAAAAGATGATGATTTGCCGCCAGCACATGAAAAACCGGCAACCATACACAAAATTTATAATCAATGGGTGACAGAACTTGAAACTCGAATCAATCATGAACTGGCTACCTTAAGTAACAAAAGTAATGTTATCAAAGTGACTAGAAAGTTGGTTTCAAACGAATCAAGAGTGTCTGGGAAGTGTGATAACAAGCCAATTTATAATGCTTCAGGCAAGGGCAGGGTTAATCGACCCAGTGTTAATATCCGAACAGGTGCCGGCACCGGGTGTGAGATTTTAACTGCGTTAAGCAAAAATGATAGTTTTGCTTTATTAGGTGAAAAAGATAACTGGTATTTTATTTCCTTAAATAACGGCAATAATGGATGGGTTTATGCACCATTGGTCAATAAAGTGGCGGATAAAAAAGTGCCGGAAATTATCCCCACCAGCCCACCGCCACCCGCGGTAAAGAAGGTTTCAGCACCAATTCCTGCTCCTGTTAAGAATATTTCTATCGCAGTTATTCGTTTTAAGACCTTAAATAAGGAAGCAGATGACATTTCATTAGGCGAACTGGTTTCGGAGACCTTTACTTCTTCATTGGTTAATTCTCGAAATTTCAAAATTATCGAACGTGAACAGCTGGATAAATTGGTTAAAGAAATGGAGATGGGGCAAACCGGCTTTATCGAGACTACCGATGCAGTGGAAATAGGAAAAATGCTGCATGCCGATGCCATTATCACCGGCAGTGTTGCATTATTAAACGGACAGATACAGCTAAATGCCAGAATAATTGATATAGAAAGTGCTTATGTAATCAGTGCGGATACCAAAACAGCAAACTATACGTTAAAAAATATCACCTTAATTGTTAATGAGATTGTCGATAAGCTGGCTGTAAAACTCGACGGTCATTAAGGTCAAATTGACATCCTATTTTTTAATTTTAATTTTACTTTTACATACATGCTTGGGTAATTAAATTTTTACTGATGTCCGGTAACGCTTGATTGAGAATTTTCAGAACAACATTTTTGGCATCCATTCCGGCCTTATTGTATGACTCCGATACTGAGGCTATGCGACGACGATTTTTTAAATTCAGTAATTCCAATGTGACATCTACATAAAAGGTTTTCATATTGGTTTTTAATATTTTTATCGGCAACTCTCTGACATTTATTGTGGCTTTTAATAAATAATTCAGTTTATTTTTGTTTGCAATCTGATAAAAATCAGCTTTTTTATCCTGCTCGCTATTTAAGCGGTCGATCAAACCAGGTTCTATAAAATTAATATTATATGGGCTGAAAGCCTCTATTATGGTTGATTGTACGGAAGGGGGGCTGCGTTTTATCTTTTTATCTTTGTCTTGACCAAAAACTATTTTACTAATGAGTAATACATTTTTTCCTGAGCTACAATAGGTTTTCCCGCGCTGTACGGAGTCCTTTTTGCCAACGGTTTCTTCGGTCGCTAAATCAGGAGCCGAACTAAGCGGTAGTAGCGTGACATAGAGCTGTTTCCATTGACCTTCGGCTAACTGAATTTTTTGATTTAGAGGGCTATAGCCTTCTGCCTGAACTGTAACTTCAGCTTCCTCCGATGTCAGATTTGAAATATTCAATACCCCCTGATTGCCGATTAAACCTCTGTCGACATTATCTACAATTACCTTGGCGTCAGGCACATTAGAAATAACCTGAAGATATTTGTAAGCTATTGGTGGTGGGACGGCTTGGGGGATAGTCTGGGCTAGTCCGGGCGTATCGGATTGTTGGGATGGAAGAAAGACGAATTCACCCATCAGGGAAGAAGACTCCCATGGTATTTGTTGCCCATCAGTTGCGTTTTTTACCCCGTTTCTGACTTGTTTAAATACCTGTTCTATGCTCAGACCGGGCTGTCGAATAGCCTGCAGAAGATGTTCAGTGTATAAACCGTTACGACCTGTACCGTCGGCTGCAACCGATCCGGGAGCCGTTGCATAGGCAATAAAAGATCCGACGGGGCCGTCCATACGAGCTAATCCTTGATCCAAGGTGCGAAAACTGCGGGAAAAAGGATTATTTCTACACGCATCTAGAATAACAATATTAACGGCATTGCCGGCACTCTCCATTTTTCGTAATACTGAACCGGCATCAATACTTTCATCCTGAACCTCATCGGCCGATTGAATATCCACTGATAAAGGAATCAGATAGTTGCGGCCCTTGATTTGAATGCCGTGACCCGCGAAATAAAATAAACCGGTATCGGCCTTGCGCAGTTTATCGCCAAAATTACGGATGGCTTCACGCATTTGTTTCCTGTCCAGGTTAGTAAAGTAATCCACTTCAAAACCGGTTTGTCTTAATGCCTCGGAAATATCGAAGGCATCATTGGCCGGGTTGTTTAGGGGTGCATTTTGGTATTCGGCATTACCGATAACCAAAGCAATTCTATTATCGGCAAATACCTGTTGACTGAAAAACAAAAATATCAGGTGGAAAAAATAAATAAGCGATATTCGATAATTACTCATTGAATAATTGTTTTTTTTGATGTGGTTTTCAACGAAACAAAAAAATATCATGCCATATTGAACTCGTTAAGTATATATGAAGCGAAACTCGATGCAGTGTATTTACTTACTGATTTTCATTTATTCTTCGAGTTGACTATATCAATCAATTCCGCTGCGATGCTCACGGCGATTTCTGCCGGGGTATGGCTTTTGATTGGCAACCCGATAGGGGCGCGAAGACTGTTTAATATGTTTGCTTCGATCTTTCCGGATAAATTATTTTTCAGTTGGCTGATTTTATGACGACTGCCCAGGACGCCTATATAACCGACATTTTTAGCTACGAGCTTTTCGACTGCAAGTTGGTCGGTACGATGACTGTGAGTCATAATAAAGATGAATACTTGCTCGCCGTCAGGAATCAAATCGTTAACCGTTTGGTAATCGATAATATGTTTATCGGTCGCGTAGCTGTTTTTTGCCAGGGTTTCCAAACCTTCGCGTTCGTCTATCACTACAATATTAAACTCCAGCATTGCCAGTATTTTTGACAATGCCAGCCCGACATGACCGCCGCCAATGATATAGGCGGTTTTTACATTGCCGACTACTTCTTCATAGCGCCAGTAGTTGTTGTCAAGTATCGTTGATTTTGCCGGTATTGGTTTCCCGTCTAGCCAATGCAACCCGGATTGATCGGCTTGCAGTACTATTCCTTGAGAACTTGCGGCGACGGCTGCTAAATTTTCGATGGTTGTCAGCTCTGCTTTGGTACAGGGATAAAATGCTACCGTCTGTTCACCGCCGCAAATCATACCGGATTGTTCTTTGGTGACACTCGGGTGATGACACTCACGCATTAATAACGGTTTAAGCTCTTTTTCGCTTGTGGTATTGAGTAGTGAAACAGCCTTGTTAATTAATTTATGTTCGACCGCACCGCCGCCAATGGTGCCGAAGCGGCTGCCGTCTTCGGCAATTGCCAGCTTTGCGCCGGTTTTTCCGGGTGAACTGCCTTGACTGTCAATCACCATCATTAGTATCAGTTTTCGATTTTCCGCTAAATGGGTTTGCATCCACTGCCAAATCGTTTGTTGTTCAGGCAAAAATCACCTCGCTTAATGCATAATAAATCGCCATCAGTCCTGAAAACGTTGCACTGCTAACGAAGCGCCAGGACAATGGAATCACGTTTTGAATAAGATAGTTTGCCAGCAGTGTAAAAGGCAAACAAGTTATAAACGATTGTAGCGAAATAGCGAAAATACCCCAATCGATCTGGTGCCACTGTCCGGAAAAAATCATGATCAACGCAAGGTGCCGGGCTATCCATAGCGGGTTAAAGTAGGCTGCCGCTAGAATTGCCCGCTGCAAAGCATCGGCTAATCCAGGACCTGGGTTACGATGTTCAATCCAATGGAAATAATTGGGGATTTCCAGGGCATACAGGGTGGTTCCAATCAGAAAAATACCCAGCATTCTTCCGACCAGCCAGTCGCCGACAATAAACTGAGCAATACTATCGCCTATGCAATAGGTTAACCCGCCGGATATGGCGGTTTTCCATGAGAAAACCATGGCCTAACTATGGTACAAAGCCGTTAACACCCGTTCAGGCGTCATTGGCGCGGTAAAATCCGGTTGCCACCGGGGGTTAAATTCCAGAATGGCTTTGGTTAAAGCGAAATAACCGGCGATTCCATACATAAACGGCGGCTCACCAACCGCTTTGGAGTGATAGAGTCCAGGCGGGTTGCAACTGTCGGCTAAAAATTCAACCTGAATATCCGGTGCAAAGTGGATATCCGGTACCTTGTAGCCGGTTAAAGTATCGGTCAGTAATTTTCCTTGCTGGTCGAATATCATTTCTTCCAGTGTCATCCAGCCCAAGCATTGCACCACTCCACCTTCGATTTGTCCACGATCAATTTGTGGGTTAAGGCTTGCGCCGCAATCATGAACAATCTTGATGTCGTCGAAGTGATAGATACCGCGCAGGCAATCTACGGTAACTTCAATGGCGGCACAGCCGTAAACATGGTATGCAAAGGGGTGGCCTTGGTTCCGGGCAGTATCGAATTTCAGCTTTGGTGTCGCGTAATGTGCCAGTGCGGACAGCTGCTTTCTACCTATATAACTTCGGCTAATCAATTGACTCCAGTCCAGTTCGGTGATCTCACCGTGGCAAAAAACCCGTTCATCAATAATAGCAATATTTTCCGGGTTGCTCTCCTGCAAAGATGCTGCTGCTACCTTTTTCAAGGAAGCCAATAATTGTTTGCAGGCAATATCGGTGGCCTGGCCGTTCAAGTCGGCACCGGTACTGGCGGCAGTCGGCGACATATTGGCGATGCGTCCGGTATTGGTGGTTTGCACT
Source organism: Methylococcaceae bacterium (assembly GCA_050303415.1). GTDB lineage: Bacteria > Pseudomonadota > Gammaproteobacteria > Methylococcales > Methylomonadaceae > JBNLBS01. The sequence continues at coordinate 52,085 of JBNLBS010000014.1, read as the reverse complement.
TTAATACGCCGTTGATCGATAGAGAAGACCCGGGCGGCTATGGAGCGGATTTTTTCTTTTACGCCTTGGCCCATTTCTACGGCGCCGCAGCTGATGCTGACGCTGCCGTCACCGTATATATGGACTAAGGCTTCAGCCTGGTTAAGAAATTTTGCGGTAAAGGAAATACCGAAACAAATCGGCATGACTGCCACAGCCTTTTTCTGCAAATCATGTTCGGCATTAAATTGCTCGATCCACAGTCGCTGCTGCTTTAAGTTGAAGTTATCATGCAATTGTTGCCAACTGGGTTGCGCCAGGCAACGTTCGGCGCGCATGGCATACGGAAAACAATCTCCTTCGTGAATAAGATTTTGTTGTTGAATGACCGCCGGATCGAGGTTCATTCGCCGTGCCGCCTTAAATATTGCCGCTTCTAGCACAAACATCGCCTGTGGGGCACCGAAGCCCCTGAAAGCGGTATTGGGAGGTAAATTGGTGCGACAACTAATGCCGGTGGCTTCCACATTGGGAATGAAATAACCGTTGGAGCAGTGGAACAACGTGCGTTCCAGAATAGCCGGAGACAGATCAGCTACGGCTCCTGCATTTTGCAACAGGCGCACCTGGTAGGCGAGAATTTTTCCTTCGGCAGACAGGCCTATTTTAAAGGTTGAACTATACGGGTGCCGGTTACCGGTCCAGGCCATATCGTCCTTGCGCTGCAAAACCATCTTGACCGGCTTTTGAGTATGTTTTGCCGCCAAAGCCACCATTGATGCCCAAGGTGTTGCCTGTTCCTCTTTGCCTCCGAAGCCGCCGCCCAAACGCAGCACATCGACTTCCAGATTATGCATGGCGCAGCCTAAGACTCGGCCAATAATGCGTTGCACCATGCCTGGGGATTGGGTGGCGGAATAAATTTTTAACCCCTCGTTTTCCAAAGGCAACGCCAAGGCCGCCTGGGTCTCCAGGTAAACGTGTTGTTGAGCGCCGCTGTCGGCACGGCCCTCGACGATCACATCGCATTGTTGCCAGGCATTATCTACATCGCCGATACAAAAGGTGCGCGGCGGGGCAAGGTAACAACCCTGCCGGTCGGCTTCATGCACATCCAGCAGGGGTGTCAGTGAGGTTGTATTTATCTTTAATTGTTTCGCTGCACGACGGGCAATAGTATCCGTTTCCGCAATAATAATCGCCACAGGTTGGCCCAGATAAACAATGTCGTGTTCGGCCAATAATGTTTCGGCCGCTTCTACATTGCCGATATAATTTTCGCCAGGTATATCGTTATAAGTTAATATGTCTATAACGCCCGGCAGAGTTTTGGCTTGTTCAATCTCAATCGATTCAATCCGCCCGCGGCTGATTGTCGACACTGCCGGGTAGGCGAATAGGGTTCCTTCCGGCAAGGTAAAGTCATCGACAAACTGGGATTCGCCACGTACGTGCAGTTCGTTCTCTTGAAAACTCATTGCATAGCCTCCCATCGAATGGTTTTCGGACACAGCTTAAGAAAATGAGCGGTAATCAACTGACGTAACAATAACCGTTTATATTCGGCCGATCCCCGAATATCGCTGATCGGTAGGATTTCGGTTTGACTGATATTTAGTGCCTGACGTAAAGTTTCCGGTGTTGCCGGTTTGCCTTGTAAATACGTACTGGTCTCAGTTAAGTACAAAGGGAAAGCCGCTACGCCCCCGGCAGACAAATGGGCGAATTCGATTGTTTCACCGTTCAACTGTATTTGTAACGCTGAATTAACACTGGCAATATCTAAAAAACGGCGTTTGCTGACTTTTTCATAACTAAAGCCGTCAGCTGATTTGGGTAACTCAAAGCTAATTGCGTTCAATCGTTCATCGGGTTGCAGATCGATTTGCTTGTATGCCTTAAAAAAATCTCGCAAAGCAACCTGTCGCGTCTGACGGTTCGATTCGATAAGCAAAGTTGCATCCAGCGCCAGAAAAAAAACGCTTAAGTCGCCGATAGGCGAGGCATTAATTAAATTGCCGCCGACCGTCGCCTGCCGTCTTATCGGGTCGGAGCAGATCATTTTAAAATCATCTTGAATTTCGGCTGAGATCGAAGCCATCAAGGTATTGTTTCTAAGCGTCTCGATACTGGTTGCGGCACCGACAGTAACCTGCTGCCCGCAAATTTCAATTCCACATAAAGCAGTATCCTGTTTAGCAAATATCAACGGGCGGGTGAGTAATTGCTCGGGTTGTTGTACCCATAAATCGCTACCGCCGCCAACCGTAATTGCCTGTTCCTGAGCGGTTGAAACCTCGGTTTTATCGATAACGGATAAACGCTGCGGCAGAGTTAAAAAATAATCCGGCAGAATCCGCCATTTGATTAATTGTTGAATGCGCTTATGATTCCCGCATTCATCCGTTTTATAGTGCTCGCATAATTGAGTCAGTGTACGTTTGATACCCATATAACCGCTACACCGACATAGATTGCCCGCTACGGCATCCAGAGCATCATTTACACTTTGCGTTCGTGAGTTCAGAAAAAATGCTGTCAGCGCTATTACCAGCCCCGGCATGCAAAACCCACACTGCACCGCACCGGCGTCTACCAGTGCTTGTTGAATAGGATTCAATCGTTCGGCGTTCAGACCTTCTATAGTCACTACATGACAACCGATCAGAGCGCCCAAGGGCAATAAACAGGAATTCGCCGGACGATAGACCAGTCCCTGCGATGTTAATTCGCCCACTAACACCATGCAGCTGCCGCAATCACCCTCGCGGCAGGCGGCTCGAGTGCCTGTTGTCTGGCAATGGTTACGAAGATAATCCAGTAAGACAACGCCGGGATGACTCCTTTCTTCTAATTCAATCCCGTTTAAGATAAATCGGATTTTTTCAGTATTTTCCTGCATTGAATTAAAACCATGGAAAAATAAGCAATAGATTAACTATATATAAAATAGCCCCGAAATGTATCCATTTTTATCTGCAAAGCCCGGATGTCGACTTTGTATCCAAAAAATCCTGGAGCAGAGTTTTTTTAGATATCACCGGACTATCAACTGTCTGTTCCTGCATTATAAGTATTTCAAGAAGTTTTAAGTTTAAGCTTGATCTATAATAGCGCCTGGATTATTTACACAGTTTTTATAGGGTGTTTTCGTTAACAATGAAGAGAATTTTCAATAAAAGTTTTATCACTAATATTATTGCGGCTGTCATTATTGCGGTGAGTTATCTTTGCCCGCTTAACCAGGAACTCATGCGTTCTATAGGCTTTTTTGCATTATCTGGAGCCATTACCAACTGGTTGGCCATTCATATGTTGTTCGAAAAGGTGCCGTTACTCTATGGTTCCGGCGTAATTCCTAATCGATTTGAAGAGTTTAAAACCTCGATTAAGCTATTAATGATGCAACAGTTCTTTACCCTGGAAAATATAGAGCAATTTATTGAAACCGAAGAACAGCAGGGCAGCAAGGTTTTAAACTTTGAGCCGATTTTAAATGCGGTCGATTATGACAAAGTGTATCAAGGCTTGGTGTCATCGATTATGGAGTCATCATTTGGTGCAATGTTGCAAATGATGGGGGGCGAAGAAGCCCTGGGGCCTTTAAAAGAACCGTTTATCGGTAAAATGAAACTGACTTTAACCGAAATGGTTGAATCTGAACGTTTTAGTGCAGCACTGCAACAGGGGTTGGATGCACATAAAATTGGCGGTGATATTATCAGCAAGGTTGAAACAGTGATTGATAAACGCTTGGAAGAACTAACGCCAAAACTGGTAAAAGAAATGGTTCAGGAGATTATTCGTGAACATTTAGGCTGGTTAGTGGTTTGGGGAGGCATCTTCGGGGGACTTTTGGGAGCAGTGTTCAGTTTTGTATAGATAGTTACCTGGCATGCCAACGCCGGATTTTTTTTCAATTCTTAAATAAATTCAACTTTTGGCTGGTATATAGTAAATAGTGACTTATAGTCTAAAAAGAAGCAAACATTGCGTTTATACTCGAAAATGTCGTGTTTCGTATTATATGCCAGCTTTCGATAAAACTGATGGATAGGCTTTAGGCGCCTGATCAGACAACGATAACGGCTATTTTTTGTAGAGACGCGATGATCGCGACTCAATAAAAATAGCTGCATTAAATGAACGTCGAAACTTCAGTTATTAAATAACTGTTAACAAATATTCATTATTTGGAGAAACACAATATGAGACTGTTACCCTCTGAATTCTGGAATAAGCTCAGAAGCGACTCTGTATTGATCTGTTGGGTGTTTTTACGTGGCTTGGGCTTTGTCTATTTCTTTGCGTTTTTATCAATGTCTGTGCAGGTTGAAGGTTTACTGGGCGAAAACGGAATTCTACCGGTAACAGAAAATTTATTTTTGTTTGAAAACAAATATCCTGAATCGAAAATTTGGCATTTACCAACCATCTTCTGGATCAACTCATCCGATGCGATGCTTACGGCGGTGTGTTATGCGGGAATGATATTTTCGGGACTTATTCTATTAAATATTTTTACCCGAGTCGCCCTACTGGGATGCTATGTTCTGTATTTATCGATTGTTGTGGTAGGGCAGGATTTTACACTGTTCCAATGGGATACTTTTTTATTGGAGATCGGGTTTTTATCCTTATTTATTAGCTTGGACCCCGGAATTACTGTTTTGTTGTTTCGATGGCTTTTGGCTCGATTTATGTTTATGGGCGGGGTGGTCAAAATTGCCAGTGGTGATATTAACTGGGCAAATTTAACGGCCCTGAACTTTCACTATGAAACTCAGCCCTTGCCAACTCCTATTGCCTACTATGCCCACCAACTGCCTGAATGGTTTCATAAAGCCTGTGTAGGCGGCGTCTTTTTTATTGAATTGATTGTTCCGTTTTTTGTCTTTTTGCCCAGGCGATTTAGGCTAATTGCTTGTTACTCTTTTGTCCTATTACAAACCGTCATCATATTTACCGGCAATTATAATTTTTTTAATCTTTTGGTTATTCTTCTTTGTTTGTTTTTATTAGAGGATAAAGATGTTGCCAGGGTTTTGCCCAATCGCTTAATTGTCCGCATTCAGAATAATCAACCGGCAGCAAAATTTTTTGCCCGGTTTGTTACCGGGTTATGGGGATGTTGGGTCTTAATTATGTGTTTTTTTCAGATTTGGATTTATCATGTCGGTATGCCATCGTCTGAAATTTTAAGGTCTTTGTTTAGAACCACGTCAACATTTTCATTGGTCAATAGTTACGGTCCATTTGCGGTAATGACGACAGTACGTAATGAAATCATCATTCAAGGCTCAAATGATCATCTGCATTGGAGCGAATATGAATTTAAATATAAACCAGGTTCATTGGATCGAGAGCTAACTTGGAATATTCCGCATCAACCCAGATTGGATTGGCAAATGTGGTTTGCCGCGCTTGGCGAGCAATATACAGGGAATTGGTTCAACAGATTTTTGATTAAGCTGCAGCAAGGCTCAACACCGGTTTTATCCTTACTTGGAAAAAACCCTTTTCCCGATGAGCCACCCAGATATGTTAGGGCTGTTCTATACCGCTATAACTACACTACATCAAAACAGCGAGAAGATAATGGGAAAATCTGGAATCGTCGGTTTCAAGAAATTTATTGGCAGTTAAACTGGTAAATTTAAAGCATGGTTTTATGTAACCAATTGTTTTTTAAGTTATTAAATATATTATATACGTATTTGTAACGATATACTTATCAGTTTAAGACGTCTATATTTAGATAAGGATAGAATTCAAGGAATATTAAGCTCATATGTGTGTAATGAGAAAGGTTCGGTATGTAGTGCTGATGCTGATGATCAATTCAGTCATGGTCAATCGATCTTTTGCAGAACCACCTGAACCTATCCGTTTTTTAGTTAATCAATTTATCATTCAGGGGGATAGTCCGTTAACCGCTGAATCAATTGAAACACTACTTACCCCATATCAACACCAGCAATATGACCTTAGTCAATTGCAAAAAGTTGCCAAGGTTCTTGAACAGGCGATACGTGATCAGGGCTTTGCTTTTTATCGGGTCATTTTACCACCCCAGACCTTGAATGAAGGACAGGTCAAGCTGCGCATCATTTCCTTTGCCATCGATCAAATTGTAGTCACCGGCAATGAACACTTTGATGATGACAACATTAAAGCCAGCCTGCCTGGGCTTACACAGGGAGAATCACCGAATACCCAGTCGTTGTCTGAAAACCTTAAAGTTACCAACCGACATCCTTCCAAACAAACAAAATTAACCTTTAAACAAAGTGAAACCGCCGACAGCATAGATGCCAAAATCGAGGTCACCGATCAACGACCCTACAATGCCATGCTCATCATCAATAATACCGGCACCCAAACCACCGGGGAATTTCGCCTGACCGGTGCAGTTCAGCACAGTAATCTATGGAATATGGACCATATCATTAATGGCAGCTACACCACTTCACCGGATCATGCCAATACCGTACAACAATACGGTGTTAACTACAGTGCCCCCATCTATCCGTTAAAAAGCTGGGTCAGTGCCTATTATGCCTATTCCGATGTGGATAACGGCGTTATCGCCAGTGACTTTACTGTGACCGGATCAGGTGAAATGTACGGCATTCACTACTTGCAATACTTACCCCGGCTGGGGCGCTATGAGCATTGGTTGGATATGGGGATTGATAATCGTTTTTTTATCAATGACATCAAATTCCTGCACCTCCCGATCGGCACCGATGTCAGAAGTGTGCCTTTTAGCATTCTTTATAAAGGGGAAATTCCCTGGACCATGGCCTTATTCAACTACCATATCCAGTGGGTCACCAATACCGATTTTGGCGGACACAATAGCCGGCAACATTACAGCAACTCACGCTTTCAAGCCAAACAGGACTGGGATCTGATTCGTTATGGTGCCAACCTGAAAACCAATCTGGGACAGTGGTTGTTCAGTGCTAACTTCAACGGACAATACAGTCATAAACCGCTGATCTCAGGCGAACAACTTGGCATAGGCGGCAGTTATACAGTCAGAGGCTACAACGAACGGGAAACCAGCGCCGATACCGGTGAAATACTTAAATTGGAAGTTCACACCCCGCATTGGCAAGGAATAAACCTATTAACGTTCTTCGATTATGGTCATGGACGACAGCAAAGTACTTTACCAGGAGAAAAGCAAACCTGGACTTTTTCCAGTGTCGGTGTCGGGGCGCGTTGGCAATGGAAAAAACACCTGTTGGCCAGCATCGACCTGGCTCATGCCTTGGATGACGGTATTACTAGCGACGGTACTCAGGCCGGGACCAATCGTATCCATGCCAGCTTGGTGCTGCGTTATTAAAGTATGCGGTCAAGGCAGAGAACCGGAAAAGTATTAAATACACAAGTGTTTGATTTTAAAATCTAAAATTTATGATGTATTGGTTAAATTACAAAATCTTAAATGATTAAATGAACAAAACAAATAAGGGAAACCGCTAACCCCAGAGAAAAGGGTCAGAAAAATGGTGGCAGCCATGAAAACAAACAAAAAAATTAACCGGCAGATTTCACTGCAGCATCGTTGTATCGCACTCCATGCCGCCATCTTATCAGCGCTTGTTCCTTTATTTGCCCAGGCAAATCCGACGGGTCCCAATATCGTCAACGGTCAGGTGAGTATTAATAACTCGGGTGGGGTGATGAATATCACCAACACTCCCAATGCCATTATCAACTGGCAGGGTTTCAGCATCAAACAAAATGAAATCACCCGTTTTATCCAGCAAAACGGCCAAAGCGCAGTCCTCAATCGAGTCATCGGGCAAAACCCCAGCCAGATCATGGGGCAGCTACTGTCCAACGGCAAAGTCTTCCTGATTAACCCCAATGGCATCGTGTTTGGCGCCAACTCAGTCGTAGATACTCAAGGCTTAGTGGCTTCCAGCCTTAATCTGAGCAATGAAGATTTTCTTAACGGCAATTACTATTTCAAAGCCGGTAGTGGCGGAGCCGGCGATATTGTTAATGAAGGCATTATTCGCACCGGTAAGGACGGCAATATTCTCCTGATTGCGCCGAATATAGAAAACAGCGGCATTATCTCCACCGAAGGCGGACAGGTCACCCTGGCGGCGGGTGAAGAAATGACCATAACCAATCTGGATACACCGGATATCCAGTTCCAGATTCAGGCGCCGGACAATGAAGTGCTTAACCTGGGCAAAGTCCTGACCGAAGGGGGCGCCATAAACCTGTTTGCCGGCACCATCACGCACAGTGGTGAACTCAATGCCAACAGTGTCCAAATAGACCGGCAAGGCAATATTCAGCTGATTGCGCAGCAGGATATTACCCTGACAGCAGAAAGCTTCACCACCGCCAACAACACCCAGGGCGATGGGGGCAGCATCAAAATAGCAAGCCGGCAAGGCAGCACGGCTATTTCAGGCACAGTTCAAGCCAAAGCCGAAAACACCGGAGAAGGCGGATTAATTCAGATATTGGGCGAATGGGTAGAGCTCTACGACCAAGCCGGCCTGGATGCCAGTGGAGAGAATGGAGGCGGGGAAATACTGATAGGCGGCGATTATCAGGGCAGTAATCCGGATATCAAAAATGCGACCGCCACCTATGTTGGGCAAGAGGTACAGATTGCGGCGGATGCTATTAGTGGAGGTGACGGCGGGAAAATTATCGCTTGGGCGAATGACACCACAGAATTTTACGGACATATCTCGGCGACTGGGGGCCGTTTATGGGGCAATGGTGGTTTTGCAGAAGTATCCGGTAAAGAAAACCTGTTAATGACCGGTTTTGCCAATCTTACGGCGGAAAATGGTGATTATGGAACGTTATTGCTGGATCCGGGGGCTGTTACCATTCAAGATGGTGTTGGAACCAATACAGGCCCAAATAGCTTTGATGATGCTTATATTAATACCCAGCTAAGTTTGGGAAACCTTACTATATCAACGAGTGCTGCCTCAGCGGGTAACGAAACTATTACATTTGATACAAGCGTCGATAAACAAATTTTTATTTCATGGGCTGAAAAAACCACGCTGACCCTGAATGCAGGACAAAATATCTTAATAAACCAATTTTCAACTATTTCAAACTCTCACATAGATACGGATTTTGATGCCATTGTTATGAATGCAAATCAGTCGGTTACGCCTGCTAGTGGTTCATTTATAGGAATCGATATTAATGCTGCAAATATAAGCACAGTTGGGGGAGGGATAAAATTATCAGGTAGGGGAGGAGATAATTTAGGCGCTCAATATGGAATCTATCTTCATAATGCGGCTTCAATTTCAACCACAAATGGTTCAGTTATTCTTAATGGAACAGCCGGTCCCGGGACATTTGCAAGCAATCATGGTGTCTTTATAACGGACCCAAATACCAGTATTAATGTTAATGCCGGTTCATTGGACATAAATGGTGTGGGTGGAAGCGACGGCACTAATTCAAATAATAACGGCATCACTTTTTCAGGTGAGGCGCAATTATCCAGTACAACGGGGAATATTACACTCAATGGTACCGGGCCTAATGGTACCAGTTCAAACTACGGGGTTTATTTAGCCGGACTCCTTTCGTCTATTACATCCGCTGACGGAACGATCAGTATCACCGGAACAGGTGGCGCAGGTACCGGCGGGTCAAATTACGGAATTTTTTTGGTCAATGGAATGACGGTGAAGACAACAGGTAGCGGCGATATCTTTCTTAATGGAACAGGTGGGGGGGCAGCCGGGAGCACTGGCAATAATCATGGTATTTTTATAAACGGTTCAACATTAAAAACCTGGAGTGGAAATCTGAATTTGACTGGGTTTGGAGGTACGATTAATGCAGCCAATTCCTATGGTATATATGCAACTAATTCAGTAATTGGCGATCCGACTACGACAACTGGTCAAACTATATTTAAATTTGGAGGAATGTCAGCCACTTCTCATTTATCCACTGATATAAATACTTTTATTCGTTCTGCCAGTAATGTTTTATTTAGTCCCTATAACGCCACTGATACCTTAGGATTTGGAACGGATAATACCTCGGACTACCAGTTTAGTGATGCTGTTATCAGTACTCTGTTAAACGGTATAACCGCTTCATCGATAATTTTTGGCCGATCCGATGGTTCCGGCGATATCAATCTTCAAACAGCCACTTTCCCCAAGTCTGTGAAATTTTTATCATCAACGGGCAATATCAATATCTTAAATGACCTTACGGGAACTGCGACTACAGCTTTTAGTTTTGACACGGGCGGAAATGTGGTCTTCGCTACCAATTTAAGCACGACGACAGCGCCTGGAGGCGTTTTTCTTAATAAAGGTACGTTAATGTTGGGTACCAATCCCGCCGTGGCATCTACTCTCAATGTGGCCGGAGACTTTACTTTTGGTGCTGGCAGTACTTATGCTCCGCGTATTGGAACAGGAGGGGCTGCGGACTTATTGAGCGCCGGTGCTGTAAATATTAACCCGACGGCCGTTTTATCGATCCAATCGCTCAATGGTTTTACCGGCACTGGACTCAATGCAGCAGTTTATACAGTCTTGAATTCTGCGGGTATTACGGGAACCTTTGTATCCCCTATTACCGTATCACCGACTATTTTAAATAATATTGTGCCTGACTATAGCGTTGGATCGGGGACTCAGCTCGGATTGAATATGCTAGCCGGCGGAACCACTTTTCAACTTAAAGTGGTAGAGTCGGACGGTACTTATTTATGGTCCAACCCGGCCAACTGGGGAGGAGCCATACCTGTTAATAATACCTCATTGACGATTCCCAATTTAGCGGGCACGCCCATCATTGTTTATAACTCCGGTACTGTTGTTCCACTTACACTGACGGCAGATGAGGAACTTAGAATAACAGGCGGTTCACTGATCTTTGATGATGACAGCACTTTTAATTCCAGGCTGGATATTCGTGGAGGTACTTTTGGTGCCAATGGCGGGGTGCTGAATGTATTGGGTGATTTCAGCTGGACAGGCGGAACGCTGACGGGTGCAGGGACAATCGATTTAAGTGGGGCTACCTCAGTTGCAATTAATGGGACGACCAGTGCAATACTGGATGGGACAACGCTGAACCTTACCAATGCAGTAAATCTTACAGCCGGTTCGTTTACCTTACAAAATGAAGCAATACTCAATGTAGCAGATTTCAGTCTGCAAAATGGTGCCAACTTTAATCTATTAACCGGAAATTTTACTTCGACTAATAATATTGCGATTGATGGAAACTTTAATTGGGTTGGGGGAACCATTAATGCAACGAATAATGTTAATACCGGTTCAACCGGTATTATGACCATCACTGGCAATAATACCTTAACGGCTAGCAGTATCAATAACCAGGGCACGTTGATAAAAGCGGGGGGCGCGGGCGTCAGCAACTTAAATGCGGCATTTAGCAATACCGGTGTGGTGAACGCGTCCAGCGGTCAGCTGAATTTCAACAGTTATCAACAAACCGCCGGCATGACGATGCTTAATGGCGGCACAGTGCAAACCGGCACCTTTAATATCGCCGGTGGCCAGTTAGCCGGCAATGGCAGCTTAAACGGCAATGTCAGTCTGGGTGCCAATGCCATTCTCAATCCGGGATTCTCGCCCGGGATCTTGACCATCAACGGCGATTTGAGTATGGCATCGGGTACGCTCAGCAAAATAGAAATCGGCGGACTGACACAAGGTTCACTCTATGACTGGATTAAAGTCAGCGGCAATGCATTTTTAAACGGAACCCTGCAGGTATTGGAAATCAACGGTTTTAGTGCGGCGGATGGAAATAGATTTATGCCCTTTACTTGCGGGGGGACATGCAGTGGGGTCTTTGCCAGTACCTCGTTTCCCAATATTAACTGGAGCCATAGCATTAATGCCAATGATGTGACATTACTGGGTGCATCAGCCCTCATAGCCGGTACAGCACCTTCAGCCACCTCCACCACAGTCGTTACCCCCTCGATAGAAAGCTTCATCGGTTTATCACAAACTGAAGTCCTGGTTGCCATGATCAATCAGGATGTATTTGTCGATCCATCGACCAGCAGTGTTGAGGGTGGCACACAGGCAGGAACCGGTAAGACCGAAACCAATCAGAAACAGCCGAAGGCTGGAAATACCGGGACGGCCTTACTGGCTACACCGACCACCACCTATACCTTGGAACAGTGTAAATAAACCGGCACAGGGAAACAGGCAAATGCGATGAAAACACTATTGAACAGCGCTCAACAATTGCAAAAAAAAATGCTGATTATTTGCATCATAAGTTTTAGTACACTTAGCAGTGCCGGCGAACAACTGACCGTCGTGGGCTCAATCAGTTTTGTGCGCGGCAGCTGCGCCGCGCTGCAGCCGGGCCAAGCGCCCCGGCTTCTCGGCAAAGGGACCGAGATATACCAGAACGATAATATTCAGACTTCAGAGCGTAGCTTCACCATCATTACCTTTACTGACGGAGCAAAGATAACGGTACGGCCGAACAGCAGTTTCAGTATTAACGCATACAGTAACCAACAAAAAAATAAACAAGCCCAAATGACATTACATAAAGGCGGGGTGCGCACCAGTAGTGGCGAAATCGCCAGAAACAACCCGGATCGATATCAAATCCAAACCCCTTATGCCACAGTTAACGCGCAACAAGCGGATTACTCAGTGCGTATCTGTCAACAAGATTGCCTACTGGAAGCGGAAAAACATAAAGATAAAGTCATCCAAAAAACCCAATCCGTCGTTGGCCGTATAGTCAACCTACAAGGTGATGTAACAGCCGAGCAAAAACAAACAGACAAAAACCAAGACAGAAGACAATTAACGGTAGGTGCGCCGCTCTATACGGATGATCATGTAAACAGCCAAAAAAACAGCTATGCCCTGATGGCGTTTCGCGATGGCGGTCGAATGACACTGGAGGCTGAAAGTGCATTTGATATAAAAAATTACGCCTACCAGCAGGAATCTAAACAAGACCAAGCTATTTATAATTTAGTCAAAGGCGGTTTGCGCGCGTTGACCGGACATATCGGAAAAGTGGAAAAAGCCAACTATCAAGTCAACACCCCGGTGGCCACCATCGGTATCCGAGGCACAGGCTATGACCTTCATTGTGAAGGGAATGATTGTGCCGACAAAAAAGCGGACGACAAGAACGTTAAAAAGAAATGGGGACCGATAAAGAAAGCGCTGGCCGAAGGGTTATACAGTCGTGTCTGGAAAGGCGGCATCAGTCAGAGCAATAACTCAGGCAGCCACGAACTGGACAACCCCAAAAGCAACTATATAGCCAATCAACAAACCAAACCGATAGCGTTTTCACACTGGCCGGCCCGGTTACAAAGCAAAGCCGGACCCAGGCCGGATAAAGTACCCGTAAATGAAAACAACCTATTTGGCAGCACGTCGTTAAGCGGAACGCCGATCGGGGTATATGTGACGGTTCATGATGGATATATCAAGTTAACCAACAAACAGACAGAAAATGTCATCACAATTGATTTGGGAAAAGATGAATCGGGTTATGTAAGTCCGGAAGGGAAAATCATCAGACTGGATAAGAAACAAAGATTTCAAGTGTACGACGTTTATCCGTTACCGTCAGAGTTTGATGAAAAAACGGCGGAAATAGGTATCTTTTCCATATTGGCGCAAAATTATGAGGAACCAGCCGCACCTGTTTATCAATGCCTTTGTGATTAGTGCGATAGTTAGAAATGGTCGAAAGTTTGTAGCTAAATAAGGTTGTTATTTTGTTGTATGTTCAAAGATACCTTTCCAATCGATAGGCGGCGGGTTTTGTTTAAAATAAGCAATTCTTTCAATATATAAATTATGTAGAACAATATGCGGGTGTTCCGAATTAAGCCGCTTAAAAAGCTTATTAGCCTGATCCCATTGCTGCTCATAATAATGGCTAAAAGCAATTTTTAACTGGCTTAGATAGTCAAGTTGGTCTTGGGTGATATTTTCTTTCAGCCCTATGGGTTCGTAAATGGTGATTGGCAGCTTCTTGCCTTTGACCAATACTCTATCCAGTTCTACATAAACGAATTCGGGGGCTGCCTCTTTGGTCGATTCGCTGACGATAACTTTTACGCCATAATGCTTGGTGAGCCCTTCTAAACGTGAACCAAGGTTTACTGCATCGCCCATCACTGTATAGGCAACACGAAATTGAGAACCCATATTTCCTACGCTCATTGGCCCGGTATTGATGCCTATGCCGATATCTATATGGGGCCATCCTCTGGCATTAAATTCCGCTTGAATGTTTTTTAATTCCGGCAGGATGGTTAAAGCTGTTTTTACTGCATTGCTGGCATGTTCCGGGTCATCAAGAGGGGCGCCCCAAAAAGCCATGACTGCATCACCAATATATTTGTCTATCGTGCCTTTGTTATGATGAATAATCGATGTAATCGGCGTTAAAATCTCATTGATCAGTTCACACAATTCTTCCGGTTCAAGGCTTTCGGAAATCGTGGTAAATCCTCTTATGTCAGAAAACAACACACTGAGGCTTTTGTTTTCTCCTTTTAAGGAGAAATGATCATCTGATTGACTCATTTGTTCAACCAGTTGCGGCGGGATATATTGACCGAACATTTCACCCAGTTTTTTCTTACGGCGGGTTTCGAAAAAATAGCCGAAAAACAGCTGTATGACATAAAGCAGGCAAAGCAGAAAAAAAGGGATGGCAAAATTACTGTCTATATCATAGTTTTTCCATAAAATTAGATTGGAAGCAAAAAGCAGGGTAATCAATGCTGAGAAAATTAACGTTACTTTGCCTATAGATGATCTTGGAAAAAAATGAATGACGATGAATGAAATAACTAACAGCTCGATCAGTTCCAGACCTAAAATGAAATTTGGTCTGGATTTGATGCTTTGGTCTAGCAATGCACTGACAATATTGGCATGGATTTCGACCCCCGGATAAACATTTTGCACAGGGGTACTTCTTAAATCCAACAGACCGGCAGCAGTTGTACCCACAATTAAAATTTTATTTTGCAGTTTTTCCGGGGCGATAGCTGCGTTAAGAATATCGGTAGCTGAAATATATTCAAAACTGCCTTGCTTGCCTCTAAACGGAATTAGAATTGCGCCTTGTTCATCTACCGGTATCCGGTAGTTCTGAATTTGCAGTTTTTCCAGTCGTTGATTTTTATTATCGTTTCCGTAGTTATCGCCAGTGATAAATTTGATTGGAGCAGAATCCTTTAATTCTCTATAAATGGCCAGAGACAGCGCTTCATAAATATTATTCTGATAAGTGAGTAAAAGTGGTATTCGACGATTTACTCCGTCTTCATCGGTAGTCAGGTTGTTAAAAAAGCCACCTGACTTTGCATTTGTTTGCAATTTGTTCAGGTTGGCGCCATAACTCTTAGCGTGATAAAGAAAGTCTGCAAACGGCGCTGAATTTGAAAAACCGACCGGTGCAGGCAAATTAGTATTTTGATTGACAGGATTGTCTAAATGACTGGCAAAAAAGCTAAGAATAACAGGCCTGTCAGTTAAACTTTGCGCAAATTGTTGATCATAATCGAGTTTGGAACGCAGTGATGTTAAAACAGTTTCCAGTTCTTCGTTGTCCGGTAGCGGCTGCTGCATTAATTTATCTAAAAACTGTAGGCCGGATGACTGGTCTGCTTCTGAAAAGACAATGTCAAACGCTACCAGTCGGATATTATAATAGTCGAACAAAATATCAACCAGGAAGCTTAATTTATTCCTGGACCATGGCCATTGCCCCTCATTGGCTATGCTTTTTTCGTCAATATCAACAATTACGATCCGGTCATCAAACGTATTGGGTACAGTACTGCGGATACGTAGATCGTAAAAAACATTTTCTATTCTTTGTAAAAGGGGTGACTTAATCCAATGTGCAGTGTACAGCATAAAAAATACTGAACAGGCCAGACATAATAAAAATCGAGAACTTTTAATAATTTGAGCGGCTTTTACCATGGCTGTTCAGTACTTTAAAGTTATAAATCAATAATTTAATTATGTATCAGACTGGAAAATGATTTGGGTGTTTTTTGTTAGGTTCATCTTACTCTTTTACACAGTTAATTGAAGATTATTTTAAGTTAACTTTATTGACTGAATAACGCTTAATAGCTGAACCTATTGAATAGTGGATTTTGCTTTTTGCCACTCCTGAAACTGTAATACCAGGCTGTAAATAACCGGAAACACGAACAAACTGAGTAGCAGCACGGTTACCATGCCGCCTAATACCGGGGCTGCGATGCGGTGGGCGACATCGGCGCCGGTGCCGTTGCTCCACATAATGGGAACCAGCCCGGCCATGGTTGAAAAAGCCGTAATAGCGACAGGTCTAACGCGTAGAGCCGTGGCGTTTTCGACCGCCGAACAGATTTGTGCCCGGTTTAAAGGGGCTGTATGGCGTTTTCTTAATTGTTTAATTTCCAGATCTATAAAATTGAGCACCATTACGCCGGTTTCGGCGGCTGTGCCTGCCAGTGCAATAAAGCCGACATAAACCGCGACCGAGAGGTTAAAGCCTAAATAATATACAACCCATATACCCCCGATCAGACCAAAGGGAATGGTCAGCATTACGATAAAGGGTTCGGTAATATTGCCAAAGGTAAAGTAAAGCAATAGAAAAATCAGCACCAGTGTGATGGGAATAACAATATGCAATCGCTGCAGGGCTCTTTGCATATATTCAAATTGACCAGACCATGTAAGGGTGAAGCCAGTAGGCAGTTTGATTTGTTGCTTGATATGCTGCTTGGCTTTGGCAACATAGCCGCCAATATCATCGGTTTTTAAATCAATATAAACCCAGGCATTAGGTCTGGAGTTTTCACTTTTAATGGCCGGGGCGCCGCGCCTTAGCTCCAAGTCAGAAACCAGAATTAATGGGATTTGGCTGCCGGTCGGGGTCGGAATAAGTACGCGTTTTAGATTTTCCAGGTTATCGCGTAATTCACGCGGATAGCGTAAGTTGATGGGATAACGTTCCAGGCCTTCAATGGTTTCGCTGATGTTAATGCCCCCGATAGCACTTTGAATAACATCCTGCACGTCTCCTACGGTTAAGCCATACCGGGCAGCTTCTTCGCGGTTAATTTTAAAATCCAGATAATATCCCCCGGCGGAACGGTCACCAAAAGCCGATAAGGTATCGGGCAAGGCTTTTAAACTGATTTCTATTTGTTTACTCAGGTTTTGTAACACCTCTAGATCCGGGCCGGAAATTTTAATGCCGACTGGGGTTTTTATACCGGTTGACAGCATGTCGATACGGGTTTTAATCGGCATCGTCCAGGCGTTGGCAAGGCCCGGAAACTGTATGGCTTGATCCATTTCCTGCATCAATTGTTGAGTTGTTTTATCGGGCTGTGGCCATTGCGCTTTAGGCTTTAGTTTTATCGTGGTTTCCAGCATGGACAATGGAGCAGGATCTGTGGCGGTATTGGCACGACCGACCTTACCGAAGACATGCTCAACCTCGGGAAAGGTTTTTAGAATTTGATCGGTTTGTTGTAGCAGCTGTTTGGCTTTGGTAATCGAAATACCGGGAAAGGTGGAGGGCATATAAAGTATATCGCCTTCGTCTAATGGGGGCATAAACTCACTGCCTGTTTTGTATAGCGGATACAGGGTGGTGAGCAGTATCAACAGGGCAAGTGCCAGAGTGACAGGGCGGTTACGCATGGCCAGATGTAAAACCGGTTTATGTAATTGATGTAAACCTCTATTAATCGGGTTGGCATTTTCCGGGGTGATTTTGCCGCGAATAAAGTAGCCCATTAATACCGGAACCAGGGTGACTGTTAAAATGGCGGCCGCTGCCATGGCATAGGATTTGGTATAGGCCAGCGGGGTAAATAAGCGTCCTTCCTGGGCCTGCATGGCAAAAATAGGGATAAATGAAACTGTAATGACCAGTAGCGAGAAAAATAAGGCGGG
The DNA here is from genome assembly GCA_050303415.1 of Methylococcaceae bacterium. Taxonomy (GTDB): domain Bacteria; phylum Pseudomonadota; class Gammaproteobacteria; order Methylococcales; family Methylomonadaceae; genus JBNLBS01. The sequence continues at coordinate 34,113 of JBNLBS010000014.1, read as the reverse complement.
CCCGACTTCTCTGGACGCTTTGGCGATTGCTTTCCAGCGTTCCTGCTGAGTCAGTTCGGCATTTTTTTTACCAGCGGCTGCGACCAGGTGTTTATGAGCATTTTCCACCATCACAATGGCGCCATCAACCATATCGCCGATAGCAATGGCAATACCGCCCAAGGACATTATGTTGGCATTAAGGCCTTGCCATTTCATCACTATAAATGCCAATAAGACACCTAAAGGCAGGCTGATCATTATTACCAATGAGGAGCGTAAATGTAACAGGAATAGTGCTACCAGAATGGTAACGATAATCAGTTCCTGAATTAAAGCGGTATTTAGGGTGTCAACTGCACGTTCTATTAAGTCGCCCCGATCATAGACCGGAATAATTTCCACACCTTGGGGTAAACCCTGTTTAAGTGTTTGTAATTTTTTACGTACGCCTTCTATCGTGGCCTGGGCATTTTCACCAAAGCGCATGATCACGATGCCGCCGGCCACTTCACCAATGCCGTCCAGTTCTACCACGCCACGTCTTAATTCCGGGCCGATATGCACATGAGCGACATCCTGCAGACGAATAGGCGTGCCGTTAGCGTTAACATCAATAGGAATGCTGTTTAGGTCGGCTATGGAACGAATATAGCCTAAACCACGCACCATATATTCTGTTTCCGCCATTTCAACTAATCGGCCGCCAACATCATTATTTGAGCGCTGAATGGCTTTTTTGACCTTGGACAAGGGGATTTTGTAGGCGATTAGGGCATTGGGGTCGACTTCAACCTGGTACTGTTTAACATAGCCGCCGACGGAAGCGACCTCTGCAACTCCGGAAACAGTTTGCAGCGGATAACGTAAATACCAGTCTTGAATTGATCTGAGTTGGGCCAGGTTGTGGTTTCCTGTTTTATCGACCAGCGCATATTCGTATATCCAGCCCACGCCTGTGGCATCAGGTCCTAATGTTGGGTTAATGCCTTGAGGCAGGCGATTGCTGACATAATTAAGATATTCCAATACTCTGGATCTGGCCCAGTACATATCGGTTCCATCTTCAAAAATAATATAGACAAAGGACAAGCCAAAAAAAGAATAACCGCGTACTGTTTTGGCCTTGGGAACGGCCAGCATGGCTGTGGTTAACGGATAGGTAACCTGATCTTCTACAACCTGGGGAGCTTGGCCGGGGAATGGGGTAAAGACAATAACCTGAACATCGGACAAGTCTGGAATAGCATCTAAGGGTATGTTTTTTAAACTCCAGACTCCTAATATTGCTAAGATAACGGCAGCCAGCAAGATTAAAAAACGGTTTTTAATTGAGCTGTCAATAATAAGCTTAATCATGAGTTTTAGCGCGTCATCATCTTATCGGTGGCTTCGCGTAATTTTGATTCGGAGTCAATTAGAAACTGGGCCGAGGTCACCACGCGTTCTCCTTCCTTAATGCCTTCCTTAATTGCAACTTTACCATTGGAAGCGAGGCCTATTGTTACCTGTCTGGGTTCATATTTACCCTGGTCTTTTACAACAAAAACCTGGTTGCGAAAACCTGAACGAATTATGGCTTGTTCCTGGATAACAATGACATTGACTTGTTTACTGCTATGAATGGTAATTTCACTAAACATATCGGGCTTTAATTGTAGCTCCGGATTGTCAAATTCCAGGCGTACTTTAACTGTCCTGGTTTTTGCTTCGGCATAAGGGTATACGTAGTCCAGGCTGCCTTTAAAAACTCGTCCCGGGACACCTGTTAAGCGCATTTCCACACTATCGCCTTGTTTTACCCAGGGCAGTTCATATTCGTAAATATCGGCATAAACCCATACATGTGACAGGTCGGCGATCATATAGAGTTCTGTGGACGGGGTAATGTATTGGCCTTCACGCGCCCCTATCTTAATCACGATGCCATCTGCCGGTGAGTGTAAATGCAGGCTTTTCATGATCTTCTGGGTCTTGGCCAGCTGTCTGATTTGGTGCTCAGGCACATCCAGTAATTGTAAGCGGGAGTGTGAGCTTTTAACTAAGTCTTTTGCCCCTTGGCGTATGCTTTCAATTGGACTTTTGCTTAATGCCTTACGGTTATTCAGTGCCAGAATATATTCCTGTTGACTGGCAACCAGTTGAGGCGAATATATACTTAAAAGGACATCATTTTGTTTTACCCACTGGCCGGTTTTATCGATAAACATATGCTCTATCCAGCCTTCAATTTTAGGGTGTACATGTACCATACGTTCTTCATCAAAAGCTACTCGCCCGACCGTATGAATAATATGCGACAGTGTTGTTCTTTGCGCTGGCTCACTCTTAACGCCAATATAGTCCGCAGTCGCATGATCTAAAGTCACCGTGCCGGTTAGCTCAGGCTTGTCGGTTTCACTATATACTGGAATATAACTCATCCCCATTTCATCTTTGGCTGGTGTGGGTGAAGTAATTTCCGGGTTCATTGGATTACGATAAAACAAAGGTTTCTTGACCGCTTTTGGACTGTTGTCCAGTTGTTGCTGAGTTTGCCAGGTCGCAAACCAGAATCCGGCCCCGGCTGCCAGCAGCATCAATACTATAGAAATGGCTATTTGTTTAATCATAAATTTCTTCACTACCGACCGAACTGACTAATTTAGCCAGAAATTGATTAGCTTCAGCCAGTGTTTTCCAATATTGCATTTCATAATTAAGCAGCGAGATTTGACTGCGGATTAAATTTAAAAAATCCACTTTGTTGACTTGATAGCCTGAAAGCATGGAGGCAACCGTCTGTCTGGCCTGTGGAATGATGCCGCTTTTAAACAGAATATTTCTCTCTTTAGCGCGCTGATATTCATTGTAATACTGTGAAATCTGCCCTTTTATCGTATTCTTCTCATCAAGTAAGGCATATTTTTTTTGCATCAGTTCACTGGCACGTTGATCGATTGCTTTAGCCTGTTTTTGGTTGGCAAAAATGGGGACATTCATTGATAGTTTCATGCTTAAAAAATCGTCCCGGTCTTGTCCGTTGCTCATATCATCACGAAAACCATAATATGCCCCCAGAGTAAAATCCGGTAGATAGCCCTTTTGGGCCAATTCCAGACGTGATTCGGCCGCTTTGATCGAGTGCTGTTTACTGGATAATAAAGCCCTGTAGTGATCCGCAGTGGAATATAATTGCGATTCAGAGGCTATATTCGGCAAGGCGTCAGATACTTTGTCCGGCAAGGTGATCTCTTGCTGCGTGGGCGTAGCCATTAAAATATTTAATTGGATGTTGGCATTTTTGCGTAAACCGGTGAATTTTATTTTATCTTCCAGTAGTTTTGCCAATTCCTGTTGTGCCAGTAATACATCCTGCTGTAATCCTTCACCGACTTCATATTTGGTGCTTGCGGTTTTAACAAATTGCTCAAGTAAGAGTTGATTGTTATCAATGATCTCGAGAGCTTTATCAAGATAAAATATCAGCCACCAAGTGTGTTTAACGGATTGTTTTAGCCACCAGCGCATTTCAATGACATTAAAATTAGCTGTAATTGACTCGTGTTCGGCAGATTGTTGTTTAAGCGCCAGTTTCCCCGGGAAAGGGAGTTGTTGCGTAATGCCCAACTGGAGCTGGGTCATATTTTCCTGAGTGGTTTTAAAACTGTCGACAGGCAGGTTTAATGCATTAAAGCTGATAACGGGGTCTGGCAGACTACCAAGTTGGGATGGGATGCTTTCCAGGGCTTTAGCGCCAGCCTGTATTTGAGCAAGATTGGGGTTGTTTTGCAGAGCAATTGCCAGCGCTTTCTCCAGTGTTAAAGTCTGCGTGTTTTCCTGGGCTAATGCACTGCTGCTGAGAAGTAAAAAACATAAATATCCGGTTAGCGAACGCATAGTCTTGGTTTATTTAATGATATGGGCTTGTTGCAGCATTATACGAATTTTTTCAACACGTTTACGGTTGGCACCCAGGTCACTATAACCAACTCGCGAGGCTGACTTGATATGAATAATGTTCTGTTCTTCGTTTAAAAGAAGTTCAAAATCATCAACAAAACGAAAAATTCGGCTGGTAAATTCAAAATGCAGGTAGTGCTCATCGGCTTCTACCAATTTTGTTCTTTCTATGGACTCAATTAACGCAGTGATTTTTGGCCAGGCCTTTTCCGGTACTATATTTATACGGAAAGGTCGCGCATATTGGGATTTTTTATAACTTAAGCTGGAAACACAGTTTGGCGTGTTGGGGCAGGGCGATAAAGTTTTTTTTTATCAGTTGCTTGAGTGTTTTTTATATCAGTCATGGCAAAAATTATACAACAGAAAAAAAAGGGAATGATTTTTTTATTTTTTTTGAGCATAAAAACCCACTTGTGTCTGTGATTTGTTGCTAAAATGTGCTTGGCCGGGCAAAAGCCGAAAAGCCGTGTCCCTAACATTGTTAGGATAGCTTAAAAAACATAAATATAATAAAAAATGACGACACAAGCAGATCAATACAATTTTACCTTCATTAAAAATTTTTTCAGGAGGTTTTTACCTAATTCGCAGGCTTTTGCCTTAGCTATTATTTTATTAATAGCATTCCTGTTAATTTATTTTCTATCGGAATTATTGATGCCGGTTTTTGCTTCCATCGTTTTGGCCTATTTGCTAGAAGGGCTGGTCTGCATGCTGGAAAATAAAAAAACTCCACGTTTGATGGCGGTTTATCTTGTTTTCTCCTTGTTTATGGCCGGTTTGGGGTTTGTGCTGTTCTTTTTAATGCCGGTGGTAACCGAACAGGCGGTCGAATTAATTCAGCATTTGCCTGAGATAACTAAACGCCTGCAGGCTGAGATTTTATTATTACCTCAAATGTATCCTCAGTTTATTTCAGAAATCAGAATTCGGGAAATCATGTTGTCGGTACAAAAGGAGCTATTGCTCTATGGGCAGAGTTTGTTGTCAATGTCAGCCGCATCCGTTGTAGGTTTGGTGACAGCGGTTGTGTATATGTTTTTAGTGCCCCTGATGATCTTTTTCTTTTTAAAGGATAAAACACTTTTAATAGACTGGTTCCTACAGTTCTTGCCCCGAGAAAGGCATTTAACCGTGCGGGTTTGGAATGAAGTTGATATGCAAATGGGTAATTATGTTAGAGGAAAATTTGTTGAAGTTTTTATTCTCTGGTCTATCAGTTATGTAACTTTCTCCATTCTGGGCTTAAATTATGCGATGTTACTATCTGTTTTGATGGGGTTGTCAGTGATTATTCCTTATGTGGGCGCTACGTTAGTGACTTTTCCTGTGATAGCCGTGGCCTACTTTCAATGGGGTCTGAAAGTGGATGATTTTATGTATGTTGCAATTGCCTACTCAGTAATACAGGCTTTTGATGGGGTTGTATTGGTACCGTTGCTATTTTCCGAGGCGGTAAACCTGCATCCCATCGCCATCATTGTCGCTATTTTACTTTTTGGCGGCCTATGGGGGTTTTGGGGGGTATTTTTTGCCATTCCTTTGGCAACTGTCGTTAAAGCGGTATTAACTGCCTGGCCTAGAATTGGCAATGATTCTACAGATATTGTTTATTAACGATTTATAAAATTTCTGCCGCGTAGTCTGCTAAACGAGAGCGTTCACCTTGTTGGAGGGTGATATGTGCACCGTGCTCCCAGGTTTTAAAGCGGTCAACTATATAAGTCAGGCCGGATGTTGTTGCAGTTAAATAAGGTGAGTCAATTTGGGCTAAATTGCCTATGCAAATGACTTTTGTATTTGGACCCGCACGAGTTATCAAGGTTTTCATTTGTTTTGACGTCAGGTTTTGCGCTTCGTCAATAATTAAAAAACGATTGAGAAAGGTGCGGCCACGCATAAAGTTCAGTGAGCGTATTTTGATACGGTTCATGAGCAGGGTATTGCCGGTTTTTTGTTCCCAATCATTGCTTGGCTCTGAGCTGCTGCTTAATAATTCCAGATTATCCATTAATGCTCCCATCCAGGGTGCCATTTTCTCCTCTTCGGTACCCGGCAGAAAACCAATGTCTTCACCGACAGGAATTGTCTGTCGGGTCATAATGATTTCCTGATATAGCTTTTGTTCCATAGTTAGGGTTAAGCCTGCAGCCAGGGCCAGTAGGGTTTTTCCGGTTCCCGCAGTACCCAGCAGGGTAACAAAGTCAATGTCAGGGTCAAGCAGAACATTGAGGGCAAAATTCTGCTCTCTGTTTTTTGCACTGATTCCCCAAACATTATTGTGGGTAGAGCGATAGTCCTTGGCTAATTCCAATGTGGCCTGTTGACCATCGCATGACCTGACTATGGCCTCAAAATTGGATACATCCTCCATATACAAATACTGATTTGGAAACCATTCGGAAACAAAGTCGCCTTCCAGTTTATAGAAGGTTCTTCCCTGATCCTGCCATGATTCCATTTTACTGCCATGCTTTTCCCAGAAATCATCAGCCAGGCGTGTGGTTCCGCTATAGAGCAGGTCGATATCTTCCAGGGTCTGGTCATTATGATAGTCTTCAGCGGTCAATTCCAACGCGGTGGCTTTAATACGCATATTGATATCTTTTGATACCAATATCACTTTTGTTTCCGACAGTTGCTTTGATAAGGCGAGGACAATATTCAAAATGGAATTGTCCGCTTTTTCTCCAGGCAGATATTTAGGCAACATGGAAGTCAGTTGGCTGGTTTGAAAATAAAGCCGGCCATCAAGTTCCAAGTCCTGTTTTTTGCCATGTTCAATACGAGATAAAAGCAATCCGTCCTTGATATGCTGAGGGGAGGCGTCATGAATAAGTTCATCCAGAAAACGACTGACCTGGCGGGCATTTCGTGCTACTTCGGTTAAGCCTATCTTGCCATGATCCAGTTCTTCCAAAACGATCATCGGGATAAAAATATTATGTTCCTGAAACCTGAATAACGAGGTGGGGTCATGCATTAAAACATTTGTGTCTAAAACAAAAAGCTTTTTATCCGTTGGGTTCTGAATGTTCATAATGATCAGCTATTCTGTTCTTGTAAAAACTGCACTACTTCGGCGATATGGGTTTTCACTTTTACTTTACGCCAAGCCTTGATAAGTTTCCCTTGGCTGTCAATTAAAAAAGTACTACGTTCAATTCCACGAACCTGTTTGCCATACATATTTTTCATTTTGATGACATCGAACAGTTGGCAAAGCTTTTCATCAGGGTCTGACAACAAGTCAAAAGGAAACTCATGTTTACTTTTAAAGCCTTCATGAACTCGAACACTGTCGCGGGAAACACCTAAAATAACGGTGTTAAGTGCATTAAACTGATCAATATTATCTCTAAAATCCTTGCCCTCTTGGGTGCAGCCCGGTGTGTTATCCCTGGGATAGAAATAAAGAATGATATTTTTACCGGATAAGTCGGAAAGTTTAATGTTTTTGTCGCCTGTCGCAGCGGCTTCAAAGTCCGGAACCGATTGTCCTATACTGATTGTAGACATAAATAACCTTTTAATCGTTGTTTGTCGGTAAGAGGGCAGTATTACCTGTTTTTTTTAGCATAATACCAAAAATGAATTAATGGTAAAGGCCAAGCCATAAAAGATTTTGGTTATTGTTTAATGGGTTCCAAAATAGCATCAATATTCAATTGATCGCAAAGGTCCATAAATTCTTCGCGTAATGCTAACAGGCGCTGGACTGGTGGGATAGTAATAATAAATTTGCAGCTAAAGACTGGAGTATCAATATAACTTGGATGATAACTGCTGCCGGTTATATCGACAATCGTAATACCACGTTGTAATAAAAAAACACAAATATCCGGAATAATGTTTTCTTTTTCCAGCGATATTGCTTCCAGGGTATAGGGTATGCCTGCCATTTCAGTGGATTTGTGTTCTGAACGCAACGTTTGAATGCTGACATTCAATTGTTTTTGAATTGCATCTAAGGTATTTTCCAGTTTTGCAATATGGTTCCATTTACCATCGATCAATAGATAAGCGGAGGTTGCAAAATTGAGCTTGGTTAAGCGAATTTCACTGGTATTGCATTTGGAATCAGAGATAGCTGCTAACAGTTTATCCAGATAATGGGTTTTGTTATCACCTAAGGCGTTGATAATCAGTTGCATATTTTTTTAATGTTGAAATTTTTTTATTAAGTGTATCATCAAAATAAACTGTCTTTATGAGTTTCGATCCGCGAAATTGTCATCAGGACGATTTTAATCAACAAACTTTATTAAGCCTTCTATAATTAACACAAAAACTAATTCGATCTCTATGGCAATGTAACTATGGCTGAAAATACAGATAATCAACAGGATAACAGCGCAAAAAGTTTAGATGATGAGCTGGATATGATACTGGACAATGTTGCTGGTAGTGAGCCTGATAAAGATGATGATTCATTAATGAATGATGACGATGCGATAGATCAGTTATTAATGGATGATGAATTTGCAGAGGATGAATTTGCAGAGGATGAATTTGCTGATGATGAGGAAATTGTCGAGGCTGCAAAAATGGATGAACTGAATGACGAGTTTTCTGATCAGGAAGAGTCCGATGGAAGTGATGATTTAGCCGATATAAACGAACTGTTTAATGATGTGACACGTTTGGAGGATATCGAATCAGTCAGGAAGAATGATTTTACAGATACTATGGATGAAAGTTTACCAGAAGCGGAAACAAATTCCGAACTGGAAGATGGGTCATCAGAACCGGATTCAATTCCTGCTGAACAAAATAATATACCGGATCAAGAATTCGATATATCAGAGTTCGATATTTCTTCTGAAGATGACACGATTATTACGCAAGTTAATGAAAAAAATGATGAATTAAGCGATTTAATCGATGATCTTACCAATGATGAAGCCGGTTTTTCCACTTCAACTATTGACGAATTTTCAGATGATAACGATGAAGAGCCGTTGGAAGGGCTTGAACCCGAATCCGAACCAGAACTTGAGCCCGAACCGGAACCAGAGCCAATTGAAGAACTACTATCAAATTCAACGGAAATCTCTGATGCTTTTGTTGAAATGGTTGAAGGTTTAAAAGCCGAAGTAATACAGTTAAAAGCCGAACAGGAAATTTTAAAGGAAGAATTAACCGGAACATCCACAGGGGGTGTTACCGCTTCAATGGATGAAGAAACGCTAAAAACCATTGAACAATTGCAGGCCGAACAGAAAAAAATTAATAAAATACAGTCTATAGCGGGTAAGAAGAAGCCGGTATTGAGTTATATTGCCTTAGCTTTTGCAATTGTTGCTCTACTTGCTGTCGCGGGCGTTGCATTTATTGGGCTCGATAATACGCAAGTCACTAATTTAACAGAACAGGTTCAAAGTATTCTTGAGCAAAACACCTATAAAGAGGTTTTAGCGGTAAAAGATGCATTGGAAGACAATAACACTAACCTAGGTGCTTTAAATAAACGGGTGCAGCAGCTGGTCAATAAGGCCAAACTGGATGAAACCGGTGCCGTAGTCGCTACCCTGCGTGATGATGTTGCTGAATTAGTGGCCAAGCAGGAAAAAATGAATGCAGACGTTCTTTTATTACAGGAAAAGATTGGGACATTAGAAAAGCGTCGTACTGTATCAGCAAGAAAGTCGGCTAAAAAGGTCATTAAAGCTGACTGGTCTGTAGTACTGGTTTCTTTTAAACAAGCCTGGTATGCGAAGAGAAAGGCGGCAGAATATGAGAAGCAGGGTGTGTCTGTGGAAGTCACTCCGGTTCAAATCAAAGGGGTGACCTGGCACAGATTAAGAGTTACCGGCTTTAAAACAAAAGAAAAAGCGTCTGCTGAAGCGGAAAAGTTGAAAAAGAAACTTAATTTAACTTCAGTTTGGGTTACGCAAAAATAGACCATGCAATGAAAGAAAATAAATTAGTGGTGGCGGTATCCTCCCGTGCCTTGTTTGATTTGGATGAATCACACACTATTTTTGTCAATGAAGGCAAGGAAGCTTTTTGTCGATATCAGATTGAACATGAGGATGAAGTGCTTAAGCCCGGTTTTGGTTTTTCCCTGGTTAAAAAGCTTTTGGCAATTAATGAACGGGCGCATGACATACCCTTGGTTGAGGTCATTTTATTATCACAAAATAGCGCTGATACAGGCTTAAGAATTTTTAACTCAATCGCCCATCATCAATTAAATATTATCCGTGCGGCTTTTACCAGTGGCGTATCACCTTATGGCTATGTGCCTGCCTTTGGCGCACATTTGTTTTTATCTTCCAATGCTGATGATGTGGCAAAAGCTTTGGCGTCAGGCTATGCTGCTGCGACTATTCTGTCCGGCAGCTCTGTCGATAATGATTCGAACCAATTGCGCATCGCGTTTGATGGCGATTCGGTGTTATTTTCCGATGAGTCAGAACGAATTTTTCAGCAGCATGGTTTGGATGCATTTACCGAAAATGAACGAAGTATGGCAAAAAAGCCTTTATCACATGGTCCGTTTAAAGAGTTTTTATTGGCACTGCATCAAATTCAAACCCACTTCGATTCCGATGAAACCCCAATCAGAACAGCATTAGTCACCGCTCGTTCGGCACCCGCGCATGAACGGGTAGTACGGACTTTGCGTGCTTGGGGGATTCGGATTGATGAAGCATTATTTCTTGGCGGAATGCCTAAAGGTGAATTTTTAAAGGTTTTTGGGGCTGATATTTTCTTCGATGACCAAAAAGGCCATTGTGAATCTGTAGCGCAACATACCAGTGCGGCACATGTGCCGCATGGTATAGTCAATCAATAGCAATACTTTGCTTGGCTGAACCACCGGCAATTTCTTTGACCAGTTTTGGAACCATATATCCAGGCAATTGTTTCTGCATTTGCCTAACCAGTTTTACCGCCTGATGTTCAGGCACCTCAAAGTGTGATGTTCCTGTCGCTTTATCCAGTAAATGCAGGTAATAAGGTGTCACGCCGATAGCGAAAAGGCTTTCGCTAAGTTGGCATAGGGTGTCGGCATGGTCATTTACCCCTTTTAACAACACCGATTGATTAAACAGGCTGCAGCCAGTTTGCTTAATAAGTTTGCATGCTTCAATAACCTCCGTGCTTAATTCGTTAGAATGGTTGCTGTGGATTACGATAATGACTTGTAGACTGCTGTTGGTCAGTATTTGTAAAAAATCATCGTCGATACGCGCAGGTAATACCACTGGTAACCGGGTGTGGATTCGGATGCGTTTAAGGTGTGATATCGAATTTAGCTGATTGAAGATGTGAACAAGCTTTTCATTATTAAGAATAAGAGGGTCACCGCCACTTAAGATTACCTCATTAATGCTGGTGTCGTGTTTGATGGCAGTTATAGCTGTATCTGTTCTTTGGGAACTTAACTGGTAGTCTGCATATGGGAAGTTGCGTCTGAAACAATATCGGCAGTTAATGGCGCAACTGCCGGTATTGATCAATAACACCCGCCCCTGGTACTTGTGAATTAAACCCTGACTGTTAGCGGCTGACAGGTCGCCGACTGGATCATCAATAAAGCCCGGCACATTCAGCAGTTCTGCAGAAACAGGTAAGACTTGAGCTAATAATGGATCATTCGGGTTACCTTTTTGCATATTTTGAGCAAAACTCAACGGGACGCGTAATGGGAACTGTTTTGTTGCTGCAGCAGATATGCTTAGTTCGGCAGGGTTTAGTTGCAGGTAATGGCATAGCTGATCAATAGTTGAGAAAGCATTGGCCAATTGCTGTTGCCATGTTTTGAAGGTGTTATAGTCAGGTTTTTCTATCATTAATTGCGGGATTTAGTTTCTATCGATTCCTGTGTCTATTATAATGCCTTTAAATTATTTATTGTCTTGAGGAAAAAATGGCAAGTTTTAGCACTAATGAATTTAAAGCCGGGCTTAAAATTATGCTGGATGGTGATCCGGCGGCAATTATTGAGAATGAGTTTGTAAAGCCGGGTAAAGGGCAGGCCTTCAATCGAGTTAAAATCAGGAATTTGAAAACCGGGCGTGTGATCGAGAGAACATTCAAATCAGGTGAATCTGTTGAAGCTGCTGACGTTATGGATATTGAAATGCAATATCTGTATAACGATGGTGAATTCAGACATTTTATGGTTCCTGATACCTTTGAGCAATATCAGATTGACGACGCGGCTACAGGTGATGCCAAAAACTGGTTGAAAGATCAGGATATCTGTCTGGTAACATTGTGGAATGATGCGCCGATATCTGTCACACCGCCAAATTTTGTCGAATTAAAAATTACAGAAACGGATCCTGGTGTGCGTGGTGATACGTCCGGTGGCGGTGGTAAGCCCGCTACCTTGGAGACAGGTGCTGTGGTTCGTGTGCCATTGTTTGTTCAAATTGGTGAAGTGGTTAAGGTGGATACGCGTACCGGTGAGTACGTGTCCCGTGTCAAAGAGTAGTGCTTGCTGAATGGCAGCCGAGTTGTTCTTTAGAGTATTTGCAATTAAGGGCAAATACTCTGTCGGCTATACGCGCTTTTTTTACAGAAAGAAACGTACTTGAGGTTGAAACACCTGTTTTGGCTAATGCTATTGGTACTGATCCGCAACTGGATTTTTTTACCACTGATTTTTGTTTTGGTCCAAAAGCACAGAGATTATACCTTCAAACGTCACCTGAATTTGCCATGAAAAGATTACTGGCTTCAGGGAGTGGTTCAATTTACCAGATATGTAAAGCTTTCAGAAATGGTGAGGCTGGGCGTTTTCATAATCCGGAATTCACTTTGTTAGAGTGGTATAGAGAGGGATATGACCTAAATCAATTAATGCAGGAAATAATTGATTTGATGATTTACTTGTTTAAACCTTATAAAAATTTAGACAAGGCTACTCGTATCAGTTATCAGGAAGTTTTTGCCAGATACACCGGCTTGGATGCATTAAATTTCTGCCATCATAAATATGCGGCCTGTGCTGAGTACAATAATCTACCGGACGCGGTGTTAATCTGTCAGCAGGATCATTCGTTGTGGTTGGATTTTTTATTTACTCACCTGGTACAACCACAGTTTTCAAAACACGAATTGCTATTGATATACGGTTACCCTGTTTGTCAGTCGTCATTGGCCCGCATCAATAAAGATAACCCGTTAATTACCGATAGAGTGGAAATCTTTATCAATTCTGTGGAATTAGGTAACGGATATTATGAATTGCTTGATTCAGTTGAGTTGGAAAGACGGTTTGATTCAGAAATAAAATATCGTCAAGTACATGATTTACCTTCCGTGAGGAAAGACCAGCGATTGCTTTCCGCTATGAAACATGGTTTGCCTGATTGTTCCGGCATGGCGATCGGTCTTGATCGAGTGATAATGTTGCTCGCTGAATGTAGTTCTATAGAGGATGTTTTATCGTTCCCGATAGCCAGAGCCTGATCATCCCAGGCTTTCTTTTCTACGTGTTTTGTAAAAATCCGGTAGGAAGTATACTGCATGATAACTGGGATTCTGGCAAAGTGTAATGTCGATAATAGATCAGTTTGAGCAGTACCGGATTTTGAAAAAAAGCGACGGTTGGAAACCTGTAACGATGACCGTGCAAAGTTTTAATATGCTATAATTCTGAAAATTTTAATGTAAACATAGATGTTTTACTGATAGACCTAACTTATGAAATTAAAAGCCTTCATTCCTGTGTTAGTCATTGCCTTAATGCAGTTTAAGCTTGCAAAAGCCGAACAGGGGTTTGTTGTAGAAAATATTCAGGTTAATGGGCTGCAAAGAATTACTGCCGGTACGGTCTATAATTATCTTCCTGTCAGTATTGGTGAAACTTTTGATCTTGATAATACTGGCCCTGCCATTCGGGCTTTATTTAAAACCGGTTTTTTTAAAGATATCAGGATAGGTCGAGAAGGCACGACCTTAATTGTCGAAGTTGAAGAACGGCCCTCTATAGCTAAAATTGTTTTTGAAGGCAATAAGGATATCGGTGCTGAAGACTTACGTGATGCATTGAAGAAAATCGGCTTGGCTGAGGGTAAGGTATTTAACCAGCAGACGCTGGAAAAAGTTGAGCAAGAACTTAAACGACAGTATTTCAGTCACGGTAAATATGGTCTAAAGATTGATACCAGTGTGAGTCAGCTAACCCGTAATCGTGTCGGGGTTAAGATTGAAATATCCGAAGGCCGGGTGGCTAAAATCAAGCAGATAAATATCGTCGGAAACCATGTCTTTCCAGATGATAAATTGTTAAAAGAGTTTGAATTAAGCACCACTAACTTATTGTCTTTTTATACAAAAAATGACCAGTATTCCAAACAAAAACTATCGGCAGATTTAGAACGTTTACGTTCATATTATCTGGATCGTGGTTATATTAATTTTGTTATTGATTCCACTCAGGTCGCCATTACACCGGATAAGAAAGGTATTTACGTTACCATTAATGTAAAAGAAGGTGAAGTTTTTAGTCTTGAAAAGGTCAAGCTGGCAGGTAACCTGATTGTTGAACCGCAAGAGCTTCTTAAGTTGGTTCAAGTAGGGCCGGGTGAGATTTTTTCCCGAAAAAAAGCGACTGAAACCTCAAAGGCGGTTTCCGATCGACTGGGTGATGAGGGATACGTCTTCGCGAATGTCAACATGGTGCCGGAAATAAATAACGAAGCCAAGACTGTTGATATGACTTTTTTTGTAGATCCTGGTAAACGTGTTTATGTGCGCCGAATCAATATGAGTGGTAACACAAAGACTCGCGATGAAGTGTTGCGTAGGGAAATGCGTCAGATGGAATCAAGTTGGGCATCGACTAACGATATCGAACGGTCAAAAACCAGGCTGGAGCGTTTAGGGTATTTTGAAAGTGTTAATGTTGAAACGCCGCCGGTAGTTGGTTCTTCCGATCAAATTGATGTGAACTACACTGTGGTTGAAAAATCCTCCGGTAATATTACAGCAGGTATTGGTTTTTCACAGGTTCAAGGTGTCGTGATTAATGCGAATGTGTCTCAGGACAATGTATTCGGTTCGGGCAAGCGGGTAAACCTAGCTTTTAACAACAGTGATGTCACCACGGATTATCGGTTTGGTTTCTTGAACCCTTACTTTACTGCGGATGGCGTCAGTCTCGGTTACGATATTGGTTATCGCTCGCGTGATGCCGATGCGGCGAATATTGCCAACTACTCAACCGATGTCATGAATGCCGGTTTAAACTTCGGAATACCGCTAAATGAATATGATCGATTACGCTTTAATATAGATTTAAAAAATACCGATCTGACTGTTTCTAATACGGCTTCCACTCAAATTAGAAAGTTTGTCAATCAAGAGGGGGATAATTTCACCACCTTGTCACTGGCTATCGGTTGGTCTCATGACACTTTGAACCGTGCCGTTTTCCCGACTGATGGCGGACAACAGCGATTTTCTGCGTTAGCAACCGTTCCCGGAAGTGATTTGGAATACTATAAAGTCAGCTATAAGCAGCAACGTTATTTTCCATTGGCAAAAGACTTAACATTAAAACTGTATGGTGAAGTTGCCTACGGTGACAGTTATGGACAGACCACGACATTTCCGTTTTTTGAACATTACTATGCCGGTGGTGTCAGATCCATACGTGGTTTTAATGATAATACCATTGGTCCTCGGGATTCTAAAAATGCTCCTTTTGGCGGTAACAGCAAGATAATTGGTCACGCCGAGATATTTTTCCCGGTTCCTTTTATGGAAGATAACAAATCTATGCGTTTGGGAACCTTTTTAGATGCGGGTAATGTTTCCGACGGTTTGGGACTAGATAACTTTAAAGCTTCGGTCGGTGTATCCGGAGAATGGCTTTCACCTTTTGGTGCTATTGCCGTCAGTGTCGCAGTGCCGCTTAACGCAGATGGTGATGATGACACCAAAAACTTTCAATTTTCTTTCGGTTCTGGCTTTTAAAACCAGAACTTTGGGTTTGCCTGGTTTATCCCCTATAATCACCGGATAAATCAGACGATTTATAATTTAAAAATAACTAGAGATGGATTTAATAATGAATAACAAAATTGCTTTGTTTTTAGGACTTATGTTAGTTGCAAACGTAAGTTTTGCTGAGTTAAAAATCGGTTTTGTCAATGTGCCGGCGGTACTGGAAAAGGCGCCTCAGGCGGAAAAAGCAAAAAAACGCCTGGAAAAAGAGTTTTCACCCCGTGATAAACAATTGGTTGCCCAGAGAAAAGCAATTATTAAACTGGAAGAGAAAAAGAATACAGATGCTTCTGTGATGAGTAAATCAGAACGTGTGAAGCTGGAAAAAGATATTTTAAATAAGAAAAGAGATCTAAAACGTGCTCAACAAGAGTTTAGTGAAGATTTCAATATTCGTCGTAATGAAGAGCTGGGTAAACTTCAACGCAGAATTGTTGAAGCGATTCGCTCACTGGCAAAAGAAGAAGGTTTTGATTTGCTGTTAACTGATGGCGTAATTTATACCAGTGATGAAATTGATGTCACCAGTCTGGTACAAAAGAAACTGGATTCATTATCGGATTAAGAATCCCTTTTCAGTTTATATTTAATATTTTGCCAAGAGTGTAATTAAACCACTATGTCTGATAAGTTAGATATTTTAGAAATACAAGAATTTTTACCGCATCGTTATCCTTTTTTATTAGTT
This sequence comes from Methylococcaceae bacterium, assembly GCA_050303415.1. Lineage (GTDB taxonomy): Bacteria > Pseudomonadota > Gammaproteobacteria > Methylococcales > Methylomonadaceae > JBNLBS01. The sequence goes on along the minus strand of JBNLBS010000014.1, from coordinate 17,531 downwards.
GATAAAGTGGTTGAGTGCGAACCAGGCAAGCGTATGCTGGCAATTAAAAATGTCACTTTTAATGAACCATTTTTTCAGGGACACTTTCCTCATCTTCCAATTATGCCGGGAGTTTTGATTTTGGAGGCTTTGGCACAAGTAACCGGTTTACTGGCAGCTAAAAGTGATCCTAAATTAGGCAAGGGGATGACGTATTATCTGGCAGCTATCGATAAAGCAAGATTTAAAAGACCGGTAGGTCCTGGTGATCAGATGACACTTGAAGCCAACTTTGTAAAAAGTAAACGTAATATCTGGTCATTTGAATGTCGCGCTGAAGTTGATGGTGAATTTGTAGCCAGTGCTAATATTATGTGTGCAGCTGCGGTGGATTGACTTTGATAGATTCACGTGCAGTAATAGATTCTCATGCCGAGCTGGCTGATGATGTGAGTGTTGGCCCTTTTAGTGTAATAGGTCCTGATGTAACAATAGACTCCGGTACAGTAATCGGGCCTCATGCTGTGATCAAAGGCCCTTGTACTATTGGGAAAGATAATCATATTTATCAGTTCAGCTCAGTGGGTGAAGACCCTCAGGATAAAAAATATGATGACGAAGTGACCCGTCTGGAAATCGGTGATAGAAATGTCATTCGGGAGTTTTCCAGTTTACATAGAGGGACTTTGCAAGATCATGGTGTGACCAAAATCGGTAGCGATAACCTGTTTATGGCATATACACATGTTGCCCATGATTGCGTCATTGGTAATCATTGTATCTTGGCAAATGGTGCATCATTAGCCGGACATGTGCTGATTGGTGATCATGCTATTTTGGGCGGATTTACTTTGGTTCATCAATTTACACAAATTGGGCAATACAGTTTTTCGGCTATGGGTAGTGCAGTAACACAGGATATTCCGCCCTTTGTTATGGTTGGCGGTAGACCAACTGCGCCACATGGAATTAATTCTGTCGGTATGGAGCGTAATGGTATTACACCTGATGCAATCAGGCAGATCAGAAAAGCCTATAAAATTCTTTATAAAATGAATTTAAGGCTGGAAGATGCCATTGAAGAAATGGAAGGAATCGCCGGAGATTGTGATGAATTATCCATTATGGTTAGTTTTTTGCGTAATGTAACCAGGGGTATCTTAAGATAAGTACGCGTTTGATTGCCGGATTGGATGAAGTTGGCAGAGGCTGTATCGCCGGGGCAGTGGTTGCGGCGGCAGTGATTCTGAATCCGGAACGCCCTATTGAGGGCTTGATGGACTCAAAAAAGCTTACGCCTGCTAAGCGTGTCAGGCTAGCGCAGGAAATAAAATCAAAAGCATTGTGCTGGGCCATTGGTCGGGCGGAAGCCAGTGAGATCGATCAAATCAATATCTTACAGGCATCCTTATTGGCAATGGCCAGAGCCTATAATATGTTGGCAATAAAGCCCGGCTGGGTACAGGTTGATGGCAGACAATACCCAGATATCGATTGTCCGGGAGAAACCATTATCCAGGGAGATGCTAAAGAGGCCGTTATTTCAGCTGCCTCAATTTTGGCAAAAGTATACCGGGATAATGAAATGGCCGTGCTTGATCAACTTTATCCTGAGTATTTATTTACCAGGCACAAGGCTTATCCAACAAAATTACATCTAGACATTATTCAACAACATGGGGTAACAGACTTGCATAGACGGTCATATGCTCCTGTAAAAAAAGTGCTTGCTGCTGGCTGATTTCTCCTGTCAGTTGAGTGCTAGTGTTTCAAGCCATCTATGTCAGCATCTGTTAGGATTTTATGCAACCAAAGTTTGTTCATTTAAGGCTTCATACTGAATTTTCTCTTGTCGATGGTATTGTGCGAATCAAACCATTGATCAATAAGATTGCTGACATGACAATGCCGGCAGTCGCAATAACTGAACAATCCAACCTATTTTCTCTGGTCAAGTTTTATCGGGCTGCGCTTGCAGAAGGCATAAAACCAATCGTCGGCGCAGATGTTAATATTTATAATCCCGAAGAACCTGCCAAACCATTTCACTTAACCTTGCTGGTAAATAATCAAAAGGGTTATGTCACCTTAACCGAATTAATCTCTAAAGCCTATCAGGAAGGGCAACATCAAGGTGTGCCCATGTTGCAGCGCCAATGGATAGAACAAAATCACCAGGGTCTGATCGCGTTATCGGGTGCGATGAGTGGAGATATAGGCCGGGCCTTGATAGCTGGTAATATTGATTTGGCGCAGGAATATGCCCGACAGTGGAAAATGCTTTTTCCCGATTGTTTTTATCTGGAACTGCAGCGAGTCGGTAAGTTGGATGAAGAACTCTATATTAAAGCGGCAGTGGATTTGGCGCTGGCTTATGAGTTACCGGTAGTTGCAACCAATGATGTCCGTTTTATTGAGCAAATTGATTTTAATGCGCACGAGGTCAGGGTGTGTATTAATCAGGGCCGAGTACTGGATGATAATCGACGACCCAAAAATTATACCGATCAACAATATTTAAAATCCGCTGAAGAAATGCAGGAACTGTTTTCCGATATTCCTGAGGCGTTGGAAAATACCATTGAGATTGCCAAGCGTTGTAATCTCGAACTTGATTTAGGTAACAACTATCTGCCCGACTATCCGGTTCCTGAAGGAATGACACTGGATGAACATTTGGTGGAAGAGTCGAGAAAAGGGCTGGAATTACGCTTGCAGCAACATCCGCCATTCGGTTCAGGTAGCGATGAAGAAAATCGTAAGGTATACGAGGATAGGCTTAAATTTGAACTGGATATTATTATTCAGATGGGTTTCCCCGGCTATTTTATGATTGTTGCCGACTTTATTCAGTGGGCTAAAAACCATCAAATTCCTGTTGGACCCGGACGGGGATCGGGTGCCGGATCATTAGTTGCTTATGTATTAAAAATCACCGACTTGGACCCGATTGAATTTGATTTGCTGTTTGAGCGTTTTTTAAATCCGGAACGGGTCTCAATGCCTGATTTTGATGTTGACTTTTGCATGGATCGACGGGATGAGGTTATTGATTATGTTGCCCGTCATTATGGCCGGGATCATGTGTCACAAATTATCACCTATGGATCGATGGCTGCAAAAGCGGTTACGCGTGATGTTGGTCGAGTACTTGGCTTTTCCTACGGTTTTGTCGATCGTTTAGCCAAGCTGATTCCGTTTGAAATTGGTATGACGCTGACAAGAGCGTTAAAGGAATCGCCTGAACTCAAAGACCTTTATGATACCGAGGAAGAAGTAAAGACCTTACTGGACATGGCATTGTCATTGGAAGGTATCTCCCGAAATGCCGGTAAACATGCGGGCGGTGTGGTCATCTCGCCTACCAAACTGACGGATTTCAGCCCGTTATATTGTGAACAGGGGGGCGGTAATCTGGTAACCCAGTTCGATAAAGATGATGTAGAAGCCGTTGGGCTGGTTAAGTTTGATTTTTTAGGTTTACGGACATTGACCATTATTGATTGGGCGTTACAGACCATCAATAAACAAAAAGCAGAAACTGGCGAAGAGCCGGTAAATATTGAAACCATTTCAAGGGAAGACAAAAAGACCTACGAGCTGTTGACCAGAAGTCAAACCACGGCTGTATTCCAGCTGGAATCACGTGGTATGAAGGATCTGATTAAAAAATTAAAGCCGGACTGCTTTGACGATATTATCGCCTTGGTCGCATTGTTCAGACCAGGGCCCTTGGAGTCCGGCATGGTTGATGACTATATCAACGTCAAACACGGTGCCGAGATCACTTATGTACATGAGGTGCTGGAACCCATCTTAAAACCCACCAACGGAGTTATCCTGTACCAGGAACAGGTGATGGAGATTGCCCGTAAAATGGGGGGATACACTCTGGGTGGCGCAGATCTGTTGCGTAGAGCCATGGGTAAGAAAAAGCCCGAAGAGATGGCCAAGCAGCGGGAAATTTTTACCCAAGGCGCCATAGAAAATAATATTGATGAAAAAATAGCCACTTATGTCTTTGACTTAATGGAGAAATTTGCCGGCTATGGTTTTAATAAATCACATTCGGCTGCGTATGCTTTAGTGGCTTACCAGACCGCTTGGCTGAAAACCTATTATCCGGCTGCATTTATGGCGGCGGTATTATCATCAGATATGGATAATACCGACAAAGTAGTGGTGTTAATTGATGAATGTCGGGAAATGAAACTGACTATTTGTCCACCCAATATCAATATTTCCAATTACCGTTTTACCGTTAATCAGAACAATGAAATTGTTTATGGTATCGGTGCCATTAAAGGCGTCGGTCAATCAGCTATAGAAGATTTATTGGCAGAACGGCAGAAAAACGGTCCTTTTGCCGGCTTGTATGATTTATGTAAGCGAGTAGAGCTAAGAAAAGTTAATCGGCGTGTGTTGGAGGCTTTAATCAGAGCCGGTGCATTTGATCTGTTTGATGACAATAGGGCCGGGCATCTGGCCGAACTACCAACAGCATTAAGGGTAGCTGAACAACATGGCAAAATGGCTCAAAGCGGACAAAATGACTTGTTTGGTTTGGCCGTCAATGTCGAACAGCAAAGCGAAGATGAGCATGCTTATGCGACAAGTGTTGAGCCATGGTCGGAATCCGAGCGTCTGGCTGCTGAAAAACTGACTTTGGGTTTGTTTTTAACCGGCCACCCCATTCAACAATATGAGGCTGAATTAAAACATATCACGCATGGCCGTATTGCTGATCTGGTGGCTGATGTTGAGCGCTCAAAAGGTAAAATGGAAGGCCGTGCTGCGGGGTTGGTGATTGAACTAAGAACGCGGATGACCAAACAAGGTAAGGCCATGGGCTTTGCCGTTATTGATGATAGAAGCGGGCGTTTGGAAATAGCTGCTTTCAGTAAGGTTTATGAGCAATATCGTGAATTAATGAGTAAAGATACGCTGGTGCTTGCTGAAGGTGCTTTGGGTATTGATGATTTTACCGGTATGCTAAGGCTCACTGTAGAAAAAATGTATAGTATTGAGCAAGCCAGGGATGAATTCGCTCGATGTATTCGTTTGACATGGGATTTAAATCAATCAACTTTAGAACAAAAAGAATTTTTAAAGCAACTTGCTGAGATGCTTCATCCATTTAAAGGTGGTCAATGTCCATTAACGATTGAGTATATTGCAAAAACAGCGCAAACGACACTACAGTTAGGTGATGAATTTAGGGTGCAGCCAAGTGATGAACTGCTGTTTCGTTTGCGTCGATTATTGGGGCAAGACGCAGTTGAAGTCAAATACAGATAGCTTACCTTTGAATCAAATTTAAATTTGATTCAAAGGTAATACTAGTTTTAATTATTCCGCACTACTGGATTGGCTGCTTTTTTCTGATGGGGTATTGCTGCCCTCAGTATTCTTGCTGGTTGTATCGTTAGTTCTTTTGTTGTAATTCGGGTTGCGAGGTCTTCTGCGGTTTGGACCTCTTCTGTTTCCACGGTTTTTTGGTGCTCCATCAACACTAACATCTTTGCCGGTATTTTGATCATTCGAGCTTTCACTGCTCTTATTTTCGGTTGAAGGTTGAGACTTTTCATCCTTGTCTCTAGGACGTCTTGTTCTTCGGTTTTGGCCCGATTTATTATACCTTGGCTTGTTTTTATTGTAGCGTGGGTTATTGGTTTTAGATCTTCTAGCCTGGGGTTGCTCTGATTTTTCTTCATCCGTCTCTTTGGTCTCGCCGCCGACAAGTTTGTTCCAAAAGCGTTTAACCAGACTGGAAGAGTTAGAATCGGAGGAAGGTGTGTTACTTTTAGCGGTGGGTGCCGGAGAATCGTGTACGAACTCTTTAATTGCCGGGCCTTCCGTCTTATGGGTAACTTGCTGTGCATATTCAGGGATCTGAATTTCTTCCTGTTTGATTTGCGCGTAGCTGGACTTTTCTTCCGGCATATCGGTTGATTTTATGCGCTCAATATCATAAGCCGGAGTTTCCAGGTGTTTGCTGGGTAGAATAACGATACCGACTTTTAAACGCGATTCGATCAGGTCAATAGCATTACGTTTTTCGTTCAGTAAAAAAGTAGCGCATTCAATAGGCAAGTGGGCGATCACTTTTTCCGTGCCTTTTTTCATCGCTTCTTCTTCTAAAACCCTTAACACCGCGAGTGCTACGGACTCAACATTGCGGATTGTTCCTTGACCTTTACAGCGAGGGCAGGGTAACTGGGTTGCATCACCTAGAGAGGGGCGTAGGCGTTGTCTGGACATTTCCAGAAGGCCGAAACGGGAAATTCGACTGGTTTGAATACGTGCACGATCAATTTTCAGCGCTTCTTTAAGGCTGCTTTCAACAGCACGTTGGTTTTTATTGGCCATCATATCGATGAAATCGATAACAAATAAACCGCCCAGGTCACGAAGTCTTAACTGGCGGGCAATTTCGGCAGCAGCTTCCAGATTGGTATTGAGTGCGGTTTCTTCAATATCGCTGCCTTTTGTTGCCCGGGCAGAGTTAATATCAATTGATGTTAAAGCTTCGGTATGGTCAATAACAATTGAGCCGCCGGAAGGTAGAGAAACTTCACGACCATATGCGACTTCAATTTGAGATTCGATTTGAAAACGACTGAATAGGGGAACGGATTCGTTATACAGTTTTGCCTTGGATAAAAAGTGCGGCATCACCTGCTTCAGGAATTTTTGTACCAGCTTGTATGCCGATTCTTCATCGATCAGAATTTCATCGATATTGCCGCGTAAATGATCGCGTAATGCCCTGATAATAACATTACTTTCCTGAAAAATAAGGAAGGCGCCGCTTTGTTCGTTTGAAGTGCGTTCAATGGCTTCCCAAAGCTGCAATAAATAATTCAGATCCCATTGCAGTTCTTCAGCACTTTTGCCACAGGCAGCGGTACGAACGATTAATCCCATTTCATCAGGAATTTCTAACGAATTGATCACGTCACGCAGTTCATTACGGGTTTCGCCTTCAATTCTTCTGGAAATACCGCCCGCTTTAGGGTTGTTCGGCATCAGAACCAAATATGTGCCGGCCAGACTGATATAAGTGGTCAGAGCTGCGCCTTTATTGCCGCGTTCCTCCTTTTCTATCTGAACGACAATCTCCTGGCCTTCGTGCAACAGGTCCTTTATTGCCGGTTTATCGCCAGAATCAGTTTGTGAATCATTACTGCGATAAATGGGGGAAATTTCTTTAAACGGCAAAAAACCATGTTTTTCTGCGCCGTAATTAACAAATGCCGCTTCAAGGCTGGGTTCGATACGGGTAATTACACCCTTGTAAATATTGGATTTTTTTTGTTCTTTAGATGGTATTTCAATGTCAAAATCATAAAGTTTCTGACCATCCACCAAGGCAACACGCAATTCTTCCGGCTGCGTTGCATTGATAAGCATTCTTTTCATTTCATTTTCCTTGTTGTATAAAACTCCATTGTCAGATTGGTTAGACTTTAATTCAGTTGTAATCAGCCTGATAAGGGACTTGTCATGAGTTCATTTAAATTTACAGATTAATGTAAAAACGATGACAAGTAGCAACGAAACATATTTAAAACATTGTGGGTGATGATTAGTCACGCATAAATAAATTGTTAACACGGCTATTAAATTTAATTTTTATTTAATGCCGGAAGTGTTTAAATGATTCCGTTTTGAGGCTCTCTGTTTTAAGTTTGTGAGCTGGGCTCAAGTCTAAAGTATCTGTCCTAAAGTTTAATGGAGATGTATTGTTCGTTATTACTTTTTTTAAAAATGGCTAGTAAGGCCTAAATTCTGTTTGATTGCATAACCTATTGATAAATAAATGTTTATAATTTTATCTATGGTTGCTGTATAAATTTGCCACCGAAAAATTCACGCAATCTTATCTTTATGATACATAAAAACCCCACTAATATAACAATGTTATCGGTTTGCATCAATTTAAAGCATCAAAAGATTAACTAAACTGGTATTATTGTTGCATGAATACAGAGCATGAAGTTATTTTTCCCAAGGTTCAATTTGTCGAGATTACCGATGATAACTGCGGGCAAAGAGTTGATAATTTTTTAATTTCCAAATTAAAAGGTGTCCCTAAAAGTCGCATCTACCGAATTGTCCGTAAAGGCGAAGTCAGGGTTAATAAGGGCAGAGTGGATGTTAAATACAAACTTGAAGCGGGTGACATTGTCAGAATTCCGCCCATCAGGCTGGCTCAGCGCAGTCCGGACAGCCAGGTTGCAAATACCCTGAAATTTTCACTTGAACAGGAAATTCTTTTTGAAGATGATGTTTTACTGGTCGTGAATAAACCGGCAGGCTTTGCTGTGCATGGCGGCAGTGGTATTTCATCGGGTGTTATCGAGGGCTTACGCTTATTGCGACCGGAGTCGGATTTCCTTGAACTTGTTCATCGACTGGATAAAGATACCTCAGGATGTCTGATTATCGCTAAAAAACGCAGTGCATTGAAAGTTTTGCATGAACTATTTCGTGGTGACGGAATCAATAAGACCTATTTAGCATTATTGGCCGGCCAATGGGAGCGAAAAAAGTTGCGAGTTACGGCACCTTTAAGAAAAAATGTCAGTAAAGGTGGAGAACGTATGGTTGTGGTCAGTCAGTCGGGTAAGGCTGCTGAAACTTTTTTCAGGCGAATCAGAAAATTTGCTCAGGCTACTTTAGTGGAAGCCTCCCCCAAAACAGGGAGAACCCATCAAATCAGAGTTCATGCCGCCTGGCTTGGGCATCCTATAGTGGGCGATGAGCGTTACGGTTTGTCCGAGATCAATAAAGAATTTAAAAAAAGAGGTTACAAACGGTTATTTTTACATGCGGCAAAACTGGAGTTTAAACATCCGGTTACGGAACAGATATTGTCAATTTCAGCCCCTTTACCGCAGGATTTAGAAGAATTGTTGAAGAATGAACAAACGATTTGATTTAATCATTTTTGACTGGGATGGGACTTTAATGGATTCAATCGGCTGGATAGTACATTGTTTGCAAACTGCAGCCAAAGCATCCCGGCTTGAAGTACCTGAACAACAAGCGGCAAAGGATATAATAGGCTTAAGCCTGCAAGCTGCTATCGACCGGCTTTTCCCAGTAATTGATTTGCAAACCAGAAAACAGTTTATCAGTCAGTACGAGCAGGCGTTTTTTTCTCGGCATATGAGCCCGAACGATTTGTTTGACGGAGTTCATGCCATGTTGCTGGCATTAAAGCGGCAAGGTTATCAATTGGCGGTGGCTACGGGCAAAAGACGCGCTGGATTACAGATGGCAATGGCCGCAACCGAGGTCAGTGAATTATTCGACTATACGCGCTGTGCTGATGAAGCCGGCTCTAAACCCGACCCGGCGATGATTAAAGAAATTATTCAATATTTGGGTGCAGACTATGATCGAACCGTTATGGTCGGTGATTCAGTTCATGATCTGCAAATGGCTAAAAATGCTGAAATTTCCGCCATTGCGGTGGAATGTGGTGCACATTCAAAAACAGTACTTCAGCAATACGAACCTTTAATGTGTTTACAGCAAACGACAGAATTAAGTGAGATTTTTGGAGGGCAATAGAATGGATAAGCAAGAACAAACTCAACAGGAAAATAGCGAACAAAAACCGGGCTGGGAAAGAGAGTTGGTCGAAAAACTTGCTTTTGCAGCGGTCAAAGAGCAAACCAAAGCCCGGCGCTGGGGAATCTTTTTTAAAACCCTGATGTTTGTATACCTGTTTGCAATTTTTGGAATTACCATGTATCCAAAAATTGAAAATGAAATGAGCGATACAAAAGAAGGCCATACCGCCGTAGTTGATGTATTTGGTGAAATCGGGCAGGGTAAGGAAACAAATGCCGATACGGTTATCGAAGGGTTGCGTAATGCAATAAAAGATAAAAATACCAAAGGGATTATACTGCAGGCAAATTCTCCTGGCGGTAGTCCGGTTCAATCATCGTATATCTATGATGAGATCAATAAAATCAAGAAAGAACACCCTGAGGTGCCGATTTATACGGTGGTTAGTGATATTTGTGCTTCCGGTTGTTACTATCTGGCATCTGCAAGTGACAAGATTTTTGTTAATCAGGCCAGTTTGATAGGCTCGATCGGTGTGATTATGAACGGATTTGGTTTTGTTAATGTAATGGAAAAAATGGGTGTAGAAAGGCGTTTATTAACCGCCGGTGAACATAAAGCCATGCTGGATCCGTTTTCCCCCAGTAAAGAAGATGAAAACCAATATATGCAAAACCTGATCAACCAGGTTCATCAGCAGTTTATCCGGTCGGTGCGAGAGGGTAGAGGGGAGCGGTTAAAAGAACAGTCCGATATATTCAGTGGTTTGGTCTGGACCGGCGAAGAAGGCGTGAAAATGGGTCTGGTTGACGGCTTTGGTAGTGCTGATTATGTCGCACGAGAAGTTATTCATGCCAAAAAACGAATTAATTTTACGCCGCAGGAAAGATTGCTTGAGCGCTTGTCCGGCAAGCTTGGCGTGTCAATCGCACATGGTTTGGCAAGTATTTTTGGCCAGTTTACTATGCGATAAGGGAAGGTAATTCAGTTTTGATTCAGACAGTTTGCTACAAAATGCTACACTATGTCTTTAACACTAAAATTTAGAGTTTGCCGATCTTATTGATCCATACGTACTGGGATACCCATGAGAAACTGTATAAAGGCACTGTTATTAACTTTTTTATTCGCAAATAGTTGTTATGCGGCCGGTTTTGAGTTGCTTGCGTCCATCAATTTAGATGAAGCAACAAAAGAAATTTTAAAAGGAGGTAATGTGCGGGTATTGGGTGCAAAAACGGAAATCATTGAAGGTAAAAAAATTCACATCATCAAATTTTTAACTGAAGACGGTCGAATTCAATATGAAAAAATTGATGCTGAAACCGGCCGTCAATTGACCAGACCTAAAAATTAAATTTTTTGAATTATGCGAATTCTTGTAGTTGAAGACGAAAAGGTCATTGCTCAGCAAATTAAAAATTTCTTTGCCGAAAAAGGCTTTGCTGTTGATGTGGCCAATACCGGGGATGAAGGTTATTACATTGGTAAAGAATATCCAATAGATGCTGCGATTATAGATATCGGCTTGCCGGATTTTTCGGGGATTGAACTGATCAAGCGGCTTAGAAAGGATGAACTGAGCTATCCCATCTTAATTTTGACTGCGCGAACACGCTGGCAGGAAAAAGTTGAAGGTCTTGAAGCCGGAGCGGATGATTATCTGGTTAAACCTTTTCATTATGAAGAACTGCTGGCCAGAATGAATGCTTTAATCAGGCGTTCGGGCGGTAAATCACATCCAATTTTAAAACACGGCAATATTGAACTGGATACGGTTGCTCAATCGGTCATGGTATCCGGCAAAGAGCTGGAGCTTACTGCATTTGAATATAAAGTCCTGGAATACCTTATGTTCCGAAAAGGCGAGGTGATCTCCAAATCCGTACTGACCGAGCATATTTATGATGAGGACTTTGATCGTGACAGTAATGTGATTGAAGTATTTATTGGACGGTTAAGAAAAAAACTGGACCCGGATGGCAGTCAGAAACCCATTCAGACTTTAAGGGGGCGAGGTTATTTGATACCGGAAAAACCCTCAACCGAATCATAACGCTCTCAACCCAGAAGCTTTGTGCAAACAATAAAAATCAGATCGTTAAGTTTTAGGTTATTGGTTTCTGCCGGCTTTGTCATGGCGTCTTTCTTTGCCTTGGTGGCTGTTGTCCTGGAACAGGGTTTCCAAAAAAGTGCCGAATTGGCGTTAAGAGACAAGCTGCAAGTACAGATTTATTCAATACTGTCGGCGGCAGAAATGGATAAAAATGGCAATATAAAAATGCCGGAAGCATTGCCGGAACCACGTTTTTCCAGCCCGGGCTCGGGCTTATATGCCTTTATTCAAAGAATTAATGAAAACCAAATTTGGCGGTCACCTTCAGCGGTTGGATTATATCTTCCCCTCATTACCGGCATAAAACCCGGGCAATTTGTCTTTTCCTTTGATGAGTACGAGCGTTACCAACTACATTACGATGTAATATGGGAAAGTGAAAACGGGTTGGAGCAGGAATATATTTTTTCGGTGATCGAAAACGACCAGTTTGTTACCCATCAGGTTGAACATTTTAGAACCACTTTAAGATCATGGCTGGTGATGATTGCCATTGTCCTGATGGTCGTACAATTTGCCGTGTTACGCTGGGGTTTAAAACCGCTCAGGATAATTGTCAAAGACCTGGAGGCCATAGAACAGGGTAAAAAAGACCGGCTTGAAGGCTATTACCCGACTGAATTACAAGGTTTTGCCGGTAACCTGAACGCCTTGATTAAAAGTGAAAGAGCTCATCTGGAACGCTACCGTAATACCCTGGCAGACCTGGCGCACAGTTTAAAGACGCCCCTGGCAATCCTGCGCGGATGTGTTGAATCGCCCGACATCAACAAAAAGACCGTGCAGGATCAAATCTCCCGAATGGATGAAATTGTCGACTATCAATTACAAAGGGCCGCCGCAAAAGGTAATAAAAAATTTACCGGTAAAGTGGATGTGGTCGTAATCATTCAAAAAATAATCAAATCAGTCGAAAAAGTCTATGTTGACAAAGATATCCATATTGAACTGAACCTGCCCAAGCATTGTTATATGTACTGCGAAGAAGGCGATGTTTTTGAAATTGCCGGAAATATAATCGATAACGCCTGTAAATGGTGTAATCATCAGATTGCAATAAATTTGGAACAATTGCCGGAAAATAACGATCATATGTTTTCATTGTTATTACAGGTTGAAGATGACGGCCCCGGAATACCGGAAAGCAAGCTGCATGAAATATTGGAACGTGGAGTCAGAGCCGATGAAAACATCCATGGTCATGGCATTGGCATGGCCGTCGTGCATGAATTGATTGAATTAATGGATGGACAATTAAAAGGTGGGGAAAGCGCTGAACTCGGCGGAATGCAGTGGCGAGTATATTTACCTTAAATTAATTTTGCTGAAATTAAATTTTTTTTAATAGTAATGGAACTAGTCATCAGTTAAAATGACTAATCAAACATAAGGGGGCGACTTGGCTTCGACGCGGGTAGCGAAACCTTAAGTGCATGTCGTGGACAGTACACCACGTAAAATCTACTGATATTAAAGTATTCGCAAATGACGAAAACTACTCAATGGCTTTAGCTGCTTAAAAACAGCACCATTCCTCTGACCGTATGTGCTTATGCGTGCGGAGTTTTAACCCTTCGGGGAAGAAACGCTCAGAGGTCATATTACATAAGATCGCACCATGGCTTAGTTCGGAGCCGGACGTGTTAAAACCAATCGAAATCGCTGGTAATTTTCTTGGCCCGACGGGTAGTTACCAGTTAAATTAAAAGAGCGGGACAAACATGTAGACCTTATGGCAGAGTGCTTGCGGACGCGGGTTCAATTCCCGCCGCCTCCACCAAATTCAAATCCGGTTAAGACCGGAATCATCCTGAAACCAGCGTAAATGCTGGTTTTTTTATGCCTCTTTGTTACTAAATTGTAAATTTAGATGAGATTTGTATTCAGAAAAAACCAACTGATTATTGAACAAGTTATAAGGACAAAAAAAATCTAGTACAATTTGCTTTTTGGTCTAGACTTCGGTCGTTTGAACTTATTGCTTTAAAATGGGAGGATGTAAATTTAGTTGAAAAAACAGCTTTTGTTTGTCGAGCCAGAGTAAAAGGAATCATTAAAGAAACAAAAACCACGTCAGGGGAACGAAAAATAACGTTAGAGCCTCTAGCCTTTCAAGCACTACAAAACCAACAATGTATTACTCAATCTAAGGAAGGTTTTATGAACTTTCAGGCCCAAATTTTTTGCTAAACATAAAGTAATAGTTTAGTATCACTTTATGAAAACTGAACTCGTAACTACATTAAAACGCCAGGCAACAAAAATTTTGGCCGATTTGCATGAATCTAAAGAACCTGTTCTTATTACTGAACACGGTCAACCATCAGCCTATTTAGTTGATGTTGAAGATTATGAATATATGCAAAGTCGTATGAATATTCTTGAAGGCATTGCCAGAGGTGAAACGGCTATTTTGGAAAGTCGCACTTTTACCCATGAAGAAGCTAAACAAGCCATGAGTAAATGGCTCGAGTAATTTGGACTGAGCCTGCCTTATCCGATCTAAATGCCATTGCTGAATATATTGCTCTTGATAATTTAACAGCGGCTAAGAAGTTAGTTAAACATGTATTTGATGCCGTAGATCGGTTAAACCAGTTTCCTGAGTCAGGAAGAACCCCACCTGAATTGACTGATTCAAAATATCGAGAAGTTATAGTGGGGCCTTGTCGTGTTTTTTATCGATATGATACAAAGCAAGATAAAGCGTTTGTAATTTATGTATTGAGAGGGGAAAGGAAGCTCCGAAAATTTTTAATTGATGAACGGTCGAAAGACGAGAGTTGAGAGTTTAAATTGACACAAAAATGACACAGGTACTATGAAACCAATTGATTCAAAACAAAAAAATAAAGGTTTAATTCCCGCCGCCTCCACCAAATTCAAATCCGGTTAAGACCTGAATCATCCTGAAATCAGCGTAAATGCTGGTTTTTTTATGTCTCTTTATTACTGAATTGCAAATTTAGATGAGATTTGTATTCAGAAAAAACCAACTGATTATTGAACAAGTTAGAAGGATAAAACGAATATCAAATACAATTTTCTTTCTGGTCTAGACTTTGGTCTTTTGAACTTATAGTTTTAAAATGGAAAGATATAAATTTTAATGAAAAACCGCTTTTGTTTGTAGAGCTAAAGTAAAAGGAATCATTAAAGAAACAAAAACCACGTCAGGGGAACGAAAAATAACGTTAGAGCCTCAAGCCTTTCAAGCATTACAAAACCAACAATGTATTACTCAATCTAAGGAAGGTTTTATTTTTCTTGATTCAAAAACTAATCAACCTTGGAAAAATGATCAGCCTATTAGAAAAAGAATTTGGAATCCTGCATTAAATAGAGCTAGTATTGTTTATAGGAATCCATATCAGACAAGACATACCTACGCATCTCAAATGCTTACCAGAGGTGAAAACCCAATGTGGGTTGCTCAACAAATGGGGCACAAAGATTGGGGAATGATTCGTAAAGTTTATGGTAGATGGATTAAACAATAAATCGAATTGACGTTGTATTAAGTATAAAAATAACACTGTCTGGTGTATAGCTTAATAGTAACTTATTTATAATTAGATTAAGCGAGTCAGTTCTTTCCAAGTGTGTTGTTGCTTATTTCAAATACTTTAATGAGATTATTTTCAGTACTTGTAATAATTCAGATATATAGGTTATGAAATGGTCGAAGAAAATACAAATGAAATGAATCTTAAAAGAATAAGGATTAAAACTGAGTCAGGAACAAAATGGTTTAAAACATGGCAGGATTTTTCTTCTTGGGTAGAAGAACAACGAAATTTTTATTCTTTCATCACCAATTCTAATAATAACGAACGGTCATTTCAAACTTCATTAAGTCGTAATTGGCAGAGTATTTCAGAATTAACTCAGAGAGATCTAGCGAGTTCAATTAATAAACCAGAAAAATATGCTCAATCTGTTGATGAATTAGTAGCCCAATTTCAGCAAAAATTGGCTAATAAAGAAATATTTACTACTGAGGCACCTTTTGCGTTATTTGTACAAGATTTAGCTAAAAAGGACTCAATGAAAGCAACGTATGCTTTAGCTTATTTTCTTGACTATAATTTTGGTAATCTGGACTTAAAGGGTATCAAAAGCATTCAAGCTGCTATAGATTGGGAGCGTGATTTTAACGGAAAAATAGAATATGAAGAAAAAGCGTTGAAATGTTTCCTTGATAGATGGGATAAAGAATTTGAAGAAAAAAATGATAAACTTAAACAATCACAGGATCGTATAGATCATATAATCAATCGCGCTGAAAAATTGATTTCAACACAAGAAATAAGATTTGAAGAAAATGTTAAAACTTATGAAGAGCGTCTCACAAGTGCCTTTGAAAGAGCAAATGAAGAACTAAACAACATTACGCGGACTTATGATGAAAATCTCGCCTTATACTCATCTGTACGTTACTGGGGGTTGCAGGAAAAATTCCATGAAACTAGATCTATAAGCTTTGGTGTAGCAACTGTTATTGTTGCTAGTTTAGTTTTTTGGGCATTATACTGCTATTCAAATAAATTTCTTGTCAATGAAATATCAAAAACGCCAGTTAGTCTTCTAATAACAATCTCATTAATGACTACATTTGGTATATGGGCTATACGTATATGTGCAAACCTGTTTATGTCGCATACTCATCTTAGAACTGATGCACAGGAGCGTCGAACAATGATGCATACTTATTTGGCTCTTTTACGCAGGGGGCATGGGCCTAAAGATGATGAGCGTCAGTTAATTTTGCAAACTCTGTTCAGGCCTAGTTCTACAGGAATGATTAAAGAAGATGCCGGGCCTAGTAATGTTGTAGATTTAATAAATCGGTTGGCTCCTGGTAAATCAAGTTCAACTTAAAATAAAGTTCAATTTTGACACAAATTTGGTACAAAAAAATGAAACCTATTGAAATTAAACAAAAAAATAAAGGTTCAATTCCCGCCGTCCCACCAAATTAATATAATAAAACAATATCTTAAAAGTTTTATCAGGAAATTGGGCACATTTACTGATTTTTGGCTTGTAAAAGCGCTTCCAGTTTGGACAGCTCACGACCTTTGTCGCCGCCGTCTATCCATTTGCTGTATGTTTCCAATACCTCTTTATAGAGCGCCCAATTTGCTTGCCTGCCATTAATATGATTTTTGCGCAGGTATGCTGGTGTTATTCGCTGGGCGTTTGTCTATAAATGTCTTGCCGGAGTTGACCAGAACAATTATGACCAAGTGGAGTAATTTTATAGACAAAGGAGCGACAGGTAACATGTGCTTGGCGGGTAAAAAAGGACTTAAGAGCTATAGTCAAATCTGGTGTATAGAGAATCAAGCGGCGTCCTGTTTTTGATCTCCCGTTTGTTTAATGCCGTCGACGAATTTCACGCCGGTTATCACATCGGCTAAATGTTTATAGCCCCTAAGTCGAAACCATCTTTTCTGGGCGGTTTCGATCAGTTTAAATGCCATGGCCAACGTTGTTATCCGGCTGCCACAGTTCTTGGTTTTAGTCGTTCTCAATCTAACCGTGGCAAAGACAGACTCGATCGGGTTGGTTGTTCGAATATGCTGCCAGTTTTCGGCAGGATAATCATAAAATGCCAACAGTGAGTCTTTGTCTTTCGCCAAGCACTCCATGGCCTTCGGATATTTCGGGCTAAATCGTTCCAGACAATGCTCAAAGGCTTGATAGGCCTGCTCTCGGGTTTCGGCTTGCCAGATATTGTGTAAAGCTTCTTTGACCTTAGGCTGCATGGCTTTTGGCAGCTTTTCCAGTACATTGGCCGTTTTGTGCACCCAGCAACGCTGTTGGCCGGTCTGTGGCCAGAGTTTTG
>JBNLBS010000013.1:0-104471 GCA_050303415.1 Methylococcaceae bacterium | reverse complement strand
GTGTCATACCAATAGACAGCGTACGGCGGTTTGTTCCTTTTGAGCTCTCGGCTGATGGTACTTTTCGATCGTGACAGCCGTTCGGCAATCGTACCCAATGACATCTTATGCATGTGCATATGGGCTATACAATAACGTTCATGTGCGGTTAAATGGGTATAAGGCATCGTAGGACTCCTGATTTTAAATTGTGGTGATTTAAATTTATCAGATTCTTGCGATGCCTTTTTATCTAGTCAAAGTGTTGCACTTGGAACTTGAATTCACCTCTTGGCGTTGGTGCTCGGTCATTTGCTGCCGAATTAAGCGTTTTAGTTTATCGCGTTTATCTCTTAGCTCTTGATGGGTGCCTGACCAGGTTTTGGCTGCATTCGAATGGAGTTTGCACCCATCAATGGCAAACAGTTCATGGCCTAATAAGCCTTGTTCATGACAGATAAGCAACACTTGTTCAAATAGGGTTTCTATTTGCTCTGGGTAGCCACTAATGAATGCGGCAATGGTCGTATAGTGCGGTACGCTGTCGCATGATAGGGCTTTAAAGATAATATTGGTCTCACAGCACCATTGAATTTCACGGCTGGAGGTAATGCCTTTGGAATAAGCAAACAGGATGATTTTTAATTGAATGGCCGGACATAAGCCGGTCGTCCTTCTTTATCATTGTTGTAAACCTTTTCAAATATAGACAAATCCAGCTTTTGCGTCACCAGATAATGTAAAGCATATTCAAAGGTTCCTGGTTGTAGTTGATCCTGAAAATTAATCACGACCATTACATTTTGTTCGTAATGATAAGGAATATATTTAGCCATATAAGACACCTTCATTATGATGCCTTATTTTAACAAAATACCCCCTAAAATTAGGTTTTTCTACAGCCAGAACGACAAGGGTAACTTGACGGCAAAAGCGTAGCGGCGATAGCCGCGTAGCTTTGGCCGGTCAAGTTGACCCGCTGGTTATGCTGTCATTTAATTACACCAACCATGGAAACAACACTCCAAAAATCATTGCAAATGGTGGAATCCCAATTGCTAATTGAGCTTCTTTGCTCCGAAACTGCCGCTTAGCCAGTGACACGACTATAACCACAATCCATAGAATACTTGCAGAGTAGAAGGAAATGCCTGCATATCGATTGAATGAATTGAATTTTGACAAATCACCAATACCATCTTTGCTCATAGCTAAATCCGCTTGATGTGCGAAATAAGAAAATGATGCGACTATCAGCAACTGCAAAACTAGCAATGTAATAAATATCCGTTTCATTTCCTTAGAGCATAACTTATAAGCATTTTAACAGTCATGCCTGCGTCAGCGCATAACGGATAAATGTGTGTTGGGCTGAACCGTTTCGGGCTCGGCCTGATCGGTTTAGCCTAGTTTCTTTATTAAGGGGGATTGTATTGTTTTCGGCGAGGATTGTCTAAAAATTATCAACTTCTTTTGGACGTTAGTTCGGGTTGGTGGATTCCAATCGGCCATTTTTAATTCGTTTTGATAGTGATTATGACTGTTGTGCTTTCATTTTAGCCTTGTTCCTTTGACTTTGTTAGGCTTTCGAGCGCACCGGGGATTCGTCCCGCGACTGAGACGATGTTGTTTGTTGTTTCGTTTGCCGTGTGTTTTAGAGGGTTATGCATTCATGCTTTAGCCATCGTCAATCCTCTTGGGGTGTATTTCAGCGATGATCAATAGCCGGCCTTTTTTGCACTGTGGACAGCTGGGGTTATTTCTCACTTCCTTAAAAAACTAACACAAGCTCTGTACTCTAACGCCAGCAATAAAATTTATGCGTTATAATCAACCTCAGACTGATTATCAACCTGACTCGTTGAGATTATTTTCAACTCGTCGAATATAATTTACAAAGCTTATGAAAAAGAAACTACGAGAGTTTATTATACAGGAGCTGATTTTTGTCCCCGAACCGGATAACTTCAGCGATGATGATAACCTACTCGATGCCGGACTTGATAGCATGGGGATTATGCGTTTAATCATGCACATTGAAAATGAATTTGGCGTGACCCTGCCCGACAATGAAATTGAACCGGAAAATATCCAGTCATTCAATGCCATTGAACAATGGATCATGAAGCATAAAGGATGAGCGTCGATAAACAGGATATTCTGGAGCCGCTGAATCCGGCCGATACGTTCACCCTGGCCATGGATGAGGAAATTCGTAAGGATGGCTTGTCCGGAAGCTTTGGTTGTTATGCATTGGAGTTTGACGACTGCCCGGATATAGAAATTTTAGCTGATCGTATACTCGAATTTAGCCAACGCTTTCCGGTTAGCCAGGCCTGCCTTAAACAAGTCGGCAGAAAGTTTTACTGGTGTAACAGAAAAAAAAACATCAAGCTTTTTTATCACCATAATTGCCCGGCCGATACTGATTCAAACCAGTTTCAGCAACAGAAAATTGACCATATTATTAATGACACTCAAGACAGAGAACATATTG
Organism: Methylococcaceae bacterium; assembly: GCA_050303415.1. GTDB lineage: Bacteria > Pseudomonadota > Gammaproteobacteria > Methylococcales > Methylomonadaceae > JBNLBS01. Next base: position 101,995 of record JBNLBS010000013.1, on the reverse strand, counting down.
CTCCGATAGAGTTTCATTTGATCAACAGTGAGCAAAAACATACCTTGTTCACCCGCTGGATGCACCCTTTTTGCGATGCCAGAGGCGCTGATCTGATTATGCAGTATCTGTGTACGGATGATACACATAAACGTCAGCAATTTGGCCAACCGGAAACCGAACCATTGGTTTACGTACAACTGGCTAAGTACCGCTGGTGGCAAAAAATAGGTTTATTGCTTAAAGGTAAACGCTATATTGATCGCCTTGACCGCCTGCAAAGCATTCAGGCGTTCAATTGCGATCAAACACCACAGCGTTTGAATTACCGCATTAAAAAACTTACCGAAGCAGAGACTGAAAAAGTTATAAAACTGGCGCGGCAACAGGTCGGCCTGACCGGTACCAGCCTGTATTTTATAGGCTGTTTAATGCGGGCATTGGAACAATTTAACCCTTCCGCTGAAGGTGAGGCTTATTGCACGCCCTATGCATTTAACCTGCGCAAACAAAAGGCGATAACACCAGTCACCGGCAATCACCTATCCGCCCTGTTTGCACAGGCGCCCAGAGAAATTGTGCAAGACCGTGAAAAACTGTTTCAACACTTAAAACAGCAGAATAGCCAAGTTATTCGAAATCAGGAAGATTTTGCCTTTCTGCCGTTAATGTGGGCCGGCACCTGGCTGTCTTTGGAAGAATACGGTAATACCCTGCGCCTTTCCTATGGCTCTCAGAAAGAACGGAGTTCTTTCTGGTTTTCAGATATCGGCCGGATAAATATTGCCGACAACACTCTGGCCGGTGCAACCATTACCAATATTTTCCATGTCTGCCAGGTAACCACCCCGCCTGCATTGGCATTTTTAAGCTGCATCGTTAACAATCGTTTAACCTTAAGTTATAACTTTGTCGAACCGATCGCAGACTGTGAACAGATTGAGCAATTACATCAATTGGTACTGGCTGAATTGTTACATGTCCCGGATCAAGATACTGACAAGCAATGACTCTGTTAACTGCTTTCAACCGTCAATGTGATAGCTTGCCTCAGCAAATCGCCTTAATCGAAGGCGATAATCAGATAAACTATTCACAATTAAGACAACAGGCCGGTAGCCTATCTGCTGAAATCAAGGCCAACTATCCCGACTGTCAACGTATCATCATTGCTCTGGACAGAGGCATTGACGCCACTACTGCCATTCTGGCTGCATTAGGTTGCGGGGCCTGTTATATACCACTGGATATAAACAACCCGGTCAATCGCAAGCAGTTTATTATTGAAGATGCTGACGCCCAATGCATCATCGGCCGGGGTGACTGCCCCGAATGGATTAAGCAAAAGGCACTATGGCTGGATATCAGCCGGGTTTCCAGTAATAAGGAATACACCAATTGGCCCCGGCAGCTATCCGACCAAGCCTTAGCGGCAATACTCTATACATCCGGCTCCACCGGCAAGCCAAAAGGCGTTGCCTTAAGCCACAAGGCAATGTTTAATTTTTCTCATTGGGCCGGTTCAACCTTTGGTATTAGCCGACACGACAAAATAGCTTCATTGGCACCGTTTCATTTCGATTTGTCGGTTTTTGATTTATTTACCGGCTTAAGTAACGGTGCCTGCATTCATTTTGTACCCAAATTACTGACCCTGTCGCCCAGCCGTTTAACACAATGGTTAAGTGAGCATAAAATCAGTGTCTGGTATACCGTGCCGTCATTACTTAGCTTTATTACGCTTAAAGGTGCATTGGCAGAAACAGATCTCAGTTGTTTGAAAACCCTGTTATTTGCCGGTGAAGTGTTTCCCAGCGCGCAACTGATCAAGTTGTCAAACCTGTTGCCTGAGGCTGATTTATATAATCTATACGGCCCCACCGAAACCAACGTCTGTTGTTACTGGCCGGTTGATAAAACTCGATTAAATCCGGATGAAGCCATACCGATTGGCCTGCCCGCTTGCGACTCGAAATTAAAAATCGCCCCGGATACCAGCGAATTATTAGTCCAGGGCCCGAACAACCTTTCCGGTTACTGGCAACAAGGAAAATTAATCCCGGCTTTATCCAATGAGAATTTTTATCCGACAGGAGATAAAGTATCAATCAATACTTATGGGGAATATTGCTACCATGGCCGTCTGGACAGAATGCTTAAGTGTTCCGGTTATCGCGTAGAGCCGGCTGAAATAGAACACCTTATTATGCAATCCCCGCTGGTCAACCAATGTGCGGTTATCGGCCTTAAAGATGCCGCCAGTGGACAGCGACCGGCAGCTGCACTGGTGTTAAAGCAAAACAGTGATTTAAATGATGTTATTAAAGCCATAAAACAACAGTTACCCAATTATATGCAGCCGGTTAAATTGATCACTTTAGATACCTTACCCTGTTTATCCAACGGTAAAACTGATTATCTGGCAATCCAAAAGCAATTGGAGAACACATGACTTCCCTGCCCCCCCAAGGTGATATTCAGGCATCCAGACAACGTTTTTGTCATTGTGCAGCACAAGGGCTGTTAAAACATGCCATCCCCGTCAGTCATGGCGGCATCGGCACTGGTTTTAGCGAATTGGTTGCAGCGCACCAACAGCTGGGACAGAAATGTCTGGATAGCGGATTAATACTTTCCATTAATGCACACTTATGGGGATCAGTCTTTCCACTACTGAATTATGGTAATAAAGCTCAGCAACAAGACTATTTGCCGAAGTTGTTATCCGGTCAATTCATTGCCGGACACGGCATAACAGAACCCCAAGCCGGTTCGGATCTAACCGGCTTGAAAATGACAGCATTTAAAAACGATAAAGGCTATCTGCTCAATGGCCATAAACGTTTTATTACCAATACGCCGATTGCCGATTTACTGATAATCTACGCCCGACTGAATGACAGGCTAAGTGCATTTATTGTCCATGCCGATGATCCCGGTGTCAGTTTTAACGCTGCCCCCAATGTTTCAGGCTGCCACACAGCCACCATGGGGGATGTTGTATTAGAAAACTGTCAATTACCTGAAACACGGCTGTTAGGCAAACCAAGTGCGGGCAACATGATGATCCAACAAGCATTGGAACTGGAACGCGCATTTATTTTTGCCGGAATTCACGGAATTATGACGTGGCAGTTGCAAACCGTTATCCAGTTTAGCCGAGAACGTATCGTCAATAATGCCCACCTGGGAAAAAACCAGGCTATCAGCCATAAAATAGCCGACATGAAATTACGCCTGGACACCATCAAGTTATGGCTTAACGAATGCGCCCGTTTAAAGGATAATAATCAGCGTATCACACTGGCCAGCGCTCAAACCAAACTGTTTGCCGCTGAAGCGTTTCTGCAATCCAGCCTGGATGCCGTGCAAATTTTAGGCAGCAACAGCCTGACCGATTACCACTTAATCAACCAGCTGGTCAACGATGCACTGTCCAGCCGTCTGTTTTCAGGCTCCTCGGAAATACAGAAAAATATAATCGCTGCGCTTTCTGGTACAGGGGATGGATATCAGATCAAACAGAGTCAATAAAATATGCTATAAGCTTCATCATACGCGGTCATAACTTTACTTGTGCATTTATAACAGGAGAACTACACTGAAACAATGACCTATATTATGCAGAGCACTTTGCACACAATAAACAATTAGAGCTAATTAGTCAGATTATGAATAAGAAGCTAAAAATATCACTGCTTTTAATATCTTTAGTTCTTTTGATTTCATTTAGTTCTAAACCATTAAGATGGCAATATAAGCCCATAAAAGTTGGCATTTTACATTCACTGACCGGCACCATGGCTATTTCCGAAAAGTCTTTGGTAAAAGCCTGCTTATTAGCAATTAAAGAGTTAAACGAATCTGGCGGTTTATTAGACAGAAAGATTCAAGCTATTATAGCGGATGGAAAATCAGACAATGCTGTCTTTGCCTCGGAAGCGGAACGTTTAATTGTTGAAGAGAATGTCGATGCTATTTTTGGTTGCTGGACTTCAGCCTGTCGTAAGACAATTAAACCCATCGTGGAAAAACACCAGCATATCTTTTTCTACCCGGTGCAATATGAAGGTCTGGAACAATCGCCTCACATTGTATATACCGGCGCCACACCCAATCAACAAATTGTGCCAGCAATAAGGTGGGCATTAAAAAATCTTGGTAAACGATTGTTCTTAATAGGGTCGGATTATGTTTTCCCCCATGCTGCGAATCAGATCATTCAAGATGTCGTTAAAAATAGTGATGCACATATTGTTGACGAGCAATATATTCCATTAGGCAGTAAAAATATACAGCCATTGATTGAAAAAATTATTAAAACTCAACCCAGTGTAATTATTAATACGTTAAATGGTGACAGTAATATTGAGTTTTTTGAAAGACTCTATGCAGCCGGAATTACAGCCGATAAATCACCTGTTTTATCGTTTAGTATTAATGAAACTGAACTGCAACACTTAAACATTAATTCAATTCAAGGTCATTATGCTGCCTGGAATTACTTCCAAAGCCTTGATAGCATACAAAATCAAGAGTTTGTAAAAATATTTAAACGCGAATATGGTGCTGACAGTGTTACCTCTGACCCCATACAGTCAAGTTACTTTAGTATTCACCTTTGGGCCCAGGCCGTTAAAGTAGCCAATAGTACTACACCTAAGAAAGTCCTAAAAACAATAAAGAATCAAGGCTATAAGGCACCCGAAGGAATAGTCATGATTGACTCGACAAGCCTACATACATGGAAGACAACAAGAATTGGCAAAATCAATAAAGATGGTCAATTTACCATTGTTTGGAGTTCCATCAACGCTACTAAGCCAGCTATTTATCCCAAATCCCGCACACAACAGCAATGGCAGTCATATTTGCAATCCTTATTCACAAATTGGAAAGGTGATTGGGAGAAACAACAATGATTTCTCAAAAAAACTCCAATTTGTTTAGTTTTAAAAGTATTTCTCAACGTATTTTATTTTGGATGTTGCTGGTAGCAATATTGCCATTACTGGTTAATAGCCTGCTGAATATGCGCTCAACCCAGTCATTGTTAGAAAACCTGTCTTTACAGCGAATAGACATTATCGCCCAAAAAAAAATATTTCAAATTAAAGAAAATTTAGCCCATAACAGATCCAATCTGGAAACTTTTACAGAAAGCCCGGATTTGATTAAAGTGCTTGATTATTTCAATTCGAATTATCATCCGGGTATTTTTCATGCCGAATTTAATAATCCTGTTATCTTCAAAGCCTATTCCTATCTAAAAACTTTCCAGAATCATCATCCACATGTTTATGATCTTTTTATCATTACTCAAAACGGCGATATTGCTTTATCCTTGGGAAAGGAAAAAGACCTGGACACCAACCTGACCACTGGAAAATATAGTGAAACAGGCATCGGTGAAGTTTACAGGTTGTCAAAAATAATGCCCGATATATCAATATCTGATTATGAATTCTATGCACCCTCGAATAAAGAGGCTATATTTCTGGCAAAACCTGTTTTGCATAATAACAAATTCATCGGTTCGATTATTATGCAAATTAATACGAAAGAATTACAAAGTATTGTTACCGACTATACCGGCTTAGGCGAAAGTGGTGAAACCATACTGGCAAAGCCCGACGGTCAAGATGCTTTAATTATCACCCCAACAAGGAACAACTCTGATGCAGCTTTTAAACAAAAGGTCTTTTACGAAGCCAATAATATAAAACCGATTATTCATGCCTTGAATGGACTTCATGACAAAGGGGTTTATTTGGACTATCGTAATAAACAGGTATTTGCTGCATGGTATTACATTCCGGATTTTCGTTGGGGTTTGGTTGTTAAAATTGATCTTGAAGAGGCCCTCGCCCCAATTAGCGATTTGCGGCAACAATATTTTTTAATATTTGTCTTAACCAGCTTAATCGTGATTCTAATTTCACTCATGCTGGCAAAATCTTTATCACAGCCTTTACAGACGCTAAATAACTCGGTAGGTAAAATTCTAAAAAAAGGCTGGCATAAAGGCGATATTACAGAATTAACTGTAAAAGATAAAACTGAAATTGGCACCCTGGCTCGCTCTTTTATGAGTCTTATTCGAATTAATATTATTTCTGATCACAAACGCAAAAAAGCTGATTTGGAAAAAGACCAAGCACTGGCCGAGCTTATCACTGCCAAAGAAAATGCTGAAGCGGCCAACCGTGCCAAATCAGAGTTTTTAGCTAATATGTCACACGAATTACGCACACCTATGCACGGCATTTTAAGTTTTGCCAATTTTGGTATTAAACGCGTTGAGACAGCCTCAAAAGATAAATTGGCGGAATACTTTCAGAAAATTGATAGCAGCGGACAACGCCTGCTCCTGCTACTGAATGATTTATTGGACTTATCCAAATTGGAATCGGGAAAAACAGAATTTAAATTTACTGAAATTAGTTTAAAAAAACTTACTGACAGCTGCATTACAGAGCTGCAAAGTTACATTGAATCCAAACAGTTAATAATTACTGTTGACTCTAGTCAAACCAGCCAGGTGATGTGTGATCAATTGAAAATCAGACAAGTCATCATCAATTTATTATCAAATGCAATAAAATATTCACCTGAACAAAGCATTATTAGTATCGTAATTCACCCCGAGTCTATAACAGAATCAGAAACAGGCACAGTTAGAGGCGTAAAACTAAGTATCTCCGACCAAGGTGTCGGCATACCTGACACAGAACTTAAAACGATTTTTGATAAATTTATCCAAAGTTCCAAAACCAAAACCAGTGCAGGGGGTACCGGCTTAGGCTTATCCATTTGCCAGGAAATCATTAATGGTCATCACGGCAAAATTTGGGCTCAAAATAATGCTGAAGGCGGTGCCGTTTTTCAGTTTATCATTCCCTTAAAGCCAATTTAATACCTAAAACTATGCGCTATTAACAATTCACCGTCCGGTTAAGTTTTAGCTTAACGCAACCTATTGTATTTATATAATCCCCCAGTAGGATTGAACTTGGACTGATAATTTATTTGCTAATAAAGTTTGTAGCCAAATGTTTTAAGAAACTTAATCCCCAACAATAATTATCCGGGCTAGGGGTAGATAAATTTTTTTCAAAAATCATTGGATTTCTATTTATTTGTAAAATAACATGAACTTATTGTGGCATTTATAGACTAATAATTTGAAATCCCAGCAATTTCTCTAGTTAAAGTTCTATTTATTAAAAGTTTTAAGCTAAAGTTTTTTCTTTAATTTCATTTTTCCCGCGTGTTTTATTTCTTGTTTGTATAAAAAGCCAACACAGTACCCAGATAAAAGCGTTTATTGATTTTGTTCATGTTAAACATTTCAAAATCTTAATATTTTTAGAGTTAGTTTATGTCTCAGCAATTTTTGAGCCGCGAAATTGAACCAAGTTCAAAATTCGCGAATATTCCCACATTTAGACAAGATTTAATCCGTACCTTGTCAAAGTATGCTCAACCGGATTATCGAAAAGCATTCATACAAATATTCAATACTTTTGTACCTTATCTAGCCTTATGGGGCCTGATGATTTTTACAGTACTTCATGATTATTCCTATTGGATCACGTTGTTATTAGCAATTCCCGCTTCGGCATTGCTAGTACGTATTTTTATCTTTTTCCATGATGCCTGTCATGGTTCTTTTTTTCCTTCGCGATCGGCAAACCGCATTTTAGGCAATATTACCGGACTCATGGTTTTCACTTCCTTTGAAGACTGGAAACGTACTCATGTAATCCATCATTCCGCAGCAGGCGATTTGGATCGCCGTGGTGTAGGAGACATCTGGACATTGACTGTTGATGAATACGTAGCCGCCCCACGCTGGAAACGTTTTGTCTACCGTCTGTTTCGTAATCCCTTGGTGTTATTTGGACTGATTCCTCTCAATTTGTTTTTGGTCGTCCAGCGGTTTCCAAGTCCAGGCGCAGGAAAACGCGAACAATACAACGTACTGTGGACAAATATTGCATTAGCTTCACTTATTATTGTCATGAGCTTAACCATTGGTTTTCAGAACTATATTATGATCCAGCTTCCCATAATATTTATAGCAGCGAGTGCCGGCATGTGGCTTTTTTATGTTCAGCACCAATACGAAGATGTTTATTGGGCTCGTCATCAAAATTGGGACATGAACAAGGCTGGACTTGAAGGCAGCTCTTATTATAAATTGCCTAAAGTACTACAATGGATCGTAGGTAATATTGGTTTACACCATATTCACCACCTTAGAGCAAATATACCTAACTATAATCTTCAGCGCTGTCTTGATGAGGTACCTATCTTACAGTCTGTTAAACCGCTTACTTTTATGACTAGTCTTAAATCATTATGGCTTAGACTATGGGATGAAAAAAGACAAAAGCTGGTAAGTTTTCGGATTCTTAAAACCATTTAACATACCCTGGGTAAAGGTCCTCATTTAATGAGGACCTTTACCCGACCTTCTTCAAACCTGATCTGTTTATTCTAAATTAGCATGCCGTTCTCTCATTTGTTCTTCCGGAATAGCTTTTTCCCAAACGATATGTGAAACAAGTGCTTCAAGAAAACATAATGTCGAAAGTTCAAATACTGTTCCCATCGGCATACCTTTCACTTTTTGGTAGAGTTCCTGTTTGCCGATTTGGAAGACAGCTTCAGCCAGGTCGCCAATGGTTGATTGGGCTTTTGATGATATTAATACAACTTTTGCACCTATGTCTTTAGCTTTTTTGGTAAATGCAATTAACTGTTCCGTTTCGCCGGAACCCGAAATCACCACTAATAAATCACCCTTTCTTATGCTCGGGGTGACAATTTCGCCGACCATGGCGACATCATAGCCACTATGCATTAATCGCATACCAAGGAAATTTCCAACCAGTTTCGATCGACCGGCACCTGATATAAAAATCCGTCCGGCCTCATCAAACATAGCCGTCATTTTTTCGGCATATGTTTTATTGGTTGCATTAAGCATTTCACTGATTTTATCGATTACTAAACGTTGATTTTCTTCCTGCCACATATTTTTTTCCTGTTGGTCTCAGTCATAATTAAAAAAATCTCAGATATACTCTATCAAACGCTTGTTTTATTGAATATAGGATGAAAGGATTATAGCTATTTTTTGCAGATTTCACTTGTTGTTACACACAGTGTGAAAAATGAATTCTTTTGCTAAAAAGAAAATTTATATGGGGAACAAAAAATTTAACTTGTAGTCTCAGTTTTTATATATGAAAAAAAGCGATAAACCAGAGAATTATTTATCCCTGGCATATAAACAAGCTGGATGATTAAAAAACAGGGACAAATACTACCGCTTTTGATTCAAAAATTAGCATGCTATGGAGGGTATATCCGTTTATTAAAATAGACATTATTCTTTGGGGAGAAATAAACATGAATAAATTGAATTGGAGCGTAGTTTTTTTTATCGGTATATTGTTATTAGGCCAGCAAAAGGTATTTGCCGACGATCGAAAGCATGGTTATCGCTCGAATATTGACAGACACAGCTCTAAACGCGGGCTGATAGGACGGACTCAACATAAATCCATAAAAAGCTTCAGTCCGGAAACACGCCACGCCCCTCCTCATTTGTCCCGCTATCACTATTACAGACCTGGACACAGAATAAAAACTTTACCATGGGGCCATTCCAATACTCATATCAATAATAATAAATACTTCTTTTATGAAGGTTTTTTTTACTCGCCATCTAACCTTGGTTATATCATTGTGAATGCACCCATTGGTGCAATAGTTGCATCATTACCGCGGTTTCATCAAATTTTTTATTGGGCCAATCAACCCTATTTCTACGCCAATAACACTTATTATCGTAGACATCCAAATGGTTATATCGTTGTACCAAACCCGGGTTTCACTTATCGAAGGTAAAAAAATAGGCCTGCAAATAAGCCAAGCAAAAGCTATACAGCCATATAAATCATTGCACTTCGACTATTACTGTCAAACCTTAAGCAGGGATGCTGGTTTAGAGTTATGAACACCACTCTAGTTTAGCTAGAAGGCGCGTGAATGAAGATAACAGGTGCCATTCTGCCTGTTTATAGAGATCAACTTATCGAAAAGGCAGTGAATCAATATAACTGCTTTTCCTGCCGGAAAAACCGCCTTCAAAGTCAGTTAAAATACCTGCTTCCCTGGCCAATTTATAGAAATTATCTGAACGATTGGTCATACGTGCAGCCGTTACAATCAACTCCAGCTCCAAAGGTGAAAAGCTTTTCATCAGTTGTTTAACCAATTCCGAATCCACGCCATTACAACCAAAGTCTCCTAACGATAAAGCTCGTGAGAAGCCGTAAAACTGCTGCATCCGACTTTCACAGAGTTGGCTGAAACGTAGCCGGTTTTGTTTGTTTTTTAATGACTCTTTTATTGCCATACTCGCTGTTGCAGCATTGTACAGAGCATTTTGAATACCATGCGAAAAAATTGGATCGACAAATGCTGCCGAATCACCGATGCAGTAATAGTTCTCACCACACATTTTGCTGGAATAATAGGAGTAGTCAGGACGAAATTGTAATGATTCAGGAATAAACTGTGCCGGTTCTAAAAGTTTGTTTAAATAAGGCAGGCTCTGGCAACTTTGGGTAAAAAAGGCTTCCCGTTGCCGCTTATTCATGCCCCGTGTTCTATCCCTGGGAACAATTAAACCCACACTGGTTTTTCCACGTAAGACAATATGCCAGATCCAGCCCTGTTCAAACGACATCACAAAGGTAACCGGCTTGATATGAGTTAATTCATCCTCATGATGACTTTGACGATCCACACCGACAAAGCGGGAATTTTTATAATAGCCCCATAATGCCAGGAAATTCATTTGACTGCTGATCAAGTGCCTGGTTTTAAACTGATTAGCCAGTACCGAACTGTGTCCACTGGCATCGACCACATACTGACAACGAATTCTCCCTTCGCAGCCACTTTGCCCCCGTTTGTCTATATATATTACCTCGGGCCAGTCGGCATGACTGAAATCAACTTTTTTTACCGCAATTTCAGTAAAAACCTGGGCGCCGGATTTTGCAGCATGTTTGAGCAAAAGATCATCGAATATATCCCGTTCTACATGCAGACCTGGATTTATATAGCCAAAATCGGAAAATTTGACCTGATGGATGTGCTCATTCCAAACAGTAATGCCTCCGGCTTTTTGTAAAAAGCCTTCCTGTTTGATTGTGTCAGAAACGCCCGTCATATCGGTAAACTTCCAAAAATTTGGTATTAAACTCTCACCCACTTGCGGCCTTGGAAACAGACTTCGTTCCAATAAGACGATATCGATACCCGCCTGAGCGAGATGCGTTGCCGCACTGCTGCCCGCTGGTCCACCACCGATAACCAATACATCACATGTTTGGGGAATTTGATTTGTCATACTTCATTCGCAGGATGTTTAATAAGCACCGGGCATAATAAAAAACCCACCAGCACGCCCAGAGCAACAACACTGGCCAAAATTTTTAACGAGGTACTTTCGGCACTGCTTAAGCAACCGAAAGCCAGGGCACTGGTCAACATTGACGCTGCCATGGCCTGATAGGTGACAGCTAGATTACCGGAGCGGTTTTCCTGATAAAAAATACCGTAATCGACACAAATGGCAACCACCAGCAAATAGCCGACCAAATGTAAAAAACTGATAGCAACACCGGCTATAGCCCAAAAACCAAGGATAAAAAATGCCGCCATTAAAGCCGGGGCCAATGTTTGCAGTGATTTAATCAGGCTTTTATACCGCACGATCAATATCAGTATTATGATCATTAGCCCTGTCAACAACAGTAATTGAGCTCTTTCCGTATAGTTTTGAGTCATATTATTGAGTAAGTCCCGCTGACTAAAATAGCGGGCACCCTCAACGGTTTCAAATGCCTTTTTTATCGCTTCCGGCTGATGCCCTGCCAGCCAGATAATGGCAACCGTTTTATCTTTCGTAACCATTATTCGGCTATCAACCAATCTCTTGACCGGCGTTTTAAAAACCTTTTCCAAAGTCAAAGGTTTAACGCCGGAATAGTCGGGCCGGCCCAAGTGTTTTAGGGATAACCCTTGCTGCCTGATAGCCTGTTGCCAGTTCGAGACATTGCTGTCAGTCAAGTACTGTTGTAACAAAGACAGGTTCTGTTGCTGCTGTCTGGCTGATAACAGCCACGGGTACAAACCGATATAATCCGTTAAAGCCCCCCGCTGTTTTAATTGATCCAGCAGCGGATATACCTGCTCTGTTTTTTGTAATACCGCCTCAACCGTCTGTCCGCTTATTAAAATAAAGCGGCCCGGTTCTATACTAACCATTCTGGAACGAATACGCTTATCGTTTTGTTTAAGGTAATTCAGTTCGGGCGTTAATTCCTGCAAATCCTGCATCCAGTGTAAGGACTTAAGCGAATAAATCGAGATCAGCAACACTATCAGCAATGCAAAAAGTATCTGCGGTCGATAAAAACTGCAAATCCGCATCCAACAGTCAACAGCTGGAATTGATAATACGCGCTGCTTTTTAGTGGAAATCAGTATAGGCAAAACAAACCGGGTTAAAAATAAGGCCAGAATAATCCCGGTAGCGGCGTAAACAGAAACTTGTTGAAAGCCTGGATATCCAGAAACACCCAATGCCATATAGCCAATCAAGGTAGTTACCCCGCCCAATACCATACTGGGCCAGATCCGGGCAATAACCCGACCTCTTTGCGTAATATCTTCAGCCTGGGCATGGGCAATGGCATGTATTGGATAGTCAATACATATCCCAACCAAAGTAGAACCGATAGCAATGGTCATTATATGCACATCACCAAAAGCCCATGAGGTAATCAAAATTGCAGATAAAATAATGATAATCAGCAAGGTAAAGACTTGAACCAGGGCGCTGATGGAACGGAAAATTATTAAAAACAACAGCATTAAGGCGACAGAAGATAAAACGCTGATCAGCGTTATGTCACCCTGAATCAGGTTTTGTGTTGCCGCAGCAAAAACAGGAACCCCTGTCATTTCCAATTGGTATTGAGTCGGTTGCCCCTGGATTAAATGCTTAAAAACCTGATAAATTTCAGCCTGAATTCGGCTTTGCTGACTCGCATCCAGTCCTGCCGCATCGGTTTCCAGAATTAAATTCAGGTACTGGCTGTTTTTATTAATGATTTGCTTTTGCAGTTGATTACCGTCAGACTCAAAACTCTTCAACGTCAACAGCAAAGGATCTTGTTTGGCTATTTTTTTAACCAATGGCGCCTGCGGGGACAGCAATGCATTTTTTAAAAAAACCGCTCTTTGTGCCAACGCTTCCGGATTAAAGATTCCAGGTAAGTCCTTCTGAGGGTTGAGACTGTAGAAAGCACCGGCATAATGACTGTAGACAGACTGCACCGTGTTTAAAATATCAGCCTGTTGTCCAACTGACCAAACCTCAGCCACGCCTTTAATGGCCTTTAATTGTGCTTTAAATTTACCGGTAAAATTATTAGCAACGCTTTGTTGCTCCTGCTTGAAATCGACTGAAATCAAATAGCGCCGGGATAAGGCGCCTGATTGCATTTCATTGGCCAGCAAAGTTTCTTCGGCATTTTCCCCGGCAATAATAAAAGCGGAAAGATCGGTTTTAAAGTGTACTGTGGTAATCAGCAGTAATAACAGTAAAACAGGTGAAAAATAAAATAAGAATTTGCGCCATTCGAGCAAATTATTCTCCCTGCAATTCCTGGTATAAGGTTTCCACTTTTTCCGCGATTGGTTCTGTCTTTGTGCCTTCGATTACAGGCTCGGGCTTTAAAGTTAAGATACTGATATCGCCGTCGGGCTGCCAGACCTTGATATTTTCGGGGTGTTTTCCAACGCCTCCCGAAATACTTATTTTAAAGCCTGAATCCTGATCTGAACTGGGTATTAAGTTCATTGTCCATACCTGCTCATCGCTGGAAAAATCCACCTGGTAGAGTCTGTGTAATAATTTTTCATCGGCATTTATCAATGCCTTAAACACGGCAATATTAAGGCTGATAGGATTGTCTTCCTCCATCTCCATTTGATGGCGAATATTATTCTCAGGATCAAAATAGTAAACCCTGTCTCCACTGACAGCCATTAAAAGTCGTTTCGGCTGCAGTTGTTCTTTAATCATCGTATCTGGCGGCAGAGAATACATATAACCGTTGCCGTACCAGGGTTGCTCCATCAATTCCAGTATGCGCTCTTCCTGATAGGCAATTCTGACCGCCTTGTCAGACCGCATTCGCTGCATTAAAGCAGACAAGTAATCTTCAGCCAAAACATTAGATGAAAAGCTTAGAAGTACCGCTGCAGAAACAAGTGAAAAAATTTTCATCGCGCGGCAACATCCAGCCAAATTTTACGGCCATTAACCACCATGGTTTTAATGGTTGATTTCGGATCGGGTATGTCCAGGTAGGGAAAACGGAAATGGCGATATATATATTCTCCAGTCATCAAAACTCCAATCAGCAAATATATGACCAGACCATTAAAGACCGCCCACCAGTAATCATTACCCCATAACGCCAGCAAAACACACATCACGACGTTGAATGCAAAAAAACCGGTCCAAAGCATAGTCAATTGTCGGCAATAAATTAAAACTTCCGGTGGAATGTCGGAAAATTCAAGTCGCACAAAACTTTCTATAAATGGCGGTCCTTTATCCTTTAACAGGGTGCGGCCAAAAAAGTACATCAGCATCAGTTGAATCAGGACCGGCAGTATTTTTGCTGTGATAGTTTGTAAATAATAGGCACCCAGTAACAAAACAATAGCAACCATAGCCTTGAAAATTTTAATTTTAAAACGTTTTGCCGAGAATGCTTGAAACAGGTAAATACCGGAAAACAGAGCCGGAGCAATCCACACCATTCCGGCATCTATGCCTTTATAAACCAGAAACGGATAGGCTATGAATAAAGTGGTGGAGATTACGCTTTTAATGATACCGATCATTAATCTTCCACTCGACTCACTTTGCCATTGTTAAAATGAACATTGAAACGATTAAACCGGCCGCTCCAGTATACCCATACATTGGCATTCAAGCTGGGCGTTTCGGTAATGGGCGGATAACCAATTGCAGCAATAACCGCGCCTCTGCGCATACCTTTTTTCACTACGCCCTGTTTGATATATTTCCGTTCCAATGAATTAAATTTTCTTAAATTTAATTTTTTAACACCAAACAATTTGTCAAAGGCCTGGGTTATATCATCACCGGTATGTTTTTTAAGACTTTTAATCAGTAGAGGCTGCCTCATATCAGGCACTTCCACTTCAATGGTCTTAGGCGTGATGTTTAACAATGTCACCGGGGTGTTAACCGGAATCGATGCACCTCTTCGGTAATTAGTCGTCACATGCGCATTCTTTTCATGTCGGATAACAAACTGCGTGTAGTAACGATCTCCGATAGTGATATGTGCGGGCAAATCATCGGCTTGTAAAGTTTTTTTACACGATGTCAAAGTAAACGTAAGCAGTACAATGAACATCACACGGTTTAACATACGCATTGCTGACTCCCTTTTATGCCAAGGTATACCGGCTTATTTTGGAAAATTGGAAATAGACTACTGAAAACATTAAAAAAACCATAACGCTAACAGTTATAATTGTAGCTGTTAATGGAATCAAAATTAAAGAACTGATTAATTCGATCAGTATTAAACCGATTAAAAGTAAGGCAATGGCCTTGTTATTCATACGGGTACAACAATACGCGCCGACTGGAGCCCCGATCACAACAACCGGTATAGCTGCCAACCAATAGTTTACAACCGTAGGCGTAAACGCGCCGGTTACAAACACATGTAATGCAAAGCCAACCAAGGAATTAATTGCCATTAATACCACGGATGTCGGGGTAGACACTTTCTCGGTCAAACGAAACAACAACACCATCACCGAAAAACAGATAATATCGATACCGTTACCGACCAGTCCGGACATCATACCGCCCACCAAACCTGCCAATACACAAATCCATCTTTCCTGGTTTTCAAAGATAAACAAGTGATCGTTATAACAACGTTGTTTCCAGTTTAAAAGAGTCAGTGTGAAGGCAAAACTACTCATCATAGCAGTAAATAACATTTTTATGACTCCGGCTTCGACCCATGGTGAAATACCAAGCGTGCTGATCACAATACCGAAAAATCCGCCCAAACTTGCCCAAAATATAATCCGCCATTCGATACTGACACGCATGATAACAATCATCATTGAGGCAGCAACCATACCCACACTTTGAATCGCCAGTGAAAACACTCTGGCATCCTGGGGTGAGATGTGCAGTACCTTGGTGAAAACCGGGAAGGCTATTGCCCCTCCTCCTTCGCTGGTTGCACCTGCAATAAATGAACCGAAAATCATAGTCAGGCTGACCGGCCAGTTTTCCTGCAAGATAGAAATCACATCGGGATAACCATACAGTAACCAAACTGTCCAAACCGAAATAACCAGAATAATATTGAATACCAGGGCTCTAGTTATCATATCTGACATTATTGCTCGAAATTGCCTGCCAAAAATCTTTTTGCTTTTTAATACCCAGCACTTTCTGTGCGGCTTGAACACCGGACACACTGACGCCATAGATGCCGCCACCGGGCGTGGTCCAATGTCCGGCAAAAAATAACCCATTTATAGGCGACTGATTCTGCATGCGTGCCGGCCCGACCTGATCCGGACTTACATCCCAACCGTAGGCTGCGCCTTGGTAGTTATGGGTATATCGCTGCATAGTTGCCGGTGAACCACCTTCAATGTACTTAATATGATCGGTCAAGCCGGGAATATATTGTTTGGCAATATTGACCATGGTTGTCATATATCCTGCTTTAGCTTGCTGCCACGATGCTACCGTCTGATAAGGTAACAGCGTCGTTAACATCAACAAATGTTCGCCGGCTGGCGCCAGACTGGGATCGACCAGGGTTGGTGCGGTAATGCTAATCCAGGAAATATCGCCCTGCCGGGTTCGGTTAAAATTATTGTCATGGTTGATATCGGCATAACAAAAAGACTCATGAGCTATCTTTAAGTCTTCCAAGTCCAGATCCGTCGCTATATAAACCACAAAAATAGATAATGACTGCTGCATTTTATTCAGTCTTTTAACATAGTTTTGAGGAAAGTACTGCTCTCCCACCATATTGTTTATCGTCTGCTTAATATCGGCATTGGAAATTACAATATCTGCTTTAATTGACTGACCATTGACTATCACTCCGTTAATTTTGTTTTTTGTCACTATGATTCGGTCAACGGGAGATTTATATCGAACATCCCCTCCATATTTTTTTATCCCTCTGACCAATGTATTCGCAAACTGTTGGAATCCCCCCTTGCAATAATAAGCACCATCCTCCATATAACCGATTAACATGCTGGACCAATAGACAAACGACACTTTTGATGGGGGCAAGCCCAGATAAGGCCAGTTGGTGGAAAAAACAGCCAATAAGGCCTCATTGTGAATAAATTGTCCGGCAACCTCCGCCAAGGTTAATTTACGGTATTTAAATAAGCCCGGCATCA
Source organism: Methylococcaceae bacterium (assembly GCA_050303415.1). Classification (GTDB taxonomy): domain Bacteria; phylum Pseudomonadota; class Gammaproteobacteria; order Methylococcales; family Methylomonadaceae; genus JBNLBS01. The sequence goes on along the minus strand of JBNLBS010000013.1, from coordinate 84,418 downwards.
GTTGTTGAGCTTGCTTATAACCGACTTCATCCATGATTTCATCGGCAATGCTGATCTCTTCCGCAATTTTTTTGCATAGTCGGGTCAGCCTAAGCAAGCCCTCTTTTTCGCCGGGGAAAAGTTGACTGATTGTCGAGACAAAGTCTTCTATCGTTTGCGGCAAAGGGGTATTGAGTTCGGGATAATAGACATGACTGAAAGGATTGATTTTAATAAATTCAATTTCGTGTTCCAGTTCCAGCGCATGAATCATTTTAAAAATAACCTGTCCGCCGCTATAACCCCGAGGTCCGCAGCCACTGATTAAATGTACGCCGGAATCAAAATGATATTTTTTACGGTTAAAACCGTGTGCATAACCACCGGGACGATCATGGGCTTCCAAAAGCAGAACCGATTTCCCTGCTTTTGATAAGGCGGCGGCAGCGGTTAAACCACCTATACCACTGCCGATAACAATAACGTCGTAATCCTTCACGTTTTGTCTAAACCCAGTTTTTGCCAGATTATGCCGGGCGACTCATAACACATTTCACCGGTTGCTATGTTAACCGCGACCTGACAACTATGCCCCCGGGTAAGCCGCATCCCGGATTGTTTATCAACCACGTGATAGTTAATCCTTAACCGGTTTTCCCATTCGACAAGACCGGCCTTAACCGTAATGAGCTGGCCGAACCTGGCCGGTTTGGCATAACGTATACGTAAATCAATCACTGGCCAGGCAAAACCGGAAGCCCGCATTTGCATATAGTTGTAGTCAATCTTATCCAGTAATGCGCAACGTGCCAATTCAAAGTATTTTACATAGTGCCCGTGCCAGACAATCTCCATCAGGTCAATATCAAAAAAAGGCACCTCAATCTCGACCTCACATTCGACTACAGCCCTACTCATACAGTCTCCAGTGCTGATCCTTGATTAATTGGAGACATAAACGTAATTCCTTTTCCAGGGCCCTGTCGGTCTCTAACAAACTGACCTGCTCTCTTACCTGGGATATTGTGTCCCTGATCGAAGGACTTAAAGCCTTCAGGTTTCCACGAAGTTCAACGCCCTGAGTAACTGCTATCAAGCTCGCTGCCGCTACCTGTTCGGTTAACTCCAGAACCCGAATACAGTCTCTGGCGGCAATGGTTCCCATACTGACTTTATCCTGATTGTGGCACTCTGTTGAGCGAGAAAACACACTGGCCGGCATCGTTAATTTTAATGCTTCTGCGGTCCAGGCTGAGACCGCTATTTGTACTGCTTTAAAGCCATGATTTAACACTGCCTGTTCGGCTGGCGCAGCGGATAGGTTAGCCGGTAAACCATGATTGAATTTGGTATCCATCAACTGTGCCATTTGTCGGTCCATTAAATCGGCCAAATTAGCTATCGCGGTTTTCAAACCATCCATGGCAAATGCAATATGCCCGCCGTAAAAATGCCCACCGTGCAAAACATGCTCGCCTTCGGCATCAATAATCGGATTATCATTTGCACTGTTTAATTCATTTTCAATAAATTGCCGGCACCATGGTAATACATCTTCAGTAACACCAATAATATGAGGCGCGCAACGTAAGGAATAACGATCCTGCAAACGAACATCGTTACGTGGAGCATGTGCGGACACCTGCAAGTCGCTGCGTATACGCCGGGCGACTTTTATTTGCCCTTGATGAGGTTTAACAGAAAACAGCTTCTCATCAAAATGGTAGGCGTTTCCGCGTAATGCGATCGATGCCATACTGGTGATACGGGTGCAAAGTTGTGATAAATATGCCGCCCGTTGATATGCCAGGCAAGCAACCGCAGTCATTACCGCAGTGCCGTTCATAATCGCCAGCCCCTCCTTGGGTTTTAACACCAAAGGAGGTATTTCAAGACGGTTAAAAACCACTTCGGTCGCTTGAATTTTTTCCTGATAAAGCACCTCACGTTCACCGGCCAATACCGCTGCCAGATAGGATAATGGCGTTAAATCGCCGCTGGCACCCACCGATCCCTCTTGCGGAATCAACGGTTTAATATCGTGATCCAATAAGGTCTTAATTTGCTGTAATAACTGGTAACGCACCCCGGAAAAGCCCTGGGCCAGGCTGTTCAAACGCACGGCTAATATGGCTCGTGTCTGCTCCGGATCAAAATATTCCCCCATACCGCAGCCATGAAAGGTATACAGATGTCTGGGCAATTCTTCCACATTTTCCAGTGGAATGGATACATTACAGGAGTCACCATAACCGGTAGTCACGCCATAGACAAAACCTTCTTCCTGCAATAAAGTTTCAATAAATTCAGCGCCCTTGTTTATTCGCTCAACAAAACTTTGTTCATCACTTAACTGTAACTCACAGCATTGTCCGGCAACGGCACATATTGCTTCAATCGTTAAACTCTTTCCATCGATCATCACGCTTGCTTTGTTCATTGTCCTGCCAGCCAAAAATCGTAAAAATTAAACCATTGCAGAGGCGCCTTCAAACAATAGTGCTCCAGCCTGTTGGCATATTCCTGCACATATTGCTGTATTTCTACATCACGCTGTTTACGTGACAGCGTTATCCTATCGCTAAATTGATCGAAGTAAATAATATGTTTTTCCTTTTCTTTTAGACAAAACAGGGTAAATACCGGGCACTTCAATAATGAAGCCAAAATCATCGGCCCTTGGGGAAAACAGGCAGAACGGCCTAAAAAATCGGCTTCGACAACCCGACCCTGACCTTTAACCGGCACTCTATCGGCTGCAATAACAACCAACTCACCCGCCTCAATTTTATCCTGCAGCATCATCGCCGTCGCCGCATTCAGCTCTGTCACTTGAATCAGTTTAACCTTTCCTGTATCCGCATATCGATTCAGCAGAGAATTAAATTTTTCTGCATGCTTGGTATGAACCAGGACATTAATGGTAACTTTATTTCTTAAATAACCAATCACCCGGCAGACTTCCAGGTTACCCAGATGTGAGCCCAATAACAGCACGCCTTGGCCATTATCGATATGTTCAATCACCGCCTCTCTGCCAAAATATTCAACATCGTTCAGCGTTAATGTACCACTCCACGAAGCCAGCTTATCAATGATGGCATTGGCAAAGCTGATAAAATGCCGGTAACTGCAATACAAACCGTCATTGATAAATGGCATGGGATGATAGTCTGAAACCGTGCGTAAAAACCGGCGACTGGCATTTCTGGCCGGGGTATTTCTTAGCCAATAATAGATAACGACGGGATACAAAAAAATCTGCAGGACCCGGCGGCCAAACACTAAATAAATTCTCAGCAGCGCCTGCATACCCCATACAATTCCACGCTCCTCCATTTTTGCCCAATGACTCACGACTGAATCCTTAAAATTAATTTGGGCAAACGCCATAACATGCCCAAAAAAAGTTGGGCGTGTTTTTTGGAAATCAGATAATTATCCAGCAGCATTTTAAAATGGGAAACGCCATCCAACGGATACTGAACCTTCGTCGGAATATTGATAATATCGAGTCCCTGCCAATACAAACGTACGGCAATGTCTATATCAAAATCCATACGCTGAGACATTTTAGTTGTCTGTAACAGTGTTTCCACAGCCTCTAAAGGATAACATCTGAAGCCACACATACCATCGGCTATGGCATTGGACAAGGTATTAATATGTATCCATAAATTGGTAAACCTGCGCCCGTATAATCGCTGTTTAGGCACCGTTTCATCAAAACAAGGTTGCCCTAAAATCAAATGTTGTGGATATTGTTCACTTGCAGAAAGAAATTTATTGATATCTGACAATTGATGCTGGCCGTCCGCATCTATCTGAATGGCATGACTGAAGCCCCTCTCAATAGCTAACAATAAACCATCCATAACCGCAGCCCCTTTACCGCCATTTACCTGCCTTTCGTACAAGGTCAACCAGCTACTATGTATTTTTGCATGCTGCTGTAATATCCGGGAGCAGTGCTCTGAACTGCCGTCATTAACCAAAATGCATGGTAAAACATAGGGTTTAAGCTGCTCAATCACCAAACCGATAGCGTTCTCATGCTCATAGACCGGAATAATCACACAACTTGTCATTATGGTGCCCCATAAACCATGCGCCCGGAGCTGTATGAAACACCTTCTGCGGTTAAATCAAAATACAGTTTGCCGGTGTCCTGTTTCCAGTTTATTTGCATGGTAATCAGCTGATTCGGACGAATCACCTTTTTAAATTTGATTACCTCCAGACGTAAAAAAGGCTGTTCAATGATAAAGAACTTTTTACCGTATCGTTCCGCCCAGGCTAACTGTGCAACGCCCGGCAATATAGGCAAACCGGGAAAATGTCCGTTAAAATACGCCAACCCGGAATGCACCTTAAAAGTCAACTCGACGCGGTTATTAAACAGATTACAATTATGAATTTGGGGGAAACGATCATTTTGCAGGGTTAACATCCAACTTAATAGATCTCGCTCTATTTTTCCTTGTACCGTTAACGGCAACGATGACATAAATAACCACTTACGAGGAATGGCAACCGCTTCAAAAACCGACATCAGCTGTTTGCGCAGCAGTTTGATCAATTCTGTTCGTCCTTGTTTGGCCAAAAAATCTCTGCCGGCGTCCGATAAAATTAACACTGCAGCGATAATGTCACGTTTATTGGTCAACAATAAGGCATAAGATTGACTAACCCATCGCAACTCGTTCAATGTCTGTTCCAGCTGATCCAGAGAAATCCTCTTCTCCTCAACTTTTACAATTCTATCGGTTCGGCCTAATAATTTAAAACGCCCATCCCGGGCAAACTCTATTTTATCATCCAAAACTACCTTATCCGGTTCAGCCAAATAAGGTGAGCGCAGTTGACAGCTGCCATTATCATCCGGAGTCAGCTTAACCCCATCAAACAGCTGCCAGTTAGTATTGTCAACACTTTGCCGCCAGCCAATCCCTCCTGTTTCTGAACTGCCGTAAACCTCGATCACTTTTTGTCCGCATTTTTTGTCGATTTGTGCAGCAATCTTAGTATCTAACGCCCCGCCGGAACTAAATATAGCCGTTAATTCTGCAAGCTCCGACCACGGGCTTAATTCATCCAGCCTTTTTAACTGAGCCGGACTGGCCACCCAATAAGCGTAATTATTTTTCCTGGCGTTTAATAATGACTCTGGCGTTAAATACATCTGACTATGAAAACATCGACCGGCCGCCAATGGCCACAACAACCTGAACAACAAACCGTAGATATGCTGATGACTGACTGTTGCCAATACCTGGGACTGCCTGATGAGTCCTCCCCAGAGTTGCTCTAAGGTTTCAATTTCAGTTTGTAATTGCCTCAAGCTTTTGATTATTGCTTTTGGCTCACCCGTAGAGCCGGAAGTAAAAATCACTAACTCCGACCGAGTCAAATCCAACGGCTTTAGCTCGATCTGTGCATTAGCTCCGGGCTTGATTGTAAGTTCCTGTCCGTGCCAATCGCCCAATAATTGACAGCCACGGGAAATTAATGTTTCAGCCGTAAACTTAGTGTTATTGCCTGCAAGCCACACCGTCTTGTTACTGTGTAACAATGCATACAGGTAGACACAAAAGGTATAACCCTGCTCTATATATAAAGCAAACTGATTTTGCTTTAGTGGAGAAAATACTGCCGCATAACGCTTTACATCGGAATTAAAACGCTCTTGCTCAAGAATTTTATTCTGATGAACCGCAATTGCTCGATGCTTTTTATCCAAAGCGCAATGGGAAAGTGGAGTCAATTTAACGCACATGCTCTTGTGACCTGATCCTGACCCCATACTCAATAGCCATTAACAACCCCATTAGCGCGTAGGCTATTATTCCATTATAAAGGCTCCACCAGGCAAAACTGCTCCAAACTGCTGTCAAGGTTGCAATAAGCCCGTTAAGCAGAAAAAAAACACACCAAACCTGAGTTACTTTACGCGTATAGATAACCCCTTGCTCGGGTAAATCCGGATGCTGTAATCGGGCAAAGCGCTCAATAATTGTTGGCGGAAAAAACAGACTGCCGGCAAAAACAAGCAATAAAGAAAAATTCATCACAACCGGATAAAAACGTAAAGTAATCAGGTTATTATTCCAGACAGCCACGCCACAATAAACGATACCGATGATAAATAATAGCTGATTCCGGCTTTTATCAGCCGGTGTTATAAACAGGCGAAGTAGAACTAAAAACATTAACAATGCCGCTATCGTCCAAGGCTGCATATATTGAATACCTAAATAAACAGCCAGCGGATATAACAAGACCAAAAAACCTAGAACGCCACTGAACAGAGTGCGCATATTAATCATTAATCAATTTATATACCGCTTCCACTACATCATTGATTGTACGGGCATTTTTAAAATCATCGGGCTTAACCACTTTACCGGTCTTTTCCTTTAATTTTACAATCATATCGACCGCATCTATGCTGTCGAAATCCAAATCCTCATACAACCGTGCATCCAAGGTTACCAAGTCTTCCTCAATCTCAAACATTTCCAGCATCATATGCCTGATGAACTGTAAAATTTCATCACGATTTTTCATTGTGTTCTCTCATGCTCGGATTGAATAAACTCTGCCAATGCTGCTACGGAAGCAAATATTTTGACTACATCGTCATTTTCCGCATCAATCCGAACATTATATTTTTTTCTGATTGCCAATCCCAATTCCAACGCGTCGATTGAATCCAGCCCCAAACCATCGTTAAACAAGGGCTCTTGACTATCAATCTCTTCAATACTCATATCTTCCAAATCCAGAGATTCGATAATCAAATGTTTCAAATCATCTTCCAAACTGCTCATAATACTCTCGTTTTTGACCAAAATAGTCTTCTAAAAATCGATTAAACCGTCGCACAGCGATAGTTCTTGACTTGATCGCTATAAATTCGTCCAGCACCATATCATCCTCTACATGCATTGCCAAATGGAATCGACGTGCCGGTATCTGATACCATTTTTCCGCTTTGGTCAAGGTGCTGGGGTTACACGTAAGAATAACCGGTGTCACAACGGCTTTGGCTTGTAGAGCAATGGCCGCCGCGCCTCTTTGGAATTTGTATTTTCTCGTTCCCGGAACAGTCCGGGTTCCTTCCGGAAAAATAATCATTCTACCGCCGCCTTTCAGACAGCTTACACAATCCGCAATCAATTTCTCCGGATCGCCGTTGCGAATATAACCGGCATTAAGGATGGAGCCCTTCATACTGGGGTTATGCCACAAGGTTTCCTTAACAATGCAACTGACCGTAGGAATTCTACTGATTAAGAAAACAATATCAATCAAAGTTGGATGATTTGCTATGATTAATTGTCCGGGCCTATTCAACTTTTCCAAGCCGGTAATTTCATAAGTCATAATGCCTATACGATGCATCAAACCAATAAAAATATAGAAGCTGTAATGAACACACTTTTGTGAGCGTTGTTGTTTTTGCTCCGAACTGCCCGGGAAAATGTTCAGTAACGGGAAAATCACTACCCATAACAAAAAACCACCGATGCCAAACACACTAAAACTGAACCCGGTAGCAACCAGCCTCCAGCAATAATTGATCTTGTCGCTCATTGTTTTTCCCAGCACCAGCTGCCCCGTTCAGTTTGAATAGTGAGTGACAACTCATTGCCGGCTAAAAAATGCCTTAAAAGAGGTATTTGCAAGGCTTGTTCACCGTCATAGCCAGTTTGAATGTCATGACTAAAGTTTATCGGCTGTCCTTCACCTGTCTTGCTGATAATAAGAGCCATCGCATTCCGTTGATCAGTTGACAGTTTATACGGACTGGCAGGGTAAAATTCCACTAAAGGTTCGTCATAGAAAACCATCATCACTTCCTCCTCCCCCTCTTGAAGTGAACCAAGTGCTTCAATAAAAGCTGCCGCAATTCCATCCTCGCCGGGAGCCAGTACCATGCTTTGTTTATTGTTTTTAAAGGCGATAGAGAACAAACCGGCAATTGCATTATGTACCGATAAACTAAATGCGGTTGGTGATATCTCTTCGCCAGCCTCAACCATTTCCATCATTTTAAATGATTTTGCCAACTCGCCATGGGTGGAACTAAAAATTACCGGCATTGAAAGTCGATCACCGGCACATATTTTACAGGCACAAATGACCGTTTTTGCCAAGGGCGTTAATCGACGTCTTAACATCTTGGGGACGGAATTAAGTAGATCGGACTCATTACTCTCATTCGACAATGAAGGCCAGTAGCTCCATGTTCGAATAATAAAATTTTGCATTTTTCTTTTCTTCTTGGGGATATAAACTAAATATATTCTGTTTGTAACTACAATAAATCAAATGTCAGACACAAAAATTTCAAAAAGATTATTTTTTGCCTTATGGCCTATTGACAAGACACGCCAACAAATAGCCAGTCAATACCGACGTTTGCATCAGCCTCAATATAAACCGGTAAAAACAGACAACCTGCATATTACTCTGATCTTTTTAGGTCAGGTAGACAATGATACAGAAACAAAGATAACACAGGGCGCTAATCAAATATCCACTCCTGCTTTTCAACTATCTTTTGATCAACTTTCTTTATGGCGCAGACCCGGTATTTTATGCTTAACCAGTCAAAAGCAGAACCCAGGGTTGTTGTCATTGGTTGAGCGATTAAAAAAATTGAGTGAAAGTTGCGGTATTGCTTCAGAGTCCAGACCCTATAAAGCACATATTACCCTGGCAAAAAAAGCATTTGTTAAACCTGACACCAAAATCAAAAGCATTGTCTGGCAGGCTACAACTTTTAGCCTTGTTCAATCAACCAATACTTCAAACGGTGTCCATTATCAGATCATAAAGACCTGGCCTTTACTTAAAAACTTACCACCAATTTAATATAAGGCATTAATTAATAAAGATAAAATATTTAACAACAAAATAAATTGAAAAAAATACTATTTTTTTTATATGATTGAAGTGTAAACGCTATTTTAGCCTGATCAAAAAGGTGAATGATCTATAATGGATACCGTTGATCACATAAGCAATTTTCAACAGTTTTTTAACTGGGTACCAATTGCCAGCCTGATTCTGGATGAGCAGGGTATTATCCAAAAAGCAAACCATGAGGCCTGTCAATACCTTCCGGATTTAGCTAAAACAGGTCAAAACCTAATCCACCACCTCCCCGTTGAAGAACATTCAAAATATCTACAATTTATTACTGAACTCAGGCAACCCGAGGCAACAAATAAACTAAAAATTCAGTTTAATAGGCATGAACATCCTACTTTACTCAATGCAATCAGTTATTTAACCACCGACAAACAAATTCAAATCAATCTGACATTAAACCCCGCTGAAACTCAAAAAAAGAGACTGCCAAATAAACATGAAACCAGCAAAGACTTGGTGGGCATTATTATTTTTAATGCAAAATGCAACATCGAATATGCAAATACCTCAATCAAGGACCTGTTCGGCTATGATCCCAGCGAGCTTTATCAACAATCGATAACAAAATTAGTCAGCTCTCCAAATTCAAAAATACACCCGGATTTTGTTCACTATTTTAAACATAAAGCCGGTAATATTCTTGGCATTAATCTTGAGTTAACCGGCAAACATAAAGATAACAGCGTTATATTGCTAAACTTCAACGTTGAGAAATATAACGCCGACCCAAAAAAATGCTATATAGCCACCGTTCAACTGATCAGTGATCATAAGTCTAAAAGTCAACCGGATAAAGAACGTCTGGATGCTCTTGCCCACGTGACTCGTGTCGGTTTAATGGCAGAGATGGCCTCGGGTATTGCGCATGAGGTCAATCAACCCTTAACAGCTATCAGCGCTTATACGCAAGCCTGTTTACGAATCATTAAACAACCTGATTTTTCATGCGAGAAATTAACTGAAACACTGGAAAAAATTCATAAACAGGTTCTTAAGGCCGGACAGATCATCCATCGAATGCGGGATTTTAGTAAAAGTCGGAAAATGAGTCGCTCTTCGATTGATATCAACCGTCTTATTCTGGATGCATTGGAATTTTGCGAACCGGACTGCAGACAATTTAATGTCCAGCAAAAAACCGAATTGGCCAAATCTCTACCTTTAATCTTTGTAGACCCGATCCATATTGAACAGGTTATCTTGAATTTAGTTCGTAACAGCATAGAAGCACTTAAAAACATGCCTGACCAGCATATTAAAACACTGACTATAGAAACCTATTTGAATGATAAAGACCAAATTGAAGTGCGGGTTAAAGACAATGGCCCGGGACTTAACCCAGCTGAACAGTCTAAAGTACTAAACCCTTTCTATACAACCAAGAAATCCGGCATGGGCATGGGATTGTCAATCAGTCGATCTATTATAGAAGCTCATGATGGCGTACTGAGATTTAACAGCCAAAAAACCAAAGGCACAACCTGCTATTTCACTCTACCCGTATATGAGGAAATCAATGACATCAGATAACCCAAACATTACCGTCTTTTTAATTGATGACGACGATTCCGTACGTGATGCATTATCATTATTGATCGAATCCGAGGGTATGCAAGTACAAAGTTTTGCCTCGGCACAGGCTTTTCTTGATTCATACCAAACTACCCCCAAAAGCTGCCTGGTTCTTGATTTTCGTATGCCTAATATGAGTGGACTTGAGTTACAGAATGAATTAAAAAATAGACATATTGACATACCGATAATTTTTATCAGCGCCCATGCGGATGTTCCGGCTTCTTCCAAGGCATTTAGAGCCGGTGCCGTTGACTTTCTTCAGAAACCGTTTGACAACACCATATTGTTAGCCCGAATTCAAGAAGCCGTTGAAAAACACGAAATAACACGGGAAAAAAATTCACATAAACATGAAACCATCAATCGCTATCAACAACTCACCAAACGCGAAAAACAAGTCTTGGATTTGATAGCCAAGGGACATTCGAACAAAGAAAGTGCCCAAATTCTTGGTGTCAGTAATCGCACGATTGATGTACACCGAGCACATATCATGGAAAAAATGCAGGCCGGCAACCTTGCCGATCTAATGGTCATGGCGATGCATTGTGATATTTTATAGTTGCTTTTTCTGGTTTCATTTAAAATTTATTTAAGTCTTTACACGATTTCAAACCGGTTGATCCCAAAAAACAATCGTGCCCATACCGTTATTGTATTTTTTCAGCATACAATAGAAAAAAAACAGATTTTTCTAATCAATCAAGCATTGAATTATAATTTCCAACCCTTATATTCATAAATAACACTTAAATACAATCAAGGTATATTTTATTATGTTGAGAATCCTTCTATTTTTAGCAACAAATGCAGCTATCTTAGTTGTCGTCAGCATTATTTTTAGCCTTTTTGGCCTCAGTGGCACATTAGATGCTCAAGGCGTTGATCTAAACCTTAACGCTCTGCTCATCATGTCTGCAGTAATCGGTATGACTGGCTCAGTTATTTCCCTGGCCATGTCAAAATGGTCGGCCAAAAAATCCATGGGGGTCCATGTTATCCAACAGCCCCAGAACCAGACTGAACAATGGTTAGTGGAGATAGTCGCCAGACAGGCCAAACAAGCAGGTATCGGCATGCCCGAAGTCGGCATTTTCCAGTCGCCTGACGCCAATGCGTTTGCCACCGGCATGAATAGAAACGATGCACTGGTTGCTGTCAGCACGGGTTTAATGCAAAGCATGAATGCCGATGAGGTTGAAGCGGTTGTCGGCCATGAAATCAGCCACGTCGCTAATGGTGATATGGTCACTATGGCCTTGATGCAAGGCGTTGTGAACACCTTTGTCTACTTCTTTGCATCCATTGTCGGTCATATCGTAGATCGCGTTGTCTTCAAAACCGAGCGAGGCTATGGCCCGGCTTACTATATAACCCAAATGATAGCCCAAATAGCCCTATCTATTTTGGCCAGCATGTTAGTCATGTGGTTCTCTCGATATCGGGAATTCAGAGCAGATGCCGGAGGTGCCAAACTCGCCGGTAAAGAGAAAATGATTGCGGCCTTACGTGCACTGCAACGGGCTCACGAGCCGGAAGATCTGCCCAACCAGTTAGCTGCTTTCGGAATTAACGGCAGTCGGGTACAAAGCTTGTTTATGAGTCATCCGGCATTGGAAGACCGTATAGCGGCATTACAAAACCTTCGTTAAACAGAGTTATTGATTGCCGGTCAGACAAGACTGACCGGCTGAAACTTATGGCGCAACAACATATTCGGTTTTCCTTAAACCTCAGTTACGATCAATTTCTCGCTGTCTATCAAGGCCAGGCACAACGCGTCTCCGTGATAGCAGACGATGGGCGTCGTATCGAATTTCCTGCCGGAAAGATCCAGTCCTACCTGACCAAAAACGGCGTGCAAGGTTATTTTGAGATGACCTTAACAGAAGAAAACAAATTCCTTGGCATCGAAAAAATCAGATAGACACTCTTGTGAGAATCTTGATGTAATGACATTTATTTATAATGTCTTTATCTATTAGATGATATGAAAAAACTCTGAAATAATAGATATCAACACTAATTCTTAATTATTTCAATCAATCAACTCAACCCAGTTACACCGCTGTTTAACTATATTTGCAGTATGTATATTGCCAATGCCTTTGGCGATTAAAGCAACGACTCTGTCATCGGTATCATAGCCAATATGTGCATCCAGCGGGTTGGCCATTTTTCCCATACCAAAAGCATCGAATATAGTGGCAACGTTGATATTAATATTGGTGACATCGATACAAAGCCTGGAATCCAGGTATTTCTCAACAAAACCCTGAGGAACAGCATAGCTTAACAAGTCATTTGGATCACTAAAGGCAATAATCGAAGTTTCGCTAAGCATGCGTTTCTGGTAATTTTCCCCATCGGGTCGGCAATAGGAATCTTTTTGCCCACTTATTTCAGGCAGTTTTCTGCCTAACTGTAACATGGGTAATTGATTCGACATCATATAGATAGGCATTTCCATATTCTGCAGCGCCAGAATCAAGTGTTTCGATGCATTATTATCGCTACGGCTTGATTTACCAAGCATGGAGGCAATTTTTTGCATACCGTCGATAGTGATACGGCTACCCAAACTGTGAGAAACAAAAGCATAATGATCATTTTTCAGATTATTAACCGCCGCATCATTAAAATGGCAGGATTCGTGTGTATGTTCCGGCAGGCTTTGCCAGTCTTTACTGATCATCCAGCAAAAAGACTGGGAAAAGGCGGTTAAAATATCACCTCGGCTCTCGCCCAGATATATAATCGGATCAGGACCGGTATCATTGGAGAATTTTTTCATCAGGTCATTCACTTCCGCCCTTCTAAACGAATATTCTCCCGAATTATCGTAACTTAAAATTGCTTTTTGCTTGGCGGTAATCTCTGACCAAGTCAATTCGTAAAATAGCAGTTCTTCATCCCGATCCTGATTTAATAAGCGGTGTACCCGCAGGTTGCCTAAAGATTTTTCGGTATTTTTCGGATCAGTCAGCGCTATATCCTTATAGCGTTTGGCCATCACGGTTAAATCCAACTCCTTGGCCAGTTTCTCGAAAAACTGAGTTGAATAGCCCGGCAGGTGGTCACCCACGCCATGCACCATTAGGACTTTCATCTTGCCATGCAGACCAAACAGGTGAGGCATGATACCGGTAAATGCCTGACCACGAATTTCGCATAAGCGCAAATCTTCAGCTTCCTGTTTTTCTAACAATGCTTCGGCCACACCTTTACCAAAACTGGTGCAGGCTGTTACCGAAACGATTAAAACTAAAGCGAAACAGAGTCGTAATATTTTCATAAATTTATCAAGGCCAGATGATGGTGTAATTAAAGCTTAATAGAAGAAACCAATGCGTTAACAGCCTCTCTATTTGTCAGATCAATGTGACTAAAGCCAGCATCCTGCAATTGTTTTAGCGCCGCCGATTCACGCATTACGTGATTTTCGGATTCATCACTGAATAAATGCACAATCCAATGTTCCAACAAATCCAGGCGGTTTAATTTGGTTAGTACTTCAAAATATCCACTGACTTCCTGTTGAATAAGTCTGGTATGCTCAGTGATATCATCCAGCCCGTATCGGTCGCCGTTAATAAACAGTCCACCCGACTTAAGCACACGGAACATTTCAGTCACCACTTGAGCCCGATAGTCGTCTTGAAAATTATGCAAGGTATAGGCGGATGCGATGACATCGACACTTTCAGTCTCCTGATCCTGCAAAGCAGATAAGGCATCCTGACCGGAAAAAGTCAGCACGCCTTGTACCTGCCACTGATTCAGGCTTTTTTTAGCCTGATTTTGCATAGTCGGTTCGCTGTCTACACTTAAAATTTCAACCTGATCACAAGCTGACAAAATAGCCAAGGTGGTTATACCCGTGCCACCGCCCAACTCTAAAACCTTAAGCGGTCTATTCAACTGTGCCTGATATTCAGCAACCTTGTTACCGACCTGTCGACTCATTTCTGTCGCTAACGGGCAAATCAGATTCAACATATCATATTCTTCACCAATTATGCCGGAGAACATATCATCATATTTGCTTCTTGTATTCATACAGACCTTGCTTTTAATTTACGCTCATAAGCAGCCAATTGTTCGGAACTGGCTTCGGTTTGATATTTATCCTTCCATTCTGAAAAAGGCATACCATAAATCATTTCACGTGCTTGATCATAATCCATGTCCACACCTTGTTCTTGAGCAGCAGCCAAATACCATTTAGCCAGACAGTTTCTGCAAAAGTCCGCCAGAATCATTAAATCTATATTTTGCACCTCAGTATGAGTTTGCAAATGATTAACTAAACGCCGGAATGCTGCGGCTTCTAATTCAATCTGTTTATTTTCGCTCACGATGACCTCCTGAATTTAAGCTTATATTTTATCAGATTAGACCATTTAAACATGTACAATTAAGGATATTAATTCTACAATACTCCTTATGATTGGTTGTTATAACTGGTTACCTGAACATGGAAATAAATAGTTCATCTCTAAACTACTTATCTAATGGTATAGCCCCCTCTTTTGCCGGGAAGCCTAAGCTTGCGCCCAATAAAAACACTACAGAGGAACTTACCCTAGACCAGGAATCCAAAAATCGAAAACAACAATCACCTCAAAGCCCTGAACAGATTCAATCCACGTTGGATAATGCCAATCTTGCTACTTCGTTATCAAACAATAACCCACAAGATCAGCAACATCGCAACACATCCAATTTTCGTTCGCTTCAGGCCATTAACGCCTATACCGCTACAATTAATCAACCGAAAATTGAACAACGTGACAATTTGATTGTCGGTGTTGATTATTACATCTAATTCCCTTCACTTTATATAATTACTAATGAATCAGCTAATTGAATTTATACCTATTCTTTTATTCTTTATTGCCTATAAGTTTTACGATATATATATTGCGACCGGGGTAGTCATTGTTGCAACGTTAATACAAGTGGCGTACACCTGGTTCAGACACCGGCAAGTTAAAGCCATGCAGTGGATTACGCTGGGTTTAATGCTGGTTATGGGCGGTGCAACCATTTATTTTCATGATGAACAGTTTATCAAATGGAAACTGACTATTATTGAATGGCTGTTTGGTCTTGCCTTCTTAGGTAGCCAGTTTATCGGCAAAAAAACGTTTATCGAACGCATGCTGGGCGTCAGTTTAGTTCTTCCACAAAATATATGGAAACGACTAAACTTAATGTGGTCATTTTTCTTTCTCAGCGTGGGTGGAATAAATATCTATGTCATGCGTGAATATAATACCGAAGACTGGGTTTTATTTAAAACCTTTGGCGTACCTGGGTTAATGATATTTTTTATCCTTGTACAAATGATTTTTATCTATAAATATATCCCTGACACAAAGGAATAAAACATTGTTATATGCTATATTAAGTGTCGATGTTGAAAACAGCCTGTCATTAAGGCAATCTGCTCGTCCAGCACACCTAGAAAGATTACAAGAATTACAGGATCAAGGCCGCCTGGTCATTGCCGGACCTCACCCGGCTATAGAGAGTGATACTCCCGGTGACGCCGGTTTTACCGGCAGTTTGGTTATAGCTGAGTTTGAAAGTCTTACCCACGCTCAACAATGGGCTGATACCGACCCTTATGTCGATGCCGGGGTTTATGCCCAAGTTACCGTTAAACCATTTAAAAAAGTATTTCCACAATGAACTCAGACACCATAAAAAAGCTCTTACAAGACGCACTTAATCCTGATCGAATTGAAATTATTGATAATAGTGCCGCTCACGCAGGTCATGCCGGTGCACAAAGTGGCGGCGGACATTACCATGTTTCAATTTATGCAGAGGCTTTTGAAGGAAAGTCTTTGGTGCAACGTCATCAAATGATCTATCAGGCATTAGGTGACTTGATGAAAGAAAAAATTCACGCTTTAGGCATTAACGCCAAAGCCCCTTCTGAGTATGAAAAGGAATAAAAACATGAAGAAAAAAGTTATCCCTCTACTAATAGCAGGTACAGTTTTACTATCAGCCTGCAACACCGACACTACCGAAAAGTCGGCCCCGGCAACACCTGTCGTCAGCAAAGCAGATGCAGTAGCCGAAGTTAATGGGCAATATATCAGCAAAAAATCGTTTGATGAATTATCTCAGATTTTTGCCCAACGAAGTCATGGTCAGACCTTACCTAAAGAAAAACTGATTGAAGAACTGATTCAGCGTGAACTTCTGCTACAAGATGCTGTTAACAAGAAATTAGACCAAACACCAGAAGTTATTGCCCAAATAGAATCCGCTAGAAAGTCAATCCTTTCTCAAGCAGCATTACAAAACTATTTGCAAGCCAACCCAGTCACCGACGAAGAAATTCAAGCCGAGTATGATAAAAGCGCCAAAGGTGATGACAGTAAAGAATATAAGGCTCGCCACATTCTGGTCAAAACAGAGCAAGAAGCCAAGGATCTGATTGCAAAACTGGCTGCTGGTGCAGACTTTGCGACCTTGGCCAAAGAAAACTCTACCGGCCCGTCGGGCGCTCAGGGTGGTGATTTAGGCTGGTTCTCATCGAATCAAATGGTTGCACCTTTTTCCGAAGCGGTTATTGCTCTTGAGGACAACAAATTCAGCACAGAACCCGTACAAACTCAATTCGGTTGGCATGTAATATTGAGAGAAGGCGTTCGTGACCGTACTGCACCGCCTTTGGAGGCAGTTAAAGCTCAACTGGAACCATTTCTGCAACGTCAAAAAATCAGGGCCATGCTGGACAACTTACGTAATCAGGCCAAGGTAGAAATACTGATTCCTTTAACAGAAGCCAAGCCGGAACCAGCAAAAGTTGAAACAACTGCGCAACCTGAAAAGACTCAGCAAACAACAGAAACTTCTGCCCAATCTGAATCAACTGAGCAGCCTGAAAAAACAGCACAATCAACCGAAGCGTCTCCCTCATCTGAAACGACAGAGCAACCCGCACAAGTAGAAGCGGTCACTGCTCCGGAAACAGAAAAGGTTGAAGCCCCACAAGCTGAAACAGCACCTGCTATACCTCAACCGGAAACAACTGAAGAACCGGCAAAAGTTGAGGAACCAGCTAAAGCGGAAACAACTACTGAGAAAAAATAGTAATCAAACCGGCAAAAAAAAGGGCGATTTATTCGCCCTTTTTTTGCTTATCTACTCAATTTTGAGACAAAGAATCAAGTCAACAATCCATGAACAAAAAAATTACTCGTTGTAACACTTTTTGTATTTGGATTACAGTTTAGCCGGATTACCTATGCCGCTATTTATAAATGCCAATCAGCCAGTGGTGGGACGATATACTCAAGCATTAAGTGCTCAGCCTCAGCTGAAATTTTTGTCCCGGCAATAAACAACCCACCAATTCAAGCCTCTTCAACAAGAGATAACAACACTACAGATAAAAAACAACAGTCAACATACGCAGTTGATATTTATATCACCAGTTGGTGCCCATACTGCAAAAAAGCAATGGCCTATTTACGTTCAAAAAATTATTGCCTTTAACGTCTATGATATTGAAAAAAATGCGCAAGCCAAAGCAAAAAAACTTCAGCTCGCACCCGGCTATACGGGCATCCCATTAACCGTTATCAATGGAAAAATATTAAAAGGCTTTTCCAAACAGCAATTTGATATCGCTTTGGGACTTTAGGTAACCGATTTATCCTTCTTCTAGACTGTTTTTTCTTCTCTATGCCTAAAACCCTACAGCATCTGCCAAGAGATTAAGCACTTTCCTTTCGACCATTGAGAATAACAATAGGCTCGTGCTCCCGAAGCTCCTGCTTACCATGCATTTCAATAATTTCGACACTGATATTATCGTCTTTCGCTGTCAGCATAAAGTCCTCTAAAGTCTCCAAAATATCATGATCTATAAATTGAGCTTTACTGGCGTCAATCGTAACACTGCTATTTTCTTCAATTTGAAGGATAAACTTTCTTAATAATGCTTTATTCAAGAATGAAACATCCTTATTTAAGGACATCAAATAATGAGAACCATCCTGCGTTAAAGTAATCGCCGCATGGTAATTGGCTCTAATAACATAAAACAAACCTACAGTCATACCAACAGCCATACCTTTAAGCAAATCTGTCATCAAGATAGCTACAATCGTTACCACAAACGGCAGTAACTGAATCATGCCTTTTTTATAATGCTCAATAATTAAAGCCGGATTTGCCAGTTTATAGCCCGTGTGTAATAAAATAGCAGCCAGGCAAGCCAAAGGTATGAAATTCAAATAATAGGACAGAAATATCACACTAAAGGTCAGACAAATACCATGAACTAAACTGGCCAGACTGGTTCGCCCCCCGGCATTTATATTGGCAGAGCTACGAACAATAACCGCTGTGATAGGTAAACCGCCGACCATGCCACTGATAATATTACCGCTGCCTTGAGCAACCAGCTCCCTATTTGTCGGAGCTATACGTTTTAACGGATCCAATTTGTCGACCGCTTCTAGACTCAATAAGGTTTCAAGGCTACCGATAATTGCCAACGTCAAAGCGATAATATAGACCTGAGGGTTTGAAAGGTAACTAAAATCAGGAAACGTCAAATAATCAAAAAAATCTGTCGGAGATTCAATATAAGGAAGAGTAACCAAATGCTGACCTTGCACGGCCCACTCAGGTGACAATGCTAATGCCGCTGTATTGTAAGCAAGCCCCCAGATAACAACGATCAAAGGACCGGGCAGCATGCTTAATAGCGAACGCTTCTGAATAAATGAGGTACCCCAGACAATAAGTATTAATAAAGAAACACCACTGATAACAGCCGAACCGGGAGTAATATGAGAAAAGGTACGCAGCAATTCGAAAAAACTCGATTCGGCAGTCTCATTCATATAGCTTTCATCACCCTCAAAACTAACTTCATAACCCAATGCATGAGGTACCTGCTTAATAATCAGGATTAAACCAATTGCTGCCAACATACCTTTAATGACACTGGCTGGAAAAAATGCTCCAATTAAACCGCCCTTTAAAAAACCGAAAATAATCTGCAAAAAACCGGCCAGCACAACAGCAACCAAAAAACCCTGAAAACTACCCAGATTTTCGATAGCATTAAATACAATTACGGTTAAACCGGCTGCTGGACCGGAAACACTGAGTTGAGAACCGCTAAAAAAAGAGACAAACAGCCCCCCGATCATACCCGCGATCAAGCCGGAAAAAAGTGGCGCTCCTGATGCTAATGCAATCCCTAAACATAAAGGCAAAGCAACTAAAAAAACCACGATACCAGCACCAATATCCTCTTTGATATGATGCAAATAATAATCTATATGTTTATGAATCATTTTTTTAGCCTCAAAATCCTGTCTATATAGAAAAAAGATAACTCACGATCCTATGAGTTTAAAAAAATCCCGATCATGAATAATATAATAGCGATTCGATACTATATTAAACCAAAAAAGATCTTATCCCAACCTTTAAATCATATTCGCTTAAAAAAGCAGGGTAAGTCGGAATTCAATTTTCTAATATATCGATTTTTACTTACAAAAACCTTACAAAACAGTTTATTTCTGCTTGGCTGAATACTGTATGACAAAACACAGTTATTAAGCTTAAATTTGAAAAGCTAAACCAGTGCATCGCACTGGAAGAGTGATCTGTTGCTAAAAAGACATTAAGTGCTTACTCAGGACAGCATAGCCACATTCGAATTAAAATAATCGAAAATTCCAACACTGAAACACGTCCTTGTGTAAAAAACTAAACTATTAACCTAATTAGCTAACAGTAAAAGATGATTCAGCTTAGCAAGGCTTGTAAAGATGTGATTCTTTGTTGCAGGCTGTTTTCGGAGTCAGCACAAACAGTTGCATGACCAATTTTCCGACCTGGCCTCGGTTCTTTACCGTAATCATGAAAATGTATATAGTCTTCTTTTGTTCCCTGAGCCAGTTCAGGCATTGTACCAACAAAGTTGATCATTGCGGAAAACCCAGTCGGTTTGGTTGAACCTAAGGGTAAACCCGCGACCGCACGTAAATGATTTTCAAACTGACTGATAACCGAACCTTCAATACTCCAATGCCCTGAGTTATGTACTCGCGGAGCAATTTCATTAGCCAATAACTGGCCGTCAACCTCAAACAATTCTAACGCCATAACCCCGACATAATCCAGTTCGTTTAAAATACGTCGAGCATAAACTTCTGCTTGTGACTGTAAAGCGTCATTGGGCTTACATATCGATAAATGTAAAATACCGTTTTGATGGGTGTTTTCCGGTATAGGATAAAAAGCCGTTTCCCCTGAACGCCCGCGTACCGCAATAATTGAAACTTCTCGCTTAAAGGGTACAAACTGTTCGGCAATTAATGGTACGCCGCCCAATTGATCCCAGGCCGCATCAATATCATCACGAGACTTAATAACAAACTGCCCTTTGCCGTCATAGCCCAGCGTTCGTGTCTTTATAACCAGCGGCAAAGCCAGCGATTCAACCGCTTTATCCAGGTCTTTACGGCTATTGATCGCGGAAAAACCGGGAACAGGTATTTCCAATTGCTTAAACAGATTTTTTTCATTTAATCTGTCTTGCGCAATCTTAAGAGCTTGAGATGGCGGATATGCCGGTTTAAGCGTTTCCAGAATTCTAATACTCTCATTTGGAATATTCTCAAATTCAAAAGTAATAACGTCAACCTTTTCTGCCAATTGCCTCAAAGCCTGCTCATCATCGTACTCAGCTTGAATTGATTCGGCAATCTGACTGGCACAAGCATCTGGAGACGGGTCAAGCACAATAAATTTAAGTCCTAACGGATAACCAGCCAGAATCATCATTCTAGCTAATTGGCCTCCACCAATAATACCGATGATCATACTTCACTCCGGGGGTCAGGTTGAGCAAGAACCGAGTCAGTTTGTACTGTTCTGAATTCATTTAGGGTAAGATTAATTTCTGGATATTTATTAGCCAGAACGGAAGCGGCAAATAAGGCTGCATTTTTTGCCCCTGCCTGACCTATTGCAAAAGTAGCGACCGGCACACCGCCGGGCATTTGTACAATCGACAACAATGAATCAATTCCTTTCAATGCCTTGGATTGAACCGGGACCCCTAAAACAGGCAATGAAGTCTTTGCTGCGACCATACCGGGTAAATGAGCGGCCCCACCAGCGCCGGCAATAATAACTTCAAGGCCTCGCTGTTGTGCACTGGATGCATAATCGAACAGTAAATCAGGGGTACGATGAGCCGAAACCACCTTAACTTCAACCGCGATTTTAAGTTGATTCAACATCTGTTCAGCATGCTGCATGGTTTCCCAATCCGACTTGGACCCCATGATGAGTCCGACCAGTGGCTTCATTCAAATCTCCATTAAATCTTATAAACACTTTTGTCCGCCTTACACTATGTAAGGTTTAAAAAAAGAGGCATATTGTATAGCTTTTAACGATTATTTAATAGTTGTATCGGCAAGTGATAACAGAAAATTCAGATAGTTAGAGTCCAATACTGACGAAGACCGATTCCCTTCTAAAAAATCAATTGAAACACCAATAGAACGTAAATAAATAATGAGCCCCCAGTCTGACACTTCCGGTTAATAAGAAGATATAGCTTTCGTGCATCATACTAACAATCCAATCAGTTATTTTACGGGCAACAACAACCCGCCTGCTCAACAGTAATGAATTGTGCAAGAACGGCAAATTTTACTTCGCGAGTAATGTTTGCACAGTCTGACCAAAAGACATTCCTGAAAGCTTCAAAAATGTTTAAAAACTATAATGGAATCGGTCTTATTTTCCGGTCAAATAAACAAGACTTTTATAGTAGATTTCTATCGTTGAAACATTTCAAAGCCAGCATTAAGTATCAACGTCACAGCACAATGTGATATGAAAAATCGTCTTATTTGTTTTTCTGTATATCCGACACAATTAATATATGCTGTAACCATGATTCCGATGATTTATGATTGAAATCCAAAGCCAAATTAGGAAACAGGCCCAGTAATAATACTAAAACTGCCGGAATGCCTAGCAAACCCCACTCACGGATACGTAAATCATCGATCTGATTGATTGCTGCTCTGGTAACAGGCCCCCAAAAGGCAAGACGAATAAAATTCAACATATAGGCCGCACCTAAAACAGCGCCTAGCAGTCCAGATAAAGCTAAGCTTGGATGAGCACTCAAAGCTCCTATAATTAACAGTAATTCTGCAGGAAAACCATTGGTTAAGGGTACACCGATACTGGCCAGGGCAAATAGAAAATAAAAGCAGGTCAATTTAGGCACTACCTTAGCCAAGCCACCTAACTGTGAAACTTCGGTACTCCCCAAACGATGCCGGATGAAACCGGCTATGATCATTAAACTGCTGGCCACCAAAGTAAAGTTTAATAACTGGAATATAGCTCCTTGCAATGCATGTATATTTAATGATGCGATACCAACAACGACCAGGCCAACATGGCTGATACTGGCATACGCCAGTAATCTTCTCAGATTAGTCTGGCGTAAGGCTATTAAAGCAGCGTAAACGATCGTACAAGCTCCCAGCATTCCTAACGCCCAACTGTATTTAACAGTTGCATACGGTGTTAAAGGTAAAGCAAACCGTAACAAGCCAAACGCGCCTAATTTTAAACCGGTTAATAATGCCGTCATCTGAACCGGAGCTTCCATGGCTGTCATAGGCAACCAAGTATGAAAGGGAAGTAATGGCGCTTTTACTGAAAAGCCGATGACAAACAAAATAAAAATAACTACCTGCAAATCTTCAGGTATTGCTGTCTGTAACAACAATGGGAAACTGAAGTTTAACCCTTGCGGAAGGCTGGCATTTACTTGTTCGGCATGGTTTATTGCCAACATAATGATGGCAAATAAAATCGGCACACCGGCAAAAAGCATATACAGAGTGTACTTCATTGCTGCAGATCGTCGCTGTGGCCCTATCCCCCATAAACCAATCAAAAAGAAAATTGGTGGTACGGTCAGCTCCCAAAATAAAAAGAACAAGACCATATCCAAAGCGGAAAATACGCCCATGGTAACGCCTTCCAAAGCCAACAGCAGAGCGAAATGAAATCGGTTAAGTTTTTTTACCGTATTCCATGATGCCAGAATGGCAATAACGGTTAACAAAGCAGTGAATGGTAAAAACAAGATCGAAATACCATCAATACCCACAAAAAATTCAATATTTAAACTCGCTATCCAGACATAACGCTCAACTAATTGAAAGCCTATTTGTTCGACATTAAAACAAGTCATCGTCAGAAGAGTTAAAATCAACTCTAACACAGCAAATAAAAGCGCAAGACTCCTGGCTCGCTGATCCTGACCTGAAATGCCGGTTAAAACCGCCGCCAATAAGGGCAGAAAAATCACTAAACTTAACATTGGAAACTGTGCCTCTATCATTGTCCCTTGCCTTGTTCTACTTTATTATCAAGCATAGCTGGTACCGGCTTAGTAGCATCATGAGTTCCATGTACCGGGTAATGCTCATGAATTGCTTCAGCTTCTTCAGCAATATAGTTCAACCAAGGTTGCGTATAAAAACCTGTTACGAGCAGCAAGCCACAAATCACCACGGTAATAATGCGCTCTTGAAAGACGGAATAATAAATACTGCGAGCAGGTTGTTTAAATCGTTTCCGTGTCGCCATGAATAAGCGCTGAAAAGCCCATAACAAAAAAGCTGCAGCCAGAACATTTCCTAGCAAAATTGCAATGGCAATGAACCAGCCATGTTCCTCTATAGTGCCTTCAATTAACAAATGCGCAGCATCAAACCCGGGCGTGCCCGGCATTACCATAGTGCTAAAGGCGGAAATCAAAAACAACAAACCAATACTGGTGTTGGAGTCAAACAAGCCCCCCAAGCGTGGTAGATAAGCCGTACGAGTACGCTCATAAATCAGGCCGACGCTGAATAACATGCCTGCGGTCGCCAAACCATACGACAACGAGAGCAGAATACTGCCTTCCAAACCATGATCATTAAAACAAAAAACACCGATGATCAACATTCCGGTATGGCTTATCACCGCAAAAGCCAGCAAGCGGCGAATATTAATTTGCATTAACGCCAGTAAGGCGCCATAAAAAATACCAATAAAGCCCAGTGTGACGACAAAGTCTTCCCATTGCTCGGCAACCCCGGGTAAAACCGGCAATATAAAGCGAATCACAGCATAAATTCCCAGCTTTAAACCAATGAGAAAAATACCGGTACTGGCAACCGTGCCATATTCTGCCAGTAATGGAAACCAGGCATGAAAAGGAAACAAAGGCATTCGGATAGCGAAACCAAAAAACAGCAAGACAAAAATTAGAGTTTCGTTATGAATGAAGGCCGTATTTTGTGCCAGCCTGGACCAGTCAAAGCTTAATTCATTGAATGCGCTTTGAAGGTTTAATGCCAGCAGCATAAAACCGGCAAAAGTCATCAACAAACCGCTGCCCCAAAATTGCAGCAATTTGGTAATTAATTTACGTCTATTGACTCCGGTTCCCGCTCGACTGGTTAACGCAATTAACGGTAACAATTCCAGCAGACACCAGAACCAGAATTGCATGGCATTTAGTGCTGTAAAAGCCCCCATTAACACTGCTTCATATCCCAACAGACAAGCTATAAACTTCCGATCGTCAACATGTCGGGTGATAGAACTATACATAAGTGTCAGTAAGGATAAAATTGAGGTTAGTGGAATAAATAAAACATTAACCCCATCCACGCCCACGCAATAACTCATGCCTAACAGCTGAATCTTTTCGACCAACTGAATACTACTGGAACCATCATCAAAAATAATCAGCAGGTAAAAACTTAACAAAACAGTAAATAAGGTTCCGGCATAACCTAAACGCAATGCGATCAGGTTGGATTTTGACCGTAAAATAAGCACCATTACTGTCAATGGAACAAGCCATAATGTTGTCAGCAGAGGAAAGAAAGTCGCTTCCGACCAGAAGGTTATATTAATATCCATCTAAACCTCAAAACGCAACAAGCAATGTTATAAATAAAAATAGCGCCAAATAACGGGGTCTGAGCAGTAATTGCTCCACCTTATTAGCCGCATGACCAAGTTCACGACCATAGTCTATCGTGCCTTTACCGATACCCTGCAGCACAAAATAATCTTCAAACCAATGCAGTACGGCGGCCACCCATTCAGTTAATTTACCGGCCAATCCACTGCCCCGGGCAAAACGATCCTCATCATTATCCAGATGGGCACCAATTTTTTTCTCTTCCTGTTGCGCCAATGAAGAGATAGCCCTAATGGCGGGTGCTGGCATCCCCATCACCCGGTCGATAATATGATCATCAAAATAGCTTAAATCCCGAGCCAAACGCCGAATCGGCCTGACCAAGACCCAGTCACTGATCTGGTCCAGCCAAAAACGTTGCACAGATGCCATATAAATCCAGCATTTTTTCTCAACCAGCGGTGAAACACGCGAAACCGGAATGCTCTGGACAAAATGCATTAAAGAAGGTGCAGTTAGCAATTGATAGCAACGCACTACTGCATGCGCACATAAATGCCATGCCGCCAGTTGCCAAAAACCCAAGCCACACTCCAGAAACATTAAGCCTAGCTGAGCCGAGGTAGCGAAAATTAACGAACTTTTAATATCGGTTTGGGTTAAGCCAATAATCGTTGCATAAACTGCTGTCAACAAACCAACCACTGCCAGCACCAGCATGGCAAAGGGCGCTTGTTCAAACAATGGTCTTAGTAAAATGATCAAATAAACACCGGAATGAATCATCACCCCCCCATAAAATACCGCACTGGATGGTGTCGGCCCCTCCACAGCCTTGGATAACCATGGGGTAAAGGGTATTTGTGCAGATTTTGCGAATGCGGCTAAGGCAAAACATAGGGCAATGGTTGTAGCTTCCCGAACAGATATATGTCCGGCGGCATGCGTTATCTCATCCCAATCTAGACTACCCAGCCATAAAAAGCTTAATCCAATGCCCAAAATAAAACCGGCATCGCCTATACGGTTGGTGACAAACACTCGGGTTGCATTGTGCGCGGCAACCGGTCGATCATAAGCATACGCTATCAATAAATAAGAACATAAGCCCGCCAGCTCCCAACCAACAAAAGTAACAACAGCATTGCCGGAAAGCACCAGTAACATCATTGCGAAAGCAAACAGACAAAGCATGAAAAAGAAGCGATGAAAACCTGCTTCGCGGTGCATATAGTTGACTGAAAAACGAAAAATAACCAGTAAAATCAGATTAAATACAACCGCAAGAATGATATTAAAACCAGAGCTGATAAAGCTTAAGGTCAAATTGAAATCGCCACTGTTCAGCCATACGCCAACACTATAACTGCCGGCAGTCATCTCCAGCCTGTCCAAAAGCAATAGGAACAGGGCTAGAAACATTGAAGTAGTAATGCTGAAAACAGCAATTTTTGCGGTGATCATTTCACTCTGTTCACCGTCCAACACTGAAAACAAATGAGCCAAACCTATTCCGATTGCGGCAAAAAGAGGAAACATGGGAATCAGGAATACTAAACTATCCATATCTTAAACACTCTCCATCATTTGGGGCTGTTTAATAAGCTTGGGTGCTACAGGCAATGTTTGATCCTGATAACAATCCGGCGATTTATCACAAAGCTGTAATTTCTGTTCCGGTGCCTGCCAAAGAACAAAACCCTGATCACGCTCAAAAACATAGATTTCCCCGGTCTCTGGATCCTTACAGCTTAACAGTACCCAACCGCCGCCAATCAACTCACTTAAACTTTCCTGACGCGCATATATTTGCTCCAGAACTGAAGTTTTGGCTTCAACAAAAATTTGCAGACGCATCGCTTCATGAATCTCAATCATCTGGCTGGGCAAACCGGTACGTAAATCACTACTTGTCCCTTCCATGACACCAAAAAAACCAGTGACGTTATGAGGCACTTTTGAACCACAGCCAAAACGTTCGTTATTGACGGTAGAAAAATAATATTCCAGGTTAATTCCTGCGCCAACAGGACCAACCGCCAGTAAAATGCCTTCCAACACGGTGCCGTCCGGATCTTGAGTAGGATCATAGGAAATCAGGAAAGCACGACGATCAAAAAACACGCCCTGAGTTAATGATCGGCGGCCAACCACAGCCGAGGCATTCGTGGCATGTCCCAGCTCGGGTCTGGCTTGAGAAAAGTCGACTGCACGTTGTTCAATATGTGCCAAGGCCTGCTCAGGAGTCGGGTTACGCGGTGCCGATGCCAATCGACGACAGCGTTCATGCGCCGACATTTGCTGTGCATGCCTTAAATCCTGTTTTAATTTAGTAAATGCATCGATTTTATTGTCAGGTAGGTCACTCAGGTCATACCAAATAATATCTTCATTACAGGTATTGTGTTCTGCACCGATAAACCAGGTATCCTGCGGAATTTCGATGCCGCGCTCAGCAACTAATTCACGTATCTCGGGTCGATTGGCCATGGCAGCGAAGACACGAGCATTTGGCCCCCCATGCCGCCCACTGCATGCACCACAGTCATAAGCTGCTAAATGCGGGTTATTTTGACTTATAGAGCCATGCCCCATCAGTATGACCAACTCCGATAAGCCATAAGTCAAACCATTATTACGTAAAAACCCCGCGACCCGATCAGCCTGTTCTTCATCGGTAAAACCCAGTTTGGTTTGCTCCGGTGTCGCAACTGTGTCGGTATCTGAGGAGGTAAAATCAAGTTCGGTATCTACGGCGGGTGAAATCGCCTCAAAAAAATAATTGATAATCCTATTCTGACTTGTGGGTATGACCGATTTTAATAATAAACCTATCAAGGTAATGGGTGATATCAAATCGATCACCAGATGCGCGAACACTGTACTCTTGCGTAAACTCTGATGCACCAGACCGCCTACAAACAAACCTAACCGGCGCCCCCTGTTGTGATTAACCAGTCTTTGCTCATTAAAAATTCTGGCTCGCTCGTGAACTTCATGGGCCGGGGTAACGACAATGGGACATAAAGGTGTTACCCGTTCATCATCAAGACCTTTGTAATTAATTGCAACACCAAAGAAACCAGCAGCACCAAAAGTTTCAATAGCCGGATTAAACTCCTCCAAATGGCGTCGGAAGCCCTCTTCCCTATCATCAATACAAAAAATTATTTGTGCTTGCGGGATAGTGTCACGCTTATCCCATCGACCACGATTATGATTAGCTCGTATTGCCTGTAAAAAAGCTTCCCGATAATGATATTCATAAGCGTAAAGCCAGACTTGATTACGCTCCGTCAAAGTAAACTCATCTAACACCGTCAGCATTTTCAACAAATCATCTTTGTGCAAAGCTGATATCTGTTCGATATTTAAGCCTAACAGCTGACATAATCGAAATAAGCGCCAACCGCTGTCTAATACAGTATGTTCATCGGGTCTTTGCTTAAATTTATCCAGCCATACCCAAACATGATTGGCAAGCTTATGCCAAGCATCCGAATTTTGCCGCTCCCATCCGGAATGGAGAATTAATGCCTCAATCTGCTGCGCCAAAAATTCCGGAAGCTCATGCTGATAAAGTTGTTGGCGCAGTAGAAATTCAGAACTGTATTTTGTAAAGTATGTATTTAGTGCAGTCAGGTTTGCCTCTATATGCCAGTTTTGATGACAAACCAAATTCAACCACAACCTATCAAGCGTCAGACGAATAGCTAAATAGTCAGTTAAACACGGTTTTGCATCATTCTCTGTCTTATATTGCGAATTATGCTGGCGCCAGTTAATCATCCCGGACCAGCCCGGCAACTCTAGTGCCAAACGACGCAGATACCCTCCCCAGATAGTTTGAGGGATATGTAATTCAGTCAGATGTTGGATAATGGCATCGACTGAATTTTCTGGAAGCGCAGCTAAAATCTGCGTGCCATCCGGCAACTCTTGAAAAAAGGCATTGGCATCATATTGAACAGCAAGACGCCAGGCGCCATATAAACCCTGTTCGCGTCGGTCCGGTAATTGCCAGGGAGCAACCCCTTCATCAATCGCAGAAGCACAGATACGAATCAACTGCGGTCGCACCGAGTCCAAAATATCATTGCCTGTAACAGCCAGAATAAATCCTCTAAGGGTAAGCCTTTCTCCCAAGTCCTGAATCAACTGATTCAAACTAGATTTTGAATGTTGCTGCATGAGTTGATGCAGCGAATTCTTTGCACTACCTTGATACTCATGACTGAAGCCATATTCAGCTTGCTGTAGATCAAGCTCCAGCAATTGCTCTGCTTGTAAAGCCGCCTGATCTATTCCAAGCTGATTGATAACGGTTTGCCATAATAATTGGACTACTTCTGCCGGCGCCCGCCCTTCAGCGAGAATTTGTTGACTGACGTCCTTTGGCACATCGGCTTGTAACGAAGTTAACGCATCCAGCTCCTCTATTTGCCAATTAAGCTGATTACTGGTGATTGCCGTCAAATCAAACAGCATTGCAATACGATAAATATGTTTTCGCTTAATAACCTTTTGGCCTAAGGAGCAGACAACGAGCTCGTCATCTAATGCTTTATTATGAGCCAAGGCGGCTGTTATATCCGCGTCATTAATACGCTGTTGTTGATAAAACTTTCGAAACTCTTGCTCCGGTAAATAACCGGAAATGCCCGTTAATGCTTCGTTCTCAAGCAATGCCTTTTCAAAGGGCAAATGCTGATAGCCATGTATTGTATTATGATGAACAAAATCCTGAATAGGTGCCTGTCCCGGTAAAACGTGATCCAAATGAGCCAACGTAGACTCGATGTACTCGCGTACTTGACTCATCTGAGCTGATGAAAAGGATGGCTTTTGCATCGTTTATCCTATATTACTTTTAGCTAAGCTAGAGACTTTGATTAATCAGGGTATTCATCTGGCTCACGGTTGCCATAGATAAATCGATTAATGAAGTAGGTAACAAACCAAATAACACAATACTCGTTACCAAAACGCCTGCAGCTAACAGCTCTGCTATTTTCAAATCATCAATTTTCTGCATCTGCGGACTAACTGGGCCGGTAAAAAGCAAACCGATGGTTCGCATGGCATAAGCTGTACTGATTACAATACTCAAACTAAAAAACACCATTAAACCACCCCACCGTTCAAAACCACCGATAATGGTATGCAGTTCGGCAACAAAACCGACTGAACCAGGCAAGCCCATTGCAGCCAGAAAGGTTAGCGTGGTAAAAAAAGCAAACCGAGGCATGACCTGAACCAATGAACTGTAATCTTGAATATTTCGAGTACCTGTTCGCTCATAAAGCAGACCAATCAATAAAAACATAGCTCCGGCAATCAATCCATGGGCAGTCATCTGTAAAACCGCACCGGTTATGCCGGTTTCATTTAAGGCAGCAATTCCCAACAAAACAACGCCCATATGACTGATTGAAGAATAAGCAATCATTGCTTTCATATCGCTTTGACGCCAAGCCAACAGTCCGCCATATAACATGCCGAATAACGCCAGAAAAACCAGTAAGGATTGTAAGGATTGGGCAGCACCCGGTAGCATAATGACAACTTTAAGTAAACCATAAGCCCCCATCTTCAGCAAAATACCCGATAACAGAATACTGATCGGGCTGGGTGCTTCAACATGTGCTAATGGTAGCCAGCCATGTAGCGGAAAAACCGGCATTTTGACCCCAAAACCGATTAAGAAACCAAGCAGAGCCAAAACCTGTTGATCATGTGGCATGTTATCTGAGACTTGACTCATTGCACTCATTAACGACACATTCTCCGGGACATATTGATAAACGGCCAATAAGCTTATAAGCATAAAAATTGAACCGCCCATTGTATAGAGAACAAAATTCAAACTGGCAGCATGCTTGCGTTTTCCGCCCCAGCGATCAATCAAGAAAAACAGCGGAATCAGCGTCACTTCCCAGAAAATATAAAATAGCGCCCAGTCTTGCGATAAAAAAACACCTAACATGCCAAATTCAAGCAATAAGATGCAAATATGATAACCCTTAACCCGTTGATCAATACTGAATGAGGCTAATACAGAAATAGAAGTCAGTAAGCTGGCCAGTACCAGCATAGGCATCGACAAACCATCAACCCCCAAAGCATACGCATTGCCGAATTTCGGGTTTAAAGGCAGATGTTCAAAGAATTGAATGCCGGCATAATTTGAATCATAGATAGTCAGCAAATAACAAACCAACAGGAAAACAATTGTAGTAAAAAAATTACCCGTAATGCGTATAACTTTGATATTTTGACCTGGAATTAAAGCCAAAAAAAAGACCCCTAAAGCCGGAGTCCAAAGTAATACGCTTAAAATCCCCATTTTAAATCCTTATTTAAGGTTAACCATTCCGAATCAAATGCATTATAGTATCGTATCGATACTATAATGCATTATACTAAAAGCTACTAACTATTCAATACTGTTAACTTTTCATAATGCTTGAAAAAAATTAAAAATAAAAATCGAATCTTTCATATTAAAGGATCGATTTTTTCGAATACAAAATCATTATCGATGATTCTTAACAGGAGGACAAACAATAACTAATCGAACCTTACTCCAAACTTTAACTTTTAATGTAAAAAATTAATCATAAAAATTGTTATAATCGGAACAAGCCATCCCCTTCCCACGAAGAATTCAAGCTTACAAACCTCAATCTAAATGACAAAACAAGGACTTCTATTTTGCACGAATCATTAAATTGGAACAATTCCATGATGGTTTCAGCGATCATCATGATAATTACCTTTCTCGGTATTTTTACCGAAGGCGTTCACGGTTTCCACCGTACAAAATTTGCCATGCTGGGTGCTGGCAGCATGATTTTTGCCGGCCAGTTAATGGGTTTCTACAGCCCTGAGATGGCCTTGATAGCAATTGACTGGAATGTTGTTTTCCTTTTGGGCGCAATGATGACTATCGTCGCCATCATGATTCCAACCGGCGGATTTCAATCACTGGCTTATACCATTGCCGATTTAAGCAAAGGCAAATTATTTCTTTTAATGGCAATGTTGGGCAGTACTGTTACCGTTATTTCTTTGTTACTGGATAACGTGACCACAGTCGTCATCTTTGGACCCTTAATTGTGCTGATCTGTCAGGCTCTAAAAGTGAGTCCCATTCCTTATTTACTGGCGGCGGCCCTGCTTTCTGATACTGGCGGTGTAGCCACACTGGTTGGTGATCCACCGAACTTAATGATTGGTTCTGCTGCCAGAATTGACTTCAACACTTTCTTCTTACATATGGGGGGAGTGGTTTTTGTCGCTTGGTTGAGCACCTTATTAGCTTTAAAATATCTTTTCAAAAAAGAACTTTCCGTCAACCCCAAAATCTCTGATTTCAGCGAACAGGAAAAAATCAAAGACCCACATACCTGGAGAGCGGCACTATTTGTTCTAGCCACCATGGTCATTTTATTTATCTTCCACACTGCTTTCGGTTGGGAAGCCTGGGTGGTGGCAGCAACCGGATTAACATTGTTGCTGTTTATGGCTCGCGATATTGACCTGGACCTATCATTCAGCTCTCTGGAAATGTCTTTACTGATCTTTTTTGTCTCGTTGTTTATTTTGGTAGGCGGGGTTGAACACAGCCATTTTCTTGAATACATAGGCTCATTTATTCAACCCTTTGTAGAATCAGATCTGATGATGGCCAGTATTGTTTTAATGTGGGTAGCGGCAATACTATCTGCCCTGATTGACAATATTCCTTTTACTGCGGCAATGGTGCCTATTTTATTAGGCATGGAGACACAGGGAATCAACATTACCCCGCTATGGTGGAGTTTGGCCATCGGTGTCGGTATGGGCGGTAACGGTACACATTTGGGGTCAACCGCTAATGTCTATATTGTTACCCTGTCAGAAAGGCTTGCCAAGGAAACCGGTAACATGGATATGGCCATAACCCCCGGCCTGTGGATTAAAAAAGGAACACCGGCAATGATTGTGACCTTATTGGCCTCTACCGCCGTATTATTATTATTCTTCGATTTTTTTCAGGCACCATTGCCTTAACAACACATTAAAAGTTTATTTTCTACGACATATCAGGCCTTACCGCCTGATATGTCGGTAATGAGAAGTATTAGCTTTCAACAGATAGCTTGCCGGGAAAAGCCTGTTGCCAATCTTGTAAAAATTGATCTACCGCCCTCTCTACCGCTGGATTAGTAAACATTTGCTCTATCACATCGATGGGTAAAGTAATTGCTCCCACACCCAATTTCATTACCGACATTGCCTGCTGAGTATTTTTAAAACTGGCCGCCAGAATTTGACTTTTTAATTGGTGCCTATCCAACAAAAATTGCAAATCAGCCACTGTTCCCACCCCATCCTGGCCCATTGCCTCTATTCGATTGACATAGGGCGCTAAATAATCCGCCCCGGCTAAAGCGGCAAGAAATCCCTGTTGCGCAGTATATATAGCTGTCGCCAATACCATCATTCCTTCCGCCTTAATATGTCTTATTGCCGCCAACCCTATCTCAGTTGCAGGCACCTTAATTACCACATCGTATGGCAAAGCATCAATTAGTCTGGCCTCAGCCAATATAGCCTGCACAGAAGAACTGACAACCTGCACATGAAATCGAGCGTTTTCCCCCAATATTTTTGTCAATTCAGGTAATAATTCGGTAACACCAAGTCCTGATTTAGCTAGTATTGTCGGGTTAGTGGTCACTCCAGCCAACGGCAGACTGTTATTAAAACGTGCCACCTGTTCAATATCAGCCGTATCCAGATAAAATTCCATTACTTGCTGTCCTGTTTTAAAAATCAGGATTGTAGCTAAAGTCCGGCCTTTAGGGCAAAATTATTAAATTTAAACTTATCTAATTTATGCTTAATACAACCGATAACAACTTTTCAATAGACGTATAATTTATTGAAATATATAATCAATATAACGTGTTTATCAGCTGATTGATAATGAGCTATATAACAAACGCACAGCCGGATTTAACGGCCTATAGTATTCAGCAATTCAAGCCCCAGCAACAAAAGCCTATAAAAGCTGAGGAAGCTGGTGTTTCGCCAGCTAAAAATGAAGAGTCAGAAAAAAATGCGACAAAAACCAACGCTACGGAGGCCGAAAAACCGGGCAAACCTGAACAATTATCGCCTGAAGAACTGAGAAAAATAGAACGGCTTGAAGCTAGAGACGCAGAAGTTAAAGCGCATGAACGTGCTCATTTTAATGCTGCCGGCGGGCTTGCAGTTGGTGGCGCCAGTTTCACCTTTGTTACCGGTAGTGATGGTAAACGTTATGCAGTCGGAGGCGAGGTCAGTATAGACACCTCTGCAGTTCCCGGCGACCCGGCTGCAACCATCAAAAAAGCGGAAACGATAAGACGAGCTGCACTTGCCCCAATGAACCCATCCACTGCTGATAGACAAATTGCCGCCAAAGCATCCTCAATGGCGGCTGAAGCCCGTGTTGAACTACAGCAAGAAAACATCGCCACAAAAACGGAGAATGATTCTGAAAACAATGCAGATAATTCAGCCCAGGACCAACAAAAACCCAGCCAAACCGTTATCGATTTAATTGCTTGAAATTAAATTTCTACAATTTTATTGACATCAAAATCATTCACTAGTTTTCGGCCATCATACCCTCTAGGGTTACACAATATTCGAGCCCCGGCCACCCGATAATCAATCACACTATGCACATGGCCATGAAACCAGGCGGCAACCTCAAATTCATGCAATAAAGACTTTAAATCATTACAGTAGGCCAGTTTCTTTATCGCACTGGGTGCATCCGACCAGCTCCAGTATGATGGGGCATGATGGGTTACAACAACCGTTTGACCGGTAAAGGGTTGTGCCAATTCATTTTTCAGCCACTCCAATGAATTAAAATGAATCCGAGTAAAGTTTTCCGGATCAAACTGTCCCTGCTTAAAACTAATTTTTCTAAAATCATTTAGACTCTTTGATAACGACTCGGCCTTACCTTCACCTTCCAAAAATAAATCCGTCCACAAGGTACAACCCAAAAAACGTACATCATCAAATATATAGCTGTCATTTTCCAAAAAATGAATCGGCCCCGTGTCCCCTTCTTTTTTTAGCATTGCCAAGGTTTTATTATATTCATGAGTGTAAAACTCATGGTTTCCCGCTACATAAATAACGGGTTTTCCCTGTCGTTTCAACCAGTCCATACCTTGCTTATAAATACCTATATCACCGGCTGCAACAATAATATCAGCATTATTATCCGGCAAATCCAATGGCCCGAATTCCAGGTGTAAATCCGAAAAATAGTTAATCCTCACAATTTTGCTCTGCTGAAATATCTGTAGATAGAGTATAATTGAATTATTCTTTCAGATATTCGTTCCATTTCCAAAGATTTTTTATTTATGTCCATAATGCCTAGAAAAAAAACTCAACAAGTTTTAGTTGGTAATATTAAAGTAGGTGGCGGTGCACCAATCGTTGTGCAATCCATGACCAACACCGATACTACCGATATTACCGCGACAGTCAATCAAATTATCGAGCTGGCTACCGCGGGGTCGGAACTGGTCAGAATCACTGTTAATACAGAAGAAGCGGCCGCCGCAGTTCCCGAAATCCGTAGACAACTGGATGCTCAGAATTTTTCTGTGCCCATCGTTGGTGATTTTCATTTTAACGGCCACAAATTGCTGGAAAAATACCCGGAGTGTGCCAAAGCTCTGGCCAAATTCAGAATCAACCCGGGTAATGTTGGCCGGGGTAAAAACCGTGATCCACAATTTCAGCAAATGATTGAGTTTGCTTGCCAGTACGACAAACCTGTACGAATTGGCGTTAACGGAGGCAGCCTGGACCAGTCGGTATTGACCCGTTTACTGGATGAAAACAGAAATAAAGAAAACCCTGAAGAGTTACCCGCAGTAACCCGCAAAGCCATTGTATTGTCTGCGTTAGAAAGCGCGGCAAAAGCTGAAGAAATAGGCTTGGGTAAAGATAAAATCATCCTGTCTTGCAAAATGAGTAATGTGCAGGAACTGATCAGTGTTTATCAGGATTTATCCAGTCAATGTGATTACGCTCTGCACTTGGGTTTAACCGAGGCAGGTATGGGCTCTAAAGGTATTGTTTCATCCTCAGCCGCGCTGTCGGTATTAATGCAACAAGGCATTGGCGACACCATTCGTATTTCACTTACTCCCGAACCCGGTACCGCCAGAACCCAAGAGGTAGTTGTTGGCCAGGAAATTCTGCAAACCATGGGTTTTCGTTCGTTTACTCCGATGGTCATCTCCTGCCCTGGTTGCGGTCGCACCACCAGCGATTATTTCCAAAAACTGGCGATGGATATTCAAGCATTTTTGCGCGCCCAAATGCCAATCTGGAAAAACAAATACCAAGGTGTTGAAGAAATGGAAGTTGCCGTTATGGGCTGTGTAGTCAATGGTCCGGGGGAAAGCAAAAATGCCAATATTGGTATAAGCTTGCCTGGGACAGGTGAATCACCTGTCGCTCCGGTTTATGAAGATGGCGTCAAAACCGTCACCCTAAAAGGTGACCGGATTGCTGAAGAATTTCAGGAAATCGTTGAACGCTATATTGAGTCTCACTACAGTGGCGGCAAATAATTATTTACCGCCTTGCAACGGACCTATTTCCGGGGCAAATGGTTATTTGCCCCTACCCTTGCTGACCATCTACTCTTGGCGTTGTTAAAATCGGCGCATAGACAAAAACAAACAGAGAAAATGCCGCAAACCAGCTCAATGTAGACAGATAGATAAAACCGCTGTACCAGGCTGGTACAGCAATCGGCAACAGTACTCGCAAGAACGTAGCAAGATTGATCAGAACAAAAGCAATCGCCATAGTATTGGAAGCCTTTAAAGCACGCCCCGTATGACCTAAGGAAACACGCGCCATCATTCCAAGAGTTAACACACCAATACCGCCAACAGTAAAAGCATGGATTGATAAACTAGGCAAAATAAGCGAATAAGCTGATAACGCAGTTAAAACAAAACCCAATATAATCCAGGCGTATCCGGTATAGAGCACCCATAATAAAGGCACATACCAGACTCGTTGTACATACCACCCACTTACTCGCAACACATTAACAATTGCTGCAAAAAATGCTGCTAAGGCCAACGCAGTGCCATCGACACCAAATAATTGCATAACAAAAACAAAACCCGCTGAGGCAATAGACAAAATATCATACAACGGATTTCTGATAGCAAAGGTACCGGGCAAACCGCGTTCGGTAAAAAAAGGAAAGATGCGTCCGGCGATCAGCAAAATCATCATAATAATCACCGCCACCACAAGTAGCGTACCTTGCCAAGCTGTTTCCTGCCACAGTCCTAACATTTCCATATGAATTAAACCGTTACCTAACGCCATTAATGCCAGTAGGCCGACAAATAAAAGATTTTTAAAATTACCGGAGGCCAAAATAGGCTTGCTGATACAAAAAGCTAAAACAGGCAAAAAGGCAAAATCAACCAATGCAATCAACCCGTCCGGTAACAAATCGGCATAAAATGGCACAATCCGACCATACAACCAAAGTAAACATAAAGCCGCTAATCGATCGCCGTTTATAGTCTGAACACCGGTCCAATTTTTAACTGCGGTCAATAAAAAACCGGCAATCACCGCTGTCGAATACCCCAACAGCATTTCATGGGCATGCCAATAACTAAAACCAAAATAATTACCTGCCGTAAACTGACCATTTTGAATAGCATTCCATAATACCAATAAAATTAGTGCTGAAAATCCAGCCAGGAAAAAGAATGCTCTAAATCCCAAATTAAAAAGCGGATACGTTAAAACCTGTTTTTTACTCATTTATTTTTTCTAACCAATCTATTTCAGCCTCTGAGAAGCCTGCAATTATACGCATTTCTCGATTAAAAGGACCTTTAGGTTTTCCGACATAATATTTTTCAATTAATTCCTGATATTTTTGTTCCGACTCCAGCCCTTGCAGCCGACAGATATATTTAAACCAAAACGAACCAGTTTTTACATGACCGATTTCATCTTCAAGAATCCTGCTTAGAATCCCCACACCTTCCGTATCGCCAACAGAATTAATTTTGTCGATCATCGACGGCGTCACATCTAACCCTCTGGCTTCCATACATCTGGGGACAATTGCCAAACGCGCCAACACATCATGCGCCGTATCCTCAGCATGTAACCACAAGCCCTTATGCGCGGGTAAATCACCATAATCCACTGCCAGTTTTTTTAGATGCATCCTCAACATGTTAAAATGTAAAGCTTCTTCGTAAGCGACCTGCAACCAGTCTTGCTGAAATTTTACCGGCAAGTGCCTGAATCGATACAGGATATCCCATGCCAAATAGATTGCAACAAACTCAATATGCGTCAAGGCATGATAGAAAGCCGCTAACCCCTCTTTTGATGCCAAAGACCGCTTGGCCATAAAGCGTGGAGCCATTAACACCGGTTTTTCGGGAAACCGGGTTTTACTGATAGCGGCCATATCATTATTATTGCTAAAATCCAGCTTTCCCTGCTGAAATAACTGCCAGGCCTGATGCGTTAATGCAATTTTTTTATCAATATCGGCATGATGCAAACAGGCCTCGGCAAATTCATAAATTGTCTTCATACTATTATGCTTAAACTCCTCGACTTTCTCACTCTGTTTTTATATTGCGCATTCATTTTTTGGCTATCTGATCAAACCGTTGTGCCAACACCTGTTTTTTTCCCTCATCAGGATAAAGTCATTCATGCCAGTGCCTATTTCATCATGGCATTATTAGCATTACGCTGTTTCACACACTTTATCAGCAATCCTATTATACTGACTTTTACCGTCATACTATTTTGCAGTTTTTACGGTATCTCTGATGAATGGCACCAATCATTTGTCAAAGACCGTCAGGCCGATGTATTCGATTGGCTTGCTGACACCACAGGCGCTTTTCTGGCAGTATTTTTTTATATCCAATTGAAAAGACATCGGTTAAAATTCGGCATTTTTTAAATCGGCTTTCAATCATGTCTCAAAATATACGCATAGAAAGATACAGCGGCAAAGCACTTGAACAATATATCCCGGAGCTGGCTCGCTTGCGCATTGAAGTTTTTTACGACTTCCCCTATTTATACGATGGTGACTTGGACTATGAAAAAGAATACCTGCAAACCTATATAAATTGTCCGGAAAGCGTCATAGTAATAGCATTTGATGGTGATAAAGTCATTGGCGCATCAACCGCAATCCCGATGAAATATGAAACAGACGATGTTAAAAGGCCGTTTATTAAATACGGCTACAACCCGGAAGAAATTTTCTACTGTGGAGAATCCGTACTGAATAAAAATTATCGGGGACTGGGTATTGGGGTACGTTTTTTTGAACAAAGAGAAGCTCATGCCGAACAATTG
Organism: Methylococcaceae bacterium; assembly: GCA_050303415.1. Taxonomy (GTDB): domain Bacteria; phylum Pseudomonadota; class Gammaproteobacteria; order Methylococcales; family Methylomonadaceae; genus JBNLBS01. The sequence continues at coordinate 44,457 of JBNLBS010000013.1, read as the reverse complement.
GGCGGTTTCAAACATATTTGTTTTTGCTGTGTTGAACGGCCATTAGATCACCCTCGCCGTCCTGCCGATTATGTACCGCTGGACAAATTCTGGAATAAACGTGGCTACGTCAAACATCCTGAATTGACAACCACCTACGTCTGGAAAGATCTGGATGAAGATAAAGAAACCCCAAAACCGATGACATTTTGGTTAAAGCAATGAATGTTAAAATAGCCGCCGCTCAATATGACATCGGCTTTCATGCTAACTGGTTCAGCTATCAACGAAAAATTGAACACTGGGTAAGCCAGGCCTGTGATCAAGGTGCAAAAATATTACTATTTCCTGAATATGCCAGTATGGAATTGGCGTCAATATTTGGCAAACCGGTGTATTCACAGCTAAACAAACAGCTCGAAGCCATGCAAAGCCTGCTGAATGATTATCTGGATCTATATAAAAACCTGGCACAGCAACATAATTGTTATATTCAAGCAGGTACCTATCCTGTAGCGATTGCGGATAAAGACTATCGTAACCGGGCATTTCTGTTTATGCCGAATGGCGAATATGATTTCCAGGACAAATTGATTATGACCCGGTTTGAAAATGAACAATGGCTGATAAAACCGGGGACTGAAATCAAATGCTTTGATACTGACTATGGCAAAATTGCCATCAATGTCTGTTATGACAGCGAATTTCCACTAATCGCAAGAAAACAGGTTGAGATGGGAGCAAATTTAATATTAGTCCCTAGCTGTACCGACACCTTAGCGGGTTATTATCGGGTCAGAATCGGTTGCCAGGCCAGAGCCCTGGAAAACCAGTGCTATGTTGTTCAGTCCCCCACCATTGGCAACGCCGAATGGTCGGAAGCAGTGGATGCCAATATTGGCGCGGCAGCAATTTACACGCCTGTGGATAGTGAATTATCCGAAAATGGTATTTTAAACATTGGCCGGCTTAACACCAGCCAGTGGGTCTATGCCGAATTATCTTTCAGCGCTATTGAAAAGGTAAGAAATGAGGGGCAAGTGTTTAACTATAGAGACTGGCCCAGGCAACAAACATTACTGTAAACTCTTAACTGTAACCCTTCCTGCAATAAAAGGGTTACAGTTAAAGCATTACCATTAATGAAACACCGATTCAAAAGAATAGCCACCAATATCCATAATTTCTTTTAGACGCTTCAGACTATCCATTTGAATCTGTCTAACACGCTCCCTGGTAACCCCCAGTTCTTGTGCCACTTGCTCCAATGTGGAGGTTTCATGCCCACAAAGGCCGTAACGACGACAAATCACTTCGCGCTGTTTTTCTGACAACTGATATACCCAATTGGTGATGTTTTTTTTCATTCCACTTTCTTGCAGACTTTCAGTCGGTGACAAGCTGTCATCATCCGAAATTGACTCCACCAGCGGTTTGTCATAATCCCGACCGGTAGGAATATCAACAGAAGTCACTCGTTCATTCAACTTAAGCATTTTCTCTACAGTTTTAACCGGCTTTTGCAAAAACTCTGCAATTTCTTCAGCATTGGGTTCGTGGTCCAATTGCTGAGCCAGTTGCCGTTGCGCTTTGAGATAAACATTCATTTCTTTCACGATATGAATCGGCAGGCGTATAGTGCGTGTTTGATTCATAATCGCGCGTTCAATAGTTTGCCTGATCCACCAAGTTGCATAAGTTGAAAAACGAAAACCTTTATCCGGATCAAACTTTTCCACTGCTCTAATCAGGCCCAAATTGCCTTCTTCGATTAAATCCAGCAACGGTAAGCCGCGGTTTAAATAACGCCGAGAGATTTTGACTACCAGGCGCAGATTACTTTCAATCATTATCCTGCGCGCTTCCTGATCCCCTCTTAAAACTCGCCTGCCATAGGTTTTTTCCTGTTCAGCTGTTAATAAAGAAGACTTCCCCAATTCGCTTAAATAAAATCTCGTGGCATCAAAATTATGATCATTATGAGACTCGGTTGCGGTAATTTCCTCCAGCTTAATGCTTTCCTTAACCTTAGTACCAAGTACCACTGCCTCCTCATCAAAAGACAGACTAATATCATAATCCAGTGATTCTTTATCTTCCATTACATCTAGGAATTCTTCATTCATCTTAACCTCCTGGTCAATTTGCTTACGCTACATTGATCATCTCATTTTTTAGGTAAATATCTAATTGGATTGACGGGTTTACCATTTTTTCTTATTTCGAAATGTAAAGCTGTTCTCTTTGTCCCCAGCTTCCCGACTTTTGCAATGACCTGACCCTTTTTAACGGTTTGTCCTTCCTTAACCAGTAAGCGACTATTGTTAGCATAAGCACTTAAATACAGATAATTATGTTTAATAATCAATAAATTTCCATAACCAATCAATCCATGCCCACTGTATACCACCTTACCGCTTTCAGCTGCTCTGACTGATTGACCGAATTTACCGCCAATATCTATCCCTTTACTACCCGATGCAGAAAAATTTTTTATTATTTTCCCTTTCATCGGCCACTGCCAGAACAACTTTAACATGTTTTTATTATTTGTTGAAATTATTGATCTTTTATGTGATTTATTTCGCCTTTTAGCGACCTTGGTTTTGCTTTTTATAGCCCGCTTAACCTGCCTGTAAGGCTTATATAGCTTGACTTTCTGGCCAACAGACAATTTATAGGGGGGAAGAATATTATTCCATTGAGCCAGGCGTTTATAACCGTATCCGGAGCGATATCCGATCGAATATAGCGTATCTCCCCTTCGTACGGTATATACTTTTATACCCTGCGAAAGGTCTCTATAATAGGGCTGAACAGGCGCATAAAAAGGCGAAACACTACATGCAGTCAATAGGCTCAGCATCAACAGAGCTACCAACCACTTTTGCTTGATAAGAATAGAATGCGGTTTAGATATCAGACACCGTAATGTGCTTAAATGTGAAATTGCATTTTCTCCATTCCTCACAAAATCTGATACTTGTTGTACCTGATTATGACGACACATCCAACTGTCGTGAGATTTTTCACTTCCTGCAAAAGTCTCTGAGCGCATTAAAAATTATTTTTTTAACAAAGTTTTTTTAGCTAAATTTATTTTGGCGGCCAAATAATCTGAGCCGCCTCTATCGGGATGTAATTTTTGCATTAATTTACGATGAGCCTGGACAATTTCAGATTCTGATGCACCACGGCTAACACCTAATATCTCTCTGGCTTCCTCATCAGTCATCCCTGTGCCGGATGCAGGACGTTGCCACTGCTTACTTTGTCCCTGTGATGCTCTGGTTTGGCTAAATAAAGTCCAAATTTTAAGTATCTGCGGCGCATAACGCAGCAAAACGGGCATAAATCGACTTATCAATGCCGCAATCAAGCCAAAAAGAGCCAATAACCAGTTTAAACGCCCGGATGCCGCTAAATATAATATAATCGCAGCCGCAACGATAAAAACAGCAGTTCTTAGATATTTTGCAATAACAGCTGGCGGCGTTTTAACAAATTTTCTTACCCCAACAAACGCCAAAATTACTATTAATACAAGCAAATATACCCGAATCACTCCAAACTCCTATTAATTGATTCACTACCCGCTTAGTAGTTCTTTCAATAATACCTTAGAATAAGCCATCAAACTAAACTGGTTTACATTAAAGAGATATGCAACACGCTCAAGTTCCAATTTTGGGTTTTGCCGCTTTCAGTGGCATGGGTAAAACTACCTTGATTAGCCAATTACTTCCCATTCTAAAACAAAATGGCTTACGCATCGGCCTGATCAAGCACAGCCATCATAATTTTGAAATCGACAAACCGGGTAAAGACAGCTACCGATTAAGAAAAGCAGGTGCCAGTCCGGTTATGTTGGTCTCCAAGCATAGACGTGCCGTAATTACCGAATTTAGTCAGCCGCTCGAACCCAAGCTGGATGATCAACTTAAAGCATTTGATCAAACCGGTTTGGACCTGATACTAATAGAAGGCTTTAAAGCGGAAACTTTCCCCAAAATTGAATTGAACCGGCCATCTGTCAATAAACCGCTTTTATTTCCAAATGACCCCAATATTATTGCTATTGCCTGTGATGAACCTATTGCCGGAACAAATCATTTGAATACTCTGGACATCAATGATCCAGAGATGATTGCCAAATTTATCCTAACCGAATTTATGCCCAGCTATGATTGATCAATGCAGTCTGGAAAGCAAAGAACTTATCAGCCTTAAACAGGCGCTAGACAAACTCAGCCAGGCTATTGTTCCAATCGCCGGAACTGAACGAGTCAATATAAAAAATGCATTAGGCCGAATATTGGCACGAGATATACACTCGCCAATCAATATTCCGCCTGAAAGAAATAGCGCTATGGATGGTTATGCCCTAAACAGTCAGGATTTCATGCCAAACCATCCATTCAGCCTGAAAGTAGTCGGCACTTCTTGGGCGGGAAAACCCTACCCTGGCCTCCTTAATACAGGGGAATGCATTCGTATTTTTACCGGGGGCGTGGTGCCGGAACAAGCTGATAGCGTGATCATGCAGGAACATGCAACAGTCAAAGATCATATGATTGAATTTCCTTCCGGTATGATTCCTTTTGCGAATGTACGAGAAGCGGGTGATGATATAAAAAAGGAGAGTTGTCTTTTAAAACAGGGAAAAAAAATTACCGCCGTTGAAATGGCTCTATTAGCCTCTGCCGGTGTTTATGATATTTGCATTCAGAGAAAAATCAATATCGCCTACTTTTCCACTGGTGACGAGCTCACCCCCGTAGGACAATCTCTTCCCAACGGAGGCATCTACGACAGTAACCGTTATGCTCTACAAGGTTTATTGAATGATCCGCGCTTCAATGTTGCCGATTTGGGCGTGGTAAAAGATAATAAAAAACTGCTCCAACAGGCATTATCATCAGTTTCACAACACTATGATGTCATTATTACCACCGGTGGTGCATCGGTAGGTGATGCTGACTATATACAGGAAATTTTACAACACGTCGGTCAGGTCAATTTCTGGAAAATAGCCATTAAACCCGGTAAACCCCTGGCCTTTGGTAAAATCGGCAAAAGCTATTTCTTTGGCTTACCAGGCAATCCGGTTTCGGTTATCACCACTTTTCAGAAAATTGTCAGCCCGGCACTGGAACAGTTAACCGGCACCCATGTCAAACAGCCTTTGAGATTATCTGCTACCTGCACCACCCCACTAAAAAAACAGGCCGGCCGTCAGGAATTTCAACGCGGAATTCTCAGCCAAAACGAAGCAGGACAGCTACAAGTCAAATCCGCTGGTAAACAAGGCTCTCATATCCTAAGCGCTATCAGCCAGGCCAACTGCTATATCATCCTATCCGCAGAATGTAATGGAGTAAAGAAAGGCGATACGGTTTTAGTTGAGCCATTTGAAAATAAGCTATAAGTAATTCGCGGCCTTATACGTTAAATTAAATCGCTGCAAATTAATTTCAGCCGACAGTCATCCGGGTATAACAAATTTAAAAATTGCTCCACCTTCTGCAGTGTTGTTTTCAGCCCAAATTCTGCCCTGATGTCCTTCAATTATCTTTTGACTAATCGCCAACCCAAGTCCCGTTCCTTTCTTAACAGTATCTGTTTTACTGCTTTGGGCAAAGCTATCAAAAATTTTTTTTAGTTCACTTTCTGGAACCCCAGGGCCTTGGTCCTGCATGGAAAAGTATATTTCGTCCTTATCATTTTTATCCATTACGACCTTTATCTCCCCATTCTGTGGACTAAATTTGATTGCATTGGATAATAAATTGGTAATCACCTGACCGATGCGTAACACATCAAACACACCGGTAACCGGAGACGAAGGCTGATTAACTTGCAGGTTAATGCCTAAATCGATCATTCTTTGTGATTGCTCTAAACGACAACTCTCAAGAATCATCGCCAAATTAGCTTCATTCTTATTAAGCTCCATCTTACCGGCTTCTAGCTTTGATAAATCGAGTAAATCATTAAGCAAGGTTAACAGCCGTTTTCCGCTGGTATCGATATTGACAAAATATTGATTAAGCTTTTTTCGGGGTACAGAATCTGAATTGTTGATACCGAAACTGGCAAAACTTAAAATTCCATGCATAGGAGTTCGAAGCTCATGTGAGATATGTGCTAAAAATTCTGATTTACTCAGATTTGCCTGGTTGGCTTGTTCAACAGCTATAGCCAGTTCTTTGGTTCTCTGTTCAACTCTATCTTCAAGTCTAACATTGATTAAACGTAACTGCTCTTCTGAATCAAGTCGTTTTAATGCATTCTCTAGGATTTCTACTACGGTATTAATAAATTTACCATTCTCTGGGTCAGGGGGTGTACTTTCCTTCAACGCCAGCATAATGACATACGAAACTTTTTCGTTTAATTTAATTGGAATCGTATAATGTTCATTTGGTATGATTTTATTTAAATTGATTGCAAATTTATCAATTTTTTTATCAACATTCCCGAAATCCTGAACCTCTCCGGTACGATCACAATGGCTTATGTCATCTGTAATAATGGTGCAGCTTTGCGATATAGCCTCGGGTAAATTGATGGCATGAAGCAGTTTTAAGGCTGACTCTGGCTCCAGAGCTTTGAAAACAGCCCCTTGATTACTAATACCAAGAAGCTCATTGGATATCAATAAATCCAAGGATTTACATAGTAAATCATCAGCATTGATGGTTTTTATTGTTTCCATTAACAGCTGATCAATTAAATCGGTTCTAAGTAACTCTTTTTTACTATCGGTAATGTCGGTAAACAAGGCCAAATAATGATCAATTAGACCATTATGGTCCAAGACTGTATTAATACACAGTACCTCAGGATAAACCTCACCGCTTTTTCGTTTATTCCAAATTTCACCAATCCAATAGCCTACAGAATTAATGGACTGCCACATGTTTTTATAGAACTGTTCATCATGCTTGCCTGAAGACAGAAATCTAGGGTTTTTTCCAACTGTTTCTTTCTCGGAATAACCGGTAACTGTGGAAAATGCAGGGTTAATGCTGATAATTTCATTATTCGCATCGGCTATAAACATTGCCTGGCTACTATACTGGAAAATCAGAGTTGCCAATTCTCTTTTAGTAACATCTGAATGCGTACCCACCATACGTAAGGCATTACCATTTTCATCACGGGTAACAACTTTACCCCGGGTTAACATCCAAGACCAGCTTCCGTTTTTTTGTAAGACGCGATGTTTATTGATATAAAACTTGGTTTTTCCATCAAGATGGTCACGTAAATCAGCTTCAACCCGTTGGATATCTTGTGGATGAATAGTTGTATTTTCATTGCTCCATGCCAGTTTATTACTCAGGGAGTTAAAGGTCTTATTATGCTGCACATCCCAGTCCCATATCCCCTCACCTCCTCCCGCCAGAATAAATTTCCAACGCTCCTCACTTAGAGTCAGTGCATCTTCAGCTTCTTTACGTAGAGCTTTTTCCCTCATTAAATCCAAGGTTCTTGTCGAGAGGCTGTCATACATTTTGAGTACTGTATTGATCAGAACCTGCATTGAGCCGCTCATCTGATCGTTGGCTATAACCTTCGCCTGCTCTAGGGAACGTCCTGATTCAATGGCCAAGACAACTTTTGCCAACCGCTTATCACTGTCCAGAATATGATAGGCCAGCCATTTTGATAAAAAGGAGACAATATCCTGAATCACCAGATCCAGAGGCTTATCAACATCCAGCTGTTTTAATTCAGTAACCTGAGAAATGAAGGATTTATGAATTTGTTGATGTTCTGCATAGCAATTCTCTTCCTTTAAATATTTAGACCAGATCTCTTCTTCAGTCTTAAAATGATAATCGGCATACTCAGTCAACTCTTGATATATTTGTTCTAAAATAACTTCATGTGAACGGTTGGCAAGATGTGCAGCCAATTGATTTAGGATATGAACCAGTTTTTTGTGCTGTTCATCAATTATACCTATTCCAGTTTCAAAATTCTTATCCCACGGGAAAATATCAAAAAAATCGCTATCAATATGATCAGTCATTTTTTTTTAATCTCTTTTATAATAATTTATTCTAGCAGCTGAATGAATAGGGATTAATAAAAAGCTGAAATGTTTTTGTGGCACTAAAAATTTTATGCTTGAGTCAATCAACACATCCAAACCTAATTATTTAGAAGCAATGATTGGATTATTTGATATAACTTATTACTTTGTCAATGTTTTGATTGTTTTAAAATAACAACAGACCCATTAAAAAAGTTAATTTTCAACAGCTTATATGGACACAACCATTAACACGCACATCCATGCAACTCACTATAAAAACTAGCAAAAAAACATCGCCTTATCTCTAGTGGTAATTTTCTAGTCTATATTAAGCAACTACAAGTAAATAAACTGATAGAATTAAAAGCGCGCTGTTAACCCAAAATGAATAGCCTAAAATTGGCATGAATCCAACAAAAAAAACGGTTGTAAAACAACATCACCCGCATCATATTGCCACTACCTGGTGGATTATGGGCAGTTTATTACTGGGTATTGGCGTTGGCTTGTTTTTTGGCGAACCAGCTGCAAACCTACAAATTTTGGGGAATATCTATATCGGCTTGCTGCAAATGACAGTGTTGCCCTATATATTATTTGCCATGATTGCAAATATCGGCCTGTTAAATTATTTTGAAGCGCGTCTTTTAGCTCGCTATGGTGTATTGGTTTTAACCGTATTATGGCTGATCGGAGCCAGCTGCGTCTGGTTAATCGCTCTCGCTTTACCAAAAATGGAAAGTGGCGCATTCTTTAGTTCACTGCTCACTGAAGTTCCCGCCTCACTTGATTTTATAGATTTATTTATTCCCGCCAATCCTTTTATGGCGCTATCCAGCAACGCTGTGCCGGCCGTGGTGTTATTTAGTATTCTCTTCGGCATGGCCTGTATTGGTCATTCGGAGCGCCGATCACTCCTACAGCATTGCGACCAAGCCGCCAAGGTATTACTTAAAGTAAACGGTTATATCGTTAAACTGACTCCCATCGGTGTGTTTGGCATTGCAGCCAGTGCTGCCGGCACCTTAACACTGGAAGAATTCGGCCTGGTACAGGCTTATATTTTAATGCTTTTTTTCAGCGTCATGCTCACCACCATGATTATCCTGCCTTCACTGATCATGTGCTGTACGCCGTTTACTTATAAACAAATTTTTCAGGCTTCCAGAGACGCTTTGTTAACGGCATTTGTCGTCGGCAGTGTTTTTGTCATTATTCCGTTATTGACTCGCGGTATCTATCAATTATTTCAAACCCACAAAACCACGTTTGGAAAACATGTACAATTGCCTGATCTGGTGTTGCCGTTAGCTTATCCATTTCCCGATATCGGCCGCTTGTTAAGTTTGGTATTTGTGGTTTTTGCCGCATGGTTTTACGGTAAACCGCTTACATTTATCGAGTATCCCGAAATGCTGTCTATCGGTTTGTTTTTAAGCTTTGGCAAACTGATTACTGCTATACCACTGCTTTTGGATATTTTTCATATTCCCGATGATATTTTTAATCTGTTTTTGACTGTTGGTGTGCTATGTAGACGTTTTGCCGATGTTGCCGGAGCAATGCATCTGCTGACTTTTACCATTCTGACCACCGCCATCATGACAGGTTGTTTTAAAATTCGTTGGCGTAAACTGATATGGACGGCTTTGGTTATTTTAATCAGTTTTGTTATCAGTATTTCCGCCTTGCGCCTTTATCTGACCAACAGCGTAATTCATCAGCCTAAAAATACCCGGAAAATACTTCTGATGCAGCCGCTATTTAGCAGTGTAAACGCCAAGGTACTGGCTTATTCCAGCCCTAACCCGGTTAAACTTACACCTGAACAAACGATTCTCGATCGTATACAACAACGTAAAACAATTCGTATCGGTATTATGGAGGATAACCTGCCTTTTTCCTATTACAACAAAGATAAGCAGTTAGTTGGCTTTGATATTGAGCTAATGCATCATTTGGCCGGCGACCTTGATGTTGCTATTGAGTTCGTTCCTTACGAAAGCGAATATTTAATTCAGGAACTGAATAACGATCATTTTGATATTGCTGTTTCCAGTATTACCGCTAATCCAAAATTACTGGCTGCACAAAAAATTTTATATAGCGAAAGTTATCTGGACACTAATTTTGCTTTTGTTGTCCCCGATCATCAACGTACAGAATACAATGATGCCAACAACATTAAGTTATTACAGAATATTCGCGTTGGTGTTAGAAAAAACAGTGTGTTTGCCGATCTTATAAAACATCATTTTCCTAATCTGCAAGTAGATGAGTTAGATACCGAAGCAGAATTTTTTGCCATTGAATCATTCCGCCAACAAGCACTGGTCACCTCGGCTGAAGGAGGTTCCGCCTGGACCTTGCTTTACCCTGATTATGTCGCCGTTAACCCGTTACGTGGAAAAGCTGGTGCCCCGCTTGTCATAGCCATTGGCGGTCAGGATTTTCTGTTGGAAAAATACCTAAGCACCTGGATTTCACTAAACAGACAAAATGGCACGATAAACGAATTATTTGAACATTGGATTCAGGGCAAAAATCTGAGTTTGAAAAAGCCTCGTTGGAGCATCTGGCGTAATATTATCCAAGAAGAAGAAGAAAAAAAATAATTAGTGAATTAATCTGGATTTGGAAGATCGATAACTTCAGTAACTTCATCATACGCAAGGTTTGCATCAATATTCACTTTTTCCACAACAAAGGCTGTATCTGCTTTAAACATGCAGAAACAGGTTGAGTCAGCCGGAAAAAAATTGCTTCTTATATAATCAATCGGCACGCCTTCATCGGTCATTTTTTTACAGGTTTCAATTGCTTTCTGTTGAGCTTGTACAAGCTCTTCCATTGAGATTCCGGGTAAATTTCTTTTAACAATAAATGTTGGCATTTAAGCTTCCAAAAGGCGTGTTTATATTCAAAGCAAAACTCATTGCTATAACTGGCAATGACAAAAGCCGTTAACCGAAATTGAGCTATATTTCATTTTTTGAGTTTATTAAGAGGTAAATCCAGCCAAAAACAACTACCTTCTCCGACTTCACTAGTTACTCCAATAGTCCCCCCCATTAATTCAACTAATTTCTTAGTTATGACTAACCCAATACCTGTCCCTGTAATATCAGTGTTCTTAGCGGATAATCGCTCAAAAGGCTGAAACAGTAATGCTAATTGCTTTTGCGTCATACCGAAGCCAGTATCGATGAAGTTTATTCTTATTTTTCTTTCTTCAATCGCTAACTGCATATAAGTCAGCGTAACTCTTCCATGCTTCCTGTTATATTTTATTGCATTACTGAAAAGGTTCAATATAACTTGTTTAAGCCGTAGACGATCACCATTAATTATAAATCGGCTGCTTGTAGTTATGTTATCAATTATCTCTATTTGGTCTTGTTCAGCAATAGGGTTCATTAAAGATATACATTCTTTCACAACATCATTAAGCTCGATTGCCTCAATCAACAGATCAAACTTGCCCGATTCAATTTTAGATAAGTCCAGTACTTCATTAATCAGTTCTAATAAATGTTCACCGGCCTTTAAAATTTCCTTTACATTTTCATGCTGGTCTTCGGTAATAGTGTCTGAATCAAGTAATTGCGAAAAGCCCAAAATTGCATTCATAGGCGTTCTAAGCTCATGACTCATACGTGATAAAAAAAGGGATTTAGCTTTATTAGCTTCAATCGCTGTATTTTTTAACGTATGTAATTCCTGCTTTTCTTCCATGGCTTTGGTAATATCTTGAAAAACTATTAATATCCCTATGTCGCCTTCGTGCTTAAAAGGTAAAAGACTTAAATCAAGCCATACATCGGGTTCATCCTGACGATGATAAAATTCTACCCTGTGCAAGATTGATTGACCGGAATCTAACACCTCTTTGTCCGAAGCAATATAATCACTGGCAAACTCTTTCCAAGCTAGCTGATCATCAGTTTTCCCGATAATATCCTGTGGTGAATTAAATCCTGCCGCTTTTGCAAACTGAGTATTGGCGCCACGGTATACAGAATTTTCATCTTTCCATGCAATGCCTTCTGGAACTGTCTCCAGTATCAACTCAGTAATTGATTTTTTGGCAGTGTTCATTTGGCATTCTTCCCTAATTAAGCGTGCTGTTTTTTATCTGAATTTGTTCAATCATTAAATTGCAACCTCTAGATTTGTATATCTAAATAATTGAATCTATCTCATTGGGGTTTATATAACCATATCACAAGTAAGGTTATATTAACTACCCAAACCACAGCATTTAAGTCAAGTTTTATTTATTCCATCATATTAAAATTCATCACCAATAAAACATCTGGAATTAAGAGATTCAAAATCTTTAAAAAAATTAATATCTTGGCACGGTTTCATCACATTCTACCGACCAGGCATCGATACCTCCGGACAAATTTACTACATGATTAAAACCTTGCTGGACTAAAAAGCCGGCGGCCTGCATACTGCGCATACCGTGATGACAAAGAACAACTAACTCCTGATTTTTATCCAATTCATTAAAGCGTTGTGGGATTTGATTCAATGGCATCAGTGTACTTGGCTCTATACGTGCAAATTCAAACTCATTCGGTTCTCTGACATCCAGTAAAAATACGGATTCTTGATTATCTAAACGTTGTTTTAATTGTTTGGCTGTAATGTGTTTGATTGTCATCATTATCCTCGGTTAAGAAATTTTTCCAGTCGTTGCATAGCCTCGGCCATCCTCTCGATTGATGTCGTGTAGGCAAACCTTAGATATTGCTCAGCGGCATTATCACCAAAGTCTTTACCTGGTGTGACGGCTACACCTTCTGTTTCCAGTAAATCCAATGCAAACTGAAAACTGTCATCAGTAAATTTTGCACATTTGACATAAATATAAAACGCCCCTTCCGGTTTAACAGCGATATCAAAACCCAAAGCCAACAAGTTTTGATAAAGAAAGTCGCGTCGTTTGGCAAACGCTTGACGTCTGCGCTCCAATTCCTGCATATTTTCATCCGAAAAAGCAGCCAAAGCAGCATATTGAGAATGAGTTGCGGTGGAGATAAAGATATTCTGCGCCAGCTTTTCAATGGCCGGTATAAACTCTTCCGGCACGACCAGCCAACCGATACGCCAGCCGGTCATACCAAAATACTTGGAAAAACTGTTAAACACAAAAACATCATCGCTAAACTGTAATGCCGATGTTGCCTGACGGTCATAAATCAAACCATGATAAATTTCATCTGAAAAAAAACAGCCATTCATTCTGTGTACGATTTGTATTGACTGCTCAAGATTCAGATCACTGATAACGGTACCGGTCGGGTTTGAGGGTGAAGCAATTAATGCTGCTTTGCTGTGTTCAGTCCAGTGCTGCTCAATCAAACCTGCATTCAACTGGTAACCGGAGTCGGCATCAACCGCAACAAATCGACACTGCCCGCCAAATAGCTTAATAAAGTTACTGTTACATGGATAACAGGGGTCAGCCATTATCACCTCATCGCCAGGATTCAAGCAGGCACCCAAGGCCAGCAGAAAAGCACCAGAAGCCCCCGGTGTTATAAAAACCCGGTTTGGATTCAGCTTTACCCCATATTGCTGCCGATAAAAATTTGCTATTTTTTCCCTTAACTGCATTAAACCGGCTGCCGGCGTATATTTAATCTGCCCCGACTGCAATAGCTGAACCCCTGCATCTATGACTGGTTTGGGGGTTGGAAAATCAGGCTCCCCGATTTCCATATGAATAATATCCCGCCCCATTTTTTCCAATTGTTTGGCTCTTTGCAGTAGCTCCATCACAAAAAAAGGGCTGATATCATTCATTCGAGTGGCTAATCTATTGCTCATTTTTATTAATACCTAATTGATAAAAGATAAATAATCCTTGCTAACTGCCCTCTATTCTGCTAAAAATGCGCAGTTTTTTATAGATCCTAGTTTAGGAGTTTAAGGATGACAGATAGTTCTAAAACTATTGCTACACCTTTCAGTTTCGAGCCTTATAAAGAAAAAGAAGGCGAAGAGTATATGAATGATGCTCAAAGAGAGCATTTTATAAAGATACTCTCAAACTGGAAAGCGGAATTAATGGAAGAAGTTGACCGTACTGTACATCATATGCAAGATGATGCTGCTAACTTCCCTGATCCCAATGACCGGGCGACTCAGGAATCTGAGTTTAGTCTGGAATTGAGAACCCGTGACCGTGAACGCAAGTTAATCAAGAAAATAGATGAGTCACTGGAAGCGCTGGAGTCTGAAGATTATGGCTATTGCGAATCTTGTGGCATTGAAATTGGTATCCGTCGCTTAGAAGCTCGTCCTACAGCAACACTATGTATCGATTGCAAAACTTTGGACGAAATTCGCGAAAAACAGATGAGTTAATTCCCGATCGCCAGTCAAACACGCTATATCGGCCGGTTTGCCCCTTCGCCTTCCGGCCCTTTGCATCTAGGCTCGCTTTTTACTGCGCTGGCCAGTTTCCTCCATGCCCGCTCCCAAGACGGAAAATGGCTGCTTAGAATTGATGACATTGACAGCCTAAGAAACGTTGCCGGTGCCACCGACAGTATTTTAAAAACTCTTGACGCTTTTGGCCTTCACTGGGATGACAGCGTATACTATCAAAGTCAGGCTCAGGAATATTATCAACACATATTGCATGAACTCGAACAGCGCCAGTTACTATATCGCTGTATCTGCACCCGCAAACACCTGAAAGCAATTACCAGCAAGGGTCAGCCCGATGTCTACCCTGGGTTTTGTCGTGCACAAACCATTTCCGCTACACAAGACCATGCCATTCGACTCAAAACAGACCATTGCACAATCTGTTTTGAGGATCAGCTTCAAGGCATAATCAGCGAAAACATCGCGATTGAACATGGCGATTTTATTATCAAAAGAAAAGACCGGATTATTGCTTATCAGCTGGCCGTGGTTGTTGATGATTACCAACAAAAAATAAATCATATTGTCAGAGGTTCTGATCTGTTAGATTCCACAGCCAAACATCTGTATCTGCAAAAACTCTTAGGCTACCCTCAACCAGAATATATGCATTTGCCGGTTATAATTGGCGAAGACGGCTGCAAACTCAGCAAACAGACATTTGCCCAAGCCGTTGAAACCAGTAATCCGGCACAGATTATTTATCAAATATTGCAATTGCTTAGACAAAATCCTCCGAAATCACTTTATAACGCCCCTGTGGAAGAACTGCTTAGTTGGGCCATTAGTCACTGGACACCAGATCAACTAAAAAATATACGTGCAATTCAATAGATAATTGTCTAAGGTAAGCGTATGTCTTTTAATTCATTTGATATTTCAGCTGTAATAAAAATAACCATGTCAGAGCAAAAAATTTATCCGATAAAAGCAAATATTGCCGCCAACGCACATATTAATTCAGAGACTTACCAACGTCTTTACCAGCAGTCTATTGATCAGCCCGAAATCTTTTGGGCGGAACAGGCGGAAAAGTTTCTAGACTGGAGCCAACCTTGGCATACCGTCATGGATTACGATTATCACAAAGGACATATACGCTGGTTTGAAGGTGGTAAATTAAACGTCAGTTATAACTGTTTAGATCGTCATTTAGCCGACCGAGCCGATCAAACCGCGATTATTTGGGAAGGTGATGATCCAGATAATGGCAAAACACTCAGCTACAAGGAGCTGCACCAACAGGTCTGTCAGTTCGCCAATGTATTAAAGGCGCAAGGCGTAAAAAAAGGTGACCGGGTATGTATTTATCTACCCATGATCCTTGAATCAGCTGTGGTCATTCTGGCCTGTACCCGAATTGGTGCGGTCCATTCCATCGTTTTTGGCGGTTTTTCCGCCGACGCTTTAAAAGACCGTATCCAGGATGCCGACTGCCAGTTCCTAGTCTGTGCCGATGAAAGCATTCGTGGCGGCAAAACTTCACCGATAAAAGCCAATGCCGATCAAGCCGTTGCCCAATGTCCCAATGTAAAAAAAGTTATTGTCATTAAAAATACAGGCGCAACGGTCAATTGGAACAATGATCTAGATGTTTGCTATCATCAAGCCATGAGCGAGGCCTCCAGCGAGTGCCCGGCTGAACCGATGGATGCTGAAGACCCGCTGTTTATTCTGTATACATCAGGCTCTACGGGCAAACCCAAAGGCGTGCTGCATACGACAGGCGGCTATTTACTTTATGCCGCGATGACCCATAAATATGTCTTTGACTATCAGGAGGGTGATATTTACTGGTGTACCGCCGATATCGGCTGGGTAACCGGGCACTCTTACATTATCTATGGCCCGCTTTGTAATGCCGCCACCACAGTCATGTTTGAAGGTATACCGACCTATCCTGAAGCCGACCGGTTCTGGCAGGTTGTTGATAAATATCAGGTGAATATATTTTATACCGCACCGACAGCGATCAGAGCGCTGATGGCTCAGGGCGATGACTATGTTACCCGAACCAGCCGCAGCAGCCTGAGGATCTTAGGCAGTGTTGGTGAGCCGATAAACCCGGAGGCCTGGGAATGGTACTACCATGTCGTCGGCAACGGCCAATGCGCTATTGTCGACACCTGGTGGCAGACCGAAACCGGCGGCATTCTGATTACCCCATTGCCGGGTGCAATCGATTTAAAACCCGGCTCTGCCACGTTGCCATTTTTTGGCATTAAACCGGAGATTATGGACAATGAAGGCCAGATCATGCAAGGCGAAGCCGAAGGCATACTGGTTATCAGTCGTCCCTGGCCTGGGCAGGCTCGAACCATTTATGGTGATCACCAGCGTTTTATAGATACCTATTTTAAAAACTACCCGGGCTACTATTTTGCCGGCGATGGTGCACGACGCGATCAAGACGGTTATTACTGGATAACCGGTCGTGTCGATGACGTGATTAACGTGTCCGGCCACCGGATGGGTACCGCCGAAGTTGAAAGCGCCCTGGTATTGCATGAAACCGTCGCCGAAGCCGCTGTAGTCGGTTACCCTCATGATATTAAAGGTCAGGGTATTTATGCTTATGTCACGTTGAATAACGGCGTGGAAGCCAGTGAAGAGCTTAGAAAAGAACTGGTGCAACAAGTACGTAAAGAAATCGGCCCTATTGCCAGCCCGGACGTGATTCAATGGGCGCCGGGTCTGCCGAAAACCCGATCCGGTAAAATCATGCGCCGGATCCTGCGTAAAGTAGCCGCTAATGAACTGGACAACCTGGGCGACACATCAACCCTTGCCGACCCATCGGTAGTGGAAGATATTATTGCCAATCGCGCGAACAAATCTTAATACGCTTACATTTACCCTCTGCTATAGATCGGGTTATTTTTATATGTGAATAAGTATTCATAAAAATAACCCGATATCTTATTGTGTTTTATTCTGACACCTGTAAATTACAAACTTGGCATTACTGGCTGCCACATCGACGGTGTTAAACCATTTTTTCAGGGTAAGATGATATTTTAAATGACGATTGCCGATCACCCATAACTGCCCCGATGTGTTTAACACGTTTCCGGCTTGCTTAAACATAGCGACGGCAATTTGATCGCCTACCGTATTTTGCTGATGAAACGGTGGATTACATAACACTAGGTCAGCGCTGTTTGCTGAAAAAGCTTCCAGTCCGTTACCTGCCCTGAACACGGCTTTTCGATTGCCGGCAAAAGCTCGCTGAAAATTCTCCTGAGCCGAAGCTACGGCCATAAAGGACTCATCGACAAAATAAACAGTCGCATTTGTGTTTAATTGTGCAGCCATTAAGCCGACGACACCATTGCCACAACCTAAATCGACAATATCTTTAAACCCGGAATTAACCGGCAGATGTTGTAAAAAGAAACGGGTACCAATATCCAAACGATCTCGGGAAAATACATTGGCATGATTGCAGATTGTATAATCAGTCCCTTCCAATTGATATATAACCGGATACGGATTTTTCGGCGCCGGCAAACTCGGATCAGGTGTCACAAAAATAAGCTTGGCTTTTTTCTTTGCTATGGATGTTGTGGTTTGCCCGCACAATTTTTCTAAAACCTGCCATACAGTCGAAGGCATATTTTTCATCATGCCGGCAACAATCACTTTTGTCTGAGCCGTCAATAAAGGTTTAAGACGGATCAGTATATCTTCTAGAAAAGCTAGGGTTTTGGGAGCTTTTATAATCACCACATCAGGATTTTTCTCCGGCATTTGCAGGCTGGTAAGCAAGCTAACATCCCCTTCCGGGAAACGATTTTCCGCCAAGTTTAGTCGGGTTGCCTGTTGCGATAAATAAGAATCAGATAACGCTACCGGTTGATACGAGTGTAAAGCCACCGCCAATGCGCCAAAAGCATCATTGACAATTAACAGCCGCTTGCCCTGTATATCGATATGCTCTTCCAGGTAATTCAGCACATACTCATCGGCAGCATCCCAGGCGCGTAATAATTCTTTTTTCCGATATGGCAGCCGTTTTAAAGCAAACTCGCCTTGAGGTACATGCAGTATGCTATCCATTAACATTGTCTGGTTAAATTAAATGGAATATAAAGGTGGTGAAGGATTGAGCAGGTTGCTGATAAACAGCCGGCTCAATTCGTATGATTTGTAGATAACTGATTAGCTGTGCAAACGCTGTCTAAGCACTTCATACAGCAAAACACCGGTTGCCACAGAAACATTCAGGCTTTCCACGGTCCCTATCATCGGCAATTTGATTAATAAATCACATTGCTCACGAGTCAAGCGTCTTAAGCCTTTTTCCTCCGCTCCCATAACGATTGCCGTGGGCGCAGTAAAATCGGCTTGATAGGCAGTTTGCTCGGTTTCCCCGGCCGCCCCAATGATCCAAATCCCCTGTTCTTTTAACCAACGCAAAGTTCTGGACAGATTGGTTACTTGATATACCGGTACCGTTTCTGCCGCTCCGCAGGCAACTTTACAAACTGTCGGGGTGATTCCGCTGGCATTATCTTTAGTAATGATTACCCCATCCACCCCCGTGGCATCGGCAGTTCTCAGGCATGCACCCAAATTATGCGGATCTTGAACGTGATCCAGAACTAATAATAACGGTATCCCGCTGATTGCTTCTACTGCTTGCTTCAGTTCACCTTCCGACCTGCTCGACGGCATAGTCACTTCAATCACTATTCCCTGATGATTTTTTCCTTCAGCAAACTTATCCAGTTTTTTTCGCTCGGTTTTTTCCGGCTGAATGCCAAGAGATAACAGTTCATTAACCAATTGTTGAACACGACGGTCTTGTCTTTGGGAATCTATCCAGGCTTTTTCAATTGTTTTCGGGGAATAGTCCAGTGCAGCCTGAACGGCATGCACACCAAATAACTTACTTAACTTCATTTTTTACGACGTCTCTTTCTTGCTTTTTGACTGCCGGATTTTTTCTGAACTAGCTCAAAGTCAATTTTCTTGTCATCAAGATCAACTCGAACGACACGAACGCTGACACTGTCACCCAAACGAAAACGCATATCGGTACGTTCACCCTTTAGTTGATGACTGGTAGGATCAAAATGGAAAAAATCCTGACCTAAATTACTGACATGCACCAAACCTTCGACATAGATATCAGTTAGCTCGACAAAAAAACCAAAAGAGGTCACTGCAGAGATAATACCAGGAAAATCTTCCCCGATTTTATCCATCATATATTCACATTTCAGCCAACTGGTAACTTCCCGAGTGGCCTCATCCGCACGCCGTTCATTTGCCGAACAATGTTCACCCAAACTCATCATCTCCGGCATGCCATAATGGAAACTTTCCACCGACTTACCGGCTAGACAATGCCTGATCGCTCTATGCACCAATAAATCCGGATAACGGCGGATAGGTGAAGTAAAATGCGCATACGCTTCCAGAGCAAGGCCAAAATGGCCATTAACATCAGAGCTGTAAACAGCTTGAGACATGGACCTTAATAATACGGTTTGAATCAGGTGCGCATCCGGTCTATCGGCAACCGAATCCACCAAGTGCATATAATCCAATGGCGTCGGCTTGTCGCCCCCACCCAAATGCAAACCCAATTCCCCCAGAAACGTTCTTAAGGTCAGCAATTTTTCATCATTAGGGCCTTCATGTACACGAAGTAAATGCGGAATTTTCTTACTGATTAAAAATTGAGCAGCAGCATTATTGGCAGTAATCATAAACTCTTCAATCAGCTTATGTGCATCGTTTCTTACCACCGGAACAATCTTGTCGATCTTTCTGTTCTTACCAAAAACAATCAGCGTTTCCTGGGTATCAAAATCCATTGCCCCGCGTCGTTCACGCGCTTTGCGCATGACCTTATAAAGCTGGTAAAGCTCATTAATATTCGGCCATAGGGGGTGTTCCGGTTGAGCTGATTGAGCCTTTAGCTCCGGCTTGGGCGCAAAAAAACTTTTTATTTTAGGCAAAAACTTATTCGAAGCCGCTTCCGAAGTATCTGCGCCGTTAGCAATCATTTCGGCCACTTCGGTATAAGTCAGGCGAGCATGAGAGCGCATCACAGCATCAAAGAAATTGTATTTTGTTACCGTACCCTGTTGATCTATAAACAGCTCACAGACCATGCATAAGCGATCTACGTTCGGGTTTAACGAACAAAGGCCGTTGGATAAAATTTCAGGCAACATGGGAATAACCTGCTCAGGAAAGTACACAGAAGTACTGCGGTTTTGCGCCTCCTGATCCAAAGCGGTACCGACTTGCACATAATGCGAAACATCAGCAATTGCAACCAGTAGCCGCCAGCCATTTTTAGTTCTTTCACAATATACCGCGTCATCAAAATCACGGGCATCTTCACCGTCAATGGTGACCAGCGGTATATCTCGTAAATCAACTCGACCGGTTTTTGCCTGCTCCGGTACTTCATCCGTTAAAGGCTCAATCTCAGCCAATAATTCAGCCGGCCATTGATAAGGCAAATCATAAGAACGAATCGCCATCTCAATTTCCATACCCGGCGCCATATGTTTGCCAAGAATCTCAGTAACCCTGCCCACCGGCTGACTATGTGCATTAGGCTGAGCAATAATTTCAGCCACCACAATCTGGCCCTTTTTGGCGTTATTGATATCTTCTTTGGAAATTAAAACACTCTGGGAAAGATTCTTATTATCCGGCTCGACAAAATAAAACCCGCGTTCCTGAATAAAGCGGCCAACGACTTGATGGGTATTACGTTCCAATACTTCAACAATAGACGCTTCCCGGCGCCCTTTTCTATCCACACCGGCAACCTGAACCACCACACGGTCATTATGCAAAACTGAACGCATCTCCCTGGCTGATAAATACAAATCTTCCGAACCATCATCCGGCTTGATAAAACCAAAACCATCCTGATGACCGATAATACGCCCGACAATCAAATCCTGATTATTAATCAGGCAATATTTCTTTCTGCGGTTAAACAACAACTGGCCATCACGTTCCATCGCTCGCAAACGCCGCCGCAACCCCTCTAATTGTTCATCCGAATGTAATTCAAACTGATCGGCAATCTGCTTGCGTTTTAAAGGCTCACCCGCATGCTTAATCAGCTCCAGAATCAATTCTCGGCTGGGTATGGGATTATCATATTTCTCCGCTTCGCGCTGAGCATATGGGTCATGTTGTGGATCAAAATTATCTTCTGACATCAATGTCTTGTTTTCCTACTAACTTTATATAAAGTGTACAAAAATAACACACTTTAGCCTATCTCCCTACTTTTATTAACCAATTATTTTCCAACAGTTGATTGACAAATTTTAAATGAAGCTATATAGTGCGCCCTCAATTTTGATTTATTCATGCCTTTGCCGAGGTGGTGAAATTGGTAGACACGCTAGCTTCAGGTGCTAGTGGGGGTAACCCCGTGGAGGTTCAAGTCCTCTCCTCGGCACCATTTCCGAACCGAGAAAAACCAGATTATAGGATGTGCTGAGTTACGAAGCGCATCTTTTATGAGTGATAAGCTACGTTTTTCAGCACATCCATTGGATTTTGACCATTACTGCCGACATATCACTCATAAACCTCGACAGAAAAAACACCTGAATGCCCCCAGTCAGAGGAATAAACTCCACTATTCACATAACGATGAAAACTGGAATAAGGCCAATCCTTAACAGATTCTACCCACCCGTGTTTGACAGGATTCCAGTGAATATAATCAAAATGAACATTAAAATCATCTTGGTCAGTCAGCATATGCGCCCAGAACCGACGCTGCCATAAACCACGTTCCCTGCGTTTGTTCCGACTTTGAGAAATTGGCTCCCCTTTAGGTATGCCTCTTGAAAAATAGCCTTTAAGCAAGTTCCATCTACCCGAGTAATCCTCATCCTCTGCTGGTAATGTCCAAATACAATGCAAATGATCCGGCATTACCACCACCGCATTAATATCAAAGGGTTTGCGTTTTATTACATAAAGAAAAGCTTCACGCAATAAATCAACCTTGTCCACAAGCAAACGATTATTTTTTCTATGCGCTAAATTAACGGTAAAAAACCAGCTTGCCCCAGGCGTATAAATTCTGCGGTATTGTGTCATGACTCACTTTGGATTATAGGATGTGCTGAGGTACGAAGCGCATAACCCTTAAAAGATGCGCTTCGTACCTCAGCACATCCTATGGTTCTGTTATTTTTTTTGCCAATTCGGATAATTTTTTATAATCAGAATGACCAAGCTCTTTGGCCACGGCCAATACATCATCTAAATACCAACCGGGCGATGTAATCCCTTGTTCTAATAAGGCCTCAATATTTTGTAGTGCTTCTTTGTAATCATTAAAAAAGATGGCATAGCGATAAAACCATAGTTCTAGTTCCAGATCTTTTCGCTTGTCTTGATTTAATTCAAATGCTTTTTGGATTAAATCATAAGCCTTTTTTATTTCTTTTCTTGCAATTAGGTGCTTGGCAAAGTTACCTATATTATTAGCATTTCCAGGATCCAACTCTAGGGCTTTCTGATAAAATTCTTTGGCTTGATCATAGTCTTTGCGTATATCCGATAAGAAGTTTGCATAGTTGCTTAAGTCAATGGTATTTTTTGGATTCAACTCGAGGGCTTTCTGATAATACGCTTCGGCTTGATCATAGTCTTTGCGTATAACCGATAAGAAGTTTGCATAGTTGCCTTTAAAACAAGCACCATCAGGAACTAATTCAATGGTTTTTTTATAATACGCTTCAGCTTGATCATAATCTTTACGTATATTTTGCAAGAACACCGCATAGTTGCCTGTAGTATTTGCGTGTTCTGGATCCGACCCTATCGCTTTCTGATAAAACACTTCGGATTGATCATAGTCTTTGCGTACCTCTTCCAAGAACAACGCATAGTTGCCTAAGATATTGGCATCTTCTGGGGCTAGTTCTATCGCTCTCTGATAATACGCTTCGGATTGATCATAGTCTTTACATATATTTTTTAAGAAATTTGCATAGTTGACTTTAAAACTAGCAATATCTGGAGCTAATTCAAAGGCTTTCTTATAATATGCTTCTGCTTGATCATAGTCTTGGCGTATATCCGATAAGAACAACGCATAGTTGCCTAAGATATAGGCATCCTCAGGGGCCAATTTTATGGCTTTTTGATAATTCACTTCGGCTTGATCATAGTCTTTCCGTATTTCCTCTAAGAACAACGCATAGTTACCATGTAACTCAGCACTTTGAGGGCATTGCTTAATTCCTTCTTGATAGATTTCATCACGTTTTTCAAAATCGTCTTCTTTGGACGCTTCCACCTCATAAAACCACCAATCCTTACCGCCTCTTTCCACAATGCTGCCGACGGCATCCTTGGTTTCCTTAGGCGTAGTTTTTTCTTCGGTTATTTTTTCAATTTGCTCTCTATAGTTTTTAGCGCGTTGCTTTGCAATCTGTTCAACTTTTTCATCCAAGCGTTCTAATTTAAGTTTATTACCAATCTGAATCATTAAATCGTCAAAACCGGGAATTGGTACGGCAAAACCGTTAAATTTTTCCAGCAAGGCTATAATTCTGGGCGTTAACCCGCCATCATTCCGACGATAAAACCAAAAGATATGGCCTTCTATTTCATCCAGCTCTTCAAGAAAGCCCATCAAGCTGCCATCATTTCCACCATAGCCAATAACAAGCGGAGTGTAGTATTTAAAAATATTAGTCAGATTTTTTTTAAAACTGGTTTCTAATTTAGAGGTTTCATGCTCTGTGTTCTTTGGCGTTAAATATAAATCACGATGAATTTTTACGATAATAGGCCGCGTTCCAAAAGGCTTTATATAATGCGCTAATGCTTCATGCCCAACCACTAACGGTTTTTTCTGGGTGTATATAAATAAGGCATCTTCTGTCAGGCTGTCAAAATTGGTTGTAATCACAATATTTTGCGGTTCCTGTTCTAATATTTGAGCAAGTACCGAATAGCCACAACTGGGTTCTTTGCCTTCCATTATTTTTTCAAGAAATGAAAACCCTTCTTTTTCATCCAATTCGAATCGTTTATCAAAAATCTTGGAATAATCTTTCGCAAGATCGTCCATATCAATGGATTCCGCACTTTTCCAGGTATCTAAAGTTTCTGAATCATACATTTCTGCCAATTCAGCCATCCATTTTTTGACTAATTCCCCCCCGGTCGGAATTCCCGATGGCCTTGAAGCCCCTGAACCAAGGATAAAACAATATTTTTTGTCAGGCCTTTCGTTTTGGCAAAACTGGTAAAGAAAGGTTTGTAATGGAATTTCTTTCATTGAATTTCCCTTTTAATTTCAAAAAGGCAGAGAATTAATATTGCATCTCTACTTTGTACAGACAAAACCAAACATCGCTGATTATTTTATTGATCTAAACATGCTGTAAATTATACACAGACTTATAACGTTAGCTTTTGATATTTTTTCTTACCTATTATTTATTTTTTTAACTCCGGCTTATAGGATGTGCTGAGGAACGAAGCGCATCTTTAAACTATTAAATTTGATGCGCTTCGTTCCTCAGCACATCCTATAATTCTGGTTAAGTATTAAAGACTGTATTATTCAATTACCTTACCCCGCAAGGCTTTGGTTTTACTGCGTTGCGCTTTACTGTCCATTCTTCTTTGTTGAGAGCCTTTAGTCGGTTTTGTCGGCCGCCTTACTTTCTGTACTACGGTTACCTGTTTAATAATTTCCGTTAAGCGTTCAAAAGCATCCTGTCGATTTTTTTCTTGTGTGCGATATTTCTGAGCCTTGATGATAACAATCCCTTCTTTTGTAATGCGTTTGTCATGCAAACTTAACAGGCGTTGTTTGTAAAAGTCCGGCAGTGATGAGGCGTTTATGTCAAAACGCAAATGAACGGCAGACGAGACTTTATTAACATTTTGTCCGCCTGCACCCTGTGCCCTGATTGCCGAAATCTCTATTTCATTATCCGGGATAGAGACTGTATTGGAAATTTTTAACAAAATCTATTTTCCAGGCAGTTTAATGTTTACCACTAACATTTATGCTGAACCTTTTGAAATTGCCACCCGATTTTTTGCAATAAAACATTACCCCTGCTCACCATTGGTTATTTCATCACTCTACAAGGTTTTTAATTTTATAAGCTTTTATCGAACGGTTGAACGGCAGCTCGCAGTAAAAGGCAGGGTATTATTGCCGTCTTATGGTAAAAGATCCGATGGATAAGCCAAGGTCAACTCCCCGACCTTTGCCAAACAGCGCTAATGAGACCTCTCCTTTGGTCACGACTTGAGCTTCGACAGACTTGGTTGCTCCGGCATGTGCATTGACGGCAACATAAGTACCCAATATCTCGTTGATATTTTTTACTGTGGAAAAAGTACCCTTGCCGTTACTGATTTCCGATTTGCCGATGGTCAACCCGCCACCTCGAGTGATGATGTTTACTCTGGCACGTTGGCCATTAGGACACGTAATTGAACCATTGCCCCTATATTCCTTATAGATGAAAGACCAACCTTTTAAACTATATCGAATTTTGCAGTTTGATATATCGGCAACCGCTGAAACCGAGTAAAGAAAAGGTGCTGATATAATTAGTAATTTGATAAAGTTCATAACTGTACTACTCAATAGTTGTTCATTCTTGTTTGACGCTGCTAGGTCTCTAAACAGGGATAATCCGTGTACCCCACTTTTGTGTCCGACAAACCATACCCATAGAAAGTTTCAGTATTATATGGATTAAGCGCAGCATTCAGTTGTAGACGTTTTACTAAATCTGGATTGGCAATATAATCTTTTCCGAATGAAACCGCATCGGCCTCTCCTGCTGCCAGGACTTCTTGAGCCGTATCCAGATTGAAACCTTCGTTTGCAATCAGGACTCCACCGAATTGTTTTTTTAATGCCGGGCCGATACGTTGATCCCCCAGTGACTCGCGTATAAAAATAAAAGCAATCCCCTTCTGACCAAGTTGTTCGGCCACGTAGCCAAACGTATGCAAGGGATTTGAATCCCCCATCGAATGTGCATCTCCACGTGGTGCCAGATGAACACCGACTAGACCGGCACCCCACACGGAAATAGCCGCATCGGTCACTTCCAATAACAGGCGAGCACGATTTTCTACCGAACCGCCATAGGCATCGTGCCGTCGATTAGTACTGTCCTGTAAAAACTGATCGAGAAGATAACCATTGGCACCATGAATTTCCACTCCGTCAAACCCCGCCTGCTTTGCATTTTCGGCACCTTTGCGATAGGTTTCTATCAGATTGGGTATTTCATCTAACTCGAGCGCCCGGGGTGTCATAAATTTACGTTCGGGCCTTAACAGGCTGACGTATCCGTCCGGCGCAATGGCACTGGGAGCAACAGGTAGTTCACCGTTGAGATAGTCAGGATGAGAAACTCGGCCAACGTGCCAGAGTTGCAGGAAAATACGCCCGTTAGCGGCATGAACAGCCTGTGTAACTTTGGCCCAGCCATCGATTTGCTGGTCCGACCAGATACCCGGTGTATCCGGGTAGCCGACACCTTGTGGAGAAACACAGGTTGCCTCGCTTAAAATCAGCCCGGCACCTGCTCGCTGAGCATAATATTCAGCCATAAGATCATTTGCAACGCGTCCTGCGCTGGCACGACAACGAGTCAGAGGCGCCATCACAATTCGATTAGGCAAGTCGATTTCACCAACTCGGATGGGGTCAAACAAATTGCTCATATGTTCTCCTGATTAACATTTAATTTCATTTTAAAGTCTGGCTTCAAATGAGCCGACTTTCAAACAGTTTCTAACAAAAAACCTCTGGTGTACTGATTGATAACATTACCTTTAACCCCCTTACCTGCATTATATCTTTTCAAAGCTGAATTGGTTTCAATATTAAGAACAAACAAAAGCAATTACTCTTAACTAAAATATCCGCTAAAACGGTGTAGAATTTGTTTATTATAGGAACGATTCATACCAGGATAAGTTTACCCCTCCTCAAAACATAAAAATCAGATAGATATTGATGATTTGGACAAAACACCGACATAATTTGATTTCCTATCATAATAACTTGAAATGTTGATACTTTTTAGTTTACAAAAAAAGGGGCATACTGCTCTTTATGGATAGCTCCTTTGTTACTGCCACATCTACACTTTTAACACTGCTTCTAATAGCCGCCCTATTAAAGCCGGTGGAAAAACGCTCGCATATTCCCTTTCCAGTCCTGCTTGTTTTTGCCGGATTGGGACTAGAGCAGATCTCTGCTCATTGGCCGGTACCCTGGACAGCACTTTCCGACGTTTCCGTTTTTAAAGAATTGATCATGGTGATTCTATTACCCACTATGGTGTTTGATACGGCATTAAGTCTTGACTGTAAGCAGTTACTGGAAAATTACAAAGCGATTCTCTACCTGGCGATCCCTGGACTGTTAATTTCTGCAGGTATAATTACACTGATAGTAGGTGCACTGACCGGCCTTAATTGGACAGTTGCCTTGCTACTGGGCATTATTTTAAGTGCCACGGATCCTGCAGCAGTCATTAGTGAATTTCGCCGCCTGGGCACGCCTAAAGATCTGACGCTTCTGGTAGAAGGTGAAAGTCTTTTTAATGATGCGACCACAATTGTTTTAACCAAGATCGTTATTGTGATTCTGGGAACCGGCGCTGCCCTGAATCAGGTTGTTGTTGAGGGTGTACTGCATTTTCTTACTGCACTGGTTGGCGGTATCGTGAACGGCTGGGTATTTGGACGTATAAGCTATTTTTTATTGATTCAGTTACGCCGCGACCCCTTTGTGGAAATCACACTTACCCTATTGCTTGCTTACGGCAGTTATTTAACCGCAGAATTTTTCTTCCATACCAGCGGTATTATTGCAACCGCTGTTGCCGGTCTTGTTTTGGCCAGAGAACGCCCATTGCCCATTCCTCACCGAGTAGAACAACAACTCAATAGTTTCTGGAGTTTTCTCGCCTATGTTGCAACGACAGTGATTTTCTTAATGATCGGTTTGGCCACCAAACCGGATTTTCTAATTCAGGAGCTGGATATTGCTGTTATTGTCATTATTGCCATGTTTATCTCCCGCAGTACAATGATCTATGGCTTAATGCCCGTTGCAGGAAAATTGAGTCGCCATCCCCACAAAATAAGGATGGCATATAGGCATATTTTAAACTGGGGTGGTTTACGGGGGGCAGTGACACTGGCATTGGCTATGGGATTATCCAGTCTGGCCGGTATGGAACAGCTGTTCTCAATTACCCTAGTCGTGGTATTGTTTTCGATCATCGTTCAAGGTCTTAGTATTGGCCGGCTTACCCATGCTCTGAAACTCGATATACCGGATATTTCAGATAAGATAGCCCAGGCCGAGAGCTGGTTATCGGCAAAAAATAATGCCCAAAAACAGCTGATCAATCTGCAAAACACACCCTTTGCCTTACCGGATATACCTGAAGACTACAAACATTCTCTGGATATGGAAATATCAAGCCTACAGCAGCAGCTGAGTCATTGGCGTGACGAAGAGGAAGGCCCTATTGAGGAATGGAAGCGATTTCTTAGGCGCGGATTAACAATTGAAATTTCATATATCTACCGATTATTAAATCAGGGTATATTACCGACTAAGAACTATATTCAGCTCCGGCGCTGTATCAAAGATCAGATTGAAGCATTGCGTCACGACCAGAGTCGTCCGGAACTTCGCCTACTTGAACGACTGTCTCCTCTGCGCCAATTTTTGCTGGGAAAATTACCGTTTACCTATTCGACCGAAATGTTTGCTGCCCGAGATTATCTCACTGCCTGGGCCAGGAGGCTCAGCAGCGAGCATGCCATCCGGTCTATTGAATCATTGATGGAACTGGATCATGCCGATGATTCGGTTAAACAGGGGGTATTAAAGATATATCATGGCTGGCACGAAGTTACGAGGCAGCAGTTAAGGTCAATCGAAGATTTATTTCCGCAGGTAGTTACAAAACAACAACATTTATTAGTTCACAGGCTTGCGCTCACCGCACAAATACAGGATATCGAACAGCAGGCAAATACCGGACTAATAACGGAATCCGATGCGAACAGTATGATTGAACAACTAACTGAACTATTGGAACAGAATACCGTCAACCATAACTAATGAAACGTAATCAAAACAAAAACAACCATTAAGCTATCCTTATGGTTGTTTGACTTTGTTTTATTAATAAAAGGTAACGCTCTATGGCACTTGATGTGGATAACTGGAATCAGCATGCACTGAGCAATAAAATACAAACCCTGTTACTGCTTGTGATAATGGCTTGTTTAATGTTGTTGCTGGGTTACTTGCTGTGGGGTATTGATGGCGTATTTATACTTGCCGCGATGAATATTTTATTATTTTTATTCAATCCGACCCTTACCCCTAAAATAATTATGCAGTTATACGGAGCCTATCCTTTAACCGCCGAACAGACTCCGTTATTGGATTCCGCCATTAAAGAGCTAAGCAGGCGCGCCAATTTAACTCATCTTCCAACGCTTTACTACATTCCCAGTAACGTGCTTAATGCCTTCTCTGTTGGCCGCCCGGATAATGCCAGTATAGCGCTCAGTGATGCTTTACTGCGTTCGTTAAACGGCGAAGAAATAGTGGGTGTGCTGGCTCATGAGATTAGTCATATCCGCAATGACGATATGGGTGTCATGGGAATGGCGGATATGTTTAGCCGGGTTACCAGCATAATGTCCCTGTTCGGACAGGTTTTATTATTGGTAAATTTACCTTTAATCCTGCTGACAAATGTCACTATCGACTGGTTTGCCATTATCTTATTGATTCTGTCACCGAACATCTGCGCTTTGGCTCAACTGGGTTTATCCCGCACCCGAGAATACGATGCCGACTTAAATGCCGTCAGATTGAGCGGAGACCCGGACGGTTTGGCCAGAGCTCTGGTTAAAATAGAACAAGCAGACGGTGGTTGGCTGGAACAGTTGTTTTTACCCGGTCGAAAAATACCACAACCGTCTTTATTGCGCACGCATCCACCAACTGATGAACGTGTCCGACGGTTGATGGAACTTAAAAAACCTGAAATTTTATTTCCCGCTCAAATCATTTTTGACCGGGAAACTTTAAACCGGCTACTGCATGCTCGGGAAGTCAGAAAAAAACCGAAATGGCATTTTCATGGCCTATGGCATTGAAAATTTCGGGACTTTGGTTCCCCTACTTATGAACCTTTAATTTTTCTATCGCCATCCGGGTGCCCTGTACGCGAGCCTTGATTTTTGCAAATGCAATATCACGCCCTGTTGCGGTATCATCTTCAAAAGGTGAAAAGCCACAGTCGTCAGTTGTACCCAGCTGTGTTATCGGAATATATCTGGCGGCTAACAGTATTTTTTCACAGACCATCTCAGGTGTTTCCACCTGATTATCAATGACGTTAATGACACCGATAAAAACACGTTGATCCGGTTTAAGGTGTTGGCTGATTATGGAAAGCACATGATCAGGATCTTTTTCACTGGCCAGTTGAACATAGAAATTCCCTGCTTTAAGTTGGAAAAGATCCGGCAACAACTCGGCATAATCAATTTCAGCACTATGTGTTGAATTATTATCCCCCCCAGGGCAAGTATGCACCCCTAACCGTTCTCTTTCCTGTGCGTTAAAGTGTCCCAGTACCCGGTTATTAAGATCGATAAATTGTTTAAGTAATGCTTTTGACGGATCTAACTTAACCGCCAGTCGCCCCTCGGTAAAATCCATCTGCACACGATGAGCACCTGCATTCAAGCACAGGCGTATATCCATTACCACCTCACGCACCAGATCGTTTAAAAACTGCTCCCGGCTATAACCGGCCAGTTCTTGCTCGGGATAAATCAAACTCAGTGCCGATGCCGAAATAACCGCTTGTTTGACAGGCAGTTGAGCATAACGAAATGCTGAATGCAGATATTTAACAGCATAATTCTGATAGTGAAAGGGACCAGCAGTCAATCTGGGTAGTTGCCTGCAGTGTCCGTCTTCAAAAGGAATCTTAACGCCATCATTATCAATATTTGGCAAACCTTCCAGAGGATAGGTCAAAAAACTGGATTTTTGTTGCTCACCATCGGTAATGACCGGCGATCCTGTAGTTTCAAATCGAGAAAGCGTATCCAGCAAGGCATCTTCATAGGCTTTATTTAATTGCCTATCTGAAACATGACCGGCATGATAATCGCCAAATATTTTCAGTAAGCCGGGCGGCCTGGGAATACTGCCAATCGGTTCGGTTGGAATAAGCATAAAACACTCCTCTATAAGGTGATTTTACTAATGCCATGTTAAATTATCCGGATAACGGCTAACCCCCAACTTCCATTAATATACACAGGCGATTCAAAGAATTAATGACATTTGCCAAACGCAATCAGACTTCCTACCCGCCTCTTTAACCCGGAAAAAACTGGAATAATTGGCATCCATCAATCTTGGGCCAAACTGTGAGTCACGATCAACACGGTATAACGGCCTCGCAAACATTCAATCAAGTCTTCCGCGAACGACTGTGCGGACGAATCCATGCGTTCTTTAACCTTAACTCATAAGCCTACATCATGTCATACTTTTTGCATATTAATTTAGCTCCGCTATACAGCCTTTGTTCGCGTAGCGGCAATTCAACATCACGATTTTTTTATAAAGAAAAAGGTACCGGTTTTTATAAAATCATACCCATATTCCTGTGTAGTTACTGTATATCCAAGGTAGAATCAAGCATCGAGCGATAGTGTGACTGGAAACTAGGCGATAATATAACTTTTCCGACAACTAATATGTCCTGACCTTGCCTCACGTCTATAAATACTTGGTTCGGTACCTACAAGTATGGGAAAAATGTTTAACTGGTTACGACACCAATACCATCTGTTTTGACGAGCAAGCCAGAGCCAGGATGTATTTGTTGAATTAAACCGTTAAAAAATTTAATTAAACGTTTTACGGCACTTCTTGTTTTGAATAGTCCTGCAATAGTGTTGTATATTAAAACCTAGTGTTATACTCGGAAAATAAAAACAAAATTTATTAGTTAACTTTGTTTGGAGCAGATTAATAATGCCACCTATGTGTTCTGATGAATGTTTAGCAGTCATTCACCAGATAATTGCTGATTCAACACAATCAATGAATCACAGTCAGGTATTGTCAGAAAAAGGATACAGGGTAATTACATTTACCGATCTTTCTGAATATCGGGCAAGGTCAACTGCGGAATTATCAAAACCACCTGCTGCAATCATTGTGGATGATAGTTTCTTTTCCGATCAACCCAATTGTCCTATCCAAAAACTTCTCGGGTATAGTGACCAGCCAACATCGCCACCGGTTATCGGTTTTTTGAAACATGACGACCTCAATTCACGGTTAACTGCTTTTCGTTATGGGATTAAACATTCACTGGTTAAACCGATTAACAATAAAACATTGTTTAAGTTATTGACCAGGCTAACTACCCCTTATAGCCAACAACCCTATCGAGTACTGCTTCTAGGCAACGAACAGGATATTTTAAACAGTCAAGCATCAATCCTTTCTGCTAAAGATTTCGAAGTACAGACTCATACTCAGATAACGCATCTGTTTACTTTAATGGATGCCTTTTGCCCTGATATCATCGTCATTAATTCGGGATTACCCAGCGTAACTGAACTTGAAATCGCTACTTTGCTCCGTGACCGGGCACAACATGAACTCGCCGTTTTGCTAATTTCATTCCAGTCACAGGATTTGGCCCTAAGGTTTGAGCCGGCTATTGACGATGTACTGATTACCCCCATTCAAACTGCTGAATTTCAAACAGCAGTAACGGCCTGTATAGAAAAAAAACAACGAATCAATGTCCTGCAGAGAAATTTCAATCACGAATCAAATGAACAGGCGCTAATCAATAGTGCGTTAAACCAGCATGCAATTGTCAGCATTACCGACCAGGCAGGAAACATCACTTATATGAATGACCTGTTCTGTGAAATAAGTGGCTACGACCGTAACGAATTAGTCGGCAAAAATCACCGCCTTATCAAATCCGGTTCACATTCGGCTGAATTTTATAAACAAATGTGGCAAACAATTTCCAGCGGCTCAGTTTGGCAGGGTGACATATGTAACCGTAAAAAAGACGGCAGCCTCTATTGGGTAAAATCAACCATTACCCCGTTCATGGATAACTCCGGCAAACCCTATCAGTATGTTTCTGTTCGGACCGATATAACAGAACGTAAACACTATGAACTGGTCTCACAAAATCAAGCGGAACGTTTACGCCGCAGCCAGAACTTTGCCAATATTGGCACCTGGGACTGGGACATACAAACCGGTGACTTATACTGGTCAGAGCGCATTCCATCACTATTCGGCTATCCGGATAATGAGGTAGAGACCAGCTATGCAAATTTTTTATCCGTTCTCCACCCGGATGATAAAGAAAATGTCGTCAATGCCATAAATGCCTGTATTGAGCATGGCGCCGAATATGACATCGAACACCGTATAATAAGACCCGATGGTCAGGTTCGCTGGTTGCATGAAAAAGGTGATGTAGTTCGTAATGAAGAGGGACAACCGCTTCATATGCTGGGTGTGGTCATTGACATTAACGAACGAAAACAACTCGAACAGGAAAGGAACGAAAGCGAAGAAAAATACCGCTGTTTGTTTGAATTATCCGAAGATCCGATGTGGATGATACTGGAAGACCAGATTGTATTAGCCAATAAATCTGCGGCTCAGGCACTTGGCTTCGATTCACCGGACTCACTAGTGCATCAGCATTTATATCAACTTTCACCGAAAAGCCAATCTGATGGTAAGTCTTCATATGACAAACATAATGAAATGTTGGTTTTTGCCTATCTGACCGGTTATCACCGGTTCGAATGGGTCTATTTAAATACCGATGGTAAAGAAGTACCGGCGGAAGTCTCTTTGACGCGAGTTCCTTTTGATGGGCAGGATGGATTATTTTGTATCTGGCGGGATATTACCGAGCGAAAAAAAGCCGAACAAGCCTTAAAAGAAAGCCAAACTCAATTACTGGAAGCGCAACAGCTGGCTCATATCGGCAGCTGGAAGGTGAATTTTTTGACCCGGAAACTTGTCTGGTCTGATGAAATCTATCGTATTTACGGTTATCAAACCAATGAGATAAAACCAAGTGCAAAAGGCTTTCGTAAGGCGGTGCATCCGGATGATCTGAAAATAGTATTGGAAAGTGAAAAGCTGGCTAAAAAAAGCGGACATCACGATATTATTCATCGCATTATACGGCCCGATGGCTCTATACGCCATGTTCATGAGCTGGCTCATGGCGATTTTGACAGTACTGGAAAGCTAATTGGCCTGACCGGGACGATTCAGGATATTACCGAACGCATAGAAGCTGATACCAAATTACGAGAAACTGAAGACCGCTTTAGTCTTGCTGTTGAAAGTTCCGGAGATGGAATATGGGACTGGAACCTGAAAACCGATACCTTACTGTATTCAAAAAACTATATGCATATGCTGGGTTATGAAGAAAATGAACTGCCCAATCATTTTAGTAGCAAGCTTAACAGTTTTCACCCTGACGACCGTGAATCAGTGCAACAAATTCTTCACTCCTATCTTGAAGGCAAAATAGAAAACTATTCACAAGAAGTTCGCATGCGTTGTAAAGATGGCAGTTACAAATGGATATTGTGCCGGGGAAAAGTCATTAACCGGGACCGGGACGGCAAACCGCTACGAATGATCGGTATACACAGTGATATTAGTAAACGTAAATCAACTGAGCTTAAACTCGCACAACAACAAAAATTACTTTCAATCTTAAATCAGTCATTTACTCAATTTATGTCGGCCGGAATGCTTCATAGTGCTATCGGCCAAATATTGAGTAACATTGTCGAACTGACTGACAGCGAATATGGTTTTTTTAGCGAAGTCTTTTACGATGAAGACAAAATGCCTCAACTGCAAAATTTTACCACTAACAATATTATTCCGCCCTGGCACCCGAACAAACCTGAGAGACTTGATATACAGAAGATTAAACTACCGGAAATAAACGAATTACTTAATCAGGCAATAAAATCCAAGAATCACGTTATCAGTAATCAAAATACTTCACGCCTGCATTCTGACAACTCGGACCCGACAAATTCGTCTTTTCTTATTGTCCCGGTATTTTACGGCAGTCAAATGGTCGGAGTTTATGGTTTATCGAATCGGAACAATGGTTACAGCAATGAAATTGTCAGTTTTTTACGCCCGTTTAATATAGCTTACGGTGTCATGATTCAGGATGAATATAACCGTAAAGCACTGGTAGAGGCCAAAATAACTGCAGAAAACGCCAATCAGGCGAAATCGGAATTTCTGTCCAACATGAGTCATGAATTACGTACCCCGCTAAATGCCATTATGGGCTTTTCACAATTGATGGAATACGATAACAACCTTTCCGAAGAACATAATGATTGCGTAAAAGAAATCATTAAAGCCGGAAAACACCTGTTAACCCTAATTGATGAAATCCTGGATTTAGCCAAAATAGAAACCGGTCAGCTCAACTTATCAGTCACCACATTTCATCTGGCTCCGCTAATAACCGAATGTCTGAGTCTGGTAAAACCCATGGCCGAAACCAATCAGGTGCAAGTGTCTTGTAATGGAATACAGAATATTTCGCTGCATACTGATCCCACACGGCTTAAACAAATTTTGCTTAATTTACTGTCGAATGCGATTAAATATAATCGACCTCTTGGCACCGTCAATCTGGAAATGCAATTCCCTGAAAGCACCAGACTGCGCATTTCGATCAGTGACACTGGAGTGGGTATAGACAAAGACTCTTTAAATGCCATTTTCACTCCTTTTAACCGTTTGGGCCATGAGAATGGACAAATAGAAGGAACCGGTATAGGTTTAACCTTTACCAAACGAGCGATTGAAATTATGGGCGGCTCAATTGGGGTAGAAAGTGAACCTGATATCGGCAGCTGCTTTTGGATTGAATTACCCATTACCCCAACGGAAGACGTTGATTACTGACCGCCGTATACCTACCTAATATATTTCCGGACTCAGTTAGCTCACTGTTTTCAAGATTGTGAGTTTATAACCTGAACCGGTATCAACCTACATAGAATTTTTTGTAAAAACTCCTATTTTTGTAAGTTTTTATAGCCAACTGCGACTTAGATTACACACAATACCGTTTGTACTGACTTTAATTAAAGCTCGGGTCTATACGGACAACCCGTTTAAGCATGTTACCAGACAATTTACCTGACAGAGAAAACAGACAAATGAGCCTGCCCAGACTTTTATTAATCCTGATTATTACTACAGTTATCTTTAGTTTTTTTTATTTTGATGGTCAACAATTACTTTCCTTTGAAGCACTAAAAAAACAGCAGGCTGTATTAAATGACTATTGGCATAAGCAGCCTATATGGACCATTGCCATCTATGCTGCAAGTTACCTTGCCGTTACCGGACTGTCCCTGCCCGGGGCAACTGTTTTGACATTGGCCGGGGGGGCTTTATTCGGTTTATGGTGGGGAACACTGATCGTTTCATTTACATCGACTCTGGGTGCGACATTTGCTTTTTTACTGGCGCGTTTTCTGTTTAAAGACAGCGTAGAACAACACTTTGGTCAGCACCTCAATAATTTTAATGCCGGTATTGCCAAAGATGGCGCATTTTATCTGTTCAGTTTAAGACTGGTGCCACTCTTCCCTTTCTTTATGATCAATCTGTTAATGGGTTTAACTTCTATCAGAGTCCGTACATTCTACTGGGTCAGCCAACTGGGTATGTTGGCCGGTACTTTTGTCTATATCAATGCCGGCACTCAATTAAGCAAAATAGAATCACATCGCGATATTTTATCGCCGGAATTATTGGCCTCCTTTGTAGCCCTGGGTTTGTTTCCTTTACTTGCCAAAACTATGCTTAATCGAATTAGCAAGTATAAAGTTTACAAAAAATGGCAAAAACCAAAACACTTTGATAATAACCTGATTGTTATTGGCGCCGGTTCCGGCGGTCTGGTTACGGCTTATATTGCCGCAGCAGTTAAGGCTAAAGTCACCTTAATCGAAAAGCACAAGATGGGCGGCGACTGCTTAAATACTGGCTGCGTTCCATCCAAGGCATTGATTCGCTCCAGTCATTTTCTGGCACAAATCAAACAGGCCGATTCACTAGGCATGCTTCACGCCGATGTCAAATTTGAGTTTGCCGACATTATGCAACGTGTCCAGGAAGTGATTAAAACCATTGAACCACATGATTCCGTTGAGCGTTACCATAAACTTGGCGTCAATGTCATTCAAGCGACAGCCAAAATAATTTCGCCCTGGCAGGTCCAAATCAGCAATGAACAGGGTGTGCAAACGCTGACTGCCAAATCCATCGTGATTGCTGCCGGCGCCCGGCCTTTTGTTCCTCCTATCCCCGGCCTGGCTGACATTGACTTTTTAACTTCAGACAACATCTGGAACCTTAGAGAAAAGCCGCAAAGTCTTCTGGTGTTGGGCGGCGGTCCGATCGGTTGCGAGCTTGCTCAGGCATTTGCCCGAATGCAAATCCGGGTTGTTCAGGTCGAAATGCTGCCGCGCATCATGACCAGGGAAGACGAGGAAGTCTCTGCAGCAGTGACGGAGAAATTCAAACAGGAAGGTATACAGGTTTTAACCGAGCACACGGCCAAACAATTTATCGTCGACAATAACGAAAAATTCTTAATTGCAGAACATCAAGGGCAAGAGGTTCGTATCGGTTTTGATCGGGTATTAATAGCCATAGGTCGTGCCGCTAATGTGAGCGGATACGGAGTTGAAGAGATGGGAATTGAACTATCGCCCCGACAAACCATAGCGGTAAATCCATTTATGCAAACCAATTATCCCAATATCTATGCCTGTGGCGATGTTGCCGGCCCTTATCAGTTTACCCACACGGCTGCCCATCAAGCCTGGTACGCTGCGGTCAACGCCTTGTTCGGCACGTTTAAAAAATTTCCTGTCGACTACTCGGTCATCCCCTGGGCCACATTTACCGATCCGGAAGTCGCCAGAGTCGGTTTAAATGAGCAGGATGCCAAACAACAGGGGGTTGCTTACGAAGTCAGCCGTTACGATATCGATGATTTGGACCGTGCCATTGCCGATAATAATGCGCATGGTTTTGTTAAAGTATTAACCTGGCCCGGTAAGGATAAAATTCTGGGCGTGACTATCGTAGGAACTCATGCTGCCGATTTAATTACCGAATTTGTGCTGGCAATGAAATACAACATCGGTTTGAATAAAATTTTAAGTACCGTTCACATCTACCCTACCATGAGCGAAGCCAATAAAT
The DNA here is from genome assembly GCA_050303415.1 of Methylococcaceae bacterium. Taxonomy (GTDB): domain Bacteria; phylum Pseudomonadota; class Gammaproteobacteria; order Methylococcales; family Methylomonadaceae; genus JBNLBS01. Next base: position 5,584 of record JBNLBS010000013.1, on the reverse strand, counting down.
ATGTTGCCGGCGTCTGGAAACGAGGCCATAAACCGGAAAAACTGTTACAGTGGCTGGCGCGTTACCATAGCTGGATCAGACATTGAAAAAAACACTCCTGTTAATCACTTATAGCCTGTTCGCGTGTAGTTTTATCAACACGGCACTGGCTAAAACTGTCGTCGGGGATTTTTCCAGCACTTCACTACAGGGCTGGGAAAATAAAAGCTTTGTCGGCATGACCCGCTATCAACGTGTAGCGTTAAAAGACAGCATGGTCTTAAAAGCGGAAAGTCATCAACAAGCATCCGGCCTGGTAAAAAAACAACGTATTGATTTAACTAAAACACCTTTTTTAAACTGGCGCTGGCGAATTGAAAACCGCCTGAATAAACATAACGAGCAGACTAAATCCGGCGATGATTATGCGGCCCGAATTTACATTATTATCGATGGTGGCTGGACATTCTGGAAAACATTGGCATTAAATTATGTCTGGGCCAATACCACCGTTAAAGGTCAGTCCTGGGAAAATGCCTATGCCGGAAAAAATGCAATGATGCTGGCATTACGTTCATCAACAGATCAAACTAAAACCTGGTATCAGGAAAAACGCAATGTGTTAGAGGATGTTAGAAAATATTTTGGTAAAGATATAAGCCATATTGATGCCATAGCCATCATGACCGATACCGATGACGGCAAAGACCAGGTTACCGCTTATTATGGTGATATATTTTTTTCAGAAAACTAATCAATATGTAGCCCGTTTATAGCTTGCGTAATACGGGACGATGATCCTACGGTTAACTGTGCATATTAGCTGTTAAAGTGATTATTTACACAACCCTAAACAAGTAACTTACAATCAATTCAAAAATTAATTGAGGAATTTTATATGTCAATAGAACAAGGCGTTTTGGAACGCTACTCAGAAGGTGCCGAAAGCAGACAACCGGAGTTATGCTGCCCGGTTGATTATGACCGTGAATTGTTGGAAATCCTGCCTCAGGAAATCATCGACAAAGATTATGGCTGCGGCGATCCATCCCGTTATGTAAAAACAGGAGATATTGTGTTGGACCTGGGTTCCGGCTCCGGCAAAATTTGTTATATGGCAGCTCAATTAGTCGGCGATAACGGCAAAGTGATCGGCGTGGATATGAACGATGATATGCTGGCACTGGCTCGTAAATATCAATCAGAAATGGCAGAAAAAATAGGCTCGGACCGGGTCGAATTTGTTAAAGGTCAAATTCAGGATCTGGCGCTGGATTTGAATGCACTGAACCAGCATTTAGCTGAAAAACCCGTGCATAACGCGGAAGACATTATTGCGCTGAGAGCCTGGCAGGAAAAACAGCGTAATGACAATCCGTTAATTGCCGATAACAGTGTCGATCTGGTGGTATCCAATTGCGTACTGAATCTGGTGCATGAACAGGATAAAGAGCAACTGATTCAGGAAATTTTTCGTGTCGTTAAGCCCGGAGGCCGGGTAGCAATTTCCGATATAGTCAGTGATGAGCCGGTTCCTGAACATTTAAAACAAGATACCCAATTATGGAGTGGCTGCATTTCAGGCGCCCTGCAGGAACATGAATTTTTACAAGCCTTTATCGATGTCGGTTTCGTTGCGGTCAATTATGACAAATGGGAAAGTGAACCCTGGCAAACCGTGGAAGAAATTGAATTTCGCGCCGTTACGATTACTGCGGTAAAACCACAGAATGAACCGTGCCTGGACAAAGGTCATGCAGTTATTTATCGCGGCCCTTTCTCCGAAGTATATGATGATGAAGGTCATGTATATCTTAGAGGCCAACGCATAGCCACCTGCGAACGTAACTTTAACCTGTTAACCAGTGACACCTATAACAACCAGTTTATCGGTATTGCTCCCAGCCAGCCACAAGAAGGCAAACCCTGGTGTTGCCAGCCGGGAACCCTACGCCCGGCGGCAGTAAGCAAAGGTGCGGTTCACCAGGCAGACAAATCCCCCTGTTGCTAAATCATGCAATATCAGCAGGCAGTTATACAAGTGTTTTGCAAAGCACCTGTAGCCGGTTTGGTTAAAACCCGTTTAACTCCAGGGTTAAGCGCTGAACAGGCTGCCGAAGTCTACCGGCAGCTAACAGTTAATACCTTGGATTTGGTCTGCCAACCATCATTGTGTGCCGTCCAACTGTGGTGTTCGCCTGATGACCGGCATCCATTCTTTAACCAATTGGCTAAAACCTATCCGCTAACATTACAAATCCAGTCAAACGGTGACCTGGGGCAACGCATGAATCATGCAATAAACACTGGACTGGCTCACTATGAACAAGTCATCCTGATCGGTACTGATTGTCCTTCATTAAGCCAAACAGAGTTTCACCAGGCGATAAAAGCCCTGCAACAGGAATATGATGCAGTGACAGCGCCTACCGAAGATGGCGGTTACAGCCTGATAGGCTTAAACAAACCGGCACCGGCTATTTTTAAGGCAATAGACTGGAGTACACCAAAAGTAATGCAACAAACCCGCAATAAGTTTGTCGAAATGAAATTGCGGTACCATGAACTGGCCCTGCAATGGGATGTTGACAACCACAACGACTATCTCAGGTGGCTCGCGCAATAATTTCTTTGTAAGGTTTGCATACCACCAACGACTAACCAACAACTTCGTTATCGACACATAACGATAATGAAGTCTGGCTTTTTAACCATCAACAGGAATAATCATGAAAAAACTCAATACATCTGCTTTTGCTATCGGCGCATCATTAGTAACCGGTTTAGCTTCAACTGCTGTTATTGCTGATAACAACCCTTTTGCCTTAACCGAATTATCTTCCGGTTATATGAACCTGGCTGAAGCCGATACCGATCAGGGTGACAATAAAAAAATGAAAGACGGTGCATGCGGGGAAGGAAAATGTGGCGGCAAAATGGCCGTTCCAGCAGCTGAAGATAAAGCCCAAGAAGGTAAATGCGCCAATAAAAAAATGGCGACCGATAAAAATACAGAAGGAAAATGCGGCGACAAAAAATAATACTTTCTTCTGTCAGATAAGCTCACAGTTCTAGGTTTTATTGCTTGTACCTGTTAAAAGCAGGTACAGGCTGATTAATTTGCATGTTATCAACTATACTCACTGTTTTGCATCCACATAAAAACAACATGCCCCAATCAACATTGCATAAACCGGAACAATGGCTGGAGGTATATGGTGACAAACTTTATCGTTATGCCCTGCTCAGAGTCAGATCTAAAGAAACAGCCGAAGACCTGGTTCAGGAAACACTATTGGCTGGCCTTAAGGCCTATAAAAACTTCAACAATAAATCCTCCGTCAGCACTTGGCTGACCGGCATTTTAAAACACAAAATTATCGATTTTTATCGAAAAAACCGCCATGAAACAGTCTCATTTAATAACACTGAACAAGACGATGAAGACCTGCTCAACTACTTATTCGACAAAAAAGGACACTGGCAAATAGATATGAATGAATGGGAAACACCTGAGCGCAATTTAACTGATCAACAATTCTGGCAGGTATTTATTCAATGTCTGGAACGCCTGCCTCAACAAACCATAGATTTATTGATGCTTAAAACCATGAGTGATGTTTCCAGCGAAGACTGTTGTGATGTTTTAGGCTTTAACTCGACCAATCAATTATGGGTTACCCAATCCAGAGCCCGAATGAAATTACGCCAATGCCTTGATATTAAATGGTTCGACCACCAGTAAAACACCATGTTGAAATGTAACCAGATCATCGAATTAGCCTCCAAACAAATAGATACCAAGCTGCCCTGGCGTCAACGTTTGGAATTTAAACTTCACTTATTACTATGTAAAAGCTGCAAGTTATACAGCCAACAGATCAACTTTATCCAGTACACCTTATCCAATCTTGATCAACATGGAAAAAATTTAAAACTACCCGAAGATGCCAAAAAGCGTATCGCCGGCAAAATAAAATCATATAGAAATCAAAATCCGGATTAACCAGTAAAAAAGGCACCATCAAAACCCGGTGCAAAACATTGACTACTTATTGTAACCACATTGAACCATAGGAATATTTGGCTTTTTAGGCTCACCCTTTTCTGTAAATATCAAAGTACAACGATAACCGGGAAATATATTTCCGGTAGAACGAATCTGTACTGTCCAAAAGTCATCATCTTGGTCATGATATGCGATAACCTTCCAGCGCTTATATCCGGCTATATGTTGAGCCTTTAACAGTACCTTACTAACGTTATCAAGATAGGCAGCAAAGCAAATTGCCTGACTAGTGTTTAAAATGGGTGGAACAGGTCTCGGCACACATAATAATGAATTAACATCAAAGACGGTTCTTGATTTAGATTCCCCACAGGCTGTAACCAGCAACCCAAGACTTAATATAATCCAGTATTTATAATGCATAAAACTGATCATTTTTAAAACTCATTAGTTTTTTTCCAATGGAATAAAAATCCAGTTAATTAAATCAACCTAGCCAACATAATGCAATTGACCCCTTTAATTTCGTCGGAACGTTCTAAAAGACACCCGGGTGCTGCGATGAATTCTACGTGGGACAATTATCATCATAATCAATCGAAAAACCACGTGCACCGACCATTCTACCCGACTCTAAAATACAATAAGAAAAATGCCCAGATAAAGATGTTGAACTACTGCAATACCACAATTCTTTTGTACACGTAAAAGTATCAATCGAGTCTGATAATCCTCTAGCCAGCCTCCTCAGCCCCAGTGAGTTACACTGAGGTTGCTCAACATCTTTTATGAGGAGACTGACATGACACTGTACTGTGGAATTGATTTACATTCAAATAATCATGTGGTGGTCGTGATTGATGATAATGATAAACGACTGGAGGAGCGACGAATCGATAATGATTTGAATCAAACGCTTGCACTATTAAAACCTTATTAAAACCTTATCAGGATCAATTGGCCGGTATTGCCGTAGAATCCACATTTAACTGGTACTGGTTGGTGGACGGTTTGCAAGATGAAAATTATCTTGTGCACTTGGTGAATCCGGCCGGAATTAAACAATATGAGGGCTTGAAATACACCGATGATCGCTACGATGCTTTTTGGTTAGCCCACCTGATGCGCTTAGGGTTATTAAAAACGGGATACATTTATCCACGCGAACAAAGAGCCTTACGCGATGTATTGCGGCGACGCATGCAACTGGTCAGAACCGCCAGTCGGCAGTTGATTTGCATTCAAAGCCAAATTTGGCGAAGTACGGGTATTCGAATCAGTTGCAACCGGTTAAAAAAGCCCGACTTCCAACCGAGTTTACCGGATGCCTTCACCCAGTTAGCGGTTGAATCGCACCTGAGCGTCTATCGAGCCACACACGCAGAAATCGTGCGCTTAGAACAAACCGTGATGGCCGCGATGAAAACGAATCAAGCCTTTTCGGTACTTAACGGCATACCGGGTGTTGGTCCGATCTTAGGGTCAACTATCGTACTGGAAACCGGCGACATTGATCGGTTCAGCGAGGTCGGCCACTATGCATCGTACTGCCGTTGCGTTAAAAGTGAACGCACCAGTAACGGCAAAAAGAAAGGC